>NZ_QKQV01000030.1 GCF_003233725.1 Mesonia sp. K7
GTGTTCATTTTTTGTTTTCATAAGTGACTATAATTAATGGTCTAATTTTTAGTCAACCTATTTCAGGAAAGTTCATTGTTTAAATTATGCCCAACGTGTTTGTATATGACAAGTAGCGTGAAATTGTGAGTTAATTTTCAATCTCGCAACAAGCCAAAACTTTTGTATTTTGTTTTTATCTTTTTTAGCTCAAAAGCCAAATCAAAAGATTTGGCGACTTACCAAATATACCAAAATTTACGATTTAGAAAAGAAGCAGCTATTTGTTATATACGGTGTTGCCACACGTATTTATTCCGTTATGTTTAGAAATTCTTCAAATTCAATTAAATCTCTCGTATAACCTCGTTCCTTTATTTTTTTTCCATTCTTATCAATTATTACAAAATATGGGCATAAATTATTTTGAAAATTATCAATTTGAAATTTAGAGTTTTTCATACCGACAGTTTTAACCGTTTTACCTGATTGCTTATCGATAGTCCATTGTTCTTCGGGAATTTGTTTTTTATCATCGACGTAAACATTTACGAAAATAAAATCATTCGTTAATTGTTTAATTATCTTATCATTTCTTAAAACATATTCCTCTATTTTTCGGGCATTAACGCAGGCGTAACCATTAAAATAAAGAACGATTGGTTTGTCTTTTTCTTTCGCTTTATTAAGTACATCTGAATAATTTAAAACACCAGGATTTTTAAATAGCCCAGAATAATCTTCCGAGTCATTTATAATAATTGGTACGTCAAATTGTTTTTTTTGGGACTTGAAGTTTTCAAAAACTTCTTTATATGTTTTAGTTGAGTCAGCATTTTGTTTAAAAAACTCGTAGAATTCATTAATATACTCATTAGGAATCTGAAGTCTTTGAAATAGTTTTTTATCTTCTTCCCAGTTTTTTAATTCAGCTTTTCTTTCAGATAATTCATTTGAAACCTTAAAAATTTCTATTGCTTTTTCATATTGTGAGGTTTGTTTGAATTCCATTATTTTATCAAACAAGTTCTGGTAGGTCACTTTTCTATCATTTTCACTAATTAAGGGAACTAATAATGTTGCTAAAATAGGTCCATTAGCAAAAAAATCAACATCGATTTGTTCCAATCCACAATCTGTTAATTTGGAAAAAGTATTATTCAGAGTGTTCAAATCACTTTTCTCGGAAAAGGTCAAATTAATTTCTTCTGACAAAATTTTTTCACAATCCGTTTGAGAGTAAGAAACTCCTGTCGAGAACTGAAAGAATATAATAATAAGCAATGTTTTTCTCATATGTGTGGCAACGTGTTTGTGTATGATGCGTTGCGTGGTTTAAGCACTAAAGTTAGCAAATAAATCACAGATAGAAAGTCCACGAGGACTTTCGTAAGTAAGCTATAACTAGCAATGAATTATACACGTTGTTGTACCACGTTTTTTAATTTATCCAAGCCTCAATCTTATCTTTCAATTTAACCATTAAGTCGTTCAAATCAGAATATACTATATGAGGATAATGATTTGTGTCAAAATGAGTATTTTTAAAATCGTCCTTAGAACAAGTATATATTACTGGACGCTTTAGTCCTAGAGCAAAACCAGCTTCAAAATAGACTCCATGTTTTTGATTTGTAAAATCAGCTATGAGAAATTTACTTTTTCTAATATTCTTTATTATGGCGTCATTAATTGTCACATCACTATCGTAATGAATTTCATCAACTAGTATAGGTTGATATCCTGTCTCTACCACGATACTTTTAATTGCTTTTCGAATTTCTGTTACATCATCAGAAAATGACATTGCAATAAAACAATTCTTAGATTTTTCACCATTTTCTTGTAAAGAGACCACTTGTTCAAAGCCTTTAAAAGTTAGAGATAAATCATCAAAAAAATCTCCATCTTTTGTTTGAGTAAATTTAGCTGTTATATATCCCATTTCTACTAAAGCTTTCAAATAGAATATAAATTCTGTATAGTTTTTCAAGTAGCATGTAATAGCAAAATATTCAACAGTATCTTTACTATGGAAGCTTACAACATTCCCTTCTCTATCTTGAATTTCATACAATTTGAGTAATAAGTTGTCCAATTTGGCTCTTGGCATGTTAGGGACATTAGCTGTTTTAATTATTTTTTCCAATTCATTATTGTCTAAGAAATGTTTTCGATTAGGAATAAATTTTTGATTGGCTATTAATCCAAGAAGTATGTATTTATTATTCTCTACAAACGGGGAATTTTTGTGATTCCAATGAAAAGTAAAATTTAGTTTATTTCCATAGTAATCCACGGAATATTCAATGCCATCTAAAGATGACGGTAAATTAGTTGTCGGTTCGTTTGTTATAAAGCACTTTTCAGGTGCATCTGTCATTCCCATTTTGTTGTTGATGTGTTATACTGATATAGGTTGACTCTTTTTTGATAGCTATATTTTAATATTTAGATGTTGAGTTGGTGTAAATTTACATT
>NZ_QKQV01000031.1 GCF_003233725.1 Mesonia sp. K7
GTGTTCATTTTTTGTTTTCATAAGTGACTATAATTAATGGTCTAATTTTTAGTCAACCTATTTCAGGAAAGTTCATTGTTCATATTGCTGGCAACGGTTTTGTATATGAAAAGTAGCGTGTAAGTAGCTGCATACTTTTCCGACTAAAATAACGTTATTTAATAAGCGATACAAATTAATTTTGGCACAGATTTAGCTATTTTTTATATACATTGTTGGCAGTAGTTATTTTTTTGTAACTTTGCTACGTTCATTTCGCATAAAATGAATAACTTACTAAAATATGAGAGACTTTAATTTACATAAAGAAAAAGCTGTTAATAGCCTTTTATTTGTAGTAAATAATCTTGAAAAGGCTGATACTCACAAGACTTATAAAATTCTTTATTTCGCTGATCAAAAGCATCTTTTAAAGTATGGAAGACCAATTTTTGGTGATACATATGTTAAAATGGAATATGGTCCAGTTCCTTCATTTGTCAAAAATGTTGTTGATGAAAATATTCAAGGGTTGGAAGAAGTAGTTGCTAAATATCACAGGTACTTTGTGAAATCTTTAGCAGAGCCAAATTTAGATTATTTGTCAGAAAGTGATTTAGAATGTCTAAAAGAGGCAATAGAAGAAAATAAAGATTTAGATTTTCCGACATTAACTGATAAATCTCACGATTACGCATACAATAAAGCAGTTTGGAATATCAATTATATTGATATGGCTAAAGCGGTTGGTGCAGATGAAAGTTTACTCAAGTTCATTAGTATGCAGAAAACTAATGATAATTTAGAGTTAATCTAATATGAGTTTAGGGGATTTCTTTCCAGATGATTTAAAAAATCAGTTTGCCAAAAGAAATATAGATTTAGGTAGTGCAATCTTGATTAAAATTCCTGACTTTACTGTTAATTATGATAAATACATAATTGTAGTTGCTAAAGATAATGCAGAAGAGGATATAGCTTATGTTGTTATTAATTCAGAAGCCAATCCAAATGTTGCTTATAATTCATATTTAAAATCTTTACATTTAAAAATAGACAAAGCAAATAACCCTTTTCTTGAAAAAGATAGTTTTGTTGACTGTTCAAAAGTAAGAGAGTTTTCGATTGATACAGTTGTTGAGTTTTTGAAAAAAAATCCTGAAAGAGCTGTTGGAAATATTAGTTCAAGTGATTTAAAATCCATTCACATAACTATCACTACAGCTACTACCATTGAACCATATATTAAGAAAAAGTACGGGTTCTAATTACTGCCAACTCATTATATCAAAACAAATATATACTTTTTAAATTTAGATGTCTGGATAACAACACCCTTTGAGTTAGATTACATATTTAATATGATTTAAAATTTCTTATCCTAGATAAAGGTACAGAATACTTGTCGCTATAATTTAATATAGTTTTTCTTATGCTGTGCAAGAGCAAAAGCTAATCGGCAGCACCGAAGAGACAGAATTAGAAGAATACGATCTTATCAAAAAAGGAGAGATTTTAAGGAATCAAAAACTGAC
>NZ_QKQV01000032.1 GCF_003233725.1 Mesonia sp. K7
ACTCCTTTTGTTGGGTGTAATGACCATCATTACATCATTATCCATCTATGCACAAACTTACCCTGGTGGTGTTACGGGCGCCGAAGTATGGTATAAGGCAGACTCGCTCGATATTACCAATAACCAATACCTAAACTTTGCTGAAACTGAAATTACCTTAAATGATTGTGGAGACCACCAACCTTCACTCTACAACTTTAACCCTTCCATTCATGCCGAGGACCAACTATGTCTCATCTATCGGGTTCCCATTGAAAATGTATCGGAAAGGGATATTTTCTTTGTCGGGTTAACAGACCCGAATCCAGAAATTTCCTATCTAACTACGCAATGGCACCGCTTTGAGCAGCAACAACCGCTGATTGTTTCTTTTGACAGTATTGTCCGGAATCATTTTGATATTTCCAACCAAAAAACTTATATCAACAAACTGGTTGGAAATTACTCCAGTGTCAAGAATGCACATGTCAACTATTACCACTGGAACCAATTTGATATTGACAGAAAATTCAAAAGTTATGGGGAACTTGGAGAAACCTATATATACATTGGGAAAGATTACACGGACAAAGAAAGCCAAGATCCCGTTGAGTATTTCAAGGGCAAATTTCCGGAATACCTTTCCTTTCCGTACCCATTGAGTGCCAATGAAAAGAACCGGGTTGAATCCTACTTGGCGTTAAAATATGGAATAACCCTCTCCTCTTCGACTTCCTATAAAAATTCAAGCAATACTGTATTTTGGGAAAAGGAAAACAATGGAATTTTTTACAATAATATCTTTGGTATGGGAAGGGATGATCTGTCCGGACTGCATCAGGTACAGAGTAACAGTATGCATTATGAGGGCAAGTTGATTTCATCTATTGATCAAAAATATAAATACAGCAATGAGGAACTATTAAAGGTGACATCCCTACCAAATGATCATTTTATTGTTTTTGGGGACAATGAACAGCCCGATGATGGTTTAAGAGGCGAGCCTAATTCTAAAGGTGTAGAGATTTTAAACAGAATATGGCTATCACAATCCACTGGGGATTATATGCAGGAGTTTCCCGTTTTCTTCTGTTTGGAAAGTGCTTTTTTATATGATATCATTGACAGCCATAACAATGAAAAAGGAAATGAAGAAAATCAGTGGGTCTTATGGATGTTACACGATAAATATACCTCCCACGATGAAGAATCTGATTTCAACAGTGAATTTGTAAATTATTATAAACCCTATGAAAGAGAAGATATAACCGCTTGTTATGGAATGGTCATCACGGAAGGGGAAGAACCGGTAGAAGAACCTATTATATTTTTTGACGGAGATCTGAATAAATACGATCAATTTACTTTTGGCGTGGGTCCAGAAATCATAGTACAGTTCCAGCACACGGGCTGTAATCCTGAGGAAGGTTATGAAAC
>NZ_QKQV01000033.1 GCF_003233725.1 Mesonia sp. K7
AATGAACTTTCCTGAAATAGGTTGACTAAAAATTAGACCATTAATTATAGTCACTTATGAAAACAAAAAATGAACACTGGCGAAAAAAAAGCTACCAAAAAGTCAATCTAGAAACAAAACTTTTGGTCGTTGACCAAATCCTTACCGGACACATTTCTAACAATCAGGCCTCCAAAAAATACGATGTCCCGAGAACAACAATTTCTTATTGGTTAAGAAAATACAGTACCTTAGTGCAACAAAACAATGGTATGAGTAAGAACGATGAAATCAAAAGGTTAAAGGAAAAAATCGAGGAACTGGAGTTCCAAAAAGACTTCCAGCAAGACATTATCGCTGATATGGAACTTATTACAGGGGTCGATATGTCAAAAAAGTCATTGCCCAAAACATTGGCAAAAGAGATAGAGCGAAAGAAAATGGCTATTATAAAAGAAAATGGCTCTATGGATGTTTTGGGATATCTAAACAAGCCTTCTACAAAAGACTCAAAGCACAACAAAAACAAGAAATAGACCAGCAAAAACTAATAAAAATGGTCAAGGACTACCGTAAAAAAGTAGGCTCTAAAACGGGTGGTATTAAGCTACATAAAGAACTAAAACAAAACTTTATAGACGCTGACATCAAAATCGGCAGAGACAAATTCTATAAGTTTCTTAGGCTAAATAACCTTTTGATTCCGAAAACTAAAAATTACATCACTACTACAAACTCAAACCATATGTACAAAAAATATAAGAACCTTGTAAAAGACCACGTTCCTACTCGACCCGAACAACTATGGGTAAGTGATATCACTTACATTAAAACTGAAAAAGGACACAACTACCTAGCTTTAGTTACAGACGCATATTCCAAGCAAATTATGGGATATAATCTCGATAACCATATGAGAACATCTCTTTGCAAAAAAGCGCTCGATATGGCCATTAAAAACAGAAAATATCCTAATCTAAAACTCATTCACCATTCTGATAGAGGCTTTCAGTACTGCAACCCTAAATACACACAGTTTGCGGAAAGTAACAATATCACAATGAGTATGACCGAACAGTACGATCCTTACGAAAACGCTGTTGCTGAAAGAATCAACAGAACGCTAAAACACGAATACGGTCTAAAACAAACTATTAAAAGCACTGAATTAGCTCAAAAGTTAACTCAACAAGCAGTATATATTTACAATAACCTGAGAACACATTTTAGCCTTAACTTGAGAAAACCGGCCGAAGTGCATCTTAACCCCAACATCAAATACAAATCCTATCGAAAAAATAATGTAAATTTACACCAACTCAACATCTAAATATTAAAATATAGCTATCAAAAAAGAGTCAACCTATATCAGTATAA
>NZ_QKQV01000034.1 GCF_003233725.1 Mesonia sp. K7
GTTGACCACTAAAGTCAATTTATATGAAAGCTAATTTAAAATTAATCAAGAAACAACGTAAGTTTTCCGAAGCATTTAAAAAATCAATTGTAAATGATTTTGAAAGTGGTAAATTTAGCGTGATTCAATTAGAACGGTTACATAAAATTAAAGGGCAAATTATTTACCGTTGGATATACAAATACTCCCAAGTCAACGAAAAAGGCCAACGCATAGTAGAGATGAAAGACAGTAGCACACAAAAATTAAAAGAACTGGAGAAGAAGGTCATGGAGCTTGAACGTGCAGTGGGACAAAAGCAAATACAGATCGATTACCTGGAGAAAATGATCGATATCGCCAAGGACGAACTGAATATCGATATCAAAAAAAACTCCAACACCCCACTATCGATTGGTTCCGTAACAGCCAAAGGAAAATGAGTTTCTCTATGAACGAACTATATGAAACCATAGGCATCAGCAAACAGGCTGTTCATCAATACGCCAAGCGCCAAACGGTCTTTAATCAAAAGATGGTTGACCTGATTGTAGAGGCAGACCAGTTAAGAGCGGAACATCCCGGTTGTGGGGTTGAGAAGATGTACCATACCTTGCGCCCTGATTTTGTAGGCAGGGATCGCTTTGTGGAGACTTTTATGGAATTGGGCTACCGTTTAAAACGGAAGAAAAACTTTAGAAGGACAACCTATTCATCCCAAGCATATTATCCAAACCTTATCAAAGGGATGGAAGTAAGTGCTCCCTGTGTAATTTGGCAATCTGATATTACCTACATCCGTGTTGGTGAAAAGTATTATTACGCCGTATTTATCATAGATGTTTACACCAAGAAAATAGTAGGTTATCAAGTATCAGACCATATGAGGGCACAGGCAAATGTAAGCGCATTGAAGATGGCGATGAAAGAAAACAAAGCTCCCAAGATACACCATTCCGACAGAGGAAGCCAATATATTTATAGGGAGTACGTAAAGCTTTTAAAAGATAAAGGATGCGAGATAAGCATGGCAAAAACAGCACAAGACAATGCCTATGCAGAACGTATCAACAGAACCATCAAAAACGATTACATCGAGTATTGGAAACCTAAAAGCTTTGACGAGCTAAAGCGAATGGTGAAAAAAGCGGTCGATCATTACAATACAGTAAGACCGCACGATAATATTGGGAAAATAAGCCCTATGGAGTTTGAAAATCAGTTTTTGATGAAAAGTACTTTTCATCAAAAAACAATTACTATTTTTAATAATGAAATAAATGTTTAATAACGGTCAACTCTATTCAGGGAAGTTCA
>NZ_QKQV01000003.1 GCF_003233725.1 Mesonia sp. K7
AAATGCTTCGGAAAACTTACGTTGTTTCTTGATTAATTTTAAATTAGCTTTCATATAAATTGACTTTAGTGGTCAACCTATATCAGGGACGTACAAAACCACACCTTTCTCTACTAACTGCACACTATTAATCGCGACACTGGAGCTTAGAATTTTTTGTGCTACTTCTTCAAAGTTAACAGGATTTCCTTCATCATTTATGGTAAGCGCTAAGGTAAGTGCGGCTACATAACTATTTTTTAGCGCGTAATCTACATTTTGTTTGATCGAAGTAATCGTATTTTTTTCTCTTCGCTTTTCTTCCTCTAAGCTTAAATTATAATCTTGGTATAGTATAAATGAAAACAATACCACTACTCCAATAAAAACCAAAAGACCAATTAATTTTGTTCTTTTATAGAAACCAGATAGTATATGATTGATTTTTCTTTCCATTTATACTTCTAAAGTTAAATCAAAATATATTATTCTAAATGATTTACTGATGATTTCTTAAAAAAGAACTTTTCATTTTATTTAAATATCGCTTGCTAAAAAAATTAGAATGTCAGTATATTTAGACTAAAAAATTTGAACATGCTTCACGTCAAACAAACTACCAAATACCTTCAAGAAAAAGGCTTTAAAGACCCAGAAATAGGAATTGTTTTAGGAACCGGGCTCGGAAAACTTATCGAAGAAGTAGAGGTTATCGAAGAAGTAAGTTATAACCACATTCCACACTTTCCTACTGCAACTGTAGAATTCCATAAAGGAAAGCTTATTTACGGAAATCTCATGGGCAAAAAAGTAATCATTATGCAAGGTAGATTTCATTATTATGAAGGTTATAGCTTGCAAGATGTGACCTTCCCTATTCGTATTATGCATCGTTTAGGTATCAAAAAACTACTTATTTCTAATGCTTCTGGAGCGATTAACCTCAACTATAAGAAAGGAGAACTCATGCTCATCGACGACCACATCAATTTACAAGGGGATTCTCCGTTGGCGTTTTTGGGTGTTTCGCAATTTGGCGAACGCTTTGTAGATATGAGTTGTCCTTATGATAAGGATATGAGTAAAAAATTAGTAGAAATAGCTCAAGGCGAAAACATTAGTTTACACAAAGGTGTTTACGTAGCTGTTGTTGGCCCACAATTAGAAACTCGAGCAGAATACCGTTATTTAAAACTTATTGGCGGTGATGCTGTTGGTATGAGCACCGTTCCTGAAGTGATTGTTGCCAACCATCTTGGTTTGCCTGTGGTTGCCGTTTCGGTGTTAACCGATGAATGTGACCCCGACAATCTAAAGCCTGTCGACATCAACGATATTATGAAAATGGCTGCGAAAGCAGAACCCAATATGATTAAGCTTTTTATAGGTTTAATCGCTACTTTCTAAAACAAAAAAGCACCTTCAATAGGTGCTTTTTTAGTCTTTTATAGTAAAAAACTACCTGCTGATTTCTAAAATTTCAAAAGTGATTTTCCCGTTGGGTACTTCAATTTCGGCTTTTTCACCTACCTGTTTTCCTAACAAACCTTTTCCGATAGGAGAATCTACCGAAATTTTACCTGACTTTAAATCGGCTTCGCTTTGAGCGACCAATTTATAGGTCACTTCCATTTTATTCGCAAGGTTTTTTATTTTTACTGTACTGTGTATCAAAGCTTTGGTTGTATCTAATTGTGACTCATCTATTACTCTGGCGTTGGCAACTACTTCTTCCAGTTTCGAAATTTTCATCTCCAATAAACCTTGTGCTTCTTTTGCCGCATCATATTCGGCATTTTCACTCAAATCTCCTTTATCTCTAGCTTCTGCAATCGCTTGTGAAGCCTTTGGTCGCTCGACATCACGCAAGTGATCGAGCTCGTCTTTCAACTTTTTTAATCCTTCTGCGGTATAATAAGATACTTTACTCATAACATCATCGTTTATAATAACAAAAGAATCCCACAAAACTGGGATTCTTGATTACAACAAATATAATAAATTTTAAATTGCATCGCAATTATTATTATTTTGCATAAAAATTTTCAGATGAAAAAGCTTATTTTTTTCTTTTCCTTACTAGGAATTTTGACCGCCTGTAGCAACGACGATAACGTAAACCAAAATCCTAATTTGTTAGATGTAAACGTCAACTATTTTGTGGATATGAATTTACCGCAGTTCAATGCGCTTAACTTTCCTTCTAACCCTGTTTATATAGGTAATCAAGGAAACGGAGGAATCTATGTGATGAATACGGGACCCAATCAGTTTGTCGCTTGGGATGCTGCAGATCCCAATCACCCTTTTACCAACGAATGCCCGACTATGGAACTCGATGGCATACAAGTAACTTGTGCATGTGAGGGAAACACTTACGAGCTTTTTACAGGTAATTTTATGGAAAGTGAAAACGAATTGCAATATACGCTTTGGGCTTATCGCGTTACGGTAAACGGTAACAATACATTGCAAATAACTAATTAAAAAAGAGGCTCGCTTGAACCTCTTTTTAATATAAGTTTTACATATAGCTTAAAACTTTAAGGTTACCCCCAGCAAAAAGTTTCTCGTGGCTTGTGGGTAATAACCTGTTCCTTCTATTGTTGTGACTGTTCCTGGATTGGTAAAGTCATCATCATAACTAAAATAATAACCGTTACTTACATATTCTTCACTAAAAATATTATTCACCAGGCCTGTAAAAACGATTTCACTGAAAAGTTGGGAAGTTTTTAAGGTATACTGTACATTAAAATCGTTAACGAAATAAGCATCTAATTTTGAAGTTTCAGATTCAATATTACTCATGTATTGTTCCCCTACATATTTACTCAATAGGTTAAGGCTTAAATTTTCTAAGGGCTTGTAGGTAAAAATATTTCCTGCGACAACACTTGGTGAAAAAGAAATATCGGTATCGCCAAAGTTTTGCAGTTCACCATTAAAATTAGATTTAAAATCCCTGTTTTTGTTTTGGCTTAAAGCTATATTAGGTCTTACCGTAAATTTCTCCGAAATGTTATAAACCGCATCTATTTCCAATCCTAAACGATAGCTATTTCCACTGTTTTTTCTAATTTGGGCACCTTCCTCATCGATCTCTCCAGTAAGCACCAATTGGTTTTCGTAGTTCATATAATAAAGGTTGGTGTTTAACTGAAATTTTTCCTTTTTCAGACGATACCCCAATTCATAATCTAGGAGTTGCTCTTCAGAAGGGGCTTCTTCTCCATTTTCAAAAGCATCTTCATAATCAGACCTGCTTGGTTCGCGATGAGCTACAGCTACAGAAGCGTATAACTGATTTTGGTTATTGATTTGATAAGTTAAACCTCCTTTGGGGTTAAAGAAAGTAAAACTATCGTCGATAGGGAAATTTGACACCTCCTGTGTAGGACCTTCAGCTTCATAATTGATCGTTCTAATTTGTAAATCACCAAACGCCATGAGCTTTTCAGAAATAGCAAACGTAGCTTTTCCGTAAAGATTAAAATCAGTTTTTTTGGCATTGTTAAAATAATAAGGTTCGTACGGTTCGTTATTTTGAGCAAACCTTGTGTAAATCACATCACCAAAGTGATCGCCATCATATTTGTTCCAGCCACCACCAAAAACAGCGTCTAATTTATCGTTTTTGTAGTTAACACTAAAAACGGTTCCGTAAAAATGATTGTCTAACCAACTTCTATTCACAAGGTCTGAAGTGGTTACTTCTTCTCCGTTTGCGGTGAAATTTTGCATTCCGTATTCTTCTAAAGTAGCATCTTCCTGAAACTCTTCGTAATAACCTCTTCCTCGTGTATAATGAAAAGCCAAATTGGTGGACCAGTTATTATCTAATCTCTGGTTCCATAGCAATTGGTAATGGTCTTGTTGGTAATTGTCAGTTTGGTTGTCATAAAAAAGTTCATTCCCTGCTTCATCGGTGTAAACTCCAGCTGGATTATAGGTTCTATCTTCTTCTAATTGATCACCATCTATACCATACCAAGCTTGATACGTGCGTTCTTTCCCGCTAAACATAATCGCTTTAATCAAAGTATTATCGGCAATATAATTACCTTGTACGAAATACGATTTTAAATCGGATTCTGCGCGGTCGATATAACCATCACTTTTGATAAGCGAACCTCGACCCGAAAACTCAAAATGATTATTGATCAATCCTGTACTGAATTTTGCCGTGTGTTTCCTAGTGTTATACGAACCAAAAGAGTTGGCAATTTCAGCGGAAGCTTCTTTTTGGTATTCATCGGTCTGAATGTTTAAACTCGCACCAAAAGCTCCTGCTCCGTTGGTAGAAGTTCCCACACCACGTTGCAACTGAATGTTTTCTACCGAAGAGGCAAAATCTCCCAAATTTACCCAAAAACTACCTTGGCTTTCAGAGTCATTATACGGAATACCGTTAATGGTCACGTTGGTTCTCGTCGCATCGCTTCCGCGAACACGAATGCCAGTATAACCAACGCCGTTTCCGGCATCGGTTGTGGTCACTACCGAAGGCAAATAATTCATCAAAACGGGAATATCCTGCCCGAGGTTTCGCTCTTCTATTTCTTCTTTGGTAAGATTACTGTAAGTAATAGGCGAATCGGCATCTACCTTGATCGATGACAAAAAGACTTCACCCAATTGCTCTTGAACATTTGATAAATCAACCATCAAATATACATCCTCAAATGCTTCTACGCTTACTGTTTTGGCATTTCCGTAGGTAAATTTAAGGTTGTAATTTCCTGGAAGAACATCCAGTTTAAAATTTCCATCAAGATCGGTAATCGTACCTTGATTGGTTTCTAGAACTTCTACCGAAACATTCGGTAACTTTTTTCCGTCTTGAATAACTGTTCCGGAAATCGTGATTTTGTCTTGTGCAAAGACGAGTGTCGTCAAGAAAAGCGACACCACAAATAATACGTTTTTCATTCGTAAAAAAATTTATACGAAATAAAAGGGGCGATTATTCTTTGGTTAAAAATTAAATAAAAAAATCCTGTAGCATTTTGCATACAGGAGTACATACACACAAACCTATAGTTTGCATCATCCCTTGGCAGCATTACCCGCCCAGGTTCTTTGGGTATGATCTCAGCTTTTTTTAGTTTAGAATTCAGAATTCTTTATTCAAAATTCCGTACTAAAATTAGCACCCCTTTGAGATTTGCGGCAAATGTAAAAATTAATTTTTGATTGTTTTACTTAAAGAAAGTCTTTTTTACGTCGTTCTTTCTTCTCTGCTTGTACCTTTTTGTCTTTTAAGCGTTTTAGCTTCTGATTTTTACTAGGTTGTGTTTTTTTTCGTTTTTTGGTGGGTTTTAAAGCTGAAAATAACAGTTTAAAAAATAATTCGGTAACGGTTTTTTTGTTTTTATGCTGACTTCGCGAAGCATCTGAACTCAACTGTAAAACACCTTTTTTTGAAATTCTGTTTTTGAGCCTCTGTTTGATTTTTTCTTTTTCATTCTCAGAAAATTCCGCTGTTGCGGAAACATCCCAATGTAAAATCACTTTGGTCTCCACTTTATTGACGTGTTGCCCTCCTGCTCCACCACTTAAAGCTGTGGTATAGTATATCTCTTTTTCTAAAGCTTCACGAGAAAACACTTTCTTTAATTTTTATGACTCGATTTCAGTAAATCGTTTACTGTTTTTACTGGATTGAAAGTTGTTATGGGAACTTCTACAAAAATACTGTTCCATAATTCCATAGAACCATTCCAAAGCCCAGGAAGTTCAAGTGCTTTTAAAACTTTACCTTTTTTAAACTTTTCGGAAATGAAATATTTATCGTGATTTACATAATTGACTAAGTCGAACTTTTTACCTTTATAATCTTTAATACTACAAACAAGGTCTACTGGATTAAAATGTGTTGCCTGCTGCGCAATCTTGGCTTGCTCTGCGTCTTCTTTATGAATTTGTGCACTTTCTATGATTTGCAGCTTCGGAATTCCGTTTTGATCTTTTACCCAAAATGGTCCGCCACCAGGCTCTCCTTCATTTTTTACCATACCACAAACCCGAAGTGGTCGGTTTAAAAAGTCGAATGCTTCTTTTACCGAAAATGATTTATCGATATTAAAATAAGTTTGTAATACTTCTTCTGCCTTAGCGAGACCTTCTAATTCATCCTTTTCTAATAAATGAAGCGCTTCAAAAATTTCGCCTTGAGCTTTAACCAATAAACCGCCTATTAACTTTTTGTAATAAACTAAAGTTGGAAAATTATAATCGTTAGAAACATTGTCGATGTTTTTGATAAAAACAATATCTTCTTGTAATTGATTGAGATTTTTTAAAAGGGCTCCGTGGCCACCAGGTCGAAAAACAAGGTGATTATTGGACGTTCTAAAAGGCATGTTCTCTTTATTGACAGCAATGGTATTGCTATTGGAATCTTGCACCGAGAAACTTACTTCAAAAGTATCATCTGAAAATTTTCGCTTGGCTTTTTCTACTGCAACTTTAAATTTTTCTAAGTGATTTGGTGCTACCGTAAAATGCAGTTTAGCAATATTTTCAGCTGATGCATAAGCTTTTGCTTCTTCAAAATGTCTTTCTAACGGAGTAATTTCTTCACCGTCTTTTTCTTGAAAAGGAATCAGGCCTTTAGGGGATTCGCCATAATTCAGGCCATTTTCCAATAACAAGTATTTTATAAAATGATAGGCTTTTTGTTCTTCTTCCATACCTGAAAAGCCTTCCATATTTTCTTCTAAAGCCTTGATGATTCTGTCTGAAAAGGGAAAATCTTGGTAGTTTTCTATAAAAAACTTGAGTTGGTAATTTCCTTTTTTTTCTAAAAAAGAATAAAGTTTTTCAACTTTTGGGTTGAAATTCTCTAACAAATAATACAATGGGCTAAACATTCTTGTTGCACCGCCGCTTGCAGGAACAAACTTAATTTTGCTATGTGTAGAGTTGTCAAAAACAGCAAGTAGGTCTTGTTCTTCGTCGCTCGAAAAAGAAAAGATACCGTCGTTTACGGTTGCATATCTTTCTAAATTAACGCAAGTAGTTCCTTTTTTAAATTTTTCTATCTGCGAATTGATTTCTTCTAAAGATATCTTTTTATTGTTTATTTGTTGTAGGTCATCATTTGTCCACATCCATTTGAGGTTTTTCTAATAATTGTTCAACTATTGTGATTGCTTTTTTTAATCGTTGTTTTTTATTGCCTTCTAAAATAACATAATTTATGTTATCTGCATCTAAAGATGCCTTAAATAATTGAAGCATTTGCTCACGCTCATTGGGTTTGTCACGCAAATCGTCTGCTTCCCAAGGCACATCTATTTGGGTGAGAAAATATAAATCGTAGTGATGTTTTTCGACACACTCTTTCAGTGCTTTGTTTTCAAAATTTTTAAAATAAGCTTTTCCATACTCATAAGTTTGTCGCACATTGGTATCACAAAACAACACCCGATTGGCTTTTTTTGCCAACTCATTTTCTAACTTGATTTGCCCTTTGGCGATAGGAATTAAGTCTGAGATCTCACAAATTTTCTGCTCTTCATCCCACTTTTTTTGAAGGTACGCTCTAGAGTATTCCGGAACCCATTGGGTGTGAAAATGAACTGCCAATTCGCTGGCTAAAGTCGTCTTTCCGGTAGATTCTGGTCCGAAGAGAGCTATTTTTAAGCAGTTTGCAGGTTGTTGTTCAAGAGCTTTTTCCATGAGAAATATCCTAAAATGGCAATGATACTAAGAAAGATATAAAGAAAAGCACTAAAAGTTAATCCTTTATAAAAATAGAGAGGTACCGAAATAATATTGCCTATCATCAAGTAAATCCAATTTTCGATTTTTCTTTTGGCCAAAAGCCACATTCCCACAAAAAAGAAAGCAGTGGTAATAATATCGACATAAGAAACCCAAGTTTCCCATTTTTCAAAAAGCTCATAAACGAGACTAATAAAAACAATTGCTCCTATAAAAATACCTGTCATGATTTTTTTGTCTGCATTTACTACAGTTGAAATTGGCGTCACGTGTACTTCATCAACTTTTCTTGTCCAGATATACCAACCGTAGATACTCATTGCAAAGTAATAGGCATTGATGATCATATCGCCAAGAAGGTTATAAAAATATAAAATATAGACAAAAATTATGGTGCTGATAATACCTGTTGGATAAACCAGTACACTATTTTTTTTGGAATAAAGCACACTTAAAACAGCAAAAAAAACGCCTAAGAGTTCTAAAACAACCAGATGTGTTTCTATACCTTTATATTGTCCGAAAAGCCAATCAAAAATGTGGCTCATAATCGCTTCTATCTGATTTTACAATTTTCATGTACATCAATCCTCTTTCTACCGAGTTAAGTGCAACCTCAATCTCTTTGTTCAATAATTGCATCACTTTTTGGTAATCGCCATATACTTGTGTACTCAGTGGGTTTTCTTTGATTTCAAAACCCGAAGCCCGTAAAGCTTTTATAAAATTGATGATTGCCGGTTCGTAATTATCTTGAATCGGCGTAAACGTAAGTTCTACAGAAATTTTCATAAGGAAATTTATTTTTGGGGTAAAGCGTAGCCACAAGTAAAACCATCAAACTCTATAAAATAGATATTGAAGTATTCTATTTTACCATGATAGTTGACCCTTGCGGTGGTTTTTTGGTCTTCAAAATTAAAATCTTCAACATTAATGTGGTGTAAAAACAACAACCCAGGAATATTCACATACTTATAGATAGACTCCTTGGCACACCAAACAATCGTGAGTTTTCTTTTTACCGCATCTTCATTAGCTAAAGTTTTATATTCTTCTATAGGGGTAAATTTATGGGCTATTTTTAGAATTTTATCCCGTTGTTTTTCGATATCAATTCCTACGGGTTTATCGCTTACAATTATTCCTGAAAAGGTAAACGAATGCGTAATGGAAATAAATTTTCCGTCACTTAAATGCGGTTTTCCAGAATCGTCATAACTCAAATCGCCATCACCATAACCCGCTTCTGCCAACAAATGCCTAATGCTCATAAAACCTCTTCGGTGCAAATCAGACTTCATGTTATTTACCCGATCGGCACAATAAGAAGTAAGTTCTACATTTTTAGAGAGCGCTTCATAACTTTCTTCTATTTTCCAAATCAGCACTTTAGTGGCATTATCAACTGTTATAGTTTTGTAAAGTGGCATAAATTTCTTTAAATATTTATGTATTTTTGCAGTCTGTAAGAAAAATAAATTTTTCAGACTAAAACATTAATCATTCAAATATACTAATATGTCTATTAAAACAATGCCTTATATTCCATATAAAGTAAAAGATATTTCGCTAGCAAGCTGGGGAAGAAAAGAAATTGAGTTAGCTGAAGCTGAAATGCCAGGTTTAATGGCAATTCGCGAAGAATATAAAAACGAACAACCGCTTAAAGGTGCTCGGATTGCTGGATGTTTGCATATGACCATTCAGACAGCGGTACTTATCGAAACCCTTGTAGAATTAGGTGCAGAAGTAACTTGGAGTTCTTGTAATATTTTCTCTACACAAGACCAAGCTGCTGCTGCAATCGCTGAAGCGGGAATTCCAGTATATGCCTGGAAAGGAATGAACGAAGAAGAATTTGACTGGTGTATCGAGCAAACTTTATTTTTCGGCGAAGACCGTCAACCACTCAACATGATTTTAGATGATGGTGGTGATTTAACCAATATGGTTCTTGATAAGTATCCGGAATTGGCAAGCGGCATCAAGGGTCTTTCAGAAGAAACGACAACGGGAGTTCACCGTTTGTACGAGCGTATGAAAAACGGAACACTTCCAATGCCAGCCATTAATGTGAATGATTCGGTGACCAAATCTAAGTTTGATAATAAGTATGGCTGTCGCGAAAGTGCAGTTGATGCCATTAGAAGAGCAACCGACGTGATGCTTGCCGGAAAACGCGTGGTCGTTTGTGGTTATGGTGATGTGGGTAAAGGTACCGCGGCTTCGTTTAGAGGTGCTGGTTCTATTGTGACGGTAACCGAAATTGACCCTATTTGTGCGTTGCAAGCCGCCATGGATGGTTTTGAAGTGAAAAAACTCGAAACTGTGTTACCAAAAGCAGATATCGTAATCACCACTACCGGAAATAAAGACATCGTTCGTGGCGAGCATTTTGAGGCGATGAAAGACAAAACCATTGTTTGTAACATTGGTCATTTTGATAACGAAATTGATGTGGCTTGGTTGAAAAACAATCACGGCAGCACTAAAGTGGAAATCAAACCACAAGTAGATAAATATACCGTTAACGGAAACGACATCATTTTACTTGCTGAAGGTCGTTTGGTCAACTTAGGTTGTGCAACGGGTCACCCAAGCTTTGTGATGAGTAACTCGTTTACCAACCAAACTTTAGCCCAAATCGAACTTTGGAAAAACACCGATCAATATGAAAACAAAGTGTATATGCTGCCAAAACATCTCGATGAGAAAGTAGCAAAATTACACTTAGAAAAAATAGGTGTAGAACTAACCGAACTTTCTCAAGAACAAGCAGAATATATTGGTGTAGAGGTAGAAGGCCCGTTTAAGCCAGAGTATTACCGCTACTAATTTTTTTGCTTCAAGCGGATAAAATATAAAAAACCCTCGCAATTGTGAGGGTTTTTTTGTTGATAAGTATTTTAGATAATTTAAAATGTATGATTTAAATTTGTAACCATATAGAAAGATATATAATATGGTTACAAAATCTATTTACTCGATTTCGGAAGCAGCTGAAATTTTAAACAAAAACCCTGAAACACTAAGAAGATGGGATAATGAAGGGAAATTGAAAGCCGTAAGAGAACCTATGAGTAATTATAGAACTTACAAAAAAGAGCAATTAGAGGTTTTCCCTGAATTTAAAAATTATTTTAAGAAAATTGACGAAGGAAATTTTGTAACTCCTTTTAAAGATTATTCTGTAATGGAACTGTTTGCTGGAGCGGGTGGCTTAGCTATTGGTCTCGAAAAAGCAGGTTTAAATTGTAAAGCTCTTAATGAAATCGATAAATGGGCTTGTCAAACCCTTCGTAAAAACAGACCTAATTGGAACGTTTTAGAAGGCGACATTAAAGATTTGGATTTTTCTACATATCAAAATAAAATTGATGTTGTTACAGGCGGATTTCCTTGCCAAGCTTTCAGCTATGCAGGCAAAAAACTAGGATTTCAAGATGCTCGTGGTACACTTTTTTACGAGTTTGCTCGTGCTGTAAAAGAGATTCAACCTAAAATCTGTATCGGCGAAAATGTAAAAGGTCTTCTCAATCATGATAATGGTCGCACCTTAAAAGGTATGATTTCTATTTTAGACGAAATTGGCTACCGCGTTGTTTCGCCTGTCGAGGTTCTTAAAGCCATACATTATAATGTACCACAAAAAAGGGAAAGGCTTATTTTGGTTGCCATAAAAAAAGATATTGATGTTGATTATACCTATCCTAAACCTTTTTCTGAGGTGTATACCTTAAAAGATGCCTTAAAAAAAGGTTCTTTATTTGATAAAAATGTTCCTAAATCTAAAGGTTCGACTTATCCAGAACACAAAAAGAAAGTCTTAGAGTTGGTTCCGCCAAAAGGCTACTGGCGTGATTTACCGCTTGAAATCCAAAAAGAATATATGCAAAAAAGTTTTTATCTGGGTGGCGGAAAAACCGGTATGGCAAGACGTATTGGCTGGGATGAACCTTGCCTAACCCTAACTTGCAGTCCTGCTCAAAAACAAACTGAGCGTTGCCACCCTGATGAAACCAGACCTTTTACCGTGAGGGAATATGCCCGAATTCAGACCTTTCCCGATGAATGGAAGTTTGAAGGCTCAGTTTCCCAACAATACAAACAAATTGGAAATGCTGTACCCGTAAATCTCGCAAAGGAAATTGGATATTCTATAATTTCTTTTCTTAATAAAACTGAAATACAAAAAAAGAAGTATCAAGTTTCTCTTTCGGAAAATCCTTTGTAGTAATAGAAGTTTTGAAAAGTAATTTCATCTAATAAATTTCTGTTCGATTTTTGCGCATCCGCAGAAATATCAGATAAAATATCGTGTTGCTTCGTTTTTGTTGATTCAATTATTTTAAGAAAGTCATTGATTGCTATAGGTAGAGCTTGATATAGTTTCAATAGAGCATTACCATCACCTGTCAATAAACTGTAAAATTGATCTCCTGAAACAATATAAACTCTACTGTGACTGTATTCTTTTCGGTTAATAATTCCCTCCCATTTTTTAAGAAAGCTCTTTTTTGCTAAAATCTGTACCAAGTAACATTTAGCTTGACGATTGTCATCGGCAAAACGAGCTAATTTCTGAAAAGCACTTTCTGCCGAACTACTATTCATCGTATTGTGCTTGTTTTTGATTTCCGCAAAAAGTGAGTCATCATCAGCCTTTACATCATAACCAGCGTGTTTTGCACTAGAAAACCCTTCAATACCACCCAGTATTTCTTCATGAAAAGTCCCAATCGCATTATTTACCGATTTGTCAACTTGTCGAGACATTTCGAGTTTAATCAATTCTTCTTCTGAAAGCTCATTAAATTTAGAATCAAAAGTAAGTTTAAAAGTATCTACCTTATTTTTATAAAACTTGGCTTTGGTAAATTCCCTTTTGGCTTCCAAATACGACTGATACAGGTTAGATATACATTGCAATAGGTGCTCATCGCTCACAAAATCAACATACTTATTTTTAGATTGGTTCATTAAATTCTTATTTTTATTACAATTATGCCTTACGAAGATAAGAAAATAAAAGTACCTCGTTTTGAGGAGTCGGCTGGGTTTTATACCACCAAAAAACGCTCAAAAATAATGAGCAAAATTCGTAGCAAAAACACGAAGCCCGAATTAATTTTTCGTAAGGCTTTGTGGAAAAAAGGAGTGAGGTATAGATTAAACAACAAGCTTCCGGGGAAACCAGATATTTCCATCAAGAAGTACCGATTAGCTATATTTATAGATGGTGAGTTTTGGCATGGTCATAATTGGGAAGAACGTAAAAAAAACATCAAAAGCAATAGTCGTTTTTGGATTCCTAAGATTGAGCGTAACATGCAACGTGATCGAGAAGTAAACCTCCAATTGGAAAGAATGGACTATAGGGTCTTTAGGTTTTGGAGCCATGAAATAAAAAACAACCTCAACCAATGCATCAGTGATGTTCTCACCTATATTGAAACAGGAAGGAATGACTGGTAAACAAAAAAAACCCTTTCAGTTTTCTGAAAGGGTTTAAATATCAAAAAATCTATAATTTCTTAAGCTTCAAAAGGCTCTATAGAAACGTATGATTTGTTGTTCTTTTTCTTTTCAAACTTTACAATACCATCTACTTTGGCATGTAAGGTATGATCTTTACCTGCATATACATTCTCTCCTGGATTGTGTGCAGTTCCTCTTTGTCTTACAATGATATTTCCTGCCACAGCAGCCTGACCACCAAAAATCTTAACTCCTAAGCGTTTCGATTCTGATTCTCTACCGTTTTTAGAACTACCAACTCCTTTTTTGTGAGCCATGGTTTTAAGGTTTTAAATTATTAATATAAGAAGTAAATTATTTTTTAATTCCTCCGTCTAATTCGTCTTGTAATTTTTCTAATTCTTCCCACTTACCATCAGCAGCTAATTGTGCTTGCTCTGGCCAAGTGTCTGTAACTAAATGAGCTAATCTCGAACTTGCTTCTGTTAAAATCTCACTTAGTTTTTCTGCTTTGGTTTTTGCTACTTTTGCAAAAGTTTCTAAACCAGCATCGGTTAATGCTTCTGCAGCTTTAGGACCTACACCTTCGATTTTAGTTAAATCGTCACCTTTTTTAGTTGACTTTTTAGTTTCTTTCTTAGGTTCTGCTTTTTTGGTTTCAGCTTTAGCTGATTCTTTTTTAGCAGGTTTTTTCTTACCATCTACAGAAATATCTTCAATTACGATTTCTGTAAGGTACTGACGGTGACCATTCTTTACGCGATAGCCTTTACGTCTTTTCTTTTTGAAAACTATTACCTTATCACCTTTTAAGTGACGTGTAATTTTGGCTCCAACAAGAGCTCCTTCTATAGCTGGGGCGCCAAGTGTAACGTTATCACCATCTCCAGTAAGTAATACTTTATCGAAAGATACTGTATCACCTTCTTTACCTGACAAACGATGTACGAAAACTTTTTGGTCTTTCGCAACTTTAAATTGCTGCCCTGCTATCTCTACAATTGCATACATAGCTTAAATAATTAAAATTTATTTTAAAAATGGATGCAAATATACTTTCTTTTTTTGTATTTACAAATAATAGTTTGCAGAAAATCAAGAAGTTCTCGTTTGGTTTTTAATAGGGGTGGTATTCCATGAATCTTTCATAAGTTGCATGTATGCCAAAGTTAGCACTAAGGTTGTACAAAAGCCCATTACAGCTACCACAAAAAGCAACAAGCCTAAAGATTCAGAATATTCGTTTTCCCAGGTAGATAGTATTTCTGTAGCAAAATCGGGGTTAAAATGGGAAGCGTAAACACCAAAGAATGCCGTAAAAATGAGTGTCGCTAAAAACCCACAGATCAAGCCTGCGAGAAACCCTTTTTGATACTTGTATTTTTTTCCTTTATATCTTTTATAATCTCTTATACAGAAATATAAGCCAATTGCCATAATCAATCCGTTGAAAATACTAAAAGCAGGATATTTACTCAATCCAAAAACAGAAAGCAATAAAAAATAAGCAATTAAGGCAATCGCAATAAAAAGTGCGTACTTTACTTGAATGGCATTTATTTTCATAACAAATTAATTTTAGTATATAAATTTCGCTAAAAAACATGCATTTCAATATTAAAACGATGTTAATTTTCTTTTAGATCGAATTTTCACTTCATCGGATTTCACAAAAAAAAACAAGCTAAGTGTAACAAAATGTTACCTTTGTAGTCCAACTAATAGAATAATTAAAAAACAAAAACAATGTTGAAAAAAATTGGTTTAGCTGCAATTACACTACTTGCAACTTCTGGAATTTTTGCCCAGCAAGTTGAATTTACAGCGTATGAATTAGGTAACGGGCTTGACGTTATCTTACACCAAGACAATACTGCTCCTGTAGTAACTGTAGGTGTAATGTACCACGTTGGTGCAAAAGACGAAGCACCAGGAAGATCTGGTTTTGCTCACTTTTTTGAGCACTTACTTTTTGAAGGTACCGAAAATATCGCAAGAGGTGAATGGTTTAATATTGTTGCCGCTAATGGCGGAAGCAATAACGCCAATACCACTCAAGACAGAACCTATTATTACGAAGTTTTCCCTTCAAACAATTTAGAATTAGGATTATGGATGGAGTCTGAAAGAATGCTACACCCTGTAATCAACCAAATTGGTGTTGATACACAAAACGAAGTCGTAAAAGAAGAAAAACGTACACGTATAGATAATGCCCCTTACGGAAAAATAATTTATGGTACCGGAATTGGCCCTTATATGTTTGACAAGCATCCTTATAAAAATTCTGTCATTGGTACGATGGAAGACCTTGATGCTGCTAAGTTAGAGGAGTTCAAAGCATTTTTCAAAAAATATTACGGCCCAAACAATGCTACGCTTGTGATTACAGGTGATTTTCAAGAGAAAGAGACCAAAAAACTTATCAACGATTACTTTGCAGGCATTCCAAAAGGCCCTGAAGTAGCTAGAGTAAACATCAAAGAAGAACCAATCACAGAAACTATTGTTGCAACAGAATACGATAGCAACATCCAGATTCCTGCAAAACTTTTTGTATACAGAACTCCTTCTATGAAAGAAAGAGATGCGTATGTTCTAGATATGATTTCTTCGTTATTAACTGGAGGAAAAAGTTCGCGTATGTATAAAAAAATGGTAGATGAGGACAAAGAAGCGCTTCAGGTTTTAGCTTTCCCACGATCACAAGAAGACTACGGAACTTATGTAATGGGAGCTTTAGCAATGGGAGACACTCCTTTAGAAAATCTAGCAGAATCTATGGATGAGGAGATCAAAAAACTTCAAACAGAATTAATCTCCGAAGAAGAACACCAAAAATTACAAAACCAGTTTGAGAATAACTACGTAAACTCCAACAGCAGCATGCAAGGTATTGCTTCTTCTTTGGCAACCTATCATGTACTATACGGTGATGTAAATCTTATTAATGATGAGATCAAAATATACCGAAGCATTACCAGAGAAGACATTAAAAGGGTAGCCAACAAATACCTTAATCCAAATCAAAGGTTAGAATTAGATTATTTACCAACAAAAGATGGTGAACAATAATAAATCAAAAAATAGCATGACAATGAAATTCAAAATATTATCAATGATTATGATTTGCTTCATTTTCTTAGGAGCTGAAGCACAAATCGATCGATCTAAACAACCACAATCAGGGCCTGCACCAAAAATAAACTTAGGTAAGCCCGAAACTTTTACTTTAGATAACGGTATAAAAGTATTGGTAGTAGAAAACCACAAACTACCCAGAGTGAGAGCAAGTCTTATTATCGACAACAAACCTCATTCATCAGGAAGCAAAGTTGGTGTAAAGTCACTTTACAGCGCAATGATGGGTAATGGTACAACTACAAAAACCAAAGACGAGTTTAACGAACGTGTAGATTTCTTAGGGGCAAATGTAGGTTACGGAACCAATAGCGCTTATGCAAGTTCATTAAGCAAGTTTTTCCCAGAAGTTTTCGGCTTAATGGTCGATGGTTTGATCAACCCAAGATTTGAAGAAGAAGAGTTTACCAAAGAAAAAGATCGTGCAATCGAAGGCATTAAAGCCGAAGAGAAAAGTGCTAGTTCTATTGCAAGCAATGTAAGTAGTCTTTTGGCTTACGGTAAAAATCACCCTTACGGGGAATTTCCTACCAAAGAAAGTGTGGAAGGAATTACTTTAAATGATGTAAAAAACTATTACAACACTTATATCACTCCAAAAAACACATATTTGGTGGTTGTTGGAGATATCAAGGAAAAAGAAGTAAAAAAGCTTGCTGAAAAAGTTTTAGGAGAATGGCAAGCTGGAGCTCCTCCAGTAACAACAATCCCTAATGTTCCTGCTGTTCAGTACACACAAATCAATTTTATTGATGTACCTAACGCTGTACAAAGCGAGATGACTGTTCAAAACACAGTCAACCTAAAAATGGCTGACGAAGATTATTTCCCTATGTTGGTAACCAACCAAATTTTAGGAGGTAGTTTTGGTAGTTATTTAAATATGAACTTAAGAGAAGCCCACGGGTATACTTATGGTGCAAGATCTTATACTGGAAATGATAAATATACAGCTAGCCGTTTCTCTGCTGGAGCAAGTGTAAGAAATGCCGTTACCGACAGTGCGATTGTAGAAACTTTAAAAGAGATCAACCGAATCAAGACCGAAAAAGTATCTTTTGAAGACTTAAATAATGCTAAAAATAAATTTGCCGGTGATTTCGTATTAAGACTAGAAAGCCCTTCTACGATTGCCAATTATGCACTGAATATTGAGACAGAAGATCTTCCAAAAGATTTCTACCAAAAATTCTTACAAAAAATAAATACGGTAACTCAAGAAGATATTCTAAGAGTGGCTAACAAATACTATAAAACCGATAACATGCAAATTGTTGTAGCTGGTAAAGGTAGTGAAGTAGCCGAAAACTTAGAAAACATCACCTATAACGGAAAGAAAATTCCGGTGTTGTATTTTGACAAGGAAGGGAACAAAATCGCAAAACCAGAATACAACAAAGCTGTACCAGAAGGTGTGACTGTAAAAACCGTTTATGACAACTACGTCAAAGCCATTGGCGGAAAAGATGCTGCAGAAAAAGTGAAAACAGTTTCTATGAAAGGTATTGCAACCGTACAAGGAATGACCCTTAATTTTGAAAGAAAAAGCACTTCTGCTGGAAAATCTTTGGAACTTGTTACCATGAATGGAATGACATTACAAAAAGACGTTTTTGATGGTACCAAAGGTTACAAGGAAGCACAAGGACAAAGAATGGATTATACTGCCGAAGAAATAAAAGAAGCCAAAGAAGACACTGAGATTATCAATGAACTTTCTATTCCTGCAGATGCTAAGCTAACAGGTATTGAAAAAGTAGAAGGTGAAGATGCTTACGTTGTACAAATAGATGAAGACACCAAAAAATATTACAGCGTAAATACCGGATTATTAGTAAAAACTTCCAAAACAATAGCTGCTGGTGGTCAGACCATGGAGAATTCTACATACGTTAGTGACTACAAAGAAGTAAAAGGTGTAAAATTTCCACACACTGTTAAAGTAAGTATGGGACCTCAACTTATAGATATTAAGATGAATGAAGTAAAAGTAAACGAAGGCGTTACTGACGGAGATTTCAAATAATTCTCTACTTCCCTAAATTATTCCAAAACCGATTTTGTTACTACAGAATCGGTTTTTTTCTTTCTTTTTTTGTTGGCATAATAAACACCTACAAAAATCAATAAGCCAGAAAGTAATTGCCAAAAATTTAGGTTTTCGCCATCTAAAAAGCCCCAGATTAAAGCTACCACAGGAATCAAATAAGTGACTGAAGTAGAAAAAACCGGGGTTGAGATTTGCACCAATCTGTTAAAAAGGATTTTGGCAATTCCAGTTCCGATAACGGCCAAGATCAAGATATACCACATCGAAGTTTGCGCTGCTGGGTCTAATAATACTTCTTCAGAAAAAAAACCGGAGAAAACTAGTACCATTAGTGCCGGAACGAATAAAACCGTAAAGCATCCTACGGTAATGCTCAAGGCAGGAATATCATGTAAATAATTTTTAATCACATGTACGTTTATCGCATACATCGAAGTCGCAATGAGTGGTAAAATCGCATACCAATAATTTTGTCCTTCGTTAAAGGTTGCTCCACTTACAATCAATAAAATAGAACCTATCAACCCGATAATAACTCCGGTAATCTGTTTGTCGGTAGAAACCGTTTTAAACAGTAAAAAGCCAAAAATCACTGATAAAATAGGAACCGTAGAGTTCAAGATAGAAACAATCGCGCTATCGATTTCCAATTCCGCGAAAGCGAACAAAAAAGCAGGAAAAAAAGTACCTATAGCCGCAGAAATAGAAATCCATTTCCAGTGGTGCTTTTTGATTTTAAACACACTTTTAAAACCAATAATAAATAGAAAAAGAGCGGCAAAAGTGGTTCGTAATGCCCCGAGTTGAATTGGTGTAAGCCCAACCAAACCCTTTTTGATAAGGATAAAAGAAGTACCCCAAACCAAAGCCAAACCAATAAGGTAAATCCACTTGAGATTAGAATTTTGCATCGCCTTTCTTTTTTGCAAAATTGAGATTAAATTTTAGCTTAACCTAAGAAAAAAGATGAATAAAAATGATTTAAAAATAAGAGAAATTTATTTCCACTTAATGGTTTCTATCAAGTGGCGCATGTCATTTTTGAGGTAAGCTGCAGCGGGTAAAATCGAGTCGAAATTGGGTTTGGCATCAAAATAAATAGAGCCCGTCAGAAAATGTTTGATGCTATCGGTTACGTAAAACTGTGCCTGTGAAGCGGCATTTCCCTTTACTTCGTACAACATTCCGTAGGTTTTATTTTCATCGTTGACGTACAAATCACCTTCTATTTCGTCGGCTTTTACTGTATGCTCCAACGGTAATTTTTGACCATCGATAATCAGCTCTTTTAGGTTATCGGTAATAGGTTTGTAAGTGATAAAAATTGTTCCATTGATGCTGGGATACTCCAGGTTTACCCAACAAGCCTGTTTTGTTTTGGCATCTTTTAAAATCACATTTTTATTAACTTCGAAAGTGTATGGGCAAAAAGTAAGCGGCAACTCTTTGTAGCTTGCTTCTTCATAATTTAAAGCCAAATAGGCCTTGGGTTTGGGTTGCAGACTTTCTTCGCAACTTACAAAACCAATTATCGACAATAAAATAAACAGCAAACGGGTTTTCATTAAGCTATGGTAAGTTTTACTTGTTTTATTCTTTTACTTTCTACCGCTTCAATCACAAAAGTAAAATTTTCTACGACAATCTTTTGTCCTCTTCTAGGGAAAAGTCCAGACATTTCTAATAGAAAACCAGCTAAGGTTTCTGCATCTCCTCTATTATCTTCTATAAAATCTATTTCTTCTCGGTTAAGAACACGATAAAAATCTTTAATCGGTGTTTTTCCTTCAAACACATAATTGTTGTCATCTAATTTTGAATATACAAGGGATTCGTCATCAAACTCATCACTAATGTCGCCCACAATTTCTTCGATAATATCTTCTAACGAAATGATTCCGCTGGTACCACCGTATTCATCGACCACAATTGCAAGGTGATTTTTCTTTTCGTTGAAATCGTTGAGCAAATCATCTAATTTTTTGTTTTCAGGTATAAAATAAGCCTCACGGATAAGACCTTGCCAATTAAATTCTTCTTTATTGAGGTGCGGAAGCAAATCTTTGATGTACAAAATCCCTTTGATGTTATCAATACTTTCTTCAAACACGGGAATTCTAGAATAGCCTTGTTCTACAATTACTGCAATGACTTCTTTAAAAGCTTGTTGAATGTTGATTGCAAAAACATCCATTCGGTTTTTCATTACTTCGCGCGTTTCGGTATTTCCGAAGGTGACAATTCCCTGTAATATTTTTTGTTCTTCTTTGGTGGTATCTTCTTCGCTCGTGAGTTCTAAGGCGTGTGAAAGCTGGTCGACACTCAAATTAGATTTTTGCTTGCCTAACCTATTATGAATTAAAATCGTGATGTAACGCATCGGTAAACTAAAAACACTCAAAAATTTATCTAAAAAACTTAACGGATAAGCCATCATGTGCGAAAAAGCAATTTTGTTTCGGTTGGCATAGATTTTCGGCAAAATTTCGCCGAAGAGCAAAATGAGAAAGGTAACGACCACCACCTCAAAAACAAAGCGTAAATTGATTCCGAAAACGATGATTTCTAAAGACGAAAACAACGAATCACCTAACGAATCAAACAATAATACAATGGCAATGTTCACAAAATTGTTGGCTACCAAAATGGTTGCCAATAGCTTTTTGGGTCGGTCGAGTAATCGAATAAGTATTTTCTGCTGCGGACTCTGTTTACTTTCTTCTGCCTCAAAGTCTGTTGGCGTGAGCGAAAACAATGCTACTTCTGAACCTGAAATAAGCGCCGAACAAGCCAATAACAAAACAAGTACTACTATAGTTGCGACCTCGTATGAACCTATCGCTAAAAAATGTAAGAATAAAAAGGAAGGATCAGGATCCAAAGGCTAAAAATTTAATTCAACTTAAAAGGGTAAATCATCGTCGTCTTCCTGTACGTCAGGAGCCTGATAATTCTCATTATTATTAGAAGCTTGTTGGTTTTGTGGTGTAGAAGCTCCGCTTTGATCTTTTGGTGTTAAAAACGTAAAATCGGTACATTGTATCTCGGTAGAGTACCTATCGTTGCCATTCTCATCTGTCCATTTTCTAGTTTTTATACGGCCTTCTATATATACTTTATCTCCTTTTTTAAGGTATTTTTCACAAATTTCCGCACCTTTATTTCGCACTACAATATTGTGCCACTCGGTATTGCTCACACGCTCACCAGAAGTTTTGTTTACGTACTCTTCGTTGGTTGCCAACGGAAATCTACCAATGCAACCTCCTCCTTCAAAATAATGCATTTTTACTTCGTCTCCTGTGTGCCCAATCAGCATCACTTTATTTAATGTACCACTTGCCATAATTATATATTTTAGTAAAAATAATCAAAAAGAATTAGCTGTAAAAATTGTAGGTTTCCAAAAACTTATGAATCACAATTGGCACGGCAAAATCATTTACACGTTTATACTTTACTGGTATAAATTTTTGTGAAAAACCTTTAAAATCATCGACTTCGATTTTCCAAAAATTTACCCATAATTTACGGTGCGAAAGTACATGTTTTATGGGTTTTTCATGCTGTAACTCAATACTTTTTACAAGTAATTTAGGGTTTTGCTGGCGCATATATTCTTTAATGTCACTTTCGTGGAAAATTTGTTGTTCACTTTCGTATAAAGGAAACTGGAATAAATTTCGCCAAATACCTTTTTGTTCGCGTTTCTCTAATAAAACTTCCTCATGTTGGTTTTTAAAAATCAGGAAATTAAAATGCTTTTCCAGCACTTTTGTTTTTTTGAGTTTTACGGGAAGTTCTGTAATTTTATCCAATTGAAAGGCTTTGCAGTCTTTTACCAACGGACAAACTTGGCAATCGGGGTTTTTGGGAGTACATTGCCGTGCACCAAATTCCATAATGGCTTGGTTATAGATTGCAGGTTGGGCCTTGTCAAGTTGCCCCTCTGCCTTTTGTTTGAAGATTTTTATTCCTTCCGTACTATTTATAGGAATATCAATTCCGAAATAGCGACTCAAAACACGATAAACATTTCCATCGACCACAGCAACTGGCTCACCATAACAAAAAGAAGCAATCGCACTTGCGGTGTAATCACCAACACCTTTGAGCTTTTTTAAATCAAGATAATTATCTGGAAACCTGCCTCCGTTTTCTGCAATTTGTTTTGCCGTAAAATGTAGGTTTCTAGCTCGGGAGTAATACCCCAAACCTTGCCAAAGTTTTAAAACTTTATCTTCTTTTGCTTGGGCGAGTTCAAAAACAGTAGGGAAGTTTTTAATAAATTTTTTATAATAAGGTAAACCTTGAGCAACGCGAGTTTGCTGCAACATAATTTCGCTAAGCCATATATTATAAGGCTCCTTGGTTTTCCGCCAAGGTAAATCCCGAGCGTTTTCTCGATACCAAAAGATGATTTGTTGTGAAAATTTCATAAAAACAAGTTGCAAATATCGAACAATTTCTATACTTGGTTATTATTTAAACATTTAGAGTTGTTTGATTGGGAATTTAATTGCTATATTTGCACCCTCGAAAATAATAACTTTATATTAAAATAACACTATAATGACAAAAGCAGATATTGTAGCCAATATTTCAGAGAAATTAGGTATCGAAAAAGGTGATGTTCAAGCTACTATTGAGTCTTTTATGGACGAAGTAAAAACTTCATTAGAAGGCGGAGACAATGTTTACCTAAGAGGTTTTGGAAGTTTTATTATTAAAACTCGTGCAGAAAAAACAGGAAGAAATATTTCTAAGAATACAACTATTAAGATTCCTGCGCACAATATTCCGGCATTTAAACCTGCAAAAGTTTTTGTTGAAGGAGTAAAGACAAACGTAGAAGTAAAATAATTTAATAACTTAATAAAAACACTATCATATGCCAAGTGGTAAAAAAAGAAAAAGACATAAGGTAGCTACTCACAAGCGTAAAAAGAGAAGAAGAGCTAACCGTCACAAGAAGAAAAAGTAATTCTAGGAATTACTTTTTCTGTTCAATACGTTCATTGAAATTGAAACTATCACCGTATAGTTTCGCCGGGAGTTTTACAAAAACCCTGTGAAAAATATTGTTTAATCCATCTGTATACGAAAATTATACGGATAAAAATCTATAAGCAAGAATTATGGATAAAGAACTCATTATCAGATCAAATTCTGCTGCTATTGATTTTGCCTTATTAAAAGATGGAAAACTAATCGAATTACACAAAGAAGACGAAGATAACAACTTCTCTGTTGGCGATATTTTTATTGCCAAAATAAGAAAAGTGGTTCCTGGTCTCAACGCAGCCTTCGTAAATGTTGGCTACGAGAAAGATGGTTTTTTACACTATCATGACCTAGGACCAAAAATCGCCTCTTTGATCAAATTCACCAAACGTGTAAGCACAGGTAAAGCAAAAGATTTTTCTTTAAAGAATTTCAAATTTGAAGAAGACATCTCTAAAGACGGAAGTGTAAACGACGTCTTAAAATCAAATCAGTCTATACTAGTACAAGTAGTAAAAGAACCTATTTCTACCAAAGGCCCAAGAATAAGCAGTGAGCTTTCTTTTGCTGGAAGGTATATTGTTTTAGTTCCTTTTTCCAATCGTATTTCTATTTCACAAAAAATAGAAGAGAAAGAAGAAAAAGACAGACTAAAACGCTTGGTAAAAAGCATTAGACCAAAAGGTTTTGGTATCATTGTACGTACCGTAGCTGAAGGCAAAAAAGTAGCAGACCTCGACAAAGATCTTCAAAATTTGATGAATCGTTGGACGAGTATGTGTAAAAAACTTTATAAAGCATCACATCCTACCAAAGTGATGGGAGAATTAAGTCGTGCAAACTCTATTATTAGAGATATGTTTAACGATAGTTTCTCTGCCATCCATGTAGATGACGAAACTTTATACACACAAATCACAGACTACATCGGAGAGATTGCTCCGCAAAAAGAATCAATCGTAAAACATTATCAATCTAAAGTTCCGATTTTTGAAAAATTTGGAATCGAAAGGCAAATCAAAACCGCATTTGGTAAAACCGTATCTATGAGTAAAGGTGCATATTTGGTGATTGAACATACCGAAGCCATGCACGTAATCGATGTAAATAGCGGAAACCGAAGCAACAAAGAAAAAAGCCAAGAGAACACCGCTTTAGAAGTCAACCTTATCAGCGCTAGTGAAGTAGCTAGACAACTGAGACTTCGTGATATGGGTGGTATTATCGTGGTCGATTTTATAGATATGAACCATGCCGATAATCGCAAAAAACTTTACGATCACTTACGTAACGAAATGAGCGATGACCGTGCAAAACATAAAATCTTGCCACCAACAAAATTCGGACTTGTACAGATTACAAGACAACGAGTAAGACCAGAAATGAATATCAAAACCCGCGAGGTAAATCCAAACGGCCAAGGTGAAATTGAAGCACCGATTGTTTTGGTAGATAAAATAAATACCGATCTGCTCAAAATCATAAAAAAAGATCATAAAAAGATCTCTATAACAGCTCATCCTTTTGTGGCTGCATTCTTAACAAAAGGAATTCCATCACCCAGAAGCAAATGGTTTTTTGACCATAAACGCTGGGTAAAAGTCTTACCAAGAGACGCTTACACGTATTTAGAATATCATTTTCATGATAAAGACGGAAATGTAATTTTATAAAAAAATAATCCCTGTAAATTTATTTTTGCAGGGATTTTTTATTTTTATACCCTTATGAATTTGAGGCCTCAGAAATCTTACACCATAGAAGAAGCTACCCAAAAGCTCAAAAAATATTGTGCTTACCAAGAACGCTGTCACCAAGAGGTCGAGAAAAAACTGAAAGATCTTCGTATCATTCCGCAAGGAAGAGCTAAAATCATTGCCGAACTTATTCAAGAAAACTACCTCAACGAAGAGCGCTTTGCAAAGGCTTTTGCGCGCGGAAAATTCCGTATTAAAAAATGGGGGAAATTCCGTATCAAAAGAGAATTAGAACAAAGGGAGATTTCTGTTTTTAATATAAGATCTGCCTTAGCTGAAATATCTGAAGCCGCTTATGCGGAAACCCTAGAGGAACTTTTCCGAAAAAAAGTAAAAAACACCTCTGAAAATAACACCTACAAACTCAAAAAGAAAGTTGCTGATTATCTACTCTATCGAGGCTGGGAAAGCCATTTGGTTTACGAAAAATTACAGGAACTCGATTAGGGTTTCATTTTTCTTCCTTTATTCCACCACACTAGGAATCCGGTCACGGGCAAACTTGCACAAATCAAACTTATAAAAAAAGCCAAAAGTTTCCCTGCAAAACCAAACACAGCACCAATATGTATGTCATAATTAAGCATACTAATCTTGTCTGCCAGCGCTGCATTTTTATACTCATCGCCTTTTACTCGATAACGTTTTAAAGTATACCGATCGTAGAAATACTCATTACGATTGTAAAAAGAACCATGATCTTGATAAGCAATGATTTCAATAGCGTCATCTTCGTGATGTAATGTAGGAGACATGTAAAATCCACCTGCATTCATTTCTTGTTTACGAGTAAGGTACCAAGCTTTATCTAACGCCGATATACTATCGTTAAGAACTAATTCTGCCTTAGATACATCTGAGTGCGGGTGGCTATGCTCAGGTTTTTCTTGACCTCCTGAGGTTAGATAATATAAGCCATTTTCAAACCATTTAAAACTCCAAACCAATCCTGTTATGGCGATTACCATAGCTAACAATAAACTATAGAAACCTACTACATTATGTAAGTCATAATTTACCCGTTTAAACTTAGCTTTCCATTTAATTTTAAAACTCTTATCCCGATTGGACTTTTTCCAGTTTTTGGGCCACCACATAATCAACCCTGTAATAAGAAGCACTAAAAAAACCAGCGTGGCTATTCCCACAATAGGTCTTCCTATATCATAAGGCAACCATAAGGCACGATGTCCATCAATTATAAATCTGAAAAAATTAAACTCATCACCTCCTATAAGCTTCTGTTTTTTTATAAACTCTCCTGTATAAGGATTTAAGAAAACTGCTGTGAAATGACGTTTGCCGTTTATACGTTCATTAAAGCCAACTGCTGCTGCTCCTTCTCTATTACTGTAGGTTAAACCTGAGGGTTTTATATCTGGCATGTAAATTTTTGCCGTATCTATTAACTGACTTGGCGGTACAAAATCTTTTTTTTGATCTTTCACAAAACGCCAAGGCTCCATTGCATCTTTGATTTCTTGTTCAAACGCATAAATACAACCTGTAATACTTACAATAAAAACAATAATCCCTGAACCCAATCCTAACCACAAATGTAGCCAATCATTGAGTTTTCTTATGTTACTTTTCTTAGCTTTCTTTTTTGTGTTTTTATTTTTTGCCATCAGATAAAAGAAAAATCAGCCTACCTTAAGTAAGCTGATTTAGGTAATTTAATTCTATTAAAATTTAAAGAAACCAGCTACGAAACTTGCTTGAACTTTTGCTCCTTTTGTGGCCGTAAGTGTTCTTGTATCCATTTCATAAACATAGATACCGTTGTCTTCTGGAATACATAAGTAAATATTATCTCCTTCTTGTAAAGCAGCAAGTCTTCTTCCGTTTCCTTTATGCTCTGGCACACCTTGAATAAAATCTACTGTTTGGGTCTCAAAATCGATTACTGCAGATTGCAGCGGGCCATCAGACCATCGTTCTTGTGTATCTCTTGTAGCTGTATTCATTTCGGCGAAAGCCTTGTTAGCCCCTAAAAACTTAAGGTGAGCTGTATTAAAGCCGCCCGAGGCTGCGACTATGTCAAAATAATAGTTTTGATCAAACTCTGTTTCACCTGCGTTAATTCTTAAAACACCAGCCGGTTGGGTAGATTGACTAAAACCGTTTGCAGGATTAGAATGTGAAATCGCATAGACATTCCCATCATTATCTTTTACCAAACCTGATTTAACATTAAATCCTCCTATTGGGCCAACACGGGTATCGGTAATGACTTTTTGAAACTCTAATTCTGGATAAGAGAAAACAGCAACTTCTGCCTGATCTGTATAGTTAGTATCATATGTATTTGGGTCTGAAATATAATAGCTTAAAAATAACTCGTCTCCTCTAACAACCATTCCGGAATAGGAAGGCCCTACCAAATTGGTAAATTCTGAAACCTGTACCACCTTTTCTTCAGTTACGGTGATGCTATTGCTGTTAAATTTTCTAAATGTAATGATATCTGATGAAGAAGACATTGTTACTGAAACCAAAGTATTATCTCCTGCTTTTACCATATCTGAGAGACTATTTGAAAAAGAAACATCCCCTACTTGATTTAAAGTACCATCTGGGTTTTGAGAAATAGCAACTACATTCACATCGTCTAATCCTCCTAGGCTATAAATGGTATTGTCAAAACCAACAAAATCGTAATAACCTGGTTGTTCTATTCCTTGACCTTGAGCGGTTAAAGTTCCTTCCATAATCTGCTCAAAGGGTACTGTGTAATAACTAAAATTGCCTTCTGTACCTTGAATGGCCAGAGACAAAGCATAATCACCCCTACTTACAGGGTCGTTGTCCTCGTTATCATTACTACAAGAAATCATTGCAAATGATAAAAAAAGTAACACTACTATTCGGTTAAGATTTAAATTTAATCTATTCATTGTGTTTAATTTAATTATTGAATTTTTAATTATATACTGTATCTTAATTTTAGGTAAAAGGCCCTACCTGGTTTTTGTAATCTAAATTTGTCGTATAATACTTCGTCAGTAATATTTCGGCATTCTAATGATATATTATATTTACCTTTATCAAAACTATAGATGGCTTCTACACTGTGGGAAAGCTGCCGCGGAATTATAGCTTTACTGTCTGTATACCCATACCGTTCTGAACTTAGAAAATATTCTTCTGTAAAATTGAAGTAATAATTGAAATTGAAATTTGATTTTTCAACAAACAAGTCTTTAAAGTTTAGGCCCGCTACAACACTTCCAAATAAATAGGGTGTGTTTGGTATTCTAGCTCCTTTATTAAAATTTGGTTGAAAGCCAGAATAATCATTATAAATCAAATCTGCTTCATCGGTAATATTCTGGTAAGTAGCATTGGCACTTAGGTTAAAAAACTCTTTATACCTATACCCAAAATTTGCCTGTATTCCGTTAGCTTTTACTTCTGCAAGGTTGTCTTTTTTTGAAGTAGGTCCACTTACAGTTACTATATCATAAATCAAATCTTTCGCCTCACGGTAAATATATGTAGCACCAAGTTCAATATGATTATCTTCTAAGATTTTAAAATTGTAGCTACCCCCAATATTCAGGTTTTTGCTTTGTTCTGGTTTTAGATTTACATTGGGCACTATTGTTAAACCGTTTCCAAAAAATTCCTCTGCAGTAGGCAATCTAAAAGCATTCTCAAACGAAGTTTTAAACTGTAAATTTGGAGTGATAAAATAGGAGGAAGCAATACCATAACCATAATTATGGTTAGATATTTCTACCGCTTCAGTCGTTTCTATGGTGTTTCCTGAGCGTTGGCTTGATTCAACATTTAGGTGATAAGCTTTACCAAAAAAGGTAGTTGACCATTTTTTATTGAGCTGATATTTATAAGACAATCCTAAGGTGTTTTTATGTAATCTTTTAGGAAGGAAGTACTGATTGATATCGGTGTTTACTTCATCAAATTCGTCTCTTTTAAAGTATTGGAAAGAATGGTTAAACGCAAAAGAATGTTTTTCATTAAGTAAATAACTTAAGTTAAGCTGGTTGGCAAACTCATTATCGTCAAATTTTAATAGGTTTGCTTCTCCTAGTTCTGCATCTGTTTGAGATTCTGATGATAACTTTTCACCATACCAGTTGTAGCGAAAACCAACAAGGGTATCAATATTTTCTGTTTTAGTAATATTATAGGATGTGTTAAGACTAACATCTAAGCCTTCTGTAAATAAATCTCTTTTTTTATATTTTAAGGTTGGAATTATGGAATAGCTCTTGCTTTTTACAGCTCCAAAAACAGTTTCCATTGTTGCCCCTGTTTGTACATCTTTATTATCTCCAGATGTAATGACTCCAAATAAGATCTGATCTGCAAAACTCTTATCAATAAAACCTAACTCCAATTGAGCTGTTAAAGATTTATACGTATCATGAAAACGTTCTACTTCTACATTGTTTTCAATAACATTACCTAACTCATCCTTTATATTAACTAAGACATCATAGTTATTATCAGAATAATTGTAATTAGCATTACCTCTTACTGTAAAACCTGTAGTGTCGTTTGTAAAAGCTCCATTTACAGAAGCTCTGTGTGTATTAAAAGAACCATACGTGTAAGAAACATCCAAATATTCCTCTTTTTGATTGGTAATGATATTGACCGCTCCACCTAGAGCGTCGGTGCCTAACCAGATAGGTACTACACCATTATAAACATCGATACGTTCGATAGAATTGACAGGTATATTGCCTAAATTAAAAGAAGAACCAAAATTATCCATCGGGATACCGTTTAAGAAAAACTTTACTTGATTTCCTTTAAAGCCGTTAAGTGAAAAGGTATAATTTGAACCCAAACCGCCATCTTGAAGAATACGAACACTTGGTACTCGGTTTAATATTTGTTGAGCATCTACAGAACTATTTAATAATTCTTTGGTAGATACTGAAGTAACCGCATAGGCTTGCTCATTTATTTGACGAATTTTAGATTTTCCTTGAAGAGTTACCTCATCAATTGCGAAGGTTTCTTCCACTAAAGTGAAATTTAAAATAATATCTTTATTTTTTATTTCAATTTCTCTGGTTTGGACTTTATAACCCAATAAAGAGACTTCTATTATATGCCTCCCTTTCGAGATTCCTTCGATTTTATACTGACCTTGTTTATCGGTAGCAATGCCTATAAATTCATTTTTGAGTGTAATATTTACACCCTCTAATGGCTTATTGAGACCATCTACCACCAAACCGCTAATGCTTTGGGTATTTTGTGAGAAAGAGCTAAGATTATGAAATACAACACACAAAAAGATAGTGTGAAAAACAAAAGATTTATATATCTGCCTCAATTCTAAATTTATTTAGATTAATTATAGAATGACGGCAAAAATAAAAGATTTTTTAGAACTGGTAAAGTTTATTTAGAATTATTCTACCTTAATTTAAGATGTTTTTTTCGGTATTCTCGATGGCTTTTTTATTTTTATATTTCATCCATTTTTCACCTTTCCATTTTTTCTGAAAATTATCGTAATGTCGCATGATGCCAATATTATAAATTGCTTTCATAAGGTGAATAGGCTTTTTAGGCATCGAACGCAAACTCATGGAAAAACCTGGTGTGAGATAAGTCATAAAATGCCAATATCCTTCGGGCATATATAAAGCATCCCCATGATTTAGAGATGTTTCGTAACCTTTAGCATATTTTAGGCCAGGAAATTTTTTAAAATCTGGTTTGTTGAAATTAATATCCTCAAGGGAAATCAAAGCATAGGGTACTTTGTATAAAAATTTACTTTCAGAAGGAGGGTAAAGCACACAACGCTTTTTACCTTCAAAATGAAAATGTAAGATATTGGCGTAATCAATATCGTAATGCATAAAAACACTCGAGTTTTCACCTCCGAAAAACAAAAATGGTAAGCCTTTTAAAAATCGTAAACCTAAGTCTGGATATTTAAAATCGTTTTGCAGCTGCGGTACTTCTTTTAGTAAACTATATAAAAAAATGCGATAATTTGTCGGCTTAGATTGTAAAAGATTGATGTAATCTTCCATCCGCATTTCTGCGTGCGGCTCATTAAATTTATATTTGCTTGTTGTTGGCCTGTCGTCATACAAAGGCACAATTTTATTTTTAGCAATTTGTTTGATATAATCAAAATTCCATTTATGGTAGGCTGACCAATCTTTTGTCAAATTCTGTATGACCACAGGTGTTTGTGATTTTACATACTTATTGATAAAATCTTCTTTCGAAATTGAAGCAACGCGGTCAATTTCTTTTAGCTGAAGTTGATGCATATTATTTCCTTTCTTCTATAGCTTTTTGGGCGTTGGAGATCGCTTTTTGATTTTTATAATCTATCCAAGATTGTCCTTTTAATTTTCGCATAAGGTTGTCAAAAGGCATGGTAAAAGCAAGATTTTTAACAAATTGTAAAGTTTTGTTTAGCGATTTTGGGAAAGAACGCAAGGTAAGTGAAACACATGGGGTTTGATAACGGATGTAATGCCAATATCCACTTGGAATATATAGCATTTCACCAGGTTTTAGTGTAACTTCATAACCTTCTGCATTTTTTAAAGCTGGGTATTTTTTATAATCAGGATAATCAAACTCTATTTCTTCTATAGAAACAATAGAGTACGGAACGTGATACAAAAGTCTTTTCTGCTCATGCGGAAACAGGATAATTTTTTTTTCTCCTATAAAATTGAAATGAAAATTATTAGCAAAATCAATGTCATAATGCAATAAAACTTTTCCATTTTCTCCTCCAAAAAACAATACAGGCAATTTTTTAAAAAATTTAACCCCCAAGTCAGGATATTTAAAATCTTCTTGAAGATTTGGTGCTTTTTTTAGAATATTAAAAAAGAATATTCTTAGGTCTGTTGGCCCTTTTTTAAGAATATCAATATATGATTTAAGTGGTAAATGTTTTACAGGCTTCCTAGATGGCTCTTTTCCCTTAGCTGGATTACTATTATAAAGCGGCACTACAACGTCTCCATAATTATTGGCAAAATAATCTAATGACCATTTTTGGTATGCCGGCCAGTCTTGAGTGAAATTTTCTACAACGACAGGTTTCTCTTGTTTTAAGTAAAGCCTTATAAAATTCTCTTTTGATAGGTGTTTTACCCTAACAATTTGTTCATAGCTCACATGTTCTTTCGTCATTGTTATTGCTGTTAATGAGGTAAAGTTACAATATAGTTTAACTGTAAGCAATAAGAATAGCTATGATTAATAAAATTAAAAAAGGAGAGCTGTTATGCCTCCTTTATCTATTATATAGTAAATTTTATTCTTTTCTGTCGTTCTTACTTAATTCCTTTTAAAAGAAATTGAAAAATAAAAAGGGGCTATTTATATAAATAGCCCCTTTTCGTCTTGTTTTTTTATTAAAAGTTATTCTTTGATAACTTTGTAGGTTTTGGTCTCACCATTTGTGTTAACTTCTACTAAGAAAACACCTGAACCAGACAATCTAGCAGTATCTACTTGTGCATTTAAAGCATTAGGTTGTGTCTCTAAAACTTTTTGCCCTAATAAATTATAAACTTTAACTGTCTGAATTGTTTGTCTTGCTTCCAAGAACAATACATTCTTCACAGGGTTAGGGTATAACACAACCTCGGTAAGTTTATTTTGATTTACTGCAACAGTGTTCTCAATCATGATATCATCAATAGCATTTGCATGTCCGAAATTATTTATTCCTTCAAAAGCTAATTGATAAGTAGCAGAAGGATTAGGTAAAACAATGGTTTCTTGTGTCCAAGAATTTACTGCCGAATTAAGATCTGCTAATTCTACCCACGCATCTTGTTCGCTTATTCTATAATAAACCTTCATGGTATTGTAATCTCCTTGGAAATCTTCTTGAACATAATAAAAGCTTAGTTTAGGATTGTTTAAAGCAGATAAATCTAATACTGGACTTACAAATTTAGTGACAGGATCACCAGTTCCAGTTTGGCTTACATATAAAAGGTTTTTACTTCCGTTATATGCGGTGGTAATATTTCCTGAATTAGTTCCCTCTGCAAGAGTCCAATCTGCAGTACCAACCTCATAAATCTGTGTCCAACAGCTTAAGGTGTTACTGTCATCCTCAAAAGTTTCGACAAACGGATAATTAGTCACTACAGTTGCAGCACAAGGCAATACAAAATCAAAACAATCTGATACTATTGTACAACCATTGGCAGTAACTTCTACGGCATAGCTTCCGCTACTAGTAGGTGTAAAGTCCTGATTGGTTTCATTGGTAATAGGGCTATTCCCATTATTACAATCTAACCACTGATAAGTTGCACCCGCTTCAGCTACTGATAATGTGCTATCACTATTGGTAAGTGAAATTGTGGTGTCTAGACTTGAAGATATAGTGGCTCCAGTCACAAAGTTTGATGTTGTTCCCGTTAATGCAAAATCGTTTAAAACTCCTACATAATTATTTCCTGAGCTATCAATAATACTAGTCAGAGTTGAGTTATCGGCAGCTGGAATACCATCTTCAAACTTAAAATATGCTTTTAGAGAAGTGGGGATATTGCATATTTCAGCGTTCATAGTATTTTGAATTTCAGTTTGCGTTCTAGCTACATCCCAAACTCTAAGTTCATCTATTGTTCCTGAGAAAAAACCTCCAAAAGAAGGATTGATCCTTCTTCCTATAATTAAATCTGTATTTGCTGTTGTATTTAAAGTAGTGCTAATGTCAGCTTCTGTATCTAAAACACCGTCTACGTATAACTTATACTTGTTAGCACTTAAGGTTGGGTCGTAGGTTACTGCTACGTGATGCCAAGCACCATCGTTTACATTTACAGAACCGTTAAAACCACCTCCTTTTATCTCTATTCTTATGACATCATTAGTTCCAGAGGCATTTAAGCGAAAAGTAAAACGTTGTCCGTTTACAGCTTCACTTCCCCAAGTAGCAATAATCTGTTCATTATTATTACTTTCTGTTTTCACCCAAGCTTCAACCGTTCGGGCGTTATCGCCTAAAACTCCTGCATAATCAGTTTGAACATAATCATCTGTGCTATCAAAATGTAATCCTGTTTGAGCTTTTAGCGAACTGCACACCATTAAACTAGCACAGAACAATCCGCATAGGTTTAGTAATCTTTTTTTCATAAAATTTAGTTTATATTAATCATTATACTTTTTTTTTGATCGAAAATCATAAAACCTATTAACTTCTTGCATGATTTCCGCGAATAAATATAAATCATGAAGCTTTTCAGTAAATAAATTGCTTAATTAAAAAACACTCACGCCAAATATATTAACACTCTTTTTTTTATAATGTATTTGTTTTCAGAATATTAAATCATCAGCTCAATGAGCGTAAGTAAGTTGAAACGTTTACTTTTTTATTGGTAAGAAGGAGTTTTTTTCGGAGCCTAGTCCGTGAATTTTCAATCGATTTAAAAGACATTCCTGTAAGTTTTGCAATTTCTTTGGTTGAGAAGTCCAAGAAAAGTAAGATACATAAGCGCCTATCTTTAGGACTGAGTTTTGGGTGTTTTTCTGCTAAATTTTTAAAAAAGGATTGGTGTACTTGTGCAAAGCCTATCTCAAACTCTTTCCAAACATCTGGATTGAGGTCACGTTCTAATTTTTTCATAACTTGAGCAATCAGAAGCTGGGTTTCTTTCTTGACGGCCTTTCGTTTTAATATTTTCAAGTCATCTAAAACTGAAGTAATGGCGTTTGCTTTATGAGCTTCTACCATGGTTTTACTCACCAGTTCACTGTTTTTTTGATCTAATGTAGACGTTAACTCTTTATTTTTTGAAGTGATGAGTTCTCGCTCAATTCTATTATAAGCTATCTTATTTCTATACTTCACCAAAACCAACGCAAGTGCCAACAAAATACAGATAAGCCCCAAGAAAACCATAAAATATTTTGATTGGCTTTTCTCTGCTTGCAATTCACGTAAAGCTAATTTAGACTTGTACTCTTCTTGTAGTTTTATACGCTCTACATTTACAGCTTGTTTTTCCAATTGTAGACTATCGCGTATTTTGTTATACAACTCAAAATAAGTTGCAGCTTCTTCATAATCCTGCTTGTTTAAATTGGCTTTATAAAGGATTTCAATAGCATCTTGGTAATTGATGGAATATATTTTGTTCTTAAATCCTTCAATCGCTTTTTTTGCATAAAATATAGCTGAATCATGCTGTTTTTCATTTAAATAAAAGTCTGAAACATAACCGTTTACTAGAGCTTCTACACTTTTATCTTCTACTTTTTTTGCTATATCAAGCGCTTTATCGTAATATTCCTTTGCTTTTTTTGCTGCCGTACTGTCTTTTTCGTACATCGCCTTTCCGATATTGGTATTTAGGTAGGCCGCAATCATGTTATTATTTAATTTTTTGCTGATCTCTAAAGAGCGGTGGTAATAAGCTAAGGAAGAATCTATATTCTTTTTTAGATACAAAGTCCCCATATTGATAAGAATACTTGCATATTGCAACGAGTCTTTATTCTTAAAGCTCTTGTGGTAACGAAATGCTTTATTGAAATAATAAGTGGCTTTTTCTATATTTTCGAGACGGGCATAAATAATCGCTAGATTGTTCTGTATCGAAATCTGTTGTGCTAAATTTTCGGTGCTTTTGTAAATTTCTTCTGCTTTCAAGTAATATTCCAAAGCAACATCAATCACATCTTTAGCATAATACATTCTAGCTGTAGTTACATAAACAGAAGCCAATCGTTCTATGTTAGACAAGCTCTTTGCTTCTTTTTCTGCAAGTTCGATATACTTTAAAGCTTTGTCCCAATCTTCAAACATAAGGTCAAGAGCTATCTGCTTTCTTAAGTCTATTCTTTTTTCAACATCTATAGTAGTGTTTAAGCTATCTTGTAGTTTATCTACCTTATGTTGACCCCATATTAGGTTACAAGCGAAGAAGAAAAATATGAATAGGTATTTATTCATACATAAAACAGTTGATAAATTAATTCTTAAAGTTAAAACTTAAAAAGAAACCAAGCAAATATGGCTTGTTGCAACAAAAAACCAAGCTAAAAGCGCTTGGTTTAAAAAAATATATATTTAGTTTTTTATTAAGCTTTTACTTTCTTTCCTTGTGCCTCTAGGTTACGCTCAATTTGGTGTGCTGGTCTTGACCATTTTGGCTTTTCTCCCAAAGAAGTTAATTGAGATTCTGCAGCTTCGACTGTTCTTGGTTGCGCATGTTTCTCAAAAGGTTTTTGCACATCTAGACCTAATTGCTTAAACATTTCCATATCTTCATTTACATCAGGGTTTGGAGTCGTCAACAATTTATCTCCAGCAAAGATAGAGTTCGCTCCTGCGAAAAAGCACATCGCCTGCCCTTCTCTACTCATTTGTGTTCTACCGGCAGAAAGCCTTACCTGTGTTTTTGGCATGACAATTCTTGTGGTTGCAACCATTCTTATCATATCCCAAATCGGCACTGTTTGCTGTTCTTCCAATGGAGTTCCTTCAACAGCTACCAAAGCATTGATGGGTACCGATTCTGGTTGTGGGTTTAATCTTGCTAAGGCTACCAACATTCCTGCACGGTCTGCTTCGCTTTCGCCCATTCCGATAATTCCGCCACTACAAACGGTTACATTGGTTTTTCTAACGTTGTCTAAAGTTTTTAAACGATCTTCATAACCTCGCGTAGAGATTACCTCTTTATAATATTCTTCTGAGGTATCAAGATTGTGGTTGTAAGCATACAAACCGGCTTCTTCCAGGCGTTTTGCTTGGTTTTCGGTAAGCATTCCTAAAGTACAACAAACTTCCATATCTAGTTTATTGATGGTACGCACCATCTCCAAAACATTGTCAAATTCAGGACCATCTTTTACATTTCGCCAAGCCGCTCCCATACAAACTCTAGAGCTTCCAGAAGATTTTGCTCTTAAGGCTTGTGCTTTTACTTGCTGTACAGACATCAATTCATTTCCTTCCAGATCAGTGTGATACCTAGCCGCTTGAGGACAATAGCCACAATCTTCGGGACAACCACCGGTTTTAATCGAAAGTAGCGTAGAAACTTGCACCTTATTTGGGTCGTGATACTCACGATGTACAGTTGCTGCTTCGTACAATAACTGCATCAAAGGCTTGTTATAGATTGCTAAAATTTCCTCTTTCGTCCAGTGATGTTTGATCTTCATAATGATAAAGGTTAAGAGTTCAAAAATAAGAAATGTAATGTATTTTCTGAGAAGATTTGCTATTATTTTGAAATAATGATGCTCACGGCATTTCCGCCAAAACCAACAGAATTCACCATTACCGACTTTATTTCTTTCACTTCCGTGGAATTTTCATACAACGGATTTTCTAAAAACCGATTGTTTTTTAACATTAAAACAGCCATTTCCAAACTCATCATTCCCGAAGAGCCAAAGGTATGGCCAATTAAATATTTATTGGAAGTCAACAACGGTAGGTTATCTTTTCCATATACTTTTTGTAAGGCTTCAAGTTCAGATGAGTCACCTTTTACAGTTCCTGGTGCGTGCATCACTACCGCATCTACTTTTTTAAGATTTGCCATCTTTAAAGCGTTTGTCATTGATCTCTGTAAACAAACTGCATCTCTTGATATGGAAACACTGTGCTTTAAAGCTTCGTTAGCATAACCGAAACCAATAATTTCAGCAAGGCTATTTTCTGATTTTTGATTGGCCAATGCCATACAAGCAGCAGCTTCGCCTAGAATCATCGTGTTCTTCTTCTTCGAAAAATCTAAACTTTTATTGGGGTAAGTTTCTTCTAAATTAAAATTGGCATACAGTTTTAAAGCTTTCATCTGAGCGATGGTAAACTTGGTTAACGGCGCTTCACTTCCACCCGCCAAAAAATAATCGGTTAAACCCGATCTTATCCAGGCAATCGCATTCAGAACACTATGCATCGCACTCGAACAAGTAATCGAATGGCTGATTTCTGGACCATTTGCCATCAAGTCTTGCATCACCCACGAAGAAATATTTCCTAATGTAGTGGTTGGTGAAGCTTGCGTGCTTACTTTTCCTGTTGCTAAATATTCTTGTACATAGTTTTCAAACAATTGTGTTGCCCCACGAGAAGACCCAATATTTACTCCAAAATTTTGATGATTCCAGTTTGCTTTTTTAAGGGTTTCTCGGGCAGCAAATATGGCTAACAAAGCGGTCCTATCAAGTGTCGTGTATGCTTTGCTTTCTTTTGAAATGCTGTTTAAGAGCTCATTGCCTTGCTCACTAATTGGAGAAATAAATTCGCGTTCTTTACCTTGAATTTTCTGCTGACAGAATAAAGGCTTTTGTCGAAGATAAGATTGAAAAACTTCTTTCTCATGAACGCCCAATGCAGAAACTGAGCTAATCGCATCGATATATATTGGGGATGAAATCAAATTGGTTTTTTAATTGTCAAAAATAAAAAAAGCTCTGGTAAAACCCAGAGCTTAGTTTAAAAATTAGGTTACCCCATTCCTAATCTTTAATTGAAACAAATTTCCTTCTTACAATATTACTTAAAAAAGTTAATATTTTAAGGAAAAAAAGATAATTTATATATCTTCTAAATAATTATTCAAAAATTTTTCTATTACATTGTAAATATCAAGCATTTCAGAAGATTTTATCACGTAAGGAGCTAAAATATAAATGGTGTTTCCTAGAGGTCTTAAATAAATACCTTTATCAAGGAAAAAATGATATATTTTGTTTCTGAAATTTCCGTACCGCGAAAATTCGGTTGCCAAGTCTATGGCTAAGATGATACCAGTTTGTCTTACTGATTTTACATTTTTATGGTGTTCTATCGTTTTCGCGAAAGCTTGATGCCAACCTATAATAGCTTGAATATTCTGTTGAATTTCGTCTGAAAGTAACAAATCTATCGCCGCAGAAGCCACTTTACACGCCAACGGATTGGCTGTATAAGTATGCCCGTGGAATAAGCCTTTAGCAATATCTTGGTCGTAAAAAGCTTCGAAAATTTGCTGAGAACAAGTCGTTGCACCCATCGGCAACATGCCTGCCGTTAAAGCTTTAGATAAGCATATCACATCGGGTTTGGTCATCATATGATCAGAAGCAAAATTTTTACCTGTCTTCCCAAAACCTGTCATTACTTCATCGGCAATCAAGACCATCTCTTTTGCTTTACAAAAAGCCAGGATTTTATCAAGATGTTCGGCTTTGTGCATTTGCATGGCGGCTGCTCCTTGCACCAAAGGCTCGTAAATAAAACCTGCAATTGGCGTTTCTTGATGAATATGTTCAATCTGTTGTTTTATTTCATCAATATTTTCATCGGTTGGCACCGGAATTCTTTTAACATCTATAAAATGTTGTTCGAAAGCACCGTTATAAACCGATAGTCCAGAAACCGACATCGCTCCAAAAGTATCTCCGTGAAAACCATTTTCGAAAGCCAACATGGTCGTTCGTTTATTTCCCAAGTTAAAATGGTATTGCAAGGCCATTTTAATACCAATTTCTGTTGCCGTTGAACCGTTATCGTTAAAAAAGACTTTGGATTGACCTTCTGGTAAAATAGCTATCAGTTTTTCTGCTAGTCCTACCGCGGGTTGATGTGTAAACCCCGCAAAAACTACCTGATCTAATTGTTGAACTTGTTGCTGTATAGCTTCGACTATTTTTGGATGACAATGTCCATAAACAGCCGTGTACCAAGATGAAATTCCGTCGATATATTTTTTGCCGTTTACATCTTCTAAATAAACTCCTTGAGCAGATTTTATAGGCAATATAGGCTGCTCGTGCTGGTGTTGCGTAAGTGGATGCCAAATGTATTTATGGTCTTTTTCTATTAAACTCATACCAGTTTTTTTAGCGCCTTTTGGAATTTATCTGCGTAATATTTAACCACGTTGTTATCAAAATAAGGTTCGTCATCTATTCTTCCCAAGACAGGGACACCACTCATTTTTTGGATGATATTTTCGGTGGTTGGTGTTTCTTTTCCGTTAAAAATAATTCCAGCGACAGCGAAACCTCTGCTCTTTAGCGCTTCAATCGTGAGTAAAGTGTGATTGATACTTCCCAGATAATGTCTAGAAACCACAATAATTTTATCCTCTTTGTGTATCAAATCGGCAATGGTTTCGGTGTTATTGATCGGAACAAGCAAACCGCCAGCACCTTCAATCACAAGGGTGTTTTTGGTCTTTGGGCGTGAGATTTTACTAGCTTTTATTGCCACGTTATCTATTTCCGCGGAAGCGTGAGGACTCATAGGCGTATGAAGTTCAACAGCACTTTCGTGGAATTGAGACGTGTTGTTGCTCACTAATTTTCGCACTTTGTGCGTGTCTGTATTGTCTAAATCGCCCGCTTGAATAGGTTTAAAATAATCCGCCTTGAGCGACTCGACCACAATAGCCGAAGTGATGGTTTTTCCTATTTCGGTACCTATTCCGGTAATGAAAATATTAGTCATTGGTATTGAATTTTTTACCGCATTCTTCACACGTATAATCGTGACGCGTGTACAAAGGCAAAACAACAAAAATTATCGCGATTAAGTAAGCGATCATCGATTTAAAATCTTTGATATTCGAGTAAAAATTCACCTTTTTGCTACTACAATTAGGACATTGGATAGTGTTTCCGTCGTCATCAAGATTTTGCTGACTCACTTGATCTAAAATAAATCTCGCCTTGAGCTTTTGTTCTTCTGGAACTTGCAATTGTACGCCACCAATGGCATTGCTAATAAGCGGATCTGTATCTATCGTGTATTGATTAAGGATCTTTGCCTCGATATTTTCTGCTTCGAGGCGTCCTTTGTAAATCTGAGCTTCGGTAGAATAAGTAAATCGAGCTACCGTCACGTACTTTTTGGTCATAAATTACTGGAAATTACATCGAGTAAGGTATCAATTTCTTGCGAAGTATTAAAGCTATGCAAACAAATTCTAATGCGCTCTTTTCCTTGTGGAACGGTAGGCGAAAGTATGGCTTTTACCATCATATCTTGAGCTTGTATTTGCTCGGCGAGGTTTCTGGCTTGTTCATTTCCAGGAATAATAAAAGATTGTATTGCGGAATTACTTTCGATAAATTTGTTTGTCAAACCTTTTTTTGAAACGGATTTTTTGAAATAAGAAATATTTTCTTTCAGTTTTATAAGTGCATCGGTTTTTCCCAACTCTTGATAAGCCGCCGAGATCACGGTCAAGTGATGTGGTGGCAAAGCGGTCGTATAGATAAAGCTGCGAGCAAAATTAATCAAGTAATCTCTTAATTCTTTATTGCCAAGAATTACGGCTCCGTGACATCCCAATGCTTTCCCATACGTTATTACACGGGCAAAAACCTGATTTTGTAAATTTAACTTTTGTACCAAGCCAACGCCATTTCTTCCATAAACACCAAGTGCATGTGCTTCGTCGATAATTAAATAGACTTGATTTGCTAAACAGGTTTTTACTAAAGTTTCTAACGGAGCTTGATCACCATCCATCGAGAAAACAGATTCGGTCACTACATAAATTGTTTCAGATTGGGGTTTGAATTTAGATATTTTAGATTCTAAATCTTTAGTATTGTTGTGTTTGAATTTGTAGGCTTTTGCATTCGAAAGCAAAATTCCGTCACGAATAGAAGCATGCGAAAGTTCGTCGTATAAAATCACATCATTTTTCTGAGGCACACAAGAAAGCAGCCCTAAATTAGCCGTATAACCCGAATTGAAGATAAGAGCAGATTCTTCTTGGTGAAAATTGGCGATCTGTTGTTCTACTTTTTCATAAAAAGCAGAGTTTCCAGAAATGAGTCGCGATCCAGTTGCCCCGAGTGTTTCTATTTTTTCCTGTTGAAGGATTTGTTCGGCTCGATCAGCAATCTTTTTATTTTTTGAAAAACCGAGGTAATCGTTAGAATAAAAATCGATAACTTCTCTTTTAGAGACAGAGAGTGTCCGAAAAGCTTTATTTTGCTTTCTTTCTTTGAGTTTACTCTGCAATGATTGAGGTAGTTCCTTCATAGACTTTTCAAAAGTAAGATAAATCTATCGAAGTAAAATATTTTATAATACCTATAATAAGAAAAGGCTGATTAAAAAATCAGCCTTTTAAATATATATTTCGATTAAAATTTAGTCTGCTAAAACAATTGCCTTGTTATTGCTAAACTCCAATACACCACCTTTAATCATAAACTCTAAGCGACCGTCTTCACCTTTGGTAAATAAAGTCTTTGTTTCTTCTTCAAGAACTAAATTACCTGCGTCGATTTTCACTTTCCCTTCTTCTAAAACAGAAACGATAGGAGCGTGATTTTCTAACATCTGAAACTCACCTTCTACTCCAGGCACAGCCACAGAAGTTACTTGGGCGCTTAAGATTACTTTTTCAGGGGTTACGATTTCTAATTGCATATGTTTATAGTATTGAGATGTGAGATGTGAGATGTGAGACAATCTGATATCTCAAATCTAATCCCTCCTTTCTATTTTACGCTTCCGCTAACATTTTCTCACCAGTTTCAATCGCATCTTCAATGGTACCTTTAAGGTTGAAAGCTGCTTCTGGTAGGTGATCTAACTCACCATCCATAATCATATTGAAACCTTTGATGGTATCTTTGATATCTACCAATACTCCCGGAATACCTGTAAACTGTTCTGCTACATGGAAAGGTTGTGATAAGAAACGCTGTACACGTCTCGCACGAGATACCGCCAATTTATCTTCTTCAGATAATTCTTCCATCCCTAAAATCGCAATGATATCTTGTAATTCTTTGTAACGTTGTAACAACTCTTTTACTCTTTGTGCACAAGCATAATGCTCTTTCCCTAAGATTTCTGGAGTTAAAATTCTTGAAGTAGAATCTAACGGATCTACCGCTGGGTAAATACCAAGCTCGGCAATCTTACGTGAAAGTACGGTTGTTGCATCTAAGTGGGCGAAAGTTGTCGCCGGTGCTGGATCTGTCAAGTCATCTGCAGGTACGTAAACCGCTTGCACCGAAGTAATCGAACCTCTTTTGGTAGAAGTAATACGCTCTTGCATCGCACCCATCTCTGTTGCTAAAGTAGGTTGGTAACCTACTGCAGAAGGCATACGACCTAAAAGTGCCGAAACCTCTGAACCTGCTTGGGTAAAACGGAAAATGTTATCGACGAAGAAAAGTACGTCTTTTCCTTGTCCGTCTCCAGCTCCGTCACGGAAATATTCTGCTATTGTTAAACCAGAAAGTGCCACACGTGCACGAGCTCCTGGTGGCTCATTCATCTGTCCGAAAACGAAAGTCGCTTTCGATTCTTTCATCGTCTCTTTATCTACTTTAGATAAATCCCAACCACCTTCTTCCATCGAGTGCATAAAGTCATCACCATACTTGATAATACCCGACTCTAACATCTCTCTTAAAAGGTCGTTTCCTTCACGAGTTCTTTCACCAACACCTGCAAATACAGAAAGTCCTCCGTGACCTTTTGCAATGTTGTTAATCAATTCCTGAATCAATACGGTTTTACCTACACCAGCACCACCAAATAAACCAATTTTACCACCTTTTGCGTAAGGCTCGATCAAATCGATTACTTTGATACCGGTAAATAAAACTTCTGTAGAAACCGATAAGTCTTCAAATTTTGGTGCTTCACGGTGAATTGGAAGTCCATCTTTACCTGCTTTTGGTAAGTTTCCTAAACCATCGATAGCATCACCAGTTACGTTGAATAAACGTCCGTAAACGTCATCACCAATTGGCATTTGAATAGGAGCTCCTGTTGCAACAACTTCTGTACCACGGCTTAAACCGTCTGCAGAATCCATCGCAATGGTTCTTACCATATTTTCACCAATGTGGGATTGTACCTCTAAAACTAATTTTGAACCATCTTGATTTGCAATTTCCAACGAATCGTAAATCTTTGGTAATTCAGCATTTTCTGTGTTAAACTCAACGTCAACAACAGGACCGATAATTTGAGCAACTTTACCTGTAACTTTAGACATTATCTAGTGTATTTATATTGTTTTGTTATATACAAAAAAAGCACCCGCTTTTTTCGGGTGCAAAGATATGCTTTTTTATAAAACTTTTTTAATTTATTTTTAGAAAAAATATTTCTTATTCTACTGTAACTGATTTTGCTAGGTTTCTAGGCTGATCGACATTTTTACCTAACATGACCGCAATGTGGTAAGAAAGCAATTGCAAAGGAATCGTGGTTAACAATGGCGTAAAAGCTTCGATGGTATCTGGCACTTCTATTACATAGTCTGCCAAATTTCGAACGTTTTCGTCTCCTTCTGTTACAATAGCAATAATTTTTCCTTTACGCGATTTGATTTCCTCGATGTTACTTACTACTTTTTGGTAATGTCCTTTTTTGGTTGCAATCACAACTACGGGCATTTTTTCGTCGATCAAAGCAATTGGGCCGTGCTTCATTTCTGCAGCTGGGTAACCTTCTGCATGGATATAAGAAATTTCTTTTAGCTTTAAAGCACCTTCTAAAGCCACAGGAAAGTTAAACCCTCTACCGAGGTATAAAAAATTTGCAGAGCTCATATATTTTTCTGCTACTTGTTTGATATGCTCATTAGAGTTTAGTGCTTTTTCTACCTTTTCAGGGATTAAAGCCAACTCTGATAAGTGATGTTGGTAATCAGGTTTACTGATATTTCCTTTTGCTTTAGCTATTTTTAATGCTATTAATGAAAGAATGGTTATCTGTGTGGTAAAAGCTTTGGTGGATGCCACACCAATTTCTGGACCCGCATGAGTATATGCTCCAGCATGCGTTTCGCGGGAAATCGAAGAACCAACGACGTTACAAACCCCAAAAACAAAGGCTCCGTTTTGCTTAGCTAATTTAATAGCTGCCATCGTGTCTGCAGTCTCACCAGATTGGGAGATAGCAATGACAATATCGTCTTTATAAATTATAGGATTTCGATAAATAAATTCGGATGCATATTCTACTTCTACCGGAATTCTGGTGTATTCTTCAAAAATGTATTCTGCTACCAAACCTGCGTGCCAAGAAGTTCCACAAGCAACTACAATAATTCTTTTGGCGTTTAAGAACTTTTCGATGTTATCATCTACACCAGCCATCCTAATAATGCCTTTATCTACAAGCATTCTTCCACGATAAGTATCTGTAATCGCTCTTGGTTGCTCGTAGATTTCTTTCAACATAAAATGGTCGTAATTTCCTTTTTCGATCTGCTCTAAGTTCATCTGTAACTCTTGCACGTAAGGATCGACCATTTTATCACCTTGTATTTTTCTAATCTTTACTTCTTCGCCTGTCCTGATAATTGCCATTTCGCCATCTTCCAAATAAATTGCTTTTTGGGTAAATTCTATAAATGGTGATGCATCGGAAGCAATAAAAAACTCTTCTTCACCAATACCAATCGCGAGTGGACTTCCTAAACGAGCCACTACTATTTCATTTGGTTTTTGCTTGTCAAAAACAGCAATTGCATAAGCACCAACCACTTGATTTAAAGCTATTTGAACTGCCTTACCGAGCTTTATGTTTTCTTTTTTCTGTACGTCTTCAATTAAGTTAACTAATACTTCCGTATCAGTCTCTGACTTAAAAGAGTAACCTCTAGAGATCAACTCCTTGCGAAGGCTGTCGTAATTTTCGATAATTCCGTTATGAATAATCACTAGATTACCAGAATTGGAATAATGCGGATGTGAATTGACATCGTTTGGCACACCGTGAGTTGCCCATCTCGTATGGCCAATCCCAATACTCCCTTTGGTTATATTTTCATTTTCAGACTTGGTTTTTAAATCTGCTACTTTACCTTTGGTTTTACAGACATTCAAATTAGATCCGTCGTACAAGGCAATACCTGCACTATCGTAACCTCTATATTCGAGACGTTGCAATCCTTTTATCACAATAGGGTAAGCTTCTCTATGACCTATATAACCTACAATTCCGCACATAGTTTATTAATTAGATTCTGTGTAATGAATATTTAGTTTTAATCTTTTTTCATCTATAGCATTTACACCATAGAAAACACTTCCTTTAGGTGTCAACACCGATGGTGAAGGGGCAATATTTAGAGTGTCTACACCTTGCAACTTTAATGAAGAAGGGTTAAAAATGTTTACATTATTCGTCACTACAACTCCCAACTTTAAACCCAATGAATCTTGATTACTAATAACATCTGCGATTACATTTGTAATCCTGACTTTGTAGGCATCTGTTTCTTCATCATATTTCCCAAGATGGATAACCCTCGACAAGTTTGGATTATTATCATTTAGTGTTAAGTCTAAATTGTAATCTCTTAAAACTCTTTCATTTTGAAGGTCATAAATAAATAATCGGTTAGGTAAATCATCATCTACATTTACCACATCACGATTTACATAAAACGTAAGATTAGCGTCGTTTACTAACCAGTTTAGTTCTTGAATAGAGTCTAATTGAGTTTCGTCCGTAAAAATATCTATAACTGCCATCGAGCCTTGCAAACCTTTAAGGTATATATTATTATCAAAAGAAGTTGGAATTGTTGTTTCCACCGTATTGATAATATTTCCTGAAAAATTTAAGGAGAATTCTCTTTTCCTAAAATCATCATCTTCATCTACAGGATCTGTAGTTCTGTAATAAATAGTTATGTTAGCTTCACCTCCCTTTAGGTTAAGTAAACTCAAAGAATTGGTGATTTTTCCTTCTTGGTTGATTGGCTTTAAATAAATTCCTCTGAAGTAATTTTTAAAATTACTTGAACTTAACAGCTCTGCTCCACCTTCTTTATCAAAGATTAATTGTTTAAAATAATCCTTAGGCAGATGTATTCTTGCCCTAGGGGATTTAGTTACTAAAGTTGTATCACCTTGCGTGTCAAACTCGTAGTACGAAACTTCTTTATTATTAGGAATAAATCCCGTTACCGTAGTTATCGGGTTTGCTTCTAAATGATTTTCAAATTCTACTCCTTGATTGGTATAATATTTTTGAGCGTTATAGTTATCATCTGGATCTTGATCCCTTAATAGATAATTCGATCTATAAATCTCAAAATCCAACGGTTCCTCTGTATAAACTGAGTCTAATTCGTAAATAATACCATTTTCATCTTGACTCACAGCTCTAGAGAAATAAGGTAATGTCATCACTACACTATCGATAACTGGCTCTGGGCCAAATTCTGGATTTAGTGTTTCTAAACTCATTTGAGAAAGAACACTCACTGTCGCTTGCCCATATACCTCATCGTAATAATAACCTAAATTATAGGCTGTCAAATTATTTGATTGTATTTTTTCAATCACAGAAGAATAAGCATTGATCTTGCTATTGCTAAATAATTTTGTACTGAAATTATTGTTATCTACCAAATCACTACCAACATCACTAAAATCGTTTTCACAAGAAAACATACCAACGATAGCTATACAAAGAATCGCAAACGGAGTTACTTTTTTCATCAATTTTTTATTGTTCTTCATCAAGTACTTTTGTTAAATAAAAATCTTGGTAAGCCTGAGAAAACTCTTCCAAGGATTTGTAGCCTAAAACCGGCTTTTTTAATTGATCAATATATTTATCTAAACTTTTAGGCAGTTCTTCACTTCCTTTAACTATCGCATCTGAATTATCAATCGCCAATTTCATCAGGTTTTCGTAATTAGGTTTTGCAATCACCTCTACTTTATCTTCGTCTAAACCATCAAACAAAATTTTCTTCTGCGTATCACTATCTAAAGTACCTTCAAAACCTTGATTGTAGATCGAAGTGACAATTTTAGATTCTTTAAAAAGCGGTTCGTTTCCGTAATAATTTCGCAAGTACAGTGGCAGAAGTGATGCCAACCAACCGTGAACATGGATAATATCTGGAGACCAGTTCAGTTTTTTTACCGTTTCGATCACACCTTTTGCAAAGAAAATTGCACGTTCGTCGTTGTCAGAAAACAACTTACCGTCTTCATCGGTAAGCGTAGCTTTTCTTTTAAAATAATCTTCGTTATCGATAAAATAAACCTGCATTCTTTCTTTAGGAACCGAAGCTACTTTTATAATCAACGGCATGTCTAAGTCGTTAATTACCAAATTCATCCCCGATAAACGTATCACTTCGTGCAACTGATGTCTTCTCTCGTTGATGTTTCCAAACCTCGGCATAAAAATTCTGATCTGTCCGCCTTGGCTATTCACCATTCTCGGAGCTTCAAACGACATCGATGATATTTCTGTCTCTGGTAGGTAAGGAATTACTTCTGACGATACATACAAGATACGCTTATCTTTCATAAAAGTTTTGCTTTCAATTATTAATAACGATAAAAAACACGCAAAATTACAAAATTTTATGCAGTTACACAGTAATATATTAATTTTGCCCCACTTAAATTTTAGTTAATTGGAAGTTTTTCACCAACAAAAAGCTTTAAAAAGCTATCTTAACGACAAACGAGAGAACAATACCATTGGGTTTGTTCCGACGATGGGAGCACTGCACAACGGTCATTTATCACTAGTAGAAGAAGCCTATAAGCAGTGTGACTTGGTGGTAGTGAGTATTTTTGTTAACCCTACACAATTCGATAATCCTGAAGATTTAGAAAAATACCCAAAAACTTTACAAAAAGATAAAGAGCTCTTAGAGGAAAGCTTTCGCGAAATTATCATTTACGCTCCTGCAGTTGTTGATGTCTATCCTGAAAAAGTAGTTTCTCAACAGTTTGATTTTGGTGAACTCGAAACCAAAATGGAAGGTAAGTACAGAAGCGGACATTTTGACGGTGTCGGAACTATCGTTAAAAAACTCTTTGAAATTGTAGAACCACACAAAGCCTTCTTCGGAAAGAAAGATTACCAACAATACCTCATCATCAAAAAACTGGTTGAAGTCACCAAATTACCCGTAGAAATTATCGGTTGCCCCATCAAAAGGGAAGAAAACGGTTTGGCAAGGAGTTCGCGCAACGAGCGACTAAGCTCTACTGAAAGAAAAGAAGCCACTTTTATCTACCAGACCTTACAACAAGTAAAAAGTGAGTTTGGCATAAAATCTGCAAAAGAGATAATAGAAAATGTTAAAAAAGCGTTTGAAAAGCACCAAATATTTGAATTAGAATATTTTGAAATTGCAAACGCAGAAAATTTAAATCCGCTGGTAAGCAAACCAAAAAAGAATACTAAATATCGTGCTTTTATTGCAGCATATCTTGGTAAAATAAGATTGATCGACAATATTGCACTCAACTAAAAAATCAGAAAATGCAAGTAACGGTTGTAAAATCAAAAATTCACCGCGTAAAAGTAACAGGGGCAGATCTTAATTATATCGGAAGTATCACCATTGACGAAGACTTGATGGACGCTGCTAACATTCTTGAAGGCGAAAAAATACAGGTGGTTAACAACGACAATGGCGAGCGATTAGAAACCTACGTGATTCCTGGACCTCGAAATTCGGGTGAAATCACTTTAAACGGAGCTGCCGCCAGAAAAGTTTCTGTGGGAGACACGCTTATTTTAATGACTTTTGCGATGATGGATTACGAAGAAGCAAAAACTTTTAAGCCTGCTGTTGTTTTTCCTAACGAAGCTACCAACAAACTGAACTAATTTCTTTGAACAAAAAGAAAATCATAAAACTTCTTAAGGTTGTACTCCCAATTTTACTGGGAGTTTTTTTCATCTATTTATCTTTCTCCAGCTCGACACCTCAAGAAAGAGAAGAACTCTGGCAAAACATTCTTAACGCAAAACCTTTTTTTATAGGTTTATCGCTACTTTGTGGGTTTCTTTCGCATTTATCTCGTGCCTATCGCTGGAAATATCTGTTAGAACCTCTAGGTTATCAAATCAAATTTCGGAATAGTTTTATGGCAGTTATGAGTGCTTATTTAGCTAATTTAGGCATTCCTCGTTCTGGCGAAGTGCTACGTGCCGCAACGATTACTACTTACGAAAATATTCCTTTCGAAAAAAACTTTGGCACCATTATCTCCGAAAGAATGATCGATTTGGTGATGTTACTTCTTATCGTAGGCATCACGCTTTTATGGCAAACTGAAACATTACTACAAGTTTTCGAAACCTATCAAATCAATCCACTTTTTACCTTCGGAGCACTCATTATTTTGATTGCTTTAGGAGTATTATTTCTGAAACTCATCAAAAACTCAACACATCCGTTATTACAAAAAATAAAAAAGCTTGGCAGCGGAATTTTAAAAGGTATCAAAAGTGTTTTAAAATTAAAACATAAAGTTGCTTTCTTTTTACATACTATTTTTATCTGGACGATGTACATTACCATGTTTTTTCTGATAAAGTTTGCTGTTCCAGGAGCAGAAGAAATACCTTTTGCTGCCATTATGGTGGCTTTTGTCGTCGGTTCTTTTGCGATTTCGATCACCAATGGTGGTATTGGCGTTTATCCTGTGGCTATCGGAGCAGTTTTACTCCTATACGGAATCCCAAAACAAACGGGCGAAGCTTTTGGTTGGGTGATTTGGGGTTCGCAAACTTTGCTTAATATTGTTTTGGGTGGTTTATCTATGCTTTTGTTACCTATTTTAAATAGAAAAAAGTAAATTTAGCATGGTTTGTATTAGATATAAAAATGGAAGAAATCTTTAAAAAAATCGAGGCAAACCTAAAATATAGCTTACCCATAGGTTTTCTATGTATATTTCTCTTTATAACCGGCATATTATTTCATAGGCTTTCTACAGTTGATAAAACTTTAAGAAAGCCTGATAAAATTGATTTGCTTGTAGATGATGTATTTGAAAATAAAGGTTTCCTTACTTTTAACGATAGTATTGTAGTTTCTATGAATACTACAAACATAAATAACCCCAAACAAAAAATCGGGTATTTAAATCAACCGTTTCGGATTATAAAAAAGGCTCATGATGATACCATAAAAATTATTAAAGATGCCGATACCTTATATTTTAAATTAATTGATCCAGATGAATATGACCCTAACGACCCAAGCATTAAAGAAGCTTTACAACACCTGTTTCAATAAAACATCCAAGTTATCTCTATATTCTGGACACTTTAATTTATATAATAACTATATTCTTTAAATCGTTTATATGTATATAAAGCTATTTTTCATCTTTCTCATTCCCTTATTATTCTCCTGTAGCAATACTGCTATAGAAAATTTTGAAGATTTAAAAAAAATAGAAATTGGCATGTCGTTAGAGACTGCCAAATCAAAAATGAGGCATCAACCAGAAAAGGTAGAAACGGCTGTTTGGGATTCTACTAAATATGTTTATTATTATAAATCACCTGCTTTTGCAGCAGATTACTATAAAATAATTGTTTCAAAAAAAGATAGTTTAGTATCAGGAATTGATTATGGAGAATAATAATAATTTTACATATAAAATATTCATTTTATTGACCTTTCTTTTTGCGTAGTAGGCTACTCAAAAAAGGAAGAAAAGAAAGACTTAGACTTGATAATTCTAAATGAAGAAATTTAAAGAAACATATAATTCATTTTTCAAATGGTCAGGCTTAACAGAAAGTGAATTTATTGAAGGAAAGAGTCCGAAAAATCAAAAAATATCACCTCAAACTGAATGGACATCTCATTTTCCTTTAATGAATTTATTATTTAGTGAGGTTAAAGGAGAACTAATTACAGCAAATGGAAAGCACGAAAAACCTTTCTTAGAGAAATTGTTGTTATGTATTTTGATTGATGAAGAAGGCGAAAGCATAGCAGATTTACTATTTGAATATCTAAATAAAAGTGATATTCTCTTTTTATCTAATTTATCTTTAGAGAAAAAACTATTTGATGCTCAACGACAACTTATTGTTAGGATTTACGAAAATAATCTTGATGAAAGTTTTATAGGTTTATTTGAAAAGGAAACTACTTTTAAATACATCAAAGATTACATTTCTGATTATGTTAGGAAAAAAGAAGAACTTTAATTTCATCAAATTCCCTAAATTTGATTTCGTTTAAAACGAAAAATCAATGGCTACTTCCAAAACCACTTATTTTTGTCAGAATTGCGGGACACAACACGCCAAATGGCAAGGGCAATGTTCATCTTGCAAAGAATGGAACACCTTGGTTGAGGAAGTCATCCAAAAAAAATCTAAAACCGATTGGCAAGGCGATTATTCAAATTCTAAAACCAAAATCAATCCGAAACCTATTGCCATACAAGACATCACCTACGAAAAAACGCAACGCTACAAAACCGTAAGCAAAGAGTTTAACCGTGTGCTCGGCGGCGGAATTGTTCCTGGCTCGTTGATTTTATTGGGCGGTGAACCTGGTATCGGGAAAAGTACGTTGCTTCTGCAAATCGCTTTAAAAATTAAGTACAAAACGCTATATGTTTCGGGCGAAGAAAGTTTACAGCAAATCAAAATGCGAGCCGATCGTATTTTCAAAGACTCGAAAAACTGTTTTATCCTTTCGGAAACCAACACGCAAAACATATTTCAGCAGATTGAGAAAACCGCACCCGAATTGCTTATTGTCGATTCCATACAAACCCTACACACCAATTACATCGAGAGTTCACCAGGAAGCGTTTCGCAAATCAAAGCTTGTACAGCAGAACTTATCAAGTTTGCCAAACAGACGAATATTCCTGTCATTTTGATTGGTCATATCAACAAAGAAGGCAGCATCGCTGGTCCAAAAGTATTAGAACATATGGTCGATGTGGTATTGCAATTTGAAGGCGACCGCAACCATATGTATCGTATTTTGCGTTCGCACAAAAACCGTTTTGGTTCGACACACGAACTCGGAATTTATGAAATGCAAGGCGAAGGCTTACGCGAAATATTAAACCCTTCGGAAATTCTGATTTCCAACAAAAATACCGATCTCAGCGGAACGGCTATTGCTTCAACTCTCGAAGGGATGCGTACTTTGATGGTCGAAATTCAAGCCTTGGTCAGCACCGCTGTTTACGGAACTCCACAACGTTCTACCACGGGTTACAACTCCAAAAGATTGAATATGATTCTTGCGGTGCTGGAAAAACGAGCAGGTTTTAAACTCGGTGCCAAAGATGTTTTTCTGAATATCACCGGTGGAATTTCGGTTGATGACCCTGCAATCGATTTAGCAGTGGTTGCCGCTATACTGTCGTCAAACGAAGATATTACCATCGAAAAGAATATCTGTTTTGCAGGTGAAGTAGGTTTAACAGGCGAGATTAGACCCGTCACCAAGATCGAGCAACGTATCCTCGAAGCCGAAAAATTGGGTTTCGAAAAAATGGTCATTTCTTCTCACAGCAAAATAAACGCTGGTAAATATAGCATCGCTATCGAAAAAGTGACCAAAATAGAAGAAGTGGTCAGTATTCTTTTTGGGTGATTGCTAAGTCAACCTGTCCGGATAGTTATCGGGATTGTTTCAGGTTCTCATAATAATTTAAAAGATGAGATTCTGAAATAAATTCAGAATGACGTTTTTTTATTTTTTTATGCGGTATCAAATAACTCTATCTCCTATCATCACCCACTTCTTCTGCAGCTCTAGCTTCTTCGGCAGCTCGATCAATATCAAAACTACCACCTTCGTCACTTAATAAACGAGAAATTTCATCGTATTTTGGAGTAAGAATCACTTCTATTCTTCTATTCTTGGCTTTTCCTTCGGCAGTTTCGTTGGTCGCAATTGGGTAATATTCTCCTCTTCCTGCGGCTGTTAGCTGACGCGGATTTATATTTTTATTGGCCTCTAATAAATTGACAATCGCTGTTGCTCTTTTGGTTGATAGATCCCAATTATCAGTCAAAGCTCCGCTTCCACCGTAAGGCACATTGTCGGTATGGCCTTCTATCAAAACATTGATATCTCTGTTTTCTGCCAACACATAACCTAATTGTTTTACGGCTTGTTTACCTTGCTCGCCGACCGTCCAGCTTCCAGAATCAAACAAGAGCTTGTTTTCCATAGAAACATAAACTTTACCGTCTTTGGTGTGAACGGTCAAGCCTTTACCTTCAAAATTAGACATCGCGCTCGAAATGCTGTTTTTTAAGTCCTGCATTTTCTGCTCTTTTGCCACGATAGAGTTTTCTAATTCTTTGATACGTTGGGTTTGCCTCGCAATACTTTGTTGCATTTCTGTAAGTCTCGCTTGTTCTTCTGCAATTTTTTTCTGCTTTTCTTCTAACTCTGCAATAAGCCTTCTGTTTTGAGCCGAATTTTCTTGCATTGTACTCGAACTGTTTTGCTCTAAAGCATCATAAGAATGCTTTAATCGTTCTATAGTTTGTGATAAAGCTGCATTTTCTTGCTCCAGTTGTTGGTTTCTATTATTCACATCTGCTAACCTATCTGAAAGTTCGTTTATTTCAAGGTTACTATCATTACCTTTATTTCGGTATTGATCCAGTTCGTTTTCTAAATTGTTTCTTTCCGCTTTAAGCTCATTATATTTGTTTTCTAAATTGGCAAATTCTTTTGCCGGAACGCAAGACATCATCAATGCAAAAGCAGCGATTATTGGTAATAATTTTAATTTCATTTTAGTTTAAGTTTAGTTCTAGTAAAATAGGACAATGGTCACTATGATAAGCCTCTGGTAAAATAACGGCTCTTTTTATATTTTCTTGTAAAGGCTCGCTCACCATGTGATAATCGATGCGCCACCCTTTATTATTAGCCCTAGCATTGGCACGATAACTCCACCACGAGTAGGCTACTGTTTCTGGATTTTGATTTCTGAAGGTATCTACAAACCCCGAATTGATAAATTTACTCAACCATTCGCGTTCGATGGGTAAAAACCCAGATACGTTTTTTAACCGAACAGGATCGTGAATGTCTATAGGTTCATGACAAATATTAAAATCACCACAGACCACCAAATTGGGATGCGTCTGACGTAAAATGCTGGTATAATTTAGGAAATCGTCCATATACATCAGTTTGTGTTCGAGACGGTTGCTATTGGTTCCTGAAGGTAAATACAAACTCATCACCGATACATCGTCAAAATCGGCCCTGATATTTCGACCTTCAAAATCCATATAATCGATGCCGGTTCCGTAATGCACATTTTTTGGCTTGATTTTACTTAAAATGGCAACCCCGCTATAGCCTTTTTTTTGTGCCGGATACCAATAATTGTAATGGTAACCCAACTCATGAAAAACACTTTCGTCAAACTGTTCGGGAGTAGCTTTAATCTCCTGCAAACAAACTACGTCTGCTTTGACGTAAGAAAGCCATTCGAGCAAATCTTTTCGCAAAGCAGCACGTATTCCGTTGACATTGTAAGAAACTATAACCATCTTGTCGTTTTACACAAAAATAGAATTTTGAATGTTTTATAGAAGTATAATCCTTAAAATTTCATTTTAAATGATAAAATATTTTATAAAAGCAGTAGTTTTAAACGCATGCGAGCTTTACTATTGATAGCATTTTTATTCTTCTCTTTCAGTCTGTTGGGACAAACCAATCCTAACATGATAGAGAAAAAATTGGCTGTAAAAGACACCATTTTGATTGATAGCGTAAGTATCAATCCGAGTGATTTTAGGCTGTTCAACCTCAAAAACGAAGCAATAGACACGACACTTTATCAAGTAAATTTTGCAAAAAGTTATTTAATTATAAAAGATAGCATCATAAATAGCCTCGATTCGCTCAAAGTAGTTTACCGAAAATACCCTGATTTTTTGACCAAACGTTATTTTCAGTTTGATGAATCCCGTATTGTTAACAGCAACAATTTGATTAATCGTATTTACCAACTGGAAAACAACCAAAACCAACCCAAAGTGGTTCCCTTTGATGGATTGACCACCAGCGGAAACATCTCTCGCGGAGTCACCGTAGGAAGTAACCAGAATGCCGTTTTAAATTCAGAACTCGATTTACAAATCTCTGGAATGCTTAGCGAAAAAGTAGGTCTACGTGCCTCTCTACAAGATGCTAACGTACCCGTACAACAGAATGGTTATACCCAGAATCTCAACGAATTTGATCAGATTTTTATTGAATTATACAGTGATAACTGGAAAATACGAGCTGGTGATGTTGATCTCGAGCAACGGAATTCGTACTTTGGAAACTTTACCAAAAAAGTACAAGGCTTATCGATGATGGGAACATTTAATCCCGAAGGAAATTCTACCGATGTTTTTGCTGCTGGAGCCTTGGTGCGTGGTGTATTTACCCGAAATGAGTTCACCGCACAAGAAGGAAACCAGGGTCCATATAAACTTACTGGGCCCAATGGCGAGGTATTTGTATTGATTGTTTCGGGTAGCGAATCTGTTTTTGTAAACGGAATTCGCCTAGAACGTGGCGAAAACAACGATTATATTATTGATTACAATGCAGGAGAAATTATTTTTAACCCTACCTTTCCGATCACCTCTGAAATGCGAATTGTAATTGAGTTTCAATATGCCGATCGCAATTACTCGCGACTGGTGGCAACTGGCGGAGCCAAACATCACAACGAAGATTTTGAAATAGGTGCTTTTGTCTATTCTGAAAATGACATTAAAAATCAACCTTTACAACAAAACCTTAACGAAACACAAGCACAAATCTTATCGAACGCTGGTGACGATGAAACACAAATGATTGCTCCCAGTGCGGTAGAAGACACTTACGATGAAAACAAAATCTTGTACCGAAAAGAAATCATCAACGGTCAGGAAGCTTTTGTGTATTCCAACAATCCGGAAGACGAGTTGTTTCAGGTACGCTTTACCGAAGTAGGTCAAGGCAATGGAGATTATATCTTGAGCAGCAACAATGCGATTGCCCGTATTTACAGTTATGTTGCTCCTGTAAATGGAGTTCAACAGGGAAATTACGCTCCCATCATTAGGCTTTTTGCACCTACCAAATTGCAAATGGCTGTGGTACACGGAAAATACAATCCTTCTGAAAAAACCCATATAGGTTTTGAGTTTGCAGGTAGTCATTTTGACCAAAACCTTTTTTCTGATCTTGACGATACCAATAATAATGGTTTTGCCGGAAGAATTACAGGAGATCAACGGGTGGTGCAATTTGCCGATAGTTCGCAGATCAATCTTTTCGGAAATTTCAATTACTTAGATAACAGCTTTCAATCGGTTGAACGATTGTTTAATGTGGAGTTTAACCGTGATTGGAATATCGCTGTCACGCCAACAGGCAACCAACGTTATATCCAGGCTGGAGTCAATTATATCATTCCCCGAAAGGGAAATGTGACTTACCAGTTTGAAAATTTAGATTATTCAGAAAGCTACGATGGGATTCGACATTTGCTCAATTCCGCCTTGAGCTTTAAGAAATTTCGCGTAAGCACCAACAACAGTTTTCTAAAGAGTAATTCTACCCTGTATGAAAACTATTTTTTACGGTCTTATTTTAACGCTGTTTACGATTTCGGAAAAGTTTGGACAGGCAGTCGATTTTCCCATGAAAACAATTTGCAGGAAGATAAAAATACACAAGCGTTAACGCCTTTGAGTCAACGATTTTCGAGCTATGAAGTTTATACCGGAATTGGCGATAGCACAGCGGTATTTACTGAAGTGGGCTATCGCTATCGGGTGAATGATAGTTTGCGGAACAACCAATTGCAACGGGTTAATTATTCGAATAATTACTACGTAAAATCGCAGCTCATCCAAAATGAAAACACAAAACTTTTGCTGTTTGCTAATTTGCGAAAATTAAAAAGTGAACTTGAAAGTGTTGACGATGAAACTTCACTTAATTCCCGAATTTTGTACAACCAATTTTTGTTTGACAAAGTGCTTTCGCTAAATACTTCTTACGAAACCAACAGCGGACAAATTGCGATGCAAGAGTTTACTTACGTGGAAGTAAACCCGGGTGAAGGCCAATACACTTGGAACGATTATAATAACGATGGCATCCAGCAGTTGGATGAATTTGAAATTGCTCCTTTTCCTGACCAAGCGAAGTATGTTCGGGTTTTGTTACCCAATCAGGTTTTTGTAAAAACACACCAGAATAAATTTAGTCAAATTCTAACGCTCAATTTTATGCAGTTGAGTGATGACAAACCTTTAAACAAGTTTTTAAAACATTTTTACAACCAGACTTCTTACCTCATCGATAAAAAAGTAGAACGTGAAGGCGAAAAAATAGATCTCAACCCTTTTGATGACAGCGATAACGAATTGGGTGCGAATCTAAGTTTTAGAAACAGTTTGTTTTACAATCGTGGGAAACAGCATTACAGCACGACCTACAGTTACATCAGTACACGCATCAAAAACTTGCTTTCTACCGGTTTACAAGAAAACGACCTCGAAAGCCACCAAGTGCAATTTAACCACAAAATACAAGAGAGTTGGCTCATACAGCTCAACAACCAACTGACGGAAAACAACAGTACTTCCGAAAATTTTGAACAACGAAATTACCAAATCGAGAGTTTTCTTATCAACCCGAAACTCTCTTATTTAGCAGGCAGAAACACCAGAATTGATGTGTTCTACCAACTGCAAGAACAAAACAATGTTTTGGGCGCAGAATTGTTATCCCAACAAAAATTGGGAGCTGGTTTTAACTTTGCCAACGAACAAAAACACAGTATCAACGGAGAGTTCAATTATATCGTCAATGACTTTATAGGAAATGCATTTTCGCCCGTGGCTTATCAGATGTTACAAGGTTTACAGCCTGACAAAAACTATACGTGGTCACTTTTGCTACAGAAAAAAATTACCACTTACCTCGATCTTAACCTAGCCTATTACGGTAGAAAAAGCGAAAACACTAATACGATACATACTGGCAATGTGCAGTTAAGGGCTTATTTTTAGCATAAATTACACGTAACCAAAGCTTCATTTGCAATTTTGATTGGCTTAATCTATTTTTAACAGAACTTTTTTGACCCACTATTTTATGAAAAAACAACATTTCTCGAATTACCCCCCCTATCAATTTTTAAGCCAGATAGGCTAAAGTCACTACAAAGATTTACTCTTTTTATTATCCTCTCTATTTTATGTTTTGCCTGTTAGAAAGACGATTTTCTTGATGAAGATAAATCAAATTCGGCTACTTATTCTTCCGTAATCACCAACTTATCTTATAAGGACTTAAAAAACGAAGGTTCTATTTTTGAAATCATTACCAGAATACAAGAAAAATCTAAGCTTTCTGGTCGTGGCGTATTTGATGAAACTTTCCGAATGACCTTAGATACCACAAAAATCATAAAAGTAGAAGACAGCTTAAAACATTCTTATACCTTTCGGATCATAAATGACACCATAGAAAACAATATCACACAAAATCTAGTATTAAATTATAACAACCAAAATCATGAAGGAGGGTATTTTGCCTATATTTATGAATATCATATGAATGAAGATCAAGTAATAGAATTTCTTAGCGGTAATGCAGAAGAAATCAATTCCCTAACTACGCTATTTTATTACGATACAGACTATTCTCAAAATCAAGTTGAAGCAACTTTTGATGAAGATTGTTTTGAAACTATAACTATTATAGAAGCACAACCCTGTGAAACAGGATGTATGCCTGGGACTGGTTGTCCATGGGAGGGAGAACCCTATGGACCTCAAGAAGCTGTTACGGTACAAGTTTTTAGTTTAGACTGTGGTGGCGGTGGCGGCGCAAGCGGGGTAAATCCTTGGACAAATTGGTACCCCCATCACACTAGCGGTGGCACAAGCAACACCAATACTTACCCAGGAAATCCACCTGCCACCAACCCAGGTGAAGAACAACCCATTGGAAGTGATGATAACATTATGACAGTGCCTATTTTTGATCTGACACCATATAAAGAAGAAGATTGTGTATTCTTAAATGAAGCCTTAAAAGAAGATGATGTAAAAGACGCCATAAACTACCTAAAAACAAAAACAAGCGGAAAAATAGAGTATGGTTATAAAATTGAGTATAAATATAATAGTACAGAACAAAAATACCAACATTACCCAACGCTAAGTACTTCATCGGCAAATGCTTTAACGGTAAACATAAAAATTGGAGGGCAAGTGCAAGGCGGGGCTCATAATCATCCTATTAAAGCGCAAGCTATACCCTCTTGGGTTGATTTAGACTGGCTACGAGATTGTGAAAGAGAAAACTCTAAACTTAATGATGGCAATGCATTCAGTATCGTAGTTGTTAAAGACCCTGATTCCAATAATCCAAACAACAACATAACCTATGCGGTAACCATAAATGATTTCCATGCCTTATCTACCCAGATAGACTTTGAAAGAAACCAAAAAAAGGTGTTAAGAGAACCAGATGAGGATGATAAATTAAAAATAATAAATAAAAAATTTCAACAGAAATTTATCGATGTACAAGATGATTCTGAAGAACTGGAAAAGAGATTTTTACAAGTCTATGCTAATTATGGAATAAATCTCTATAAAAGAAACGATACAACAGATAATTGGGAAGAGGTTGTTATAGAAAATAATGTTGTTAAAAAAAATCCCTGTTTAAACTAAAAGCAATAAATTATGAAAAAACTTAATATTATAATATTATCCCTTGTTTTTTTGATAAGTCTTTCTTGCAAGGCTCAAATTACGATAAATATAGAAGATAATGATGGATCTGAAACACCCAACGTATATTATAAAGACACCAATAATCTTTTAGACCCTTTTGTGGGTACTTGGGTGTTTGATAATGGCACCCAATATCTAAAAATAGTCTTCGAGAAAAAAACCATGGTCGATGCAGGTGATTACCATGAAGATTTATTGATTGGCGAATTTCAATACAAAGAAAATGGGGTAGAGCTGGTCAATACGCTAAGCAAACTTACCAACCCTTCTTTGCCTTATGTATATCACCACAGCATACATGGTAATTATATCAACACCTATAAATACAGCCCTTTTAATGATTATACTACTGATGTATTTAGAATAGAATTAATTATGGGTGAACCTAATGGATATTCTAGTAACTTAGATGTAAGAATAGCTACTGTAAATGGGCAACCAGCCATTCAGATATTTAAGGCAGGAGGAATTAGAACTGTGCATGTAAATGATCCACCACCAGCGCCTATTATTCCAGATGGTTTTTATTTTTTGATGAAGCAATAATAAAAATTCTCTACTTTTATACTAGCGGTAGGGTTAAAAACCTAACCGTTTTTGTTATGTATTAGGTTTACAGTAAACCATGTCTTCTGAAAGGAGGAATTACTAAACGAGCTTTAAAGAATTCATAAAATTCCTGTGAAAACAGGAATCTCTATATAGAAAGCTGAAAAAGATTCCTGCCTTCGCAGGAATTCTTTACCTCTTCATCCAAGTTTTAAAATCAATTTCTTGGGAAATGATTTCTTTTAATTCAGCTATCGCTACTCGTTTTTGTTCCATCGTGTCGCGGTGACGAATCGTAACGGTATGATCTTCTTTGGTTTGGTGATCTACCGTAATACAAAAAGGCGTTCCGTTGGCATCTTGCCTTCTATAACGTCTTCCTACGGCATCTTTTTCGTCATAAATCACGTTAAAATCCCATTGTAAATCTTCTACAATCTGTTCGGCAATTTCTGGCAAACCATCTTTTTTCACCAATGGGAAAATTGCTGCTTTGGTCGGAGCTAAAATCGCTGGAAGTTTTAAAACCGTTCTGGTATTACCATCTTCTAATGCCTCTTCTTGTAGAGAACTAGAGAAAACTGCCAAAAACATACGGTCTAAACCAATCGAGGTTTCGATGACATAAGGCACATAATTTTTATTGAGCTCCGGATCGAAAAACTGTAATTTCTTACCCGAATGCTCTTCGTGTGCTTTTAAATCGAAATCTGTACGCGAGTGAATTCCTTCTAATTCTTTAAACCCGAATGGAAAATTAAATTCGATATCGGTTGCAGCATTGGCATAATGCGCCATCTTTTCGTGATCATGGAAGCGATAATTTTCTTCTCCTAATCCAAGCGAAGCGTGCCATTTCTGACGGGTTTCTTTCCAGTATTCAAACCATTTGAGTTCTTCTCCTGGACGCACAAAAAACTGCATTTCCATTTGTTCGAACTCACGTTGACGGAAAATAAACTGCCTCGCAACGATTTCATTCCTAAAGGCTTTACCGATTTGAGCAATCCCAAATGGGATTTTCATACGACCTGTTTTCTGTACGTTGGCAAAGTTGACAAAAATACCCTGGGCAGTTTCTGGTCTAAGGTAAAGATCTGTAGCAGAATCCGCCGAAGCACCTAATTTAGTACCAAACATCAAGTTAAACTGCTTGACGTCGGTCCAGTTTTTAGAACCACTTTCGGGGCAAGCAATACCCAGTTCTTCTATCAAGGCTTTGACATCGGCAAGGTTTTCTGCGGTAAGAGAAGTCGCCAAACGCTCCATAATGGTTTTTTGCTCTTCACGGTAACGTAATACTCTTGGGTTGGTCGTCACAAACTCTTCTTCGTTAAAAGCTTCCCCAAAACGCTTTTGGGCTTTATCGATCTCTTTTTGTGCTTTTTGATTGATTTTTTCTACATAATCTTCTACCAAAACATCAGCACGGTATCGTTTTTTGGAATCTTTGTTATCAATCAACGGATCATTAAACGCATCGACGTGACCCGAAGCTTTCCAAGTGGTGGGGTGCATCAAAATAGCTGCATCTAAACCTACAATGTTTTGGTGCATTTGCACCATACTTTTCCACCAATAATTTTTGATGTTATTTTTGAGCTCGACACCGTTTTGACCGTAATCGTAAACGGCACTCAAGCCATCGTAAATTTCGCTTGACGAAAATATATATCCATACTCTTTGGCATGGGATATCACTTGCTTAAAATTGTCTTGTTCTTTTGCCATGCCGCAAAAATATAAATTATCGGGATTTTAAATGCGAAATTTTGTAGGATGTTTATTCTAAAGTAAAGGTTTGCGTTGCAATACTGCTTTCGCCTTCAAATATATTGATGATGTAATCGCCTTTTACCAAGTTTTCTTGATTAACGACAAAAGAAATACAGGTTTCAATGGGTTTGTTTTGATAATCAACTTCAGTAGAAGCACTATAAATGAGTTGTTTTTCCCCGAAATTTTCCATTTTTCGCATACCCATCAAGTTATTTTTAGGATTGATGATTTGCATGTATAGCTTCTTTTTTCCTGTTTCTACAAACTCATTTCCTACCAACAAAAAGCATGAACTTATCTCATTGGTACGTTTTAGACTTGATGTCGTAATAGGTTCTTGTTTTTGGTTTCCATAAATGCCAAAAACAGCCAAATTACTCAATTGTAATAAGGAAGCCTTTTTTACTTTTTCTTCGAGCTCTGTGTTTTTATTTTGCAGTGAATCTGATTTCTGCTGTGTGAGTTGTAATTCTGTCGAAGTGCTATCGATTACTTTTTGTAATTGCTGATTTTCTGATTGCAAATTTTCTACTACTTTCTGAATTTTTACATTCTGCTGTTTTAGTAAATCTACTTGTATTTGGTAGCGTCTAAATTTGTCGGCAGTCATTTCCATCGTCTCTAGTGAATCTAACAAATTGGAAATACGCTGTTTTTCGGCAATTAAATCTTCTCGCAAAGATTTATTTTCGACAATAATAGATTCGTATTTTTTCTCGAGTTGGTCTAATTCTTCCTTTAGTTTTTGCTTTTCGGAAGCGATAATTTTGCCATTTTCCTCGTTTTCTTGATAGATGAGATAAGAATAACCAACTGCCAAAATGAGAAACAGGGCTAAAATTCCCAAAAGGATTTTTAAAACTTTATAATCATTTTTTTCACTCATAATCAAGTATTTGAAAAAAAAATCTTTATCTTATATCCCAATAGCTAGGTTGTGCTTAAAGATTTATTTCAACTTTTCTTACCTCATCATTGTGCTTGTTGCCAAACGCTTCTGAAAGGCGACGAAAAATGCCTTTGTACCTATTGCAGGTTTTTGTTGCCCACTACAAATATGCACAATCATAACGAAAATAGAATTAAAAAATTATTTAGACATAAAATTCCGATAGAAAATGCAGTGGCTTTATTGAATTTTAAAAAACAAAATTTAACGCAAGAGCTTTTACATCAATTGAAATATAAAGGAAATGAACAAGTTAGCTACACCTTAGGAAATTGGTTAGGGGAAAATCTAAAAGAGCGTGAATGGGCAAAAAAAGTGGATGTTATTATTCCTGTGCCGATTCATAAAAGAAGAAAACGCAAAAGAGGCTTTAACCAAGTTACCGGTTTTGGGAAAAACCTAGCTAAGCATTTGCAATGTGAATTTCACGAAAGTGTACTCTTGAAAAAAATACCCGCCAAAACACAAGTTTTTAAAAGCAAATATGAACGAGAAGCTATAAAATTAGATTGGCTCATTCTTCAAAAACCTGAAATCATTGCCAACAAACATGTGCTTTTGGTAGATGATATTATTACCACAGGTTCGACTTTAGCGGCTTGTGGCGAAAAACTACTCGAAGCCAAAAATGTAAAAATCAGTATCGCTACAATGGCGGTGACAGTTTAGCCAATTCACAAAAAATATCGTTTCTTTGTGGCTATATTTGCAGTGATGAATTACAGAAGCTTCGTATATTTTTTCTTCGCTTTAGTTTTGGTAAGCTCTTTGAGTAATTGCGCTAAACGCGGAAGACCAACTGGAGGTCCACAAGATACCTTGGCGCCACAGTACATTCGTTCGAGTCCAGAAAATTATACGACCAATTTTAATGCTAAAGAAATACGTATTTATTTTGATGAATACATCAAACTCGATAATCCGCAGCAGCAAATCATTTTTTCCCCACCCATCAATCCACGTCCGGTTATAGGACCAATGGGTTTACCGCGAAAGTATATTTCGTTAGAAATAAACGACACTTTACAACCCAACACAACCTACACCATCAACTTCGGGAAATCGATTGTAGATAATAACGAAAACAATCCCTTACCCTATTTTAAGTATGTTTTTTCGACAGGAGATCATCTCGACTCGCTACAAATCCGCGGAAGCGTAAAAGATGCTTTTGAAAAAGATACCGAAGAATATATTTCGGTGTTGTTGTACGAAATCAACGAAGCCTACACCGACTCGATTCCGTATAAAGAATTGCCCATCTATATTGGTTATACGCAAGATTCGACCACGACTTTTACCATTGAAAACATGAAAGCGGGAAAATACCGAGTCATCGCGATGAAAGATAACAACAGCAATTATTTATTTGAACCCAATGTCGATAAAATAGGTTTTCTAGAAGACACGTTAGTTTTACCTTCAGAAAACGCTTTGGATATCACCATTTTTAAAGAGCAGCTCGATTTTAAGGTAACCAACATCAAACAAAACGGAGCACAAAAAATATTGTTGGGTTACGAAGGTTTACTTGCCGAAAATTTTGAAGCAAGTGCGCTCAACGCAAGTTCAGATTTCACAAGCAGGTTTACCGAAGATATAGAAAAAGACACCATTTACCTTTGGTATGCACCCAAACAAGAATTAGACAGTTTGGTTTTTGAAGTCAAACAAGACCTTTACCGCGATACTTTAATGACGAGATTGAAGGAATTGTATAAAGATACGCTCACTTTTACGGCTTTACCGCAAGGGAAAATCAATTTTTATGAGAAGTTCCAACTGCAGGCGAATGTACCCATCACAAAAGTTGATAGCAGTAAGATTAGTATTCTCAATAAAGATTCTCTTTCGGTAGCTTTTACGACCAATTTTCTCAAAAATAAAAATACGCTTGAGTTAGATTTCGCTAAAGCGGAAGACGACAAATATGCGATTACGGTTTTACCCGAAGCTTTTACCGATTATTTTGACAGAACCAACGATACCTTAAGTTATCGTGTTTCTTCCCCAAAATTATCAGATTTAGGAACCCTCAGAATTAATTTGAGTAACCTTCAAGAAGCTCCTGTAATTGTAGAACTCATAGAAAACAAAAAGATTATTCAGCGAAAAACCTTGTTGAGTATAGAGGAAAATTCAGTGTTTTTTGAAAGCCTAAAACCTGCAAAATACAAGGTTCGCTTTATTTTTGACACCAACCAAAACGAGCGTTGGGACACTGGAAGTTTTCTAAAGAAAATACAACCTGAAGAAATAAGATACTTCCCCACTGAAATAGAAGTTCGCGCCAATTGGGATGTGGTCGAGCGTTTTAGTTTATAGTAAAACTATCCCGATCGTTGAGGAAACCTAATTTTTTTCTCGCTTCCAACATTTTTTCTTTGCTCAAAATCACGGTTTCTGTGTGTTCGTTTTCACGAAAGTTTTGATTGATTCTTTCTCCTAAATAATCATAAACTGCAGAATGCCCAACAAAATCAAAATCATTACCGTCTTTGCCCACACGATTTACGCCAAGCGTATAACACATATTTTCAACCGCTCTCGCTTGTAGTAAAACATCCCAAGCTTGGGTACGTTTGGCAGGCCAATTGGCTACATATAAAAGTAAGTCGTAATCTTGAGTGTTTCTCGCCCAAACCGGAAAACGTAAATCATAACAGATAAGCGGACAAATTTTCCAGCCCAAATAATCTACGATCAGTTTTCTGTCACCAGCAGTGTAATAATTTTGCTCGTTTGCCAAAGTAAACAAGTGTTTTTTATCATAGGTTTTGTAGTTTCCATCAGGAAAAACAAAATACAAACGGTTGTAAAAATGCTTGTCTTCTTCAATTATCAAACTTCCAGTAATTGCCGCATTCTTTGTTTTGGCAATTTTTTGCATCCACTGTAGGGTTTCACCATTTTCGGGTTCTGACAATTGGGTATTCATCGTAAAACCTGTCGAAAACATTTCTGGCAAAACAATAAGTTGTGTGTCTTCAACTTGAGAAACCATTTCGCTTAAAGCGGAAATATTCTTGGTTTTATTTTCCCAAAATATATCGAATTGTAAGTACGTGACTTGAAGCTTTTCCATCGTTTAGTGTGTAGAATTTAAAAATAAAGAATTATCTTTAAGAAAATCAACAAATTCTATCTAAAATGAGCTTTGGAGCTGGACATATACAAAATATGATTAATACAATAAAGTTTAATCGAAACCAGCAACGTTCTAATCTTAAAGGTTATAAAGATGATTATTTTTTCAAATCTGGTGAACTGGACGAAAACTATATAAATGTTTTTAAAGAAAAAGTTCCAGGAGAGAAATTAGACCTCATCAAAAAGCAAATTAGAAAAGAAGCTCAAAAAAGAAACCGTAAAGATACTATGTTAAAAATGGGCATTGTTATTTTCTGCCTGAGTTTACTTGCGATTTTTTTGTTTTGGCTATAGAATATTTATGATTTTCTTAATAAAATATTCAGTTTATTGATACTTTAACAAATTTTAACTTCTTTAGAAAAACTGTACCTCATTCATCTTCGTAAGTCTTGGTAAATCAACAAACTTTAGAAGATTATGAGAAACAAAAAAATTAAAGTAGAACCTGCTGCTGTCGGTAAAGGCAACAGTAGAAGAAAGTTTTTAAAGCTTAGTGGTCTTGCTGTTGCAGGAACTGGGCTACTACTAAGTTGCAGTAGCGATGACGATGGAGGAAATCCAAATCCCGATGTTTTTGACTTAGGTGGCGGTGATCTAGGTGTTCTTAACTATGCTTATGCATTAGAACAATTAGAAGCAGAGTTTTATACGCGTGTAGTAAATGGTTCTTATTGGTCTAGTGCTGCCACAGAAGAAAAAAATATTCTTGAAGATTTATATAACCATGAGGTAAATCACCGAGAATTTTTTAAAGCAGCCCTCAATGCAAACTTTAGTGCAGATGTTGTTTTACCCGCACAATTAGAATTTGACTTTTCATCCGTAGATTTTAATAACAGAAACTCTGTTTTACAAACAGCGATGGTTTTAGAAGATACTGGCGTTAAAGCATACAATGGTGCTGGTAAAATTATTGAAACTGCAGCCTATTTGGTGATTGCAGGTAAAATTGTATCGGTAGAAGCAAGACATGCCGCAGCCATAAGAAGTATTATTGGTGGTGATATGGACGATTTTAAACTATTCTCTGGTGATGATATCGTAGATGCAAATGGTTTAGATGGAGCAGAAAATCCTTCGGTAATCATTCAAGCGGCTGGTGGTTTTATTGTGACACCTTTTACAGCCAATCAGTTGCCGTAAAAATCAACTTTCATTAATTTAAAAAACAACATTATGAGTATTATAAAATTTTTAGACGAATTTACTAACGATAATATTGAAGGAAAGCTTGCTTCAAGAAAAGATGCGTTAAACAAAATCACGAGAATAGGAAAAAAAGCAGCGATGGCTTCTATACCTTTAGGATTAGCTGGTATGGTTTCACAAAAATCAAAAGCTGCAGTTTTTCAAAGTAACGATCAAGTAGTAGCTACTTTACAGTTAGCTTTAGTTTTAGAATATCTTGAAGCAAGTTTTTACAATCAAGCTTTAGATTCTGGGGTGTTAACCAATCCTAAAGCAACAGCTATTTATGAGCAAATCGCTAAACATGAAAATGCCCACGTAACACTTTTAAAAGACGTGATTAACAGTTTAGGAGAAACACCAGGAGCAGAACCAACATTCGATTTTACTGCTGGCGGAGCTTTTGACCCCTTTAATGAAAATGGTGCTGGTCAAGAAACTGCTTATGCACAACTTTTAGCTTTAGCACAAGCTTTCGAAGATACAGGTGTGCGAGCTTATAAAGGTCAAGCCGGAAATTTAATGGGCAACGATCAATTACTGACAGCAGCGCTTCAAATCCATTCGGTTGAAGCAAGACACGCTTCAGAAATTAGAAGATTAAGAGGTCTTGAAGGCTGGATCACACTCAATCAACGTGGTATAGGAATGCCTGCAGCAGCTCAGCCAGTTTATGATGGAGCGACACCCGAGAGCAACACTATTCAAGGTGGTGTTGATGTAACTACTTTAGGTAACGGAAACCCGTTTACTGCAGAAGCTTCTTCACAAGCTTATGACGAAGTGCTGACTGGTGATGAAGCAGTTGCCATCGCAAGTTTATTTATCGAGTAATGATAGAAAAAATTCTTAAAATTCTATAAAGCTTCCTTAATAGGAAGCTTTTTTATTGAAATATTCCGTAATTTTATTTGAAATCTAATTTTTAAAGCTATGGGAATTAAAAGTTTTCAAGGGAAACATGTGGGTATAACAACTTCAGAAAATATTACTGTAAAAGACTTTATGCATAAAGATGTATATGTTTTTCATAAAGGGCAACCCATTCTAAAAGTGATTGATGAAATGGTAAGAAATAGGATTTCTGGAGGACCTGTAATTAATGAAAAAGAAGAATTAATTGGTATTATTTCAGAAGGTGACTGTATTAAACAACTCTCAGAATCTCGTTATTACAACCAACCTATCGAAAACGTTTTGGTAGACGATTACATGGTTCATAAGGTAGAAACCGTTAACCCAGATATGAATTTGTTTGAAGTGGCAAACAAATTTCTAACCGAACGTAAAAGAAAATTTCCGGTTTGTGACGAACGCGGAAGACTTATTGGCTTGATAAGTCAAAAAAATGTACTCGAAACTGCTTTAAAACTTCACGGAGTAAATTGGAAATAAAAAAAGACCTCAAATTGAGGTTTTTTTTTAAGAAATCAGTGTTCCGTTATCGACACCTTTTTCATCTGGATTTACAAAAACCAATTTTCCGTCTTTATTTTGAGTCATCAATACCATTCCTTCACTTAATGTTCCTCTCAGCTTTATGGGTTTTAAGTTTACCACTACCGAAACTTTTTTACCCACCACTTCTTCTGGTGAAAAATGCTCTGCAATCCCAGAAACAATTGTTCTTTTATCAATTCCGGTATCTACTTTTAAGATTAATAATTTATTGGCTTTAGGCATCTTTTCTGCCTCAATTATTGTTGCAGTTCTGATATCGAGTTTGGTAAAATCGTCAAACTCTATCAATTCTTTTTGAGGTTCTACCGTTTTAGCTTCTGCCATATTTTCTTTTTTTGTTGCTGCTAGTTTCTCTAATTGTTGATTGATTTCTTCGTCTTCTATTTTCCCAAAAAGTAATTCTGATTGCCCAATTTGGTGTCCCGCTTCTATCAACTCTTTTTGCGTTACTACCGAATCCCAGGATTTTATGGTGTCAAGGTTTAAGATTTTCTGCAGTTTTCTCGAAGTAAACGGTAAGAAAGGCTCAGAAACAGTTGCCAAAGCAGCAGCAATCTGCAACGCAACATTCATCACGGTTTTGGTACGCTCTTCATCTGTTTTTATCGTTTTCCAAGGCTCTTCGTCGGCAAGGTATTTGTTACCGAGACGGGCTAAATTCATCATTTCGCCTTGAGCTTCTCTAAAACGATATTTCTCTATCGAACTCGCAATTACATTCGGATAAGCACGAAGTTCAAAAAGTGTATTTTCGTCTACATCACTCAATGCTCCCATTGCTGGAACTTTACCATCGTAATATTTATTGGTCAATACCACTACACGATTGATAAAGTTCCCGAAAATCGCCACTAGCTCACTGTTATTACGTTGCTGAAAGTCTTTCCAAGTAAAATCATTGTCTTTGGTTTCTGGTGCATTTGCTGTTAGCACATAACGTAACACATCTTCCTTTCCAGAGAAATCTTCTAAATACTCGTGCAACCAAACCGCCCAATTTTTAGAGGTCGAAAGTTTGTTGCCTTCTAAGTTTAGAAATTCATTTGCAGGGACATTGTCAGGCAAAATATAACTTCCTTCAGCGTTCAGCATCGCTGGGAAAATAATACAGTGAAAAACAATATTGTCTTTTCCTATAAAATGAACCAACTTGGTCTCTTCATCCTTCCAGTATAGCTGCCAATCTTTACCGGTTTTTTCTGCCCATTCTTTGGTTGCCGAAATATAACCGATAGGTGCGTCAAACCATACATAAAGCACTTTTCCTTCGGCATTTTCTACCGGGACTGGAATTCCCCAATCGAGGTCTCTGGTAACAGCTCTTGGACGTAAACCATCGTCAATCCAAGATTTGCATTGCCCGTAAACGTTAGCTTTCCAATCTTTTTGGTGTTGGTTTAAAATCCAATCTTTGAGCCAAGGTTCGTATTGGTCTAAAGGTAAGAACCAGTGTTTGGTTTCTTTTAAAATAGGCATATTTCCTGTAATTGCCGATCGTGGATTGATCAAATCGGTCGCGTTATGCGATGTCCCGCATTTTTCACATTGGTCACCATAACTATCCTCATTGCCGCATTTTGGGCAAGTACCTACCACAAAACGATCGGCGAGAAACTGCTGTGCTTCTTCATCGTATAATTGCTCGGTAACTTCTTCGGTAAACTTTCCGCTATCATATAGTTTTTTAAAGAATTCTGAAGCGGTCTGATGATGAATTTCTGCCGACGTACGAGAATAATTGTCGAAGGAAATTCCAAAATCTTCAAAAGATTTTTTGATGATACGATTGTATTTATCGACTACTTCTTGTGGTGTTACTCCTTCTTTTTTTGCTTTTATAGTAATAGGAACACCGTGTTCGTCACTTCCGCAAACAAAAACAACATCTTTGCCTAACTGCCTTAGATACCTTACATAAATATCTGCAGGAACATAAACTCCTGCCAAATGACCAATATGTATTGGGCCATTGGTATATGGTAATGCTGCTGTAACGGTGTATCTTTTTGGAAAATTCATTTATTTTATTTTGAAAGTGTAAAAATAGCAAAACCCTATTGGCTTAAAATAAATTATATGAAATATTTATGTATTATTGTGCTTTAATTTTTAAAAACATAAAACAATGAATTTAATTAAAAAAATTACCCTAGTTTGTTTCTTAGCTATAGCTGCAATTGCATGTAGTAACGATGATGATAATGGATCATCAAAGAAAAATGAATTTACCTATGATGGTACATCATATGAATTATCCTTGGGATATTTAGAAGATTTCGGAGAATTTTCAGAAGGAGTTTACAATTTTGACATCTATCTTCTTTCAAGCAATGCCGAGAATGGTATGTATTTTGAAATGTTTACAGATAACCAAAATAAATTAGAGGTTGGAACTTATACCCTAAGTAATAGTGGTAACGCAAATACATTTTCTAGTTCTTCTGAAATAGGTATAAATTTAAATAGCGAAAATGAAAAGTATTATGAGATAACTGAGGGAACGGTTGAAATATTATCAAACGATACTTATAAAATCGAGTTTGAGGGTACAGCAAACGGTAAAGCTTTCTCTGGATATTATAAAGGTTCTTTAAACAGTGGTGACATTCTGCCAAGACCTGCTAGAAAATAAAATAATTTTTGTTTAGAATAATTTAAAAATCCTCTTTTCATACCTTTGAAAAGAGGATTTTTTTATGAAAACACCACCCTATTTACAAAAAGGAGATACCATAGCCATTGTTGCCACGGCTAGAAAAGTCAAAAAAGAAGAGTTGAAGCCTGCCATCAAACTGATGGAAAGTTGGGGTTTACAGCCTTTTATTGGTAAAAGTATCGGTTTGGAAAACCATCAATTTGCAGGAAGTGATTTAGATCGAGCAAATGATTTTCAAAAACAACTTGATGACCCGAAAATAAAAGCGATTTGGTGTGCTAAAGGCGGTTATGGAACGGTAAGAATGCTTGACCTACTAAATTTTTCCAATTTCCACAAACAACCTAAATGGATAGTTGGTTACAGTGATGTAACTGTTTTGCATAATCATATTCACAATTTAGGATATTGCAGTCTGCACGCCCAAATGTGCTTAGGGGTCGAAACTAAAACAGAACTTAGTCGAGAAACGCTTCGCAAATCACTTTTTGATGAAAGTTTTGGTTATACATTCCCAAAATCAAAACTTAATAAAACTGGAAAGGCCCAAGGTGAAATTATCGGCGGAAACCTTTCAGTACTTTATTCACTTTGCGGAAGTAAAACCAATTTAAAGACAGATGGAAAAATATTGTTTTTGGAAGATTTAGATGAATACCTCTATCATATCGACCGCATGATGCAAAACCTAAAACGAAACGGAATGCTAGAAAATCTTGCTGGGTTAATTGTTGGGGGAATGTCTGAAATGAACGACAACAACATTCCTTTCGGGAAAACAGCCAAAGAAATTATCTCCGAAACCGTTGCCGAATATGATTTCCCTGTGGCTTTTAACTTTCCGGCAGGACATATCAAGAACAATCAAACCATTATATTGGGCAAAAAAATCACCTTAACGGTAGACAAAAACGAGAGCACTGTAAATTATAGCTGATGGCACAACACAACGAACTCGGAAACAAAGGAGAACAATTGGCGGTTGATTTTTTAATCGACAAAGGCTATCAAATTCTTGAGCGTAATTTTCGTTACCAAAAAGCTGAAATCGATATTATTGCTCAAAAAGCTGATATAATTTGTGCCGTCGAAGTAAAAACCAGAAGTACTTCTTCTTTTGGTAATCCGCAAGATTTTGTCAAACCCAAGCAAATACAACAATTGGTCAAAGCACTCGATTTTTATATTATCAATAATGACTTAGATGTCGAAGTGCGTTTTGATATTATTGCGATTGTTCAAAACAAATCGGGCTCCAAAATAGAACATCTCGAAGACGCTTTTTTACATTTCTAAACTTCAACTGTTTGTTTAGCAAAAGGCTGTAAAGCCTGTAATGCTTTACTTATCGAACTAATTTTATCAAATGTAATCAACAATCGTAAACCATTACGGGTTTGCTTTTCTTTGATTTGGCATTTCGAACTGTTTTGTTGGAAGTATTGCAACACTTTCGTGAATTTTTTTGACTGGTAAAACTCCGAGTTTTGGTCAGCAATAAAATAACCGACCAGCTTATTCTTTTTCATTACCAATCGTTCTATTCCCATATCGGAAGCAATCCACTTGATGCGAACACTGTTCAATAAGTCTTCCGCTTCGGTAGGGAGTTTACCAAAACGATCTACCAATTCACGCTCGTATTTCTGTAACTCATCTTCAGTAGTAATTTCGTTGAGCTTGGTATATAAATTCAATCGCTCGGTAATGCTATTGATATAGTCGTCAGGAAAAAGAATCTCAAAGTCGGTATCGATTTGGGTTTCTTTTACAAAAACTTTTTCCGTCGTAGCGGAATCATTTTCGTACAACTCTTTAAACTCATTTTCTTTAAGCTCTTCAATTGCTTCATTCAGAATTTTTTGATAGGTTTCAAAGCCAATCTCATTGATAAACCCACTTTGTTCACCTCCTAATAAATCCCCAGCCCCACGAATTTCAAGATCTTTCATCGCAATATTAAATCCGCTACCCAATTCTGAGAATTGTTCAATCGCCTGGATTCTTTTTCTGGCATCTTCGGTCATCACCGAAACAGGTGGAGTAATAAAATAACAAAAGGCTTTTTTATTACTTCGTCCCACACGACCTCGCATTTGGTGTAAATCAGACAAGCCAAAATTATTGGCATTATTAATAAAAATAGTATTGGCATTAGGCACATCTAAACCACTTTCGACAATGGTTGTACTCACCAAAACATCAAACTCACCATTCATAAAGCTCAACATTATCTTCTCGAGGTTTTTACCCTCCATTTGGCCGTGACCAATTCCTACTTTAGCATCGGGAACTAATCGTTGGATAAGTCCTGCAACCTCTTTGATATTTTCGATACGGTTATGAATAAAAAATACTTGTCCGCCCCGCTGAATTTCATACGAAATGGCATCGCGTATGGTCTCTTCCGAAAACTGAACCACATTGGTTTCGATAGGGTAACGATTGGGCGGTGGCGTAGTAATGGTCGATAAATCTCTGGCAGCCATCAAACTAAATTGTAGAGTTCGTGGGATTGGCGTTGCCGTAAGCGTAAGCGTATCTACGTTTTCTTTGATGGTTTTGAGTTTGTCTTTAACCGCTACTCCAAATTTTTGTTCTTCATCGATAATCAATAAGCCTAAATCTTTAAACACCACATTTTTATTGACCAGTTGATGTGTCCCTATGACGATATCTACTTTTCCAGCTTCGAGATTTTCTAATACCAATCGTTTTTCTTTAGCGGTTCTAAATCGGTTTAAATAATCTACGACTACAGGAAAATCTTTAAGTCTTTCGCTAAAGGTTTTAAAATGCTGAAAAGCCAAAATAGTTGTTGGCACTAAAACAGCTACTTGTTTGCCGTTGTCTACCGCCTTAAAAGCTGCACGCAGTGCAATTTCGGTTTTACCGAAACCAACATCTCCACAAATAAGTCTATCCATAGGTTGTTCGCTTTCCATATCCTTTTTTACTGCTTCGGTTGCAGTAACTTGATCTGGTGTGTCTTCATACATAAACGAAGCTTCGAGCTCGTGTTGCATAAACGTATCTGGACCAAAAGCGTGACCTTTTTCCAGCTTTCTTTTTGCATAAAGTTTGATGAGGTTAAAAGCGATATTTTTAACTCTGGTTTTGGTTTTTTGTTTAAGGTTTTTCCAGGCGTTACTGCCTAATTTATAGATTTTAGGAGGCTTACCGTCTTTTCCGTTGTATTTGGTAATTTTATGTAACGAGTGAATGCTTAGGTATAAAATATCACGTTCGCCATAAATAAGTTTGATAGCTTCTTGTTGTTTGCCTTCGACATCTATTTTCTGGAGTCCGCCAAATTTACCAATACCGTGATCAATATGTGTTACATAATCGCCAATTTCGAGGTTAGTAAGCTCTTTTAAGGTAATCGATTGTTTTTTGGCATACCCGTTTTTGAGATGAAATTTATGGTAGCGATCAAAAATCTGATGGTCGGTATAACCTGCTATTTTTAAATCGTCATCTATAAATCCTCTGTATAGAGAAGCAATTACAGTTTGATAATGTATCTCGTGCTCTTGATCATCGAAAATATCATGAAAACGTTGGGCTTGTTGCTCAGTAATACAAAAAATATAATTGGTATATCCTTTTTCGTGGTTTTCAATAAGATTTTGTATCAACAAATCGAAATGCTTATTGAACGAAGGCTGCGGTTTGGTCTGAAAAATAATTTCTTTATCGGATAGAAAATGAGTTTGATTGCTTAGTTCTAGCAATTTGTATTTCTCTATATCTTTAAGAAACTGTAAAGCATTTACAAATAAGTCTTGAGGCGATTTTTGAGCGATTTCTCCGTCAAGTTTTTTAAAACTTTCTTCTGCTTTTTCGAAAAGTTTATCGAATTGTGCCTGATGTAATGCTAGGTTTTGTGCAAATACAACCGTTTGATCCGAAATGTAATTGAGAAACGTTTCTCGAATCTCTTCGAGATGTTTGTTTTCAAGGTTGGGAATAATCTGAACTTTTTTGTGCTTTTCGGTAGAAAGTTGGCTCTCGACATCAAAACTGCGTATACTTTCTATCTCGTCGCCAAAAAACTCAATCCGATAAGGCTCGTCATTACTGAAAGAGAAAACGTCTATAATTCCGCCTCTGAGCGAAAATTCGCCTGGTTCGGTCACAAAATCTACCCGTCTAAATTTGTACTCAAACAAAACCTCGTTGACAAAATCTACCGAAAGTTCGTGACCGACTTCAATCTTTAAGGTGTTTTTGTTGAGCTCTTTTTTGGTCACTACCTTCTCAAAAAGAGCGTCAGGATAAGTGACAATAAGCGATGGTTTTTTTCGGGAATTGATTCGGTTTAAAACCTCAGCTCTCAGTAGAATATTTGCATTATCGGTTTCTTCTATTTGGTAAGGCCTGCGATAACTTCCTGGGTAAAAAAGCACGTTTTTATCACCCAGTAAGTTTTCAAAATCGTTGAGATAATAAGCCGCTTCTTCTTTGTCGTTAAAAATCAACAAAAAGGGCTTTTCAACTGCATTAAAGGCATTGGCTATCACAAAAGATAACGACGAACCGACCAATCCTTTGAGTTGTGCTTTCGCGAAAGCTTTATCAGAATTGAGAAAGTTTTTTAATTCTTGATGCTGAAGGTTATGCTTATACTTCTCTACTATCGTCGAAAGACTCATACATGAATAAAGAAAATCTATTTTACTTCTTCAAAAACAATTTTTTTATCGGTTTTTGGAATCAAAGCAATATAGTAAGGTTGTGTCATTACCGAAGTTGCCAACCCATCTGGACTTGTTTTTTTATATTTTACGGTTATATTTTCACCTGTAACTACATTTTCAATAAAAATACTATGACCTCCAGAGCCTTTTACTTGATCGAATAAAGCGATGGCGTAGTTTTTACTAAAATCTATTTTTGTCTCTAATAAGTTTCCATCAACAGGATTTACTGTTCCCATTTTTCGAAGTAATTCATTCCATTGTAGCTCAGACTTTACAACAGTTTGCTGCGCTTCGATGCCTTCTTCACCACTTCCGTGCAAGTCTCCTTGGGAAATTAAAGCCATGTTTTCTTGACTAATCGCTTTTTCTTGTCCTTCAGATTTCTCTTGAGACATACTTTTTTTGTTGCTATTGCACGCTAAAGTAAGAATAGCTACTAAGGCAAGGATAACTTTTTTCATATCTTAATTGTTTTTTCTAGATCAAATATCGCAATTTTCTTGTTTTCTCTAAAATAATTGACTTAAAACCTCTAATGATTTTGGTTTTTTAAAGCCATGCAAATGTAACTCATAATAAGTTAAAAGTAGATTTAAAATGTCTTGTCTTTGTGATTGGTTGAGTTTGTATTGCTGCGCTGCTGAAAACTTTTTATTTAAATTATTCTTCACAAACAAAACTTCTTCACTTTCTAGGCAATATTTATTGTCTTTATAGTTTTGAAAAGTTCCGTCAATCATATTAAAAACGTTTCCTTGGTTATTGTGTGGATAAAAACCAAGATACCTGGTGAGTTCTAACAATAACCAAAGATGAAAATTTGAAAATTCTTTTGAAATGTCTAATTCTTGGAAAGATTCTTCTAAAAAAATAAACAGACTTTCGTTTTTTTCTTCTTCTTGAATGCAATTTTTAAGAATCTCGGCAATAAAAATTGTTATGGAAGATTTATAAATATGCGTATGTATTTGTTGGTAAGGATAATTTATTTTAGCTTCTTTGATGTACTCTAAACTTCCTTTATTTTTATGATTTGCTACCAATTCAAGTTGCGACAAAGGCTGAAACATCGATGCTTTTAATTTTCCTTTTTTGCTTTTTAAAATACTTCTGAGTAGATATGATTTTAAACCATCGGTTTGTGTAAAGCATTTTACAATGAGATCGGCTTCGCCATAGCGAATAGCATGAATCACAATTGCCTTGGTATGAACAAGCATCTATCTAATAATCATAATTTTTGTAATCTTGGTCTCCAACTGATCTTCTGAAGTAAGCATCACCATATAAACTCCAGAAGCAACTTTATGTCTCCCAAAAGCTGTCGTATCCCATTGTATGCTTCCACCTTGAGCGGTTACTTCATAAACCAAATTGCCCGTAATATCCGTAATTTTAACATTGGCTCCCTCGCGAAGGCCATCTATGGTAACCATACCTGTGTAATTAGGACGAACGGGGTTTGGGAAAGCTCTTACTTGCTCAAAGGTTTCATTCCCTGAAGTTGCTGTTCCGCGAAAAGCTACCAAACCATTTATTGTCCCGATATAAACTTTACCAGAAGCTTCATCAACCTCGATTGAAGAAACCGAATTCGACGGTAAAGGAGAGTTTTCTTTGGTAAACCTGTAAATAGTCTCTTGCCCGTTAGAAGAAAGGTAAAAAGCACCTGCATCGGTAGCAATCCATTTGTTATTGTTTCCGTCAACAGTAATATCTGAAATAGAAGCGTCACGCAATAACTCTTGTGGAACACCATCTTCATCGAGGATTACAATTTCGCTGGCACTTAAATTAGGATCATTAAACATGGCTGAAGGACCGTAAAGTACCCTCAAACCGCGAGAAGAACCTATCCAAAGTTGATTATTGTTATCTAAAGCCAAACTTCTCACATAAGTTTCTGGGATATTCTCTGTTACTTTTCCAAAAGTATTTGAGTTTGAATTATAACCAACAACTCCTTCTCTGTATGAGCCAAAAAAAACATTACCAATATTATCAACGACTAAGTCTGTAAAACCAAGGTTTGCACCATTAAAATCGGGTATTATTTCTGTAATATCAAAAAATTGAAAGCTTATACTTGAACTATTAAATTTGAATAAGCCGTTCTTTACCATAGAAATATTTCCCCAAAGGTTCCCTTGTCTATCAAAACCTATTCCGTTGATTCTTACATCACCTTGCACTATAACATCGCCATTAGAATCTACAGTCTCTGGCATTTGGGTATTAGTTTCATCATAAACCATAAGTAACTGCCCCTCTAAAATCTCTATCAAACCGTCATAAAAACAACTTAAAAAAACTTGGTTAGTATTGGCAGGATTAATGGCTATTCTAGATATTTCTTTTTTTTCGTCTAACTGCTTGTAATCTACATTTTGCCATTCTTCATTTTTGTAATGACTTACACCTCTTTGGTTTAGCGGATATGGGTTTAGAGTAATGTCATATTCTCCGTGAGTTATCCATAATTCATTCGGAATAGCCTTGGTATTGAATATTCTATTCATCACAGGGCCATCTGGACTTAAAAAACTATAAGGTTCTGTTCCTTCAGGGTTGTGTCTTAACAAACCAAGTGTAGAATCACCAATAAAAGTGGTTTGTAAATCAAAAATTGCCGTGTTGAAGCTTTCTTCGAAATCTGGGAAATTGTTTAAGTTAATGAAAGTACTTACTTGACTGTTATATACTTTTACTTTGTTAACTCCGCAGACGGTTAGAAAGCTCCCAGCAGATTTAAAACTTCGTACATTGGTGTTAAAATTTTCCACAAAAGTGAAAGCATTGCCATTGAACCTGCTAATGTTATTATCATCATCCACAACAATCATTTGGTTTTCTAGTGTAACAATTCCTTTGTAAAAAGTGTTTGGGTCTATGGTTTGCCAAACATTATAATCGATAAGATTTGGATTGTCTTTTTCTGCAGTTTTTATACCAAATTCTGTTGCAGTATAAATTCTACTTTGGTTAACTGTAATTTGGTTGACTTTAATCTGACTTGCATTATCACCAATAAAATAGGAGTCGCCAAACTCCAAGTTGTTAAGTCTAAAAACTGAGATTCCGTAGTTGGTAGCTATGTAAAGTAGATTTTCGTCTTCGTAGAAATGGTTAATCATCTTGTTTTCTGGCGTAATGGTTACTTTTTCTACAATATCAATAACCGTTAAAACAGATTTATCTTGAGGGTTGTAGATATCTATCAAACCACTTTCGTAACCCACAAAAAGTAAATTATAAGCCCTAGAGAAGTGAATTTTACTTATTTTTTCACTTGATAAACCCTGAATTGAAGAAATTTTTTCGGTTTGGTTAGAAATTTTTGAAAAACTAAATACCGAATTTTCTGCAGCCGCATATATTTTCTGTGACCCTAAGGAAACATCCTGGATATTATAATAAGAAAACATATCTTCCCATTGGGTAGAATAATCTTGAGAAATTCCCCAAAAAGGGAAGAAAACCAAAAGTAAAAGAAGTACTTTTTTCATCATTTCTATAACCGAAAAAAAAGGTTTTTATTGTTTAGCGTCAGCTCTGCTTATATAAAAAAAGCCGCATGAATTGCGGCTTTTCTTTTAAGAGTTTTATGTTTATACCACTCCTTGTGCCAACATTGCATCGGCTACTTTTACAAAACCTGCAATATTTGCTCCTCTTACGTAATCTACATAACCTTTTCCGTCGGCTCCGTATTTTACACAAGCTGCGTGGATATCTTTCATAATATTATATAACTTTTTATCTACTTCTTCCGCTGTCCAGTTGTAACGCATCGAGTTTTGAGACATTTCTAAACCAGAAGTTGCTACACCTCCAGCATTAGAGGCTTTCCCTGGAGAGAACAGAATTTTAGCTTTCTGGAAAACCATAACTGCTTCTGGAGTACAAGGCATATTCGCACCTTCTCCTACACATATACAACCATTTTTTACTAACTTTTTAGCATCAGCTTCTTGAAGTTCATTTTGGGTAGCACAAGGTAAGGCTACGTCACATTTTACTTCCCAAGGTGTTTTTCCTTCAAAGTATTTTGCGGTTTTATATTTGTCTGCATATTCTTTTATTCTTCCTCTTTTTTCGTTTTTCAACTTCATCACAAAAGCTAATTTCTTAGCGTCTATTCCTGCTTCATCGTAAATATAACCAGAAGAATCTGAGAAAGTCACTACTTTACCGCCTAATTGTATCACTTTTTCGGCAGCATACTGCGCAACGTTTCCTGAACCTGAAACAACAACTGTTTTTCCTTTAAAAGAATCACCTTTGGTCCCCAACATACTTTGTGCAAAATATACGTTACCGTAACCAGTTGCTTCCGGTCTAATCAAAGAACCTCCGTAAGTGATTCCTTTACCGGTTAAAATACCTGTAAACTCGTTTCTCAATCTTTTGTATTGACCAAACATGTAACCAACTTCTCTTGCTCCAACACCAATATCTCCTGCAGGAACATCGGTATTTGCACCAATATGTCTTTGGAGTTCAGTCATAAAACTTTGACAAAAACGCATCACTTCATTATCTGATTTCCCTTTAGGGTCAAAGTCAGAACCTCCTTTTCCACCACCCATTGGTAGAGTTGTTAAACTATTTTTGAAAACTTGTTCGAAAGCTAAAAACTTTAAGATACTCAAATTAACCGAAGGGTGGAAACGACAACCACCTTTATATGGTCCAATCGCAGAATTCATTTGAATTCTAAAACCTCTATTGATTTGTGTATTGCCTTTATCATCAATCCAAGGCACTCTAAACATAATCACTCTCTCTGGTTCTACCATTCGCTCCAGAAGCATTTTGTTTTGGTACTTTTTGTTTTCTTCTATAAAAGGAATAATGGTCTCTGCTACTTCGTGAACTGCCTGCATGAACTCTGGTTCATTGGCATTTCTGATAGCAACTTTATCTAAAAAGTCTTTTACGCTTTTTTTCATAATAGTTTAAAAAATAAAAGTTGTTTTTTCGTGTTGCAAATATAAACTAACTTTCGTTGAAAGCGTTTTATTTTAGAAATAATATTTTCTAATCGCTTTATAACTAAAGTGCTATCTTACCCTATAGCTTGCTTCAAGTCATCAATCAAATCATCGATATCTTCAATTCCTACACTTAAGCGGATAAGCGAATCAACCACACCTGTTTTTTCCCTTTCTTCTTTCGGAATGGATGCATGCGTCATCGAAGCTGGGTGTCCAGCTAAAGATTCTACACCACCCAGTGATTCTGCTAAGGTAAAAACTTTGATTTTTTCCACAATTTTTACGGCAGAATCCAATGTTCCTTCTTTGGTTGTGAAAGAGAGCATTCCTCCAAAATCCTTCATTTGTGTGGCAGCAACATCACGGTTGGGGTGGTTTTCTAATCCTGGCCAATATACTTTATCAATTTTTGGATGCTGATCTAAAAACTCAGCAATCGCCTTACCATTTTCACAATGACGTTGCATTCTAACATGCAGTGTTTTTATTCCGCGTAAAGCGAGAAAACTATCTTGCGGACCAGCAATTGCACCACTTGCATTTTGTATGAAATACAACTTTTCTGCAAGTGCTTGGTCTTTTACCGCCAAAAGTCCCATCACGACATCACTATGACCTGCGATATATTTGGTCGCACTGTGCATCACGATATCGGCACCCAAATCTATAGGCTGTTGCAAATAAGGTGTTGCGAAGGTGTTGTCTACCGCCAAAAGTAAATTGTGCTTTTTTGTAATCGAAGCTATTTTTTTGATGTCAATGATATTCATCATCGGGTTAGTTGGGGTTTCTACCCAAACCATTTTTGTGTTATCGTTGATGTATTGCTCGATATGTTCGGCATTGTTCATCCCTACAAAATGGAATTTTAGCCCAAAATCTTCGAAAATCTTGGTGAAAAGTCGGTAAGTTCCGCCGTATAAATCGTTGGTAGAAATAATTTCATCGCCAGGTTTAAACAATTTTAAAATAGCATCGATTGCTGCCAAGCCCGAGCCAAAAGCCAAACCATGATTTCCGTTTTCTAAACTTGCAATTGCATTTTCTAAAGCGGTTCTCGTTGGGTTGGCACTTCTAGAGTACTCAAAACCTTTATGCCCACCAGGTGTTTTCTGGTGATAGGTCGATGTTTGATAAATTGGTGGCATCACTGCTCCGTATGCAGGATCTATATTTTCTTGTCCGCCGTGTATTGCTTTGGTATTAAATTTCATAGTATTTTATTTTTTACAAATGTATGATACGATTTGTGCAATCACAAAATACAACTTACCTTTAGTTTTTACTTAACTAAATAACGCAATGAAAAAACTTATCCCTTTATCGCTTTTTTTCTTGTTTTTGATGGCATGTAAAAACGATCCCAAGCAAGAAAATACGAAAGAAGAAATCACCACAACGGATTTAGTTACCGAAAAAGTAATGAAAAGAAGCACTGATTATACCAATTGTGAAGCTGTAAAATGCCCAAGCATAGATGTTGCTTATTATAATTTTAAGGGAACTGAAAATACTGAAGCACTTAACCAACGAAACCAAGCGTTTTTGGCAAAAGTTATCTACACAAATCAGGAAACGGGAGAATCGCCCGAAACCATTGATGAGGCAATAGATAAATTTATAAACGATTACCACAAGTTTAAACAGGATTTTCCGGAGTCATCTGCAGAATATGAGCTGATGATTGATCAGCACCTCAAGGAAGAAAACAAAAATAAATTGGTCATCGAAACCAAATCTTACACCTATATGGGTGGAGCGCACGGATATGGTGCAACACATTTTAGCACTTTCGATAAAAAAGACGGCCATTTTATAGAGAAGGAAGAAATGATTACCGATATCCAAGGTTTTACCCGCGAAATCGAAAATATTTTTAGAAAGAAAAAGGGCATCAGCCCGAAAGAAAGCCTAAATGCCCGTGGTTATTTTTTTGAAGACGATCAGTTTGTCTTGCCCGAAAATATGGCAATTACCAAAGACAGTGTTCATTTAATGTACAATCCATACGAAATTGCAGCTTACGCGGAAGGACAAATAAAAATGGTAGTGCCAACTGCACAGCTTCAAAAGTTTTTGAAAAATGAAGAATAAAGTCTATCATCTCTCTACTTGCGATACTTGTAAACGCATTTTAAATGAAGTGAGTTTGCCTGAAAACACGACACTCCAAAACATCAAAGAGCAACCAATTTCAGAGAAAGAATTAGAAGAATTGCATCAACTTGCTGGAAGTTACGAAAGTCTTTTTAATAAACGAGCACAGCTTTATAAGCAGCGAGATTTAAAAAACAAGAATCTTTCTGAAAAAGATTATAAAGACCTTATTCTAGAACACTACACATTTCTAAAAAGACCTGTTTTTGTGGTAAAAAATCAAGCCTTTATAGGAAACAGCAAGAAAACGGTTGCATCTTTAAAAGAAAATTTATAATTCTAAATCCTGCGGTTTTTTACCAAATTTTCTCGTGTCTTCTTTGGTGAGCACTCTAAAATCTGTTGTCTTAGATAAACCTTGAAGGTTTTTGAGCAAGTGTTCTGGTAAAATGGTGATTTTTCGAGTTTTTAAATCGATCCATGTTCCTAACATTTCGCAACTTGCACAATGTTTTCCGTCTTCGGTGTAGAAGTTGTGCGAAAATTCAAAAAACATCCCGTCTTCAGACAAACCCTTTAATTCTAAGGTAACCGTTATCGGTTTCCCTGGAAAAATTTCTTTGAAATAATAAATGTGCTCGTAAAAGACTACGGGACCAATGTTGTATTTTTTAAGTTCGTCTTGACCAAAACCGTTTTGTAATAAAAAAGACATTCGGGTGTGGCTCATAAAATTGAGGTAAGCCGAATTTGCCAAATGACGATTGGCATCGATATCACTCCAACGAATTTCAAACTTTTTTTTGTACATGCTCTTATTTATTATGCGTGCATAAAATTACAAAAATAAATTCAACTCGCTTAAAAATTGTTTTTCATTACCTTTGCCTTTTTAAAAACAGCCTATGATTTTATCGATGACAGGTTTTGGAAAAGCCGTAAAAACCTTACCCGAAAACAAAATTACGATAGAAATAAAATCTTTAAACAGTAAGAGTTTAGATTTAAACACCCGTATTCCGTCGCAATACCGCGAAAAAGAACTGAGCATGAGACAGTTTATCGCACAGAAATTACAACGTGGGAAAATAGATTTAAACCTGTATATAGAATCTACGGGCGAAAACACCTCAGCAAGTGTCAACGAAGCGGTAGTAAAAACTTACATCAAACAACTTCAGAATATTTCAAATCATTCCAGCGAAAGCGAGCTGATGGCGATTGCCATGCGACTGCCAGACACCTTAAAAACCGAGCGTGAAGAAATAGATGAAGGTCAGTATAAAGAAATAGAAGCTACGATTTCCGAGGCTACAGAAAGTCTTTTGCAGCACCGTAAAGACGAAGGCGCTGTCTTGGAAAAAGAGTTTTTATTACGCATTACCAACCTCAAAAAACTCTTGGAAGATGTCGTTGAGATTGATCCCGAGCGAATTATCGCTGTACGCGAAAGGTTAGAAAAGGGCATTGCAGAAATCAAAGAAAATGTAGATGAAAATCGTTTTGAGCAAGAACTCATTTTCTACATCGAAAAATACGATATCACCGAAGAAAAAATAAGGTTGGGCAATCATTTAGCATACTTTTTAGAAACTATGAAAACTGAGACTCCAAATGGAAAAAAACTAGGTTTTATCGGTCAAGAAATTGGTCGTGAAATCAACACCATTGGAAGCAAGTCTAATTATGCCCCGATGCAAAAACTCGTCGTACAGATGAAAGACGAGCTTGAAAAAATAAAAGAACAATTACTAAACGTATTGTAATGATAGAAGGTAAACTTATTGTGTTTTCTGCTCCCTCTGGTTCAGGAAAAACAACCATTGTAAAACATTTACTCAACCAAGAAGACCTCAATTTAGAATTCTCTATTTCGGCGACTTCACGTGCTCCACGAGGTGACGAACAACACGGTAAAGAATACTATTTTATGAGTGCCGAAGAGTTTAAAAAACACATCAAAAATGATGATTTTTTAGAATGGGAGGAAGTCTATCGCGACAATTTTTATGGCACCTTAAAAAAAGAAGTCTATCGCATTTGGGAAAGTGGGAAACACGTTGTTTTTGATATTGACGTAGTTGGTGGATTGGACATTAAAAAATTATATCCCGAAAGGACCTTAGCGGTTTTTGTAAAACCACCAAGCATCGAAGAACTAAAAATTAGACTTAAAAAGCGAAAAACAGAAAGTGAAGACCGTATCAATATGCGGATTGCCAAAGCCTCGATAGAGTTGGCAACAGCGCCACAATTTGATTATATTATCGAAAACAATAACCTGAAAGAAGCTTTAGACGAATCGTATCGATTGGTAAAAAACTACCTCAATAACTAGCAGATGAAAAAGAAAGTGGCTCTTTTTTTTGGCACCTTCAACCCGATACATATTGGGCATTTGGCTATTGCCAATCATATTGCAGAGTTTGGTGATGTAGATGAAGTTTGGATGGTGGTCACGCCACATAATCCGCATAAAAAAAAGAAAACATTGCTAGATGACTACCAACGTCTCGAAATAGTACATCTGGCAACACAAGATTATACCAAACTCAAACCCAGTGACATTGAGTTTGGTTTACCACAACCCAATTATACGGTAAATACGTTGGTGCATCTGGAAGAAAAATACCCCGATTATCATTTTGTTTTGGTGATGGGCGAAGACAATTTACAAAGCTTTAAAAAATGGAAAAACTACGAGGTGATTCTTCAAAACCAAGAATTGTTGGTTTATCCTCGTGTATATGCCCAAAAAACTACTCCAGAACTTGCTACGCATCCCAAAGTAAAAATGATTGCTGCTCCCATTATGGAAATTTCCTCTACCTTTATTCGCAAGGCCATTAAAGAAAAGAAAAATATCAAACCTTTATTACCCAAAGAAGTTTGGGAATATATCGACAAAATGGGGTTTTATGAGTGAATTTTTATTATGACAAAACTCACTCTCTGGTTATAACATCATTCAAGCCTACCCCTACACCATATGCCTTAAAGAAGTTATTCTCTTGAGGTACTATAACATAGATTTTTTTTGTTTTAAAATTATAAAAAAAGTCTGTCGCTGTAATTTCTTCTAGCTTTTTCTCACCTAAGATAGGTATATTTTCACCAAATATAGAAATATCAGAAAAAGTCAACTCATCATATGGAGATGGAACAATAATATACTCTACTCTGTCAGAGTTTTCTGTCAATTTTTTTTGTTTCTTTAAGTGATTTAAAATTATCTCTGACTCTTTTCCTCTTAAATGAAAACTTTTTACTTTAATTAGGTTATCTTCATCAACTCTAGCAATATAATCCCTTATATAATTTTTAGAATCATTTAAATCAAACAAAACCAATATTGTATCGTTATACTTATACTCCTTGATTATTGAGGAATCATAGCTTTTAACCATAAAAACATCTTTGTCTGTATTCTTTAAAGAATCACATGACTGTAAAATTGTTCCTAAAAATAAAATGATAAAGTATTTATTGATAATCATTAAAGGTAATTTTTAGGTTTATTCTCTTCTAACCACTTTTTTGAATCCCCGAGCTATTGCGAGTTTGCAACTCGTGTCCTACTCATACATTTTTAAATCTACATTCGGCACCCAACTCAGTCTAACACTAGCGGGATTAGAGTCATAATAAAATTTGTTTTCATCGCTAGCTCCATCATCTGAATTTCCAGAAGCATTATTATCATAAAATATAAAATAACCTCCTTAAGTATCTGACCCCATACCTACAATTACAACAAAATGATCTGTTACATTTATTTTAAACGAGAGGTAGCAATTGAATCTAGCCATTTACTGTTATAATCACATAAACACTTTTTGAAAACTTTTTTTCCTTGTGCAGATTCATGTGCTGTTGTTAGAGATTTTATTGAATCTTTTTTAATAGCTTTTGCAGTTAACTTTGCGAGACTATCTATGTATTTATAGTTCTGCATTCCTAATATAAAATCTGATCTATAGCTTTTATCTTCTACCAATATCTTCATTATCTCATCAGATTTATTAAAACCATGTTTTAAACAATCTTGGAAATAGGTAAACTTAAAATGGTCTCGTAAAAAATTATACTCTGCTTTAGTGGTTCTTGTAGTAGTTTTACAATTATACATAAATAGTATAATTATGAATAACAAAAAGTTTCTTTTCATCATTATCTAATTTAACACCCAAAAATCAATTTCTTGTGCAACATTAAAATAACATTTTGCAGCACATTTATTGCCGTCAAACATATCTGCATGACCACTTGCACCAAAATTAGCTTGTGGATCAGGTATCATGCTATAAATACCCTTTTTCCCGTTTAAAAGAGTGGGGAAGTTTTCTCCATCAGTTCCTCCATCAACAGAATTATATTTATAATGTTGTGGATTTGATGGTGAAATTCCAAAAGTTTTTTTCATCCACACATTTAAAGCCTTAGCGTTTAAAAAATAATATTTTCCATCAGCACCTTGAATTGTACCAGGATTTCCTGATGTACTTTGTATAAAGGGTATGTTAATTCCTGATTCATTTAAAGCAATAGAAACTTTTAATGCACAAGTATTATTTGTTTCAATTGGATAATCTAACCTAGCTTGCGCTACATCACCACCAACATAACTATATACATTATCGGCTCCTGTCATAAACGAACCGTCTTCGTTTCTTGGGTAACCATCATTGAAATCATTCCAACTAGGTAAATTTTGTTAAGGAAATGTTAAATTTGGATTTTCCCAATAATCCGCATCATAAAAAAAATCTTGACTTTCATCTTCTCTTGAAAACCAATTTTCATATTCACTAAAAGTTATCCCAGGATTTTCCGATATAAATTGCATGGCTTCTAGGGCGAAGGCTTGGGCTTCTGGTAAAACATCTCCATTTTCGTCTTTATTATCAGTAAGAAAGTTAATCACTTGCTGCATTGTTTCTCCTTCCATCTCAAAATTGATGTAATTATATAGAGGATGGTTGATATTCATATCCAACAATGCTATCAATACAGAAATCCTAATATCTATATTTTCGCTAAATTGTTTGATAGCTGTTAACTCGTTAGATACAGCACTTGTTCCTATTCCGCTTAGGGGTTGTCCATCGATAATTAATGTACCATCGGTTTGGCCATTATAGTTGCCATTACCACCTCCATTACTTGGTGGATCATTGCTGCCCGGATCTCCATTACCTGGATTATTATTCCCAGAACCGTCACCAGGTTCTCCATCTGAAGGCTCTCCTCCGTCTTCACCGCTTCCTCCTCCGATACTCACGGTATAACAACTTTCTACAAAATTTTGTGAAAAAGGGCCATTACATTTTGGCCCTCTTACATGAGGTTCCCCATTTGGGTTTCCTGAATAGGTATTAGAGCAGTATTGCACAAGTGAAAAGCTGCAAATAGTAATTGTAATGCTATTAATAGCCTGTGTTTCTGGCTCATATCTCCATATCTCCTCGCGTTCGAGACTATACTTTGTAATGGTCCCTTCAAAGTTTTCGGGATCAATCACAAAATTTCCTTCTGGGGTATAATTCAACTCATCTGCCATATATTCATCAGAAGGGGTATAGCGCATAATGTAACTGATGTAACCGTCTGTTGTTTCCATCAAAATCATGTTTTCTAAGTAGCCTGTTTCTTCAAAATGGGTATCAATCTCTAAAATATAATTGCTCACTCCATATTCATCCGTAATTTGTATGACTTCATCAGTAATCACGTTTTCTATCCCATAATAAGTTTCAACTGTTCTACCTAAAAAAATTGAAGAAGTGTTTTCTAAGTTTCCAAGGTTTGTCTTGATTTTATCGAAATCAGGAATTTCCTCCGATGTAATAATTTTGTATGAATGCTCTATGATAGCATCCTCTTTCTCTATTTCTATATCGGGTTCGCAACCCACCATTCCAACAAAAATTAAACAAAGTAGTAGCTTAAGCGTGTAGCGTGTAGCGTGTAGCGTGTAAATTTCATAATTAGCGATAAAGTATGTTAATGTTTTGCTAATAAATAAAATTTTATCGTCAAAAGCAAGTTTTAGGCAGTTAGATTATTGTTAAGTAATGGTTTAGCTTTAAAAGTATTGCTAAGAACATCTTTCTGAGCCAACTCTTTTTTTTAATCCTACCTCTCAATTTCCTGTAGCCAAAACAAAGTAAGCCATCTCTACTAGAAAACCTATGTAAAAGCCCTGAACACTTCTATTTCCAAGGTATTTATCCTTATACCAAGCCTATAGCTAACCCGATACTAACTCGATACTCCTTCGATGCTAGCTCGTACAAAGTCCCCATTTACGGGGGAACTACGGGTCAGCATCGAACCAGCAGCGGTCCAGCTATACTTGAACCCTACTCTTGATAGGGCGTTACTAGGGAGCTGTTGGGAAGGAACATGGGGGAATCTTAGCGAATGTATCACATAGGTGAAACCATTCAGTAGGCATCAAAAACCAAAATTTATTTTATCGCTTAACTTTATAAAAAAGATAAAATCACTATTACAAGAAAAGTGGAAGAAAGTATGCTGCAAATAAGCATTGGAATTAGAAAACCGCTTTACAAAATCCTTATAAAAGAATAGTAAAGCGGTTTTCAACTAAATAACCAACCAAAAAATCTATTACAATAACGGAGTATTTTCAGAATTAATTGTACAACAAAAATTATAATTTTGTTAAAATTTATAACTTCCTAAATTTCAGAAGAGTTACAAACCTAAAAAAGTCCATTTTTTTTGAATATTTTTGTAGTGATGAAACAACAAACAAAAATTGCCGTTTTTGGCGGCGGAAGTTGGGCAACAGCCATTACCAAAATGCTGTGCGAAAACACCGAAAAAGTGATTTGGTACATGCGAAATACCGATGCGATTGCCCATATACAAAAAGAAGAACACAACCCCAATTACCTAAGTTCGGTAGAGTTTGACGTAACGCAACTACAACTCACCAATAATATCAACGAAGCGGTAGAACAAGCAGATGTACTTATTTTTGCCATCCCTTCGGCATTTTTGAGCAGCGAATTGGAGAAACTTAGCGTCTCGCTCAAAGACAAGTTGGTTTTTAGTGCCATTAAGGGTATTGTCCCAGAAACCAGCCTCATTGTCGGCGAACATTTTCACGATGTGTACGAAATCCCATTTAAAAATATTGGCGTAATTACCGGTCCTTGTCACGCCGAAGAAGTCGCACTCGAACGGCTTTCTTACCTCACGATCGCTTGCGCGGATAAAGACAACGCAAAACTTTTAGCCACACATCTTGACAGCGAATACATCAACTGTAAAATTTCAGAAGACATTATCGGTACCGAATATGCGGCAATGCTTAAAAATATTTACGCCATTGCTGCCGGAATTGCCCATGGCTTGGGTTATGGTGACAATTTTCAAAGCGTATTGATGAGTAACGCTATTCGCGAAATGAAGCGCTATATCAAACGTATTTACAAGATGAAACGCAACATCAACGACTCCGCTTATTTGGGTGATTTGTTGGTGACCGGTTATTCGGTTTTTAGCCGTAATCGTATGTTCGGAAATATGATTGGGAAAGGTTATACCGTAAAAAGTGCCCAAATGGAAATGAGTATGATTGCCGAAGGTTATTATGCTGCCAAAAGTGCCTACGAAATCAACCAAAGTAAAGGGAAGAAAAAAGCGAAAACGCCTATTATCAATGCCGTTTATGAAATTCTATACGAAAAGAAAAACCCTAAAAAAGTCTTTAAAAAACTAACCGAAAAACTCAACTAACACTTGAAAAACCAAACCTTAAAAGGTATCATTTTGGTGGTTTTGGGAGCTGCCAGTTATGGCGTATTGACTACTTTCGTGAAATTGGCTTACCAAGATGGTTTTACTCCTTTTGAAGTCACTTTTGCACAGATGTTGCTCGGTTTGGTCACGCTATTTATCATCAATATTTTTTACAACCAAAAGAAGAAAAAGAAGCGACAAGTTTATGCGGGCAAAAATATTGTAAAACTTATTTTGTCTGGGACTTCATTGGGTTTAACCAGCATTTTTTATTACCTATCGGTACAATACATTTCGGTCTCCGCCGGAATTGTTTTGCTCATGCAAAGCGTTTGGATGGGAGTTCTTATCGAAAGTATACTGCTTAAAAAATTCCCCGAAAGTGTAAAAATTATTGCTGTAATTCTCATTTTGTTAGGAACAGTTCTAGCAAACAACGTCTTGACAGAAAATGTTGCTTTAGATATTTTGGGCGTTGTCTATGGTCTTATCGCAGCACTTTCGTATGCGATTACGATTTATGCTTCGAGCCAAATTGCAACCGAAATGCCATCGATCACACGTAGCAAATATATGCTCATCGGCGGATTTTTAATCGTAGCAATAGTCACTTTACCGTCGTTAGTCAAGTCGTTTGATTTGGGAGTTTTTTTATTATGGGGACCCATTTTAGCCTTTTTCGGCACCATTTTACCACCACTTCTTTTTACGGCGGGAATGCCAAAAATAAATGTTGGTTTGGGTGCAATTCTCTCTGCCATCGAATTGCCTGTTGCTGTTATCATGGCTTATTTTTTACTACAGGAAAAAGTAAGTCTTATACAATGGCTTGGAATTTTGATGATTCTTTTTTCGATTGTGTTGATGAATCTGAGAAAAGTAAAGTCTTAGTTTTATTCTGCCAAGATACCTTGCTCTCCTATCAAGGGAATTTTTTGGGTGCTACTTTCTTTAATCGTTCCCGCTTTGAAGATAAAATCTTTATGATACATTTTACTTCCGTGAAAGTAACTCACCGAGAACTGATTGTTGATGTTGATTAAATCATCGGTTAACATCTCAATTTTTGAAAAGGATTTGGCAGGCAAAACATCAATTTTATGGCGTATGGTTGATGATTTTTTGTCGTTCTTACTGCCTGTAGAAACAATAAGCACGGTTTCTATAGGTTCGTTATTATCATTGATTACGTAAGCATTCCATTCGTCTTCTTTAAAAGCAACATTGTAGGTATAAATTGCGGCGACAAAAACGCCTTTTACTTCTGGAATATCAATATCTTTTCGCATCTAAATCACCGATTTAAACTGATTTAAAAACCTTAAATCATTTTCATAAAACATTCTGATATCACTTATTTGATACAACAACATGGCAATACGTTCGATTCCCATCCCAAAAGCAAAACCCGAATAATCTTCAGGGTTGATGTTACAGTTTTTTAAGACATTTGGGTCTACCATTCCGCAGCCCATAATTTCTAACCATCCTGTTCCTTTGGTAATTCTATAATCGGTTTCGGTTTTGAGTCCCCAATAAATATCTACTTCAGCACTTGGCTCGGTAAACGGAAAATAAGAAGGTCTCAGTCTGATTTTAGACTTTCCGAAGAGTTGTTGCGTAAAATATTGCAAGGTTTGTTTTAAATCGGCAAAACTTACGTCTTTATCGATATACAAGCCTTCCACTTGATGGAAAATACAATGTGAACGTGCAGAAATGGCTTCATTTCTGAAAACACGGCCTGGAGAGATGGTACGAATTGGCGGTTTGTTTTCTTCCATATAACGTACTTGTACACTCGACGTATGCGTACGCAACAAAATATCTTCAGGATTGGTTTGGATAAAAAACGTGTCTTGCATATCTCGCGCCGGATGATATTCGGGCAAGTTCAAAGCTGTAAAGTTGTGCCAGTCGTCCTCGATTTCTGGACCTTCGGAAACGTTAAACCCAATGTTTGAAAAAATATCGATGATCTGATTTTTAACCATCGAAATTGGGTGTCTTGAACCTAAATTAATCTCTTCGCCTGGACGTGACAAATCACCATAAACTCCTTTTTCTTCTTGCTTATCCGATAAGGCATTTTTTAAAGCCTCTACTTTATTTTGTGCCGCAGTTTTGAGTTCGTTGATGGTTTGTCCAAACTCTTTTTTCTGTTCGTTGGGTACATTTTTAAATTCCGCAAAAAACGCATTTAGAATTCCCTTTTTACCAAGGTATTCTATCCTGAATTTTTCTACCTCTTCGGCAACATCGGTCTGGAAGTTTTCTACGTCTGCAATATGAGCTTTTATCTTGTCGATCATTGGGCTAAAAACATTAAAGGTGCAAATTTAAGAAAATTTGCACCTTTAAAAACCATTTTATAAGCTTATCTTATTGCTTTGCAAAAGTTGAAGAAAAACCATCTTCTTCAATGGTAAACTTATTGTTGTTGTTTGAAAAAATAACTTCTGTAGTAGTAGTTTCTCCTGCAAAAGTTGTTTGATAAGTTGTTCCTTGTGTCAACTCCCAAGTTCCTTCTGAAATTGTATCTACTTCACATTCATCATTTTCATTCAACATGTAATCCGTAGCAATAACCTCTCCGTTACTTTTAAATTGAACTGTAGTTTCTCCTTCACATTCTTCTAGAGGGAATTCTTGCCCTTCAAAAGAAATGCTTTCAAGCTCCCAAGTTCCAATGATTGGATCTTGACCTCCATCATCATCATTGCTACAGCTTACTAACGAAATGGATAAAATTAAACTCGCTAATACTAATAATTTTTTCATTTTAAATAATTTTAGGTTTTTATATAGATGCAATAATGAAAAAAGGTTGCGCGTGTTTTTAGGTTTTTTTATTTAATGTAATTTTTCTCCAAAAAATAAGCCACCAACGCTTCTTTCATCATAATACTTTGTTCGCCAGCTTTGAGGTTAGGAAGTTTTTCTAAACTTTTATAATGCGGCCAACCATCGTCATCTACATAATCAAACTCATAATAACCGTAAGGTTCTAACAGTTTGCAAATCGCAATATGCATCAAATCCAGCTTGTGGTCTTTTTTAAAGCGTCGATGCAATTGTCCCAATTCTTGAACACCAACCAAATAAATAATCGCGTCTAAGTCTAAAGTTTCGCCGTCGGCAAACTGTTTCGAAAGTTTTTGTTGTAGGGTTTCCCAGCGTGTTTTAAGTTCTTCGTCTCTTACCATAGTGCAAAGATACATAAGTGATGAATTTATTTTTGTTCTATATTTGAAATATGAATTTAATTGATGTTCTGCTGGGAATTATTTTTGTGTATGCTTTTGTACGCGGTTTTATGCAAGGTTTTATTTCTGCTGTGGTTTCGCTCATAGCACTTGCCGCAGCCATTTATGCGACGCTATATCATAGCGATATCATTACTAATTTTCTCATTAATACTTTAAATTTCGAAATCAACAACCTCAGCATTATTGGTTATATACTTACTTTCTTATTGGTTTTTATTGTGCTGGTTTTAATCGGAAGAATTCTCACCAAACTCGCTGGTTTTTTAGCCCTTGGGATTGTCAATCGGATTTTAGGAGGCTTTTTTAATGTTGCTAAATATGCCCTTCTAGTCAGTGCTATCATCATGTATAAACCCGCTTTTACAGAAAAGATTTTCTTTAAAGAAAAAACGATTGAAAACTCTTTCTTGTATCTTCCTGTAAAATCGATAGCACCAAAAGTGTTTGATGTTTCGTTAGATTATATCGAAAAACGAAAAGAGAAAAATGGGGAGGAAAACAAGATTTAAACAACATCTCTTACATTTGCTGTAATCCATTCTTTACACTCATCAAAATTTTCAAAAATAAACTCTTCCGCAACCACATCCGGAATTACATCTATTCTTTCCATCATATAACGTGGTTGCTTTAAAAGATTGACAAATAAAACCTTTATCTTGGCTTTTTGTAAATCTTGTATCACTCGTAGTAAGGTATAAAGTCCCGATTGGTCAATATATTGCATTCTTCCGAATCTAAAGATAACCGTCGTTGCCGTAGCAGGTATTTTTGCAGCAAGATTTTCAAACTCTTCTGTCGAGCCAAAAAACAAAGGTCCTTTGACGTATTTTACGAAAACTTCTTCTTTTAAGTTTTCAGGTATCCCTATTTGGTCTGCCCAGGATTTTTTCTGCGACAAGGTTTTTACTGAAGAGCGCTGTGCAGTAAGGTTTCCTATTTGTTTCATAAACATGAGTGAAGCAATGATAAAACCTATTCCGACGGCGTAAACCAAATTCCAAACGGCAGAAAGGATCATCACCACAAACATCACCATTACTTCAGAACTTATTTTAATCCAACCAAAATCTAAGTCTTTTGGTAAACTTGGTATGGCTTTTAAGCCTTTATAATCGATAACCCCAATTCCAACCGTAATTAAAATTCCTGCTAAAACAGCCGCTGGAATGGTTGAAGCAATGGGCCCTAAAAGCAATAAGGTGACCAGCAACAATAAACCTGCTATCATCCCTGAAAGTCTTGTCTTTCCTCCCGATTGAATATTGACCACCGTTCTTATGGTTGCTCCCGCTCCTGGAATTCCACCAAAAAGAGCAGCAATACTGTTACCAATTCCTTGACCAACCAATTCTTTGTTGGGTTGATGCTTGGTTTTGGTCATATTATCAGCCACTAAACTGGTAAGCAAAGAATCGATTGCCCCAAGTAATGAAAGTGTAATTGCCGCAAAAATGTAAGGTGTAATAGCGCCCAATTTAAATTCGGTAATAATCTCTAACTTAGGAATAGGAAAACCGTCTGGTATTTTAGCGATAGGTTTATAATCGAAGTTAAACAAAATCGCCACAAGTGTCATCACCACCAAAGCCACTAAAGTACTTGGAACTGCGGTCGTTATTTTCTTAAATCCGTAAATGATCAAGATAGTGCCGAGAGCTAAAAAGAGTTCTAAAAAATTGATATTACCCAAAGCCTTGGGCAAAACTTTTATAGTTCCTATAACTCCCGAAGAATCGTTGGCGGCTAATATTTTTGCCTCTTTCATCACATCTTCCTCCGAAATATAATTTGCCCTGCGAATCGTTTCTTTGAAATCTTCGAGCACCAAAATGCCTTCTTCGGCCTCATCTTTCAAAATGTTTTCTAAAACGACTTCTTGTGCTCTGGGCCTATATTTTTCTAGTAATTCTTTATCTTCTAACGGGTAATATCCCAAAGATGGTAAAATCTGAGTGACAATAATGATGATCCCGATAGCTGTCATAAAGCCAGAAACCACCGGATAAGGAATATAACGAATATAATTTCCTAATTTTAAAACCCCCAACAAAATCTGGATAAGCCCCGCTAATAGAAAAACGGTTAATATAGCTGGCAATGCTTGATTGACATCTCCTTTATTAGCAGCAACAATGCCTGCCACTACCACCATACTTACGGCTGTCATCGGAGCTGTTGGCCCAGAAATTTGGGTATTGGTTCCGCCGAAGAGCGCCGCAAAGAAACCAATAAAAATTGCTCCGTAAAGACCAGCACTTGGCCCTAGACCCGAGCTTACACCAAAAGCCAATGCTAAAGGTAAAGCGACTATTCCAGCGGTAATCCCGCCAAAAAAGTCGCCTTTTAAGTTTGAAAATAATCCTTTCATATTTCCGATTTTAGGAAACAGAAAGTTAATTATTTATTTCTAATTTTAAAAAATTATCTGTCTAGAGCTAATTCTGGTCGAACCTTTCTCTTGAAAAATTCTCTGTAACTCTCAGGATTTTTTATTGTTCCTCTTTCGGATAACAAAGTGATATTTATATTTTTCTCTGCCGCCCTTATCTTAAATTCGTCTAAAATCTCGATAATGTCGAAATCTAAACTTCTCGTTTTGCGTACATCTATTTCTAAATAAGCATTTTTAGGCAAACTGTGTAATTCCCTAGAAATAGCTCCTTTGTTTAAAAACGTCACTTCTTCCGCTAAGGTCATTTTAAAACTCTTCTCATCTGCACTAGTTTCCTTATGCAAAAAATGAGAGTTTTTGTAACTGTATAATAAAATAGTGATGATTCCTACCGCTAAACCTAAGCCTATTCCTATCAATAAATCGGTAAAAACGATACCTATAATAGTTGCTATAAAGGGAAAAAACTGAGGTTTTCCTAAACTATACATTTCTTTGAACAGTGAGGGTTTTGCCAACTTGTAACCTACCAATAACAATATCGCAGCCAATACGGCTAAAGGAATCATATTAAGAAGCGTAGGAATAGTGATAATAGAAACTAATAGAAAAATACCATGTAGTATGGTTGAAAGTTTAGTTTGACCTCCCGACTGTACATTGGCAGAACTTCTCACAATTACTTGGGTTACGGGTAAACCTCCAATTAATCCAGAAAGCATATTTCCAGTACCTTGCGCAAAGAGCTCTCGATTGGTAGGTGTCTCACGCTTGTGAGGATCCATTTTATCTGATGCTTCTACACAAAGTAAGGTTTCTAAACTGGCCACAATAGCAATTGTTACCCCTGTTACCCATACTTCATAATTGGTAATGGCAGCAAAGTTGGGAAAAGTAAATTGCCCCAAAAAGTCAGATGCGCTTTCTGGCACAGGAACCTGTACCAAATGTTCTGTAGAAATTCTTAAAGCTTCATTGTCATTCATCAAAATTTGATAAATCACTCCAAAGACTACCGCTACTAATGGTCCTGGTATAACTGTAAAAATTTTATGCTTTTTTGTTAAAATAAATTCCCAAAGCAACAATATCAATAAGCTAACTCCTGTTACTACTAAGGCTCCTGGCGAAATATAGTCGAGCATATTGATAAGCTCGGTAAAAGTATTTTGCCCGTCAGATTGGAAAAAATTGAGGTCACCTTCATAATCTTTATCGTAACCAAATGCGTGTGGAATTTGTTTTAAAAATATGATAATACCTATACCTGCCAGCATCCCTTTGATAACCGACGAGGGGAAGAAGTAACCAATCACACCTGCTTTTAGTGCTCCCATGATGATTTGAAGAATCCCGCCAATAACCACAGCTACCAAGAAATTTTCAAAGCCCAAAGAGGCTATTGCCGCCAAAACAATAACGGCCAAACCTGCGGCTGGACCACTTACACCGAGTTGAGAACCACTGATAGATCCGACAACGATACCACCAATAATTCCAGCGATAAGCCCTGAAAATAATGGTGCTCCACTTGCCAAAGCAATACCCAAACATAAAGGTAATGCTACAAAAAATACGACCAAACTTGCTGGAAGGTCTTTACTGATATGCTTAAACATAAATAAAAAAGTTGTGTAGGAAATATTTCCTACGGTTAGAAATAAATTAGTTAAATAAAAAAGTAAACGAGATTAACTAACTGATTTCTGGTGGTGGAGAAAAAGTTTCTGAATAATGAATATTATTTCCAAGAATGTAGTGAAAATACTCCCCAAACTGTAATTCGTTAGGATTTACAATAGAAACATCTGATTTTGGAATAAGTTTCCAGGAAATGTTATGACTGGTTTCTTTTTCACTACTCGAAGAGTTTTCTTCCTCTTCGGTAAATGTATAGACATAAGAAATATCAGCGTCATTTTCTATTAAAATCACAACGGTTGGCATGACAATAAATGTCATAAAAAGTGATATAAAAAATATTGCTAAATATTTCATAGGCTGCAAAAGTACAGTTTTAAACTATCTATTTTGTTAAAAACTTATTAAGTTATCTAATCTTATTATAGAGTTTTTATATCGTCTTTAAAAATCCAACCCTGTGAACCATTAGGTAATTCTAATTTATAAAACCCATTAAAACTATCCAGTATTTTAATTTTTGCTCCTTCATGTAACTGAAAAGCCGTTGATGAGTTTTGATTGGGCTCTGACTTTACATCGGTCTCTTTTTCAAAAACGATTGCATAATTATTAGAAGCTACTTCCCTTGCCTTGGTATAAGCAAATGTGGTAAAGCTTATCAATAAGACTAACGAGATGACAGAAAGTACAAAGTAAAGTTTTTTCTTTTTTGAAAATCCTGTGAAAAAATAGGCCAAGAAAAAAACACACATCAACACAGAAGCGATAATTGCCAATACTGCCCATTGGTTTTGGGTAAAAGCTCCTATCGTGTTTTCCTTAAACTTCTGAAACGCCGTTTTGGGCAGTTCTTCAAAAGCATCGAGTGTCATATTTTGGGCAAAAGCCAAATTGTTTATGATGTCTTTGTGGTTTGGGTCAAGCTGCAAACCTTTTTCGTAATAATAGATACTGGGTGCAATTTGGTTGAGTTTATAATGGGCGTTACCAAGATTATAATACAAGTTACTCGATTCTTTTCCCTGATTTAAAATCTGTTCATACTTTGTAATCGCATCCTCAAAATTTCCGTTAGCATAATCTTGTGTCGCGCTTTCAAACAATTCATCGGGTGATTGTGCCCAACCCAACACCGAAAAAATCAACAATATAACCGATACAAATGTTTTCATCTTCATAATTCTTTATCTATCGCTGGCAATACCTCAGTGGCTCTTTCATAAACTTGTGTGTTTTCTCCCGTTGTAGTAGGCGAGTATCTTGCCATTTCGCAATTTTCCAATAAACCAATAAATTCATTTGCGTTAGCTTCTGAAGCCCCTTTTTCTGCAAGTGCTTTACGAATATTTTCTTTACTCATTTCACTGGTGGTAATTCGCAATTTTGCTTTCAAGTAATTGTGCAAAGCTTTTTCGAGCGCTACATAAAAAATAGTATTTTCACCAATATTACTTTTGGCTTCGCTTAAATACTTTCGCGCCAGCTTATCTGCTTTTTTTACATTATTGCTTACCTGATCGTTTTGCTTATTTATATATTTTCTTCCCGCTAATATCCCTATCGGAATTAATAATAAAGGGAAAAGCAATAACACCCAAAACCAAGTCGATTCAAAGAAATCCTCTTTACCGATTTCCTTTAATTTTGGTTTTAACTGAATGTACCGAAACTGGTTTCCTGCTTCCACAAGATTTTTGGTAGTTCCAACAGAAGCAGATTGATTACCTGAATTTAATGGACCGTTTTCGACATCTATCACAATTTGGTTTGAGGTAATTGTGCGGTAGGTTTCTGAACGTGTGTCGAAATAAGAAAAGCTCACAGGCGAAATAGGAAATTTACCTTTTTGTTGCGGCACAATGGTATAATTATCAGAAATGCTACCGTAAACACCATTCAAATTAGTGTTGATGTCTTCCTGGTGTTGGGGCTCATAAACTTCTAATGAAGAAGGCAAGTCTAATTTTGGCAACTGAAAAAGCATTAAATTTCCGTTACCGGAAACTTTTACGCTGGCTTCGAGTGCTTCACCAGCATCAAGGGTTTCTCTGTTGGTCGTTACACTAAAATTAAAACTTCCTACTGCACCGCTAAAATTAACTGGTTTACCTTCTGTTGGCAAAGGTCGTACCTCTATTGTTCTGGTTTGCGCAGCTACTCTTTGTTGCACGGTTTCGTATAATCTTCTCCCAAAAAAATCCCGTTTATCTGAAGGAACATCTACCGAAACCGAAAGTGTCAACGGTTCTATTTTTAATTCTCCTATTTTCTGTGGGTAAAGAATGGTTTTCCTTAAAGTCACATAACGATAAGGTTCGCCTTGGAATGTTCCTTGCTTGACATTAAGCTGATTGATATCTATATTCTGGCTCCAAAAATCGGGAAAAGTCGGGTTGTTTAAAGCTCGCCATTGACTCACATTGATATTCGGACTCACATACAATATATATTCTACGCTAATGCCTTCATTTAAGTAGGGTGTTTCGTCGGAGATTTTAGTCACCAAATGTATGTTTTGAGAAGCTGTAATTTCTGCATTATTTCCATCGGTTGGGTTATTTACAGCGGCAACCACTTCTACTTCAATCGGTGTGGTTTTATAGGTTTTTCCACCTATTTGTATTTCGGCTTGACCAATGGTAAATTTACCACGCGAATTAGGTTGTAAATAGTAACCATAAGACTTCTCATAACTTTTTTTACCATTGATCCAGCTATTGCTGATGGATTGAAACGGGCCTCCAACCACCTGAAAACCTCTAAAATCGGGTGGATTGAAATTATCACCGTCTTGATTCATGGTGAAATCTACCCGAACACGTTCGTTTAAACCAATCGTGTTGCGGCTCACTTTGGCTTCAAACTTTACTTGAGCTTGCGCAAAAAAGCCGATAAAAAATACGAGTATGTACAATAATTTCGATTTCATTACCAATCTTTTCCGTTACTTGGCTGACTTTGTTTTGCCTTTTGGGCGTTTATTTTATCTTGTATTTCCTTTTCCTTGTTTTCCATCGCTTCTAACAAACTTTTGATTTGCTGTGGCGAAAGCTGACCTTTGGCTTGTTGCGGCTGCTGATTTTCTTTTTTCTCATCGCCTTGCTCCTTTTTAGGATTTTGCTGTTCTTTATTTTGTTGGTCTTTTTTCTGATCGCCTTCGTTTTCTTTTGGCTCTTGCTTTTCTTGGTTGTCTTTAATGTCACCTTGATCGCCCTCTTCGCTTTTCTTGTCTTCTTGATCTTTGTTTTGTCCTTCTTTTTGATCTTGGTTTTGCTGTTGTTGATCTTGATTTTGGTTGTCCTTATTCTGGTCTTTATTATCCTGGTTCTGCTCGTTTTCTTGCTGCTCTTTTTCCAGCATTTTTTTAGCTAAGGCCAAGTTATACCGCGTCTCGTCATCGGTAGGATTATTACGCAAAGCGTTTTTGTAGGCATTTACTGCTTTTTCGTACTGTTTTTGCTTCATAAAGGCATTGCCTTGATTATGAAAAGCCTTGTGTTTAACCACTTTTTCTTCTGTGGTGGTTGCTGCCGTTTTGTGGTTAAAGCCTGCTTCGGTATTTTTCTCTTGGCTATAATACATATTCCCAAGATTATATCTCGCTTCAGCATTTTGCGGGTCTCTCGCAATCGCTTTTCTATAATTGGCTTCTGCTTCTGCGAAATTATTATCAGACAGATTTTCTTGCGCCTCTGCCGCAAATGCTCTTGCTTCTCGTTGCGCTTTTTTTTCTTCTTTGGTTTGTGCATGGAGCACTGAAAAACTCAATAGACCGAAGAACACCCCTAAAAGCGAAACAAAATTTTTATTTATTTTCTGTAACTTCATTTTCTTTCTTTTCATTAAATAAATTCAGTTGGGTAATCCAACTGGTTTTTCTTTCCAATAATAAAATCTCAAATACCAAAAATAAGATTCCTAAGCCTAAAAACCATTGAAACTGCGATTTGTAATCGGCAAATTGCTTGGCTTCAAACTCGGTTTTCTCAACATCTTGTAATAAAGTATTTATCTCTTCTACTACTTTAGAAGTGTTAGTGCCGTCGATATAACTACCATCGGTTTCTTCCGCAATAGCGGTTAAAACTTCTTGATCTAATTTGGTGATGACCGTTTGGTTGTTTTGGTCTTTTTTAAACTCAATAACCCTACCATTTCTTTTTATAGGGATGGTTCCCCCCTTTTCGGTTCCTACACCAACGGTAAAAATTTTGATACCTACTTCTGCCGCTTTTTCCGAAATGGCTTCGATATCGCCACTGTGATCTTCGCCGTCACTCAAAATTACGAGAATTCTACTCGTTTTGGTTTCATCATCATAATAAGTGGTTGCCAATTCTATCGCATCGTTTATCGCGGTTCCTTGGCTAGAAACCATATCGGTGTTAAGTGCTTGCAGAAACAATTTTGCCGAACTGTAATCCGTTGTGATGGGCAGTTGCGGAAACGCACTTCCAGCGTAAGCGATAATACCTACACGATCACCCGCCAAATTGTTGAGTATTTGCGTCACAATTTGTTTCGATTTTTCTAACCGATTGGGCGCAATGTCTTCGGCTAGCATACTTTTGGAAACATCGACAGCAAAGACAATATCAACCCCTTCGCGCTTTACGGTTTCTAATTTTGACCCGATTTGCGGATTGACCAATGCCAAAATAAAAAAGCAAAGTGCCAATAAGAAAACAATAAATTTTAATACCACTTTAAAGGTGGATAGATTTGGGCTCAATATTTTAAGAAATTTCGCAGAAGCAAACTTTTGATGTGCTTTTTTACGCCACAGCAAATAGCCCAAAAACAGCAGTACCAAAATTGGGATGATTACAAATAGCCAAAAGTATATTTTCTGTTCAAAAATCATTTACACAAAACTTCTAAATAGCGTTAATTTTAAAATATAACCAAGCAACAATAAAATTCCAGCCAACAGAACGAGTGGTCTATATTTTTCGTCGTAATTGTAAAATTTCAATTCTTCGATTTCGGTTTTTTCCAATTTATTGATCTCGTCGTAAATCTCTTTTAGTTTGGTATTATTAGTTGCTCTAAAATACTTTCCTTCAGTTTGTTCGGCAATGCTCTTCAGTAATTGTTCGTCTATTTCTACAGGCATATTTCGGTACTGAATTCGCCCACGAGCATCAATAAAATAAGGACTCAAAGCCATCCCGTTTGTTCCGAGACCAATAGTATAAACTTTTATATCGTACTCTACGGCTAATTCTGTCGCAATTTTTGGGTCGATAAAACCCGTATTGTTTACACCGTCGGTCATCAAAATAATGACTTTGCTCAAAGCATCACTGTCTTTTATACGATTTACAGCGGTGGCTAAACCCATTCCGATAGCGGTTCCGCCCTGAAGCACATCGCTATATTCTATATCCCGAAGCGAAGACAAAACAATACGTTCGTCACTGGTAATTGGCGTTTGCGTAAAACTTTCTCCTGCGTATTGCACGATTCCTATTCTATCGTTTGGTCTACCTTTTACAAATTCTGCAGCGACATTTTTTAAAGCCTCCAATCGGTTTGGGCGTAAATCTTTTGCCAACATACTTGCCGAAACGTCTATTGCCAAAACAATGTCGATACCTTGTGTAGTTTTGGTTTGCGTACTCACATCTACTGTTCTCGGTCTTGCCATTGCAGTGATTAATAAAGCCAATGCAAGAAGTTTTAAAAGAAACAAAAGTGGTCTTAATCGCGACATCAAACTTTGTGACTTTTCCAGACCAGCGGTATTCGAAACCTTTACTTCGGGCAATTGCTTGTTTCGTTTCCAGAAATACCAAAAAACCAATAAGGGCAGTAGCAAAAACAGCCAAAACCATTGTGGATTTTCAAACGTCATATTTCCGAAATCAAACATTATTCTTGTTCTTGTATTAATTCGATTGAACTTGTGATTTTACTCGTTATTTCCTCGCCATAACTGTTTTCAAAATCATATACCAAGGTTAACATTTGTATATTGTTGAGATGATTAAAAACAATCATTTCGTATTCTTTTTTGAGGGTTTGTTCTTTATTAATTGGATTTGCGATATTAAAAGTCCCTGAAATTTTTACTCCTTCGGTTCCATTATTGGCGACAAAAGTTTCTTGTTTTGTCAAAATGTTACTCGCTCCTTTGCTTTCTAAAAATTGTGAAATCAAACCGGTAGCTTTTTCTAAATCTATTTGTATGCCTTGTTCACTAGAAACGACCTCTAAATTGATGTAATATTCGCCCAAAATACTTCCGTAGGAAAAACTTTCTACATTTTGGGTAGGATTTATCAAAATAGAATCTGCAGTCTGTCTTACCAAAACTCGAGGTGTGGTTAATGCTACAGGCGGATAACCGTATTCGCTTCGGTACCAATCGCCCTTGACCAAATCTTTAGTCGGACTGCCAATAATTTTGTCTTGTACGTAATCGTAACCTTTTATTCCCACGAAAGTGAAAAGCGCAATCACAATCACCAAAAAACCGATCACAGAACCCACAATAATTTTTCTTCGCTTTTTCTTTTTGGCTAATTTCTCACGGTATTCTTGGTCTCTCAATAACTCTTCTTCAGTAGGCTCTGGTTTAGAAGTCTTAATGGTTTCTATTTGAAGCGTCACTTTTTTTCGATCTTCACGAGCCGTGAGGATATCGGTAGAACCTCCTGCAAACTTGATCAAATCTGCACGTTGCAGCAAATTGTTCAGTTCATCAATCTTGTCTTGCGAAAGTTTGAGTTTATCGTTGGCGACCAGTTCATTGAGTCGTGCTGTAAGTTCGCTGGTTGTTCTTTCTAAAGCTCCGTCGTCAATCTCTTCGTCGATGTAACGTTTGACCGCATCGGTTAAACCGGAATAATATTTTTTGATTTCTCCATGTTCCAAAGCATGGCTTTCGTCTAAGTTTTTTAGCGTAAGCATCGCTTTTTCGTATGGTGGCAATTGTCTCTCTTTTCTTTCTTTATGCTTTTTTCGGAAAAAGAAAATCAAGAAAATAAGTCCGCCCAAAATAATTGCTCCTAAAATCCACCAAAGTATAGCTGATATCTCAAAAGGTTCTTCTATTTCTATCGAAGGTTTTATAGGATACATTTTTTGTTTGGTGGTATCGACCGCTACGTCATTTACCAAAACTTGCAACGAATCTGTATAAAATGCTTTTTCATTTATCATCACTCGCTGTCGCGGAATGGTATAACGACCCGAATCAAACTGTGTCAAGGCATATTCTTTCTGTAAACGAAATTTTCTGCCGTTGATAACGGTGTCTATCGGGTTATTTTCAAAGCTTTCTAAGGGCATAAAAGTTTGTCCTTCTGGGAAAACCACCAAATCAGTCGTGTCGGTTTCTACTTGAATTTTAAAAGCTATTTTTTCACCTATTTTGATGTTGGTCGTATCAACTTGTGAAGTAAGCGTCTGTGCTTTGGTCAACTGAAAAACAAAAAACAAAAAGCCAAGCCATAGCAAGGTTTTGGTTTTCATTAGCTGTATTTCTCTTTGTTGAACACTCATTTTATCTAGCTCTTTGTTTAAAATATCCCAGCAATTTTTTGACATAGCTTTCATCGACTCGACAACTAAAAGCGCCTGCTCTGCTCAAGCGAAAACTGTTGGTAAAATAATCTTCAAATTCACGGTAATTGGCCAAATAGCGGTTCCTTACTTGTTTTGAAGCTGTGTTGAGTAAAATATTCTTACCCGTTTCGGCATCTTGCATTTGCAGTAAACCAACGTTCGGTAAAACTTTTTCCCTTTCGTCATAAATTCTTATGCCGGTAACGTCATGTTTGTTGGCTACAATTTTTAAGGTATGCTCGTAATTTTTATCCAAAAAGTCTGAAAGAATAAACACAATGGCTCTTTTTTTCTGGAAATTCTGTAAAAATCGCAATGCTTTCTGGATGTCTGTTTTTTTGCTTTGCGGCTGAAACTCGATAAGTTCCCTGATAATTCGCAATACGTGCGAACGTCCTTTTTTTGGCGGCACAAAAAGTTCGACCTCATCAGAAAAAAGTAATAAACCTATTTTATCGTTGTTTTGGGTTGCCGAAAATGCTAAGGTTGCAGCGATTTCGGTTACAATTTCTTTTTTAAGCTGCGTGTCACTACCAAAATTTTCTGAACCCGAAATATCTACCAAAAGCATCAAGGTAAGTTCGCGTTCTTCTTCAAAAACTTTTACAAAAGGTTCGTTATAACGAGCGGTCACATTCCAATCGATCGCACGTACGTCGTCACCAAATTGGTACTGTCGTACCTCGCTAAAAGTCATTCCGCGACCTTTGAACGTAGAATGGTATTCGCCACCAAACACGTGATTGCTCAAACGCCGCGTTTTGATTTCGATTTTACGAACTTTTTTTAATAATTCTTTGGTATTCATTGTGATGAAACAGAAATAGTTTTCAGAAATTTTTATTCCGCTTAAAGCGAATTTACTTTTCTATACTTTTTATGGCACTTCTATTTCGTTGACAATTTTTTGTACAATATCTTCTGAGGTCACGTTCTCGGCTTCGGCTTCGTAAGTGATTCCTATTCTATGTCTTAAAACATCTAGCACAACCGCACGAACGTCTTCCGGAATCACATAACCTCTACGTTTGATAAAAGCATAACACTTAGCAGCATTGGCAAGATTGATACTTCCTCGAGGTGAAGCCCCAAAAGAAATAAGCGGTTTTAAATCAGACAACCTATATTTTTCTGGATAACGGGTTGCAAAAATAATATCGAGAATGTATTTTTCTATTTTTTCGTCCATGTAGACTTCACGAACGGTTTGTTGAGCTCGTAAAATCTGTTCTAAAGTCACGACTTGATTCACCTCTTCAAACTCACCTTTGAGATTGGCTCTAATCACTAGCTGCTCTTCTTCTAACTTAGGATAGTCAATAACAGTTTTGAGCATAAAACGGTCGACCTGAGCTTCTGGTAACGGATAGGTTCCTTCTTGCTCTACAGGGTTTTGCGTTGCCATTACCAAAAATGGTTTGTCGAGTTTAAAGCTTTGATCACCAATGGTTACCTGTTTTTCTTGCATCGCTTCAAGAAGTGCCGATTGTACTTTTGCGGGAGCACGGTTGATCTCATCTGCTAAGACAAAATTGGCAAAAATAGGACCTTTTTTGATGCTAAAATCGTTGACTTTAATGTTGTAAATCATCGTACCAATGACATCGGCAGGTAATAAATCTGGTGTAAATTGTATTCTGCTAAAACTTCCGTGAACGGCTTTAGAAAGTGTGTTGATGGCCAGTGTTTTTGCCAAACCAGGAACACCTTCCAACAAAATATGTCCTTGACCAAGAAGCCCAATCAATAATCGTTCGACCATGTGTTTTTGGCCAACAATTACCTTATTCATTTCGGTTACTAATAAATCTACAAATGCACTTTCTTTTTGTATCTTTTCGTTAAGTTCTGCTATGTTGACTGACGTTGATGTCGTATCCATTATTGAGTATCTTTTTGTATTAAGAAAATTATTCGCAAATTGGCAAATTCTTGAATTTTTGCTTGTTAAATATTGGTTAAAAAGCAAGAATACAAAAATTCCATTATAAGCGCTATTATAATGGACTGATAAAAATTGGAAACGTTGCAAAAAAAAAACTTCTTTTAAAAAAGAAGCTTTTTTGAAATTTTAAACTGCAATTTATTAAGGAGTTGTAGTATTCAAGTCTATTTCTCCCATTGCTGAAACTTCACCTGCGGTAACATCTATATCGTTTACCGTAACTACGTTAAGCCCTAAAGTTGCATCTGGTGTAAAAGTTACCGTGTAAGTACCTTCTGGCAACCCGTGTAAAACAAACTCGCCTTGTGCATTGGTATAAGCATCTACTGTTGTCGTACCGTCTGTTGCAGAAACTAATACTGCATCGGTCGCTGGTAAAACTGTTCCTGAAACGGTTCCTGTTTGAGCTTCCGCGGAAGCTCTAATTACTGGCTTCAATAAATAACCGCCGTTTCCTTGTTCTACAATAGATTCTTCAACGTCAAAATCTAAAGTATACTCGTAAACTACATCGGCTTGTAAAGTTTCATTTAAATTAATTTTTAATCCTGATTGTTGTGCACTTGGCGTTTGCAAATCGTGCGTTGTGCCGTCTACAACAACTGTATTGTTGGAGCCTAAAACCAATCTAATTTGATTGATATCTCCCGCAGGGATTTCATACTCTGTCGCTAAAGCTGCAGAAACACCTCCTGTTAATTCTAGTAGATTATAAATTTCATCATCTACATCTAAAGAAACTTCTGTATCATTATTATATTTAATCATGACATCAACCACTTCGATGTTTACTTCTTCGTAATCACCTGGTGCATCAACCAATTTTACAGACATCTTTGCATTACCTTCTTGCTCTCTTGGGCTTTCATCGTCACTACAAGAAGTGAAACCAACAGCAGCAATCAATAGAACTGCTAAACTTTTTAATTTTAAATTTTTCATAATTTTAAATTTGGGTTTTTGGGTTTAATTTTTATGTTATTAATGTAACACGTCGAAAATTATATTTTTATTGCTTATAGACAATGCTATTAACTTAACTTTAGATAAACCTTAACTTGTATTGCTGTAGTTTCATAAAAAATGTTAAACCTTTGGCTAGGTTTGTAAGGCTAATAGAATATACCCACCATTGGGTATTTGACAGAAATCTATTATCTTTAGTTTTAGCTACATAAATCTTAGTAAAAAAACAATGATGAATAGAACAGCTTTAATTACAGGTGCCTCAAGTGGAATAGGCAAAGCAACAGCAATTGCTCTGGCTAGAGAAAATTTTAATTTGATTCTTTGCGGAAGACGTACAGAAAAGTTACAAGAACTTAATGATTTTCTAAAAGATACGCCAACCCATCTTCTTAATTTTGATGTGCGAGAGAAAGAAAAAATAAACGAAGCCATACAAAGTTTGCCCGAAAATTTTAAAGAAATAGACGTGCTTATAAATAATGCAGGTAACGCACATGGTTTAGATTTTATTCAAGATGGAGATTTAAACGACTGGGATGCGATGATCGATATTAATGTAAAAGGTTTGCTCTATGTGAGCAATGCCATTATTCCAGGAATGGTCAAAAGAAAACGCGGACATATCATTAACATTGGTTCGACTGCTGGAAAAGAAGTTTACCCCAAAGGCAATGTCTATTGCGCGAGCAAACATGCCGTAAACGCGCTTACCGAAGGGATGCGTCTCGACCTTAACGGAATGGGAATAAAAGTTGGTGCTATTCATCCGGGTATTGTAGAAACCGATTTTAGTAATGTTCGTTTTAAAGGCGACTCGCATAGAGCAAAAAAAGTTTACGAAGGCTTTAGAGCTTTACAACCTAGAGATATTGCCGATATTATCGCTTTTACCGTAACCCGGCCTTGTCACGTAAATATCGCCGATATTATGGTTATGAGTACTGCACAAGCTTCATCAACGATTATCGATAAAAGTGAGGTTGCTATATGATTAACAAACGCTTATTGATTAAAAACTTGTTGGCTCACGTCGCCGAAAATAGTTTTTATGATAAAAAGTTGAAAATTAATCTCTCAGACAAAGAAGGAAAAGCAAAATTTCTAAAACACATTTGTGCACTTTCTAATACCAACCCGTATAACAACAGTTATATCGTCATAGGTGTAGAAGACAAACACAACCAGATTGTGGGTGTCGATTTTTACGATGACAGCAAAATTCAGAACCTCATCAATGCTTATCTCACCAATCCTCCGAAGGTAAATTATGCAAATATTCCTTTTCCGCATTTAGGAGAAAATAAAGTGGTTGGTTTGGTGAGTATTTCTCCTAATCAAGGAAAAATTTGTTCGCTTAGAAAAAATATTTGGAAATATTATGGCGGAATGGTTTTTTACCGGGAAGGTAGCAATAGCAAACCTCAAGATTTTGAAGCCAACCTTAACGACCACAACGAAGCAGTTGTTCATTCTATCGAAAGTCACTCACAAAACACGATAAAATATACGCTCGATGGCGTTTTCGATTTTATGGAACTCGCCAAAGATTACAACCCAAAATATCAAGTTTTTAAAGAATACTTTGTGGTCTGTTGGGCAGGAAAGAAAAAAACAACTGAGAAAGGTACTTTTTATTCGCGTGTAAATATCGAGTTGATCAACGAGCAGATAAAACTGTTTTATTCCAATTTAGACGAAGTGAGTATCGATTTTGATGAAGACAAGTTTACGATTTTAGAATATGTGCACCTCGGCCTTCAAAAAAGCTATAAATATTACCCCTTAGAAGAAGTGACCATATATTTTAAGAATAATGTAAGTTATGAAATCGAAAATAAAATGGTTTTTGAACCACCGAAATTTTCGAAATCTACGCTTTACCATATTGTAAATAGTAACAACGCACTTTTAGAAAAACTCAAAAAAAATGTTCCGCTTAGCGAAAGAGAAGAAAGAGACCTTGTAAAACTTCCCGCCAATTACCTGTTGAGTTATTTTAACGGTTTCCCAGAATCGATAGACAAGTTGGAAGAAATAAAACCGTACCTAAAAGAAAAGTATGCAGAAGCTTACCTTCGTTATAAAGAGAATATAAGAATTTTAAGAAAAGTAAAATACAGTTAATGATGAAAACCTTTGCAGTTGGCGATATTCATGGTGGTTTAAAAGCTTTAAAACAGCTTTTTGAGAGCGCAAAAATCACCACGAAAGATCAATTTATTTTTTTAGGCGATTATGTCGATGGTTGGAGCGATTCTGTAAAAACCGTTTCTTTTTTAATCGAGTTTCAGAAAACACATCGTTGCGTTTTTTTACGCGGCAACCATGATGAGTTGGCTTATGATTGGCTAAGAACCAAACAAGACAATGAGCTTTGGTTTGCTCACGGCGGAAAGCTTACCCAAGAAAAATACCTAGAACTCGATGAGAAAACAACCGATGAGCATCTTCTTTTCTACAAAAACTTAAAAAATTATCATATTCAAAATAACAAACTTTTTGTTCATGCAGGTTTTACCAACCTTCACGGACCCCAACACGAATATGCACCTTATATGGTTTATTGGGATAGAACTTTGTGGGAAACTGCATTGGCAACAAATCCAAAAATGAGTGAAAATGATGTTCGTTTTCCGAAAAGATTAAAACTTTTTGATGAAATTTATATTGGTCATACTCCAACCACAAGAATTGGTGAAAACAAACCTACAAAAGCCATAAATGTCTGGAATGTTGATACCGGAGCAGCTTTTAAAGGACAGCTCTCCATGATTGATATCGATAGCAAAGAAATATTTCAGAGTGAACCTGTTTACCATTTTTACCCTAACGAAAATGGAAGAAATTAGCTTATATTTGTTACCAAAATAAAATACCATGAAAAAACTTAGCTTATTATTACTTGCAATGTTTATTTGCAATTTTACCCTTGCACAAGTAGAAACCTACCCTCAAAACGAAGTAAAATTTAACATCGCCAATGTCATGGTTGTTGCGGCAGTAGAAGTAGGTTACGAGCGTTTTGTTGCTTTTAACCAGTCAGTAGAATTGGTTGCGTTGATAAATGACCGAATGAATTATCACTCAGAAAGTGGTTCTCGTAAATTCAACACTAATAGCTTTAAACTAGGTTACAACTACTATTTTGGAAGAGAAACAGCAGGCTCTGGTCTTTACGCCAATCCATTTCTAAAATACAGAACCGGTGACTTTGAAGAACAAAAAGACATAGATAATGACGGTGATCGTGAAGAAGTAATTACCGATATGAATGCTTTTATTATTGGTATTGGCGCAGGTTATAAATGGAACTTTGGCGACAAGTTTGTTTTTGGTCCATTTGTAAATATCGCTAGAAACTTTAGTGAAGAAACCGAAGCCCGTTTTACTGCATTTGAATTTAATAGCGGTTTATTTGTTGGTTATCGGTTTTAACATTTAAACAAAAGAATATACGCTCTAAAGCCTGCTTTTTGCAGGCTTTTTTCTTTTATGACTTTTTAAAATGTTAAAGAAATCATCGGTAAAGTGTAAATTTTAAACGATTATTTGCACAATCTATTTTTACGCCCTATATTTGTCATTGTAAATGATTTAAAACCCATGAGCAATGAAGAAGATTTCTTTAATAATGGTAACCTTTTTAATGGCTTTTAGCTTACAGGCTTTTAATATGGTTAATGAGGGATGTAACGATAACAATACCTCTACAAACTTTGAAGAAGACAATTCTTGTACGGCAACTATTCTTGATATCACCAAGCAAAATAGCCTAGAAGAAATGAATAACGTAAAGTTTTACGCTCAAACAGAGGTAAATGAAAACATAGATATCACCAGTAGTACTTTTGAAGTTGTTTACAACAACGGTTATAAAGTAAACTATTTCGGACATATCGATCCTACAAGTGGTGATCCGGTTATCAATTTAAATATAGATTGCGATACCAACTCTCATTTAGTACAACAAATAAAAGTGACTATTTACACCTCAGATAATAACGGTAATAATTGCTCTTCTACACAAATACGTGATTGGTCTTCTATAGGCGGTATTTGTGCTAGCACAGCAAACAATATAATAGATATTGCTCAACAAGATTAGTCGAGTAAATTTTGGTTGAAGAAAAAAATCCGCTTTACGCGGATTTTTTGTTTTCTAAGGTAAAATTAAATTTTACAAATCAAACTTGATACCCTGTGCTAAAGGTAATTCTGTTGTATAATTAATCGTGTTCGTTTGACGACGCATATAAATTTTCCATGCATCAGAACCCGATTCTCTTCCGCCTCCAGTTTCTTTTTCACCACCAAAAGCACCTCCAATTTCTGCTCCAGAAGTTCCAATATTTACATTAGCGATTCCGCAATCAGAGCCTTGAGCTGATAAGAAAAGCTCTGCCTCACGTAAGTTATTGGTCATAATTGCCGATGACAAACCTTGACGGACATTGTTCTGCTTTTCAATAGCATTTTCTACATTTCCTGAATATTTTAATAAATACAGTACTGGTGCAAAAGTCTCGTGTTGAACAATTTCAAAATGGTTTTCTGCTTCTGCTATTGCAGGTTTAACATAACAACCACTTTCGTAACCCTCACCTTCAAGAACACCACCATCAACAATTACTTTTCCGCCTTGAGCGAGCACTTGTTCTAAAGCTCTGTTATAATTTTTTACGGCATCTTTATCGATAAGCGGACCAACGTGATTATTTTCGTCAAGCGGATTTCCTATGCGTAACTGTTTATATGCATCAACCAAAGCATTTTTTACTTGATCATAAACTTCTTCATGTACGATCAAACGACGGGTTGAAGTACAACGTTGTCCGCAAGTGCCTACCGCTCCAAAAACAGCTCCAATCACGGTGTTTTTGATATCGGCTTCTGGTGTAACAATAATGGCATTGTTTCCGCCAAGCTCTAGCAATGTTTTTCCTAGTCTGCCTGCCACTTCTTGAGCTACAATTTTACCCATTCTAGTCGAACCTGTGGCCGAAATCAACGGAATTCGCTCGTCTTTGGTCATCATTTCGCCCACTTTATAATCACCAGTAATCAAACAAGAAATGCCTTCAGGTAAATTATTTTCAGCAAAAACCCTTGCTGCTATTCTCTGGCAAGCTACCGAGACCATAGGTGTTTTTTCTGAACCTTTCCAAACCGTGCAATCGCCACAAACCCATGCTAGTGCTGTGTTCCAAGACCAAACTGCTACCGGAAAATTAAACGCTGAAATGATACCAACTATGCCAAGCGGATGGTATTGCTCATACATTCTGTGACCTGGTCTTTCTGAATGCATGGTCAATCCGTGAAGCTGGCGCGAAAGTCCAACTGCAAAATCACAGATATCTATCATTTCTTGTACTTCACCTAAACCTTCTTGATAAGATTTTCCCATTTCATAAGACACAAGCTTACCTAGCGGTTCTTTTAATCTACGCAGTTCGTCATTAAATTGTCTTACGATTTCTCCTCGTTGCGGAGCTGGCATTTTTCTCCAAACCTTAAAAGCTTTTTCTGCTGCAGAGATCGTTTTATCGTAGTCTGCTTGTGTAGTTGCTTTTACTTTCCCTATTAAAGCTCCATCTACTGGAGAATACGATTCGATAATTTCGCCTTGAGCGAAAAAATATTTTCCTGTGGAAGTTCCATCGTTGATCTCTTGAAGGTCTAAATCTTTTAAGACTTGAGCCATGCCAAAGTCTTTTGCTTTTTTACTCATTAAATCTATTTTTACAGTTTTATGTTAGGTTTTTGCGAATGTAAGAAAAATAAAACGCTATTCCTCATCGGCAGTAAAACGTTCGTCAACGGGCATTTCCGTTCCGCATTTATCACAGGTTCTCAATTCTTTACTTCCGTAGAAATGCTTAAAGTGTTTTAAGAAGTCCTTTTCAACATCTTCCAACGGGAAATAAACCTCATGCAATTTGTGATTACAATTGTCGCAAAACCATAGCAAGCCATCTTTTCCGCTAAGGTCTTTACGTTTTCGTTCTACCACCAGTCCGATAGAATTTTCGCCCCTTTCTGGAGAATGTGGGACTTTTCCTGGATGTAAATACATATCTCCTGGGCCGAGTTTCATGGTTTTTTTCTCACCATTTTCTTGGATGTGTACTTGTATATTACCTTCTAATTGGTAAAACAATTCTTCGGTTTCGTTATAGTGATAGTCTTTTCTGGCATTTGGTCCAGCCACAACCATCACAATATAATCCCCTGCATCTTTATAGAGGTTTTTATTTCCGACAGGTGGTTTTAACGTATCACGGTTTTCTTCTATCCATTGGTTAAGATTAAAGGGTTTTTGAATAGCCATAGCGTTTATTTTTTTAATTTAGTAAATCGAAGTTTTAGGATTTCTAAAATTACTTAATTATTCATAAAATGAAAAACATTCTGCTCCTATTCATCGCTATCGCTTTTTTTGCTTGTAAGCAAGAAAACAATTTACCTCTAGTGGAAAAAAATTCAACGAAAGTTGAACCCGAAAAAGTAGCCGATTATGGGATTGTCATTCACGGTGGCGCTGGATTTATCAAAAAAGAAAATATAAGCGACTCTCTAGAAAAAGTGTATAAACAAAAGTTACAAGAAGCTATTTTGGCAGGAAACGAAATTCTAAAAAATGGCGGAAAGGCTGTTGATGCTGTAAAAGCAAGTATTGTTATTTTAGAAAATTCACCCTTGTTTAACGCTGGAAAAGGAGCCGTTTTATCCCATGAGGAAAAGGCAGAACTTGATGCTTCCATTATGGACGGAAAAACCTTAAATGCGGGAGCTGTCGCTGGAGTTACCACTATCAAAAACCCAATTCTTTTAGCAGAAAAAGTGATGATCAATTCTAAACACGTGATGCTTTCGGGAAAAGGAGCTGAAAAATTTGGTGAAGGACAAAAACTAGAAATGGTTTCTCCCGAATATTTCATCACCGAAAAACAGTTAGAAAATATCAAACGCATTAAAACTGAAGAGAGTAAAAAAGTGAGTTTTTATGATCCTACACTTCAAAACGCAAAATTTGGAACGGTAGGTTGCGTTGCCCTTGATAAAAATAGTAATCTCGCTGCAGGAACTTCTACAGGTGGAATGAGCAATAAAAAATACGGTAGAATTGGCGACTCTCCCATTATTGGAGCCGGAACTTATGCCAACAACCAAACTTGTGCGGTTTCTTCTACGGGTTGGGGCGAATATTACATTCGTGGTGTTGTAGCTTACGATATTTCTACCCTGATGGAATATAAAAGGCTGACTCTTGAAGAAGCCACCAAAGAAGTGATCCACAAAAAACAACCTCAACTTGGCGGAAACGGAGGCATTATCGCTATTGATAGAAATGGAAATATTTCTATGGAAATGAATACTCCCGGAATGTTTAGAGCAAGTTTGGTGAATGAGGAATTAGACATTCAACTTTACGGAAAACCTTAATTTTTTTTATCCATTTATAGGTGTAATTCTTATTTAACTTTAAATTAATTTCTTTTACTTCGGAAAATTCCGAACTAAACGTATATTTGCCATTTCAAATCATAATTTTATGACCCCAAACGAAAATAAAAAATGTAAATTAGTTGAAAAACTAGGTATAAGCATAGAGAAAAAAGAGCAAATGGCTCCTATGGCCGCACGCATTTTTTCTTATGTTATTTTAAATGGAAAGCAAGGTGCTACCTTTGAAGAATTGGTTTCTAACCTTTGTGCAAGTAAAAGTACCATTTCCACGCATCTTAACCATTTGCAAGATTTAAAAAAGCTAAGTTATTATACCAAAACCGGTGACCGGAAAAAGTACTTTATACTCAATCAAGACACCATGATTCAAGGTATTAATAATATGATTGAAGAATGGAAAGAAGAAAAACAATTACACCTAGAAGTGATGTCCTATAAACAAGAAATGAATAAGACATTAAATAAAGAAAACCTATTTGAACTTAGTTTTCACGAAAGTTTTATTGGTTTTTTAGATGGGGCTATTTCTTCTATTACTAAACTAAAAGAAAACTATAGTAAATAATAAACACTAATTTATAAAAAATGAAACACCTAAAAATATATCAAATTACCTTTCTTGCTTTAAGCAGTATTTTTTTTACTAGCTGTAAGCAAGAACAACAACAAGCTCCACAACAGCAGGCTTTACCATTGGCTGTAACTCAAGTTCCACAAAAAAATGTTACGGCCTACACCAGTTACCCAACAACCATAGAGGGAACTATAAGTAGCGAGGTACGTGCCAAAGTATCGGGCTATATTCAAGCAGTATTGGTAGATGAAGGGCAAAAAGTAAATAAAGGTCAAGCTCTTTTTAAGTTAGAAACCCAGTCGTTAAGCCAAGATGCAGAAGCCGCAAAAGCAAATGTAAATGCAGCTCAAGTAGAAGTAGACAAACTAAAACCGCTGGTAGAAAAAAATATCATTAGTTCAGTACAGTTAGAAACAGCAAAAGCCAAATTAGCCCAAGCAAAGAGTGCTTATAATAGTTTGATGGCCAATATTGGTTACGCTACGGTAACAAGTCCGGTAAACGGATATGTAGGAGCAATTCCGTATCGCGAAGGGTCGCTGGTAAGTGCTACCAGTGCAAAACCCCTAACTACTGTAGCTAGTATTGAAAAAGTGTTTGCTTATTTTTCGATGAACGAAACCGAATACCTCAACTTTATTCAGAAGGCCGAAGGAAAAACATTGCAAGACAAAATCGATAATTTCCCAAAGGTGAAATTGCTATTGGCTAACGGACAAACCTATGCACAAAAAGGAAAAATAGAAACCGTTACGGGCCAAATAGACGCCAATACAGGAACAGTAAGCTTTAGGGCTACTTTTGAAAACCCTAACTTATTATTAACCAACGGAAATAGCGGAACCATTAAAATCCCAACCACATACGAAAATGCTTTAGTCGTACCACAATCGGCTACCTATGAGCAACAAGGTCAAACCTATATTTATGGGGTCGATAAAGAAAATAAAGCGATAGCAACTTTAATACAGGTAAAAGACAAAACAGATCTTTTATATATCGTGAAAAGCGGTATCAAAAAAGGGGATTTAATTGTAGTAAAAGGCATCGGAAAGTTAAGGAACAACATGCCTATTCAACCACAAAAAGTAGCTTTTGATAGCATTGTTAAGCCTATCAAACCCTTATTTCAATAATTTTCAGAAAAATTGTTATGTTAAAAACATTTATAGAAAGACCGGTTTTATCTACCGTTATCTCCATCATCATTGTGATTTTGGGAGTGTTGGGCTATACTTCCCTTCCGGTGGAACAATATCCTGATATCGCTCCGCCAACCATTCAGGTAAATGCCACCTACCCAGGTGCCAGTGCCGAAACCATATTAGAGAGTGTTATCATCCCGATAGAAGAACAAATTAACGGAGTAGAAGGAATGACTTATATGACTTCTTCTGCCGATAATAACGGTACGGCCAATATCACCGTTTATTTTGATCAAGTAATGGATCCAGATATTGCTGCGGTAAACGTTCAAAACCGTGTAGCCCGTGCCAATCCTTTATTACCACAAGAGGTGATTCAAACTGGGGTAACCACACAAAAACAGCAAACCTCAGCCTTAATGTTCTTATCGGTGTATTCAGAAAACGATGATTACAACGCTACGTTTGTTCAAAATTATTTAAAAATAAATGTAATTCCTGCTTTACAAAGGGTAAATGGCGTAGGAAATGTAAATGTATTTTCTAACCAAGATTACGCCATGCGTGTATGGTTAAAACCAGAAAAATTAGCTGCTTATAATCTAGTTCCTACCGATGTGACCGCAGCATTAAGAGAACAAAGTTTAGAAGCTTCTGCTGGATCTTTAGGTAAAAATAACGGAAATGCTTTTTCGTACAACATTAAATATAGTGGGCGTTTTAAAACCGAAAAGCAATACGAAGACATCATCATTAAAGCGATGGATAATGGCGAGTATTTGCACTTAAAAGATGTGGCTAAGATCGAATTAGATGCACAAGGTTACGACTCATACGGGTTTACAGGAGGTCACCCAAGTGTTAACATGGGAATTTACCAAACTGCAGGCTCAAATGCGCAGGAAATCATAGAAAATATAAAATCTGAATTAGACCGTTTATCGCAAAGCTTTCCTGAGGGCATAAAGTATGAGATTAATTACGACACCAATGAGTTTTTAACCGCCTCGATGAACAAAGTAAGAAACACTTTAGTCGAAGCCTTCTTACTCGTATTTTTGGTGGTTTTTATTTTCCTTCAAGACTTTCGTTCTACTTTAATTCCGGCTATTGCCGTTCCAGTAGCTATTGTAGGAACTTTCTTTTTCTTAAACCTATTTGGCTATTCGGTTAACTTATTAACCTTATTTGCGTTAGTTTTAGCAATTGGTATTGTAGTAGATGATGCTATTGTAGTGGTTGAAGCTGTACACGCCAAAATAGACGAAGGTGCTAAAAGTGCTAAAAAAGCAACGATAGATGCAATGCATGAAATTTCAGGAGCTATCATCTCGATTACCTTAGTTATGGCAGCGGTATTTATTCCGGTAACCTTTATTCAAGGGCCTACGGGAGTATTTTACGAGCAATTTGGAGTTACTTTAATTGTGGCCATTTTAATTTCAGCGGTAAACGCCCTCACTTTAAGTCCGGCTCTTTGTGCGCTATTCTTAAAAGGACACGATGATCACGAAGATAAAAACAAAAGTTTTTTACAAAAATTCTACGATAAATTTAATGCAGGATTTAACGCTACTACAGAACGCTACGGAAAATCATTACAATTTTTATACAAAAACAAATGGATTACCGGAGCTATTTTGGTGTTGTCTGGAGTAGGAATTTGGTGGACAGCCAATACCACGCCTACTGGTTTTGTTCCTAACGAAGATCGTGGTATCATTTTTATGAATGTAGAGTTACCTGCTGGAGCTTCTATGGATAGAACCAATATGGTAACCCAAGAATTGTATCAAAAAGCAACACAAATTCCAGGAGTAAAAGGCGTAACCGTTATTAACGGAAGAAGTTTAATTAGTGGTGCTGGTAGCAATTTCGGATTAGGTTTTGTAAAGCTAAAAAATTGGAGCGAAAGAGAAAGTGACGACCAATCGTCTAATGCCATTGTCGGAAAACTTTTCGGAATTGCAGCTACTATTCCCGATGCTAATATTATTTTCTTTGCACCACCAAGTATACCTGGTTTTGGACTCTCTGGCGGATTTGAAGTAAACTTATTAGACAAGTCTGGAGGAAGTTTTGAAGATCTCGATGCAACCACACAAGAGTTTATTGGCAATCTAATGAAGCATCCAGAAATTCAGTACGGGCAAACTTCTTTTAACACAAAGTACCCACAATACGAATTAGATATAAACGTTCCTCTAGCCAAAAGATACGGCGTCTCGGTAAGTAGTATTTTCTCTACTTTACAAGGTTACATAGGCGGGGTTTATGCCGCAGACTTTGCCCGCTTCGGAAAACAATATCGGGTATATGTACAAGCTTTACCAGAAGACAGAACTGATAAAAACTCACTCAACGAACTGTACATCAAAACCAAAAACGGAGAAATGGCTCCTATCACACAATTTGTTAATTTAAAACGGGTATATGGACCACAATCGGTAACCCGCTTTAACCTGTATAATTCTACTAAAATTAGCGGAGCTTCTAACCCTGGATTTAGTACAGGTGATGCTATTGCTGTAGTTCAAGAAGAAATCAAAAATCTACCTAGTAATTTTGATGTAGCCTATTCTGGGCTATCACGAGAGGAAGTAAATGCCGGTAACCAAACCATGGTTATTTTCTTATTGGTAATCGTGTTTGTATACTTTTTATTGGCCGCTCAATACGAAAGTTATTTGCTACCTCTTGCCGTAATTTTCTCGTTACCTCTAGGAGTATTTGGCGCTTTCTTTTCTACCAAAATGATGGGACTAGAAAACAACATTTATTTTCAAATTGCTTTGATTATGTTGGTCGGCCTCTTGGCAAAAAATGCTATTCTTATTGTAGAGTTTGCCATACAAAGAAGAAGGCACGGAGAAAACCTTGTTGATGCAGCCATTCATGGAGCCAAAGCACGTTTACGCCCTATTTTAATGACTTCCTTTGCCTTTATTTTAGGATTAATGCCGTTGGTATTAGCCAAAGGTGTAGGAGCCGAAGGTAATAACTCGATCGGAACAGGAGCTGCTGGAGGAATGCTTATCGGAACTATTTTAGGGGTCCTTATCATTCCTATTTTATTTATTCTTTTCCAATGGTTGCAAGAAAAAATATCAGGTCAGCCAAAAGATAAAACAGCCATTGAAGCTACAAACTAAAAATTGTACCCTAAAGATGAAAAAAAACAAAATATATCATATATCTCTAGTAATGATTTCTTCTTTGCTCATGACCTCGTGTTTTGTAGCTAAAGATTACGAAAGACCAGAATTAGAAGAAGAAACAGAAAATCTTTATAGAACCAACGAGCTGCCACAAGATAGCCTATCAATGGCAAATATTTCTTATCAAGAATTGTTCAACGATGCTTTTTTAAAAAACTATATAGAAGAGGGATTACAAAATAACCTCGACATTAGAGTAGCTTTACAAAACTTAGCTTCCGCGGAAGCTTATGTAAAACAAGGAAAAGTAGGCTATTTACCAAGCCTCTCTGCCAACGGGCAAGCAACGCATCAAGAGTTTTCAAAAAACAGTCAGTTTGGAAGTATCTTTAACGGCGGTTTAACTCAATACGAACTAACAGCCAACCTCTCTTGGGAAGCCGATATTTGGGGAAAAATACGCAGTCAAAAACGTGCTTTTGAAGCTTCATACCTGCAAAGTGTTGCTGCACACCAAGCGGTAAAAACACAATTGGTGTCTAGCATTGCCACTACCTATTACCAACTTTTGGCTTTAGACGCACAGTTAGAAGTTACCCAGCAAACTATTGCTACAAGAGACAGCAGTGTTACGACTATAAAAGCTTTAAAAGATGCTGGGCAAGTAACCCAAGTAGCGGTAGATCAAAACATTGCTCAGTTTAACAATGCTAAAGCTTTAGAAATAGACTTAAAAGCTGCTATTTTTGAAACTGAAAATGCCCTAAATTTACTTTTAGGTCGCGGGCCTATGGCCATCGAAAGAAGTAAATTAGACCGACAATCACTTAACGCAGAAATAGCTTTGGGTTATTCAGTTTCTTTATTGAGCAATCGCCCCGATGTAATGCAAGCAGAATATGCCTTGGTTGAAGCTTTTGAAATGACCAATGTATCACGTAGTAACTTTTATCCATCACTAACCATTACAGGTTCTGGTGGATTTCAAAGCTTAGAATTAGATGAGTTGGTAAATGTCAATTCTCTTTTTGCCAATATTGTAGGCGGTATAGCGCAACCTATATTTAATCAAAGAAAAATTAGAACTCAACATGAAGTTGCCAAAGCACAACAAGAACAAGCTTTATTAAACTTTAAAAAAGCTTTACTCGTTGCCGGAAACGAAGTTTCTAATGCTTTATACAACTACAAAGCAGAAACAGAAAAATTTGAATATAGAGAAGAAGAAGTTAAAGCATTAAAACGAGCAGAAAGTAACTCAGAAGAACTATTAAATAATGGTTTTGCCAATTATTTAGATTTATTAACGGCAAGACAAAGTGCCTTGAGTGCAGAGCTCAATATGATAGATAACAAATTACAACAATTGTTAACTACCGTAACTTTATACAAAGCTTTAGGTGGCGGTTGGAGATAATTTTAATATTTGATGTTTGTAAGTGAAAAGTCTTGTACCAAAGTGCAAGGCTTTTTTTATTGAAGTTTTCCGCCTTTACCTACCCACCAAGGATGAACTTCAACTTCTAACCTTCCCGCTTTTACGATCGGATCGAGTTTTGCCAAACTGTCGGCCATTTCTATATTTGGTGTATTGTAAACAACAATCCCACGAATATCTCCATCATCACCAAAAGGCCCTGTCAAACTCGTATAACCTTCGTTTGCCATTCGGGTTAAATGAGCTAAATGTTGTTTCTGTAACTCAGCTGTTTCTGTAGAGTCTTGATTTCTGTTTTCTCCTTTTTTTAAGAATACCATAAAATATTGTTGCATCAAATAAGTAGAATCTTCTGCTTTGTAATGAAAAACCTGATAGCCTTTTTCTTCGAGTGCTTTTGTTCTTTCTTCTAATGTTAAAACCTTTGATTCTTCTCTTTTTGAAATCGTATCCTCTGATTTTTCATCATCTAAATTTCCGTTTTTTATAGTCATCTCGCAGGAGCAAAACAATATTGACGATAAAAATAGAAAAGTAATTTTTTTCATGATTTCCATGTTTTAAAAGGTTGTTTAGACAAATAGGCGTTATAATATTTTTGATCTCCGGTTACTTCTTCGCCAATCCAATCGGGAAGATTGATAATTTCATTTTCATTTTCTAATTCAACCTCAGCGATGATTAAGCCTTGGTTTTCTTCTTCAAAAACATCTACTTCAAATATATGGTTTTTGTACGTAACCAAATACCTGGTTTTAACTACACAACCATTTTCGCACAACGCAAAAAGTTGTTCGGCTTCTTTGGTATCGATTTTCTTTTCCCATTCAAACCGTGACATTCCAGATGCTGAAGATTTTCCCTTAATGGTTAAAAAAGCTTGATTTTCAGTAATTCTAATACGTACAGAACGCTCCGGATGTGAGCTGAGATAACCTTGTTTTATCGAAAATTGCTTTTTCGCGAAAGCCATAAAACCTTGATTTTTGACTAAAAACTTACGCTCTATTTCTTGCATATCTCTTTCATTTCTTCTGATTCTATAATCGCTTTAGGATAATTGTTTTTAGCTAAAAAATGCATACAATTGTCTATGGTTTTCGCTTTTATTGAGCGGTACTTTTTTAAAGGCCCAAACATCAATAAATTAGCTAATTTCATTATTTTTTTCCAAGCAAACTCAAAAGGTCTCGTTTCGTCTCTGTTACCATCAATAAGCGAAGGTCGTAAAATATAGGTTTCCGGAAGTTGCTGTTTGAGCACTTTTTCTTCCATTTCTCCTTTGGTTTTGTTATAGAAAAACCGACTTTCTTTATCAGCTCCCAAGGCAGAAACTACAATCATTTTTGAGATGTTGTTTGCCTTTGCCAATTTTGCAGCCGTTACTGGAATACCGTAATCTACTTTTTTATAAACCTCTTGGTCTGGGGTTTTCTTCTGCGTACTTCCTATACAGCAAAATACCACATCGGCATTAAACTGGTTTTGGTATTTTTCCAACGCAAATAAGTCGACCAAATGCTCTTCTATTTTGGGATTTTGTTGGGTTACTTTTCTTCTCGAAAATAATATTACCCGTTCAAAATTATCGTCTTTTAGAAGCAAGTCTAACAACAGATTACCTGTTAAACCCGTTGCGCCAAGAATAATTGCTGTTTGCTTTTTCATTATAGAAAGATATAAAATAAACTTCAAAAAAGAAGATTGGTTAACTTTGTCTTGTGGAGCAAAACAGAAAAATCATACACATCGATATGGATGCTTTTTACGCCTCTGTAGAGCAGCGTGATCATCCCAATTTACGCGGAAAACCTTTGGCTGTTGGCGGAGGTTCCAAACGTGGTGTGGTAAGCGCTGCGAGTTATGAAGCTCGGAAATTTGGGGTGAAAAGTGCGATGAGTGGTGTTTTGGCTGCAAAACTTTGCCCAGACCTGATTTTTGTACGTCCCGATTTTGAAAAGTACCAAAAGGTGTCAAAACAGATTCGGAAGATCTTTTTTGAGTATACCGATCTGGTCGAACCGCTTTCGCTCGACGAAGCTTATCTAGATGTGACCGAAAACAAAAAAGGAAACCCAAGTGCAAGTTTGATTGCCGAAGAAATCAGGCAGAAGATTTTTGAGAAAACGGGTTTAACTGCTTCCGCTGGAATTTCTATCAATAAATTTATTGCTAAAATTGCAAGCGATTACAACAAACCCAACGGACAAAAAACGGTAAATCCGGAAGAAGTTTTAGATTTTTTGGAACAATTAGACATCAAAAGGTTTTACGGAATCGGTAAAGTTACCGCAGAGAAAATGTACAACTTGGGCATTTTTACGGGTAACGATTTAAAAAATAAAAGTTTAGAATTTCTCGAACAGCATTTCAGTAAAAGCGGAAAATATTATTATCACGCTGTTCGCGGAATTCACCGAAGTGAGGTAAAACCAACTAGAGCTCGTAAATCACTTGGTGCCGAACGCACTTTTTTTGAAAACATCACTTCGGAAATCTTTATGCTCGAAAAGTTAGAGAAAATTGCTATCGAACTCGAACGCAGACTTCAAACAAGCAATGTTGCAGGAAAAACCATTACTTTAAAAATAAAATACAGCGATTTCACCGTACAAACACGCAGCAAAACCCAAAGTTATTTTATCGCCTCTAAAGATTTGATTTTTGAGGCCGCAAAAGAATTATTATTCCAAGAAAAAATGAAAGATTCAGTCAGGCTTTTGGGCATTTCGGTAAGTAACCTTAACACGGATAGAAAAGAGAAAAATGAACCGGAAAAACAAGAATTGTACGTGCAGTTACGTTTTGATTTTTAGAGTACTATCTTAAAATCACCGTACCTTTGGTGTTTCTGTCATACATCACAATACTTCCTGCGACAGAGACATTTAAACTTAACTGCGAAGAAAATTGCACTAAACGATGACAATGTTGTATCGCTTCTTGCGTCAGACCATGATCTTCTGCTCCCAATAAATACACACAACGTCTTGGATGTTGAAAATCTTCTAGTTTATCAGCATTTTCTGTTTTTTCTACCCCAATAAGCAAAGCACTTTTAGGTAAATGTTTATAAAAATTCTCGAAGTCATCATAATGAAAGTAAGGCAAGGCTCCAACTGCTTTGTGCGTATCACACGCTTGTTTTTCGTATCTATTGCCAATGGTAAATATAAAACTTGCCCCCATATTTTGGGCACTTCGCCACAAAACACCTAAATTTTCTGGGGTTTTACCGTTTTGAATTCCAATACCAAAATAGCCTTGTGATAAGTTGTCCAGTATCATAGCTCATAAATTCTATAACGAAGATAAAATTTATTGATTGATAATTTGCCTTACTTTTCTTTCTATGTCTAAAGCATTTTCAGCAATAATTGTCAATTTCTTTTTCCCAAAATTCAAGTTTAAGGAATAAGGTTTTCCGAAAAAGCTTGAAACTTTCATACTTTTTAAAGCAGAAATAGGATAAACTTTATCTTGTCTATGCAAGGTAACAATTAGGTTTTGATTGGTTATTTTTAAAGGTATTTGTTCAGGGTATGTTGTACTAAAATCATAGGTTTTATATTCATTTAGTAAACTTTCTCCATCCTCTAATTGGTATGTTTTTCTCTTGTTAATCAGCATCAATAATTTAGCAATTTTTGGTACAAGAAAAACAAATACAATACTAAAGATAATTATATAAACTATTTGATATGTTAAAGATGCTTCTATTTCTTTAAAAATTGTGAGCCTATTAAAGAAAAAAAATGCAATACCCACAATCACTATCTGGATTGCTATCATCAAATAAATTCTACTTTTCATTCTATTCCATTTCAGAAACCCGAAGTGTATTCACCATCCCTTTATCTGCAATAGGCATTGCTGCAAGATTAATAATAAAATCTCCTTTTTTTACATATTTATGATCCAAGGCAATTTGGTTAACGTCTTCTACAGTTTCATCGGTACTCACAAACTTGTCATAATAAAAAGAAGTTACTCCCCAAAGTAAACTCAGTTGGGTCAAAATTCTTTTATTGGAAGTAAATGCCAAAATACTCGCATCGGGTCGCCATGCCGAAATCTGAAAAGCTGTATAACCACTATTGGTTAACGTACAAATAGCTTTGGCTTCTATCTCATTTGCCATAATTGCCGCGTGGTAACAAACCGATTTAGTGATATACCTTTTGGTTCTGATATGAGGTGGATTATGTGGCACTTGTATCAAATCTGAAAGCTCTACACTTTTGATGATTTGCGCCATTTTCTCGATCACCTGAACAGGATATTTCCCAACCGAAGTTTCTCCACTCAACATCACGGCGTCTGCACCATCCATCACCGAGTTGGCAACATCGTTTACTTCGGCTCGTGTTGGCGTGAGACTGCTGATCATGGTTTCCATCATTTGGGTCGCGATAATCACCGGAATTCTTGCTTTTTTTGCCCTTAAAACCAATTCCTTTTGTATCAAAGGAACTTCGTGTGCCGGTATTTCAACCCCTAAATCGCCACGAGCCACCATCAATCCGTCGCAAGACCCAATAATTTTATTGATATTTTTAACCCCTTCTGGTTTTTCTATTTTCGCAATAATTGGAATTTTATGATTGCTTTCTTTTTCAATAATTCTGCTTAACTCCTGTAAATCTTGAGCATTTCGTACAAAAGAAAGTGCAATCCAATCTACTTCTTGTTGTATCGCAAATCGAGCATCATTGATATCTTTTTCCGTTAATGCAGGTAATGATATATCGGTTTGAGGCAAGTTTACTCCTTTTCGCGAACGTAATGGCCCACCTTGAATGACTTTAGCTTGTACTTCGTCTTTATGGTTGGTGTTGAGCACTTCAAAAATAAGTTTTCCATCATCAAGCAAAATTCTTTCTTTAGGCTTTACATCCTGCGGAAAGCTGCTATAGTTCATATAAATTTTTTCTTTATCACCTTCAAATTCATCTCCAGTAATAAAAGAAATCACATCGCCTTTGTTGACTACGACTTCGCTTTTCATATTTCCTACACGAAGTTTTGGCCCTTGTAAATCGGCTAAAATACCCGCATTAAAACCATATTTGCCGTTTAATTCTCTAATGGTTTTAATAAGTTTCTCTACCTCTTCGTATTTGGCATGAGAAAAATTGATCCTGAAAATATTCACCCCTTCTTCCAACATCGCTTTTAAAGTGGTTTTATTGTTGGTTGAAGGACCTAAAGTGGCTACTATTTTTGTTTTTTTGAGGCTACGCATTAATTAAAAATTAGATTTTCTTTGGTTTTTATTTTTGAAGGTTCGATCACATAACTTGTGATAATGTTAGGTATTTGCTGTAAACTATTCACAATTTTCTTTTCGAAAAAAGAAGAAACTTCATTCTCTATTTTCAAAAAAAAATCAATCTTTTTAAATTCTGGCAGCAAATATATCGAATAACTTGTTTGCTGCATAAATAAAGCATTGTCTAACGCTGTTTCACTATTTATTTTACATTTGTTTTCTACCAAATAATAAGAACATTCTTGTTGAAAATTCCAGTAATGGTAAAGTTTGTAATAAGCAGTTTGTTCTTTATCTAAATAGTCTAAGTCGGTTTTTTCACGACAAAAACTGGTTTTTAAATGTTTATTGATCAAAAATGCTAACTGAAAAGCTTCTAAAGAGGTATGAATACCTATCAAACTATAGGTTTCGTCCAAACTCGTATCTAGCAACAATTTATTAGCCATATCTTTTTTAAAAACAATATAAAAATAGCTTACGCGAAATGATTTTCGCAGAGAAATACGTTAAAAAATAATCAAATTATTTTTGATCAATCTCGTTCTGAAAGGCAAAGTAAGCTCTTTTGGAGGCTTTTTCTTCAGCTTTTTTCTTGGAAGTTGCTCTTGCTTTCGCAATAACTTTACCATCTACATAAAGTCTTACGCCAAAATGCTTTTGCAGGTCGACGCCGTTGTCTTCATATATCTCGTAATTGTAGTTTTTCTTCTCTTTCTGGCACCATTCTATAAATAAACTTTTATAACTTATCACTCGACCTTCCAGTTTATCGATATCAACATAAGGTTTGATCACGCGTTTAAAAATAAACCGCTCACAAGCTTTATAACCTTGATCTAAATAAATCGCTCCGATAAGTGCTTCAAAAAGATTTCCGTGAATGTTGTCGCCATAATGAGACGTAGGAATATTGCTCCGTACAAATTCTGCAAGATTCAAATCCATTCCTAGTTCGTTCAGGTGTTGTCGACTCACTACTTTAGATCGCATTTTGGTGAGGTAACCTTCGTTACCTGTAGGGACTTCGTTAAACAAATATGCCGAAATAATAGAGCTCAACATCGCGTCACCTAAAAATTCGAGACGTTCGTAGTTTAGTTCATTCCCTTTTTCGTCTTTCAGGTTTAATGATTTGTGGGTAAAAGCCCTTTGGTAGTGAGCAATGACTTTAGGTTTAAATCCTAAAATTTGCTTTATGGCAGAAAAAAAATTCCCGTCTCTTTCAGGACGGGAATTCCATATATTTCGAATAATATTCATAAAAATTATTCGCTTATTTTTTTAAATAATATACAGGCATTATGACCACCAAAACCAAACGTATTACTCATCGCTACATTTACTTCACGATTTTGTGCTTTGTTTAGCGTTAAGTTGAGTTCTGGATCGATATTCTCATCTACCACTTCGTGATTAATCGTTGGAGGAATGATGCTATTTTTCATCGCGAGTATAGAGGCAATCGCTTCAATTGCTCCAGCAGCTCCCAACAAGTGACCTGTCATCGATTTGGTAGAATTGATATTGATTCTCTTTGCGTGATCTCCAAAAACTTTACTAATCGCTTTGAGTTCTGCCACATCGCCTAAAGGCGTCGAAGTTCCATGTGTATTAATCATATCTACTTCTTCAGCTTGCATATTGGCATTGTCTAAACAGTTTTGCATCACGGCAATCACACCTATTCCTTCTGGATGTGGAGCTGTCATATGGTATGCGTCAGATGACATTCCGCCACCAACAACTTCTGCATATATTTTTGCTCCTCTTGCTTTTGCATGCTCATATTCTTCCAAAACTAAAGCTCCAGCTCCTTCACCTAAAACAAAACCATCTCTGGTTGCATCAAAGGGTCTTGAGGCTTTTTCTGGCTCGTCGTTTCTTGTAGAAAGTGCATGCATTGCATTAAAACCACCCATTCCGGCTTGTGTTACTGCTGCTTCACTCCCTCCAGTAACAATTACATCACAATGACCTAATCTGATATAGTTTAAGGCATCTATAATTGCATTGGCTGAAGAAGCGCACGCAGAAACCGTTGTGTAATTTGGCCCCATAAAACCATGTTTTATAGAGATATTACCTGGCGCGATATCGGCAATCATTTTTGGAATAAAAAACGGATTGAACTTTGGAGTTCCGTCACCATTGGCAAAGTTTTTTACTTCTTCCTGAAAAGTTTCTAAACCGCCAATTCCTGCACCCCAAATTACTCCAACTCGATATTTATCTACGTTTTCTACTTCTAGCGAAGCGTCTTTTATAGCTTCGTCTGATGCTACAATAGCATATTGCGCAAACTTATCGAGCCTTCTGATTTCTTTCCTATCAAAATAAGCATCGAAATCGAAGTTTTTTATCTCACAAGCGAATTTAGTTTTGAACTTTTCGGTGTCAAAATAGGTGATAGGAGCGCTTCCGCTCTTGCCATTTTTTAACCCTTCCCAATATTCTTCAATATTGTTCCCTATTGGAGTTAATGCACCTAAGCCTGTAACTACAACTCGCTTTAAATTCATATATGTATATTATTGTTTTGCAGTTTCGATGTATGAAATTGCTTGACCAACAGTAGCAATGTTTTCTGCTTGATCGTCTGGAATCTGAATATCAAATTCTTTTTCGAATTCCATGATTAATTCTACGGTGTCTAAAGAATCCGCACCTAAATCGTTTGTGAAGCTAGCTTCGTTTACTACTTCGTTTTCGTCAACTCCTAATTTATCAACGATAATTGCTTTTACTTTTGATGCAATGTCTGACATAATCTTATAATTTTTAAATTTGATTAAGTGGCAAAAATAAAAAACTTTAGTTTAAAACAAGTTATCTTGCCAAAAATGTGTGTCTAATTTACATTTTTTTAAACTAAGTCGCTATTTTTACGGTCTAAAATAGTATAAATTTTAACATCTTGGAATCAAAAAATAAGTATTCACCAAAAAAAATTGTAATTTTTGCTTCGGGCACCGGTTCTAACGCCAAAAAAATTATCGAATATTTTGCAGATAACCCCAATATAGTTGTGTCTCAGGTGTTTTCTAATAACATCAAAGCAAAGGTTTTAAAAACTGCACATGAACTCGATGTGCAAGCTTTACATTTTGATAAAGCCGCTTTTTATGACACCAATGAAGTGTTAAATGTGCTAGCAGATATCAAACCAGACCTCATTGTTTTAGCTGGATTTTTATGGTTGATGCCAAATAAGGTCCTTAAAGAATTTCCGGACAAGGTCATCAACCTTCATCCGGCACTTTTACCAAAATATGGCGGAAAAGGTATGTACGGAAATCGGGTACACGAAGCAGTTTTGGCAAATAACGAAAAAGAAACAGGCATCACATTCCATTATGTGAACGAAAAATACGACGAAGGTAAAATCATCGCTCAAGAGAAAGTAACAATAGAAGAAGGCGAAACCTTAGAAAGTTTGGTCAAAAAAATACACGCTTTAGAACACAAACATTTTGTAAAAGTGATTGAAAACCTGTTGACCTAATGGCAAAAAAACAGAAGTTTTACGTCGTCTGGAAAGGTAAAAAACCTGGTATTTATGAGTCTTGGGACGATTGTAAGGCTCAAATAACAGGTTTTAAAGGAGCTCAATACAAAAGTTTTTCTTCTTTTGAAGAAGCAAAAAAGGCCTACAATAAAAGTTATCACGAGGTAAAAGAAACGAAGACCCCTAAAAATGAACCTACTTTAGAGCAGCTAGAAAACCGTGTAAAATATGTCGATTTTAATGCGATTGCTGTCGATGCCGCTTCTAGCGGAAATCCTGGAAAAGTGGAATATCGTGGGGTGAACTTAAAAAACAACCAACAAATTTTTCATCAAGGACCGTTTGAACAAGGCACCAATAATATTGGTGAGTTTTTGGCTTTGGTACACGCTTTGGCTTTATTACAAACCAAAAAAAGCAATAAAAGTGTTTATTCTGACTCTAAAATTGCGATTGGTTGGGTTTATAAAAAGAAATGCAATACCAAGCTAGAAGCAACTCCCAAAAACAAAGCTATTTTTGAATTGGTCACCCGTGCAGAAAACTGGCTAAAAACCAATCGCTTTCCCAACAAAATCATCAAATGGGACACCAAAAATTGGGGTGAAATTCCTGCAGATTTTGGGAGAAAGTGATTTAATCTTGAAATAACTGAATCGTGTAGTCTAACAATTCAGTATTTCCAAAGTTACCATGGCCCGGAATGACTACTTCTACTTTTGGGTAGGCATTTTTTATACTTTTAACCGTTTTAGACCACTCTTTTTCATTGGCATCAGCTAAATTACCCTTACTAGCACCAATTGCTTTTATCAAACAACCGCCAAACAAAACTTTTTCTTTCGGAAAATAACCCACTACATTGTCCTGGGTGTGACCTTCACCAAAAAATTTAACCACTACTTTTTCTTCACCTAAGTATAAAGTGATTGCGTCTTGAAAGCTCATTTTTGGGAGTTCATTATTTTCTACTATAGCAAAATCTATGGTTTTCTGATAGGCAAAAGAGGTCAGACCACTTTCGTGAAAGGCATTGAGACCGCCTAAACAATCTTCATGAAAATGGGTTGGAATAATTGCTTTTATCTCAAACTCTTGCTGTTTTAACCATTCTATCAGTTCAACGGAAGTTTTGTCATCAATCGGCGTATCAAAAACAATTGCTTGTTGATTGTTGGTAAAAATTGCTCCGTTGCAGGGTACATTTCCCCAATCTTGGGTTTCTAAATAAGAAGTATGCACAAAACTGTTTTCCGTAACTTGTGTGATTTTTAAAGTTTCCGTTTCGTAAACAATTGTTTTGTTAATGGCTCTTTTTTGAGCTTCACAAGCAATTAATAAAAGAACAATAACTATAAAAACCTTCGGTTTAAGCATTTTTAATTTTTAAAGTAACTATAAAACCCATAAAGTATGAACAAAAACCCTATAAGCGCCAATAGATATTTTATGATTTCATTGTGCTGAAAAAAACCAGCACTTGCGGCAATTATTGTTCCTAAAATATAAGCTTGTCCTGGTCGTAATCGAAAAGTTTTTTTCCCTTCCATAGATGGTAAAAGTAAACAATTTATATCAAGGCTAAAATCATTCTTCATATTGTTTATTTCAACGTATATTTGCACAAAAATTTGTGATGAACAAACTTTTAATTGTTGGTACGGTTGCTTTTGATGCGATTGAAACCCCTTTCGGTAAAACCGATAAAATCTTAGGCGGAGCCGGGACTTATATCGCTTTAGCTGCAGAAAAATATAAGGTAGACTCTGCTATTGTTTCTGTAGTGGGCGGTGATTTCCCGAACGAATATTTAGATCTTTTCCGTAGAAAAAAAATCAACACACAAGGTATAGAAATCGTTCAGGACGGAAAAACTTTCTTCTGGAGTGGTCGCTACCATCACGATATGAATAAACGCGACACCTTAGATACACAACTGAATGTTCTTGCCGATTTTCGGCCCAAAGTACCTGAAGCCTACAAAAATGCTGAAGTAGTGATGTTAGGAAATTTACATCCTGCCGTGCAAATGAGCGTGTTGGAACAAGTAGAAAATTCTAGCCTCATTATTTTAGACACTATGAACTTTTGGATGGACCAGACTTTAGAAGAACTAAAAGAAGTGATTGCCAAAGTAGATGTGATTACCATCAATGATGAAGAAGCAAGACAACTTTCTGAAGAATATTCTTTGGTGAAAGCGGCCCGAAAAATCCAAGAAATGGGACCAAAATTTGTAGTGATTAAAAAGGGAGAACACGGCGCTTTGTTATTTCACCAAGACCAGATGTTTTTCTCACCGGCTTTACCACTAGAAGAAGTCTTTGACCCAACAGGAGCAGGAGACACTTTTGCTGGGGGTTTTGCAGGATATTTGGCAGAAACCAACGATTTTTCTTTCGAAAACATGAAAAGTGCAATCATTCACGGTTCTAACCTCGCTTCCTTTTGTGTAGAAAAGTTTGGTACCGAAAAAATGCTTGATCTCGAAAGGAATATCATCAAAAAACGACTAAGGCTTTTTAAACAGTTAACCCAATACGAAATCAAAGAAACTAATTCTTAAAAGACATATTATTTATGAGTGATGCTCTAAAACACGAATGCGGAATCGCCCTTATTAGACTTCTAAAACCTCTTGAATATTACAAAGAAAAATACGGCACCGCATTTTATGGGCTTAACAAAATGTACCTCATGCTCGAAAAACAGCACAATCGTGGTCAAGATGGTGCAGGTTTGGCAAGTATAAAATTCGATACTGCCCCAGGCGAAAGGTACATCAGCAGAGTTCGCTCAAACCAGGCACAACCCATACAAGATATTTTTGCCCAAATAAACGACCGCATCAACGAAGAACTGAAACTTCACCCAGAATACAACGATGATGTTGCCGCACAAAAAAAGAACATTCCGTATATCGGAGAGTTGTTTTTAGGTCACGTGCGATACGGGACTTTTGGTAAAAACAGTATCGAGAGCGTTCATCCGTTTTTAAGACAAAACAACTGGATGCATCGTAACCTCATTGTTGCGGGTAACTTTAACATGACCAACGTTTTTCAGTTGTTTGATAACTTAGTAGAATTAGGACAGCATCCTAAAGAAAAAGCCGATACGATTACCGTAATGGAAAAAATCGGTCATTTTTTAGATTCTGAAGTTCGTAAACTCTATAAAAAATTAAAGAAAGAAGGTTTCTCTAAAAAAGACGCTTCACCTCATATTGCTGAAAAACTCAATGTGGCCAAAATCCTTAGAAAATCATCTAAAGATTGGGATGGTGGGTATGCGATGGCCGGATTGATGGGTCACGGAGATTCTTTTGTATTGAGAGATCCCGCAGGAATCAGACCAGCTTATTATTATCAAGATGATGAAGTGGTAGTCGTTGCCTCAGAAAGACCCGTCATACAGACTACTTTTAATGTAAAGTTTGACGAGGTAAAAGAGTTAGCTCCTGGTCATGCTTTAATTACCAAACAAAGCGGAAAAGTTTCTATCGAAAAAATTATTGAACCTCTAGAAAGAAAAGCTTGCTCTTTTGAGCGAATTTATTTTTCTCGCGGAAGCGATGCCAAAATCTATCAAGAACGTAAAAATTTGGGACGTTACATTATGCCGGAAGTTTTAAAGGCGATAGATTATGATACCATTAATTCGGTGTTTTCTTTTATCCCAAATACCGCAGAGACTTCTTTTTACGGAATGGTAGAAGCGGCTCAAGACGAACTTAATCGTCAGAAAAATGACACTATTTTAGAGGAAAAAGAAAACTTGACCGACGAACGCTTATCAGAAATTTTATCGCACCGTCTTCGCACCGAAAAAATCGCGATAAAAGATGCCAAACTCAGAACTTTTATCACCGAAGATAGTAGCCGTGACGATTTGGTCGCCCACGTTTACGATGTCACTTATGGTGTGGTAAAACCAGAAGATAATCTGGTAATTATCGACGATTCTATTGTACGCGGAACAACGCTCAAAAAGAGTATCATTAAAATGTTAGACCGCCTTGGCCCTAAAAAAATTGTGATTGTTTCATCGGCACCCCAAATTCGATATCCTGACTGTTACGGTATAGATATGGCAAAACTTGAGGATTTTATCGCTTTTAGAGCGGCATTAACCTTGTTAAAAGAGAACAATAAATATCATATTGTAGATGAGGTTTACAAAAAATGTAAGGCTCAAATTAACTTAAAAGATAAAGATGTACAGAATTTTGTGAAAGACATTTACGCTCCGTTTACAGCACAAGAGATTTCTGATAAGATTGCAGAACTCTTATGTGACGAAAGCATAAAAGCCGATGTAAAAATTATTTATCAATCGATAGAAATGCTGCACAAAGCTTGTCCAGAGAACTTAGGCGATTGGTATTTTACGGGTAATTATCCAACTCCAGGAGGAAAAAGAGTGGTCAATAGAGCTTTCATCAATTTTTATGAAGGTAATAATGAAAGGGCTTATTAGAAGATAAAAACTCAATAAAAAAGTATTTTCACTGAAAAGTTTTGGAATTATTTTGATTTTTAATAAAAATTTCTATATTTACAAAACCATAACAAGTAGGTTAAGTTTATGGTAAAATTTGGGGCAAAAAAGGTGGCTATATTTTAACCACCTTTTTACTTTTTATATGTTTTCGCTTTAAGCTAAACTATTTATTTTTAGCATATCTCGAAGCTACTTCTTCCCAGTTAATCACATTAAAAAAAGCATTGATATAATCTGGACGTCTATTTTGATAGTTAAGATAGTAAGCGTGTTCCCAAACATCAAGTCCTAAAATCGGGTAACCACCACAACCAATGCCTGGCATAAGCGGATTATCTTGATTTGCCGATGAGCAGATTTCTAGTTTTCCTCCTTCTTGCACACAAAGCCAAGCCCAACCCGAACCAAATCTCGATCCTGCTGCTTTAGAAAACTCATCTTTAAAAGCATCGAAAGAACCAAACGCGCTATTAATTGCTTTTTCTAGCTCGCCTGTAGGCCTTCCTCCACCTTTTGGAGACATCACAGCCCAAAACAAATTGTGGTTATAAAAGCCACCTCCGTTATTTCTTACGGCTTTGTTTTCCATATCTAAATTAGACAATATATTTTCGATGTTTTTTCCAGCCAAGTCAGTACCTTCGACCGCATCATTCAATTTGCTAGTATATCCTGCATGGTGTTTTCCGTAATGGATTTCCATGGTTTTGGCATCAATATTTGGCTCTAAAGCATCAAAATCATATTTCAGTTTATCCTGTTCAAATGGCATAATTATAATTTTTTATGGTTAATATTTTTCTGAAAGATACCAAATTTAAGCATATCCTTATTTATAACGAAATAAAATAATGTTATAATATCCTTAAAAGAAATTATCGTAAATTGATTTTTAATTGAAAAAAATCATTATAAATTTAAGCTCCCAAAAGAAAATCAACCAAAAAATGCAACTAAATCCAGCACCTTCTTTTTTTATTTATAATGCTTCTGCAGGTTCGGGAAAAACCTATACCATAGTAGTAAAATATCTGGGTATTTTGTTGCTTTCACCCAAAAAAGATACTTATAAAAACATTTTGGCCATTACGTTTACCAATAAAGCTGTCGCTGAAATGAAGACCCGAATCATCACTGCGCTCAAAAACCTTTCGGAAGAAGAAACTGAGGCTACTCAAAATTTATTCGATTCTGTTGTCGAAGAAACGGGTTTATCTAAAACCTCGATTCGTCAGCGAAGTAAATCTATCCTTTTAGAAATTCTGCACAATTACGCAGCGCTCGAAATCAACACCATCGATGGTTTTACGCATCGACTAATTAGAACTTTTGCCAAAGAGCTAAAAATATCAAGTGCTTTTGGCGTTGAGCTTGACACGCCATATATTCTGCAAAAAGCAGTCGATCAGGTTTTAGACCAATTGGGTACAGAAAAAAACATTACCAAAGCGGTAGTCGATTTTGCGATGCGAAAGGTTGACGATGACAAAAGCTGGAATTTAGGCCGTGATTTAACCAAGTTTGGGCAGATTCTTTTTAATGATAACCACCTAGAAGCCATTTCACGATTAGAAAAATATGAATTGGAAGATTTTTCTGTTTACACGAAAGAATTGCAACAGAAAATAAGTGCTTTAGAGCAAAAAGCGATTGATATTGCAGAAGGTTTTTTTGAGTTATTAAATGAAAACAACCTCGAAGATGGCGACTTCACTAGAAAAACCATTCCTAATTATTTTCATAAAATAATTGATAGAGGTGATTGGTTTCCATCACAAAGTCAATGGCAAACAAATATTGAGGAAGCTTCTTTTTACAACAAAACTTTAGATGAAGTAAAAAAAGAAACTATCGAAACCCTTCGCCCTAAAATTGCAACAACTTATAGAGCAATAGAACAAATTGCTTATCGCAAAAAATTGTACGAAGACGTTTTGCGAAATGTCTCTCAGCTCTCACTGCTCAACGCGATCGAAAAAGAAATAGAAAACATCAAAGCTGAAGAAGATCTTTTACTCATTTCAGATTTTAATAAAACCATTTACGAAGCCATCAAAGATTTGTATGCTCCTTTTATTTATGAGCGTTTGGGAGAAAAATTTAATTACTTTTTTATTGATGAATTTCAGGACACTTCGGTTTTACAGTGGGAAAATATATTACCGCTTCTAGATTACAGTTTGACTAATTCTTTACAAATACAACCACAAGGAAAATTGTTTACCGTGGGCGATGTAAAACAGGCGATTTATCGTTGGCGTGGCGGAAAACCTGAACAGTTTTTAGAACTTACCGAGGGTAAAAATCCTTTTCAGGTAAAAGAAGAAGTTTTAAGCCTTGAAGACAACTGGAGAAGTTACCAAAACATCATCGATTTTAATAACGATTTTTTTAAGTTTCTAACTCCTGTTTTCGGAAAAGAAGCTTATCAAAAGTTATATCAAAAAGCGAGTCAACATAAGAAAAAGCAGGAAAAAGGCTATGTTGCTATAAATTTTGTAGAAGCCTCTAAAAAGGAAGAGCGTTTACAATTATACGCCGACAAATGTCTCGAAATTCTAAAAGATTTACAGGCAAAAAACTATATTTTGGGAGAGGTTTGCATTTTGGTCAGAAAAAAAGATATAGGTGTTTTTATTTCTAACTATCTCGCAGAGAATGGTTTTGAGATTAACTCTTCAGAAACTTTGTTGCTAAAAAACTCGAAAGAGGTTAATTTTATTATCAATATTTTATACAGCATTCTCAACCCAAAAGACAATCATTTTAAGTTTGCTTTACTTTATTATTTATACCAACATTTAAAAATAGAAGAAGATGTATATACTTTTGTTTTTGAAAAATTGAAGTATGCTGAGCAAGATTTTTTCAGACAGCTCATTCCGTACCATATTTATTTTGACCTTCATCAGTTTTCACAATTCAGTTTTTACGAAAGTGTAGAATACCTCATCAGAAGTTTTAATCTACCCAAAGAAGCCTCGGCACATCTTATTTTCTTTCTCGATTTTGTGTACGAATTTTCACAAAAAGAAAAAGCCTCTCTACTAACATTTTTAAAGAAATGGGAGCAAAAAAAAGACAAACTCAGTTTAAAAAATTCTCAAAACAGAAATGCCGTAAATGTGATGACCATTCACCAATCGAAAGGTTTGGAGTTTGACACCATTATTTTACCACTGGAAGAAGACAAATTTACAGATACGAGCAAAGATCACTTATGGATAAACTTACCAGAGAATTTCAGTGTCAATCTAGGTTATATCAACGTGAGTCAAAGCACACCTTTGCTTTCAGAAAATATTGCTTTACAATATGAAGAGTTGCTACACGAAAAGCAATTGGATATCATCAATTTATATTATGTCGCTGCGACAAGAGCCAAGAAAAACCTATTTATTCTACCACAAAAAGTAAAGAATGAGAAAAATTCCGTTAACGGATATTTGCAAACTTTTCTTTCACAACAAAAAAATTGGGACGGTGAAAGTCTTTTTGAGATGGGAAACATGTTAGAAAACCAAACCAAAAAAAGCCAGCCTGAAGCTACAACGCCTATTTATTTTGAATCGGTGAGTCCGCAACAGCATCAGATAAATATTATTACCAAATCGGGATTACTTTGGGACACCCCGCAGGAAACCAGCATCCATTTTGGGTTATTGCAACACGAGACCCTAAAGCACATTCATTATGTAGGAGATATCTTCACTTCTGTGGAAAAACTTACCGCTGAAGGTCTGATTTTGGAAGAAGAAAAAGAGCTTTATGTCAGAGAAATTGAAAAAATTGTGCTTCATCCGGAGCTCAAAAAGTATTATGAAAAACCCTATGAAATAAGAAACGAAGTAGAGGTTTTGCATCAAAAGGAGTTTATTCGCTTAGATCGTTTATGCTTACACAAAAATAAAGCTGTGATCATCGATTACAAAACAGGAAGCCCAAAAGAAAAAGATGAAATTCAGTTAAAAAATTACGCGGAAGCAATAGAAAATATGGGCTATCAGGTCGAACAAAAAATATTAATCTACATAAAACATGATGCTCCCATAAAGATTGTTTATTTTTGAGCTAAAATTTTAAGAATTATGTACAGCAATAACATCAAAGATTTCTTACAACAAGAGTTAAACGATATCAAAGAAAGCGGATTGTATAAAAAAGAGCGTATTATTACGACACCACAAGATGCAGTCATAAAAATTAACACTGGTGAAGAAGTCATCAATTTTTGTGCAAACAATTACCTGGGGCTTTCTTCTCACCCAGAAGTGATACAAGCTGCAAAAGACACCTTAGATTCGCATGGTTTTGGGATGAGCAGTGTTCGTTTTATTTGCGGCACACAAGACATTCATAAAGAGCTAGAGAAAAATATTGCCAATTTCTATCAAACAGAAGATACCATTCTTTACGCCGCAGCTTTCGATGCTAATGGTGGTGTTTTTGAACCTCTATTAACTGCTGAAGATGCCATTATTTCAGATTCTTTAAACCACGCTTCGATTATAGATGGCGTTCGTTTATGTAAAGCAGCAAGATACCGTTATGAAAATAACAATATGGAAGATTTGGAAAAACAGCTGCAAGCTGCCAATGATAATGGAGCACGGTTTAAAATTATTGTAACCGATGGCGTTTTTTCGATGGATGGTTTAGTAGCCCCACTAGATAAAATATGCGATTTAGCTGATAAATATGACGCATTGGTAATGATAGACGAATGTCATGCCGCAGGTTTTATTGGTGCTACCGGAAGAGGAACACTCGAAGAAAAGAACGTGATGGGAAGAATCGACATTATTACTGGAACGCTTGGAAAAGCACTAGGTGGAGCCATGGGTGGTTACACAACCGGGAAAAAAGAGATTATTGAAATCTTGAGACAACGTTCTAGACCATATCTATTTTCAAACTCTTTAGCGCCAGCAATTGTAGGAGCTTCTAATAAAGTTTTTGAAATGCTTTCCTCTAATACGGAGTTGAGAGATAAATTAGAGAGCAATACCAAACAATTCAAAAATGGGATGAAAGAAGCAGGTTTTGATATTGTAGATGGAGATTCTGCAATCGTTCCCGTAATGTTGTATGATGCCAAGTTATCACAACAAATGGCAGACATGCTTTTAGAGGAAGGTATCTACGTCATCGGATTCTTTTACCCTGTAGTTCCTAAAGGAAAAGCGAGAATTAGAGTGCAATTATCTGCTGCTCATTCTGAAGAAAATATCGAAAAAGCAATTGCTGCATTTACAAAAGTTGGAAAAAAATTAAACGTGATTTCTTAAAATATTGTTGTTATTGTATTCGTATTAAGAAAATTTTATTAAATTTAATTTTGTATAATCACACTTAACAAAGTATTTTTGTGAGTAATTAACACTTAAAATTAAATCAATTAAATATGAAACATCTTAGCAGATTATTATTAGTGTCTATGTTTTTTATGGTAGCATTTACCGTAAACGCACAAGACAAAAACAATCCTTGGGTTCTTGGTATTGGTACTAATGCCGTAGATTTTTACCCAGCTCAAAAAGACGCTCCTTTTAGTGAGTTTTTTAATGCAGGAGATCACTATAACATTCTCCCTGCTGTATCTAGAATCTCATTAACGAGATATATTGGGTCTGGTTTTTCTGGTCAGTTAGCAGGTTCTTTAAATAACATAGATCAAATTGGTGATTATGGCGTAGAAGATTTTATGTATTATTCTGCAGATGCTACAGTTTTATACAATTTGAGATCGCTTATTAATCCAGAAGGTTGGTTTGATCCTTATTTAGGTATTGGAGGAAGTTATGTATGGCTTGGTGAAGAAGAAACTTTTATGGCAAATGGTACAGCTGGTATTAATTTTTGGGTAGCTGACAATATAGCTATAAACTTGCAAACTATTTTCAAATATGATGTTTCTGACGAATTGATGTTTGAAGATGTACCAGATGGTGCTAGCCACTTCCAACACGTATTAGGTATTAAATTTGCTTTTGGAGGAACAGATACTGATGGTGATGGTATTTATGATGATGAAGACGAGTGTCCAGAAACACCAGGTTTAGAAGAATTTAATGGATGTCCAGATTCTGACGGAGATGGTATCGAAGATAGAAAAGATGACTGTCCAAACGAGGCTGGTCCTGCTGAATTAAACGGATGTCCTGACTCTGATGGTGATGGTATCGCTGATAAAGATGATGATTGTCCAAATGAAGCTGGTTCTGCTGAACTAAACGGATGTCCTGACTCTGATGGTGATGGTATCGCTGACAAAGATGATGATTGTCCAGAAGAAGCTGGTCCAGCAGAAAACAATGGTTGCCCATGGCAAGATAGAGACAATGATGGTGTTTTAGACAAAGACGATCAGTGTCCTGATGTTGCTGGTACAACTGCAAACAATGGTTGCCCTGAAGTAACTGTTGAAATCATCAACGAATTAAATGAGTACTCTAAAACTATCTTATTCGACTTGAATAAATCAACAATCAGAAAAGAGTCTTATGATGCATTAAATTCGATAGCAAGTATTATGAATGAGTATCCAAACGCTAAATTTCATATCGAAGGACATACAGATAGTCAAGGTAGCGATGCTTATAACATGAAGTTATCTAAAGAAAGAGCTGCTTCTGTAATGACATACTTATCTGGTCACGGAGTATCTGCTTCTAGAATTACTTCAGAAGGTTATGGTGAGTCTAGACCAATTGCAACTAACAAAACTGCAGCTGGAAGACAACAAAACAGACGTGTAGAAATTTCTTTACAGAAGTAATAGAAATTTAAGCAAAAATAATTCAAATAAAACGCCCTCTTTTTAGAGGGCGTTTTTTATTTTAGTAGGTATATGAAAAGTTTTTTAGAGGAATCCATAGACCATATTTTAGAAACAGAAAGTGAAATAGAAAAACTCACTTTTATACTACCGAGTAAACGTGCTGTCGGGTTCTTAAAACACCTTTTTAAAAAGAAAATAAAACACACTGTTTTTGCTCCAAAAATTCTAAGCATAGAAGAATTTATTGAAGACATAACCCAACTTCAAAGTTTATCTTTTATTGAAACAACATTAGAATTTTATAAGGTATACAAAGCAATTGTTCCTAAAGAAAAGCAAGAAAACCTCAACGATTTTTTCAATTGGTCGCAAACCATCATTCATGATTTTAATGAAATAGATCGATACCTTATCGATGACCAACAGTTTTTTACTTACTTATCAAATATTCAAGAAACCAATTATCTCTTCTTAAAAGGAACTTCCGATATTTTAGACAGTTATTTAGATTTTTGGCAGAACCTACCTCAACTCTATCAACAATTAAAAAAGAACTTGTTAAATCAACAAAAAGCTTATCAAGGTTTAGTTTACCGAAAAGCTGCAGAAGACATTCATAAATATATTTCAAAAAGCAATTCTAAACACTTTTTTTTAGGTTTTAACGCATTAAATAATGCCGAGCAATATATATTCCAACAATTCATAGAAAAGGGAAAAGGAGAAGTATTCTGGGATGCAGATGAAGCTTTTATGCAAACCAATTATGAACACAGTGCTGCTTTGTTTCTAAAAAAATATAAAAAGACGTGGCACATCTTCCAAAACAAGCCTTTTTATTTTATTCGAAACAATTATGCCCAACCTAAAAATATTCAACTTTTGGGTATTGCCAAAAATATTGGCCAAGCGAAAGCAGTTTATCAAGTTTTGGAAGATTTACCTTCAGAAGAAATAAAACAAACCGCTATTGTACTAAATGATGAAGCCATGCTGCCCATTGTCATCAATTCATTACCTGATAAAATTGATGAGATAAATATTACTATGGGCTTTCCGTTGGCTCAAACACATGCTTCGAAATTATTTGATATTTTCTTCGCTCATCAAAAAGACCAGAAACAAGACATCTATTATAAGCAAATTATTGGCTTTCTAAAGCATCCACTTATTCAAAAAGTTATTGGGAGTGATGCCAAAACACTTGAAAAACACCTTATTTCCAATAATATTATTTACCTCAAATTGAGTGAAATAAAGAACTTGAATCTCACTCAAAGTGAATTTTTTACCACTTTCTTTCAAAAATATGATTCCAGCGAAAGTTTTTTAAATGCTATTTTCAAAATCATAGTGCACATCAAGAGCAAGCTCAAAAAAGAAGATACTTTAGAATTAGAGAGTCTATTTCATATTCATCAATTGTTTGTAGAACTAAAAAATAATCTTTCCAATTATCAATTGGATATTGATATTAAAACACTCTACCTGTTTTATAAGGCTTCTTTACAGCAAAAAAGTTTAGACTATCAGGGTTCAGCTTACGAAGGCTTACAACTAATGGGAATGTTAGAAACGCGGTGTCTCGATTTTAAAAATATTATCCTTACCAACGTCAACGAAGGTTTATTACCTTCAGGGAAATCTGTAAATTCTTATATTTCTTATGATCTAAAAAAGGAATACGGCTTACCAACCTACAAAGAAAAAGATGCCATTTATGCTTATCATTTTTATAGGCTTCTACAAAGAGCAGAAAACGTATATATCTTGTATAATACCGAACAAGAAGGTGTTTACGGAGGTGAAAAAAGTAGGTTTGTTACCCAGTTAGAAATAGAAAAAAACATAGAGCCGAAACAAGTTAACTTTTACAGTAAAACCGCTCAAAAAGAACTTTTAGTGATTGAAAAAACACCCGAAGTGATTGAAAAAATAAAAGACTTCGCAAGTTATGGTTTTTCACCTTCGGCATTAACTACTTACATCAGGAATCCGATAGATTTTTACAAGCGTTATATTCTTGAGATTAAAGACGAAAATAGCCTTGAGGAAGTTATCGAAAGCAACACGTTCGGAACGATTATACACGATACTTTAGAAAATTTATATCAAGATTTTAAAGGTAAAATTTTACAAAATGAAGATATAGAACATTGTCTTGACGTTTTTGAAGTAGAATTAAAAAAGCAGTTTCAAGAAAATAACCAAATAAAAAATATAGCTTCTGGAAAAAACTATTTGGTGTATGAAGTCGCCAAAAAATATGTTTACAATTTCTTGAAAATAGAGCAGGAATTGATTTCTCAAAACGATATCAAAATCGTTTCGTTAGAAAAACCATCAAGCTGCGAACTCAATAACTTACCGTTAGATTTTCCTGTAAAACTTCGCGGAAAAGTAGACAGAATAGACCTCATGAATGGACAAAAGCGTATTATCGATTACAAAACTGGTAAAGTCTTACCAACCGATTTAACAGTAAAAGATTGGTCGCTTCTACAAGAGGACGAAAAGTACAGCAAAGCTTTTCAAGTGCTGTGTTACGCCAAAATGGAAATCCAGGACAATGAATTTGATACTACACAGATTGGCGTGATTTCTTTTAAAAATATGAAAGCAGGTTTTTTACCTTTTAAAGAAGATAAAAACAATTTTATTTCTAAAGAAACTTTACTTACATTTGACCAAATTCTTTCAGAACTGATTGCAGAAATCTGCAATCCCGAAGTTCCTTTTATAGAAAAAGAGCTCAAAGAAGTCAAATTTTAGGGGGAATTAGCTCAGTTGGCTAGAGCGTTTGGCTGGCAGCCAAAAGGCCACCGGTTCGAATCCGGTATTCTCCACAAAAAATCCGCTTAAAGCGGATTTTTACATTTTATAAACCCACGTGGCTGGATCTAAATACTGTGTGTTTTTAAGGATATAAAAAAAGACCGTTGGTCTTCCGGTAGAAGTCGCGTGACCAACTCTACCAATAGTTTGCCCTGTCGTCACTTTATCGCCCGTTTGAACACTTACACTAGAAAGGTTGTTATATACCGAAATGTAATTACCATGGGCAATCATCACGGCTTTATTGGCTCCTTTGATAGCTTGTATTTTAATCACTTGACCGTTAAAAATAGATTTTACAGCCTCGTTTTCGTTGGTTTCTATTCGAACCCCATTACTTTTTATGGTCGTTGTTCGCACCACAGGATGCGGATGAACTCCAAAACGCATCGAGACATTTCCAGACTTTACTGGCCAAGGTAATTTTCCTTTATTGGCGGTAAAATTGTCTGCCAATTCTTTGGCTTCTGGGGTCAACTCGAAGGTAGAAGTATTGCTCGATTTTCCTTTTTTGGCATTTTCGGCGGCAATCGCTTCTCTAATCAGTTTTTCTATCTGAGCATCTATCCTAGAAATTTCTTGTTGTCGTGTTGCCAATTGCTTTTTAAAGGTTCCTGCTTTGGCTTGTATCTGCGCTACTAAAGCTTCTTGCGTTTTCTTATCTTTTAGTAGTTTACTTTGGGTTTCTCTATTTTCAGTAAGCAGTTTTTCCTTTTCTTTTTTCTGATCGACCAACTTTTTATTAAGCTCTTGCAATGCCAAGGTTTGTGATTTGATTTCTTCCCCTTGCTGCTCACGATAATTGGCATATTGCTTCATATATTGCATACGCTTGTAGGCTTGTAAAAAGTTTTCGGAAGACAATAAAAACATAATACGGCTTTGTTGTGATTTGCTCTTGTATGACTTTCTGATCATTTTAGCATAATCTTCTTTTAAAACCTCCAATTCTTTTCGCAACTCAGCAATTTTATTGGTGTTAGTGTTGATCTCGCGCGTCAGTAAATTGGCTTCTTGATTGGTTACCTTTATTAAGTTCTCCGTTGCTTTTATCCTTCGGTCGATATCTTCTACTTGTGTTAAAACCGATTGCTTTTCCTTGACGTTTTTTTCCAATAATGAGTTAATCTGACGAATCTCTTGACGTAATTCCAAACGCCTCTGCTCAAGTTTTTCTTTTTCGCTTTGTGAAAATCCGGCGAAAGCCATCAGAAAACAGCAACTCACCAACACTATTTTGATTATCTTGTTATTCATCTATTTTTATTTCTTCGTATCCGTTTGGTATTTCAAAAGGAAAAGTCACCTCAACATTGGTTTCTATTTGGCGGTAATCTATCTCTATCTGTGTAGTTTTATCGTCTTCTTGAGCGATAATTTTAATCTCGTAAGGAAACCATTCTTCTCCAACTTTTTGATAATTTGCATAAGTGATGGTTAAGGTTTGGTTTTTTAGCTTTCGCGAAATGATTTGTTTATCCAACAAATAATGAGAAGGATTGATGTGGTATTCTTTCTGAACAATCTCATTTTTGCTCTTTAAAACATAAGCCGTTGGAGTGTTTTCTTGGCTAAATTTATCGTCGTTTAAATCGTAGATACTTTGTCCTAAAAACATGTTTTGAACTTTCTCAAAATCGAGATCTGTTCCGAGCCAATCGGTCAACAAGAGAAAATCACCATCAAAATATTCTTGATTGATTTTTTCGTAAAACTGCACTTTTCCTGGCGTAATATAGGCTTTTGCCAACGGAATCACACCGCCCAATTTAGCACTTAACCAAATCGCTTGATCTTTCTCCATTCGCAAAGCAATGGCGATAGATTGCTCATCATCTTCACTTTTGTATGCGCCTCTTACTCTTGCCTGAAGCGTTCTAAAATCTACTTCTGCATCTTTATGGGCTTTGACAAGAGTTTTGGTACTAACGTTGTCTGCAACCTCGCCTACAGGCAATTTTTTTTTAGCTCCGCACGAAACCAAAAACAGAAAACTGCAAATTATTAAACCTATTTTACGAATCATTTAATCTTTTTTACTGTAATTTTTTAAGTTCAGTATTTATCTTTAGAGTTAGATTTTCATCATCTATGATATAATCTAAACCTTCTTTCAGCAAATTTATTGCCTCTTGTTTTTTGCCGATTTGGCTGGCCGCAACTCCTTTATAATAATAAAAATAAGGTTGTGACGGGTAAATTTCTAAAGCTGCATTACTCCTTTTGTAAGCCAAATCGTAGGCTTTTTGTTCAAGCTCTAGTTCGATGACTTTTTTAAGCAACTCAAAATTGGTCGGATCGTTCTCCAATTGCTTGATGTAAACGTTATAACCTTTTTTAGTGTCTTCACTCACATAATAATTTTCGATGATTTCTTGGTCGGTAATTTCGCTTTCAACCAATTGCATCAAGCTATTTTTATATTTGGTGTCTCTCTGTGCTAATTTTACAAAATCTTGTAAAAGCATTTTTTTAACGGATTCATCTTCAGTGTGATGAACAACATTTTTTATTTTTACCACAGCTTCATCGTGTTTGTTTTCTTGCAATGCAACTTGATATCCATAAAAATCGTTCAAGACGGAATTAGGATGGTTTTTCTGTAATTTTTGAGCCACTTCAACCATTTTATTCTTCTGATTGGTGGTTTTGTACATATACATCAAACGCAAGTAAAAGTTTGGATTTGCCGAATTTCCATCTACTTGTTCTTGCAAATAATTCATTTCAAAATTAGGGTTCTTTGCTTTTGCAAAAATTTTACCTCTCAATTCTTGATGAAACTCATTAAAGCCTCGCTTTTCGTCTAATTTTTCAACCGATGCTAAAGCTTTTTCATATTGATGGGTCAAGCCATACAAATTGGCTAAATCTTCGTAATAATCGACATTTTGAGTTGCCAGCTTTTCAGCAATCGGGATGGCTTTTTCAGCATTTTGTGTCAAAGCATAAACTTCGTAAAGTTCTCGCAAAACATCATTATCGGTAGGTTTTTGTGTTAAAACTTTTCGTAAATAATCTTCTGCAGTAGTGTAGTTTTTAAGGCTTTTATAGTTTTTCCCAAGTTCAAAATCAACAATAATTGCTTTTGGGTTTATTTTTTTGCAGGCTTCCAACAAATCTATAGCGCGGTCGTAGTTTTCGATGGCTTTTTGTGCCAACGCATCAAAAAACTTCTCCTGAAACTGGTTTTCTTCTTGATTGATCTTTTTCGAGGCAATCGAATCAAAATCGGGATCGTCTATTTCTTGAGCAAAATTTACTTGAGTGGAAAAAATTATTCCCACCAACAACCAAAGTTGATATGAAAAATTTCGCTTCAAGCTCATTATTCTAAAATACTGTAATCGCCAATGCTAATTCTGGTAAAATTGCCGTCATATTTGGCGTGATTGCCAATCATCGCTTCATGAAGTTGGGCATTTTTTATCGCCGTGTGATTTTGTATCAAACTGTTTTTGATAGCACTATCTGTTATTGTACAATTTGCCCCAATCGAAACGTTTGGCCCAATCGTACAGTTTTCTAAAACCGTATTTTCACCAATAAAACAAGGTTCGATAATGGTGGTATTGTTCTTTTTTACACTTTCGTGGATGAGTTGCCCATTATCTTTGTGTAAAAAGCCAAGCATTTTACTGTTGGTTTCTAAAGTCACATTTTTGTTTCCGCAGTCCATCCATTCATCAACCGTTCCTGTTTTGAAAATTTTACCGTCAGCCATCATTTTTTTTATGCCATCGTTGATTTGGTATTCGCCTCCATGCATCAAATTTTCTTCTAATACTTCTTGCAACTTCCCTTTTAAAACGGAAATATCCTTAAAATAATATATTCCGATAACGGCTTGATCGCTTACAAAAGTTGTTGGCTTTTCTACCAATTCGACGATTTCGTCTCTCTCGTTCAGGTTAACGACCCCATAAGCTTCTGGATTATCTACTTTTTTGGTCCAGATTACGGCATCGGCTTTTTCGTCTAACTCAAAATCTGCTTTGATCAAGGTGTCCGCGTAAGCGACGACTGCAGGACCCGAAAGTGAATCTTTGGCACTCATAATTGCGTGGCCTGTTCCTAGCGGTTCACCTTGACGGTAAATAGAAGTTTTGGCGTTGAGACTTTGCCCGAGTTTTTGTAAGCTCTGTACTACATCGTCACCAAAAAAAGCGGGATCGCCCAAGATAAAAGCCACCTCTTCGATGGGTTGTTTGAGTACTTTGGCGATATCTTTTACCAAACGGTGTACAATAGGTTCTCCAGCCACTGGAATAAGCGGTTTTGGAACGGTTAATGTATGTGGACGTAATCTTGAGCCTCGACCAGCCATCGGTACGATTATTTTCATTTTTTTATGTTTGATTAGTTAGTTCCTGTACTGCCAAATCCTCCTTCACCACGAACAGTTTCGGTTAGTGTTTCTACTTCTTCCCAAATGGCTTGTTTGTGCTTGGCAATGACCATTTGTGCAACTCTTTCTCCGTCTTCGACCACAAAAGTTTCGTTCGATAGATTCACTAAAATCACACCTATTTCGCCTCGATAATCGGCATCGATAGTTCCTGGAGCATTCAGCACGGTAATTCCTTTTTTTGCAGCCAGACCACTTCTAGGCCTCACTTGCGCTTCGTAGCCTTCAGGCAATTCGATAAAAAGACCTGTTTTGATAATGGCTCTATCTAAAGGTTTTAAGCTAACCGATTCGTCTAAGTTTGCCCGTAAATCTACTCCAGCAGAAGCGGTGGTTTCGTAGTTGGGAAGTGAGTGTTTGGATTTATTGATGATTTTTATTTTCATTTCTTCGCATTAATGACATTAAAGTTTGTTTTTCCATTACATAGATAATTATCAAAAATATAAAAAGTAAGCTGCTTCCTATCCATAAATCATTATCAAATTTATAATAGGATATAAACGCTATAAAAACAGCAATTGATAAATAGGCCAAAATACTTTTTAAAGCGTAAGGAACGGGATAATATTTTCTTCCTAAGAAATAGGAAATAAGTGTCATACTTAGATAAGCCAATAAGGTTGCCCAAGCAGCAGCCATAAAACCAATTTTTGGAATCATTATATAATTAAAAGCAATCGTAATTAAAGCTCCTATAACCGAAATATACATCCCGTATTTTGTTCTATCAGTGAGTTTGTACCAAATAGCCAAATTAAAATAAATCCCTAAAAACAAATTGGCTAAAAGAACAACAGGGACGATGTCTATCGCCTCCCAATATATTGGATTATCTACTAAAAGCTCTTTAAAAAAGTCTAAGTAGACCGTTATAATTACTAATATTAAACAACCTAACACTACAAAATATTTCATGATTAGGGCGTATGTTTGTTTAGCATTTTTTTCTTCAGAATGAGTAAAAAAGAAAGGTTCTGCACCTAAACGAAAACCCTGAATAAAAAGGGTCATAAATACTGCTATTTTATAACAAGCACCATAAGCACCATTCACTTCTTTACTTATCATCTCCGGTATGAGCCATTTATCAAAATTCTCATTAATTACATAAGCCAAACCTGCTACCATAATAGGCCATCCGTAGTTGAGCAATTGTTTAAAAATGGAATAACTGAAACGCAATTTTTCCTTAAAAAAGTAAGGTAGTAAAAGAAAAAGCGTGACTAAACTAGCGACAACATTAGCTATAAAAATATATTGGACTAAATCTTCTGAATTGAAAAAAGGAAATTCCATCTTATAGGTAGGAATCAACCACAAAAAGAAAAAGTTTAAACCTACATAAATTAGTAGATTAGTTAATTTAATAAACATATACTTAAATGGTCTGCCTTGGGCTCTTAAATAAGCAAAAGGAATAACAACGAGTGTATCTAATGCCAGTATAGCTATCAATAAATTAAAATAATGGACTCTAAGATTAAAAAAGGCAGCTAACTCTTCATTAAAAAACCACGCTGTTCCTATCAATAGAAAAGTACTTATAATAATACTCGTAAATGCCGTTGTAAAAACAAGACCTTTTTCTTTAGCTTTACTAAAAAACCTAAAAAAAGATGTTTCCATCCCGTAAGTAAGCAATACGTTGAAAAATGCAGCATATACATAAAAGTATATATTATCTGAATAACTTGTAGTTTCTAAAGTGTCGGTATGAAGACGCACTAAAACAATATTCATTAAACGAGGAAGTACCGTCGCTAAGCCATAAATAATGGTATCTCTAAAGAATCTTTTTAGTGCCAATCGTTTTATTGCATTTAATGCTAAAAGTACATAACAAAAAAAAGCCCTACAAATTGTAGGGCTTGAATATTTATCATTTTTGCTAAAACTCTAACTATTTAACGCCTCTGCACCACCAACAATCTCTAAGATTTCATTCGTAATGGCAGCTTGACGTGCTTTGTTGTACTGAAGTTTTAAGCTATCTCTTAATTCGGTTGCGTTTTCAGTTGCTTTGTGCATCGCAGTCATACGCGCTCCGTGTTCTGAAGCAAACGAATCTCTAAGTGCTTTAAACAACTGCATTTTTAAAGATTTTGGAATCAATTCCTTAATGATATCTTCTTTATTAGGTTCGAAAATATAATTAAGTACATAACCGCCTTCTTTTACTTCTTCGGTTTCTTTTTCTGCTGGCACAATGGGTAACATTTGTTCTGTAGTCACCACTTGTGTTGCCGCATTTTTAAACTGGTTGTAGACTAAAACTACTTTATCATACTTTTCATCTACAAAAGCATCCATGATTTCTTGAGCAATTTCTGCGCTGTAATCAAACTCTAAACGATCAAAAATATCGGTGTTGTTTTTATGAATGTTTTGTGTCTTCTTTAAAACATCATTGGCTTTTTTACCTAAGGTAAGTAAGCTCACATTTTTTCCAGCAAACTCCTGCTGAACCAAATTGTTTACCGCTTTGATGATACTCGAGTTGAAAGCTCCAGCAAGTCCTCTATTAGAGGATATCGCTACGATCAATACGTTTTGTACTTCGCGTTGTTCTGCAAATTTACTTTGGCTATCACTATCTAAAGTTGCACTTAGATTTTGTAATAATTCGGTTAATTTATCTGCATAAGGACGCATCGCCGTGATGGCTTCTTGTGCCTTATTTAATTTTGCAGCAGAAACCAATTTCATCGCACTCGTGATTTGCATCGTGCTCGAAACCGAGGAAATTCTACTACGTAACTCTTTTAAATTTGCCATGTTATTTTAGTAATGAGTCGTTAGTGATGAGCATTGAGAAAGTTAAATCTCAATGCTCATCTCTCAAATCTAATTTTTATACTTTGCCGAAATTTCTTTCGCAACATTTGTCAACACTTCTAAAGCTTCGTCGGTTAATTTACCTGCTTTTAAAGTATCTAACGTATCTCTATGCTTAGCTTCTAAGTAAGCTAAATAATCTGCTTCAAATTCCTTCACCTTCTCTACAGGAACTTCTCTTAACAAGTTTTTAGAACCTGCATATACAATCGCAATTTGGTTTTCTACTGGATACGGATCGTTTTGTGCTTGTTTTAAAATCTCTACGTTACGCTTACCTTTTTCGATCGTGTTTAAGGTAGAAGCATCAAGGTCTGAACCGAATTTCGCAAAAGCTTCTAACTCACGGTATTGGGCTTGATCTAATTTTAACGTACCTGCAACTTTCTTCATCGATTTAATCTGAGCGTTACCCCCAACACGCGATACCGAAATACCTACGTTAATCGCTGGACGAACACCAGAGTTAAATAAATCTGATGTTAAGAAAATCTGACCATCGGTAATCGAAATTACGTTGGTTGGGATATAAGCAGAAACGTCACCTGCTTGTGTTTCGATAATTGGTAAAGCTGTTAACGAACCTCCACCTTTTACTTTATCTTTTAAAGATTCTGGTAAATCGTTCATGTTTTTAGCGATATCATCATCGTTAATCACCTTTGCAGAACGCTCTAACAATCTTGAATGAAGATAGAAAACGTCTCCAGGATACGCCTCACGTCCTGGTGGACGACGTAATAATAACGAAACCTCACGGTAAGCTACCGCTTGTTTTGATAAATCATCATATATAATTAAGGCTGGACGACCTGTATCTCTGAAATATTCACCAATCGCAGCACCTGTCATAGGAGCATAAACCTGCATCGGTGCAGGATCTGATGCGTTTGCTGCTACAATCGTTGTATATGCTAAAGCACCTTTATCTTCTAATACTTTTGCAATACCTGCAACCGTAGAAGCTTTTTGACCAATCGCTACATAAATACAGTAAACTGGCTCTCCTGCATCATAAAATTCTTTTTGGTTCAAAATGGTATCGATACAAACAGTAGTTTTACCTGTTTGACGGTCACCAATCACCAACTCACGCTGACCTCTACCAACAGGAACCATCGCATCGATAGATTTAATACCCGTTTGCATTGGTTCTGTTACCGGCTCACGGAAAATTACCCCCGGAGCTTTTCTTTCTAATGGCATCTCGATCGTTTCACCACTAATTGGGCCTTTACCATCGATTGGTTTTCCTAAAGTATCCACCACACGACCTACAATTCCTTCACCAACTTTTATCGAAGCAATTCTTTCGGTACGTTTTACAGTGTCTCCTTCTTTAATTTCTTTTGAAGATCCTAATAATACCACACCAACATTATCTTCCTCTAGGTTTAATACCATTCCTTCTAAACCGCCTTCAAACTCTAAAAGCTCACCATATTGTGCATTTGAAAGTCCGTAAACGTTAGCAATACCGTCACCTACTGTAAGCACGGTTCCTACTTCATTTAATGAAGCTTTTGCTTCAAAACCTGAAAGTTGTTCTTTAATGATTGCTGATACTTCAGCAGGATTTACTTCTGCCATAATTAATTATTATATAATACTTTTTTAAGTATTGTGATTTAATTTAAAATATATGCGTTGTTGTTTAACTTGTTTTTTAGTCGGTTCAGGTTACCCGATACACTAGCGTCGTATTGAATATCTCCAACACGTAAGATAAAACCTCCTAAGATAGTTTTATCGATTATCTTTTTTAGTGTTGCTTGCTTTCCTGTAAGACTTTGTACTTTATCAAGTACTTTTTTCTCCATTTCTGGAGTTAATTCTTCGGCTGTGGTTACTTCTGCCACCGTTACATTTTGTAAAGCATCGTATTGCTCGATAAACTTCTGCGCTACTTTATCTAACTGATCTACTCTGCCGTTATCCACCAACACATCAAACGAATTGCCGGTAATATCTTGTGTATTATCAAAAACCTTCTTTAAAATAGAAAGTTTGTCTGATGGTTTTACAACTGGACTTTTTAGCACATTTGCCAACTCTTTGTTGTCTGCAATGGTTTGGTGAATCAAACGCATATCTGCATTTACCTCAACGAGAATATTTTTCTCACCCGCTAATTCTACCAGTGCTTTTGCGTAACGTTGTGCTGCTCTACTACTCGCCATGGTTCAATTAGTTTAGCTTAACATCTTCAAGCATTGTATCTACCAATTGCATTTGGTCGTTTTTGCTTGATAATTCTTTGTTGAGTACTTTTTCAGCAATATCGATAGAAAGCGCTGCTACTTCTTTTTTCAACTCGTTTAAAGCGGCTTGCTTTTCCATTTTGATTGCTTCTTGCGCTGAAGCAATAATGCTATTGGCTTTTTGCTCAGCTTCAGAAGAAGCATCAGCAATCATTTTTTCTTTGATCTGACGTGCTTCCTTCAACATCGAGTCTCTTTCTTCTCTTGCTTCTTTCAACAACTTTTGGTTGTCTGCCTGAAGATTTTCCATCTCCTTTTTAGCATTCTCTGCAGAAGCCAAAGCGTCTTTGATTCCTGTTTCTCTTTTCTCTACTGAATTAAGAATAGGTCTCCAAGCAAACTTTCTTAACAATAAAACTAAAAGTAAGAAAAGTAATAACTGCCAGAAAAAAAGTCCAAACGAAAACTGTTCTATTAATTTATCCATTTTAAAATGTATTTAATACCTAAAAGTTAATTTTTAAATCAAACACCAACAACAACCAACCGTTGCTGTTGATGTTTTACATTTTTATGCAGCAAATAATGCAGCAAATCCAATACCTTCAATAAGTGCAGCTGCAATAAGCATAGCTGTTTGGATTTTTCCTGAAGCTTCTGGTTGTCTAGCGATAGCTTCCATAGCTTGACCACCGATTCTACCGATACCTAAACCAGCACCGATTACGATTAAACCAGCTCCTACAATGTTTGGAATTGTCATAATATATAATTTAAAAATTAAACATTCAATTTATTAGTGGTCGTGGTGTTCTTCTTTTGCCATCCCGAAATACAATGCCGATAACATTGTAAAGATATAAGCTTGTAAAGCAGCTACCAATAATTCTAATAGCGCTAGTACAAAAGCTAAACCGAAAGATAACGAACTTCCTAACCAGTTTTTAAATATAAACATCAAACCAATAATACTCATTAAAACGATATGCCCTGCTGTAATGTTAGCGTACAAACGAATCATAAGTGAGAAAGGTTTGATAAAAGTACCTAATAATTCTATAGGTGCTAAAATAATCTTCATCGGCCAAGGCACACCTGGCATCCAGAAAATATGTTTCCAATAGTTTTTATTTGCTGTAAATGTCGTTAACAGGTACGTCATTAAAGCCAAAGCAAAAGTTACCGCAATATTGTTGGTTACGTTCACACCAAGTGGTGTTAACCCTAGTAAGTTGATAATCCAAACAAAGAAAAATACAGTAAGTAAAAAACCCATATATTTTCTGTAATGCTTTTTACCAATGTTCGGGATCGCAATATCATCTCTAATAAACAATACTAATGGTTCTAAAAATCTACCCATTCCTGATGGTAGTGGGTTTTTCTTGTATGACTTTGCCATACTAGCAAACATCAACACCATAAATAAACTCACCGCAAAAATCACAAAAATGTTTTTGGTAAATGAAAAGTCTAATGGCTTTTCATTAGTAGCGTGATGCTCTTCGTCTAAATTGATAGTTCCTTGAGCGTCTGTTTTATAAATTTTTCCATGAAAAACTTTGTAGTAATTACCGTCTACCTCAGCAACACTCTCACCATGATTTAGCTTTGAAGATGAAAAGATTTTTAAACCGTCATCCCATAAAATGACAGGTAAAGGAAAGCCAACATAATGATGCTCGCCATTTTCTTCGTAAGAATACAAACTAAAATCGTAAGAATCCTGTAAGTGATGATTGATATAATCTTTGATTTCTGTTTTTAAATCTTTATCACCCTCGTGTTGTGGAGCAATCTCATGAACCTCTTCTTGAGCATTCATGCCAAAAGATAACATCAAGAGAAATAAAGCAAAGGCCTTAGTCGAAATTTCCTTTAACATATTTTTAGTTTCTTAAAAATCGGTGCAAAGGTATGCTTTTATATTAAATTGTAAAAGCAAATATTTACAATATTTTAATTAATTTTTAAAGCTCGTTTTAGACGTCATAATTTTGTTTCGCCAAAAGCTTGATTCCTCCTAAAGTTTCTGTGATTAAGCAAATTACATAAGGAATAAAAAATGAAGTGAATTCCACTTTAGTGACCGCATCATCTTCTCTAAAGATAGGATAGAAAAAAATAAAAAAAGCAGCAAACTTCAAAAAACTTCCAGCCATAAATAAAAAGCCTAATTGATCTTTAAATTTTTTCCTTAATATATAGAGCACAGACAAAACAACAACTGCTAAAATTATATTGGCAAAATAACACCAAAACAAGTAAGATGCAGAAATAACTAGCTCGGAAAGGATAAATCGGTGTATAAAAAAGCCTACAAGACCAGAGATAGCAATGATAAAGATATATTTCAGAAAGTATTTACTCTTCATTTATCTTTTTGAGTTGTCGCAAAACCACAAAAATCGAAATCGCAACTCCTAAGAGTGTTCCGATAATTAAAAACAATTTTCCGTCGCCTTCCATTTTGTCGTCCAACCATTTTCCTAGTATCACAAAAAGATAAATGGTAATACCCATCTGAATGGCAACGCCAGACATCAAAGCAAAATTCTTAAGCTGTTTGTTCCGCTTGTTCTTTTTGTTGTTCTGGTCTTGACTCATGATTCAGTTGTTTTACGCTACCGCTCATATTACACGTGGCATTAAATTCTGCTCCTGGTTCTACCGATAATTTGGTTGCAGTCACATCACCTTCGATAACCGCTGTAGATTTTAAGGATAGCGTTTCTTTTACTTTTAAAATACCGGTAAGTTTCCCTTCAAAATCAGCGTTGGTGCATTGCATTTCTCCATCGATAATTCCTGTTTTAGAAACGACCACTCTTCCCGTGGTCATAAGTATGCCTTCTACTTTTCCTTCGATTCTAAAATCTCCTTGTGCTTCTATGGTTCCTTTAAAAATGGCACCCTGCGCAATTTTGTTTTGTGAGTTTTGGGTTTTACTTGGTGTAGATTTTACTTTTTTGTTTTCTGAAAACATGATTATTTAATTTTTTCTTGAAATGAGCTTTTATAAGCTTCTAAGCTCTTGTGTACTTGAACTTTTTTGTAATCCTCTGAAGCTATTGCCACATTTTCAATCGTAATTTTATATTTCTTTTCTTCGGAAAGCTTAACACCAAAACCTTTGGCGCCCAATAAACTTTTTAATCCGTGTACCACCAATAATTTCTGATTTTCATCATAGAAATCTATAGAGGTTTTGAGGTCTTCGTAGCCAAACTCCAAGATGGCTTCGTCTATTTTTTTCTTTACTTCCAAGATTTTGTTGTCCGCAACTTGAGGCGTATTTCCCTCAACAGCTAACGTATCTGTTGGTGTATTTTTAAACCAATACACCAATTTGTATTCTTTGGCATCTTCCGGAAAAGTAAACACGGTATCTTGCAACACCGGAATCGTATTTTTAATTAGCTCTTCGGCTTTTTTGCCTTCTTCACTTTGCGGATAGTTCAGCGCTACAAAGTTGAGTCCTTTTTTGTAGGCTTCAAACCCATCGTAACGTCCTTGAGCGGTTGCTTTTAGCAATTCAAATTTAGGAACAATATCATTTCCTGCAAAGAGGTTGATGTTTTCGTTCGATTCGTCGATTACCGCTTTGTATTCTTGGTTTAAAAACTTTTGGTAAACCGCATTATACACATTTTCGGGATTGTTCTGATCGTCTCGCAACGCCTGTGGGTTTTTCAGAATACTTGCATACCTCGTTTCTGGGTGATTGGTAATGATGTCATTTTTCCACTTATTGGCGTTGACTTCGTCACCAATAGTTTCGTATATCTTATACAAATTGTATTTCGAAGGAATCACCAAACGCTCTTCTGGATTGCTTTCTAATAAAGCTTCTAATTTGGCGATTGCCAAATCGTATTCCCTAAATTTTTCTTTGTATATGATTCCTAGCTGGTAATAGGCAAAGTTTCTGTCTTTATATAAACTATCTATCACTGCTTGATCGGTTGGAATGGTGGTTAAATAGGTTGCAGGATCATATTGCGGATCGTTTTCAAAAGCGGTCATCAAAGCTTGTTCTTCGCTCACTTCTTCACTACCTGAGGTTTTTCCGATAGATTTTGGTTCGTAACGCCAGTTGTCTGCCAATTCGATATCGCCCCATTTTCTTTTGAAATCCAATAAACCTTTGGCTACTTGATTTCCGTTATAAAAATAGAAACTTCCCGCTGAAGCGGAACTTCCGCCTGATGTCGCAGAGCTCGGCGTTTTCCCAAACAAATTGGTGGGCGCCGCATTCTGGCTTGCTTTTAAATCTTCTAAGGCTTGTTCTTTAAGGTTTTTGGTATATTCTTCAAAATAAGCTAACCTTTCGCTTTCGCTAAAATTGACTAAACGAAGAATACTATCATTTTTTACCGCAATGTCTTCGTATAAAATTACGTCCTCCAGGTTTTCGCGTTTCTTTCTGATGAGTCGGTATTCGCGTGTTCCTTCCGAAAGGTTGGTTAAGGTGCTGTCATAATAATTTCCAGCAATTTTATATTGCGCGTCGTCAAAATTGAGGTTCCCTAAGGTAAGATAGGTTCTGTATTTCAGATTAGCGTCTTGCGTATCGGTACGTAAAGATTTGTTGTAATAGACCACTGCTCTGTCAAGCGAATCTATTTCTCGGTAATATTCTGCTTTTTGGAAATAAATAATGTCTAAATAAGGCCTGTTTTCACGATTTTCTTCCAGTTCTGTTAGCGTTTCTTCTAACATGCTTTGGTCTTGATTGTCAAGGTCGTAATTTCTTGCTTTCTGTAAAAACGCATTGATGTAATAAATACGTGGTGTTCTCCGCTTTAAAGCAATAATTTCATCAAAAGTTTTGTTGGCACTATCTTTTTCGCCCAAGCGGTTGAGCAATTGCCCCTTGATAAACAAATACCTGCCCTTTTTCTCGTTATCGTCTACATAAGCCAACGCTGAATCTATCGCCACTTTGGCACTATCGAGATGTTCTAAGTTGATGTGCAACTGTGTCATCGTTGCATAGGTATGCGTTAAATCTTCTTCATCAATTTCTAAGGTGTCCTGTAAGAGTTCCTTTAGGTTTTTTAGGGCGATTTCGTAATTGCCCATCCGCATATTGGTTTTCTCGCGCCAAACCCTTGCGGTTGCAAATTGGTTACTCTCCGGATAATCGGTAATCACATAGTTAAAAGCTTCGAGTGCTGGGAAAAAACGTTGGTCGTAATAGCGCGACTTTCCGAGCAGGATAAAGGCTTTGTCCATCTGCGGGTTATATTCTGTCCCTTCGATAGACATATTGTGCTTTTGGATGGCTTTGGTGGCTTTTTCTTCCGCACGTTCAAAATTTTGATTGGTTGTGGTATCGGTATCGTCTTTGAGCATCATTTGCTCGACGGGTAAAATCTCCCAATAATTATCGAAATAAGTTTGTGCTAATTCGGCTTGACCATCTTCTAACGCCAATTTACCATTGTAGAGCGTGTTGTAATAAGCGCCCATTGCATGGTAATTGCGGTTGATCCAGGTATTTTTTTTACGAGAACAAGCCATTACCATTAGCGTGGTAACGGTAATGAGCAATAATTTTCTGGCGATGCTCGCGTAATTTATCTTCATTTCCTATCGTTTCTTTTCTATAACATAACTAAAACTTTTTGGTTTTAGTATGATTTACCATTTCAAATAAAACTGGTAGGCTGTAAAAATACAGTTTTTAGAAAATTATAGAGTATTTTAGAGGGAAATGTTTTATGGAAAACTTGTACTGTAATTAATCTTCTATTGATAAATAAAGAAATTTCTGGCATATAACTTGCCAACTCTCATTTATATCTTTTTTAAAAATCAAAATAGATTCCTCATTTCTTCTTTTTAAGTAAAGAATCGCTTTATTATTAACTAAAATTGGTTTGGTAATGAAAACTAAATTTTTATGCTCAATATCACTACTTAATTGAACGTTTTTAAGTTGAGTTTGAATAATGTTTTCTCCAGTTTTAAAATTAGAAATTTTATCGACTATGCCATCAATTTCCTTTTTTGTAAAAAACCTTTCAAAACTTACTTTTTCATTTTTTTCTATACAAGGTTGACCATAGAGATTTTCAAAAATATTTGGCTGATCAATAAAAATCTTAATCCCTTTAAAATCAACAAATTCCGTATACAATTCTGTCTCTGTTTCTTTAAAAAAATTATCAATTAATAGGTGTTCTTCATTTATTGCTTTTTCTTGCGAGAATGACGAAAAATACACAAAAAATAACAGTATAGAACTATATAATCTATTAGTCTTCATAGTTTGAAATCATTCCATCCAACTATTAAACTCACAAAAGTAATTGTAGTTTCCTTTCGTATCCTTTTTATAAACTTTAATCCCACCTGACTTACTCCCTTTAAGACCTTTACTATATTCAAATAAAATAAAATTTAAATCTTCAGTGATCAATAAGCTACTAATATTGTATTCATAAATGTTAGTGTGTAAAGGAATTCCTATTTCTAGGTTATTCTTAAATAATTCATTTTTATAGCAATCGTATTTTACGTTCTTTGGTATTTCTACAAGGTAAATGAATTCATTATCATTAAGCTGATTTTTATATTTTATAAACTGGTTCTTATTAAATATCTTATAATAATTTTCTTTTCCTAAACAATTAACCAAATCATCAAAATCTTTAATATCATCCTTGTGGGAAATATAGTTTGTTGTTATAAATTCTTCTAAAATTTTATCTCCACTATAATCAAATATGATTAAGTCTGATTCTATATAGCTCAATTCTTTTGAAAGAATTCTTTCTTTAATCTCAATGTGATTTTGAGCTTGTAATTGAAAACTTATAAATAAAAGAAAAAGCAGTCTCATCTCTTCGTATTTTTAAGGGCAAGGATTTCCTTTAGGCATAATAGGGTTTCCTTGACCGTCATTATAATTATTACTATTATCTTGTTCTGCTGCAATTGTGTTGACTATTGATACCCATTGTGGATTTATATCTCCATTAGGAAGATGCATTGGATAAATTTCTTTAAACGCATCAGTTTCCAACAGTCCTCCCCATGATAAAGTTTTGTAATAATTTGAGTTTAAATTATACCCATTCATATTACCATAATTCTCTAAAGTAAGAGTAATATCATCATTTAAATCCGCAATAATTTCATGTTGCTCCCCTGAATAGTGTGACGAACTGCTATTATGCATATATAGTAAAAAAGCATCCATCAATTCTGTATAATCAGGGTCTGTTTGTCCATTAACTGAAAATAATCCATTTAATACACCATAGAGTAACAAGGCATGAATAGATTCATGTATCATAGTCCTTGCTATAGAGAGGTCTGTACCATTTTGTAAATAATTTTCATTAAAAGTAATATTAATAAAACAGTCCTTAGTTTGGGCATTATAATGTATAACACTTGATGTGCTGGCATTTGTAGAAATATTATCAGATGTGACAATTAACTTAATATCATCATTTTGATCATTAAATGTATCTTTGAGGATGTCCATTAATAATGTATCTGAATCTATTACATCAGAAATAATTTTTCTTTGACATTCATCATTAATATCAATAATAATAAGTTCCTCCCAATCCACTTCGCCGTCTTGTAATAAAACACTTTTTGCTTCTTTGGCAAAGGCTAAGCTTTCTGCATTTACACCGTTATCGATAAAAAACTGTATTATTTCTAATGCTATAGTTAGGTCACTATTGGGGTGACTGATGTAATCACTTAGTAGAATGGTAGATTCTATATCTCGTAAACTTTCCCACCAATCTTGGTATTCTGTATTTTCTGGTGCATCCAATAAACTAAAAAACTCTCTACTGATCGGGTAAACCAGTATAGGGTTAGGCACTGTACCATAATTTACAGGGTTGCCACTTTGTGTAGAACCGGTTCCACCACTACCAGAACCAGGTAGTGTCGGATTAGTGCCACTTACGGGTGCGCCACCTCCTCCATCATGTAAGACTATAGATACAATCTCATAGGAATAGCCTGGTAAACAATCAACATTTGGCAAGTGACAATTACAATTGGGATGACCTGGCTCATGGTTACCTCCTGTGCAATTAATTACAACTATTTCTGTTGTAAAATATGAAGTTTGGTGTGTAGTTATCTCATAATTGTTTTCCTCAATTGTACTAACACCTCCTATCAAATCTATAGGCTGTTCTTCCCACCATTCTACTCTTGGGTGATATTGTATCAAAACTGTTTCTATTTCCTGTTCGGGTCTCTCAAAATAGACCAAGTTGCTAAAAGTGCCCAAGGTATCGGCGATGGTTCTTACCCCAAAATTGTAGGATGTCATATTCTCTAGTCTTACAACATATATTTGTGTGGTATCTATTTCGGTAATAAAAGCTTCTCCCCCTCTTGCGGCATAGCCTCTCAAAACACTTGGGTCTTGCCCTGTTTGTTTTTTAAACTCCGAAAAACTAATGCTGGGTATATCGTGTGTATGGTTTGATATTTCCTGACCTACTTCCTCTTTCTCTATTTCTATATCGGGTTCACAACCCACCAATCCAACAAAAATTAAACAAAGTAGTAGCTTAAGCGTGTAGCGTGTAAATTCCATGATTAGCCTTAAAGTTTGTTAATGTTTTGCTAATAAAAAAAATTTTATCGATAAAATCAAGTTTTCAGCGAATAAAGAGCTGTTATCAAATAGTTATGATATGATTACCCCCCAAAATAAGATTCCAATTCTTGTAAGGTGCTTTCGCTGGTCATCGTATCGTTCACGATTTTTCCTTTTTCTAAAACGACAATACGTTCGCACACTTCGGTCACGTGCATCAGGTCGTGGCTGGAAATAAGTACGGTAATGCCTCTTTTGGCAGCTTGTTCTTTTAAAATGGCTTTGAGGCGAATTTGCGTGGTCGGGTCGAGGTTGGCAAAAGGTTCGTCAAGGATAATTACTTCTGGGTTGCCCAAAAACGAAGCGATAATGCCTACTTTTTTCTGGTTTCCTTTAGAAAAATCACGCAAATATTTTTTCTGGTTAAGAATTTCTTCGTGAAAAAAGCTACTGAATTCTGTTAACAAAGCATCGACATCGGTTTTGGTGACGCCACGTAATTCGCCAATAAAGTAAAAATATTCTTCTGCGGTCAGGTAACCTATCAAAAAACTTTCGTCGATAAACGCCGAAGTATGAGGTTTCCAATCTTCGCTTTCGCTCACGATGATGTTGTTGTTTTTGATGTGTCCTGTCGTGGGGTGTATCAAGTCTAACAAAAGGCTAAATAGCGTCGTTTTTCCTGCTCCGTTGTTACCCACCAGACCAAAACTTTGTCCTTTTGGAATATCGAGGCTTTCTATATTTAAAACTTCGGTTTGGTTGTATTTTTTTGAAAGTTGGTGTACTGCTATCATTTTCTTTTAGTTTTTTTCGTCGTAAGCGGCGATAGTTTTGTATTTGGTTTTTTGGTAGACTTCCTCAATTTTATTTAAGATGGGTTTGTAAAAAACAAGTCCGATTATTCCGCTTAAAGCAAGGGCAAAAATGCCTGCTTCAAAATTGATAAATTTATACGGGATGTAAAAAATAAGCATCGGCCCGACCATTTTAGGAATGGCAATAATAAGCTGGGTTGGGTTAAACCCTTGCGTGTTGGAAAAAGCTTTGGCTTTCTCGTTGAGTTTTACGGGGACACGATTCAACACGCCGCCCAACAAAGTGATAAACGAATTTAACCCTACATTAAAAGCAGCGCCAGCAGCAATCATCAGAAAAATATCCATCCCAAAATAAAGGTAAGGAATACTCAACACCAACGAAACCAAGCAACCCACAATCATTAATATCCATTTGGACTTGAGGTAAAGTCTGTACGGAATGTTTTGGCTCATCATCATTTTGTAATATTCGCTGTCCCAAGAAGGTACGAGTTGCCCAAAAGTCATGAGGAAACCTCCTGTGACAAAAACCGAAGCAAAAACCAACACAGCTGGCATATCTCGATAGATATCTTGGGTAAAAAATATGAGTCCGTAAAAAAGAAACAAAAATGACATCAGTAAAACTTGTTTCGGTCGTGCATTTCTGATAATAAGTTTGATATCGTTTTTTAAAAACGGAGCGACATCGCCAAAACGGTTGAGAAACGACATGTCTTGAGAAGAAACAGCTTTGGTTTTTTTACGGATTTCTTCATCGAGGTAAAAGCCTTTTCTGATGATGGTGTAATTTATTCGGTATAACAAAATCAAGGCTAAAAGCGGAATTAAAAACCCGTAGCCGATTTCGTAAATTTTATTGAAAAACATTCCGCCATAAACCGTAAAATCTACGATTTGATAGATTTGTAGGGCAATTCCGCCCAAGAGAAGTGTGGCAATGATATAGAAAAACGTGTTGTTTTTATTGATGAGAAAGTTGAGAAAATTCACGCAAAGTGTAAAAAACAACATCGCCAAATACCAACCGATCACCAATAATGGTGAATAACCCTGAAACAGCAACACAATGCTAAAGGGCAAAAAGAAAAACTGCGGTAGAAAATTGAATACCGAAAAAGCGGTTTTCCCGAGTACAAAATGAATGAGTTTTTCTCGTTTGATAGGCAATACCATAAAAGGCTTGACGTTGAGTACGGGCATTTGTTGCATAAAAAAGCGGTAAAACATATCAAACAAAAACCAGTAAATAAGGTAGTTGTTCACTACGGTAATTGGATCTTGATCAGGAAAAGCATCTTCGATGATAAAAAATGCACCTACACCCAGAAACAAAAAACTAACAGCAAAATATACCACTGCTAGAATCAAGATGATTTTTATCGCCAAGCCTTTCTGGAAGTTGGGCGAACGTTTAAACTGTTTCCATTCTAGACTGAGAAGTTTTCTGACCATGGTTTGTGTTTTATGATTGGTAGGCTAAAAATAAAAAAAGTTACATTGCTAAGTGGTAATCGGGGTAAACTTGTTGTAAAATTTCGTTTTGCTTCCGCGGAATTTCAAACAACATCACATACCCGATAATGATGACAAAAGACATAAATACCGAAAAGCCTACGACACTCCAAAAAGTGAAATTTTGGAAATCTCCAGGAAGGTGAATAATGATTTGAAAAAGAAAATGAAGTAAACCCAACGAGGCTCCACAAGTTTCTAATAAATGCTCTAATAAATAAGGTTTTCGTTGGTTTGCCCTGATGGCTTGTTTTCTTGCCTTTCTATTTTTAAAAGCCAGATATGCTTGCCAAACTAAAATCAGAAAAACAGCCCCTGTAACCACATAGCCGCCATAAGGAACCTGCATAAAGACCGTACAAACTACTGTAATCAACAAAAATGTCATTATCATTTTAGGTAAAAACAAAAAGCTGAGTAGTTCTTTAAAAATAAGTTTTAAGTACTTTTTGGTCATTGCTTTTTCCCTAGCTTCGACCACATTCATAAACCCAAAAATTCCAAATTTTTTAAACTCTTCATATAGAGCTTTTTCAAAATCCTTGTCTGGGTTTTCTTGCCATTGTTCTTCGATGGCGTTGGCCAAGTGATCGACCAATTCGGTTTGTACATCATAATATTCGACATAATGTTGTGCCGTAAATTGGTATAACCGCTCTACTTGTAGTGGAGTTACTTTTTTCATGAAAGCAAAAGTTTTTTCTGGTAATTGTCATATACTTTTTTGAGCGAAATCAAAAAAGAGGAGTTGATAGCCACATATAAAATCAAGTATAACAAATAGTGTTCACTCATTTTATGTAAAAAAACAATCTGATATAACTGAAAAGTATGTGAGGAGATGAAAACCAATCTGTTGATATAAATGTACTGTTTTCCTCTATTTTTTTTACTTAGCAAACCTCTCATAATAACTAAAGAAAGCATTAGAAATAAGAACAGTAATACAAGTGAAAAAAAGGCTGGACCTTCTTTTATCGTATTAAAAAACTCTTTTGTAAAAAGCCAACCCAAAAAGCTTACTCCTATTGTAATCGGATGAAATAAATTAGCTCCCAGCATTTTTAAAACTTTCAAAAAAGCTTCTTTCTTAATCAAGCTAACTTCTTTAATAAGCTCTTTTTTGTTTTTGATCATATAGCTTTTAAAAGCGTCATAAAAAGTTAGGTTTTCAGTGTCCATCTTTTCTTCAACCGCTTTAGCTACGTGATCGACCAATTCTAAACGAATGTCATAAAACTTTACTTCAGAATTCTCCAAATACTTGTCGATAAAACCTATTTCTTCAGGTGCTAACTTTCTCATGCCAGTTTTGGGTTTTTAGGAGCCATTAGCTCTTGTAAGGTCTCAACAAAGCGTGTGAGTTCTTCAACTTTTATGACCGATTCTTTTTCTCCTTTTTCGGTCAGCTTATAATATTTTCTGAGGCGATTATCTACTTTTTGCATCTCGACTTCGAGCATTCCCGAACCTTCTAATTTATGTAAAGCAGGATATAAAGCCCCTTCGGTAATCGTGAGCTCACCTTTGGTAAGCTCTTTTACTTTTTGAGTGATTTCGTAACCATACATTTTGTCACCTTTGGCAAGTAGCTGCAAAATGATGGTTTGTAAACTTCCTTTGTATAAATTGTTGTTGCTCAAGGCTATTTTTTTTTAATTTTCTCTCTGTTTTCGATATAATTTTTTCACTTAGTGAAAAAACCACTCAAACTGACGAGAATTTCTTATCAACTGTTCAAAGATATAAATTTTAGTATACCTAAAATGCTTAGGTATTAATTTTTCGGCATTTCTGTTAAAAATAAAAGCAAGTTTGTACTTTTGCCAAAATTTTTGATTGATGAAGAATTTTCATTCGCTAACGGTAAAAGAAATCATTAGAGAAACCTCAAAAGCCGTGAGTTTGGTTTTTGATGTCCCCCATAACTTGGCTGATATTTTTGCTTTTGAGCCAGGACAATACATTACCATCAAAAAAGATTTCGACGGAAAAGAATTACGCCGTTCGTATTCTATTTGTTCTACGCCAGAAAGCAACCAGCTCAAAGTCACTGTAAAGGAAGTACATAACGGAACTTTCTCGCGTTTTGCCAACAGAGAACTTCAAGTGGGCGATGTGTTGGATGTTTTTCCGCCGGAAGGAAAATTTGTTTACGAGCCCAACCGTAATGGAAAACAAAACTACTATGCGGCCTTCGCTGCCGGCAGCGGAATTACACCGATTATGTCGATTTTAAAATCCGCGTTAGCGAAAGAAGAAAATAGTAAATTTGTCTTGGTGTACGGTAACAAATCACCTGAAGAAACTATTTTCTACAAAGAATTAAGCGATTTGGTCTTAAAATACCAAGACCGGTTTTATTTGATTTATTCTTTTAGCCAGGCACAAGACCAAGATTCTTTTTTTGGTAGAATAGAGCGTAACACAGTCAATTACATCCTTAAAAACAAGTTTAAAGGACATCACTTTGAGAAGTTCTTCTTATGTGGCCCAGAAACTCTCATTGATACCGTAAGCGAAGTATTACAAGAAAACAATATCGATAAACAAGATGTATTGTTCGAACTTTTCTCAAGCACCGAAACTGGTGAGGTAGATGCCAAGCTTGACGGAAAAACACAAGTTACTGTTACGGTTGACGACGAAGAGTTTAGTTTTGAAATGGATCAAAAGCACACCATTCTCGATGCGATTTTAGAAAAAGATATCGATGCGCCTTATTCTTGTCAAGGCGGTATTTGCAGTAGTTGTATTGCTAGAATTGTGGAGGGAAAAGCCGAAATGGCAAAAAACCAAATCTTAACGGATGATGAAATCGAAGAAGGTTTAACGCTTACTTGCCAAGCTCATCCTACGACAGCCACTATCAAAGTAGATTTTGATGATGTGTAAGTAAGACAGCTAAACTTGTTTTTGCTTTAGAAATTTGTGGTATACAAACAACCCGAACCAAACTAATTCTGCCAAGACAAAGAAATAGTTTAAGGCTAAGTTTTCGCTGTTATAGCTAAACATAAAAATAGCAACTGCGAAAAGAATTAGGGCGTTGATGAGGTATTTCCAATTGGTTTTGTAAAACATCTTTTTTATTTTTTTGTTTATCCGTCATTATGCTTTTATATATAATAATGAGAACCTGAAACAAGTTCAGGTTGACGAAATATTGTTCAACCCAAAATATCTTCTACTTTCTCTATTATCGCTTCTGGTGAAATGCTTCGCATCGCATTTTCGTATCCTTCTACTTTTTTGTTACCGTAGATAGAAGTGGGTAATAACGGATATTTTTTAAGATCTGGCAAAATTTGTTGGTCTTTTGTTTGACCAAATGGTGCAAAGCCTGCATACGGATGTGTGTTTCCCCAAACCGTAATCACCGGAACTTGATACATTGCTGCCAAATGACCGTTTCCGCTATCCATCGAGAGCATCAGGTCGAGGTTGGCAATGGTATGCAACTCATCCTTAAAACGGACTTTCCCCGCTAAGGAAACTACATTTTTAAATTTATTTTCCCAAGCCGCCAATTGTTGCTCTTCGGTTTTTCCACCACCAAAAAGTAACATTTGGTAGTTGCCTTTTTCCGACAAGCTTTTTATCACTTTTTCCATCAAATCTAATGGGTAAGACTTGGTTGGGTGTGCTGCAAAAGGAGCAATTCCTATCCATTTTCTGGAATCTGATTTTAGCAAAACCTTTACGCTTTTGGGCACACTTGGTTTGGTTTGAATGATTTTTTGAGGTAAATCAACTGGAAATCCTAATTTTTCAAACACCTCAGCATAACGTTGGTGGGTTGTTTTTATAGGGCGAATGGTTTTAGGTGAAAGCCTTGTCAATACTTTTTTTTCGGCTCGCCCTTTATCAATTACTGCCGATTTTATCTGCATAAAAAAGAAAAAAAAGCGTAAGATTTTTGAGCGTAGCACATTGTGTAAATCCGCTACAGCGGAAATCTCTAAATTTCTAATTTCTTTAGCCAATCGCCATAATCCAAAAAGTCCTTTGTGTTTACCATTAACCTCAGCTTCCAGAACTTCTACTTGTGGTAAGTCCTGAAAAATTGTTTTGAAAAACGGCTTGGTCAAAACGGTGATTTTTACTTCGGGATATTGTTGCAAAAACCGTTGCAAGACAGGAATCGTCATCGCGACATCACCCATCGCCGAAAGCCGAATGACCAATATGTGTTTTGGTGGTTTCAAAAATTGATTGCTTTAAATTTACACACCCCTAAATCCTCTTTCTTCAACTAAACTCAGTACAGGCTTAACAGAAGGAACTTATAATGTTCTTTTATTACTTTCCCCTCTAAAAAGAGGGGAAGATTTTGAAGAATGTAATTCTGAAAAATCAGGGGTGTGTTTTATTCTCTTCAAAATTCGATATAAAGTTTTCTATTGCTAGAATAACAATCTGAAAGTCATAATTATGCATTTGCTTTCCTTTCAAAATATTCCATAATTTTATTTCTGATTTTGTGGCATTATTCCGTAATTTTCGAGCTAACTTTTTTAGTTTAGGGTTGTTATAGATTTTCATTTTGATAAGTTTACACAAGTGTATATTTCCTAATAACACACCCCTAAATCCCCTCTTTTTAGAGGGGACTTGTTAGGTTTATTTCTTCCCGCGTAAAACAGGATTCAGTTCGTCGTCGTTGTACATTTTCATCTGCTTGTAGACCTTCATATACTTATCGCCGTTTTCGATATCTTGAAGCAATTGGTCGATAGCGCTCGACAAATCTTTACGTTGTTCTATAAGCACATTTAGCTTTTGCTGGCATGTTTGTTTGTGCATTTCCGAAGCATCTGGACGCGTAGCTTCTTCCTCCATATGGTAAACCTTTAAGGCTAAAATAGAAAGCCTATCAATTCCCCAAGCTGGACTTTCGGTATTGATGGTCGCATCTGCTTTGGGTTGTACGTCTTTGTATTTTTCCAGAAAATAACTATCGATGTATTCTACCATATCGGTACGGTCTTGGTTAGACGCATCGATTTGTCTTTTGAGCTTTAAAGCGGAAACCGGATCGATTTGCGGATCGCGAATAATGTCTTCATAATGCCATTGTACCGTATCTATCCAACATTTTCTGTACAATAAATGCTCGATGAGTTGTGATTTTTCGTCATACGGATTTTCAAACGGCTGATCTACCGTATTGATCACATGGTATCTGTCTATGGCTTCTTGAAATATCTTATTGGCTTTTTCTGTAAACATGGTTTTTTATTTTTGATTAAAAAGTGGATGTTTAATTTTCTTGACATCCCCTCTAAAAAGAGGGGAAGATTTGAAGCGTTTTACGCTTCAAATCAGGGTTGTGTTTTATTATTCTCTCCAAAAGTAAGAATATAATCTTCAATGGCTCTTACTACGTTGTTTATATCATTCATTATTTCATAATCTGAAAAACGTAACACATTGATTCCTAATTTATTTAAGTGCTTCATCTTTAACTGGTCTTTTTTCCAAACCTCAAGTAATTGATGTGAATACCCATCGCACTCTATGGCTAAAGTCAATTTATTACAGAAGAAATCAACAATATAATTGTCAATTGGTTTTTGACGATGAAAATCATACCCATACATCTTTTTGCCTTTTAACAATTTCCATAACTTGATTTCAGATTTTGTTGCGTTGTTACGTAATTGCCTCGCAAGTTCCTTTAGTTTAGGATTGTAATAAATTTTCATATTGATGAATTTACACAAGTATAAATTTCCTAATAACACACCCCTAAATCCTCTCTTATTAGAGGGGACTTGAGTTTTTTATTTTTCTAAAATATGTAAATATTCTTCTGTGCTCGATGCCTTATGGTTTCTATTGTTGGTTTTATCTGCTTTAAAACGTTGGTATTTTTTGGTTTCCAACTGGTATTTTCCAAATTTTTCAAATATAGCTCTAATTTGCGCAACACTCAATAAACCTTCGTTATTATAGCTTAAAAAAATGTATTTGAATTGTGCGTTTTTAATGAGTTCCTCCAATTCTTCGGCGACTTTTCCCTTTTGGCAATACGCCGATTTATAATAATTCCGTAACCCTGTTTTACCTTTCGGAATAAAATTGTCATACTCCGCTATTGTATTAAGCAAGTGATAATTGGCTCCATATTGCCGTGCGTTGTAAGGCGGATCGAGGTACAACACATCTCCTTCTATTTTTTGAATGAGCTGGTTGCTGTCTTGGTTAAAAACCTGGTGTTCGTTTTTAGTAATTTCAAAGTTTGCAGGCTCAATGACAATAGGCTTTTCAGCGGATTTCTTTAATTTTTTAAGAAATGCGCCATACACCGAAGCCGTATTGGCCACTTTATCGGCACTTTCTAGCAGCGAAGCCAGCAAAAAATAATATTCATTTTCTGAAATTTCACCTTTCTTTTTCCAAGTTGCGATGGTTTGGCGACAAGCATCTATTTTTTGTGCATTTTCTTCTGAAAAATAAAGCCGATTAGCCTGCCCGTTTTCACCATAATTTTCAGCAATAAATCCTTTTTTATCGGAAAGTGAATTCAGTTTTTCGATAAAAAAAGCTGCTTTCGCTATAGGCAAATGGTTGCCGATATAGTTCTTTAGTAAAACATAGCTGTACAACTCTACATCATTGGCGATTACTTGTTTTACTTCGGGTTTAAATGTGCGACCCACTATTCCGGTACCCGCAAATAAATCACAAAAAACCACTTCAGAAAGTGGTGTGGTTATGGTTTGGGTAATGTTGTTTTTTATCCAACCCGAAAGTTTGTTTTTAGAGCCTATATAATTCATCTAACCGCCCAAATGATATCCGCGAAAGCGTGATTTTCTTTAAAGTTTAATTTTGTTAACCGAGCAGCGTCAAAGGTAAACACATAATTTTTAATACGGGTAGAAAGCCATTTGATTTCTGCTTTGAGTTTCCAATGTTGTTGGTCTTGTTGGTAAACCACTAGAAAAAGTCGGTTTTTGAGGTGTTTTCTACCTTGTTGACTCTGGTTCTGGTATAACCAATGCAAGAGTTCGCATGGGTTTTGCTGAGCTTCTGATAGACTTTTGGGATATCTTTTTGGAAAAACTGATGTTTTATGATCAAACGAAATGTTTTCGATATAAAAATCGCAGGTTTTACTTTTTGTATTTTCTACAGGTCTTACATTTTCACAAGACGTAAAAATCTGTTCGATCGCTTTGGCACTCCAGAAATTATACCACCGATTCGCCGCATACTGAAAAAGTTGGTCTTTATCTACTTTTATCTTTATAGAAGCGTTTTCTATTTGGTGACACAAGTCCTTCCAGGTTTGGGTTTTGTAAATAAAGTTGGTGTGTTTGTCCCAAGCGTTGTTCTGTTTTCGCATCCAGCGGTAAGGAAATTGGTGGCGTTTTTTGAGTTCGGTTTCTATTTGTTCTAGGCTTACCAAAAAAGTATCGGAATTAAGATATTACAGACAATTAAAGTTAGTAATAATAATTCTTTTAGCCATTTTTCGCCTTTCTTTTCAAAGAAAAACGTGGTAATCATTCCTGCAGGAAGGCATAAAAACAAAAGCTCTTCGCCTGTTTTTTCCGGCGAAAGCAAAATCATAAGTATTCCCAATACAGAAATTACCGCTAGCAAATATAAAAGTGGTTTTTCTTTACGGATTTTCTCTTGGGTTTCTTTGTAAAAACTAACAAAAGACCAAACCAAAATCGCCAACAAAATACTTAACGGAATGATGATTTCTAAAGCATGGTAACTTTTAAAATCTATGCTTGGTGCTGAAAAATAACCTTCAAAAAGAAAAAACTCATTACTGGTAAGTAGCGAAAATGTTGTTACCAACACAAAAAAACAAAATATCGCTACCAGCGGAATAAATAGGTTTTTTATATTGTCATTGGCGTAATAAAAAACGCCCATCACTGGGATAATGAGGTACAGATAACTGTAAGAAAAAAACAGACTTGCGATGAGTACCCAAAGGCAAGCATCAAAGATTTTGATTTTGATATTTTTTCCTGATTTTAAGCTAAAAACTCGACGGAAAGCCAAGGTGATAAAAAACACTGCTAACACGGCGTCTGCTGACTTTAAAATTGGTAAAAAACCGACGGAAAACAGTACAAACAATAAGACGCCAAAACTGTTGTTTTTATGAATGTCGTTGCGTTTGAGAATAAAGTTAAGCACCAAAATAAGTAAGACAAAAAGGAATAAATAACCTATCTTTTTAAAAAGATAGCCTGCCGAAATTTCATTTTCGTAAATAAAAAAGTTGGCAATTAAAAAATAGAATGCAAAGTAACAGCAAATAATGAGGTAATTTACCGGCTTAGATTTCTTAAAAAAACTTGTTAACATAGACTAATTTGTTACTTTTGTAGAAATTTATAACAAAGCATTTTATCATGAAAGATTTTTTTGAATTAATACAGTGGCTTTTTGAAGAGTTTTTGTTCTTACCTTTTCATGCTTTGAGAGAATTAGAACTTACTTCATGGTTTTTGGCCAATGGTATTAATTGGTTGTTTTTTATCGTTGCTTTTGCTGCCTTTATCTATTGGATGGGCCAACTTAAGAAGTTTAACGATAACAACGAAGAAAACAGAGATTCTAAAGCACACCGTTTTTTAGGTAAAAACGCAGAAATTTAAGCCAAGTCTTTACCTAGATCTCTACGATAATACATCTTATCAAAATGTAGTTTCTCTACATTTTGGTAAGATTTTTTTATGGCCTCTTGGTAATCTTTCCCAAAAGAGGTAACGGCAATCACACGCCCTCCATTAGTTACAACTTTCCCTTCTTTTTCTGATGTTCCTGCATGAAAAACGATCGAGTCGGAAATATTTTCGATCCCTGTAATTTCTTTTCCTTTTTGGTATGCTTCCGGATAACCACCAGAAACTACCATTACGGTTGTTGCAGCTCTTTCGTCTATTTCTAAGGTGCTGTTATTTAACTGTTGCAGGCTTGTTTTTTCGAGTAATTCTACCAAGTCTGTTTTTACCCTCGGTAAAACCACTTCGGTTTCTGGGTCACCCATTCGTACGTTGTATTCTATCACAAACGGGTCGTTACCAACTTTTATCAACCCAATAAACACAAAACCTTTGTAATCGATGTTCTCTTTTTGCAAACCGTTGATGGTTGGTTTTACAATACGTTCTTCAATTTTTTGCATGAAAGCTTCATCTGCAAACGGAACCGGAGAAATCGCGCCCATTCCGCCCGTATTTAAACCAGTATCGCCTTCGCCAATACGCTTGTAGTCTTTTGCCGTTGGTAAAATTTTGTAGTTTTTGCCATCAGTCAAGACAAAAACGCTTAATTCTATTCCTGATAAAAACTCTTCGATAACTACGGTGTTGCTTGCTTCACCAAACTTTTGGTTGGCAAGCATATTTTCCAACTCTTGTTTCGCTTCCGCTAAATCATTTAAAATCAAAACTCCTTTTCCTGCGGCTAAGCCGTCTGCTTTTAATACATACGGAGCCGAAAGGCTTTCTAAAAATTTCTTTCCAGCTTCGAGCGATGCTGCGGTAAAACTTTGATAAGCCGCTGTTGGAATATGATGAGCCATCATAAACTCTTTGGCTCTTTCTTTACTTCCTTCGAGTGCTGCACCTTTTTTTGATGGACCAATGAGCATTACTCTTTTTAGGTCGTCATCGTTTTGAAAGTAATCGTAAATACCATTTACCAAAGGGTCTTCTGGACCTACAACTACCATATTGATTTGATGCGCTAAAACTGCTTTTTTTATCGCTTCAAAATCATTTACGTTAATAGGTATATTAGTTGCTATTTGTTGTGTCCCTGCATTGCCAGGTGCGACAAAAAGCTGATCGCATTTTTCGCTTTTAGAAATTTGATGTGCAAAAGTATGTTCTCTTCCTCCAGAACCTAAAACAAGAATATTCATCGGTAAATTTTTTAGCAAAAATAGGTTTTTAAAATCCGTAAAGCAAAAAGATTAATAGGCTTTATCTTCACCTTTTATAGCATTTACAATTGTTTGAATCGTAATTCTAATATCGAGTAGCAACGACCAGTTTTCGAGGTAAAATATATCATATTTTACACGGTTGATGATATCTTTTTCGGTTTCGACTTCGCCTCTAAAACCACTCGTTTGAGCTAACCCTGTTATTCCGGGTTTGATAAAATGGCGTACCATAAATTTGTCGATACGTTCCGCATACATATGCGTATGGCTTACCATGTGTGGTCTTGGTCCAACAACTGACATGTCGCCAACCAAAACATTGAAGAATTGTGGCATTTCATCGATACTTGTTTTTCGAAGAAAAGAACCCATTTTGGTAATTCTTTGATCCCCCCGAGTTACCTGGTGTAAATCTGCTGTTGGGTTGACTTTCATCGAGCGAAACTTATAACAGTTAAACTCTTGGTAATCTAAACCATTTCTTTTTTGTTTGAAAAAAACTGGCCCTTTTGATTCTAATTTGATGAGAATTGCCAGTATGGGCGTAAGCCAAGACAAAATACAAACAATTACAAAAATAGACATCACAATATCAAAGCTACGCTTAATAAGTCGGTTTAAGGGATCGTTTATGGGAATATCCCTCAGGGAAAGAATAGGTAAATACCCAAAATAATCTACTTTGAGTTTTCTAGTATAAACGTCTTTATTGTCGGGAATAATCCGTAAAATCTTGAGGTTGTTGTCAGCAAAATCTATAAAATCATTGATTTGTTCATTCTCTAGAGCACTGATCGAACAATAAATTTCGTCAACTTCTTTGTCTAAAATCAGTTTAAAGACTTCATCCAAATCTGAGTCTGGATTGATTTCAACAATTGGTTCGCTTTTATAACCATATTCTGGTTTGTTATCAAAAAGTTTTTTTAAATCTCTTGTTTTGCTGTTATTTCCAACAATTATCACCTTACGGTAATTACCTCCTAAATCTTTTCGGTAAAACTTAAAAAAATAATAAACCGATAACTTGATAACAGTAATCACTCCAAAAACTTTGAAGAGGTAAGTAAAAATTGCCTGATTGGTACTGCTTATTTCTTTGAAAAAACCAAAGAAAGAAAAAACCAAAAGTGTAAAAATGGCTAACTGTAAAACTATTAAAGAAATGATCGTGGTCACTTTCGTAAATCGGTAAACTTCGTAGAAACCGGTTTTAACAGAAATAATTAACCAACCAATGGTAACAAACAAAAAGAAGTTGAAATAATCTAAAACTCCAAAAGAAAATTGAAAAGCAAACAGCAGCATGACCGCTAAATCCAAAACATAGATAATTGGTTTTAAAAACGATGAATATCTGCCTTGTCTTTCGACCATGCCTTACTTTTTATTATGCTCAGAAAAGTCCTTATGTTCTTTTTTGTTGAGTTCTTCTATAGGTAAACTTTTAAAATAGTCATAGGTGATTTTGATGCCTTCTTTTCTACCTATTTTTGGTTCCCAGTTCAATATTTTTTTAGCGAGCGAAATGTCAGGTTGACGCTGTTTTGGGTCGTCTTGAGGTAATTCTTTATGTACTATTTTCTGTTTTGTTCCTGTAAGTTCAATTATCTCTTCCGCAAATTCTTTGATGGTAATTTCGTGGGGGTTTCCAATATTTACAGGAAACACATAATCGCTCATCAACAGTTTAAATATGCCATCAATTTGGTCATCAATATAACAGAAAGATCGTGTCTGCAAACCATCGCCAAAAATGGTCAAATCTTCTCCTCGAAGTGCCTGACCAATAAACGCAGGTATCACACGGCCATCATTGAGCCGCATTCGTGGGCCATAAGTATTAAAAATGCGTACAATTCTGGTTTCCAATCCGTGAAAACGGTGGTAGGCCATTGTCATAGATTCTTGAAATCTTTTGGCTTCATCATAAACGCCTCGTGGCCCGATTGCGTTTACATTTCCGTAATATTCTTCATTTTGTGGATGCACCAATGGATCACCATAAACTTCTGAAGTACTCGCAATTAAAATTCTAGCATTCTTTGCTTTCGCTAAACCTAATAAATTGTGTGTACCTAAAGAGCCTACTTTTAAGGTTTGAATCGGAATTTTTAAATAATCTATCGGGCTTGCAGGACTTGCAAAATGCAAAATATAATCTAGATCTCCCTCGACGTGAACAAATTTGGTGACATCGTGATGGTGAAACTCAAATCGTTCTGAAGGCATTAAGTGTTGAATGTTTTTTAAATCTCCTGTAATTAGGTTATCCATCCCGATAACGTGATATCCTTCATCAATAAATTTATCGCAAAGGTGAGAGCCTAAAAAACCTGCGGCTCCTGTTATCAAGACTTTTTTCATACTAAATTGATTTTCTCCCTATTGAGATATAACTAAACCCTTCTTTCTCTACATCAGAAATATCGTAAAGGTTTCTTCCGTCAAAAATAATAGGTTGTTTTAAATTTTGCTTAAGTTTTTGAAAATCGGGTGTTCTAAAAATGCTCCACTCTGTTGCAATTACAAGGGCGTCTGCCTCTTCTGTTGCATCGTACATACTTTTCGCGAAAGCAATTTTATCGCCTAATTTACTTTTGACATTATCCATCGCTTCAGGATCAAAGGCTGTTATTTTTGCACCTTTCTCAAGAAGCTTATTAATAATTGAAAGTGCTGGCGCTTCCCGGATATCATCAGTTTCTGGCTTAAACGCCAATCCCCAAAGTGCAATTTTTTTTCCGTTAAGGTTGCCTAGCTTTGCTTCTATTTTTGGAAGAAGAATGGTTTTTTGTGCTTGATTGATTTTTTCAACAGCATCGAGAATCTTAAAATCAAAGTTGATGTCTTTTCCCGATTTGTGTAAGGCTTTGACATCTTTAGGGAAACAAGAGCCTCCGTAACCTATTCCTGGAAACAAAAAGCGCTTGCCAATGCGAGAATCGGTTCCCATTCCTATGCGCACTTTATCAACATCGGCACCAACAAGTTCACAATAGTTGGCAATTTCGTTCATAAAGGTAATTTTGGTTGCTAAAAATGAGTTCGCCGCATACTTGGTGAGTTCAGCCGATTTTTCATCCATCACAATGATGGGGTTCCCTGAACGAACAAAGGGTTTGTAGAGTTTCTGCATATGCTCGATAGCACGAGGGCTTTCAGAACCTATGACAATTCTTTCTGGTTTGAGGAAATCATCTACAGCAAAGCCTTCCCGTAAAAACTCTGGGTTGGAAACCACATCAAATTCAGTGTTTGTTTCTTGAGCAATGGTTTTGGTGACCAATTCTGCTGTCCCAACAGGAACGGTACTCTTGTCAACTATAATTTTGTAGCTGGTAATGTATTGTCCTATTTCTTTGGCAACATTCAACACATAAGACAAATCTGCCGAGCCATCTTCACCTTCTGGTGTTGGTAAGGCCAGAAAAATAATGTCGCCGTGGTCTAAGCCTTCGTGTAAACTTGTGGTAAATTTTAGTCTTCCTGCATCTATATTTCGTTCAAAAAGCACATCGAGGTGTGGCTCATAAATAGGCACTTCTCTATTCCGCATGCGCTCTACTTTGTTTTTATCTATATCGACACAGATGACTTCATTTCCTGTTTCTGCTAGGCAAGTTCCTGTAACTAGACCTACATATCCTGTTCCTACAACTGTTATTTTCAAATCTCTTGATATTTTTATATTTAAAAACTACCTAAATCTTATTATGATATGATTTAGAAACGAAAAATGTTTCTTATATGTTATTTTTAAAGTAATTTTTTGTCAAAAATAAGAAAATCCCTACTTAATTTTAGTTTAATCTTTTTCAATAATATAATATATGTAGGTTTATATTAGATATTATACTTTATTTTGCAATAAATAATATTCATATATTCCTAAGAAAAATATGATTACTCCTGATATTTCTGTTGTTATTCCTATACACAATGAAGAGCAAAGTATTTCTGAATTGCATACTCGCTTGTCTAAAGCGGTCTCTAAAATAACACCTAATTATGAACTTCTTTTTGTAAACGACGGAAGTAAAGACAATTCATTATTTCAATTGGTGAAATTGGCAGAAACAGACAATAAATCTTTTTACATCAACTTTAGTAGAAACTTTGGTCATCAAATTGCCGTTACTGCTGGATTAGATTATTCAAAAGGCAAGTGTGTCGTAATTATAGATGGTGATTTGCAAGATCCTCCTGAGCTTATACCAGAAATGTATCAAAAACATCAAGAAGGATACGAAGTGGTTTATGCCCAACGAAAAAAGAGAGAAGGTGAGTCTTTTTTTAAAAAAATAACGGCTAAGTTTTTTTATCGAATTCTTAAAAAATTGACCTCAATTGATATTCCAGTAGATACGGGCGATTTTAGACTTATTGACAGGAAAATTGTTGATTGTTTAAAGCAGATGCCAGAACAAAATAAATTCTTGCGAGGGCAAGTAGCTTGGTTAGGTTTTCGGCAAACCGCAGTATTTTTTAAAAGAGATAAAAGAAAACACGGAGAAACGAGCTACCCACTTAGTAAAATGCTAAAATTTGCAATGGATGGTATTACAAGTTTTTCTGAAAAACCTTTAAACTTTGTTACAAAAATGGGCTTTTTTATTTCAGGTATTTCGTTCTTAATTATTCTTTATGCTGCGTTTTCTTATTTCGTTTTAAACGAAACTATTACTGGATGGACATCACTTATTATAAGTTCAATGTTTATTGGTGGAATTCAACTCATATCATTAGGGATTATTGGAGAATACATCAACAGAATAAACAAGAATATATTAGACAGACCTCTTTATATTATTGAAAAAACAAATATTTTAAAAACCCAAGATATTCAATCTTAACACTATGATTTTGAGTCAAAAAAGTAAGCTAGTAAAGATTATAATAATTGGATTATGGCTAATAATTATAGCTATCCCTTTTTTTTGTTTTTTGGAGGTTTTAACGCTTAGAATATTTGATGAGTCAAGAAATGCAAATAATGCTTTTGAAATGTATAAAAGTGGACTTTCAATAGCAACAACCTATGAAGGAAAACCAGAACTTTGGAACACTAAGCCTCCCCTTTTAATATGGTTGCAAGTAATTTCCTTTCATCTATTTGGAGTAAATGCATTTGCTTTTAGACTTCCTGTAGCTTCTCTGGGATTTCTTACTTGTGTCGGATTGTTTTTATTTTCCTTCAAACATCTTAAGTATTTCTGGCATGGGATATTTACTAGTTTGGTTCTCGTGACATCGCTTGGTTTTATGAAAACTCATGGAGCTACTACTGGAGATTTTGATGTTCCATTAACTTTTTTTACTACACTATATTGTTTATCCTATTTTCTTTATATTAAGCATAAAGAAAATAAATTTTTAGTTCTCTTTTTTGTTGGTTTATTGTTTTCTATTTTAACAAAAAGTGCCGCAGGTCTTTTATTTTTACCTGCTTTATTTATTTTCACAATATATAAAAAATTCCTTTTTCAACTTCTTCAAAACAAAACCCTTTATTTAGGTATATTTTTTTTAATTGTTTTTATAGGAGGTTACTATATCATTAGAGATAATCTTCAGCCCAACTATATAAAAGAAGTTATTGAAAATGAATATACCGGTCGGTATAATACACCTCAAGAAGGTAACAAAGGTGGTTTTGATTATTATTTTAAGCTGATAAAAAATCATCGTTTTTTTAATTGGTTCTATCTTTTATTTATTAGTTTCTTTTTAGGTTTTTTCAATAAAAATAAAAAGCTTTGGGATTTACATCTTTTTTCTTGTATCCTAATAATCTCATACTTTATAGTTATTACTCTAGCGAAAACAAAGCTAGAATGGTATGACATTCCTATGTACCCTTTTTTTTCAATTATCATAGCCAATTTTATATATATGCTATATGACTTTATTTCAAAACAGAATATTGGCTTCAGAAAAACACCTATTGGTTTAACCTTAGTGATTCTCTTTTTTACATTTCCTTATATAAAAGTACTTAATTTTTTAAGCGAAGAAGAAAAAGCAGTTTACTTAGAACACCATTTAATGCCAAAATATTTATCAGAGAACTCTTCATTTTTACCTGACAGTGTTAATGTATTGTTTCATTCTGGTTATAAACCTAATCTCCTGTTTTACTCTAGAGCTCTGCAAGAAGAAGGAAAAAGTATAAATTTTATCAATTATGATGAAATTGATAATTATAATAGTTTTATTGTTAACAATAAAACCTATATTGATTCAATTGAAAAAAACTATGATTTTAAAAAAAAGAAAATCTACGAGTTTAAAAATGTACCCATATATAAGTTCGAAAATTTAAAGAAAAAGTAATTTTCCTTTGAAAGTGAAATTTTTATACTATAGGTTTTTTTGTTTGTTTTAAAGTAATATACAAAGCTACAAATATACCAAAAAGAAAAGCGCCTAATTGTCTCTGTAAAACGTTTTCGACTATAAAAAACATAAAAAATAGCGTTAATATTACTTTTAGTTCAAAACTAATTTTTCTAGAGAAAAAGCTTACGAGAAACGCCAACAATAATAGAATTGCCGGTAGGTAACCTCCAAGCATGGCAAAATCTAAAAATTGGTTATGGGTGTTGAATTTTGCCTTTAAATAATAAACTCTTTTGCTTTCATTGTAATCTATCGTTTTATCATAACATTTTACTAATTCATCTTCTATCTCTTGTTTGTTTTTGTGTCCAAAAGCTATAATTGTTGGATGAGCCATTTTTTCAAAGATACAAGGCCAAATCACAAAGCGGGGCTCTGTATCTACCACCATTTTTTTAGTTCGTTCAAAATCGTTATCGATAAACATTCTTTTTTGAAGGTTGTTGCTTAATCCAAAAGCTAAAGCTATTAATAGTGTCAAACCTATGCCTATTCCTAAAGTGGTGTTTTTATTTCTTTTGGAAAGTCTAATCGTGTAAATAACAATAAGGAGTAAGCACATAAGAATTCCTAAACGAGCAGAAATATAAACGGCAAATGCCGTAAAAACAACGGCTAGGATATAGCCTTCTAGGTTTGATTTTCTGGTTTCGGTATATTTTAAAGCTATAAAAGTACCTAAAGCCAAAACAATACCAAAATAAGGTCGTTCTAATAAGAGAACCTCGTTAACAGTAGCGTTATTAGCAAGTACAAACTCTGGGTTGCTTTGATATTCAACAAAAATATTTATTATTGAAATTCCTACAGCAATTATTACACCTAATAAAAAAGCTAATTCTATATACTTAACTTTCTTTACCTGTGTAAAAAACAAGAAAAATAATAGTACGATATACATTCTTCCGAAATAAGCAATGTCGTCTATAAAAGTACCTTTTAGAAAAGAAAAAAGAGTTAAAACTGCAATGCTTGCAAAATATAATAATATTGTTTTCGACTTTATATAAGAATAGTCATTTCGCTTTAAGCGAAAAAGAAAAACAACACCTAAAGGAATGAGCAGTAAATTGGGTAATGCCTTTGAAAGCGGTAGCATCAACACCAAAACTGATGCGATGATGTCGTAAATGTTTTCTTTAGAAAAGAAACTTTTCAAAGCATTCATAAAGACTTTATTATGGTGGTTTTCTTATTTATAACGAAAATAGTTAATTTTTAATACTTTTTAGTGGTATTGTTTCAAGTCTACTTTTCTTTAAGCAAATTTCTATATAAATGCAGTGTTTTATCTGTCATCTGCTCAAGCTTAAAATGGTTGTTAAAACGACGTTGAGCATTTTCAGAATATCTTACTTTCGATTTTTTATCTGAGAGTATAATTTTAATCGCATCTGCTATTACAATTGAGTTTTTTGGTGTAACCACGAGACCTGTTTCTTGATGCTGATTTACCCAAGATGTTCCAGAGCCAATTGAAGTTGTTATTAAAGGACAACCTAAAGCCATTGCCTCAAGTAAAACAATACCAAATGCTTCAGATCTTTCTATAGACGGAAGACAAAACACATCAGCTCTTTTGTAGTATTCTGCCAGTTCTGACGATGGAATTTTTCCTATTAACTTTACTTTTTTTTGTAAATGGTTGTCTATAATTTGCTTTTGTAATTTATCTTTTAAAGCCCCTATTCCTCCAATTAAAACGATAGTATTTTCATCTAAATGTTTTGCCGCCTCTATTAAATATTCAAAACCTTTATAATAGATAAGACGCCCAAGACTAAATACAACTTTCTTGCTTTTATATTTTTCAGCTAGTTTACTTCTAAAATCTATGTTTTCTTTTAGGTAAGTTTCATCAATTCCTAACGGAATTACATGGCATTTATCTTTATACGATTGTAAGTCTTTTGAACTCTCTAAATAATCAGGAGAGGTTACAATTACCGCGTCTGCTTTCTTTAAAAGATGAGTTTGAAAAGGTTTATACGCAGTTTTTATAAGTTTTTGTTTTACAATATCAAGATGCCAGTGTAAAATTATCTTTCCTTTAAAAGGTAAAAACTGTAAAGCAATTGCTGCAGTTGGGTTAGGCATATGAAGATGAATGATATCATAATGCTGATAAATCTCATGCAAATCTTTAAAAATAGAAAATGAGATTGGCGTAGAAAATTTCGTTATCCAAACTCCTGTTCGCTGAATTTTATATTTACGCTGAGTTGTCTGACTTCCTTTTTTATGGTTAAAACAAAAAACATCGGTTTGTATTCCTTTTTCATTTAGGGTTTCTACCAAGTCGTAATTAACTTTTTCTATACCGCCATAAAAAGGAGGATAATATTTGCCTACGTGAAGTACTTTCAAAATTGTTTTTTTAGTGTTTTTTAATCATTTCTCTTGTTACTTGTAGTATTTGTTTTAATCCAAACTTTTGAAATAAAAACTCTTCTCAGGTATTTTAAAAAAGAGAAGGTATAGAAAAATAGGCTTTCAAATGTATTGATGATTCCTAGTTTTCTAGCAATAGAAACTCCTTTAAGTTCACCTTTTTCCATCTCCCATAAATTAGAACTTAATCCCGATTCCCCAAAAGACATTTTTCCTTTTCCAGTAATCACTAAACTCTTATTTAATAAATATAGGTGATGATGGTGTGCAAGGCGTACAAAATAAATTAAATCTTCGGCATAGCGCATGTTTTCATTAAAATAACCAACGGTATGAAAGGCTTCTCTTTTCATAACCACTGTTGGCGTGAGGGCAAAATTTTTAAGGAATAGCATTTTTGCCGGTATTCTTTGAAGGACTTTAAATTTATTCCCTAAAAAAGAATCAAAGTGCTCTTGATTTCGGTTGCAAGAAATTATATCAACCTTATTATTTTCATCAAAAACCTTCATTTGCTCTTCCAGTTTTGTTGGGAGCCATTCGTCATCACTATCTATAAAAGCGATAAACTCTCCTAATGCTTTTTTTAGTCCCAGATTTCTTGCCACAGACACTCCTTTGTTTTCTTGGGAAATATACTTGATTCTTTTCTCAGGATATTTCTTGATAATCGTTTGAATGATTTCTTCAGACCGATCTGTAGAACCGTCATTTATGACAATTACTTCTATATTTTTGTAGCTTTGCTCCAGTACCGATTTCAAACAATAATCAATACTTTTTTCAGCGTTATAAACGGGAAGAACAACACTAACAAGCGGAAAATTGTACATTTGAATGATGTAGATTTAAAAAGCCAAAGATAAATAAAAGCATAGAGTTATATATGAATATATTATTTGAAGGATACTATGGATATAAAAATGCAGGTGATGATGCATTTGTTGAAGTTGCAAGTTGGGGTTCTCAAACCTATTGGAATTCTGAAAACAACACCTTTATTGGTCAAAATCTCCCTCAAACTATTTCTCCTATAAAAACCAAAAGCTTTTTAAACAATAAAAAGGGCTTTGACAGAATAAGTTTCCTAAATGCTTTTTTAACGAATGACTTTTTTATTTCGGCTGGCGGTTCCACTTTTAGTGAAATGCCGATACATTCTAACAAATCTCTGGCAAGATTAATTTCCTATACAAAAAAAATGAAGTTAGGAGCTATCGGTGTCTCTGTTGGTCCTTTTAAAAACCTTAAAGATGAAGTAAAAGTTCAGAAATATTTAAAATCGATTTCTTTTTTAGCTTTAAGAGATACTCGTTCTTATGAATATGTCAAAACTTTAAATCTACCTTATCAACCTGTGAAAGCCTTTGATTTAGCGGCATTACTGCCCGAGGTTTATCAATATCAAAAAAAATCTTCACCTACAAAAACAACCATTGGGTTAAGTATTTGTAATTATGAATCTTATACCGGTGGAAGTCCCAAAAAAGAAAAAAATAGAAATCTGTTTTTTAAAGAAGTAGTAAAACATCTAGACAAAAATATGAATATTCATTTTAAGGTTTTTATTATCAATGGTAATCCTATTTTTGGGGATCAGGAGATTTCAAAAAATTTGGTAGAAGGAATTAACCCTGAAAAAATAGAATTTATTCCATATCAAAAAGAATTGAAAAAAACCTGGGATGAAATCGCTTCTTGTGACTTGGTGATTTCAACACGATTGCACGCCAGCATTTTTGCTTGTTTTGCCCAAGTGCCTTTTTTATTGATTGAGTATCATAAAAAATGTACTGATTTTTTAAAAGACGTTGGGCAATCTAAAGATTATTTTTTAGGTGATGCCGAGCTTTCGCCCAAAAAAGTCTTTACTATAGTGGAAGGGATTTTAAATGAAGGTTATTCTTCTCCCAAGAATATAGGTCAATCGATAGATTTAGCTCGAAGTAATTTTACTCATCCAAATATTTTAGGTCACTTTCAGAAGTAGGTAGCGTTTTTCTTTGGTTGTAGATGCCGATTAGCCTTATAAGCACACATAAGTATATCCAAAACCCGTATATTCTAAGTGTGTCAATTTGTAAAAAATTAATCAATAATCCTACAAAAGAAATGATGAGGATAACAGTAAGGTGTTTTTCTTGGTCATTGGTGTTACGGTATAATTTGAGTAAAGCGTAAAAAATAGCAAGTATAAAAAAACAAAAAATAAAAAAGCCAACAATTCCTGTTTCGGCTAAAGTTCTTACATATAGGTTATAGCCTGGCGGGAATGATTTTAAGCGTTGGTCTTTATAAAAAAGAGTAAACTCATAATTATCATTTGTAGCCCATTTGGGATAATGAAGCCTGTTATGATAGGTTTGTTGCCCATAACCAACACCAGCAATAGGGTTTCTTTTAAAGACTTCCATAGAAGCAAACTGAATTCCTATTCTAGATTTATTTGAAACGTTTTCGGTTAGGTTTTCTTTAAAATTTAAGGAGTCTATTTTTTTTGCAATACTTTGTGTGATTCCCTTTGGATTTAGAACCACAATTACAAAAATCAAGAAAAGAAAGCCACCCACAAACCGAAGAGCTACTTTAAGTTTTTTCTTATGCAACGCCAATATAAAGAGGAACAACAAAAATTGTACTGTGACGACAAATAACCCAGTTCTTGAGCCTGAAAAAAAAGTAAGAAGTAAAACAATGAGCGTAGGTATATATTTTAAAAGTTTTCTATGAGAGGTTAGAATATAGCTAAACATCCAGCCCGCAACGGTAATAAGGTAAATAGCTAAAAACGGTGATTCGTAGGAAACACCCGAAATTCTATCTCCAAAAACCTTTACCTCTAAAAAAGGGAAATAGCTAAATAACTCTATAATTGGTCTTACTTGTTCTATATGAAAAACAACAATTAAAACCTCAAAAAAACAATATAACGTATTAAAAAGTAAAGAAGCTAAAAATGCTGTTCTGATTGTTTTTAGCATTTCTTTTAGGTCCATATCTTTTACACAAGCCCAGAAAAAAGCAACCAATAAGATAGAGGATATAAATAAAGAGGCTATTTGCCTGAAAGCTCTATTATACCCTGTGGTATATTTAAAATAATTGTCTATAACCGTTGAATGATTAATAAAAACAGAACAAATACACCAAAAAAAGAATATCAAGAATATCTGATACACAAAGCTTTTTAAGGGTAAAGGAATTTTCCTTTTTATAAAAAACTCTATTCCTACAAATAAAAGACCTATTAAGAAAAAATAAATGGCAGACTCGTTTCTATACTCTCCTAGTATATCAACATTTTCAAAAGAATTGAAAGGGATAAAAAACAAACCTAAGACAAATAATATTTTCTTAATCTTATCCATGAAGAATTAATTCTCTGTGATATTCTTTTTATAAAAATAGTAAATTACTAAAGCATAAATTATTGTAGCAAGCAACATTGCCGACAAAATTCCATAATAAAAATTAAAAAAGCTAAAAGTGATTAACGTAATAATAGAAGTTAAAAAAGCAATTGTATGGGCGTAGAAAAAAGGCACTGTTTTTTCTTTTGCTTTTAAGGCAACCCCCATTGGCTTTGCTAAAATTATTAAAAATTGAAAAAGTAACATTCCTAAAAACAATACTAGTGCAGATCCGTATTTTTCAAAATAAAAAAAGTGGTATGCTCCCAAGCCAATGGGAGTTGCAATAACAAATAGCAATATGATTTTTTTATACTGTAATTTATAAACTTCTTTTACCTTTTCTGAAAGTTTCGTTATTTGACTCGAAAAAATTGGATTGTAATGATTTTCGATGGTAACACTCAAAATCCCAAAAACCCCTAAAAAGTTATGCAATACTCTAGTTTTTGCTATTTCTTCTGAAGAATAATTCAAAAATTCTGCTGCATTATAAACTCCTTGCGAATAACCCCAAAAAATAAGTCCTCCCACAATAAGCCATTTCGCATATACATAATGCTGTTTAAAAACTTTTTGAAAGATTTTCAGATTAAAAACAGTTCTTCTTGAGGTTAAAAACTTAATATCCTTATGGTTTATCAAACCAAGAAAAAGTATGCCTGAAGCTCCTAAAAATGAAACAGCATAAATATTAAAAATAGTTGTTATAGAAAGGTCGCTTGAAAAATAGTAAAGTAACCCAAAAAAAGTGATGTTCAGCAAGCCGCTTAAGCCTAATAGAGTTTTTAATAAGCCTTTCTTTAAAACATAAACAAACTTTCTCAACAAGTCATACAAATACATTCCGAAGCAAAAAAGAAAAAAACTGATAAAAGAGACTTCTGTTACTTGACTCCTCAAAAAAATAAATAAAACTCCGCAAACCGCAAGTATAATAACTATTCCAAGGAAAATGTTTGATAGAAGGTATTCTTTCCCTTTATCAAACCAATTTTTCACATAAAAAATGAGAACTGGTGAGGCTAATAACGCATTTGTCAGAAAAAAAAGGAAAATCACATAGCTGTAGGCAAGAGTGTATTCTGCAAACAACTCAACCGATACATATTTAGAAATCAAAAATATAGACCCAAAATTTAGCAACGAAACCAAGGCCTGTTCTGCAAGACTACATATTTTTGAGTTGAGCATATTTTTTTTTAATTCTCTACCAAAAAGTAAGGATTGAGTAAGTTCTCTTTATTATACCTTAACGGAAGTTTGTCTTCTTGATTTATCACTTCAACATTTAAGCCACGTAAAACGGCATGCGCTGCTGCGGTATCCCATTCCATCGTGGGAGCAAAACGAGGGTAAATATCGGCTTTTCCTTCGGCAATAAGCATAAACTTTAATGAACTGCCCATACTTACAATTTCTGCATTTGGGTATTGGTCTATAAAATTTTTTGTTTCATCATTAAGATGCGAACGCGAAGCTACAATGCGTTTATTAGAAGTGTTTTCTGAAAGTTTGAGTGTTGACTTTTCTCCTGTCTCATTTATCATAAATGAACTAATATCTGTACCTCCAACATAAGTTTTTCCTAAAACAGGAGCGTAAACCACTCCCAAAACAGGTTTTGAGTGATGAATTAGCGCAATATTTACCGTAAACTCGCCATTTTTCTTGATAAACTCTTTGGTTCCGTCTAGCGGATCAACCATCCAAAAATACTCCCAGTTTTTTCTTTCCGCGTAAGCAATATTTTTACCTTCTTCAGACAATATCGGAAATTCTGTTTGAGACAAATAGCTCATAATGGCTTCATGAGCCATTTGATCGGCCTTGGTTAATGGGCTATCATCTCCTTTGGTTTCTACGCCAAAATCGGCTGAGTGATAAACTTCTAAGATTTTTTCTCCTGCTTGGTGAGCAGCTTTAATAATGAGTTGAATGTACTTTTCTGTATTCATCTAATTGTTGTTTTTAATAAGTTTTTTGAGGCTTTCTTGCCAAGAATCGATCTGATAATTAAATGTTTTTATGATTTTTTCTTTAGAAAGCACACTGTATGTTGGTCTTTTTGCTTTTGTCGGATAAATATCTGTTGGTTTTACCGTAAACACGGCATTAGGATGCAACTTTACAATTGCTTGTGCAAATCCGTACCACGTGGTTTCTCCTTGGTTGCTGAAGTGATATAATCCGTATGCTTGTTCTTCTGAACTGATGACTTCTAAAATCAGTTTTGCTAAATCGATGGCGTTGGTTGGTGTTCCTGTTTGCTCGGTGGTAATGCTAAAAGTAGTCTCTTGGTCTAATTTACTTTCTATGGTTTTAAAGAAGTTATGTCCAAACTCAGAATACAGCCAAGAAGTCCGGATAATAAAAAATTTTTCTAAAATCTCTTGAATATATTCTTCTCCTTGTAGTTTTGATGCCCCATAAATGTTTATGGGGTTGGTTTGAGCGGTTTCGGAATAGGGTTGAGATTGTGTGCCGTCAAAAACATAATCGGTAGAAATATGGATGAGCGTAGAATTATTTTCCTTACAGGCTTTCGCTAAATTTTTTACAGCTTTGGCGTTTACCAAAAAAGCTTGTTCTTGTTCACTTTCGGCTAATTCTACATTGGTAAAAGCTGCACAGTTGATACAATAATCATAAGCTTTTCTTTTAAAAGTTTCCGCAAAAGCGCTAAAATTGGTAATGTCTAAATCTTGACTGTTTTTAAAATCGAAAGCTACATGAGGGTAGTTATGGGCAATTTTTTGCAAGCACTTTCCTAATTGACCGTTTGCTCCTGTAACTAATACTTTTTTCATTTTAAAAACGCTTCTAGGGTTGGCAGTGCTTTATCTTTTTCAGACAGGATGATATAATCCTTGTCTATTTGCCAATCGATATTCAATTCGGGGTCGTTATAAATAACTCCAGCTTCCGAAGTTTTATCGTAATATTCGTCACACTTATAATTGAATACTGCAGTTTTGGAAAGCGTGACAAACCCGTGTGCAAAACCTTTTGGAATAAACAATTGGTAATTGTTTTTGTCATTCAAAAAAACGCCATGCGCTTGTTTAAAGGTAGGTGAATCTTTTCTTAAATCGACCACAACATCATAAACCTCGCCTGCAACAACCCGTACCAGTTTTGCTTGGGCTTTATCACCAATTTGTAAATGCAACCCCCTTAACGAACCGTACTGAGAAACCGAATGGTTGTCTTGTACAAAATCTATATTTAACCCCGTTTCTTGATGAAACCTCTTTTTATGATAGCTTTCAAAAAATAAACCGCGTTTATCTTTAAAAACATTGGGTTTGATCAAGAAACAGTCTTTTAGCTTTGTTTGTTCGACAACCATATTATTTTAATTGACGTGCTTTTACAAAAATTCGCCCAATGATAATACTTAAAACAAAGGCTATAATTAATAAAACAGGGGTGATCACTATTTTATTAAGTTTCAATAAAAAATTATCTTTTATAGCTTGAGTATTACCCTGATCGATAACAAACACAAAGTCTTGATTTTTATTGAGCCTTGTAATTAGTTGAGAGGTTTTCTTTTGCAATTCAGATCTTCTTAAAATCAACCCGTTAAAATCAAAATTAGCCCCATTGACTACCACTGTGCTTGTTGCCTTATTCTTGCCATAGTTCGTAATTAAACTATCTAAAGACTGTATAAAATTTTCGTTACTTTTGATTTGCTGAGCTAAAAATTGTTTTTGGTCTTCGTACAGTTTTCTGTAAAAATTATTGCTTCTTAATTCCTCGAGAATTAAACTGTATACTTTTTGAATTTCAATTTTTTGGGGGTGTTTTAAAATAATTTTATGGGTTTTTAAAGAGTTACTCCAAATATCTTCTTTCAACTTTTCATTTACTGAGGCTGTTTCATCAATAAATTCGAGATAGGTTTCTTCTTCTTCGGTAAACTCATCAAAAAATAAAACAGGTTCTATTTCTAGCTTTAAATTACCCGTCTCTTCAATGCCTAATTTTTGTTGATAGTTTTCATTTTCATTAGAAAATTTATAGTTGATTTCTTCTATCTTTTTATAGATATAAGGTGAAGCTTCATAATCTGCACCGATAATGCTTTGTGTTTGTACGTACTTAGGAGTGTTTTCTTGCCAGAAATAACCTAAAATAACACCTATGACTATTAAAACTGCCAAAATCACCGCAAACCTTAAAATAAAAGCCGCTATTCGCACAAAAAAATTGACAATCGCATTGCCTATTTTCTTAAAAACAATAAACAAATCGTTTAAATCTATTTCCTCGTTATTTCGTTGATTATTTTCCATCAGGTTGAAATATTTGTTCTAGTATTTTTTCTGTTATTAAATAAGTGGGTTTTACTCCTGAGGTTCCTAAACCTCCTGAAGCCAAAGTACTTCCTGTCTCTAAAGGGTTGTCACTTGCATAATAAGCATAGCGTACTTTCACTTTAGATTTGATGTTTCCTCTAATTTTTGAAGCCGCTTGTATGGCTTTTTGGTAATGCGCTCCTTCCATTTCAAGACCAATTACGTCCCAAGTAGATTCGTTAAAGAACCGCAAAATTTCTCTGTTTTGAAGTGATGTTCCTAAAACCGTAATCATCGAACCTTCATATACATCAATTCCATTTCCGGCAAGGTGCTTTTTCTTCAATTTATTTTTTACAGGGTAATTGTCTGCAGTTCCTTCAAAAACATGTGCTTTAGGAATCATAATATCTCCTTTTCCACCTTCGAGAATTCCTGCTTTTCCCATAATGGAAATAGAAGCAACATCTAAATGAAACTTCTTCCCTTCTTTCTTAAAAGGTTTTAAAAGTTCATCCATGGTTTCGTAAGCTTGTTCTCCAAAAGCATAATCCATTACAATGATCACAGGTGCATTTTCTTCACTTACTTTAAACGAACAATTCTCTATTTTAATTTTAGAAGTGTCAAAAATTTGAACATCGATATTCGTTCCGCTTTGATCATCGATAAAAATCATGCCATTACTCATAGCGTGTTCGTTTACTTTTAAACGTAATTTACCGTTAGCCGTATCGCTTAAAAACTCATAGATTTCTAGCTTTGAACTTTTCTGAAGCTCATTTGATAAGGCCGCTTCTGCAAAAAGTGTATTCATCACACTGTGCATATTGGCACTGATGATATGTAGCTCTCTATCGAGTAAATTGTTTTCTGCTAAAGTGTTTTTGATGCGATTTGCCCAGCGTTCACCATAAATATGATGTCCTAATCGCTCTCTTAAAACCGGGCTGAAAGTGACTATTCGCTTTTGATCTTCGACAACTTCTCTTATCGCTTTACTTCCTAAATAATAAATGATTTTTAAGAACCGGTCTTTATCATCTAGTGTACTAAATAAAGGGTGAAAAGCTCTAACTTCTTGATAAGTTCTTCCTAAAAAATTGGCAACATGCGAGATTATCGTTTCTCTTTCTTCTTCTGTTAGACTGTCTTTTTTTACAGCTAACTCCAGTTTTTTCCAATCCCGCGTGTAATCTTTTCCATCCTCAATCAATACACTACACATAATTTTATGCGACTCGATAAACAAAAAAGTAAGATGGGTAAGAATGTCATAGATTTCTGACCTGCCTCGCGTCACCTCAATATTCATTTGGTCTTCATCGATACGGTAACAGTTTCTTCTACGTTTTTTAGGAATAATAGGTTTAAAATGCGAGTTTTTATAGCCTTCGTCGCTTGTAAGATTGATGTATGTACATTCTTCTATACCTATTGGCAAACGATCGATTACATACAGCAATCCTTGTAACTCTACTTTTTCTTCGGCAATAGCCCCGTAGATTTCTGGGCGAAGTGTAAACAAAGATTCTCTCAACGATTCCCCAGAAATGCCCATAGGTTTGTAATAACCTCTATTAAAAAGATGTCGCATCGTGATATACATACGTTCGATAGCATTAGAGCTTTCTTGTGCCTTACTTCGACCTTGTATGTTGAATGTGTTCATCTAAATTTTATATTTTGAAATTGCTTCTGCAATTTTTCTATCATTAGAAAGTCGAGGCAGTTTGTTTTGTCCGCCAAGCTTTCCGATAGATTTCATATAGTTCTGAAAACCTTGTTTGGCAATCTTTGTAATCACCAAAGGTCGCAATATTTTTCCATCAATTAAATCAAAATAATAACTATTTTGCTTTTGCATACTCTTGTCAAGGCTTTGCGCGAAAGCCTCAAAGTCTCCTTCTTCGCTAGAAAATTCAATTAACCATTCGTGGTAAGGTAAACCTTCTTTCGGATTGGTTTCTGGAGCGACGGTAAACTCGTTTATTTGTATACCATGTTTTTCGGAAGCTTCGGCCATCGCCTTTTCTACTTCACTGGCAATGACATGTTCTCCAAATGCTGAGGTAAAATGCTTGATTCTTCCCGAAACAATCACACGATAAGGTTTTATTGAAGTAAATTTTACGGTATCGCCTAAATTATAACGCCACAAACCAGCATTGGTAGAGATAATCATCACATAATTTACCTCTTTTTCTATTTCTCCAATCGTATAACTTGTTGGGTTTTCTTCAAAAAATTCATCCGCTTTGATAAATTCATAAAAAATTCCTGCATCAAGTCGCAACAACATTCCTTTTTGGTGCTGTTGGTCTTGGTAGGCAAAAAAACCTTCAGAAGCAGGAAAAAGCTCAATACTGTCTATCTTTTTCCCGATTAATTCATTAAATTTTTCTCGGTAAGGTTCGTAATTAACACCCCCGTAAATCAACAAATCAAAATTGGGGAATATTTGGCTTATTTTCTTCTTCTCTTTTTGTACTATTCTCTCAAAGTACATCTGCAACCAAGACGGAATACCACTAAAAACGCTCATGTTTTCGGGAAGTGTTTCTTCGATGACTTTATCTACTTTGGTTTCCCAATCTTCGATACAATTGGTTTCCCAGCTTGGCAAACGGTTGCTTTGTAAATAGGCTGGTACAAAATGAGCGACGATTCCTGAAAGGCGACCCACTTTGATTCCGTTTTTTTCTTCGAGTTCTGGGCTTCCTTGCAGAAAAATCATTTTTCCGTTGACGAATTTGGTTTTTCCTGTTTCAGAAATGTAGTTTAGTATTGCATTTCGAGCACCTTTGATGTGGGATGGCATCGACTCTTTGGTTATCGGAATGTATTTGGCTCCGCTTGTGGTACCTGAAGTTTTAGCTAAATAAAGTGGCTTTCCTTTCCAAAGGATATTTTCTTCTCCAGCAACCACTTTTTCGATATAAGGTTTTAGTGCTTCGTAATCTCTAAGAGGTACTTTTTTTACAAAATCTTGTGGTGTTTTTATTTCACGAAAGTGGTGATCTTTGCCAAACTCTGTGTCTTTTGCCTCAGAAATAAGATTCTGAAAGACTTTCTGTTGCGTTTCAACAGGGTTGTTCGCCCATTTGTTGATCTGAGCTTTAACGATTTTGGCAAATATTTTGGCTCCTATTTCCTTAATGCTCATAAGTTATTCTTCAAACTCTAAAAAATCGGTTGGATTAAGCGGATAACCATCACTCCATAACTCAAAATGTAAATGAGGTCCTGTTGTGAGTTCGCCTGTCGAACCCGTCATCGCGATGACTTCACCGGCTTTTATCAATTCGCCTTGCTCTTTTGCCAACGAAGAATTGTGTTTGTACACCGAAATCATACCGTAACTGTGTTCTACAATAATCACATAACCGGTTGCGGCTGTCCATTCAGAGAAAATTACCGTTCCGTCGGCAACGGCTTTTACGGGTGTATTTTCTTTGACGACAATATCAACTGCATAATGCTTCTCTTTGACGTTGTAACCTTCGGAAATTTTCCCTTTAAGCGGAACCATAAGCTTGATAGCGCTTTTGGAAATTGCCTTGTCAAACACATTGAATTTATCTTCTTCCTCGACCTTTTTTCGTAAAATCGAGTCTTGCTTTGAAGGCTCTAAATCGACACTATCTGGGTTTATTGGCGTGGTTTCGTTAACATCTTCTTCGGTAAAATCATACGGAGAAGCTTCTCCTTTTAAAACCCTTGCAATGGATGCGTAATATTGGTTTTTCTTATTGATTACTTGTTGAAGTGAATCGGTTTTGTAGACCAATTTTGTAGCGGTTTTACGTAATTCTGCCGAAGAATAACCTGGAATATATTCCCGCAAAGGGGTAAAAGCAATGAGGATCGTCGTAGAGGCAATGAGAATAATAGACAAAAGACCAACGGCTACAAAAACATTGAGTCGCGTGAGTTTAAAAGAAACTTTTTCTTCAAAAGTGTCTTCATTTAAGATAATGAGACGGTACTTATGAAGTAGTTTCTTTGCAAATTTTTTCTTTTCTGGGTTATTTTTTGCCATATTTTTTACTTCCGTGAAAACAAAGATAGCATAATATTCGTATGTATATTTACCATTATATTAACGAGCAATTAGAATATTAATTGCTAAATTTGTTGAACTAAATTTGAAGTTATGTTATCAAATATAATTCTTGCTATCGGAGCATGGCAAATAGTAGTCATCGTATTAATTATTCTTCTTTTATTTGGAGGAAGAAAAATCCCTGAATTAATGCGCGGTTTAGGTAGCGGTATCAAAGAGTTTAAGGACGCTTCTAAAGACGAAGACGTTAAGGATTCTAAAGATGCAAACGCTAGAAATCAAGTAGAAAATAAGAACTAAATCTTAATTGATTTTAGCCGATTTTAGGATCGCTTCGAGTTCAAATACATTATCTCTCTTGGTTGCGGAGGGTTTAAACACAAAACCTTCTAAAATCACATAGCGATTGTTGGCTTTATCTTTTACTGCATAATTGATAAATGGCCCCGCCATAAAAGCATTTCTAACATCCCAAACTCCTTTGGTTTCGTAAGCAAATTTACCATCTATTGTTGTTTCAAATAAGTAAGGTGCAAATGCTTTTTCTGTCGCTAGATAAGAGTCTTCATTTGGTCCTGGAATAAACTTTTTTCCGATAGAATCTCTCATTTTTATGATGTTACCAACGATGTTGGTGTCTTTTTCAATTACCGAAAAAGGGACTTCGTAAACCAGGATTTCCATACTTCCGTTAGGGATATCTTTGCGAATCCAAAAGAAATCTTTTTCGTTTTTTGCATAACGATACGCCGTAGGAAACTTTAAAGAAACTCCTAAGTTTTCTTCTAGTTGATCATCTTTTTTGAGTGATTTAAGAATACGTCTTTGTTGTTCTGCTATTTCAGCTGCCTTAAAATTGCGTATAATTTTATCTTTATGGGTATTGATGTTATTGACAATCTCAGAAACATTTTGCCCAGTGATAAAAATTCCTGTTTGTGGTTTAGCAAAGGTGTCTTTTACAACCGTAAAAGAAGTTTGTTTAGACTTATCTATTTTTAAAAAAGTGCGGTTGTTTCTCGCAAAATCTTTAAAGGCTGCAGCAGGCATTTGGTTAATGGTAAACAAAGGCTCTTGTTGTGGCAATCCTTCGACTTCAGAAGCTAAATTTTTGCGTAAAACTTCTCCTATTTCGCCTTCCCAAAGCTCATTAGAAACAATAATATTGATGTTGTTGATGCGCCCTGAAGAATCTGGCAATAATCCTTTGTCGTTCTTTTTATCTTCGCATGCCCAAAATGTAGCTATGATAATGATAAGAAATAATACTTTTCTCATGGTAAATGGTAAAAATGTTAGTTAGTTAGCTTGATTTTACCCGTTGGTCACTTTTAGTTTCATTCCGGGTTTGATATTCTTACCACTAATACCGTTCCAATTTTGAATATTTTGTACACTAACTCCAGGATATTTTTTTGAAATGCTCCATAAAGTGTCTCCAGGTTTAACGGTATAAACCTCTTGTCTTTCTGTGTTTTCAGCAATATCAGAGCCATTTTTACTATAAATCGTAAGTTTTTGACCTATGTTAAGCCTACTGCTTCTTAGTCCATTCCATTGTTTTATACTCGAAATACTTACCCCAAATCTATCGGCAATTTTACCTAGATAATCGCCCCTTCTTACACGGTAATAGGTTTTTTGAGGTTCATCTAATGCTTTTTTTGCTTCCGCTTCAGCTTCTTCTTGCGCCAATAGTTTTTTTGCGTAATCGTAAATCACACTTTCGTTGGAAACAAAAACACCCGCTTCTGCTTTTGGTAATCTGATGTAGTGATTTTCGTTTTCGATATACGGAACGATCTCTAATTTATAACTCGGATTTAAAAACGAAAGCAACTCACGGTTGACCCCTGTGGTTTTTTCAATCTGATCGAATTTGATTTGTCCTTTTACTTTAATCGTATCGGTTTCGAAATAAGTAATTTCTGGTTGATAAGGCTTAAAACCGTGCTCATCTGCATACTCAAACATATACATGGTTGCAATAAAAGAAGGTACATAACCTGCAGTTTCTCTAGGCAAATAGTTTCTCAGCTCCCAATAATTAGTGTTACCACCACTTCTTCTAATCGCTTTTGCCACATTTCCTGGGCCAGAATTGTAAGATGCTAAAGCCAAATCCCAATCTTGAAAAGTATCGTAAAGATTTTTTAGATATTTACAAGCTGCTTCGGTAGATAAAACAGGATCCATTCTTTCGTCATAATAACTCGTCACATCCAGACCGTGCATTTTTCCGGTAGCATACATAAATTGCCACAAACCTGTCGCGCCAACTCTAGATTTTGCTCTCGGGTTAAGTGCCGATTCTACAATTGCGAGATATTTCATCTCCAACGGAATATCGTATTTGTCTAATTTTTCTTCAAACATTGGAAAGTAATAGTGACTAAGAGCCATTAAGTTTTCCACCGCTTTACGATTTCGTTTTAAATAAAAATTAATCACACTTTCTAAAGTCGGATTGTACTCAATCACAAATGGTGTTTTAGCGTTCAGATCTTCCAATCGCTGTTTTAATAATTCTGTGGAAACCTCTTTAATGATGCTTTCCTCATCAAGATGATCTATTTGTCTAATTGATAAGCTTAGTTGGGGATATAATTTTGAATTGTAAAGTTTTGAAGCCCAAACCGAATCGATAGCAGTTGCTTCTTCATAATCGACAATAAAATTGACGATAGTGTCTTGTTCTACAGGAACACTTTCGCCAATATCACCTTCGACTTCCTTTTTGTCTTGTGCGTATAAAAATAAGTTGGTAAAGAGTAGTAAACTACTGATTACAAATTTCTTCATCCTATGAATTTTTTACTTTTTAATTGCTTCTATTCCTGGTAATGATTTGCCCTCTAACATTTCTAGCATGGCACCACCACCTGTTGAAACATAACTTACTTCGTCTTCTATATGGAACTTTTTTACGGCGGCAACGCTATCACCTCCACCTACTAACGAAAAAGCGCCTTGTTTTGTTGCCTTAGCAATGTCTTTTCCGAGAGAAATGGTTCCGAAAGCAAAATTAGACATCTCAAAAACACCCAAAGGTCCATTCCAAAGTATGATTTTAGATTCCTCAATAACCTTACCAAAATTTTCGATGGTTTTTTTGCCTACATCAACACCTATCCAACCCGCTGGAATTTCATCTATTTTGACGGTTTTGGTTTGAGCATCGTTGTTAAAATCATCGGCGATAAGAGTATCGACAGGCAAATGGACTTCTACATTTTTCTTTTTTGCTTTCGCTAAAATTTCTAAAGCAATTTCTTGTTTATCGTCTTCTACAAGCGAATTGCCTATTTTTCCGCCTTGAGCTTTGATAAACGTATAGGTCATTCCGCCACCAATAATGAGGTGATCTATTTTGTCTAAAATATTTTCGATTACCGTAATTTTGGAAGAAACTTTTGCGCCCCCAATAATTGCGGTTACGGGCTTTTTATCTGAATTTAAAACCTTATCTAAACTTTCTATTTCTTTGGCCAATAGATCTCCAAAACACTTCTCATTAAAAAACTGTGCGACAATCGTGGTCGAAGCGTGAGCCCTGTGAGCGGTACCGAAAGCATCGTTGACATAAACATCCCCATGCTTTGCCAATTTTTCAGCGAAAGCTTTATCTCCCGCGGTTTCTTCATCATAAAAACGAAGGTTTTCTAACAACAATATTTCACCCGGTTGTAGGTTTTTGGATGCTTCTTCGGGATTTTTCCCAATACAATCATCAACAAAGTTTACTTGCTTCCCTAAAACATCGCTTACCGTTTGGGCAATATGCCCTAAAGAAAATGCCTTGTCTTTACCCTTTGGTCTTCCTAGATGAGACATCAAGACCACAGAGCCGCCATCTTTTAAGATTTTGTCGATGCTTGGCTTTGCTGCTTCTATTCTTGTTTTATCGGTAACTTCAAATTTTTCGTTTAACGGAACATTGAAATCTACCCTTATCAATGCTCTTTTATTTTTAAAATCAATTTGGTCTAATGTCTTCATTTGCTAAAAAATTTCTCAAATTTAATTAATTCTAAGTTTTGAGGAAATCCCGGTTTTACTTTTTTAAAATTTAACTACTTTCGTCACTATGTTATTTTCGAGTATTTTAGGTTTACCGCACATCAAAAACCACCTCACCACAAGTGCTGATAACGGTCGTGTGCCACACGCACAGTTGTTTGTGGGCAAGGACGGTAGCGGAACTTTGGCTACGGCAATTGCTTATGCACAATATTTGTTATGTAAGAACACTCAAGGTGAAAACACGACCGGAAATGAAGCTTGTAACTTAAAAGTAAACAAATTTGCACATCCCGATTTACATTTTGTTTACCCTACAGCCAACAACAAAAAAATCACTAAAAATAATTGTGCCGAAGACTTTACGGAAGAATGGCGAAATTTTCTCGCTTCTAATATTTACCCCACACTTTATGATTGGTATAACTTTTTGGGCATCGAAAACAAACAAGGTGTCATTAACGTGCGCGATGCACAAAACATCTCGAAAACACTTAGCCTAAAATCATACGAAGGTGGTTACAAAATCATGGTTATTTGGCACGCAGATAAATTGAACAACCAGGCTGCCAATAAGATTTTAAAACTCATCGAAGAACCGCCCAACCAAACTGTATTTTTATTGGTCACCGAAAGTGAAGATCAGATTTTGGATACGATAAAATCGAGATGTCAAATGATTCATTTTCCGCCATTGAGCACCAAAGATATTTCACAAGAGTTGATGAACAGAGGTGTAGATGAAAGTTCTGCTAAAAAAATTGCTCACAAATCTGATGGCGATTTTTGTAAGGCATACCATTATTTAAGTCAAGACAGTGACGATTCTCAGTTTGAACAATGGTTTGTTTTTTGGGTACGCTCCGCTTTTAAAGCCAAAGGAAATAAAAGCAGTATCAACGATTTGATTGCTTGGAGTGATGAAATCTCTAAAACCGGTCGTGAGACCCAAAAACAGTTTTTGTTGTATTGCCTTCATTTTTTTAGACAATCGATGTTGCTCAACTACGGTGCCAAGGATTTGGTTTTTATGGAACCCGAAACCGAAGGTTTTAGGTTAGAAAACTTTGCTCCTTTTGTACATCAGAATAACATTATGGAAATCACTGAAGAGCTCGAAAAAAGTATATACCACATCGTGCGCAACGGAAATTCTAAAATTATCTTGACCGATTTATCGATTAAACTTACACGCTTATTGCATCGTAAAGTTTAATTATTGAATAGTAAAAGTTGTTTTATCTACTTGGGTTAACCTAAAGTACCCAAATGCAGGCTCGGCTGCTGGATTTTCATTGACAATATTACCTTTGAGTTCTGCGGGTATCGCTGCAAAAGGATTTCCTGAAGCTTCAGATTGGTTAATCAACAAGGTCAGATAGTCATAATATGCCTTTGAGATTCCATAAAGTTCTACCTCTGCCACATCTCCAGCTTCAAAAGGTTCTACGCCAGTATCTTGATCTTCCAAAAGTTCATAAAAAACACTTATGGTATTTCCATCAAAATACTCATCGCTTATTGTTATGAAGTTATAAAAGCCCATTTCTTGATTTTTACATTTGAGCAAATAATAATTTTCAACATTTTCTTTGTCATCAAAAACGATATTGATCTCAATGATTTCGTCATCAAAACCTTCTTCTTTCGATTGTGTAATCTCTATAATCTTTGTTCCTTCCACTAGAGTTTCTGTAGAACGATAGCTGTGTTCTTCGTTGTTTACTTCTAATCGGTAGCTGTTGTCTATTATCGGGTTAAACGTATCGTTAAAGTAATAGCCATTATCTGCGTGTGTAAAAACAAATTCTTCTTGGGTTTCTTCGTTAATTACTTTTACCTGAGCAGTAGTGACGGGCTCGTATAAATTCTCAGTAAAGTAAGGTGTCGATTGGCTTACGCGAATTGTTTGGTTGTTTCCGTTGGTTTCAAATTCCCAATCCAGTGAGGCCTCAACGACCAATCTTGATGCTGCTTCTGGTACATCAACCGTTACCACATCGGTACAAGAAATGCTTATTCCAGCTATGAAAAACAAAAATACAAGACTAGTTTTTTTCATTTGTCTAAAATTTAAAATTGTAGGTTACTGAAGGAACAATACCAAAAATAGCTGTTCTGGTCGCTTCGTTATTCCCGGTTTCCCTGTTTTGACCAAACGTAATCGAAGCGGCATTTTTTCGGTTATAAACATTGTAAATGCTAAAAACCCATTCGCCTTTCCATTTTTTAGCTTTTTGAGGTTTTAAGGTAGCCGAAACATCAACTCTGTGGTATGCTGGTAATCTATTTTCGTTTCGTGAAGCAAAGTTAGCAACCGAAAACCCCTCATATAAATATTGGCTGTTGGGATAAGTGACAGGTCTTCCGGTCTGAAAAATACCATTAGCGCTAAAACTCCATTTCTCATTCAGTTGGTAGCTGGTTGTAAGTGAAATATCGTGTGTTCTATCATACGGAGTCAAGTACCAATTGCCTTCGTTAATCCCTAGTCCGCCAGCATTTCCGCCAAAAGCTCGTTGTTCTGATTTTGATAAGGTATATGCCAACCAACCGGTAAGTTTCCCTTTATTTTTTCGAAATAAAACTTCTAAGCCATAGGCTTTTGCCTCTCCGCTTAAAATTTCAGTTTCGATATTTTCGTTAGCGATGAGCTCTGCTCCATCTACATAATCTAAACGATTGTCTACCGTTTTATAATAGGCTTCTGTTTCTAAACTATACTTACCCTCTTCCAGTTCCCTAAAATAGCCTATGGCATATTGATGGGCTAACTGTGGTTTTATATATTTTCCGCTGGGAGCCCAAATGTCTAATGGCGTTGCTGTAATCGTGTTGGATATTAAATGAATATATTGCGCTGTTCTGGCATAACTCGCCTTTACGGATGCCTTTTCGGAATATTGATAAGCCAATGATAAACGGGGTTCGAATTTAGTAAAATCTGCTATGCTTTCTCCGTTATCGTAAACCTCTTCACCTGTAATTGTACCTTCTTCATAAATACCAAGTGTGGGATTGTAAACCACTGGTTGATCATTGGTATAAATATTTATTTTTTCTTCTCCAAAACGGTCAAACCTGCTGAGGCGAAAACCGTATTGTGCGGTGAATTTTGAAGTGATTTTGTGCTCTGAATTCATATAGAATGCCGATTCTAAAGCTTGTTTTTCTTGTAATTGGCGGTAATTGATTGGCGAGGTTGTTGTGGAAGGTTTTACTTCGCCTGGATTAAAATCATAACGTATAGCTTCTAAGCCAAAGTCCAGATTAATTTTATTGTTGAGAAAATAAGAAAAGTCGTACTTCAAATGGTAATTTTCGATATCAGATTTCCAATCGAGTTCGATAAAATCTAAATTCAACTGATAATCATACTTGCTATAAATAAGCGATAAGTTGGAGAACAATTTATCGTTAAAAATATGATTCCAACGTAAGTTGCCTGTCGCATTGCCATAACTGGTGTTTACAATTCCGTTAAGATCGAATACATCACGTCCGAAATAACCTGAAAGGTAAACTCTATTATTATCGTTAAACTGATAATTGGTCTTTAGATTGGCATCATAAAAATAAGCACTGTTTTCGTTATCGGTAATTTTTAAAAATAGATGGGCATACGAACCTCTACCCGCTAAAATAAAAGAACCTTTTTCTCCAAAAATTGGTCCTTCTGCTGCTAATCGGCTAGAAACGGCTCCTATTCCGCCTGTAAATTCATAGTCTTTACTGTTGCCGTCTTTTTGTCTAATATCTAAAACCGAAGAAACCCGACCTCCAAAATTCGGAGGAATTGAACCTTTATAAAGTTTGATATCTTTGACCACATCGGCATTAAAAACAGAGAAAAAACCAAACAAATGCGAAGCGTTATAAATTACGGCTTCATCCAATAAAATCAGGTTTTGATCTGCAGCTCCACCTCGAACGTTAAATCCGCTTGAACCTTCACCGTTGTTAGTCACGCCAGGAAGTAACTGCAGCGATTTCACCACATCTACTTCACCTAAAACCACGGGGATTTGTTTAATCGTTTCCGCTTTAAGTTTATTTACCCCCATTTGTGGACTTTTTAAACTGGCTTTTTCGGTTTCTTCAGCGACTATAACTACCTCATTGAGTTCTGCGGTGTCTACTTCGAGTTCGATATCAAATTTTTGACTTTCGTCAAGAGTTACTTCTTGTTCATACCTTTTATAGCCTATAAACGAAATGACCAAAGTGTATTTACCTTCTGGTGCAGAAAGCGAGAAAAAGCCATATTCATTTGTTAAAGTTCCTATGCTTGTATTTTTTAAGAATACTGAACCTCCAAAAATACTTTCACCATTAGTAGCGTCTTTTATGGTTCCGCTTAAAGTGAAATTATCCTGCGAATAGAAAATCGTTGTTGTAAATAAGAAAAGTAAAAGTAAGGTTTGTTTCATGGTTTTGCTCAAAAAAAAAGCCAGACAAATGTCTGACTTTTATATATTCTCTTTGTTACACAATTGTTTTATTTTTTATACTTCTCATTAAGTTTCTTTAAAACTTCTTGTGTAATATCTTTACCTTCTTTGGCATACATAATATTTGCAGTATCGTTAGATCCAAAAATAAACGTATAACCGTTTTCTTTTCCGTAATCAGCCACAAAATCTTTTACTTTGGTAATTAAAGAATCTATTACTTGATCACTTTCTTCTCTCAACAAGTTAGACTGTGTTTGTTGCTGACGTTGTAACGTTTGTTGCTTTTGCATCAATTCTGCTTCTCTTTCTTGTCGCGCAGCAGTAGACATCGAAGCCATTTTAGCTTGGTATTCCTGGATTTCGGTTTGTAAAGCTAAGGCAATAGAATCTAACTCTTTTCTAATTTTTTCTGACTTTTTTGTAAATCTCGCTTCGGTGTCTTTCATTTCTTGAAATTCACTCGCCAAGACATTATTGTCTACATAAGCTGTTTTTTCTTGATTACAACTCATTAATCCGATGGAGGCAATAAGAACAAAAACAATTTTTTTCATTTCTCTTATCTGTTTTAAAATTTAGGTAAAAGTACTATTATAATTTGAATCTTATAAAAATTAATTTGTCATCAAAAATATTTATATATAAACATTTATCAATAAGCGTTTCTTATTAAGAATAGCGCAAAATAAAACGATTTAGGAGCTTATTTCTTTTTGGTTAGGCAAAACCCTGTTCTGTCAGATAAACGCTCGAGAATTCTTTTTTAAATGTCTTTTTTTAAGAAATAAATCAAAGACGAATACTCTTTTGAAGAAATAGCTTTCAGATTGCTCATTAAACCCACAAAAAGAGGTTTTATAAAATTGCTGGAGTTCGATTTGTATTTTTCGGAAAGCAGACTCACATAAAAAGCATCGAACCAAAGTGGTTTACTTTTTTGAATTGAAAATTGATGCGCTGCAAAAAGTCTTTTTATTCCCTTTTGGGAAAAATGCCACAAATGTCTTGGCACATCATAAGCCGCCCAAAAGTTTTGGTAATATCGCGCATCATAACTTTTAAAATTCGGAACGGCAATAATTAAAACTCCGTTTTCTGTGAGACGGCTTTTTAATTGTAAAATAAAATTTTCTAAATCTGGAATATGCTCTAACACGTGCCAAAGGGTAATTACCTCAAATTTATCATCAGTAGGTAATTCTGAAATATCTTGGTGTAAAGTTATTCCTTTTTGTTCTGCTAGATTTCTTGCAGACGGATTTGGTTCAACTCCCTTAACTTGCCAATCCTTCTTTTTTAAGTATGCTAAAAAGTCCCCTGTTCCTGCTCCGATATCCAAAATGGTTTTATTTACAGGCTGACAATTTTCTATCAGTTTTAATTTATGTTGAAGCATAAAACTTTTTACTGCTTGGTAAGCTCTTTCAAAAAGATTTCTTTTTCCATCGGTATGCGAAATATAATTTTCGCTTTTATAATATTTCGGTAATTTCGAAATATCTGGAATGGGAGACGTGATTAAAATATCTTTTTCTTCATTCCAAAACAAATCAAAGCGCTCTTGACTTACACTAAAATCTTTACAAGAAAGGTATATTTGATTTGATTTTTTCAATAGAATAATTTAGATTTTTACATCAATGTTCCACGTGGAACATTGTGAAAGTTACCTTCCCATATAAACCAACAAAACAGAAATATCTGCCGGGCTAACACCACTAACTCGAGAAGCTTGTGAAACTGTTTTGGGTTGAATCTTATTTAGTTTTTCTCTCGCTTCCATCGACATCGATTGTAAATGAGAATAATCGAAGTTCTCTGGGATTTTTATATTTTCAAGGCGATGCAGTTTATCAGCATTGTTTTTTTCCTTCTCAATATATCCCGAATATTTTATCTGAATTTCTGTCTGTTCCAAAGCTTCTTGTCCGATATTATTCTCTTGAATATAATCTTCAACAGCAGAAAAATTTCGCATGTCTTGCATGGTAATGTTAGGACGAGCAAAAATCTTAAACATCTTTCCGCTTTGAGAAACTGCGGCAGAATTTTTAGCTTCTAAAACTGGGTTTGCTTCTTCAGGAGTAACGCTAGTTTCCTTAAAAAAGGAAACAAAATCTTCCGATTGCTGCTTCTTTTCTTCCATTTTTTGCAATCTATCTTTGCCTGCCAAACCTAAACGATAAGATTTTTCCGTTAAACGGAAATCTGCATTATCCTGACGCAACAGCGTTCTATACTCGGCACGAGAAGTAAACATACGGTAAGGTTCTTCTGTTCCTTTGGTAATTAAATCGTCAATTAGAACGCCTATGTAAGCTTCATCACGGTTCAGAATAAATTCTTCTCTTTCTTGCACTTTTAAGCTCGCATTTATTCCTGCCATCAAGCCTTGTGAAGCTGCTTCTTCATAACCCGTTGTTCCGTTAATCTGTCCTGCAAAGTATAAACCGTCAACCAACTTGGTTTCTAACGTATGCTTTAATTGTGTTGGAGGAAAATAATCGTATTCTATTGCATATCCAGGTCTAAAAAACTTTACGTTTTCAAAACCTTTTACTGCTTTTAGTGCTTTGTACTGTACTTCTTCTGGCAACGAAGTAGAAAAACCATTAATATAATACTCTATGGTATTCCAACCTTCTGGCTCTACAAACAATTGGTGTCTGTCTTTGTCGGCAAAACGATTTATTTTATCTTCTATACTAGGACAATAACGCGGACCGATACTTTCTATAGCGCCGTTAAACATAGGCGATCTATCAAAACCTTCTCGCAGTAAATCATGAACTTCTTCTGAAGTATACGACATATGACAAGAACGTTGCTCTTTGAGAGGCTGTGTGATGTCTAAATAAGAAAACTTGGCAGGGTCGTCATCGCCTGGCTGCTCAATCATTTTAGAGAAGTCTAAAGAACGCCCGTCAACTCGGGGTGGAGTTCCTGTTTTCATTCTACCTGCTTCAAATCCTATATTTACTAAATCCTCAGTGATTCCTGTTGCCGCTCTTTCTCCTGAGCGTCCTCCTCCAAAATTCTTCTCACCTATATGTATCAATCCGTTAAGAAAAGTACCGTTGGTTAAAATCACCGATTTTGCATAGACTTCTATACCAAGTGACGTTTTTACTCCAACAACTTTATTTTTTTCTATTAATAATCCGGCAACCATTTCTTGATAAAAATCAAGATTTGGTGTTTGCTCTAACATCAAACGCCATTCTTCTGCAAAACGCATGCGATCGCTTTGCACTCGAGGACTCCACATAGCTGGTCCTTTGCTTTTATTCAGCATTTTAAATTGTATAGCGCTTTTGTCACTCACAATTCCACTGTAACCTCCTAAAGCATCGATTTCTCTTACAATCTGTCCTTTGGCGATTCCTCCCATTGCAGGATTACAAGACATTTGAGCAATGTTTTGTAAATTCATCGTAATCAGCAAGGTTTTACTACCCATATTTGCGGCCGCTGCTGCCGCTTCACTTCCGGCGTGACCGCCGCCAACAACAACTACATCATATCTACTTTCAAACATAAAATTGGCTATTGTTCCACGTGGAACATTTTTATTTTTTCATTTTCTTTCTGACGCATCAACTCTTTTTGTTTGTCTGATTTGTCTTTAAAGTCCATTAAGTGGAGGACTCCATGAATCATTACTCGTCGCAATTCTTCTTCAAAACTTACATTGAAGTCCTTTGCATTGTCTTCTACCCTTTCCGTAGAAATAAAAATTTCTGCACTCAAGATCTTGTTGATGGTGTAATCAAACGTAATGATGTCGGTAAGGGTATCGTGATTGAGGTATTCCTTATTCAGATTAAATAAAAAATCATCTTCACAAAAGATATAGCTGATTTCTCCCAATTCGAAGTCTTCACTTTTGATCACATCGATTATCCAGAGCACATACTTTTCTTGGCTTGGTAAAACAAACTTCGCTTTGCTTACAAAATCAATCATCCTAGTCTTTTGTGAAATATTCCTTTACTAACTCTTTGTAATTTTTTTGCAAAGGTAAAGTTTGTCGATTTAAAATCTCATCAGAATTGAAATATTCTTTCGCTTTGATATTTAAAACATTATTCTGATGATTAAACTCTTTGTCGTTGGTTTTGGAAGTGCGCTTACTGTCCTGTTCTTTTTGAAAAGCCGCATTTTCGAGTTGTAACAACCGGTGTTTTACATTCAACATTTGTTTTTCGGTCTCTCTAGTAATCCCTTTGTTTAAAAGATCATCTTCTATCTTTTCAAGCGACTTTAGTAAGTTCCCAGCGTCTTGTTGTAATCCTTTGGCTTTGATAATATCTTCTAGCTGAAACCTTAAAGTTTGTTGTTCTTTAAAGATTTCGTACAACTCTTTGCTCCATTGCTCCCCATCACCATCGCCACCTCGTTGGCCGTTTTGACCTTCTTGTCCGGGTTGCTTTCCTTTTTCTCCTTTACTTTGTTTTTTGCCGTCTTCAGAAGTTTTTTTAGGAGTTCCGTTTTCACCCTCTTTTTCTCCTCCTTCATTTTGAGGTTGACCATTCTTGCCTTGCTGTTTGGCTTTTTCTCCAGCCTTTTTACTTAATTGCTCCTGACTCATGATAATGTCCTGTAACTGAAAACCGCCTTGTCCTTGACCTTGTCCGGGTTTTGGCTGACCCTGACCCTGACCTTGCATCTGCATCATCTGTTGCATGTTGCTTAAGGTTTGATCTAACATGTTGGCTAAATCATTAGCTCCTTTAAAGACGTATTGCTGACTTGCGATACCTTGCCGTTGCATATTTTCTGCAAAGCGTTCTAGTGCCTGATTGATATTGTAATCTACATCTACCAATTTTTCGGTAATCTCCTCTTCCAACATCGGGTTTCTAGAAGCCAGTACAAATAGACTATCATCAATATGCTTAAAGTTTTCTTTTAAACTCTGTTGCCTTCGTAATTGAGACGCATAATTCTGACTATTGGTGGAAGTTTTTTCGAACTTTAGCATCAAATCTTCTTGCTCGAAAGAAAAAACCAATAAGTTCTCTAAAATTTGTTTGAGCATTTCGGCGTCTTCCTGCATTTGGCTTTCCATATTCTGAGCTATCATTTGCTGCATCTGATTGGCCATTTGTTGCATTTTCTTGGCGGCAGATTTTTGATTTTGAGACGCTTTTTGTTTTGAACTCTGCTGTTGAGAACTGCTTTTTTGCTGTTCTGATTGCTCTAAATTTTCTTCGGCTTTTTGCTGTTCTTTAGAAACTTCTTTTTCTCCTTGTTCGTCCCGCGGTAAATCCATCGGCTGTTTTAACCCTTCATTTTCTTTTTGAAGTTCGTCGAGTTCTTTTTTTAGTTCTTCAAATTTTTCAGAGACTTCTTTTTGAGCTTCCGAAGTGTTTTCTTCTTTTTTATCACTTAGTTTTTGTTGTTCTTCAGCCAATTTATCCATTTCTGAGGCAATCTTCTTGGCTTTTTCTTCTACATAAAAACGTTTGGTTAGTTCCACCAATTGTTCTAAAGTTTTTTCCTGAAAAGAGCTGTTTTTTTGTAGCTCTTCGATCTTTTTATGAAGTTGCTCTTTATTGAGTTTATCTTGGTATTTTTCTAACTCCTCTAACAGTTTATTGTCTTGTTCTAACTTCTCTTTACTATTTTCTAACTTTTCTTCCAATTGCTCTTTTAGCTCATTATTTTCTTCTAATTTATCGAGATTTTCTTTTAGCTTTTCAGAGAAATTTTTCATCATTTCGTTCTGTTGCTTTTCTCTTTCCAGAAAATTTTGAAGCTTTTGTCGGTCTTGGTAATTAAGGTTTTCTTTTTCTAGTTGGGTTTTGCTAAACTCTTTTAAATCTTGTGAAGAACTCTTCATCTGTTCAATTGTTTTAGAAATTCCATCGATGGCTTCACTTTGGTTTTCAAGATTTTGTTCTAATTCTTCTTGCTTTGTAAGTAACTGATAATTAAACACTTCACTATTAGTGGATTTGTATTTATGTAAAGCGTCATTATCGCTTACGCGGAAATAAAACGCATAAGGTTGGCCTTTTTCCAACTCTAAATTATTAGGAAATTGATAAAAAAATGCTGCATAATCTTTACCGTCATAATCAATTTTAGCTGTTTTGATGTCGTTTTGATTGTTTGTAGGGTAGTAAACGATTTCAAGACGAGAAATGGCGTAATCATCACTAATAATTCCCTTAAAATAATGAAAACTATTGTTGGTGGTATCCACTCTTTTCTCTACCTCTATTTTCGGATATTGATCTTTGATTACTTTTAAACTATAGTTGAGTGTCTCATGATTTTTTACTGCTTGGTTAGAAGTAATCACCGCATAATCTACCGAACTATAGATGGACTTCTGGATGTCAAAAACTTGGTTTGACTTTTCAAAAATATAGGTAGAATCGGGCATTACTAAATCTACATTTTCCGTAGCAACGGTATTCAAAATCCATTTGATAGTTGTGCCTTCTGGAATCGTAGCATTTCCTGTACCTGAAACAATTTCGGAAGCTTGATTGACGTGCTTAGGATAAAATAACTGCATTTTAAAATCGGTCAGTTCAGGAACATCTACCACTTCTATCGTATATTCTTGTGATTCTACACCATTAGAAATTATTCTAAAGGAAGTGTTTTCTGTAATTTTAGAAAAGGTATAATTAAACTTCCCTATTCCATCGCTTTTTAAAATAGACGCTTGTCCATCAATAATTATGTTTGCGTTCTCAGGCGCTATATCGCCATAAGTCTCGATACTTACGTTTAAGTCTTGGTTTTTGTAGACTTGCAATTTGTTGGGTAAAACTCGAAACTGAAATGGCGCTGGTGGTACAAATTGCTTTTTGTAGTTCACTACTCGATGGTAACTTTCTGAAAACAATTTCTCATGACCCGAAATATAAATTGCTAAGATGATTCCCAGCGGAATAACCGCATATTTAGCATAGCCTAAACTTTTTTTATAGTTGATTGCTGAAGTAAACGGCACGGGTTGCAATTCTTGCGATTTTTGCTCGATACTTGCCAACAACAAATCGGTTTGATGCGCGTTGGGTTGTTGCTGCAACTGTAAAATATTGAGCAATTTATCATCTACCTCAGGAAAGTGATTGCCTATCATTTTGGAGGCTTCTTCGTGAGAAATTCCGCCGGCGAGCTTTAATAATTTTGAAAGCGGAATCGCAATAAATCGTAAAAACAAAAAAATTTCAACTCCAATAAATAACCAAAATAAAATGGTTCGCCCCATTGGGCTTAACCAAAAGACTTGTTCAAAAAAAACCGTAAACAAAAAATACAACAAGCCTATCGCCAAAAATAAAATACCTCCTTTGATGAGCTTATTGGTATAATACTTTTTAATAAACTGCTCGAGTTTGTCTTGTATGGCTTGGTAATTACTCATAGGCAGCGATAAATGTACAAATTATAGACCATTTTCTATTCAATTTCAAATTTAAAAAGTTGAAGAAGATTGTATCTTTGTGTTCAAAAATTAGTCCATGTCACAAAAAGTAAGAGTTCGATTTGCTCCCAGTCCCACAGGGCCTTTACATATTGGTGGTGTAAGAACTGCCCTTTTCAATTATTTATTTGCCAAAAAACACGGCGGCGATTTTATTCTGCGTATCGAAGATACCGATCAAACCCGCTATGTAGAAGGTGCCGAAGATTATATTGTCGAAGCTTTGGCTTGGCTCCATATGTCTTTCGACGAAAGTGTCAACAAACCCGGAAATGTTGGCCCTTACAGACAAAGCGAACGAAAAGATATTTACCAAGCAAATATTCAGAAATTAATAGATAACGGGAGTGCTTACTACGCCTTTGACACCGCAGAAGAATTAGATGCACATCGTAAAGATCATGAAGCCAAGGGTAAAACTTTTATCTACAATTGGCACAACCGTTTAAAGCTAAAAAATTCGCTTTCGCTGGAACAAAACGAAGTAGAAGAAAAACTGGCTAACGAAGAACCTTATGTCATTCGCTTTAAGTCGCCACAAGACGAAATTTTAAAAATGTATGATGAAATTCGAGGTGAAATTACAATAGACACCAATATTCTCGACGATAAAGTTTTGTTTAAAAGCGACGGAATGCCAACCTATCATTTAGCCAATATTGTTGATGACCATCTCATGGGCATTTCGCATGTCATTCGTGGCGAAGAATGGTTGCCATCGATGCCTTTACATATTTTACTGTATCGCGCTTTTGGTTGGGAAGCTCCAAAATTTGCTCATCTACCGCTTATTCTAAAACCTACTGGAAAAGGAAAACTCAGCAAACGCGATGGCGACAAAATGGGCTTTCCAGTGTTTCCTCTACAGTGGAAAGATCCAAAATCTGGAGAAATCTCTAGCGGTTACCGTGAAGATGGTTATTTACCTGAAGCGGTAATAAATATGCTAGCCTTATTAGGTTGGAACGAAGGTAAGGGTTCCGAAAAGGAGATTTACGCGATGGAAGAGTTAATCAATGCTTTTTCGTTAGGACACGTATCGAAATCTGGTGCCAAATTTGACCCAGAAAAAACCAAGTGGTTTCAACATCATTATTTACAACAAGAAAGTAACGAGCAATTAGCAACTGCATTTCAATCGATCTTGATGGACAAGAACATTTCTGCCGAGAAAGATTATATCGAAAAAGTGATAGCAGAAATAAAAGAGCGCGCCACTTTCGTGGATGATTTTTGGGAATTGAGCAATTTCTATTTCGTGGCTCCTACTTCATTAGATGAAAAAAGCTACCAAAAAGCTTGGAAAGAAGATACTTCGGAAATTTTAACCGAACTCAAGCAAGTCATCGATTCCGCTTTAAGTTTTGAGCAAGAAGCCTTACAGGCTCATGTAAAAGCTTGGATTTCTGCTAAAGCTATTGGCTTTGGTAAAGTGATGCAACCGCTTCGTCTTTCGCTGGTAGGCGAAATGAAAGGTCCGGATTTGTTTCATATCATGAGCTTGATTGGCAAAACAGAAACGCTAAAAAGAATAGATTTTGCCCTCAACTATTCGAAAAATTAATATCTTTAAAATCAACTAAAAACAATTGTTATGGGACAAATCTTGTTGTACTTCGCCATCTTTTTATTTATCGTCATTCTTTTCAGCGGAATCTTTGTGGTAAAACAACAAACTTCTGCAGTTATCGAGCGTTTTGGGCGCTTTCTAGGTGTCAGAAATTCGGGTTTACAGTTTAAAATTCCTGTATTTGATAAGATTGCTGGAAGAATTAATTTAAAAATCCAGCAGTTGGATGTTAACGTAGAAACCAAAACCAAAGATGATGTTTTTGTACACTTAAAAATATCGGTACAGTTTCAGGTGATTAAAGATAAAGTTTACGAAGCCTTCTACAAGCTCGAAAATCCGCAAAACCAGATTACATCTTATGTTTTTGATGTGGTTCGTGCCGAAGTTCCTAAAATGAAATTAGACGACGTTTTTGAACGTAAAGACGATATTGCCATTGCCGTAAAAACAGAACTCAACGAAGCGATGGAAGAATACGGTTACGACATCATCAAAACTTTGGTTACCGATATCGATCCTGACGCAAAGGTAAAACAAGCGATGAACCGCATTAACGCTTCAGAAAGAGAGAAAGTAGCTGCCGAATACGAAGCAGAAGCAGAACGTATAAAAATCGTAGCCAAAGCCCGTGCAGAAGCCGAAAGTAAGCGTTTACAGGGTCAAGGTATTGCCGACCAACGCCGTGAGATTGCCCGTGGTTTAGAAGAATCTGTAGAGGTTTTAAACAATGTAGGGATCAACTCGCAAGAAGCTTCGGCGCTAATTGTAGTCACGCAACATTACGACACCCTACAATCTATTGGTGAAGAGACCAACACCAATTTGATTTTACTGCCTAATTCGCCGCAAGCGGGAAGCGATATGCTCAACAATATGATTGCTTCTTTTGTGGCTTCCAACCAAATTGGTGAGCAGATGAAAAAAGAAAATGAAAAGAAAAAAATTACTCCGCCAAAGCGAAACAAAAATAAACCACAAGCCAACGACGACGAAAACGAAGATTTCTTTCCGGAGGTATAAAATTTAAGTTTATTCAAATAAAAAAGACGCTAAAACCAGCGTCTTTTTCTTTTTTTCTTTTTCTCTTCTTCCTTTTCTTTTTTCCCGAGTATTGCTGCAATGGGCAGCATCGCAAATAATCGGGTAGCAATCTTTAGATAAATCGCGTTCTTTGCAAAAGAACTTGCTACATCAGAAGCTATCGACAATGGATTAAGGTCTTCTTTTACACTTTGCACATTGAGCTTGATACGTTCTTCATCGATTTCGTTTTGCAACTTTAAAATACGTATTTCCTTTTCTAGCTCTTCATAGGTATCGTAAAAGCGAAAGTCATTCTTGATCATAGCTCTTCTCTTTTGTTTTCGATTTTTGGGTTTTCGTTGTTACCCTCTTCTTCTGATTCTTCGTCTTCTTTAAACACAATTTTAGAGGCTTCTCTCAATATAATTTTATCAAAAAGTGTTTTACTAAATGTCAATAAAATGATAAAGACCACAAAGTAAACTCCTGCTATAATAAAAAAACCATAACTTAAATTACCAAGTGCAACACCTATTAAATAGGCGAAAGCAAACGATAAAAAGAATAGAAAAAACAAAAAGAAACTACCAAAAACCATAAGTTTAACAAAAATAGCAGCACTTTTTGTCGCATTTTTAAAAGCAAGTAACTTATAATAATCAAGCGTACTTTTTACATACGCTTGGACATTATTTTGAAGTTCACTTATATGTTCTAGAAGATGTTGTATCGCCATACTTTAAATTAGGCTGTTGTTTTTTTTACTTTGCTTTTTACTTCTTCTGTAGCTGCTTTGGTGTGAAATTTAGCATTCTTTTGTCTTAGTTCTTCTAGCTTTTGTTCCATCGCTAATAAGACATCGTCTGCTTTATGACTTGCTGAAGAAAGCGTGTCATTCAGTTTTGCTTCGAAATTATACTTTGCTTTTTGAGCAGAATCTGTCAAGTTTTTTGAGGTTTGTTTCCACTGTTTGTCTAACTTCCCTTTAGCTTTATCTGCTTCGTCTCTTAATTTTTTTCTGGTTTTAGAACCTTTGTCTGGGGCGTATAGTAACCCAACTCCTGCTCCTATTGCTGCTCCGGTCAATAAGGCTAATAATGTGTTTGCTGATTTTGACATTTTCGTGTTTTTTAATTGATTCTTAATTTGTATTTCTCAAATTTAATATAGAATCAACAAAACACTTGTTAATAAGCGGTTAATAAAAGACTTATCTTTCCTAAATTATTCTTAATTTGATTTTTTAGCCCAACTGTCGCGCAAAGTGACTGTTCGGTTAAAAACAAGGTTTTTCTCCATAGAATTTTTATCAACACAAAAATAGCCCAATCTTTGAAACTGGAAATGCTGTAAAGCTTCCGCGGAAGCTAAACTAGGTTCTAAATAACCTGTAACAATTGCTAACGAGTTAGGATTGATAAATTCTAAGAAATCTTTTTCTTTATCGGCGTCTGGAGACTCTACTGTAAACAAACGATCATATAAATTTACTTGTGCTTTGATGGCATGTTTAGCCGAAACCCAGTGCAGAGTTCCCTTTACTTTACGCATCGATTCTTCAGTTCCGCTACCACTTTTACTTTTAGGGTCATAAGTACAATGCACTTCGATGATATTTCCGTTATCGTCTTTTACCACTTCTTCAGCTTTGATGATATAGGCATTTTTCAAACGCACTTCACCTCCTAATTTCAATCTAAAAAACTTACGGTTGGCTTCTTCTCTAAAGTCATCTTGTTCGATATAAATTTCTCTTGAAAAAGGTACTTCTCTATTCCCGGCAGTTTCGTCTTCGGGATTATTTTCGGCTTCCAACCATTCTTCTTTTTCTTCTTCGTAATTCGTAATGACAACCTTTAACGGATCTAGAACTGCCATCACACGCGGAGCGGTTTTATTTAAATCTTCACGAACAAAATGTTCTAAATGGGATAAATCGATGACATTTTCCCTTTTTCCTACTCCAATAGAAGTGGCAAAATTTCTGATTGCCATTGGGGTATAACCACGACGACGCATACCAGAAATAGTAGACATTCTTGGATCGTCCCAACCTTCTACAATCTTTTTTTCTACTAGTTGTGCAAGCTTACGTTTGCTCACTACGGTATGGCTTAGGTTTCTTCTTGCAAACTCCCTTTGTTTAGGTTGAAAGTCTTGTGGTGTACTTACCTTACTGATAAACCAATTGTACAATTCTCTGTGCGGTAAAAATTCTAGCGTACAGAAAGAGTGTGAAATGCTTTCAATAAAATCGCTTTCTCCATGAGCCCAATCGTACATCGGATAAATTTTCCAATCGTTATTGGTGCGGTGATGTGCTTTGTGTAACGTTCGGTACATAATTGGATCACGCATCAACATATTGGGCGAAGCCATATCTATTTTGGCACGCAAAACATGTTCTCCTTCTGCGGTTTCACCATTTTTCATGGCTTCAAAAAGCTGTAGGTTTTCTTCTACACTTCTGTCTCTATACGGACTTGCAACGCCAGGCTCTGTAGGTGTTCCTTTTTGTTCGGCAATGGCTTCAGAAGTTTGGCTATCTACATAAGCATCGCCATTTTTTATCATTGCTACAGCCCAATCGTACAACTGTTGGAAATAGTCTGAGGCATAGCGTTCTTCAGCCCACTTAAACCCTAGCCATTCGACATCTTTTTTGATAGCATCTACATATTCTTGTTCTTCTTTGGCAGGATTGGTATCATCAAAACGAAGGTTGACTGGTGCGTTGTATTTCAACCCTAAACCAAAATTTAGGTTGATGGAGGAAGCATGACCAATATGTAAATAGCCGTTAGGTTCTGGCGGAAAACGAAATTTTAACTCGTCTTTTTTGTAACCGTTTTTTAAATCTTCTTCTATGATTTGCTCAATAAAGTTTAAGCCTTTTTTTTCTTCTGACATCGTGTTAAAAAATGAAAGCTACAAAGTTACTAAATTTAAAAGCTCTTAAAAATACTTCTGCTTATTAAATGATAGTTATTTAAAATACTTTTCTTTGTATAAGCTATCGTAAAATTTAAATAATGGGAAGTATCAAACTTGAAAATATTAGAGTATTTACCAATCATGGTTGCTTGACAGAAGAAGGTAAAATAGGTAGCGAATATCGGGTAGACTTGACGATAAATGCCAATTTATCTAAATCCGCGTTAAGCGATCAACTAGAAGATACTGTAGATTATGTTTACCTCAACCAAGTGGTGAAAGAAGAAATGGCAGTACGTTCTAAACTTCTAGAGCATGTTGCCAATCGGATTTTGTCGCGAATTTTTGAAGAATCTCCTATGGTTACTTTCGCAGAGGTGGTGGTTTCAAAGATCAATCCGCCATTGGGTGGCGATGTAGAAATGGTAAGTATTCTGTTAAGCAAACAACGCTAATAATTAAAAAACCCTCACTAAAGAGGGTTTTTCGTGTAAATAAAACTCGAACGCATTGAAAACAGATACCAAAGCGTTCTGATAATGTCTATAAATAGACGCTAATAAAACTAATTTTATTATGTTGATAAACTTAGGTAAAATGTAAGCCATCGAGATTATTAAGTTATAAATAAATAATTAAGCAAACGTTAAACATACGGAAGAAAACAGAAAAGTATATTAAGAAGTAATTTGTTTTTATTATTTAAATTTTGCTACATTTGCATTCTTTACAACAAATGGTACCGTGGCCGAGTGGCTAGGCAGTGGTCTGCAAAACCATCTACAGCGGTTCGAATCCGCTCGGTACCTCTTCTTTTTTTACCTCTCTGCTCGTTAGTTCTCCTGGTAAAATTTCTTCTACTTGATGTTCTATTTTTTTTGTAGAATCAGGAAATAGACCTTTAAAAATCAATACAATTCCACAAGCCATAATAATGAGGCTAATCGTTCTTTTAAGTTTAAAAATACGAATAGGTGTAAGCTTGTGATTAAGCTTTTTGGCTAGAAGTATTTTAAAAATATCAATGATAAAATAAGTCAGTAAAACACTTCCGAAAAAGATAGTAAGTCGAGGACCTTCCATATTGAGTTGCGGACCAAAAACAATAATTAAACTCAACCAAAAACCAAGAACGCCAATATTGATAAAATTCAGTAAAAAACCTTTGGTTATCAAGCCCAACAAGTCACTTTTGTTAAGTTTTCTTACTTCTGAACTTTCTGGATGCGGAATTACTTTCTTTTCTTTTATAAACGTAATGATACCATAAGTTACCAAAATCATTCCACCAAAAATAAAAAGCGCAGGATCATCTTTAATGGTATTGAGTAATTTATTGGTACTAAAATAAGCAATCAATAGAAAAATAATATCGGCAACAATTACGCCAACATTAAAAGTTAATGCTGCTCTAAAACCCTTGATTGCAGCAGTTTCCAACAAAACAAAAAAAACTGGTCCGAGCATAAAAGCGAGCAGAAAACCTAATGGTAAAGCCAGTAGAATGTCTTGTAGCATAAACTATATTCGTTGGTTAAAAAGTCAATTTAACCAAATTTATTGCATTATCTTGATATTTCCTCCAAAAGTCTTTTTCTCTTCTACTTCTGTTGGCTTTCCGTAAACTTTGATGTTTCCGCCAGCGGTTACTTTTCCTCTAAATTTCTCTGAAGCATAAATTTTAGCCATTCCGCCAGCTTTCACATCTACATCTGCAGTTTTACCAACTATTTCTTTTCCATTAAACTGACCTCCTGCCCGCACTTCTATTACCTGGTTTGTTGCGGTTCCTTTTACCATAATTTCTGCACCGGTAATGATTCTTGCTTCCAGTTCTTCTACGTTTATTTCGGCGTAAATTCTACTGCCTTCTTGTGCTTTTAAAAGTATTTTGTTCTGTTGCAAACCTCTGAGTTCTACTTGAGCACCTTCGTTGCTATCTATCGTTTCCACGAAAGTAAAATACACTTTTACTTGAGTATCGTCTTCGCTCCAGATATTACTTACAGAAAGTCTTATATGTAGAATTCCTTCATCTACTTCGGTTTCTAATTCGTCTTTGTCAAATCCTGTCACAACCACTTTATTTTCGGTAGATGGGATTAAAACCGCTTCTATTTTATCAAAAATTTTTATTTCGCTAAAAGGCTCTGTGATCACAATCTCTCGTTGAGAAAAAACGGCTGTTGTAAACAATAAAGCTGTGATGATAAATAACTTTTTCATAACTATTTATTTTGAGTTTTTATATTCTGCTTCTGTACCGATAAGCTCAAAGTCGAGTTGTCTTTTTACTAGATCGGTATTTTTTACTTTCACATAAACTTCGTCACCTAATTGATATACTCTTTTGGTTTTTCTACCTACAATCGCATAATTTTCTTGGTCGAATTCGTAATAATCTCCTTGAATATCTCTTGTTCGTACCATTCCTTCACATTTATTGGATTCTATTTCTACATAAATTCCCCATTCGGTCACGCCAGAAATTACCCCTAGAAAAATCTCATCTTTATGATCTTGCATAAATTTGACTTGCATATACTTGATGGAATCCCGTTCTGCATTGGTGGCAAAATTTTCCATATTACTGCAATGGTTACAAGCTTTTTCGTATGCTTCTTGTTCTGGACTTGCTTTTTTATCTATATAATCTTGTAACAATCGGTGTGCCATCACATCAGGATAACGGCGAATGGGCGATGTAAAGTGTGAATAATAATCGAAAGCCAAACCATAATGACCAATATTATTAGTGCTGTAATAGGCTTTACTCATAGTTCGTACGGTAAGCGTATCTACTAAGTTTTGTTCTTTTTTACCTTTTACTTCCTTTAAAAGGAAATTTAAAGACGATGAGACAGACTTTCTGTCTTTTAGGTTAAGCTTATACCCAAATTTATTTACTAAGCTCTCTAAAGAGGCTAATTTATCTTCGTTAGGTTCATCATGACAGCGGTATACAAATGTTTTCTTTGGAGTTTTTTTTCCTATAAACTCTGCTACTTTTTTGTTGGCAAGTAACATAAATTCTTCAATGAGTTTATTGGCATCTTCTGAAGTCTTAAAATAAACCCCTATTGGGTTATTAGCTTCGTCTAAATGAAACTTTACTTCTACTTTATCAAAAGAAATTGCCCCGTTTGCCATTCTCCGTGCCCTCATTTTTTTTGCGAGTTCATCTAAAATGATGATGGCATCTACAATTTCATCGGAAGTTTTGTAAGCTCCTTCTTCTTTTATAGAAATGTCTTTTGGAATATGATTTTGCTTAGTTTCTATTACGTGTTGTGCTTCTTCATAAGCAAATCGAGCATCACTGTAGGTTACCGTTCTTCCAAACCATTGATCTACTACTTCGGCATCTTCATTGATTTGAAAAACAGCCGAAAAAGTATATTTCTCCTCTTGAGGTCTTAGCGAACAAGCAAAATTAGATAAAACTTCAGGAAGCATAGGTACCACACGATCTACCAAATAAATAGAAGTAGCTCTTTCAAAAGCTTCGTCATCAAGAATACTTCCTTTTTGCACATAATGAGATACATCGGCAATGTGAATGCCTATTTCATAATTTCCGCTGTCGAGCTTTTTAAAACTTAGCGCGTCATCAAAATCTTTGGCATCTTTAGGATCTATCGTAAACGTGAGTGTTTGTCGCATATCACGACGCTTTTTTATCTCACTTTCTTTAATGCTTGTATCTATTTTTTTTGCAAAATCTTCTACTACTTTAGGAAAATCTGTGGGTAAACTATTTTCGGCCAAAATGCTTTTCATTTCGGTTTCGTGCTCTCCAGGATTTCCTATAATTTCAACAATTTTACCTTCTGGAGAATCTGCTCTTTCTGGCCAATCTAGCATTTCTGCAATGACCACTTGCCCAGTTTTTGCTCCTTTGGTATTTTCTAATGAAACATAGATGTCGGTATACATTTTTGGATTCTGCATGACCACAAAACCAAACTTATCGTTGAGTTCTAAAATACCAACAAACTTGGTTTTGTTTCTTTTTAAGACTTCGATAATTTCACCTTCGTTCTTCTTACGCTTAAACACATAAACCTTTACATAATCACCATCGAGTGCTTTTTTTAAAAATTTGTGAGGTACAAAAATATCGTGCTCTAATTCTTCTACGACGACATAACCATCACCTTTAGAATTCATATCAAGAGTTCCTTCGTAATAGTAAGAAGTACCAAGTATTTTATATTTTCCTTTACGTACTTCTTGAATGCGTTCTTGTTGAGCTAGGGTAGATAACTCTTTTATAATTCTATTTCTATTATAACTATCGTTTACACCTAACTGTGCAGCAATTTGCTTATAATTAAAAAGTTGATCTTTATTTTTCTGAAGAATATGAAGTATTTTAGAGGATAAATCTGCTATACTTTTTCTTGATTTTTTTTTCTTTTTCTTGTTCGCCATATATTTTTTCGTAGGATAACAAAGCTACTTTTATTCAGCTAATTAAAATGAAATTAGTTTGATTCTTTAACTAATATTAACATATTTAATACATTTTATAGTGTTTTTTAAAACTTTATAATAAAAATGTTAAAGTTATATTAATATTTTATATCTTTGTTATTTATTATCCCTTAATATCCAGCGTCATGATTAGTTCTAAAAAATTACTCTGCGTTTTTATCCTTATATTTCTTCTAGGCTTTCTGATTATTGGTTATCTAGTCTGGCAATCGCTGTGATTTTTTCATTTCAATTATTTCGATAGTCACATTATTATTTTTTCTAAATCAGAAATTACATAAAATTACTATCAACAATTATTAATTACATCATTTCTTTTCTTTTAAAAATTTAAAAAAATATTGTTGTTTATAATAGTCTGTGAATTGCGGTAAATTATCATACTATTAAAATTTGATAAATGACTTATTAAATAAAATTGACAGTTTTAAGTACTAAATGTTAATTTTAAATACCTAATAAATAAATAATTACTAAACTTATAAACATCTAGTTGATATGTGTATTCATAAGAAAAAGTTAATTTATTTTAATAAACAAAGCTGTTTATAAATCTAATTTTAATGCTTATAAGTTTTCATTAAAAAGAAATAAAAATATTTTTATAAATGAGAATTTTTTAGATATGTAAAATTTAGGTTAACGAATTGAAAAATATTCTTAAAAAATAATGACAAACTATTAACATTTAGTGTTAATAACCTAAGCTTGAAAATCAGAGTTTTAAAAATCTCAATTAACAACTTAAAAAAAGTACCTTTGTAGAAACCAAAACCCATAAAAAAATGACTATTGCAATTGGTAACGATCACGCAGGAACACAGTACAAACAAGCTATTGTAAGCTTTTTAAAAGAAAATAATTACGAAGTAAAAGACTACGGAACCGAATCTTTAGACAGTGTAGATTATCCAGATTTTGTACATCCTGTTGCTACCGATGTTTCTAAAAAACAGGCAGATTTTGGAATTGTAATTTGTGGTAGCGGAAACGGTGTTGCGATGACGGCAAACAAACACCAAGATGTTCGTTGTGCTTTATGCTGGAATAAAGAAATTGTACAACTCGCTCGAGAACATAACAATGCAAATATTTTAAGTATTCCTGCGCGATATACCGCAGAAGCACAAGCCATAGAAATGGTAAAAGTATTTATAAATACTGCTTTTGAAGGGGGAAGACACCAACGTCGTGTAGATAAAATAGCTTGTAAATAAAAATGGGAAACCACCACCATCACGAACATTCTCATCAACACGTCGATGGAAAAAATTTAGGATATTCTATTGTTCTAAATGTGGTGATTACCTTAGCCCAAGTTATTGGTGGTTTTGTGAGCGGAAGTCTTTCTTTACTTTCTGATGCACTTCATAATTTTACAGATGTTGTTTCGCTCATTATCAGCTGGGTAGCTAATAAAATGGCCGGTCGAGAAGCGAGTTATAACCGAACTTTTGGTTATAAAAGAGCCGAAATCATTGCCGCTTTTGTCAACTCGCTTTCTTTGGTAGTGATTGCCATTCTCATTATCAAAGAAGCAGTAGAACGTTTGATAGAGCCACAAAAAGTAGAATCTAATCTAGTGATTATTTTGGCATTTGTAGCTATTTTAGGGAATGGTTTAAGTGTTCTTCTGATGAAAAAAGACAGTCAGAAGAATATGAACATGAAATCGGCTTACCTCCATTTATTAACCGATATGTTAGCTTCTGTAGCAGTTTTGGTAGGCGGTTTATTGATGAAATTTTACGAAATTTATTGGGTAGATCCTCTTTTATCAATCATTATTGCATTGTATCTAATTTATGTGGGTTACGACTTACTAAAATCGAGTTTTAAAGTATTGATGTTGTACACACCAGAAGACATCAAAACTAAGGAAATTGTAAAATCGGTTTGCGAAATTCCAGAAGTCAAAAATATTCATCACATCCATATTTGGCAACTCAACGAGGTAGAAGTTCATTTAGAAGCCCATATCGATTTTCACGAAGATATATCACTTTCTAAGTTTGATGAATTACTGGTTTTGATAGAAGAGAAAATCAAGTATTTTGGAATTAATCATATCAATATTCAACCCGAGTTTGATAAACCTGATGCAAAAGATATCATTGTTCAAGATTAAGACATGTTACAAATTTCAATAAAATCATACCCAGAATTATCTAAAGAAGAACTTTATGAGATACTTCGCTTACGCTCGGAAGTTTTTGTGGTAGAACAGAATTGTGTGTATCAAGATATCGACAATAAAGATCAAAAAGCGATTCATATTTTAGGGTTGAAGAATAATCAATTAGTAGCTTACTCGCGTTGTTTTCAACCAGGTGATTATTTTAAGGAAGCTTCCATAGGCCGCGTCGTGGTCAAAGAAAACCAGCGAAAATATGGTTATGGTCACGATATGATAAATGCTTCTATTCAAGCGATTGAAGAAAAATTTCATACCAAAACCATCAAAATATCAGCGCAAACCTATCTCAAAAAATTCTATGAAAGTCATCAGTTTATACAGGTTGATGAAGGCTATCTCGAAGATGGTATTCCGCACATCGCCATGATTAGAGGCTAATTCACTTTTATTTGATTAGAAAACTGTATTTTTGCGCGCTTAAAACGATAAAGACAGTAATGAAAAAAGTACTCAATCTCTTTGATTTTCAACAAAAAATAGATTATAAAATCGAAATTCTAGCTGGATTGACCGTTGCTATGACGATGATTCCAGAATCACTCTCTTTTGCTATTCTTGCGGGATTTCCACCCTTAGTAGGCCTATATGCTGCTTTTATAATGGGCTTGATTACCGCTATTTTTGGAGGAAGACCAGGACTTGTTTCTGGAGGAGCTGGAGCAACCGTAGTAGTGCTTATTGCTTTAATGAATTCCCACGGTCTTGAATATGTTTTTGCCGCTGTTGCCATGGCGGGAATTATACAGATTATTGTCGGTCTTTTTAAGTTAGGAAAATTTATAAGATTAGTACCGCAACCGGTCATGTTTGGCTTTGTAAATGGTTTGGCAATCATCATCTTTATGTCTCAGTTAGAGCAGTTCAAAACGGTTTTTAACGGTGAAACCGAATGGCTTTCAGGAACACCGTTACTCATCATGGGAGCTTTAGTAGCGCTAACGATAGCTATTATTGTGATTTTACCTAAAATAACCAAAGCTGTTCCCGCTTCATTAGTGGCTATTTTAGTGGTTTTTGGTATCGTTTTAACTTTTGATATCAACACCAAACAAGTTGCCGATATCGCTTCAGTAAGCGGAAGTTTACCGCCTTTTCATATTCCTCAGATTCCTTTTACCCTAGAAACTTTACAAATTATTCTTCCATACGGATTGATTATGGCTGCGGTAGGACTCACTGAAGGTTTGCTTACGCTTAATTTGGTAGATGAAATTACCAAAACCAAAGGAAACAGTAACCGTGAGTGTTTGGCACAAGGAGCCGCCAATATTGCCAACGGTTTTTTCTACGGAATGGGCGGTTGTCCGATGATAGCCCAAACTTTAGTCAATTTGTCTTCAGGTTCGCGCGCACGACTTTCGGGAATTGTTGCTGCTTTAACGATTTTGACAATTATTTTAGTAGGTGCACCCGTAATCGAACTCATTCCAATGGCAGCGTTGACCGGCGTCATGATTATGGTAGCTTTTGGTACGTTTGAATGGGCTAGTTTTAAAGCATTTACCAAAATGCCCAAACACGATATATTTGTGATGTTAGTGGTTACTTTAATTACGGTTTTCTTGCATAATCTAGCATTAGCGGTACTAATTGGCGTCATTATTTCTGCTTTGGTCTTTGCTTGGGAAAGTGCCAAACGTATTCGAGCGCGAAAAAGAATAGATGAAAACGGCGTTAAACATTACGAATTATACGGACCACTTTTCTTTGGTTCGACCACGGCTTTTATGACCAAATTTGATATCGAAAATGATCCAGAAGAAGTCGTGATTGATTTTGCCGAAAGTAGAATTTCTGATATGAGCGCCATCGATGCGGTGAACAAAATTACTGATCGTTACCTCAAAGAAGGCAAAAAGATACACCTCAAACATTTGAGTCCGGATTGTAGGCGATTACTCAAAAATGCTGAAGAAATCATAGATGTCAATATCATAGAAGACCCTACGTATAAAGTTGTTCCTTAGGATGCTTTCGCGGAAATAAGATTACCACCAAACCACAAAAATCCGTTCAAAACGAGGCTTGCTTTTTACCCAAATCATCGGTGACCGCTTTTGTGCTAACCAATATTCAATTTCAGGGACAATTTTTTCGAAAGATTTCCAATTTTTGTTGAAACTTGGATCAATCATCCAGTCTTTTTTATCAGGAATAAAATAGAGCGCATTTTTATCTAAAGCTTTAATTTCTTTTCGAAGTAAATAATAGCCTGAAATAGCTTTTGGATGAATAAAATTTAGACTTTCAGTTTTGCGGAAATTACTTGGCAAGAAGAGATGAGCCAAATAACAAACTTGTTGCTTTTTGATAGGTTGAGTTATGCCTAATGCTTCAACTCTCTTTAGCGTTGTGGGATGTTGCAAAAGAGGTAATTGCTTTTCTTTGAGCTTAGCCAGTTTTTTATGCAAGGCATCCTTTCGGTTCGGCCCGATCCAACGATAAAGTTCATTTTTATTAGTATCATCATACAAATAAAACTTATACACCAATTCCAGATGAATAAGTTCGTTTTGTTGATTTTTAAGGATAAAATCAATTTCACCAATCGTTATTTTATCCTCAATAACTTGAAGGTTTTTGGCAATAACCTCATAGTGTTTTGATTGTTTGAAAGCAGCTTCCAGATAAGTTTCAGCTTGCTTACCGAGAATCAAATCACATGGTTCACGTTCAACGATAGAAGGATCAATTTCTGCAAAGAAATGGGTATCCATAAATGAAATATCCACAAAAACTTCCTTAAAAAGACTATTGGTGTTTAGAAAACTCTGATATTGCTGCTGAAACGAAAAAATAAACTACGGCTTTAAAATTTTCTGGTATTGCGAGTTATTATTGAGTACTTCTACTGCTTTTTTTACTTCGCTGTCATTGTCATAACTATATTGGTACAAGCCTTTTTGATAATGGTATCTTTTGATGATTTCTTGGGTAAGTTCTTTTAAAATCTCATCTTTATTTTCATCAATACGCTTTTGTTTTTCCGCTTTTATTTCGTCTAAAATACGCTGCTGGTTTTTCTGTAAAATATCCTCAAAACCTTCGTCTTGGCTTACCAAAAGTAGTTTGTTGAGCTCTTGTTCTGTTTGGGTTTCATAAGTAAAATCTTGTGCTTTTGCGAAAGCTTTGAAAGCTTCAAAATCTTTATCTCCCAAACGGAAGGAATCTAAATTTAACGAAGGATGGGCGTAATAATAGTTGGTGACATAATCAAAAATGACCAAATTATCAATCAGGGCATGTGTAATCGGACTCACTTTTGCGGTTTCTATAGTGATGTCTGGCGCAATTCCGCCTCCGTCAAAAACGCTTCTTCCGTTGCGGGTTTTAAACTCGTTGTAATCTTCTTGTTTTACCCGAGTGGCTTTTCCGTTTTCATCACGATGCCAATAATCTAAAGACTGAATACATCTTCCGCTGGGTGTGTAATAGCGTGAAATAGTCACTTTCATTTGCGTGTTGTAGGCCAAAGGTTTAAAGCGTTGTACCAAGCCTTTTCCAAAACTTCTACCGCCAATGACAACTGCTCTGTCTAAGTCTTGTAAACTACCAGAAACTATTTCGCTTGCCGAAGCACTTCTTCCGTTTATCAAAACCACTAAAGGAATTTCGGTATCAATAGGAGCTTTTTGGGTTTTAAAAACGAGGCTGTTCGCCTCTATAACCGATTTGGTGTACGTAATGATTTCGCCTTTAGGCACAAAAATATTGACCATATTTACCGCTTCTGTAAGTAAACCACCAGGGTTATCACGTAAATCGAGCATGATTTTTTTAGCCCCTTGTTCTTTGAGTTCTTTTAGGGCTTGAGCCACTTCAAAAGAAGCACGAGGATTGAATTTTGAAACAACGATGTAACCAACATCATTGCTTTTCAGTTCATAAAAAGGAACGGATTTTTCTCCGACACCTTCAAGGGTAACCGTTGTTTTATTGGTTTTTCCTTGGCGGATATAGGTGATTTCCTTTTTGGTATTGGCAGCTCCTTTGAGTAATTCGGTGGGGTTTTGTTCTAAATCTTTAAGCGAAGTACTGCCTATTTGTATAATCTCATCACCAGGCTTTAAACCCGCTTTATCAGCAGCTAAATTTTCATATACTTCTAATACTTTGAGCTGGTCTTTTTCTGTTTTCAAGTTGGCGCCAATACTAATGTTGTTCCCTATTTTTTCGAGCCTTGCTTGCTCAATTTCTTGTTCGTTCCAGTATTTGGTGTAAGGGTCAAGCTCTTCTAGCATGCCGTCGATAGCCGCATTCATCAATCTCGCCGGATTGGTTTGATCGACGTAATTCATGTTGAGCTCTTTAAAGAAAGACGCAAAAATTTCGAGTTGTTTGGCAATTTCAAAATAATCGGGGTCTAAAGCCTTGCGTGTCGTAAAACCAACGGTAATGACCGCTACAACAATGAGGATATACTTTTTCATTTGTTTAAAATTTTATAGTTTTCTGAAAATGAAGAAACTAATCCCGAATTTCGGGACTGCACATTCAGGAATTCGTAAAAAAATTTCATCATTTTGGTTGATATGTAATGATCAAATTTTTGATACTCATTTCATGACTTTTCTTTTTCTATAAATATAGTTAATAAATCTAGCATTGCTTTTTCTATTTCTGCATAAGCGAAAACCTTATTTCCCAAATAAATAAACATGATAGCATAGTTTTGATGATTTGGAAGCATTTCTGCTTTGTTTTTACGGTAAACCTCCCTTAGTCTCCGCTTGAGCTTATTTCGTGTTACAGCAAGCTTAAAAGCCCTTTTAGGAACCGAAAAAGCAACTTTAGGTAAATGGGTGTCTTTATTTTCTATAGGGACGTACAATAACTTTATCGGAAACTTTTTGAGGCTTTTTCCTTCTTCAAAAAGCTGCTCGATTACTTTTTGGTTCGTGAGTTTTTCTATTTTAGGAAAGCTTTGTCGCATGGGCTAAAGATAAAAAATAAAAAATTCCGTGCTTGACACGGAATCTTTTTCTAATCATAAAGAATTACAATTCTTAAAAACTCATCTTATTATCCTCACGGTTGATATCTGCCATATTTTGGCTCGCATCAATTTCTACTGACTGTATAGAAGATTTTAGAAGAGAAGTTTCTAAAGTATAACTTGGGTTGGCCCAAGACCAAGCCTTTTGAACATTACCAGCATTTGGTTTTTGCCAGTACATCATCTGTAATGGAATATAAAAGTTTACTTTTTTTCCATTTTTTAAAGTTACCTGAAGGTCAATAGGCATAGGCATAAGTCCTTTTCTTTCAAGCGTGATGGTTGCTTTTCCTTCATTTTCATCGACAGAAGCAATCGTGTAATCTACCGAATTGGTGGTTTGTCCAAAATCGGTGAGGTACCAATTTAGTTGTGCTCCGCTCACTTTTTCGGCTACTCTTATAAAGTCGTTTGGCGTAGGGTGCTTAAACTTCCATTGGTTGTAATATTCCTTAATGGTTTTTTGTAGGTTTTCTTCACCAATCAGATAACCCAATTGGTTCATAAAAACCGCTCCTTTAGCATAAGCAGCAATTCCGTAAGCTTGGTTATATTGGTAACGATCTGCGTGGGTTGTGAGCGGTTGTTCTACGCCCGATTTTGCCAAATAAACATACCCATTGTATGAGCCCGAATGTGGGTTTTCGCTTGGGCCGTTCATCACCTTGTTTTCCGCCAAGGTAGAAATGTAAGTGGTAAAACCTTCGTCCATCCACTCGTGTTTCGATTCGTTAGTAGCCAAAATATGTTGGAACCAAGCATGGGCCATTTCGTGAGCGGTTACTCCTACGAGACTACCAAAGCTTCTGTTTCCTGTAATTAAAGTACACATCGCATATTCCATTCCGCCATCGCCACCTTGAATCACTGAATATTGATCGTAAGGGTAAGGACCGATATGTTCGTTGAAATACAATAACAAATCTTCGGTTTTTGACTGTAAGTTCTTCCAATTTTGAGTAAAATTGTTTTCTTTTTCATAAGAAGGCTTGTCTTTATAGAAGAAATGTAAGATGGTACCGTCTTTAGCGGTCATTTTATCATGAACAAATTCGCTGTCTGCCGCCCACGTAAAATCGTGTACGTTTGGTGCTACAAAATGCCAAGTGAGTTTGTCGCTATGGTGAATTACTGTTTTTCCTTCGTCTTGATAGCCGTGACCTATTTCATTCGGATTTTGTAAATAGCCAGTTCCACCAATTGTATAGTCTTTATCGATGGTGATTTTTACATCAAAATCACCCCAAACACCGTGAAACTCTCTTCCGATATACGGATCGGCATGCCAACCTTCGAAATCGTATTCGGCTAATTTTGGATACCATTGTGACATCGACAAGGCAACACCTTCGGCACTATTTCTACCTGAGCGACGAATTTGCAAAGGAACTTGTGCGTCCCAATTCATAGTAAAAGTGACCGATTTTCCTGGTAAAATTGGCTTGTTCAATTTTACTTGTAAAACGGTTCCGTGTACAGAATGACTGACGTCTTTACCGTCTTGTTTTAACTCATTTACCTTGATGTACCCAATCTCGTTAGGTTGAAGTTTGCTGATGCGGTCGCCAACTCTTTTGTCTGGGTCTTGAATGGTTCTCGAGCGTATATCCATATCGCTTCCTGGTTGAAAAGCGTTGAAGTGTAAATGATAAAAAACCTGGCGTAAAGTATCAGGAGAATTATTCGTGTAAACGAGTTCTTGTTTGCCTTTGTAGGTATAATCTTCAACATTTACATCAATTTCCATCTGGTAGTCTACTTTTTGTTGCCAATAAGTAGCCGACGATGAATTTTTCGATGAAGTAGCCATTTCTGTGGTTCCACAAGAAACCACAGCAATAGCCAATATTAAAAAGAATGTTTTTTGAATAAACTTCATAAATTACATTTTGCTAGCGTAAATTAAAGCATTGTATAGGTTAACGATGGTTCCCGTAGTTGATAAAGAGTTGAAAGCTCTTACGTCATCAGCATCACCTCCAACAACTACGCTAGCACTGATTGGTAAACCACTTTTTAGGATCACTTCTTTTACTTCTGCTGCCGATAATTTAGGGAAATAAGATCTAATTACTGCCGCAACTCCTGCAACTGCAGGTGCAGCCATAGAAGTTCCTTGTAAAAACTCGTAGTTATTTAATGGCGTTGTGGCCCAAATTTTTGTTCCTGGAGCAAAAACATCGACATTGGTTTTACCGTAGTTAGAAAAACCAGCAACCACATCAGAACCATATTTGTAATGTAATGCGCCAACTGTTATAAAGTTGTCAGCAATTTCTAGGGTTTCTATTGGGTCTTGATCGTTAGGGAAAACTCTATTAGTATCTAAGTCTTTGGCATCGTTACCAGCAGCATTTACAATTAAAACATCTTTTTCTGCTGCATACTTTATCGCATCGATGACCCATTCTGGGTTTGGAGAAAAATATTTTCCGAAACTCGTGTTGATGACTTTTGCACCGTTATCAACCGCATAACGAATAGCTAAAGCGATATCTTTATCATACTCGTCACCGTCTGGAACTGCTCTTACCGCCATAATTTTAACGTTTTGAGCGACTCCGTTTATTCCGATACCATTGTTACGTTCTGCAGCTATAATTCCGGCAACGTGCGTACCGTGTTTAGCATCTTCTTTTTTAGGGTCTGGACCATCAACATCACCGTTTCCATATTTATTGTCGGTATAATCATAGGGGTCATCTCCTAACTTTTCTCTAAAATCTACTTTGGTATTGAAGTGACTGGTTAGTCTTCCGTCAAAATATTCGATACCGCTATTTAATTGTTTTTTAGCCTCTTCAATACTTCCTAAATTAGCAAGAATATTGGTTAAGAAGCCTTTTGCTTGCTGAAGTTCTGGTGTGTCAGCTTCCATCGCAGCAAGTTCTTCATTGGTATAGTTTTCTTTTCCTAACTTTTCGCTTACCGCCGCATGCGAATCGTCGATGGTTTGTAGTAATGTCTGGTAGTAGTTTTTGTTGTCTTGTGCTTCTTTGTATTCTTTGTCAAATTCAGCGACAGCTCTTGTGTACATATCAAATTCAGCTTTGTCTGCTGTAGAAATTTGAGCCGCGGTTTTACCCTCGTATTTAGCGTTCAATCGCTTGATGATACGCGTCATTTCCATATTTTCTTCCACGATATCGCCTAAGAAGTTCCAACCGTGAATATCGTCGATATATCCGTTTTTGTCGTCATCAATTCCGTTACCTGGAATTTCGTCTTCGTTGATCCAGATGACATTTTTTAAATCTTCATGTTCGATGTCTACACCACTATCAACCACACCAACAATCACGGTTTTTCCTTGTTGGTCTTTAATAATTTCCGCGTAAGCTTTATCAACACTCATTCCAGGAATGGTATCTGCAACCAAGTCTAATGAATTCCACTTTTTGAGTTGGTCGTCGCTCAAACTTGTTGTTTTCAGAGGTTGCTGATCGATATTTCCTATAGGCGTTGAGGTAATTACTGGCGTAGATGTACCGCAACTTGCAGCAATCATCGCGATACTTGCGGCTGCAAAAGTCGATTTTAATAAGGATTTTCTCATTTTATGTTTAAGAATTAAATAATTGATTAAAAGTATATGTTTGATCGTGTCTTACTCCTTTTTCGGTATTTTTTACCGTGATAATTTGGTTGTGAGCATCGTGCTCTAAAAACAAATAATAGTTTTCTTCAGCTGCTTTTTCGAGAAAAGTTTTTTTCTCTTTTAGCGTTAGCAAAGGTCTTGTATCGTAACCCATCACGTAAGGTAACGGAACGTGACCTGCTGTGGGTAGCAAATCGCCCATAAAAACCAAAGTCTTTCCTTGGTAGTTGATGTGCGGTATCATTTGCTTTTCGGTGTGGCCATCTACGAACAAGACATCAAACATTAGACTATCATAATGTTGAAAAGTTACATTCTTTTCTAAAAATTTTAATTGACCGCTTTCTTGCATGGGTAAAAGATTTTCTTTTAAAAAAGAAGCTTTTTCTCTATCATTAGGGTTTATGGCCCATTCCCAATGTTCTTTATTGGTCCAATAAGTTGCGTTTTTAAAAGTGGTTTGATATCCTGTTTTATCTGTATTCCATTTGACACATCCGCCACAATGATCAAAATGAAGGTGCGTCATAAAAACATCGGTGATATCATCTGGATGAAACCCTTTTTCTTTTAAAGACTTCTCTAAACTAAAATCACCCCAACGATGGTAATAACTAAAAAACTTATCACTTTGTTTGTTGCCTAAACCGGTATCGATAAGTGTAAGTTTATTCCCGTTTTCAATCAACAAACAACGTGCTGCGATATCAATCATATTGTTTTGGTCGGCAGGGTTGGTTTTTGTCCATAAAGTTTTAGGAACCACCCCAAACATTGCTCCTCCGTCGAGTTTAAAATTTCCCGCCTCTATTGGGTATAATTGCATAAAATTAAGGATTTTGACTTAAAGCTTTGCAAATTAGGAAAAATGTCACGGAAAGAGGTTAAATCTGCATGATTTAACAATAGTTTTTGGATAGACATCGCAAAATTTTAAACAAATGATTATTTTAGTATTTTCTAATAGCCAAACAAAAACTTAGAAAATGATAGAACTAGCCGGTATTATAATTTTAGGAATTTTAGCACAATGGATCGCATGGAAGTTTAAAATTCCTGCCATTTTACCGCTTATTTTGATTGGCCTTGCTGTTGGTCCGATTTCAACTTTGTATACCGCAGACGGTGCAAAACTTATCGAACCCATATGGAATGGTTACAAAGGTCTTTTTCCCGGTGAGAGCTTGTTTTATTTTGTTTCTTTAGCGATTAGCATTATCCTTTTTGAAGGTGGACTAACCTTACGTAGAGGAGAAGTACTCAATGTGGGGCCAGTTATTATTAAACTAATTACAGTAGGTGTGGTGGTTACTTTTTTTGCAGCAGCAATTGCAGCCTATTACATATTCGGACTTTCTTGGCAGATTTCTTTTCTTTTTTCGGCACTAATTATCGTTACAGGACCAACCGTAATCAATCCAATTTTACGAAATATTCCGCTTAAAAAAGATGTTTCGGCCATTTTAAAATGGGAAGGAATTTTAATAGACCCAATCGGAGCTTTAGTTGCGGTATTGGTTTTTGAATTTATCAGTGCAGGAGAAGGTCAAGCTTTTACACAAACCGCTTTAATAGAATTTGGAAAAATTGTGCTTTTTGGTTTTACCTTTGGTTTTACCTTTGCACATGCTTTAGCGTTTGCCATAAAAAAGCATGTGATTCCTCATTATTTACTGAATGTATTTACCCTCGCGACGGTTTTAGGCGTTTTTGTACTGTCAGATGTTTTTGCACACGAAAGCGGTTTATTGGCTGTAGTGGTTATGGGAATGGTTCTAGGAAATATTAATCTTCCGAACATCAAGGAGTTACTTTATTTTAAAGAATCTCTTAGTGTTTTATTGGTTTCTATTCTATTTATCTTATTGGCGGCAAACATCAACATCAACGATTTATTACTGGTTTATAATTGGAACGCTGTAATTTTATTTGCGATAGTTGTATTCTTAATAAGACCACTTGGAGTGTTATTAAGTAGTATCAACTCTTCACTAAAACTGAATGAAAAAATATTTGTAAGCTGGGTTGGACCAAGAGGTATTGTTGCAGCAGGTATTGCTTCGCTTTTTGGACTTAAACTAGCCAACGAAGGTGTAGAAGGCGCAGAGTATATCACACCTTTGGTCTTTATGATTGTATTAGGAACCGTTTTGTTGAACGCAACCACGGCAAGACCTTTTGCGAAATTAGTGGGCGTATTTTTAAAGAAATCAGAGGGAATTCTAATAATAGGAGCGTCGCCATTTTCCAGACTTATCGCTGCTTACCTTAATAAGAATAACAGGCATGTGGTTTTATTAGACAATAACAGGTTTAATATCGAGAAAGCAAAAAAGCTAGGCCTCGAAGCTATCGAAGGAAGTGTGTATTCTGACGAACTGACGAATAACATCGAATTGAGTGATGTAGGGTATCTTATGGCGATGACGGGAAATGCAGAACTCAACAAAACAGCTATTTCAAAATTTGAAAAACACTTTGGGGAACACGGTTCATTTAGAGTTGTTTCTTCAGACGAAATGATCGACCCAGAAAACAACCCAAAAGAAGCTTTATTTTCACATACAGATGATTATATAAAGCTTACCGAAGTTGCTCGAAAGTACCCCAATATTAAAGAAGTTCCGATAAACTCTAAAGAGCATTATGATGGTATGATTGAAATTGCGAAATCTGATCCGGATATTATACCCTTGTTTATTAAAAATCCAGAAGGAGATTTAGAAATCATCCCTGCCAATAACTTAGAGGTAGAATATGAAGAAGGATCCGAATTGGTTTACCTCGGAAAATCGATGCTTTTAGACGATAAGGCAAAATCGACCAACCTAAAAGAAACGGTTGAAGAGGGTAAAAAAGAATAAATTTTAATGAAAGCTCAAAAAAAATAGAAATAATTATATATTGCGCAACAATTAATATAAAAACCAATAATTATGATGAAAAAAATTACAATTTTATGTGCCGTTTTTAGCATGTTGATTTTAACGTCTTGTAGTACTGATGACAACACCAGCAATAATGTAAACAACACATCTTTACTAGGAGATTGGGAAATGATAGATGTAAATTATACAGGAACACAAACAGTTGATTTTCAAGGGCAAACGATGACCATGGATTTTTCAGGACAATCTGTATCCTTTGAAGATGCAATTGTTGTGTTTAACCAAGATAACACCTACACAAGTTCTGGCAGCTATGTTATAGAATTAACAGTAAACTTTATGGGACAATCGAACACGCAACAATTTCCAGTAGACAACTTTTTTGGAACAGGAACATGGCTAAAATCAGGAAACACACTTACCGTAACAGATGATCAATTAGGTTCTGCTACTCCAGCAAACATTGATATTTTAAATGCTACCACTTTAAAACTATCTATAAGCAATTATACGGTCTCAATGCCTGGTCCTGGGGGTAATCAAGACGTAGATCTTGATTATGAAATAACATTAAACAAAATCTAATATATATTGTTATTAACATATAAAAAACCTCCAAATTTTGGAGGTTTTTTATTTCTAATCATTCAGTTTTAAAACAGCCATAAATGCTTCTTGTGGTATTTCTACATTACCCACTTGTCGCATACGCTTCTTCCCTTTTTTCTGTTTTTCCAAAAGTTTACGCTTACGCGAAATATCACCTCCGTAACATTTTGCGGTAACATCTTTACGAAGTGCTTTTACGGTTTCACGAGCAATAATCTTTGCGCCAATTGCTGCCTGAATTGGAATGTCAAACTGCTGACGCGGAATAAGCTCTTTTAGTTTCTCACACATCTTTTTCCCAATATCGTAAGCATTGTCTTTATGCAATAGAGCAGAAAGTGCATCCACTGTATTTGAATTTAACAAAACATCTACTTTTACTAAATTTGATTTTCGCATTCCTATTGGGGAATAATCAAACGAAGCGTAACCTTTAGAGACGGTCTTTAAACGATCGTAAAAATCAAAAACAATCTCTGCCAAAGGCATATCAAACGTTAATTCTACACGTTCGGTCGTGAGGTAAGTTTGGTTGACGATTTCACCGCGTTTTTCGATACAAAGCGACATTACAGGCCCAACAAAATCGGACTTGGTAATAATGGTTGCTTTGATGTAGGGCTCTTCTACACGCTCTAGTTTTGAAGGTTCTGGTAAATCCGAAGGGTTGTTGACCAATATAACTTCATCGGGTTCTTTATGGGTGTAAGCGTGGTAAGACACGTTGGGAACGGTGGTAATCACCGTCATATCAAATTCGCGTTCTAATCGCTCCTGTATAATCTCTAAGTGCAGCATTCCTAAAAATCCGCAACGAAAACCAAAACCTAAGGCAGCAGAACTCTCTGGGGCAAAAACCAACGAGGCATCGTTGAGTTGTAATTTTTCCATCGAAGCTCTTAGCTCTTCATAATCCTCTGTGTCAACGGGATAAATACCTGCAAAAACCATGGGTTTTACGTCTTCAAAACCTGCCACAGCTTCTGTGGTCGGGTTTTTGGCATCGGTAATCGTATCACCAACTTTTACTTCACGTGCATCTTTGATTCCTGTGATTAAATAACCAACATCACCAGTTTTGATTTCTTGTTTTGGAAGCTGTTTGAGCTTTAAAGTACCCACTTCGTCGGCAAAATAGTTTTTATTGGTGGCAACAAACTTAATGTTTTGACCTTTTTTGATACTTCCGTTGATGACTCTAAAATAAGTTTCTACACCACGAAATGGGTTATAAACCGAATCAAAAATCAAGGCGCGAAGTGGCGCGTCTGCTTTTCCTGATGGAGGTGGAATACGCTCGATAATAGCTGCAAGAATCTCTTCGATTCCGATACCAGTTTTGGCACTTGCCGGAATCACTTCTTTGGGATCACAACCCAACAAATCAACAATATCATCGGTTACTTCTTCTGGGTTTGCACTAGGTAAATCTACTTTGTTGAGTACCGGAATAATTTCTAAATCGTTTTCTAATGCCAAATACAAATTAGAAATGGTCTGTGCCTGTATACTTTGCGCCGCATCGACAACCAAAAGCGCGCCTTCACAAGCCGCAATAGAACGCGATACTTCGTAAGAAAAATCAACGTGACCAGGGGTATCAATAAGGTTGAGCACGTATTTTTCTCCTTGATATTCATAATCCATTTGTATCGCATGGCTCTTGATGGTGATTCCGCGCTCACGCTCCAAATCCATACTGTCGAGCAGTTGTTCTTGCTTTTCCCTCTCGGTTACTGAGCCTGTAAAATCTAAAAGCCGATCGGCCAAGGTACTTTTACCGTGATCGATATGCGCGATAATGCAGAAATTTCTAATATGCTTCATAAATCTTCCTAAAAAGTTGCCTGCAATTTTATGCAACTGTATAATGCTGCAAATATAGCATTTTGATTTTCAAATTATACTTGCATAACTCATTTAGAATTCAGTAATTTAAAAATTAGAACTAACTATAATCAAATCTTGTGCAGAAACAAATCTGCTTTCTTTGTTTTTCTCTGCTATATTGCACGCAACTCTTGGCACAATATACCGTTGAAGGTAGAATTGTTGACGAGCGAAATAAAGCTTTATCTTATTGTAACATAGTGCTTTATAGATCTGCTGATTCGATATATGTAAACGGCACTTTTTCGGAGAACGACGGTAAATTTTCTTTTCAAAATATCGCTCCTGCAGCATATTTTATCAAGGTGAGTTTTGTGGGTTTCGAAGAAAAAATGCTTCCGCTTAAAGCGGAAAATGACATTTTATTGCCAGATATTGTATTAAAAGAAAGTTCGTCGGAACTAAATGAAATTACTATAAAAGCACGAAAACCACTTGTGCAAAAATTACCAGATCGTTTGGTTTTTGATATCGAAAATACCAGTTTGTCGAGCGGAAACACATGGAATGTACTCAAACAAACACCTGGAGTAATTGTGCTGCAAGACGAACTTAAAATTAGAAATACCCCAGCGACAGTTTACATTAACGATAGAAAAGTGTATTTAAGTGCTTCAGAATTACAGCAATTATTAGAAAGCTATGATGCAGAAAATATCAAGCAAATAGAAGTGATGACCAATCCTTCTGCAAAATATGATGCCGCAGACGGACCTATTATCAATATTGTTACCTCCAAAATGCTTTTACCAGGCTATAAAGGTGCTGTAAATACCAATTACACCCAAGCCATTTTTCCTAAATACAGTTTTGGGACAAGTCATTTTTATAAATCAGAAAAGTTAAATATATACGGAAATTACAGCTTATCACCTTCTAAAAGACTAAAACAAGACGAAAGCTATATCCATTATATCGATGAAAGCGATGCTGTTTTCTCACGTTGGCATACCGATTTTTATCGTACCTCGAGAACGCAAGACCACCAAGCAAACTTTGCTTTAGACTACCATGTAAACGAAAAACAAAAGCTTTTGGTTAGCGCAAACACTTTGTTTTCGCCGCAGCTTAAAGACCAAAATTCGGGTGTAACAAACATGTTTAATGCCCAAAACGAATTAAACTCTTTATTTACCACACAAAGTAACTTACAAACAGATTTGCTGAATGTGGCTTATGATTTGGGTTACGAAATTAAAACTGGAGAGAACTCAAGGGTTTCAGCGAATTTTCACCATACCTATTATGAAAATGAAAAAGAACAAGCAATTCTTACCGAATATTTCGATAACAATCAATCGTTGACCAACACCAATAGTTTTGATACCGAAGCGTATCAGAAAATAAATATCTATACGGGGCAGTTAGATTTCGAAACAGTTTTAGGAAAATATAATTTTGCTAGTGGTTTCAAATACTCCACTATTGATTCCTATAGTTTTTTAAATTTTTATAACGTAGAAAGTGATGCTTCAACTCTAGAAGAAATCGATTTGCAGAACGATTTTAATTACGACGAAGGTGTTTTTGCCGCCTATTCTTCACTAGAAAGGGCTTGGGAAAAATGGAATGCAAAAATCGGACTGCGAGTAGAAAACACTGATCGCGTTGGGGTTTCGTCTAATAGCGAAGAAGAAATTACCAGAAATTATACCAACCTGTTTCCTTCGGCTTATCTGAGTTACCAAATTTCAGATCAGCACCAATTTTCTTTTGATTACGGAAGAAAAATCAATCGCCCTAATTATCAGAATTTAAACCCGTTTCGGTATTTCATCAACGAAAACAGTTTCCAAAGTGGAAACCCAAACCTTATTGCTTCGACAAGCCACAACTTTAATTTGAATTATACCTTTAAAGACAGTTATTCGTTCGATTTTTATTTCCGTGACAACGGCGAAAACCCAGCAGAATTGGTTTTTCAGGATAACGAAAATCAATTGTTGCGTGCAACACAAGTAAATATGCTGGCGAGTAAATCTTACGGAATCGACTTTTTTCATGGGAGATCCCTCAAAGATTGGTGGTACAGCCAATTGATTTTGTCGGCTTTTCACGAAGAAGAAACTTTTTTAGCAGAAGAAAGTAACAGCCTAGAATTTACCAATGATGTGAATGGGTTTTATGCTTATTGGTACAACCAATTTACGATTACTAAAGACGGTACTTTTACCGGAGACATTTCGTTTGTATACATTTCTAAAATGCTTAGCGGTTCCTACCAAGTTGGAGAAATGCACAACTTAACGCTTGGGCTAAATAAAAAAATATGGAAAAAGAAAGCTGAAATTTCACTACAGGTTGCCGATATCTTTAACAAATATGCGCCCGTTTTAACTTCAACCTACCTCAACCAAGACAACGGTTATTATGCTTTGCCCGAAAACAGGTATATTCGTATGGGCTTTAAATATAATTTCGGAAATTCAGGTTTAACCGATAACAGCAGAACCATCGATCATCAAGAAAGAGAAAGAATAGAAAAATAAAGAATGGAATTAGAAGATTTTAATATAGGACTTTTTTTATGGCAAGCATTTAATACTATCTTAATTATCTTAATTTTAATAATTCTTTATAGCTTATATAAGCATATAAAAAAAGATAGTAACTATAGTTAAAAATTCTCCTCGATATAAGCAATCGCTTCTGCTTGGCTTAATGCCGAAAATTTGGCATAACGCTGGTGTACATCGATAATCTCTATCAGAGCTTTTTCAACGACTTCTTCGTTTTTCTATGTTTTGAGATGCGTAATCACTTTGGGTAAACATCCTTTTTTGTAGGCGATTTGCCCTAACACATGAATTAGCGTGTTTTTTACACGAGTGGTTTCATCAAACTCAAACGCTTTTAAAAGGGGCAAAATATCTTTTGGATGTGTTCTACCGCGCAACTCGATGCCGTGACAAATTTGTCGACGAATCTCTTTATCGGGATGAGCTACATATTTTTTGCACCAAACCAAAACAGGCTTTGGGTTTTTGTCTGCCATTTTCTTAATGGAGCCAATCACCGCATTTCGCACCCGATGATGCTCATCTTCCAAACCCTTATCAAAAAAGGCTTGTACAATTTCAAAATAAACGATACCAATTTCTCCAGCCGCATTTATCACCGTTTGTCGCACTTTATCATCTGCTGAAGTAAAGAGTTTTTTTAATCCGTTTAAAACGGAAGCTTGTAATTGCTTTTCTGCGAAATAAATTTTACCTACAGCCTGGTAAGCCGTTTTCCGAATATAGGTATCTTCATCTTCAAAATACTCCAGTATTTTCTTAATGGAGTTTGTTTTAAAATCATTTAAAATAGTGTTGGTCATTTCGTTTACCAAAACCACACGTGCTTCTTTCGACAAATCGTAAAACCCCATAATGGATAAATTTCGTTCAAAATTAGTATTTTTGCACTCAAAATCAGAAAACTGTGGCAAAAATAGGAAACATAGAGGTAGGAGAATTTCCGTTGTTGTTAGCACCGATGGAAGATGTGAGCGATCCGCCGTTTAGGGCTCTGTGTAAAGAGCAAGGCGCCGATGTGGTTTATACCGAATTTATTTCGTCAGAAGGATTGATACGTGATGCGGCAAAAAGTGTTATGAAACTTGACATCTACGAAAAAGAACGCCCAGTTGGGATTCAGATTTTTGGTGCCGATCTCGACGCGATGTTAGAATCGGTAGAAATTGTCGAAAAATCAGGACCGGATATTATTGATATTAACTTTGGTTGTCCGGTAAAAAAAGTAGTGTGTAAAGGCGCTGGCGCTGGAATCTTAAAAGATATCGATAAAATGGTGAGCCTGACCGAAGCCATGGTCAAACACACCAAATTGCCCGTAACTGTAAAAACACGATTGGGTTGGGATAAAGACTCCATAAAGATAGTTGAGGTGGCCGAACGTTTACAAGATGTGGGTTGCCAAGCGATTTCCATTCACGGAAGAACACGTGTGCAGATGTATAAAGGAGAAGCCGATTGGGGGCCTATTGCCGAAGTAAAAAACAACCCAAGAATGCACATTCCGGTGTTTGGAAACGGTGATGTAGATACCCCGGAAAGAGCCGTCGAAATGCGTGACAAGTATGGGTTGGACGGTGCGATGATTGGCCGAGCGAGTATTGGTTACCCCTGGTTTTTTAGAGAAGTAAAACATTATTTCAAAACAGGCGAACATCTTGACCCACCAACAATGCAAGAACGTTTGGAGGCCGCAAGAAGGCATTTGCAAATGGCAATCGATTGGAAAGGGGAACGATTAGGGGTTTTTGAAACCCGTCGTCATTATACCAATTATTTTAAAGGGATCCCACATTTTAAAGAGCACCGTATGAAAATGGTGACCAGCGATGATGCAGCAGATGTATTTGCTGCTTTTGATGAAGCCGAAAAGGAATTTGGGGATTTTGTTTTTACAATATAAAAGTCATTCCAATCCCTTCCGAACCCTCAGGATCTGGATGGGAGAAAGAATCTATTATGGCCATGTCATAATGCCCTGAAAAAACTTAAGCCAACACTTTCTGCACGCGGGTGGCACCAATATACGACGCGGTAAAACCTAGAATCATAATGGTCGTAAAAACCAAGATGATATTTCCTGCCGTTACTTTTACCGGATAAGGTAAAGTAGGGGTGATCATCACCCAACTAAAATGCAATTGTAAATAGACTATAATTACGCCGATTAATAAGCCCAAAACACCACCAACAAAAGTGAGCAAACCGCCCTGTAAAAGAAAAACATGTTTGATTTCGCGTGGTGTAGCGCCCAAATGATGCATGGTTTTGATGTTGTGCTGTTTGTCTAAAATGGCCATCACGATGGCTCCACCCACATTAAAAAGAGCAATAATCAAGACGAGTGTAAAAATAAGGTAAACGACCAAGTTTTCGGTGTTCAGCATTTTGTAGAGCGCATCGTTGAGCTCGATACGGTTTTTGAGGTCTATTTTCGTTCCAAAAATAGCTTGAAGTTTTTCTTTTACAACGGCTTCATCGGTATCAGGTTGGGTACGAATTTCAATACCTGAAATTTGATTTTCCTTGTAATTGAGTAAACTTCGCGCAAAAGCTTTAGGTGTAAAAATATACTTTTCGTTGATTTCTTCGTTTACACTAAAAATCCCGGTCACTAAGGCATTTTGTGAATTAAAAGCATTGTTGACATCGGTAATTTGACCTTTCCCTGGTTTGGGCACCATCACTTTAAGGACATCGCCATAACCCGCGACACCCAAAGAAAGTTTTCTGGAAACGCCATAACCAATCACGGTTTGGTTTTCTTCGGGATGAAACCAAAGTCCGCTTACCAAAGAACTATCTGCAGAGTTGACTTTCAAATAATTTTCATCGACCCCTTTCAGGGTAATCGGCATGTATTTATCGTTGTATTCCAGCAAAACCCTTTCTTCTACAATGGTTGAAAAGGCTTTGATTTCAGGAATGCTTTGCAACTTTTTTAATTCCACGGAGGTGAAATCGAAAGTTTTGCCCTGCGCAGGAATAACTTTAAGATCGGGATCGAATTCGTTGGTAAAATTCAGGCTAAACTGTTTGAGCCCAGCAAAACCCGACAAAACTACAAAAAGCGCAAAAGCTCCCGCAAATACCCCAATCGCAGCAATCATTGTGATGATATTGATGGCGTTGTTTTTACTTTTGGAAATTAGGTAACGCTTAGCGATGTAGTACGAAAAATTCAAGTCAGGATTTTTTTCTTCGTTGTAACAAATCGGGGTTGTCTATGGGATTGTCCTTGCCTTTTAGCGCATCATCTATATTTTCGATGTAATCGAGCGAATCGTCTAAAAAGAAAAGCAAATCTGGGGTTTTACGCATTTGTTGTTTGATGCGCTGCGCCAACTGGTGTTTGATTTGCGGTTTGATGCTTTTGATTTCGTTAAGAAGAGCAGCCGCATCTTTAGTTGGGAAAATGCTTAAATATACTTTGGCAATAGACAAATCTGAGGTCACGCTCGCCTTAGAAACCGAAATAATGATGTTAAGGTTTCCTGATTTTCTCAAGGTTTCCTGTAAGATTTCTGCCAAATCCTGCTGAATGAGACCACCTATTTTTTTCTGTCTGTTTGTTTCTTCCATAAACACAAAAATAAGTTTTTAAAAGATAGAAGCCATTTAAACTTTTTCTATTTGCTAAAAAAATGTTCTTTTTTCCTTCTTTTTTGTCTTTTTCTCCTTCCGTGGCGTTGCTATGCTCCCGAATTTTCGGGACAAAAAAAACTTCAAAGAATCAAAAAATCTTCAATTTTCGCTTAAACACAAAAAGTTTAAATCACTTCTTTTTATTTTTGTAATCGGATAAAATAAATTGATGAAGTAATACGGCGATTTTTTACTTGACTTCCAAAACCTTCAATTCGAGCCTTGCCTGCGGAAGACAGGTCGAGGATAAGGTTTTGAAATAAAATTCTTTTTCTCGATACAATTTTACTTCATTTCATTTCGAAAAATCACTCGAAATGACGAATTTTATTCCAATTTCAAAATAGTATAAAGAACACTTATGAACAAAATAGAACACATTGGTATTGCGGTAAAAGACATCGACGCGGCAAACACAATTTACGAAAAACTCTTGGGCAAAGCCCCCTATAAAATGGAGGAAGTAGCAAGCGAAGGGGTCATGACTTCGTTTTTTCAGACGGGAGAAAGCAAAGTAGAACTATTGGCGGCAACCAACGACGATAGCCCTATCGCAAAGTTTATTGCCAAGAAAGGCGAAGGCATACACCATGTGGCTTTTGGGGTAGAGGATATCGAAGCGGAAATCAAAAGATTAAAAAAGGAAGGTTTTGTCGTGCTCAACGAAACTCCAAAAAAAGGAGCAGACAATAAGCTAGTGGCTTTTTTACACCCGAAATCCAATCACGGTGTTTTGGTGGAGTTGTGCCAAGACATAAAAAATTAATTATAAATTGGTAAATTAGATTTTATATTTTTACTTTTGCCAACCATTTATCTTTTCTGATAATTATCGGGAAGTAATTAGGTCCTATAGCTCAGTTGGTTAGAGCACCTGACTCATAATCAGGTGGTCCCTGGTTCGAGCCCAGGTGGGACCACAACTTATCAACCCAACTCAAATTGAGTTGGGTTTTTTATGCGTTTTACTGGGCGAGAAGTTTATCCTGAGCGACGTAAGGAGTCGAAGGGAGCCCAGGTGGGACCACAAATTTAAACCTCATCTATATTGACTTTCAATTAGTTGAGGTTTTTTATTTGGTTATTGTGGACGGTTTTAGGGGATTATTAAACTCTTCTATAAAAATCTTCTTTTAATATATATTCTGTGTCTTTTTCGTAGATTTTAGAAAAATTAATTACATAGTTATCATATCCAATATACTTGAGTATTAAAATGTTTATCAATGTGTATATTCTAATTGAAGTATAATATAAATCTAAATCTTTATCTTTAATAGAACGATTTTTCTTTTTTCTGTAACTGGGGAAATTTCCGTGCATTAAGATGTTTCTTGACTTTATTACTTTTAAATCTTCTTTTAGTAATTCAACATCTAATTTTTTAAAGCAAGAGATAAGTTTATCATTATTTGTTTTTTGATTTATATTTTGAATTCTCTTCCTTATAGGGGATAAATCATAATCTTTCTCAAGATTATCTTTCTCAAATTTATCTACAATGTTTAATAATTCATTTTTCAATTTATCAGCATCTTTAGTATCACTTATTGGTATTGTTGGCTTCTCTATAAATATAATATTACTTAACTGCTCCAATGCAGTGAAATAGGTTATAGGACTAATTAGCAAGCTGTTTCTACCTGTTTCAATCATTAATAATAAAATGCTTAAAAACTTATCGTTTTTTAGGCAGACACTATATAGTTTGGAAAACTCCTCTTTAGTTAAGGTTCGTAAATTCTTTTCTTTGCGAATCGCTTCAACTTTTTTTCTTTCTTTAGAATATAACCAAGCGTAGGGGTTTGAATTTATAGGTTGATAAAAACCTTTCATATCTTTTCTAAGAGACATGCATATAAAGCCATTAAATTTTTTCCTTTCCTTATTATTGTAATAAAAGACAAATGCTTTACCGCCAATAAAATTTCCTGTTATGTAGCCAAAGGCAACCCTTAAAGCAAAAACCTTATCTATAAATTCTAAATATGATTGCTTTTTATTTGATTCAATTATCAGGTAATGCTTTTTTTTAATTTTGGTTTGAATGTTATCCTGAAGGAGAAAAAATTTTTCATTTTCACTAACAATAGAACTTGCAACCCTTGACCATTTTTTTAAATCACTTTCAAAGGAAAATTCTTCTAACTGAAAACGGAATGTAACTTCTTTTTTTAGTGGAATAATAAACTTGAAATAGTTTTTAGAGTCCTTTTTAAAACCCTTTGAATAGATAAAACTAGTGAAGCCTGTAAACCAACCCCAAGAATAAAATTTTTCTATAAATAAATTATAATTAGGGGTAATGAGAGAGATGTTATGAAATACTCTATTATCGTCCCATTTAATCCGCTTTTTTGTTTTTTTATTAATCTTTTTATAGTCTAATATAATCTCATTATTTTCAAATTTTAAATCAACATTTTCTAAATTATTTAAATAGCTTGAGCGTGATTTAATTTTACCTGAAACACCCTTCTCAAATTCTGTTATTAATTCTATTGATTCTTTATTGTAGAAAAAGGGATATTTTGATTTCATATAGCTAATAATTCGGGGTAGTGATGCATAAATAACTGATTAAAATTAAAGTCAGTTTCAAATTCTTTGATGTTTATTTTTTCGAGTTTTTTATAAAACTTACTACTTTTATCTGATTGTAAAATATCCTCGAATAAGCCACTAGCTTTTATTGCTCTTTCAATATATTCCCAATATTCAGGATAATTTTGAATTGCATTTTGAGCAAGATTTAGCCATTTATTTTCTTTATAATAATACCCTATAAGGTTGTGCCATAAAAAACTTTCAATTATGCATATTACTCGTCGGTTTCTGTACTCAAAAAGTGAATCGATTAACCAGTTAGGAGTTGTATTTGCTTTTTTAAATAACATTTCACTTTCGCTATAAGAGTCAATTGAGTGATTCTTTAATGTCTTTATATCAACCTCTACAAACTTGTAATCACGTTTAAAAAATAAAATTAAAAACTTTTCTTTCTGATAAATACTTTTGTTGTTATATAAATAATAGAAAAGGTTATAACCTAGATTATCAACTTGGTTTAAGTCAAGACTTATACAATTATTATTAATAATAAATTCAATAAAATTATAATCTGCATTAACTCCTTTTTTTATCCAGTAGAAAATTTTCTGATTTTTTTCAAGGTTTAAACGGGAATTCAGTAAATCAAGTTTTTCTTTACTAAAAGAATTTAAATCAAATTTTAATCTTGAAAAATCAGATTTATATTTTTTACTCTTTTCATAGCCGATTTTATCGAGAAAATCTTGTATTTCATTTGCTAACTCTTCTTCCTCTTCCTCTTTTTCTTTTTCAGAAAGTTCTTTTTGAATTCTTATCTGATTTCTTTCTTTTTGTTCTTTATCATTTTGAAAATGATGAAAATAGACCTCAATATTAGTACTATCAAACTTTAGTTTTTCAATGTTGATACTCACAGTATTCCATGCACATCTTAATTCATTATTCCATCCAAATAAAAAGGAATATTTATAATCACACCTCAACTTAAACCTATCTGTTTTGTCTTCAAATTTAAAGTAGTTTTGATGGTTTGATAAATATTTTATATCCAGACCCATTGCTGAGTTATTAACACTAATATCAATAGTATCCAATATCCAGACTAAATAAATTCCTTTTTCTTTGTAAAAATCATACCTTCCCAAAATATATTTTTGGGACAGTTGAGATAATTGAATTTCAAATACAATTTCCTTCTCAAAATACTTGAAATAAATATCTGGTCTTCTTTTCTTACCGCTATTGTTAAAAATAAAATGGTCATCAATCCTAACATCAGAAATATTATTTTCTTTTTTTAGTAGTTCTCCGACTCTATTTTTGAGATATATATGTCTTTTAGATTCTTTTGATGCTAAAATATTGTTGAATATATCAAGTTCTTTATTGGATAAGTTCTCATCCTTTAGTTCGCAATAATTAGATTTTGGCAAGTGCTTTAAATAGATATTATTTTTCTTGCTTTGAGCAATTACTAGTGGTTGTTCACAACTTAAACATTGAAAACTAATATTATCTCTATTATGTTCTTGTCTAATTGTGAAACTATTTTTTCTATTATTAAAATACTTATTTAGGTCTTTAATAACTTTTCCAGTTTCTCTAATTTTAGCTTTCTGTATTGTCCTTTCAATAGACATTATTTAGTTTTAATTTGTTGAATAGTAAACCTCAACCTCTCTATCAAATCATCATAGGTAATAATGTCAATAACATTCTTGTACTTTCTTTTTACAATTTCAAAATCATCTTTTTGTTCACTTTTTAAGTTATTTTCTCTCCCCATTATGATAAATCCTTTCGGGTTTGTTATTTTTATTACCATCTCTTTAGGTAGGTCTGAAAGATATTTGTCAGTTAAGAATTTTTCTCCTTTTTCGCCCCATCGATTTAAGTGATAGATGTATTTTTCTAACTGCATTACAGAACCACTTAGTTCCCTTCTTGGGATGTGATTTTTTCTGTACAAAGTGTTTGTCATTATCTTATTGCAAAAAGGCTTCTTAATTTCTATAATATCTATATTACCATTAAAATCAACAAGCATAAAATCCAAAAACCTAAAACTCTTACCATTTGCTTTAATATATGAAGATTGAAAAGCTTTTATATATTTTGGATAGAGTAGTAGAATGATTTCAAGGATTTCTTTTTGCCATTGTGTTTCACTATATGAATTTTCAGATTCCAACATTCCTTCCAACTTTTCAAGAATGGTTGAGTATTTTAACAACTCATATTCTTGGAACAGTTTGTTTAATTTTTTTCCAACTTTAGAAGGTTTCTTATTAAGATAATTCTGGAAAGTGGTTTCGGCATCTTTTGTAGTTTCAAAATAATTTTTAATAGTAGAAGATATTCTTGCCTCTGCATAAACTTTTTTTTCATAAGTAGTTGGGAAATCTTGAATCAATTGGTCAAAATCTTCAATAGGAATATTGTTTTCAGCATCTCCACCAATATAAATATCTTCATTGATAAGATTATCTATTTGTTTAAATATTGAAATTTTTGTTTCTGCAATAAAATATTCAAGAATAATTTCAAGTTCATTAAATAGATAAATTTGGTTTTTAGTTTCAGTTATTCTTTTTTTGATTCTGTAATACCCATCATCATATAATTCAGCCAATATAAAGCTAATTGGAGGAAGTTCATTTTCATCAAATATGTTAATATCTTCGTCTTCCTCATTTTCAAAATTAAATTCATCTTTATTTTTAGGGCTTGGCTCAAATTCATCCTCTTCTAAAAACGTAAAAGTTTTTTTGAATGTAACTTCACTATTCTCTTTGAGTTTCTCTCTTACCCAATCGTTTTGTTGATATTCTGAATAGTGATAAATGAATATTAATTTGTTATCAATTTTCTTTAACTCCATTTTCTAAATATTTATTATTTCCCACTTTTCTGTATCAATATCGGATAGATGGCTATCAAATCTATCCTTACATACTGCAACACAAAGTAAATCAGTAGGTCTTGAAAAACCGACATAAGCCATCTTGGTTGATTGTTTATGAAATTTTCTTGTGTCGGAAAAATCATTATGTTTTAGTTGAGATGAAAGTCTCTGAGTTTCGTAAGTGTCATTGCCATTTTGGTAGGAAGTCTCTACATACAAAGTAGCTGTATGAGTTTGTCCTTTAACTGAATGAACAGTAGAAACTTCAATATCAAAATCATTATAATTTACAATATTATCTTTTGCTAATGGTTCTGTATTATCCTCTTCAACTGGTTGAAGAATCACATTGTCTATAAAATCCTTTGAATGATTAATTTCTTTTCCAAATAAGTTCAATAAGTTGGAGATATTTGCCTTTAATGAATTGTAAACCTCATCTGTTTTTCCTCTGATAACATCAATACACCATTCAAATAGATTCTTTTTAAAATTGAAGTATTCATCTTCATAAAATTCAGATAAATAGTTTAACAATTGTTTTTTTGAAAAATACCTACTTTCAAGATTCTTTATATTTTCTATTCTAAGGATTTTGATTAAAGCATTTAAAATATTTTTTCTAATTGGTTCTAGGGTTCTTTTTTCCTTATTGAAATTCGTTAGATAAGAGTATAAGTTGTCATAATCAATTTTTTGATATGTTGATTGAGGTCTGAATTGCTCATAGTAATCTGCAATACCTAATTTATCTCCTTCCTTTTCTTTGACCCAACCAATAACTTTAAATTTACTTTTTTTGGAGATAATTATATCTTCTGAATCAATATAGCCTTTTATTATTTGCGAAAATTTTGGAATAACCTCTTTAATTTTGTCTGCTTTATAAACTATAAGATGTGGTTTTAGGTTACTATTTTCATTTTTGCCGTCAACCTGAAACCCTCCTTCACTATTCAAGGTAAAACAATTTACGAGTTCAGCAATATTTGCAGATAAGCGATGACTACCATTAATGGTTAATGGTGTTCCTCTAAATTCCCAAACTTCATCAGTATGAACTTCTCCGCTGTATATAGCTTGGTTAATGTCCCCGATTCTTTGATACACAGATTTACTGCTTCCATCATCATAAAATATAGTTTCAAGTAAATTGTATTGATGTGTGTCCATATCTTGCATTTCATCCACAAAAACAAATTTGAACCTTTCTTGTAGAATTAACTTCATTTTCGGATAAACAGAAATACAATTCAATCCCATTTTATAGGCATACTCATAAGATATAAAGCCATTATTCAAAACATTTAAAACGCATTCTTTTATACCTATATATTTTTTGTTAGTTTTTGTTGCTAAAACAACAGAATCGTCTCTAAAGACTTTGATTTTCTCATCATTAAAATCAAAGTATAAATCTTTTATGTTTTTTTCAATCTTCAAATTGCATATTACACTTTCGGAAACTCCTGTTCTTGTCGATTCCTTTTTTGCTTCTGCAATATGTTTTCCCCAAAAAAAAGTAGTTGGTTTATCATATTCTTTCTTCCAACTAATTATTTGAAACTCTCGCCAAAGCTGTTCTTTAAATAAGTCGGAATCTACTCTTTTAATATCAAAACCTAAATAATTATTGATGTATGGGATAACTAAAAACTGGTCTACAAAACTCTGAATTGTACCAATAAAATTTGGGTAAGAAAATAATTTGGGACAATGTTTGCCAATTCGTTCTTTAATTTCATCAACTGCTTTATTTGTGTGGGAAAGTATTAAAATCCCTCTATTGCTTTCTAATGGTAATTTTGTTTCAAGTATTAAAAGTTTGGCAAGTAAAGCAGTTGTTTTGCCACTCCCAGGAACGGCTTGTAAATCAATCGTGTCAAAATTATAAATAAAGTCCAATCTCTCGGGGTCAAAATTTGCTCCCTCAGGCAATAATAATTTTTCAGCATATTGAATATCTTCTGTCGAGATGTTAATAATTTCTTGTGGCATACTTTATTGCTTCAATAAGATACTGGATAGAATTATTTTCAACGATTATTTCATCTATTTGATTCACATCAGTCATTAAAAATTCAGAAAAATACATCGCAATCATTGATTTAGATATTTTTTTATCATCAATGATGAATTGTATCATTATATCAAATGCAATCTGTTCATTCGATTTATTTTCAATGAATTTTTGCCATCTTCTTTCAAAATTCAGTTCCGAAATAGGTTTTATGCCCTTAAAACTATCTTTGTTCCCTTTGTAATTATCAGCTCTTATCTCTTCTAAGCATTGTAATATTGATTTAAAAAGAATCTTTCTTAAAGTTGGATGTAAAGCAATACAATATTCTAAAGTCCAAAAGTCCCCAATGAATAACTTTACAGACTGTTCTTCATAAAGATTAATCTTATTTTCTTTATACTCTGATACATTAAATTCACTGATGATTTTTTTCTTCTTTTTCTTGTCAGGTGAAATAATATTGTAAAAAGTCGCAAATTCAATTGGTCTTAAGTCCAAGTCTGTAACTATACTTATAGGAATAGTAATATTAGGAGTCTGATTACGGACAAAAATTTTTGAATACCTTAAAAAAGCTGTGTTGCCTATTGGGATAATTGAAACTCCAGATGAAGTTAAATTATTTCTTAAATGACCTAGTTGATGTAATTTATTTGCAATAGAAGGAAGAATAATTTCCTCAGAAACGCCTTCAACAAATATTAAACCTTTTGCAAAAAATAGATTTGATTTAGTGACATCTATAAATCTTTCTAAGAAAGGATAATCTGAAGACTTTAGTTTACTATATCTTTTTCCTAGAGGATAAGCATAATTTTCATTGCATATAATCAAATTCTCTAAGAATACTTTTGAGGCTAAATTTGGACTATGAGTAGTTAAAATTAACTGAATATCTTTTTGTTTTTGAAGAGATTCTATAACTTGCATTTGAGCCTGTGGATGAAGATGGGCTTCCAATTCTTCTATTAAACCCAAACGGAGTCCGTCATAATCTTTCTTATTGAGGTGTAAGAGTTCCGATGCCATAAAAAGACGGTTCAATGTTCCTAAACCTACATTAACCTCATCTTTAACAAGTAATTCAAGTTTCTCTAGGATGCTTTTTAGTTTCCCTTCAAAGACTTTAATATCTGTTTCTTTTTTTGCATCATAAAAAGACTGTAAATATCCATCTATCTCTTTTTTTAACTCTTTACCTTTTAAATCTTCAATTTCTTTTTTGTCTTTATCAAGTCCATTAAAATAATTTTTGATGCTCTTGTCAAAGTCATCAAATATATCTTTCAAAGGATGGTTTTCTCCTCTCCCTTTAAAGGCTTCGTGTTCTTGAAAAATTTGAGATAATCTCGAATTTTTCTTTGGGACTAATTCTGTTTTTGCATCTCTAAGGGGTTTTAGATAAGTTACTTTAAGATATTCTTTTGCTTCTGATGTTAACAAATAACCTTCTTCTGATAATCCTGCTTTTACATCTGAAGTTATAATTCTTTCACCCTTAATATTTGCTTCATAGGCTAATTTCAAAATAGGAACAGCATCTTCTCCGTCCCCTTCCCAACTTAGCCATTCTGTAAAGTTTTTGGCTTCCTCAATAGACAAATCTTTAAATAATAACTCTATTCTAAACTTATCAGAATTTCCATAAAAATCATCTTTGTCAATTCTTATCCACTCATAGGAATGAGTTTTAAGAACTAATTTAATGGCATCTATAATGGCTGTTTTTCCAGAATCATTTTCTCCGATTAATACATTTACTCCTTTTGTAAAGTTTAGGTTTAAATTAGGGTTTGTATGGTCAAATGCTTCATTTGAGCCATACTTTCTGAAATTCCATAATTTGATATTTTGTAAATACATTAATATACTTTTATTTCTTAAATTTTACATCCGTACTCCAGTCTGTATAATAAACTATTTTATCTGCCACCCATTTTTCTTTAGTAAAGCATAGTACTATATCCGCATCCTTTTTTCCATTCAGTAAAGTACCATTTTCCGTTTTCCGCTTGATTTCTCCATGTCGTTTTCATTACAATCCAGTCTGCTTCCGATTTTTCTTCAGAGGTATAAACTATATAGTCTGCTTCTGTTTTGTTATCTGTTTTATATACTTCCTGAGAAAACCCAAGATTGACAAAAAGAAAAAGAAGTATAGTAAAATGCTTCATATAAAAGGTTTTATGATACAATATAGTAATTTATTTTCAGCTATCTTATTTATAAATAATGGTTAGTTTTAATTTGGATAATCCTTAAATTTAAAAAGACCCCACAAGATCGTCACCCTATGGAGTCTCCATCAATTGCCTGCAAACCTCTATAGCTTACAGGACAAATAACACTACTTTTCAGTAGCTTCTGTTTCCTCTTTCTTCATTACTGTCGGTTTTGGGTTCTGAGGCATATCCTCATGAACCACCACTTGACTTACGGCGGTCAATACACCACCAGCAACAGCAACATACCCAGCCACATTTATCACAATGGCGGGTAAAGCTATTGGAGCAGCGAGTAAAGTACCACCAACACTGGCCAAAGCTAGACCGATATTACGCAGTATTTTAAATAATCGAGGGGTGGGCGATTTCGCCCGTTCAAATAACGTCATAGTTATTGGTTTTAAAAATGAATACTAGATAGGATGCTTTGCTAAGCTTGCACCACATTCAAACACACGCTTTCACCGCGTTCCAAAACAGGATACACCAAGGCCTTTACTTGCTGTAAAGCACGGCGCGAGGCTTCGCCTTTTCCTATATCCGTAAGTTTCCGAACGGGAGCGATACAACCGCGAAGCTCTAGCTTACTATCATTGGCACTGTGCAGAAGAATCAGGTCTCGATTAGGGACTTCTAATACTTGCAAATGCCATTGAAACCGAGCGCTATAGCGCCTCCTCAGCATGTATCTTCCCAATGGAATACACGATACTTGGCGTTGGTTGTCTTTCCAAGGAAGTTCGATCGTATAACAGATGCGATTGCTTCCAAGGTACAGGGCACCATTGCATCCCTTTGGATGGTAGTGACGTTTAAGAATAAGCTCCATAACTATGGAGTTTGATCCACCTGCACGACAGCTAGAGCATTAAACGACCCATTCTTTAACGGATAGGTCGTCCCGTTGACTTCCTGATAAAACTCCAGCCCTAAAACCACCACAATAGGCAAAGTAGATCCTGCCGTAAGGGTCGCCGTTAGATCGGTGGCGGGAGTATCCGTACTGTCATAAGAAATCAGTGGGGTTTGCTCCATATCAAATACCGAAGACTTGTCTTCAAAATTCAATTCGGTAGCTCCCATACCCAATTTAAAATGCGTGGTTCCTTCCGGGGCGTCGATATAAGTGAGTGGTTGGAAGGTATCCAAAGAAAGTATAACTTCTCCGGTGCTTCGGTCCAGTTGTATGGAATGGTTTACTGCCAACTGGGAATGCAACTCTGCACGCTTATTAAATTCAAATTGGTGTAGCAACGCCATATTTCCCTCAGGAATGGTTCTTTCCCCACGGGCATTTACAGCATCGGTTTTGATCACTTTGAGCAGCTGGGTCGTTAAACGACTGGCAACTCTTTTGTCTTTTACGTTTTGAAGCAATAAACGAATCGCGTTTCTTATTAATTTGCTGCCTGCTCCTGCACGTCCAAACTCTTCTCCGTTTTCACGGGTGCGTTGAAAGGCGGGATCATTGGCAATACGCTTGCCATCTATTCCTCCTTTTTCACGGACGAGATAACCGTCACTGGTCTTATAGAAGGACATACCTCCTATACTCCCTTTTAATCTAATAATTCCTGCTTGTTTAGCCATAACTAAATATTTAAGGATTGAGAGAATGATTTTTTATCGGCCCATTCTTTTAGCACGGTAAACTGTTGAGATGCATCTACCAATTGTTTACACTGCAAAATTGTAGATTAAAAGCTGCTTCAACACACAAGACATACCCAAGTTGGGTGCGGTTTTAAGATAAGTTTAACACTTAACAAAGGAGTAAAGAGTTAAGAATCAAATACTCGAAAACGATCACACTACAATCAGCGCTCAGCGTTAAAAGCTGAACTTCCCTGAATAGAGTTGACCGTTATTAAACATTTATTTCATTATTAAAAATAGTAATTGTTTTTTGATGAAA
>NZ_QKQV01000004.1 GCF_003233725.1 Mesonia sp. K7
CAACTCCATAAGGTTTACATCATGAAAAGTAGCTCCTGCCTTTAATCCAAAAGCTAAGTTAGAGTTAGCAAAACGTAGCGTATAAGAGAAATCTGCATAGACATTGGTCTCTTTAATGGGACCTATTTCGTCACTAATAGCAGATAAACCCAAGCCTGTATTTTCACCTACTGGAGAATGAGTATTAAAAGTAAAGGTAGTTGGCGCCCCCTCAATTTCATTCCATTGACTCCTGTATAATAACCCAACGTCTAAGTGGTCTTTTGACCCTGCGTAAGCCGGGTTGACTACGTTCATATTATACATGTATTGAGTATACTGAGGGTCTTGCTGTGCATTTGTCTTTATGGTTATAAAGAGAAATCCTGCCAACAATAAATAATATAGTTTTCTCATAGTATGATTTTTGTTGTTTGTAGTATGTTTTATATTAAATTTATTTCCAGAGGTTTAGACCTCTGGAAATATTGATAGATTAATTAGCCTCTCTGTTGATATAAACGTAACCTTTTTTCACTTTACCGTGAACAGCATCTTCGTTTGCCAACACCATTACATAGAAATAAGTACCTGTTGGTAAGGCATTACCGTTTTGGTCTGCCCCACAAAAATCATCGGTATAGTTATCAAACTCGTTTATAAGTCTACCATGACGGTTAAAGAATTTGATGTTTTGAATTCCAGATCTATCATTTAAAAATGTTAAATCTAAACAGTCATTAAGACCGATTGTTGTATCTGGTGAGATTCCTTGTGGTAATACACAACCTTCATTTGCATAGAAAGAAACTTCTACTGTATCTTCTCCTATACAGTCTGGCGCACCAATTTCATTTACTTCTACTACATAAGTACCAGGCGTATTCACCGTAATTGTAGGCCCCGTTTCTCCGGCAATTATACCGCCGTCTAAATACCATACAAATTCAACTTCAGATGCTTGGTAATTAGAAATATTTGCAGTAATTACCGCATCATCGGTTGGGTCATTTGGTGTATTACAAATCGTTTGATTTGTTCCTAAATCTACCACTGGGCGCTCACTGATTTGTACATTTACCATATCGGTTTGTACACAACCTAAATAATCTGTGGTTACTGTGTATGTCCCTGACTGTGTCACTGTGATACTTGGCGTAGTCTCATTAGTGTTCCATAAATAAGTTACGTCATTCATGTCCATTGCTGGTGAGCTGGCTACATCTGTAATATCTGCTGTTAGAGTTACACTATCTCCTGTGCCGCACAAATCAATTAGAGGAGCACCTAAATCTACGGTATACTCTGCATAAACTACATCTGTAGTAACTGTTGTAGAACAATTTGCTTCTGCAATTTCAACAGTATATGTACCCCCTTGTGTAGCTGTATAATAACTCCCTGAAAATGCCATTAAATTTCCATTTCTATACCAAGTATAAGTCACATTGGTTAAATCTGTAATATTAGCAGGTGTTGCTACAATAGGTACACTAAAAGCACCTGGACCACAAGCTACCGTTTGGGCAGGCATATTTACAATAGGATCTTCGTAGACCGTTAGTTCTAACTGCATTACATAAAAACACTGCGTTGGACTTCCTTGAGGGTGCCAGTCTAATCTTGCGTATACCACTTGGTTATACGGCGTGATATTCTGATAAGCTGTAGGCGATGCAATAGCATTTGCAGCATTACCATCTATCGCGTCTACGTCTGTTTCGTAGTAAGTAATATCTACATCGGCTGGCCCCCAATCTGTACCTCTAAATTCTGCGTCTGCTTGAGTAAGGTCAAAAGTACCTATACCATTACCTGAACTACTACACACTTCTAATGGTGCTGCGCAAACTGCTGTAGGGCAAATATCTACATTAGCGGTATCTGTAATTTCTATCGTATAAGCCTCTCCACAATCTAAGTCGTAAGCTACATAGGACGATAATTCGAACTGACCGTAAGGCGATACATTTACATCACTCGCATCAACCGTGAAACAGAATTGGTCTCCGTTAACCGTTGGGTTAGTGGCTGTTCCTACCTGAACCCCATTTTGCAAAATTGCTAAAGTGAGATCGTCTATATTTGGTGGAGTAGTGTTACTCACTGGCATTTTAATGGTACCACAAACCTCGATAGGGAAAGGTACTGATGCATTAATGGTGTCGCCACAAGATTGTGCTGTACCCGCTACATCTACTACACAGTCTAATGTCGTAGGACTTGAATTTACCGACTCCATCGCAATATATCCGAAAGAAGGTGAATCACAAGGAGAGTCTATGTTATCTCCTACAAACAAATCATCTATATACATATAACCCCAATGACCTCCTAAGGTACAGTCACCCATGGTAAATTGTACGGTTGCCTTTTCCCCTATCAACGGTAAGGTGTTTAACTTCATACATGACCATTCACTGTAAAGTACATCTCCTGCACTACCAAAGAAAATACAGTCTGAAGGCTGTGACACGATACAACGTGAAGTGTACAAATCACCATTTTCATCATAGATTGCTACATAAAAATAAGGTTGCTCATCATATTCATGATTTAAAGGATTCTGAAATACTGCAGCAAAATTAAATACAAATACCTCACCTGCAATAAACTCTTTCGTCATATGGTTTACTTTTCCGTTAGCTGAACCTTGTCCAGCCCCGTTATTTAAACGAAAACCGTATTCTGAATAAGGGTTATCAGGAGTAGTTCTTGCAAGTGGTGTATTATTGTCTGTTCCGAATGACACCAAGGTAGCATTGGTTGCGCTATCTGGTGCTCCAACAGGAATAGAAGTTGCTGCTGCCGTAGAACCTCCACAGGTTTTATGCCCTTGCTGATAAGATTCATCAAAAGCATCGTAATTTCCTGAAGAATCAGGGGTTCCGTCGTAAGACTCAAATTTATGGTTTTTGATACATCCACACTCTCTATCGGTTACATCTACCACAAGTGGAGCACTTTCTACTCCTGCTACAGTTTGGGTAACATAATAAGTAGTACCATCTTGCAAAGGTGTACTCACAGGTAGTACTGTGGTCAATGCTTGATCGGCATAAAAGGTGAGGTTCTCACCATATATATATAACTCATCAAAGGTATCGTCTGGTTCTGTAAAACCAGCATTTAGCCAGCTGGTCGCCGAGCAAAAATACTGACTTGCTTGACCAGTTGGAGCTGGCGGTGGCGTTTGGGCATTTACTGCCATAGTACTCATGACTAAGAATAAACACGATAGGCTTATTTTAGCAATGACACTTTTGTAAAGTAATCTTTTAGTCATAATGTTAGGATTTAATCTTTAAAATATTCCTTCCCCAAATAGCATGAGGAAGGAATAATTTTTTATTTATTCTTTAATAATTCTTACTACTTTTTTAACTCCATCAACATAAATAGCTGCAAAATAAGTTCCTGAAGCAAATCTTTCTAACGATATAGCAACTTCATTTGCACCTGCTTGCTGTTTGAGAACTTGTTGACCTGATAAGCTGTAAATTTCAACCTTTTCAATCGGCAATGCGTTTTCAAAATTAACCCTATTATTGGTTGGGTTAGGGTAATAACTCAATCCGTTAAATACCGTGTTTTCCGTATTAATAGTAGGGAAAGGCTCTGTTAATCTAGGAGCACTTTCTACGGGGATATTTGGATCACAAAGTGAATAAAGCTCCGCAACCAAGTTAGTCTCCTTTGGTAAACCATTTACCACTTTGAAGTCTTTACTACTATCGTTTATTGCAGTAGTATATACAGGGTTGGCTTCGTTACCTGGCTCATAAACTCTCAAGATATAGCTTTGGATACTAGAAAGCACTGCTGGCACATCCCATTCTATCACTGCACTTACCGTAGTACCGTCTAAAGAAAGCTCTTGATTACCTATGCTTAAATTTGTTGGCGAAGGACAATCTAACTCCACTGTGATTTGCAAATAATCACTTTCACAATTATTTAGGGTTTGTGTAATGTAATAGGTTTCACCATGTTGTAATAAATGGTTAATTGTCACTAAATCGTACTCACCATTTGTATCAATCACATAATACTTAATATCTGTGCCTGTAACATCTAAATCTCCAGTGGTATCTCCTGTCACATATTGCTGTGTTGTACTAGTTGTTGTAGGCGGTGTCGTAAAATATACGTTAATATCTACGGTACTACTTACATCAGGACAACTTGTGAAATCTAAGTTTGCAGTATATTGATAGTTTCCAGCGGCAGATTGTGTAAAATACACTTCATTTACTGGCGAACCATCATAAGGTACAGTTGCTTGATCATCAAAGTATAAGTCTGTATTTGGCGACCAACTTACAAAACCGTCTGCAAAACTACGAGAAATAACAATGTTGTCGACAGCAACCCACCAACCCCATCCACCAGAATAGTGGATTGCAATTCGAACATCAGAAGAGCCTACATATTGATCTAAATCTACTGTAGTATTGGTAAATGGTCCATCTACATCAATCACTGGTGTTAAGGCTTGTATGTTTTGCCATGGCCCTTGATCTATAGAAACTTGCACCTGTGCTTCGGTATCTTGATTGGTAAAATCTGCAGGGTAAGCTCTAAAGAAATAATCTAGACTCACTTCTACACCAGCCACTCCAACTAAATTGATTGTTGGTGAGATAAGCCTTGTATCTAAGGTACATGCTGGCCCTAGTTGATCTGAAACAGCAAGGTAATACTGAGAATCATCTGGACTAGACAAGGATGCTAATGGGTTATTTGCTGGCGAATGTGGTGAACTTACAATATTCCAATCTGCACTAGCAACATTTCCGTAAGGGGCTGTTGAAGTATTTACTGAAGTCCATCCTTGAGCTCCAGTTTCAAAATCATAAATTTCTGAGCCGGCTGTTAACTTAATTATTTCATCTGCACAGATATTTTCACTTACAGGGATTACACCTAGGTTACCAACACCGTTAGCAGTAATATCTATTGTAGAAGTTGTACTACATGTTGTAATCGGGTTATAACCTGTAACTTCAAAAGTGGTATTGGCTATTACCGTAGGTTGTATGTTTGCGCCAGAATCTGTATGCGCCCCATTGGCATCAGTCCAAGTCCAAGTATATTGATAATCTGTATCTGTACTCGTTGCTGTTAAGTCCGCTTGACCTCCTACACAAACAATCATATTGGTTGCACTCGTTGTGATTGGTAATATTTCATGAACAGTCGCTACCACTTCTTGTCTTGGTGTCTCACATAAAACTTGTGGCGCTACAATTGTCCAGTCATAGAAATAATAATAATTCGTAGAGTTAGACCCTGAGGTAGTTGCACCACCAACTACAGCACCAGAAGCCCCTAAAGGATAAGGAAAATCAGCATCTCCGGAAGCCGTATATAATAATGCAGGACCAGATACTTTACGTAGGTAATATTCTCCAGAAGTTAGTAAGTTCCAATCTAAATTAATAACATTTAATGTTGGCGAAGAAGCTGTTCCTCCGTTTAGCGCAACTGTTTTAGACAATGTTGATTGTAAAGCTCCTCCAGAGGAATTTACCGTTTGTACCAATTCAAGTTCTAAATTTCCACTTCCTGCAGCGTATACTTCTACCGTAGAAATCTTTATAGGTTCGCTTACACTAATCCTTACGCCGTAATTTAAAGTAGAAGTAGTTCCTGCGACAGGTCCTGGATTAGCTTGATGTATTAAATTTCCTCTTCCTAAGAATACTTCTGCTGCCCAAAAAGATGTAGTCTGCGTCAAGTTAGGTGTCGCATAGCTATCACCTACGCCTACCACTTCTCCTCCCGAAGCCATATCATACCAATAAACTTGTGTTTGATCATCATATACACTAGCGTTTTTTGTCACCGAAAGTGTCATCGTTCCGCTTTCACATACTTCATCCCCAATTGGGTTTGATATCCCGCCTAAATCTGTATTACAATCGATATCTTCAAAAGTAATCATTAAAGCTGGACTTTCACATGCACCTACATTTTGGGTCACGTGATACACGTCGCCATCTGTTAAAACAATTGTGCTTGGGTTTGCAATTGGGTTAGCAGTATCTGGTGCTCCCGCTAAATCTGGATACCATTGTAAAGTTGCTCCGTTTATAGTTGGGTAAGCGCCTGCAGCATTTGAAGGAGCTGGAGTTGGTAGTGGTGAAGCATTATCGAAGTCTGCCAACGTCTGTGATGCAGCACTCACAAATGCCTGTGTTGTATTACCATCTGGAACCACCCATGAAGCACAGTCGAAGCCTTCAATATCTAATGTGTAAGGTGAATTGATAGGATTCCCAGAACCATCTATCGTTGCAATCATGATATATATTTCATCTCCCGTATTTACATAAATACTATTAATCTCTATATCGGCACCGTTTTGAGACTCGGCTCCAAATAAACATATACTCTCAATATCACTACACATTTCATAAATGAAAACCCCAGTAGTAACACCATTTGCTAAGCCTGTTACATCAACTGTCAAAATATCATCTTGACTACTTGTAAAATGATAGACCACTTCGTAACCATCTAGAATATCTGAAGTGGCATTACAACCTCCACCTGGGTCACCTTCATAATCTGCAAAACCAAACCTATCTGTTTGATCTGTATCAGAATATGGTAAATCGATACTATTATCTGGTGCACTTGGGGTCTGGTTTACTTCTATTGCTACTTCACAATAAGAACCCAAGGCAATGGTTTGAAACTGTATTGAAGATGACCATGCACTCGTATCTGATGGTCCACAAATTGCTCTCACATGAACATAATAAGTCTGCCCATCTGTTAAACCCGTTAAGGTAGTACTCATTTCTCCGTCTGCATTTACGGCACCTGTCACTGTAGTAAAGGTACAAAATACTGTAGAAGGAGGTCCAGGAATAGGACAAACTGCTACTTCCCATTCTGTAGCATTAGGATTATTGAGATCTAACCATGAAATATCTGCTTCATCAAAACTAATGGTTGACTCATCTACTTGCACGCGTGTAGGGCGAATACAAGAAACTTGCTCTATTGCTGTAAACTTATCCACATACACATATACATCTGAACCTAAATTGGTCACTTCCATCTTCCAAGCAAAATCTGATCCTGTTGGTAAACTTGCCGCAGGGATTAAGTCTGTTTGCGTAGAACAATCTAAGGTTGCTGCCGTTAGTGTATTATAGGTCGTCCAAGTAGTACCATTATCTATCGAATATTGTAATGCGATAGATGCAGCATTGGCAGCAGCAGGGTTACCAGAAACAACATCAACAACTTTATACTCAAAAGAAACCTCAATTGCTAATCCTGTTGTTACTTGAGAAGCATATTGGATAGTTGTAATGTTTCCTCCTGAAGAATTTACTCTAACCGACTGATCTCCAGAACAAGGATCGGTATCTGTCACTACAAAAGGAGGTAGACCTGTATTCCATCCTGGAAAATCTGCAGGCATAGAAACACCGTTTTCAAAATCCTCATAAACAAGCACTTGCGCTTTTGATGTATTTATTGCTATACAGCAAAATAAAAACACAAGACTTAAAAGAAAGTAATTTTTATTCATCATTTATTAAATTTAGTTGTATTAATACTTATTAAAAGTACAACAAGAAAAGCATTCTTTTCTTGTTGTACTCCCTTTTTTTATTCTTTCATAACTTTTACCATCGTTGATCTATCCTCTACAGTAATTTTTACCATATAAGGCCCAGCAGCAAGGTAAGACATATCTATTATTGCTTCTGTTGTATTCAACTTCTCACTAACCACCTGCTGACCCAGCAAGTTAAACACCACTATCTCATCGATTGCCTTTCTATTAGCGATCGACAAATAGTCTCTAACTGGGTTTGGATAGTAAACCAAACCTTCAAAATTAGGATGATCTAAACCAACAACCCTATGGACTTTGATGGGCAATTTATCACTCTCACAGAAACCATTTGGGGTCTGGGTTACGTAATATGTGGTCTGATCGGTAAGGTTTACCTGTGAAGGGTCTGTAACCTCGGTAAAAATCATACCGTCATTGCTCGTATACCAAGTTAAATTGGTTCCCGTAACGGTTAAATCCAATATGGTCTCTCCCTGTACAAAATCTTGGTTTGTAGGACCTGTTGGCAATGCCGCAACATCTTTAATCTCTACCGTTACCGCCAAGCGTGTCTGGCTCTCACATGCATCTATGGTTTGGGTAACATAATATGTCTCACCATCTTCCAATTCATGATTTAAACCCAGAGGCGTTGACGCAGTATCTGAAGCATACCACTGTAAGTCTGATCCTGTTGCCGTCAAATCTGCAATCGTAGCTCCTGTACAAAGCTTTTGGATACTTGTACCCGTTGGAACTGCTGTAGGTTGGTCATTTACAGTCACAACCACTTCTTCTCTTGTACTCTCACAAAGAATGTCTGCTGATCCTATTGTCCAGTTATAAAAGTAGTAATAAGAGGTTGTATTAGAGCCCGTTGCTCCAAACTGACCTGTTGTAACCTCACCATAAATACTATTTGCTCCTATCGGATATGGATAGGTTGTGGTAGAGGCAAAATCTCTAGTCATATCAATATTTCCATCCTGCATTAAACGATAAGTACCTGGAGTAATATTATAATTAAGAGTGACAACAAAAGGTGTTGCACCGTCCATATTCGGAACCGTAACTGGTGTCGTTATAAGTACTTGATCTGTTAAATCATCTACTAATTGTAAATTAAATGTACCTGCTTCGCCATCTGGATAAATCTCTACCGAAGCCAATGTAAATGATTGATAAGCAACAAATTCAAGACCATAATACCCTCCAAAATCACTACTTCCAGGGTCTGGTGCAAGCCTAGCAGAACCCGGAACAGGCACTGTTCCGTCTGTAAACACTTCTGCTACCCAGTAAGAAGTTGTACTGCTAACATTCACATCAAGGCTGTTTCCTGTACCTAACACACTGCCTCCTGTTGCCGCATCATACCAAATCACTTCATTACCTACGCCATTTGTTTGTGCATTCAAGGTCACTTCACCTCCTGGAGCACAGATTATAATATCATCTGCTTGAGAAACTCCCATTGCATTACAATCAAACTCCACAACAGTTACTGCTACTGCAGCACTTTCACAACCCAAAATAGTTTGGGTCACATAATAAGTCGTACCATCTACTAAATCTTCAATAGTTGGGTCTGCAATTGGCATGGTTAATGCCGCATCGGCATACCACGTATAAGAGGTACTATTAGGATCTGTTTCTACAGTAATATCATCCAACACATCAGGCTGTACAAAATAAGGTGCAGGATCTACCTCTACCAGTGGTGCTGCCGCACAATCAAATCCATAAATATCTAAGGTGTAGTTGACCGTTGCAGCCTCTGAAGAAATCACAATGAATATGGTCTCCCCTGCATTGATGTAATAATCGGAAATAGCCATAGCAGAAGGTGAATCTTCGTTGGTCACCCCTGTTAAACAGTTGGTTCCTACCTCACCGCAACTGGTGTAAATATACATACCCGTATTAGGGTTCGTGATCCCTGACAATTCTATTTGTAAGATATCATCATTTACAGGATCTGCGGTATATTGATATACGACTTCGTTGCCATCCAAATAAGCTGCTCCCGGACAGTCCGATCCCGGATCGCCCTCAAAGTTGTCTCCGTAGATCGCTGTAGAATCACTCGTGTTATAAGGCAAGTCTGTATGAGACACTTGTACATCTCCCGTTTGATTTACTGTAGCCACAACTTCTGTACGAGGAGTTGATTCACATAAGACTTCCCCTATCACTACTTTATAATCATGGGTTTCTCCAAATGTACTGCCAGGCGTACAAGCATTTGTTGGTGTTCCTGCATATCTATCTACAATACGCATCACAGTTGGCCCTCCAGTAGTCGCGGGGATAGTAATAGAACCTGTATGAGCTAGTGCCGTACCCGATGAAGTATACAACAACTCATTAGTATCGTTAAAGGCTCCATCACGGTCTAAATCTATCCATATTTTTATTCCTTGACTAAAAGTAGGTCCATGCACTGTGCTAAAGTCATAACTCTGACCCACAGAGAGAGTACCCACTAAACTTGGATCATTGGTGAAATCTCCATATCCGCTAGGCGAACAACCACTACCAACATGATTGATTCCTGCATCAAGCATTACAAAATCTTCTAGTACATCTCCAGAAGTACAGCCCGTTCCATAAGTCGGGATACAATATCCTGAAGGAACTGAACCTCCTACACTTCCAGAGACCAAGTTGATCTCCGACACCCAATAGGATGTAGTGGTGGTTAAGGTTGGTGAGGTAAAAGTATTACCTGTAGCCACTACATTTCCATCTACTGGAGCATCGTACCAATATATTCCTGACCCTGTTCCACTGCCTGTCGCCGTCATGGTTACTTCGCCTTGACAACTTACCGTACCCGTCGTGGTTGCTGTAATCCCCAAAGAACTACAGTCTATTTCTTCGACCAATATTGAAGTTGGCGTACTTTCACAACCGTTAAAAGTTTGCGTGACAAAGTAAGTAGTATTATCCATTAAAGTTGTCGTATCTGGGATTGGATTAGTAGCTCCTGGCCCCGCATACCAATTTAAAGTGGCTCCATTTTCAGTAGTATCTACCTCTAGGTCTGCCAAGGTATCTCCTCCAACAAAATCCTGAGGAGAATCTCCATCGGGTGCTGCCAAAGCCGCACAATCGAATGGTATAATATCTAGTGTATACCCTATGGTTGGAGTTAACCAACTCGATACAACTATATAATAATCCTCTCCTGCAGTCACCTGAAAATCTTCTATCCCAAAATCATCATCGCTCGGTCCTGCAACCGCTCCCGCTAAACAGTTGTCTAACAAATCACCACAACTGTCATATACAAATACAGCTCCGTAGAAATCCGTTAGATCTGAAAGCTGGATATCAACCAACTCTGTATTGGGCGCCGTAAACTTGTACACTACATCGTTACCGTTCAGGTAATTCTCTGTCGTCCCGCAATTGGTTCCTGGCGTTCCTTCGTAAGGGTCTCCGTAGTTTAAAGTATTGTTATTGGCATCGGTATAGGGCAAAGTCGTTACCTGGATATCACCATTGGTATCCACTGTTGCAATCACCTCTTCTCTTGGAGATTCGCAGATAATAGTATTTCCACCACATAAATCGTAGTGAATTATTCCATTCCATGTTCTAGGAGAACAGCAATAATCAAATGCAGAACAGTTACCATTTCCAGAATTAAAAGTTAAATCAGCATTAGAAAAAGTATTAGCACTAGGCGTATAACGTAAATTTGCTAATATATATATACCATAAGTTTTACCAGCGTCCAAAAGAACACCGTTTGTCAAGTTAAATTGTAATTGCTGACCTGAAGTAGCATTAACCGAAAGGCTTTCTACAAGAGTCCAGTCAGCCTGAGTAGTACCTGTAAATCCTCCTTCCACATAATAAATATCAACAGGAAAAGAAGAACTTGTTGCGTTTGGTAATATTGTGAAACCTTCTATCAACATAGAGTTATTAATTACAAGATCAAACATATTACCTGCACCACAACTTGAACCTGTGGCAAATGTTGTTTGCAGTTGATCTGCACAACCAGAGCCTCCTCCTGAACCTCCATTATCAACCAACACCTCTGAAGCCCAGTAAGAAGTAGTTGAAGTAATTTGGGGCGTAGTATATGTTGGACCTGACCCTACAAGATTTCCACCAGTTTGAGCATCATACCAATAAATCTCATTACCATTACCGGAAGGTGTGGCTGTTAAAGTTGCCGAACCTACACAAGGTACTGTATCTCCCATAGAACTTGTAATATCCAAAATATTACAAATAATTTCTTCTGCATTTACTGCTACAATATTACTCACACAGCCATTTAATGTTTGTGTTACATAATAAGTAGCGCCATCTACTGCAGGGTCTGTATTTTGAAGCATCATTGTTCCTGCCGCATCCGAATAAAAAGTTAAATTGGCACCTTCTATATCTAAGTCACCAAGAGTATCTCCAGGGTTAAAATATTCTGGATCGTCTACCGTTGGACCTGTAGTGTAATCTGCACAATTGATCATTGCCTCTTCAATTGTCAAGGTATAATCTATACTCATTGGCGTACCGTTACCTGAAACCACAATAAAATAAGATTCTCCCGCATAGACCGTGAACTCATCTATTGCAAAATCAGAAGACGACCCCGTGTTTACAGCTCCCGCTAAACAGGAATTTCCAATTTCCGAACAGTTCTCATAAACAAAAACCGAGGCATCATTACCAGTGATTGCTGAAAGACCTATTTTGACCACCCTGTCGGTATCTGCCACGTATTCATACACCACATCACTACCATCAAGGTAATCATCTGTAGTATTACAATTGTTACCTGGATCTCCCGCATAATTATTCGCAAAAGCACCTGTCGAATTTGTATTTACATAAGGTAATGGGTTTGTCGTAACGATATCCGCTGCATTGTTTACTGTTGCTATCACCTCTGTTCTTGGACTAGACGAACAAATCGCTTGCTCATCACCAATCGTTAGGTTATAGAAAATGTACTGTAAGGTTGATGTTCCCGTTGCCGTTGCACCCCCTGTAACAGACCCGTAAGTCCCTAGAGGATCTGGAAAAGAACCTGACTCATACCTAAAAGTAGGCCCAGAAACTTTCACCAGTCGGTATTGACCAGGAGCTATATTAAAATTCAAAGACACTACCACAGAAATTGGCGCCGCAGAAGTTCCTCCCGCAGGCATCGTAGCCGAAGCTGAAGCCACTGTAGCGTTACCATTATTTATATCTCTTAATTCCACATTTAAGATTCCTCCTGCTGCTGATGTACTAAACACTTCAGCATCAATTAAGGTCATCTGTTGCGTGACGTCTAAAATTATACCTCCGTTAGTGGTGGTAGATAAAGTTCCTGAAGAAGTTGGCTGGCCTTGACCTGTTAAAACAGAACCTGTCGCCGCGACTTCAGACACCCAAAAAGAAGTTGTTGTTGCTATTTCAGGAGTGGTAAAGGTTGCTCCCTTACCAATAGGAGTGCCTCCTGTAGCGTTTTCATACCACCAAATCCTGGTATCTACAGCCTGTTCCGCTCCGGTTGCTTGAAGCTCGACCACGCCTTCCCCACAAACAGACGCTCCTTGCGATGAAACTATTGAGAGTACCGAACACTGTACCTCGTTTACGGTTATGGTCAAAGCTGGACTTTCGCAAGTCCCGAAAGACTGTGTTACATAATAAGGTGTATTATCAACCATCACCGTATCGTCTTGAATGACCGTAGTCAAAGCCGCATCGCTGTACCATGTAAGATCTGAGCCGGTCACATCTAAACTGGCCAATGTCTGCCCAGCTATAAAATCCTGTGTTGCCGATCCCGTTGGCGCAGGATAGTTCGTACAAAGCACGCCATCTAAATTAAACGTATAAGGGAAGGTTCCCGTTACGGCAGAACTGGAAACCACTATATAATAGGTTTGACCATTTACAACCGAAAACTGTAAATCATATGTTCCTGTGTTTTCATTTACCGCTCCAGCATAACAATCTGTACCTATATCGGCACAAGATTCGTAGACAAATATACTTGTTTCGTTTGCCGTGATGTTTGCCAACTCAGCCGTCATAATATAATCGGCAGTGGCCGTATATTCATACACCACCTCATTCCCATCTAAATACATATCGGCCGTGCCGCAATCGTTCCCTGGGGCACCAGTATAATTATTGGCATAGTTTGCCGTATCATCCGTATCTGTATAAGGAAGAGATGTCACCAGTTCATCGCCCGCAGTATTTACGGTCGCTGTCGCTTGCATTCTAGGTGTAGACTCACATTGAATCGCCACTGAATCGAAATAAATTTTTCCGTAAAATGCTCTAGGATTATTAGCTGTAGGATTCGTGGAAGGCCCACTATAACCAACATTATCCGTACCGCCCAATTTATTATCTCCCACTAAAAGGCTCACCCCATTGCTTGAAAAATTATTTGGAGCTGCAGGCGTTGTGGTATTACCCCAATAGTAAAATGTAGACACCCCGCTAGTATTTGCAGTCATCACCAAAGCAAAACGATAAACCGTATTCCCTGGAATAACTATAGAAGTATTATTGAAAATATTAGAAAGCCCTATAGAAGCACCACTGGTTGATGTCTGCGCTGGAGTTGCCAAAACCCATCCATTTGAAGCGTTGATTGCAGAAGGAGGACCTGTCAAATCTGTCGCGTGATACCATAACTCATGCTCTCTAGTAACATTTGCGGGCATATAGTTATCCAAACCCGTAATAGTAATAGAATTAGAATTTGTGTTTTCAACAGCAAAAGTAACCGTGCTACCTATAGCACTTAAGTTATTCGAAGCTCCCGCAGTAAAAACTGTTTCTGCATCACCGATTATTGGAGTACCTGAGTACAAGACTTCTGTCGCCCAATACTGCGTAGTGGATGTTAGCACAGCAGTTTCAAAAACATTTCCTGAACCGACATAATTTCCACCTGTAGCGGCATCAAACCAAACAATATCATCTCCTGTTCCGGACGAAGTCGCTTCTAAAACAACCTTACCTGGACCACAAACCGAGCCATCTACCGTATTTGTTATAGCAAGTGTACTACAATTTTGGGAAAACCCAAAAACCATAGTAAAGCAAGCCAAAATAAAACTTAGCATGTAATTTTTTTTCATATGTTTAAATTTTAAGAACTATTAACATTAGCTTCAAATATAAAAAAAATATTTTAGATATACTTAGGATATACGAACTAAATCTTTAAAATAATCTTAACAAAAAAAGGAGCAGTAACCACCACTCCTTTTTATCATAAATTCAATGTGTGAAAAATTATTCTTTTATAATTTTCACCATAGTAGACTTCTCTTCTACAGTGATTTTTACCATATAAGGCCCAGCAGCAAGGTAAGACATATCTATTATTGCTTCTGTTGTATTCAACTTCTCACTAACCACCTGCTGACCCAGCAAGTTAAACACCACTATCTCATCGATTGCCTTTCTATTAGCGATCGACAAATAGTCTCTAACTGGGTTTGGATAGTAAACCAAACCTTCAAAATTAGGATGATCTAAACCAACAACCCTATGGACTTTGATGGGCAATTTATCACTCTCACAGAAACCATTTGGGGTCTGGGTTACGTAATATGTGGTCTGATCGGTAAGGTTTACCTGTGAAGGGTCTGTAACCTCGGTAAAAATCATACCGTCATTGCTCGTATACCAAGTTAAATTGGTTCCCGTAACGGTTAAATCCAATATGGTCTCTCCCTGTACAAAATCTTGGTTTGTAGGACCTGTTGGCAATGCCGCAACATCTTTAATCTCTACCGTTACCGCCAAGCGTGTCTGGCTCTCACATGCATCTATGGTTTGGGTAACATAATATGTCTCACCATCTTCCAATTCATGATTTAAACCCAGAGGCGTTGACGCAGTATCTGAAGCATACCACTGTAAGTCTGATCCTGTTGCCGTCAAATCTGCAATCGTAGCTCCTGTACAAAGCTTTTGGATACTTGTACCCGTTGGAACTGCTGTAGGTTGGTCATTTACAGTCACAACCACTTCTTCTCTTGTACTCTCACAAAGAATAGAACCAATTATTACTTTGTAATCATGTGTTTCGCCAAAAGTACCCCCTGGGTTACAAGCACCTGTTGGTGATCCTGCATATCTCCCCATCACCCTCATTACTGTAGAACCAGAAGTACCTCCTGGAATAGTAATCGAACCTGTTGTATTAGCCGATCCTGAAGTAGAAGCAAATAAAAGTTCAGTAGCATCATCAAAAGTACCGTCTTGGTTCAAATCAATCCAAATTTTAAGCCATTGATTAGCAAAATTATGCGTTGCACTAAAATTATAAGTGTTTCCTATAGTCATGTTTCCAACTAATGAAGGGTCAGTAGTATAGTCTGTATAAGCATTAGCAGAACATCCTGTACCTGAATGACTAATCCCTGCAGTCGACATTACAAAATCATCAATATCATCTCCTACCGTACAACCTGTTGGATAAGAAGGTACACAATAAGTATTTGAAATTGGCCCAGCAGTTACTCCGCTACCCAAATAGACTTCTGAAGCCCAGAAAGAAGTGGTTTGCGTTACATTTAGTGAAGGGTTCGTTCCTGTTGCAACGACATTACCTCCTGATGCTGCATCATACCAAAAAATATCATAACCTATACCCGTACTTTGAGCTGATAATGTCACGTTACCTCCTGGCGCACAGATGACCACATCATTTGTCTGAGAAACCCCCATCGCTGCACAATTAAATTCTACAACTGTTACTGCCACTGGAGCACTTTCACAACCTAAAATAGTTTGGGTCACATAATAAGTCATACCATCTACTAAATTTTCAATAGTTGGGTCTGCAACTGGCATGGTTAATGCTGCATCGGCATACCACGTATAGGTTGTGCTATTAGGATCTGTTCCTACATCTATATCACTTAATGTATCTGGTTGCACAAAATACGGCGCAGTATCAACATCAACTAATGGTGCTGTCGCACAATCAAACCCATAGATATCTAAGGTATAATTTACTGTATTATTTTCTGAAGAAATCACAATGAATATGGTCTCCCCTGCATTGATGTAATAATCGGAAATAGCCATTGCAGAAGGTGAATCTTCATTGGTCACTCCCGTTAAACAATTGGTTCCTACTTCCCCGCAACTGGTGTAAATATACATTCCCGTGTTAGGGTTCGTAATTCCTGACAATTCTATTTGTAAAATATCGTCATTTACAGGATCTGCCGTGTATTGATAGATAACCTCGTTTCCATCTAAATAAGCAGCACCTGGACAGTCAGCACCAGGGTCTCCTTGAAAACTATCTCCGTATATAGCTGTAGAATCACTTGTGTTATATGGCAAGTCAGTATAAGCTACTTGTACATCACCTGTTTGATTAACTGTTGCGGTAACTTCTGTGCGCGGTGTAGATTCGCAAATTAACTCCCCTGTAGATATTGTCCAGTTATAGAAGTAGTAATAACTTGTAGAAGTTGAGCCTGTAGCTCCAAAACAACCCGAAGTAACTTGACCCACCGAACCATTTGGGCCTAAGTCATACGGAAAAGTTATCCCTGAGAAATCTCTCGTCATATCTATGACCCCTTGTTGAATCAGTCTATAATCACCTGCTTGAGGCACAAAGAAATTTAATGGTACCGTCATTGGCGTATCTCCATTCATATTAGGCACCGTTACCGAAGTACTGGTAATCACGGTATTCGTGGCATGATCCACTAATTCTATATCAAAAGTTCCTGCCTCTCCGTCTGGGTAAATATCAACTTCAACAATCGTAAAAGACTGGTTTGCCGTAAAAATCAAACCATAATTAGCACCTCCAAAATCAGTACTTCCCGGTGTAATCGCAGGTTTGGCATTACCTGTTGAAGTCAGACCTTCGGCATTTACCTCTGAAACCCAATAAGACGTAGTGCTTGTTAATACTGGTGTCGTAAAGGTGTTCCCAAATTCAATAGGATTTCCTCCTGTCGCAACATCATACCAATAAATCTCATTACCTGTCCCACTAGCAGTTGCTGTAAAGGTTACTTGTCCTTGACAATTAACCGCACCTGTGTCTGTAACCTGATTAATCGCTAGAGCACTACAATCTATTTCTTCGACCAATATTGAAGTTGGTGCACTTTCACAACCGTTAAAAGTTTGCGTGACAAAGTAAGTAGTATTATCCATTAAAGTTGTCGTATCCGAAATAGGGCTGGTTGCTCCTGGACCTGCGTACCAATTTAAAGTTGCTGGGTTTTCAGTAGTCTCCACTTCAAGATCGCTTAACATATCCCCTGTTACAAAATCTTGAGGAGAATCACCATCTGGCGTAGCCAAACTAGCACAATCGAATGGTATAATATCTAAAGTGTATCCTACTGTAGATGATAACCAACTAGACACTACTATATAGTAATCTTCACCAGCGGTGACTTGGAAATCTTCTATGCCAAAATCATCATCACTCGGCCCAGCTATTTCTCCTGCAAGACAATTGTTACCAATCTCTCCACAATTATCATATACAAAAACAGAAGCATAGAAATCGGTTAAATCTGATAGTAAAATGTCAACTAATTCCGTATTAGGTGCTGTAAATTTGTAAACCACATTGTTTCCGTTAAGGTAATTTTCTGTTGTCCCACAACTAGATCCTGGAGAACCAGCAAAAGGATCTCCATAATTCGCCGTATCATTATTAGAGTCATTATAAGGAAGTGTTGTCACCTGAACATCTCCATTTACATCTACTGTTGCAACCACTTCCTCTCTTGGTGATTCACAAGCTACATCACTTATAATAACCTTATAGTCGTGCGTCTCTCCAAATGTTCCTCCTGGATTACAAGCATCTGTAGGCAAGTTTGCATACCTACCCATCACTCTCATCACCGTCGCTCCTCCATTTGCTCCAGGTATTGTTATAGAGCCTGTAGTATTAGCGGATCCTCCTGGTGAAGCAAATAAAAGCTCACTAGCACTAAAAGTTCCATCTTGATCTAAATCAATCCATATTTTCAACCATTGGTTAGCAAAATTATGCGTTGCAGAGAAACTATAGGTGCTCCCAATATTCATCACCCCTACTAAGTTTGGGTCATTCGTATAATCTGCATAAGCACCTGTAGAACACCCTGTACCTGTGTGCGATATTCCTGCACTAGACATGTCAAAATCATCTATATCATCTCCAACTGTACACCCGGTTGGATAAGTTGGAACACAATAAGTTGGCGTAGCACCACCTGAACCCGATTCCATTTTTATTTCTGATGCCCAATAAGAAGTTGTGGTTGAAATAACAGGAGTTACAAAAGTACTTCCTGTCCCTACAATGTTTCCTCCCACTGCAGCATCATACCAATAAATATCATCCCCTGTTCCTGTAGAAGTTGCTGTTAAAGTAGCGGTACCTTGACAAGCTACAGTATCTCCCGAAGAAGATGTAATATCTAAAGTATAGATAGAGCAATCTATGGTTGTTGAAAAAGCGAAAGGCCCCTCCCAAAAACTCGTTCCATCAGTAGTTCCACAATCTGCTTGAATATAAAACTCGTAGTCGGTATCTGTCGTTAAGCTACCAATAGTAGTTGGATTGGTGGTCGCTACATGCGTAATTCCTGTTCCTTGAGCAAAACCTGGTGCACCGTATTCTATGTTCCAACTTGCTGGTGTTGGTGTATTGGTGTCTGTCCAAGCAACATCAATAGAGGTATTTGTCGCATTTCCTGTTTGCACGTTTGTTGGTGAAATACACGTTGGTGGCACCTGATAATGCACTGTAATTATCCATGTATTATTATCTACTTTATTATAGTGGGTACCGCACCCTGCATTTGGAGCTGTGGAACCCCAAGTCCTCCAAGCCTGCATTTCAAAAATTAGACTGGTTCCTCCTGCGTAATAACCATTTGCAAAGGTAAGAGCTGTTCTACTATATGAGAAAGTCCCTCCTGTACTTCCAGAACCATTTATCGTTGCTTCTGTAAAACCATTGTTTTGAAAATGTACTCGTGATCGTTGTTCAGACATGTAAGCTACATTAGCAGCAGTCATATCATAAGCTATATCAACACCTAAAACCTCCCAATTCCCTGTAGTTGCAGGCAAGGTTACTGTTAGTGCTGTCGAAGGACCATTACAAGTTGAGTCATAAGCATTAAAAGCCGTAGGTATATCTCCAGCGCTATAGGTTGCGGAGATGGTTTGCACTTGTGCATTCCCATAAAGTCCACAAGCTAAAAAACCCAAAAATAAGAATAAGTATTTTTTTGCCATAAAAATTTATGTTTAGTTAAGAAAATATTAATAATCTACAATAGCTATCAAATATATAATAAAAATTATTTTTTACTAAAAAAAAAGTAATAAAAAAATAAAATTCATGACAATATCATTATCAGACCTTAATTTCACTACCATTCAGGAAAATAACATAATTGATTTTTGCCGCTTTTTCTAACATTTTAGAGACCGAGCAATATTTAGTAAACGACAATTCTGCCGCTCTTAAAAGCTTAGCTTCTGGTAAATCTCCTTCAATGAATATAGTAAGGATAATTTCTGTAAACACATTAGGAATATTCCCTTCTTTTCTTATTCCTTCCACTTCAACTTTAATATTATCTAGTTCTATTTTTTGTTTCTTTAATATATATACGATATCAATACTACTACAACCTGCAATAGCTCGCAGCAGCAAATCCATCGGACTGGAACCATTTAGCACATCTTCAGAACGGTTATCTAACAAAACGATGTCACCGTTTTCGTTTACGGTTTCAAAATTATACGAACTGTTTATTCGCTTTAAGCTTATTTTCATTTCAACTGTTTTATAAATGTTAAAGATAGTTTTTTCGTGAAATTATTTTTAAATTTGTCGCCTAATTCAGGGAGAAATTTGACTGATTGCAACCCTAAAAAATGCTAAAACAGTAAAAGTATTCTTTTAGAATCACAAGTCAGCTTCCCTACAAATTACTATTTATGGCATACTTATTTACTTCAGAAAGTGTTTCTGAAGGACACCCCGATAAAATTGCAGATCAAATTAGCGACGCATTATTAGATAATTTTCTCGCTTTTGATGAAAACTCTAAAGTCGCGTGTGAAACGCTTGTCACCACAGGACAAGTAGTTTTGGCGGGTGAAGTAAAATCCGAAACGTATATCGATGTGCAAGAAATTGCCCGAAACACCATCAACGAAATTGGTTACACCAAAGGTGAATACCAATTTAGTGGTGACTCTTGCGGTGTAATCTCCCTTATTCATGAGCAATCGCAAGACATCAACCAAGGCGTAGATAAAACGGAAAAAGAAGAACAAGGTGCCGGCGATCAAGGAATGATGTTTGGCTATGCTACCTCAGAAACCAAAAATTATATGCCATTGGCGCTTGACATTTCGCATAAAATTTTAATTGAACTTGCCAAATTACGTCGCGAAAATAAAGAAATCACCTATTTAAGACCCGACGCAAAAAGCCAAGTTACTATAGAATACAGCAACGACAACATTCCTCAGAAAATTGTAGCGATTGTAGTCTCCACACAACACGATCCTTTTGATAGTCAGGACGAAGTGATGCTTTCGCGAATCAAAAAAGACATCAAAGAGATTTTAATCCCGAGAGTAATCAAGCAATTGCCAGCACAAATTCAGCCGCTTTTTAACGAAGACATTATTTACCACATCAACCCTACTGGAAAATTTGTAATAGGCGGGCCTCACGGCGATACCGGTTTAACGGGAAGAAAAATCATCGTCGATACCTATGGCGGTAAAGGTGCTCACGGCGGTGGCGCTTTTTCCGGAAAAGACCCAAGTAAAGTAGACCGTTCGGCTGCTTATGCCGCAAGACATATTGCTAAAAATTTGGTTGCCGCTGGTGTTGCCAACGAGATCTTGGTACAAATTTCTTATGCGATTGGTGTTGCAGAACCCACCTCTATTTTTGTAGATACTTATAAAAGTTCGAAGGTAAATTTACCTGACGGTGAAATTGTCCAAAAAGTAAAAGAAATTTTTGATTTACGACCCGCAGCTATCGAGCGAAGACTAAAACTTCGCAATCCTATCTATAAAGAAACTGCTGCTTACGGACATATGGGGAAAGAACCTCGAGTGGTGACTAAGGTTTTTGAGAGTCCTTATTCAGGAAAAGTAGAAAAAGAAGTCGAACTTTTTACGTGGGAAAAACTCGATTATATCGACAAAATAAAAACTGCTTTTGGGCTGTAAAAAAACCTAAATAAAACACAAAAATGAAAGCAGCTTTTGGGCTGCTTTTTTATTTTTCTACTTTTGCACCAAATTTAAATTCATGAACGAAATCATCGCATTTGCTTTTCTTGCTTTCACCTCCTTTTTTACGCTAATCAACCCGATTGGGACAATGCCTATATTTATGACGATGACTTCAAATCTTGACGACAAGCATCGAGCAAAAACTGCAAAAAAAGCAACCATAGCTGCCTTTTTTACGATTGTTCTGTTTGCTTTTTCCGGACAGCTTTTATTTAAGTTTTTTGGAATTTCTGTCAACAGTTTTCGGGTTGTTGGTGGGGTAATTTTCTTTCTCATGGGTATGGATATGCTACAAGCGAGATTGGCAACCATCAAAGTAAAAGAAGACCAAGTAAAAAGTTATGTCAACGATATTTCCATAACACCTTTGGCTATTCCTATGATTTCTGGCCCAGGCGCATTAACCAATGCTATCGTGATGATGGAAGACGCCACAAGCGTTACACATAAAATTGTATTGATTTCAGCTATTTTTATAGTCTTATTACTCACTTTTATTATTCTTTGGAGCTCTTCTAAAATTCTAAAGCTCATGGGAGAAACTGGCCAAAATGTTTTGATGCGCTTGATGGGACTTATCGTCATGGTAATCGCTGTAGAGTTTTTCTTTTCGGGATTAAAACCTATTTTAATCGATATTTTTGGAAAAATGAATTAATGCAAATCTTACGCTAAAATTTCTTCTCATTATTTTAACAAATTCCTGTGGATTTAATCTCTATTTTTAAAGAATAAAAAATAAATCCGCTGTATGTCTTTGTTCAAAAAAATAAAAAACACCATCGATTTACTAAAAGGTGTCGATTTAGACCAATTAGCAAAAATTAACGAAAAGATAGACCTAAAGAAAACGATGGAGACTCTAGGAAGATTAGACGACCGCCAACTCAAAGGAATGATGAAAATGTTGAATTCCCAAGGTAAAAAAGGACAACATCAACTTCCGCCTATCGATGGAGATTTTTATAACTTAGATTTGAAACTTTCCAAACCACAACGCGACTTACAGATAAAGGTGCGCAATTTTATGGAAGATGAAATTCGCCCCTTGGTAAATGACCATTGGAACAAAGCAAAATTTCCGATGGAAATCATCCCAAAGTTAGCAGAACTCAATATTTCTGGCTTACCATACGAAGGTTATGGTTGCCCTAATTTACCATTTCTCATGGAAGGCATTGCCGCCCAAGAAATCGCTCGCGTAGACGTTTCCATCTCAACCTTTTTTGGCGTTCACAGTGGTTTGGCCATGGGCTCTATCTACCTTTGCGGAAGCGAAGCACAAAAACAGGAATGGCTTCCAAAAATGCAGCGATTAGAAAAAATTGGTGCTTTTGGTTTAACCGAACCAAATGTAGGCTCTGCCGTTTCGCAAGGTATGGAAACCACCTGCAAATTTGATGGCGAAAATTGGATTCTCAACGGGCAAAAAAAATGGATTGGTAACGCCACTTTTGCTGATGTGATTATTATTTGGGCAAAAGATATTGACAGCAAACAGGTCAAAGGCTTTTTAGTTCGTCAAGAAAACCCAGGTTTTAAAGCTGAAGTGATTAAAGACAAAATGGCGTTACGTATCGTGCAAAATGCCCTAATTACCTTAACCGATTGCAAAATCCACGAAAGTGATCGCCTACAAAATGCCAATTCTTTTAAAGACACGGCAAAAGTATTAAAAATGACACGTGCCGGTGTTGCTTGGCAAGCAGTTGGTTGCGCTCGAGGAGCATACGAAAGCGCTTTAAAATACACCAAAAAGCGAGAACAATTTGGCAGACCTATTGCTTCGTACCAGCTTATTCAAAACCATTTGGTAGAGATGCTTTCTAATCTTACCGCAATGCAAACGATGGTTTTTCGCTTGTCAGAAATGCAAGACGAAGGCATCTTAACCGATGAACATGCTTCACTTGCTAAAGTGTATTGTAGTATGCGAACAAGAGACATTGTGAGTCGAGCACGCGAGGTTTTAGGCGGAAATGGTATTTTATTAGAACACGATGTCGCACGTTTTGTTGCTGACGCAGAAGCTATTTACAGTTATGAAGGCACCAAAGAAATCAATTCCCTGATTGTAGGTAGAGCCATTACAGGCTACAGTGCATTTGTAAATTAGAAATCTATACCTCAAAAGAAAATATTTTACGTATTTTAGTTTATCACATAACTAGATTTCATGCTTTACCTAACCTTTCTCATTATACTCATCGGGGTTTTTCTTTTCGTGAAAGATTATTTCACTATCGACACTACTTCTATTGTAATTATGTCGCTTTTTATTGTCGTTGGTGTTTTGAGTCCGGAAGAAGGTTTTTCTGGCTTCAACCATCCCGCAACCATTACACTTGGCTGCATGTTTGTGATTAGTGCCGCTGTTTTTAAATCAGGAATTATCGATGGTTTGAGTTCTAAAATTGTGCAAATTGCAAAAATAAACTATGTTTTTGCCTTGATGATCTTTTGTATCGTTTCTGCAGCATTCTCAGCATTTATCAACGATACCGCCATTGTGGCCATTCTTATCCCAATGGCATTGATGGTTTGCCGAGAAACCAATATCGCACCTTCCCGATTGCTTATCCCTATTTCTTTTGCAGCGCTCTTCGGCGGAACTTGCACCTTAGTCGGAACTTCCACAAATATTCTTGTAAGTAGCATTGCTAAAAAAAGTGGTCTTGAGCCTTTCGGAATGTTTGAATTTTCTTTACCTGCCTTGTGTCTTTTGGCTATTGGTTTGGCTTATATGTTTTTTATTGGGCCGCTTATTTTACCCAATCGCCCTTCAAAAGATATGTTGCTCAAAATTGAAGCAGAAAATTACATCGCAGAAATAGAATTGACCGAAGGAAATGAGGATATCGATCAGACCATAAAAGAATGCCGTCTAAATAGAAAATTTGGTGCTCAAGTTTTAAGTATTAGACGAAAACACACTACGGTTTTTGAAATAAACGAAGAAACCAATCTACGCCAAGGAGACAAGATAAAAATTATGATTACTCCAGGTAATTTGGCTAAACTTCAAGAAATCAAAACCTACAAACTCACTGGCGATAAGGTTATTTTAGAAGACGAACAACTCAAAAAAATATACGAAGTGATGATTCCTCACGGCTCAATGATGGCAGGAAAAACACTCAAAAACCTCAATTTTAGAACCAATTATTACGCTTCGGTTTTAGCCTTAAGACAGCGCAAAGAGACGATTACTTCTGATGTTTCTAATGTAAAACTCAACGAAGGTGACATGTTACTTGTTTACACTTCCGCGGAAAATTTACATGCACTCACAAGAGAAAAAATGGTGGTGACCCTTTCTGAATACCAAGGGAGAAAATTTTCACTAAAAAGGGCCATTCCAACGGTTGCTATTTTGGTAGGCGTAATTTTAGCTGCTGCCCTAAATATCACATCGCTTCTCATAAGTGCCCTTATCGGAAGTTTAGTATTGGTAACGACCACACTTATCAAACCCAAAGAAGCCTACGAAGCAATCGAATGGAAAGTGATTTTTATGATGGCCGGTGTTTTATCGATGGGAAAAGCATTAGAAAAAACCGGTGGCGATGAATTAATTTCAAACTTTATTTTTGAAAATATTGGCGGTTTAGACCACAGGATCACATTAAGCCTCATTTTCTTAATCAGTTTTCTATCGACCAATGTATTATCTAGTAAAGCTACCGCAGCCTTGATGTCACCTATTGTTATTAGTCTCACTGCGGCGATGCAACTGAGCTACAAACCTTTTTTAATCGCAGTTATGTTTGCTTGCTCGCTTACGTTTATGACACCTGTAAGCTACCCAACCAACACGATGGTTTACGCTCCTGGAAATTACAAATTCAATGATTTTGTAAAAATTGGGACACCACTCAACATCATTATATGGATAGCTGCTTCTTTTATTATACCTTTGTTTTTCCCTTTTGAAGTATGAGAAAAGTAAAATTACATAATCCGTTTAAACCCAGAATTACCGACGAAAAGAAAATTCGGGAGCATCTGGCGCTAGAACGCACCAAACTTGCCAACGAACGTACGCTTTTGGCTTACATTAGAGCTTCGCTTTATTTGTTGGTGGGCGGAACGGCTTTGTTACAACTCGAAGAATATGATAACCTACACATTATTGGCTATATGGCATTATTTATCTGTGTACTGTTTATCATTATCGGGATTTGGCGTTATATTATTTTAGAAAAGAAACTCAGCGATTTGTTATTGCCCGATGATGAAGTCGAAGAAAAAGGTGAAGACTAATTCAATGCAACCGCTCATTCATTATTTTTTGCACTTCGGTTTTATAGCAATTATTGCTTACGTTTATGATAAAGAAAACTTCAAAATCAATTATTTGATTCTTTTGGCAACGATGTTAATCGATCTTGACCATTTGTTTGCCAATCCTATTTTTGACCCTAAACGGTGTAGCATCAACTTTCACTTTTTACACACCTATTATGCTTGGGTGATTTACCTCATCGGATTTATTTTTACCAAAAAAGGAAAGCTACAACTTGCTTTTTTGGGATTAAATTTTCATCTTATTACCGATTTAATCGATTGCCTTTGGTCTAATTCTTGGGATATATCGGTGTTATAATTTCATTTAAAAATGAAAAATTGCTTGATTTTACTACTTTTTGTTTCGCAACTTGGTTTAGCCCAACTTACGGTAAAAAAGGTTAACAGCATCGCTTTCGCGAAAGAAAAACTAGTGGGCATCGATAAGTTTGACAACTTGTATTACCAACAGAAAAATGCCCTTTTTAAGTTAGAACCAACGAAAAAAGAATATACTTTTTTCGACCCACAATTGGGTGAACTCACTTCGGTAGATTTAATCAATCCGTTGCAGATTACTCTTTTTTACCAAGATATGAATACCGTTGTGATTCTCGACAATCGGCTAAACGAAATCAAACGCATTAATTTCTCGCAAATCGAAGATTTTAAAATCATCAGCTTTGCTGGAACTGCCAAAAACAATAGCCTTTGGCTATACAACAAAAACCTAGAGCAACTAGAGTTATTTGATACCAAAAACTTAAAAACCATTGCCAGAACTCAACCTTTTGACAGCGAGATTTACGACCTCACCAGTAACCTCAACTTTGTTTGGATAGCGCATCAAAAAGCCCTAGAGCTATATAACATCTACGGGAATATGGTAAAAAGCTGGCAACCTAAAAAAGTAGAAAACCTCATGATTTCAGATAACTTTTTATTGGCAAAAACTGGAAATAGCATCGAAATTTCGAGTACAGAAACCGAAAACTGGAAAAACGTGTACAATTCTGAAATAGAAGTTAAAGATATTTTCTTGCAACAAGAAAACCTTTATCTTTACACCCAAAACTTTTTAAGTAAATATCAAATCAATCTTCCAAAAGAATAAGGAATGCATATCGCGATAGCTGGAAATATCGGAGCGGGAAAAACAACTTTAACAAAACTTCTTGCCAAACATTACAAATGGGAACCACAGTTTGAAGATGTGCTCGAAAACCCTTATCTAGAAGATTTTTACAACAAAATGGATCGCTGGTCTTTTAACCTGCAAGTTTATTTTTTAAACAGCAGGTTTCGGCAGATTTTAGAAATCCACGAAAGTGGAAAAAAAATCATACAGGATCGCACCATTTATGAAGACGCTCATATTTTTGCTCCCAACTTACACGCGATGGGTTTGATGGAGAATAGGGATTTTGAAAATTACAAATCGCTGTTTGATTTGATGGAAAGTGTCACCAAATCGCCTGATTTATTGATTTATTTAAGGAGTTCGGTACCAAATTTGGTAGCACAAATACAAAAACGTGGTCGAGAGTATGAAAATAGCATTTCTATAGATTACCTCAACCGTTTAAATGAACGATACGAAGCCTGGATTAGCACCTACGAAAAAGGGAGTTTATTGATTATTGATGTCGATAATATTAACTTTGTAGACAATCCCGAGCATTTAGGAGGTATTATTAATAAAATTGACGGAGAGATAAACGGATTATTTTGATATGGAAAAGATGGAATCTACAAAACTAAAAAGACCAAAACATAAGGGTTCGCCAAAACTTTTTGACAACCCCATTTTAGAAAAACTAACACATACACACATTTCGCTTCCGCTGATTATTTTTTCGGTGATTTCGGCTGCGTTGATTTATTACGGTATTTTTGAGAAAGGGTTTACCACACCAGCAATTGTAGGTTTGTTCTTTGCAGGTTTAATGTTTTTTACGCTTATAGAATATTTAATGCACCGCTATTTGTATCATTTACCAGCAACAAACGAACGTAACAAAAAAATATCTTACACAATGCACGGCGTGCATCACGATTATCCGAAAGACAAATCGAGATTGGCAATGCCGCCCGTTTTAAGTTTAATCATTGCAACGATATTTTTTATTATTTATCGCGCCGTAATGGGTGATTACGTCTTTGGATTTTTGGCTGGGTTTTTAATGGGTTACGCTCTTTATTTGGCGGTACATTATTCGGTACATGCATTTAAAGTACCTAACAATTTCTTGAAAATCTTATGGCATCATCATAGTATTCATCACTATCGTGAGTCAGACAGAGCCTTTGGTGTTTCGTCACCATTTTGGGATGTTATTTTTAGAACTATGCCAAGAAAAGACATTCAGCAAAAGAAACAACAAACCAACGTTTATATCGATCCAGAAGCGAATTAAGAGGCGATAAAACCATGTGCTTTTGCATGGTCGATGGCTTGCTTTGAGTTTTCTACTAATAAAATAGGTAATTGTTCTTCATGTTTCCCGATAAGCGTTTTGATGCGTTCTATTTTCTTTTGATGATTTACTGAACGTAGGTAAATTGCTTTTATCCTTTTCGGATATAAATGAGCGATTTCCAAATAAATATCGGCATCTTTTTCGCCACTATCGCCAATCAGAATAAAATCTAATTGCGGATACATTTTTAGGATATTCAGGATTTCGTGTTGTTTTTGTGGTTTTTCCCGTTGTAACTCTTGATGAGAAAAGGGTTTAGGAAAATCACGCAGTAAAATTGGTCCTTTTGGGAAATTATTATGCCGGAGAAAAAACTCCAAGTAACGGTATAAATTCCAAGGGCTGTGACTCACATAAAAAATAGGATTGGCATTTTCACCCGATTTTCCGTGATGCAGTAAATGGTAAAATTCTGCCGCTCCTTTTAGTGGTGTTCTGTTTTGGGTATTGATAAAAAACGTATTGAAAAACACCCGCCATTTTAGAAAGGAAACCACTCCGGTATGTAAAATAGTATCATCAATATCAGAAATCACCCCAAATTCAGAGTCGTCTTTTGGGATAAGAACTTGTCCTGGAAAACGATTTTCTGAAGTGATTTTATGCACAATATTCACATTATCATAAGCCATTTCATAAGACAGCCAACCTTCTTCGTTGCACAGTGATTTTAAATTTCCCGAAGGCTCATCTATCGTAAAATAACCTCTATGATTGGTTTTTACTTTGTAAATACTGTTATCTTCTAATTTTAAGTTGAGTTCGGTATGCTTGATTTCATCAGTTTCAAAACGTTTCCACGAATTGATGAGTAAATGCCACCAACTATTTTTGTTCAGGTCTATTTGCTCGTCTTCTAAGGCTCTTCCTCTTGCATACAAATGGGTGTCAGTTCCGTAAGACTGAAAAGTGATAATTTGAAGTGGGTCTTTTTTAAAAATGTTGATCAAGGACATAGGTTTGATTTAAAAATGCCAATTGTCAGGCCACAATAGAATCAACCCTACTCCAAAAGCTATCGAAATGAGCATAAAAAGAGAAATCCATTTGGTAAGGTTTTTATTTCCTAAAACAGACACCATCACTACTTTAAAAAAGAGATTGGAAATAATGGCAGTCATAATGAGTCGCCAACCCAAGCTCGTTTCTACTCCGCCACCAATCATTTTAGAAAGCGATAGCGTAATGGCATCTTTATTGGCCAAACCGCCAATTGCTGAAGCAATGTATAAACCGTCGTTACCAAATTCCTTTTCGGTATAAGCGACAATCAATAAAATAGCTGCATATATCGCCGCAAAAACCAAGGCACTTTTGAATTGGGCAGGATTTTTTGGCTCAGGCAACTCTTCGTCTTTTCGATCTTTTGAAATCAGATAAAACAACACCACACTCAACATAAGCATAAAGACAAACAAAACCATAATTGGAGTGATGATCTCTTGGAATTTTCCAGGAATAACGACCATAATCTCAATTAAAACCCGAACTAACGAAACGGTAACTGCTAACAAAATGACAAATGCCGCTAATTTTCCACTAGAGTTGCTTTTTTTGCTCTTTCTCGCAAAACTTACTGTACTTGCAGTACTACTTATAATTCCGCCAAGAATACCGTTAGAAATGAGTCCTGCTTTTTTACCAAGCCATTTGTAGATAAAATAGCCAAAAACGCTAATGCCAACAATAAGCACCACCATTAACCAAATGTTTTTTGGGTTGAGCACATCAAACGGCCCAAAAGTTTCATCGGGAAGAATGGGTAAAATTACCAGAGAAATTCCGACGAAAGTCATAATAGCTGACAAATCTTTTTCTTTTAGCTTTTCGATAAAACCATGTAAATGTTCTTTCACGAAAAGTAAGATAGCTAAAACACCACCAACCATCACACCGATAATCTTATCGCCAAAAACCAGATAAACTCCAATAGAATACATCAAAATGGCAGCAACTTCTGTGGTTTGCCCTACATCTGGATCTGGTAGTTTTTTGAGTTTTATGACATTTGCCATAATTAAAAAAGCTGCTAAAACAACCGCAATTGCAGCAATAATAATCGGGCTTTCGAACTCTTGCGCTATAAAACCTGTGAGCGAACCCAGAATCGTTATGAGTGTAAAAGTTCGCACACCCGCCATTCTGTTGTTTGTGGTTTCGCGCTGCATTCCTACCAACATTCCCAAACCAAAAGATATTCCAAGGATGATAATTTGATCGTAGTTCATAAGAGTTTATATGTTCCGAAACACTATATTAACAAAAAACTCCGACATTTTTGTCGGAGTTTAAGTGATTTTTAACGTTGAAAGTTATTCCAAACTATTTTTAAAATCTTCAATCTGCGCTTCTACTTCATCTTCACTTCCTTCAAAAACTTTCTTTTCTTTGATTAGTTTTCCATCGTCATTCAAGGTTTCGTAATAAACAGTTGCCGACGCTTTATCATCTATAACAGATTTTTCTACTTTTAGTTCAATTCTTTTTTGATCATTTTCTAAACCCATCACGCTTAAATCGCTCTTGCTGGAATGCCCACCTAAAATCGGAGCAATCACCAAACCAACCAAACAAGTAAGTTTAATCAAGATATTCATCGAAGGTCCGGAAGTATCTTTAAACGGGTCACCAACCGTATCGCCTGTAACGGCTGCTTTGTGTGCATCGCTTCCTTTATAGGTCATTTTCCCGTCGATTTCTACTCCTGCTTCAAAGGATTTTTTGGCATTATCCCAAGCTCCACCTGCATTATTCTGGAAAATAGCCCACATCACACCGCTTACACAAACACCCGCCATATAACCACCAAGTGGTTCTGCACCAAAAAATACACCTACTAAAATTGGGGTAACAATCGTGAGCAAACCTGGCAAAATCATTTCGCGTAAAGCGGCTTTGGTAGAGATATCAACACATTTGGCATATTCTGGCTTGCCAGTTCCTTCCATAATCCCTGGGATTTCCTTGAACTGTCTTCTCACCTCTTTTACCATTTGCATGGCTGCTTTTCCTACAGACTCCATCGCTAAAGCGGAAAAAATTACTGGAATCATTCCTCCTAAAAACAAAGCTGCTAATACGTCTGCTTTAAAAATATTGATTCCGTCGATACCTGTAAACGTTACATAAGCTGCAAAAAGTGCTAAGGCTGTTAATGCTGCCGAAGCAATGGCAAAACCTTTACCTACCGCTGCGGTTGTGTTTCCTACCGAGTCTAAAATATCGGTACGTTCACGAACTTCTTCTGGCAATTCGCTCATTTCGGCAACACCTCCAGCATTATCGGCAATTGGCCCGAAAGCATCTATCGCCAACTGCATCGCCGTAGTGGCCATCATGGCAGAAGCCGCTAAAGCCACCCCATAAAATCCTGCTAACTCGTATGAACCGTAAATCGCTGCTGCAAAAAGAATTACCGATGCAAAAGTAGATTTCATCCCAACAGCCAAACCAGCTATAATGTTGGTTGCTGCTCCTGTTGAGCTATTTCTCACTATACTCAATACTGGTTTTTTACCTAGGCTTGTAAAATGAGCGGTTACCATCGAGATTAAAGCTCCAACGGCTAAACCAATAAGTGAAGCCCAGAAAACATTCATCGAACTTACTTCGACGTAACCCTCACCAAAAAACTTCATATTCATGGTTTCTGGAAGCATGTATTTGATTAGAACAAAACTTGCCGCTAAAGTCAATAAAATAGCTACCCAGTTTCCTAAATCCAAAGCTTTTTGCACTTGAGCTTCTTTGGCATCGTTGCTTGAAATTCGTACCAAAAAAGTACCAATAATCGAAGCTAAAATACCAACCCCTGCAATGACCAAAGGCAATAGAATTGGCCCCATATTATTAAAATTGTCAGTAAAAGCTCCGTTTACAGACATATCACGAATCACATAATTTCCCAAAACCATTGCCGCTAAAACGGTTGCTACGTAACTTCCGAAAAGATCTGCTCCCATACCTGCAACATCACCTACATTATCTCCTACGTTATCTGCAATTGTCGCTGGGTTTCTTGGGTCGTCTTCCGGAATTCCCGCTTCAACTTTCCCTACCAAATCGGCACCCACATCGGCAGCTTTGGTATAAATCCCTCCACCAACACGAGCGAATAATGCAATCGATTCCGCGCCAAGCGAAAAACCCGCTAAGGCTTCGAGAACAATAGTCATCTGACTATAAAAATCTCCTGTACCAGTTAAAAACTGATTTGAAAAGAATAAAAATAATAAACTTAAACCCAATACCGCTAAACCTGCAACACCAAGTCCCATCACAGTTCCTCCGCTAAAAGATACTTTTAAGGCTTTTGGTAAACTTGTTTTGGCTGCTTCTGCGGTACGAGCATTGGCTTCGGTAGCAATACGCATCCCAATATTTCCTGCTAGAGCAGAAAAAATTGCTCCGATGATGAAAGCTGGAATAATCATCCAACTCGTGGTTTCTACGAGCTGAGAAACCACAAATAGAGCAATAGAAGCGATGACTACAAAAATAAGTAGCAATCTATATTCGGCATTGAGAAACGCTAACGCACCTTCTTTGATGCTTCTTGAAATGGTTTGCATTTTTTCTGAACCAGGTGATTGTTTTTTGACCCAGCTTGCTTTGAAAAGCATAAATAAAATTCCGATAACCGCTAATATAATAGGGATAAGAATAATGTTAGAATCCATAAAGATTGATTTTAAAGTTTGGCTAAATCTAGTATTTAAAAATAAAATTCCATAAAAAAAGCCGTACTTTTTTATGAAAGCACGGCTTTTTTAATAGGATAATTGATTATTTACTAATCGATACTTACTTTAAATCTAGGTACATCACTTACCTGAAATCTGTTGATGCAAAGCTCTACGATTTCTTTTGCTTTTTCTGCATTGTCCCATCCACCAACATCTACTTTTTTCTTTTCTAAATCTTTATACACTTGGAAAAAGTGCTCGATTTCTTTTATTCTGTGCGGATTAAGCTCTGTAATGTCATTGTATTTATTCCAGATTGGGTCTGAAACGGGTACACAAATTATTTTTTCATCTGGCCCTTTTTCGTCTGCCATATGGAAAACCCCGATTGGTTTTACTTCCATCACACAACCTGGGAAAGTTGGCTCGGTTACCAAAACCAAAACATCTAACGGATCACCATCTAGAGCTAAGGTTTGTGGAATAAAACCGTAATCTGCAGGATACATCATCGATGAAAAAATCATACGGTCGTAACGTATTTTTTTTAATTCGAAATCATACTCATATTTGTTACGACTTCCTTTTGGAATCTCTACTAATACATCAAAAGTCATTTCTAAAAAAGGTTTGAAAAATTAAGAGTGCAAATTTACGACTATCTTTAAAAATACGTGTCGTTTTTTAGAAATAAAAACCAAAATTACCAGTCAGACCAAAACTTCTCGCATCGGGATTATCAAAATAGTTTCCACGGAAATGAAAATCGAGTCTAAAAACTTTAAATATATTGCCTATACCAAAACTGTAAGACCAATAAGGTTCTACATTTGGCGCGTATAAAACAGGATGTGAGGTCGATGCGTTTAGCAGTTGGTTTTCTTCTGAAATCTCACCAATTACCCCGCGTACAGAAACAATTTCACGTAAGTTTAAATCTCTCACTCCTGGAATTCTGCTAAATAGTCGACCGTTAAAATTGTGCTCGACATGTAAACTAGTGTATGTATCCGTAACAAATTCATAAAAATTAAGCAAAGGAAAAGTACCAAAAATAGAGAAATAGGTCTGGTTACCCGGCACAACGCTCAACAGGCCAAGTGGAACCTCATCAAAGGTTTTTCCTGCTTCAAGAGTTGTGGTAAGCCTTCCAAAACCACCAACCTGTATGGGCTGTCGGTAAAAGAATTGCACTTTTTTGTAATCAAAATCACTTTCCAACATGCCCTTTATACCGAGCGAATAATTCAAAAACAACTGCGGATAATCGCCATCATTTACAATAATTCGCTCGACACCATAACCGGTTGTTTTTCGTTTGGGTGAAAAACTTAAAATTGTTGAAATCTCTGCTTGTCGGATATCCGATTTTATTGTGGTATAGGTATCATCGGTGTAATAAGCCAAACTAAAATCTCGGGATGCCGATTCTAAGGTTCTAAACGAAGTTCCTACACGAACATTAAAGTTTTTGGCTGGCTCGATTTCAACTGCAAAAGTTGACAAATTGATGTCGGTTAAACTGGTGTTGGCACCAACGGTTATCAATGAAGACGAAGCCAAACTTCTACCTAAAACATCGTTGGTATTGGTTAAACTTGCCCCGAGTTGCTCGATATCACGGCGGTTTCCTCCAGAAACAATCAATCGCATTTTTTTGTCAAGCAGTACTTTTCCAGAAATACCATATTTGAATTTATCGTCTTTTAGACCGTAAGCGGTATAACCCTCGATTCGCCAAGGATCGTTTCTACCAAAATAGGTTCTTCCTCCAGCTCTTATCCGTAAACCTTCGACATCGTTATAACCAAAAGTGGAAAAAACAGGGCCAAAATCGAAGTTTAAATCGTCAAACTCTATGTAACCTGAAGCTAAAATGCTCGCTACATTATAAATGCGTTTAAAGGCTTTTACCGTTTTAAGCGTGTCTAACATTTTATAAACCTGCTTTTCGTCATTATTGAGTTCTTCTAAACGGTTTGTTTCCCAAAAAGAATCATCTCTATTAAACACGTGATCTTGGTATTCTTGTACTTGGTTTTTATAAAAAGCTGCTCCTTTTTCGATATCGAAATGGTAATCGTCATATAAAGTCGTTCGTTTTCCGTAAACTCCGCGAGCAGCATCTTTTTCCCGAAAAGAGAAATCAGACATAAAATGATCACGTTTAATGAGAAACACCGAATCGTTAAGTACATCAAATTCTTGTTCGATATAAATATCCCTAATCCAGTTGATGTTTGCACTTTTAGTAACGTGCAGTTTGATTTCTTTAATCGCCCAAGTGGTATCATTTACCCAAAAATCACCTTTAAAAGTGAGTTCATTTTTACGTCTCGGGTAATACACAATTTTATAACACCATTTGTTATCGATAAAAGTGCTGTCAGACAACACATAATTATACGCATCGATGCCTGTGGTACTCAACGGACTCACAAAACTTTTGTCGAAAAACTTCAAGTAATTGTCGTAAACATTGTACTCTGAATATAAATCTTTGATAAACGAAATCAAGGTTTGGTTATCGCTAAACCCTGAGTTTTTGTTTCCAAGAAGTATCTCTTTTTCCTTATTGAGGTTGTTATCTCCGTAAACCTTATAAACCGCCTCGTTAATGAAAATAGGCAAATAGGTTTTTCCAGTGACGGTATTGGTATCGGTTTCTTTAAAAATAAATTCCATCCCATTAAAAATCGGGCTGTTGATTAAATTACTATCAATCGTATTGAGGTCAAACTCCTGCTTTTCGTATTTTTTGTATTGGTATTGGTCAAACTTTTTCACGCCATTTTCGCGTCTTTTTTCCCATATTTTGCGAAGAATATCGATGGCAGGATTATTCTTTTTAGACGTTTTTCCTTGATAGATCACCACTTCGCTCAAAGCACTGGCTTCCTCTTGTAAAACAATTTCTAAATTAAGTGAAACTGAAGAAGTAAGTTCTAACTTTTTACTTTCAAAACCGATAAATGAAAAGGTAACTGATTTAAAAGAATTGTCTGATTGAACATAGAAACTACCATCGTCATTGGTAATCGTTCCTTCAGAAGAACCTTCGAAGACCACATTTACAAAAGGTATAGGTTCTCCGTTGGCGTCTTTTACATAACCACCAACTTTAGTTTGCGACACTCCCACGAAAGTGGAAAAAATAAATAATACAAGGAATGCTAAGTTTCTGTTCATTGCCATAAAAAAAACTCCACTTTTTCAAGTGAAGTTTCAAATATAATTTTATAAATGAATATCTGTTATTTATATAATACTTTTTTAACAGCTTTAACAACATCTTCACTGTTTGGCAACCATTCTTTCAGAAGAACTGGAGAATAAGGCGCTGGTGTATCTGCAGTGTTTATCTTTACGATTGGCGCATCTAAATAGTCGAAAATCTGATCTTGTACCTCAAAAGCAATCTGTGTAGCTACATTACCAAATGGCCAAGCTTCTTCTAAAATTACCAATCTGTTGGTTTTCTTTACGGACTTAATAATGGTTTCGTAATCTAAAGGTCTTACCGTTCTGATGTCGATAATTTCACACGAAATATCCTCATCTGCTAATTTTTCCGCAGCAGCGTATGCTTCTTTAATTATTTTTCCGAAAGAAACAATGGTCACATCACTTCCTTCTCTTTTGATATCTGCAACGCCTATAGGAATGGTGTATTCTTCTTCTGGCACTTCGCCTTTATCACCATACATTTGCTCACTTTCCATAAAAATAACCGGGTCGTTATCTCTAATTGCCGATTTTAATAAACCTTTGGCATCGTAAGGATTTGACGGAACAATCACTTTTAAACCTGGACAATTGGCATACCAACTTTCAAACGCTTGTGAGTGTGTTGCCGCCAACTGACCTGCAGAAGCTGTTGGACCCCTGAAGACAATCGGGCAGTTAAATTGTCCGCCAGACATTTGTCTAATCTTAGCAGCATTGTTGATGATTTGGTCAATTCCTACCAACGAAAAATTGAAGGTCATAAACTCTACAATTGGTCTTGCACCTGTCATCGTAGAACCTACTCCAATTCCGCTAAATCCAGCTTCTGAGATAGGTGTATCAATAACTCTTTCAGCTCCAAACTCGTCCAACATACCTTTAGACGCTTTGTAAGCCCCATTGTATTCTGCCACTTCTTCTCCCATCAAATAAACAGCCTCATCTCTTCTCATTTCTTCGCTCATTGCCTCAGCAATCGCTTCTCTAAACTGGATTGTTCTCATCTATTTTTAAATGATTATTTTTTGCGAAAACAAAAGTAAACATCAAAATCATATTTATAGTAGTTTTCGTTAAAAATATATTATGCAAGCATAGTATTTTTTGAAAGATTTTATTATCTTCGCAGAGCATTTTTAAAAAATTTCAAAACAACAAGTATGAAAATATTAGTTTGTATAAGTCACGTTCCAGACACGACTTCCAAAATAAATTTTACCGATAGCGATACCAAGTTTGACACCAATGGTGTTCAATTTGTCATCAATCCTAACGACGAATTTGGTTTAACACGTGCGATGTGGTTCAAAGAGCAACAAGGCGCAACGGTAGACATCATCAATGTTGGTGGACCCGAAACAGAACCAACTTTAAGAAAAGCATTAGCTATTGGTGCCGATAATGCCATTCGTGTAAACACAGAAGCTAAAGACGGTTTTCAGGTAGCCAAGGAAATTGCTCACGTAGCCAAAGACGGTAATTATGATTTGATTATTGCAGGTCGCGAATCTATCGATTACAATGGCGGGATGGTTCCTGGCATTGTTGCCCAGCTATTAAAAGCAAACTTTATTAACACTTGCGTGGATTTAAAAGTAGAAGGAAATACTGCCACTGCCATAAGAGAAATCGATGGCGGAAAAGAAACCTTAACTGCAGATTTACCTTTGGTTATTGGCGGTCAAAAAGGTTTGGTGCAAGAAAACGAACTAAAAATACCAAACATGAGAGGTATTATGATGGCGAGACAAAAGCCACTAAACGTAGTTGAACCTCAAGGCGCTCAAGCTTTTTCGAATGCAGAAAAATTTGAAAAACCAGCTCCAAAAGGTGCGGTAAAATTAGTAGATAAAGACAATTTAGACGAATTAATCAACTTATTGCACAACGAGGCAAAAGTTATCTAATCAACTACAAAAAAAAGAAAACATATGTCAGTTTTAGTATATACAGAATCAGAAAACGGAAAATACAAAAAAGCCGCGTTAGAAGCCGCTTCTTATGCCAAAGGTGTTGCCGATAAAATGGGAACTGAGGTTACGGCAATAAGTTTTAATATGAGCAGCCACGACGATTTAAAAACCTACGGTGTTTCTAAGGTTTTAAATGTGGCCAATGAGAAGTTAAGCAAGTTTAATGCAGAAGCTTACGCAGATGCTATTGCTCAAGCAGCAAAAAAAGAAGCGACAAAAGTGGTCATTTTAGGTCAAACGGCTAACGACAAATATTTAGCCCCACTTTTGGCGGGATTATTAGAAGCCGGTTATGCTTCTAATGCCGTGGCTTTACCAGAAAGCACTTCACCTTTTCAGGTGAAAAGAACAGCTTTCAGTAACAAAGCTTTTAACATCACCAGCATTTCTACAGATATCAAAATTGTGGGTGTTTCTAAAAATGCTTACGGATTAAAAGAAAACCCAACAGAACTTACTGCAGAAGAGTTTTCACCAGAGTTATCGGGCGAAGATTTTAGTGTCAATGTAAATGCTGTCGATAAAGCAACCGATAAAGTAACCATCGCTGACGCAGAAATCGTAGTTTCTGGCGGTCGTGGTCTTAAAGGTCCTGAAAATTGGGAATTGGTAGAAAACCTTGCAGAAGTGCTTGGTGCCGCAACCGCTTGTTCTAAACCTGTTAGTGATATGGGTTGGAGACCACACAGCGAACACGTTGGGCAAACCGGTAAACCCGTTGCTTCTAACTTATATATTGCGATTGGTATTTCAGGAGCAATACAACATTTGGCTGGTGTAAGCGCTTCCAAAACCAAAGTAGTGATCAATAACGATCCGGAAGCTCCTTTCTTTAAAGCCGCAGACTACGGTATTGTTGGCGACGCTTTTGAAGTTGTACCAAAGCTTACAGAAAAATTAAAAGAATTTAAGGCAAACAATTCATAATTTTTATAAATTGTGCCTCAGAACAAAGGGCGGTCTAAAAATAAAAAGTCCTTATTTTAGACCGCTTTTTTTTATATTTTTAGCTAAAGAAGAATACGAAGTATGAGTTTAGTGCGCCTTACGATAAAAGGAATTTCTTACAGCCAAACCCAAAACGGAGCTTACGCCCTATTATTGAGCGAAGTAGATGGTAAAAAACAACTCCCGATTGTCATCGGAGCTTTTGAAGCTCAATCGATTGCGATTGCTTTAGAAAAAGATATTCGACCACCAAGACCATTAACACACGATTTATTCAAAAGTTTTTCCGACCGCTTTTCTATTCTGGTCAAACAGGTGATTATTCATAAATTGGTCGATGGTGTTTTTTACTCGAGCCTGATTTGTGAAAGAGACAAGATTGAAGAAATTATTGATGCGAGAACGAGTGATGCCATTGCGTTAGCCTTGCGCTTTAACGCCCCTATTTTTACGTACCAAAACATTTTAGACAAAGCAGGAATTTACCTTAAAAACGAAAAACAAGAAGAAGATATTACTTCCGAAGAAACTGAAGCAAATATTGAAGAAGAAATCAAAAAAATACAAGAAGAAACACAGCCCCCTAAAAAATCAACTTATCATAAAAAATCCCTGAGCGAACTTGAAGAAGATTTAGAAAAAGCCGTGAAAAACGAAGATTATGAAGAAGCGGCAAAAATAAGAGATGAAATTTCAAAAAGATCCGATTCGTAATATGAGAATACTGTTGTTGTTTTTCGCTTTATGCTTAAGTTTTCAAATGGGTTTCTCTCAAGAAATTGAAAACAATTGGAAAAACACCAACCATCAAACCGAATATAAAGAATTACAACTCAAGCAAGGTGAGTTTAAAATCACAACTACAACCGATTCCTTAAAAGGGAATTACATCAAACAAGACAAATTCCTTCTATTCTTTTTCGATCAGCCCAAAGACAGCATTACTCGCTTTTACATTACAGAGTTTACCGATTCTACTTTGGTTGCCAAAAATTACAACCAAATTTACAACTTTAAAGCAGAGAAAAAGGAAATTGTCAATACACCCCCTATAAAACAAGTCATCAAAAGTCAAGGCTTTACTTTCCATAGTTTTTACCGCGGAGCTATCGGGATGATTTCACTTCTACTCATCGCATTTCTCCTTAGTAAAAACAAAAAAGCCATCAATTGGAAAACAATTATTCTGGGTTTAGCAGCTCAGCTTCTGCTCGCTTTTGGTGTATTAAGAGTAAAAGCAGTACAAATGGTGTTTGAGTTTATTGGCAAAATTTTCGTACGAATATTAGATTTTACCGCTGCTGGAAGTGAATTTCTCCTTGGCGGAATGATGAACGTTGAAAGTTTTGGATTTATCTTTTTATTTCAGGTTTTACCTACCATAATTTTCTTTTCAGCACTTACTTCGGTCTTATTTTATTTCGGGATTATACAAGTCGTCGTGAAAGGTTTGGCTTGGGTTTTAACCAAACTTTTGGGTATTTCTGGAGCAGAAAGCCTGAGCGTTGCCGGAAATATTTTCCTTGGCCAAACAGAAGCTCCGCTAATGATTAAAGCTTACCTTGAAAAAATGACCAAATCTGAGATTCTTCTTGTAATGATTGGTGGAATGGCAACTGTTGCTGGTGGTGTTTTGGCAGCTTATATTGGTTTTCTTGGTGGTGATGACCCAACAATGAAATTAGAGTTTGCCAAACACTTATTGGCAGCTTCGGTAATGGCAGCTCCAGGGGCAATTATTATTTCAAAAATTTTATACCCACAGACAGAAAAAATCAATCAAGAAGTAGAAGTTTCCCAAGATAAAATAGGAAGTAATTTTCTTGATGCCATTGCTAACGGAACCACCGAAGGTTTAAAACTTGCAGCAAATGTTGGTGCGATGCTGTTGGTCTTTATTGCTTTTATCGCAATGATTAATTACGGTTTTGGAAAAATTGGTCATTGGACAAGCTTAAATGCGCTTTTAGCAGAATACACACCTTACCAATCGTTTTCTATCGAAGCGATTCTCGGAACTGTATTTGCTCCGCTCATGTGGCTTATTGGCGTAGCTAAAGAAGACATGATGCTGATGGGGCAATTGCTCGGAATTAAACTTGCTGCCAGCGAATTTGTAGGTTACATTCAACTTGCTGAGTTAAAAAATCCAGCCACAGCGTTAAGCCTAACTTATGAGAAATCAATTATCATGGCAACTTATATGCTTTGTGGGTTTGCCAATTTTGCCTCCATTGGGATTCAGTTAGGAGGAATAGGTTCTTTGGCGCCAGGACAACGCAAAACCCTTTCAGAGTTTGGTTTAAAAGCCGTTATCGGTGGAACTTTAGCTTCACTACTTTCAGCAACGATCGCCGGAATGATTATTGGGTAGGTTAATTAGTTTAAAGGCTTAATGTTTGAAAGTTCTCAAGTTGATATTCGGGTAAATAGGTATTTGAGTTTTAAATTCATAAAAATTTGGATTGAAATCACCCTCTTAATCAAACGAAAATAATTAAATTTATACCTTATTAAAGCAATTTCACAAATAAACAATTAATGTTTAACCATTAACGTATCAACAACAAAAATGCAACAATACCACGATTTACTGCGACACGTTTTAGAAAACGGACACCAAAAAGGAGACCGAACAGGAACTGGAACCAAAAGTGTTTTTGGCTACCAAATGCGTTTTGATTTGAGCAAAGGTTTTCCGATGGTGACCACAAAAAAATTGCATCTCAAATCGATTGTTCATGAATTGTTGTGGTTTTTGAATGGGGATACCAATATTAGTTATTTACAAGAAAATGGCGTAAGAATCTGGAACGAGTGGGCTGATGAAAATGGTGATTTGGGTCCGGTTTATGGGCATCAATGGCGTAACTGGAATAGTGAAGAAATCGATCAAATAAAAGATATAGTTGAAACGCTTAAAACCAACCCAAACAGTCGTAGAATGCTTGTTTCTGCTTGGAATCCTAGTGTTTTACCAGACACTTCAGTTTCTTTTAGTGAAAACGTTGCCAACAACAAAGCTGCTTTACCGCCTTGCCATGCTTTTTTTCAGTTTTACGTTGCCGATGGCAAACTTTCGTGTCAACTTTACCAACGAAGTGCTGACATTTTCCTAGGGGTTCCTTTTAATATTGCTTCGTATGCTTTACTAACGATGATGATGGCGCAAGTTTGTGGTTACGAAGCTGGCGATTTTGTTCATACGTTTGGTGACGCTCATATTTACAACAATCACTTTGAGCAAGTAGCCCTGCAACTGTCTCGTGAACCTAGAGAATTACCGACAATGAAGATAAATCCTGAGGTAAAAGACATCTTTGGCTTTAAATTTAAGGATTTTACATTAGAAAATTATAATCCGCATCCGCATATAAAAGCAGCAGTTGCAGTTTAAAAAAAGAATATCGTTATGAAAAAAATAATCGTTTTTACCTTTTTTGTATTCGCTACAAGTTTTGGGTTTGCCCAGAATGTTTCCGGCAATACCGTTTCTAACAAAGAAAAAGCACCTATTTGGCCAGGTTGTGAAGAAGCAAGTTCTACCAGCAATTGTTTTAACCAAAAACTTTCGCAACACATTGCTCAAAATTATAAATTCCCAAAAGAATATACCGAAGCCGATAAAGGCACCAAAGTAGTCGTGAGTTTTGTGATTGACGAAAATGGCGAACCGCAAATCACCAAAGTTACAGGCGGGAAAAAATACTTACAAGACGAAGCAAAACGCAATATTTTAGCCATACCTAAGATGAAACCCGGGTCGTTAGACGGAAAACCAAGAGCTATAAAATATACCGTTCCTTTTAAGTTTTAACTAATTTTGTTTTAATTTTAGTTTCTAAATTTACTTATGGCAAGTTCAACCCATCCCAATATAGATCCGCAACAGCGTTTTCTTATCGAAAACGCACAGCGAAGAGTTAAACAAAAGAAAAACCTCATGCGTCATTTTGTGATTTTTATCGCAGGTTCGGTCTTGTTTATCATCCTTGATCTTGTTTTAGGTTTCGGAAAGGAAATCAACGAAACTACCAACTCCAATTGGTTTGTTTGGGCAATTTTGATTTGGTTTTTCTTCTTTCTCATTCATTTTATCAATGTTTTTGTGGTAAACCGCTTCATGGGAAAAGAATGGGAAGAAAAACAGTTAGAATTTCTAATTGAAAAACAGCAAAAGAAAATCAATAAGCTACAAGAAAAAATAGACAAAGATTATCCGTTACCTTCTCCAGAAGTAGCCAATAACGAACCTAATCAACCGCTACCTCCTAAACCATCTGTATGACACTTACTCTTATTGCTGCTGCAGGCGAAAACAATGAGTTAGGTAAAAACAATGACTTGGTTTGGCATTTACCCGACGATTTTGCACGGTTTAAAATGCTAACCAGCGGACATCACATTATCATGGGTAGAAAAACTTTTGAGAGTTTTCCTAAACCACTTCCCAATAGGATTCACGTTGTCATTACTAGAGATAAAAATTATCATATCGACCATGAGCAATGCATTGTAGTTCATAGTCTTGAAAAAGCCATACAAATAACAGAAAAAGACAATCACCCATTTGTTATTGGTGGTGGTGAAATCTATAAAATGGCACTCGCTTACGCGGATAAAATTGAGCTCACCAGAGTTCACGCCACTTTTGATGCCGACACTTTTTTCCCTGAAATTCCTAAAGAAGATTGGGTAATCACAGAATTTAAGCATCATCCAAAAGACGAAAGACATCAATATTGTTTTAGTTACCTCACGTATGTGAAAAAAGATTCGCAGCATCTCTCTTCTTGACCACATAGCCGAAAAAGAAAACTTTAAAATTCTACACTCCGAAGTTTTAACTGGCGGAGATATCAATCAAGTTTATAGAGTTAAGACAGAAAACCGAATTTTTGTTATCAAAACAAATGAGAACCAGCCCGAAAATTGGTTTGAAGCAGAGGCTAATGGTTTAAAGCTTCTAGCGAAAAACTCTAATCTTACTATTCCAGAAGTGATGGGTTTTGGAAATTTTGAGAAGAAACAATATTTGATGATCGATTATATTCCACCAGAAAAACCCACGCAAAAACATTGGGAAAATTTTGCTATACGTTTGGCGAAAATGCATCGAGTCAGCCAGCCTAATTTTGGTTTAAATCACGATAACTTTATTGGAAGTTTACCGCAACAAAACAATGGAAATTTGACTTCTTCTTCCGATTTTTATATTCAGAAAAGAATTTTACCACAACTAAATTCCGCAAAAGCGAAAGGTTTTACATTTAAGCATGAAGAGAGTTTTTTAAAACAAATTCCAAGGATAATACCAAACGAAAAACCAAGTTTAACCCACGGAGATTTATGGAGTGGCAATTATTTTTTCACCTCCCATCTACAAACTGTTTTGATTGATCCTGCAGTAAGTTTTTCGCTCAGAGAGTTTGATTTGGCCATGTTACAATTGTTTGGTTCTCCTCCCACTTATTTTTTTGAAACTTACAACGAAGAAAATCCGCTTGAAGTGGAATGGAAAGAACGTATTCATCTATTCCAGTTGTATTACTTATTGGTTCATCTCAATTTGTTTGGGAGCAGTTATTACCCTTCGTGTACCCAAATCATAAATAGATATTGAGTTTTCAATGGATAGATTTTATTACATTTGTTAAAAACCAAATAAAAAATAGATGAAAGCATATATTTTTCCTGGGCAAGGTGCTCAATTTACCGGAATGGGATTAGACTTATACGAAAATCATGCAGAAGCACAAGAAATGTTTCAGCAAGCCAATAAAATTTTAGGATTCAATATTACCGATGTGATGTTTGAAGGTTCTGCAGAAGATCTTAAACAGACCAAAGTGACACAACCTGCTATATTTTTACATTCCGTAATTTTACACAAAATGATGGGCGAAAAAGCAAAACCAGAGATGGTTGCAGGTCATTCTTTAGGAGAATTTTCAGCATTGGTTGCCAATAAGACCCTTGCTTATGAAGACGCCTTAAAACTGGTTTCGCAACGAGCTATGGCAATGCAGAAAGCTTGTGAAGTGCAACCTTCTACCATGGCTGCTGTACTTGGCTTAGACGACCATATTGTCGAAGCCGTTTGCGCCGACGTCGATGGAATTGTAGTGGCGGCCAACTATAATTGTCCTGGTCAATTAGTGATTTCTGGAGAAATTGATGCGATTGATAAAGCTTGTGAAGCTTTACTGGAAAAAGGAGCCAAACGCGCTTTAAAATTACCTGTTGGTGGCGCTTTTCACTCACCGCTAATGGAACCTGCTCGCGAAGAATTGGCCAAAGCTATAGAAAACACCACTTTCAACACTCCTATTTGTCCGGTTTATCAAAACGTGACGACTTTTGCGGTGACCTATCCAGAAGAAATAAAGAAAAATCTGATTTTTCAGTTGACTGCTCCCGTAAAATGGACACAATCGGTACAACAAATGATCAAAGATGGTGCGTCTTCTTTTACAGAAGTTGGCCCTGGAAAAGTTTTACAAGGCTTAGTTAAAAAAATAGACAGAAACGCTGAAACATTAACTGGAGAAGTATAAAGACAAACAAAAAAGGCTTCCAAATGGAAGCCTTTTTTGTTACTTTAAAAATGTGTTTATCGTTGCTGTGATAAAATCTATTTGCTCGTCATCCAATTCGGTGTGCATCGGTAAAGAAATGACTTCCTTCACTAGTTGATTGGTGACTTTAAAATCACTTTCGTTAAAACGCTCGTCTGTATAAGCTTTTTGCGCATGTAGCGGAATTGGATAGTAAATTCCGAAGGGAACATTCTTTTCTTTTAGGTGTTCTGCCAAAGCATCTCTTCTTCCGTTGGTAATTCTTAAGGTGTATTGATGAAAGACGTGGGTATCTTCACTTCCTAAAATTTCTGGTGTAATGATATTGGGATTGTTTTTTAAAGCTTCGGAATATGTTTTTGCTGCTTTTTGGCGCGCTTTATTATAAGTATCTAATTTTGGAAGCTTAGCTCTTAAAACCGCTGCCTGCAAACTATCCAAACGTGAGTTTACACCGACCACATCGTGATGGTAACGTTCGTACATTCCGTGGTTCACAATACCTCTAATCGTATATGCTAAATTATCATCGTTGGTGAAAATGGCTCCACCATCGCCATAACAACCTAAATTTTTACTCGGAAAAAAAGAAGTTGTTCCTACATCGCCAATCGTTCCTGTTTTTAAAACTTTACCAGATTTACTGTAATAATTAGCTCCAATCGCTTGCGCATTGTCTTCTATCACAAAAAGTTTATGTTCTTTCGCGACAGCGAGAATTTCATCCATATGAGCAGCTTGCCCAAATAAATGTACCGGAACTATCGCTTTTGTTTTTGGGGTAATCGCTTTTTTGATGGCTTCGATATTAATGTTAAAACTATCTTCATCTACATCGACCAAAACTGGAGTTAGTTGCAAAAGAGCAATCACTTCTACGGTTGCGGCAAAGGTAAAATCGGCAGTGATGACTTCGTCGCCAGGCTGCAAACCCAAACCCATCATGGCAATTTGTAAGGCATCGGTTCCGTTGGCACACGGAATCACATGTTTTACACCCAAATAATTTTCTAAGTCTTTTTGAAAAGCATGAACTTCTGGACCATTGATAAAAGAAGTATTGTCTATAATTTCTTCGAAAGAAGCATCTATTTGTGATTTTATAGCTTGGTATTGACCTTTTAGGTCAACCATCTGTAATTTTTTCATAGTCATAATTTGTGTTTCAAAAATACAAAATATGTACAGGTTAACCTCAATCTTTAGAAAAGTTTATTTTTGCTAAAAAAGTTTTAGCTTGAAGTTTCTTTACGACATATTCATTTCCTTATTTGATGTCCTTTTGCCTTTTTTAGGCATTTTTGGCGATAAAATGAAGTTGTTTGCAAATGGAAGGAAAAATTTTACAGAAAAACTTGTTCATATTCCTGAAAAACAAAAAAAACGAATTTGGTTTCATACCGCCTCATTGGGAGAGTATGAACAAGCTGTTCCGATAATGGAAAAGCTAAAAAATGATTTTGAAATCATCGTCACTTTTTTTTCGCCATCGGGTTACGAAATCAAAAAAAACAATCCGTATGCTATTTTTACAAGCTATTTACCGATAGACACCAAGAAAAATGCTCGTGAGTTTGTCGATTTAGCTCAACCCGATGTAGTTCTTTTCATTAAATATGAAATTTGGCCAAATTTTCTTCACGAACTTTCTCAAAAGCAGATTCCTATTTATTTAGTTTCGGCAACTTTTAGAGAAAATCAGTTTTTATTTAAGCCTTTCGGCGGATTTTTACGCAAAGCTTTAAAGCAATTTCAGCATGTTTTTGTACAAGACCACAAAAGTTTAGAAATACTACAACAGCATCAGATTTTTAATTCCAGCGTAAGCGGAGATACTCGTTTTGATCGTGTAGATGCTCAATTACAAATCGATAATCAGCTTGATTTTATCGAAATTTTTCTCGATAATAAGCTTTGTATGGTTTGCGGAAGCACTTGGCCAGAAGATGATGAAGTTTTGGTTCCATTCATCAATCAATGTAAAGAAGCTGTCAAATTTATTATTGCTCCGCACGAGATCAAACCTGAAAAAATAGAGCGTTTAAAAAATAGTATTCAAAAACCAACTGGATTATATAGCAATTACACAGAAAACTCTCTGAAAAAGGCTCAAGTTATTATTATCGATACTGTTGGGTTACTTTCAAAAATTTACGCTTACGCAGATATCACTTATGTTGGGGGAGCAATGGGGAATACCGGTTTACACAACATTTTAGAACCCGCTACTTTCGGAAAACCTATAATCATTGGATCAAATTATGATAAATTCCCAGAGGCAAAAAATCTAAAAAAACTAGAAGGACTTTTTGTAATAAAAAATAAAAAGGAATTAGAAGAAATATTTCAAAAACTAACTAAAAATAAGGAATTTAGAGAAAAATCAGGTGCAAATTCTAAGCGGTATGTACTCGATAATACAGGAGCTACTGATTTTATTTTACAACAGATGAGTATAGATAAAGTATTATAAAACCTAAATAAATTATATTTTAAGTACTTTTTATCAAAATTTAATAAAATTTTATTGTTTTAAATTTGCATAACCACCTCTAAAATATATACTTTAGCCAATTATAATATTAAAATAACCATAAATGAAAAAATTGGCATTTACATTGGCTGTTGCTACTTTAGCTATTTTCACTTCTTGTAGAGAAGAAGAAAAAAAAGAAGTAGAGGTTGTTAAAGAAGTAGAAGTTATCGAAAAAGAAGTTCCTGTAGAAGTAGAAAAAGAAGACAAAGGAATTCTTGAGCGTACAGCAGAAAAAATTGATGCAGAAGTCGAAAAAGAAGTCAATGAAGAAATTGAGAAAATTGGTAACGACAACTAATAAAAATTTAAATTTAAACACTAATACACAAAAACAAACATTATGAAAAAAACAGTTTTAATGCTAGCTATGTTATTTGCATTCTCAACCGCTTTTACTTCTTGTAGAGAAGACAAAAAGGTAGAAATAGACGTTGAAGAAGCTGAAAACGATGTTGAGCAAGGTTTAGAAAATGCGGGTGACGCTATGGAAAATGCAGCTCAAGAAACAGGTAACGCTATTGAGAACGCTGCTGAAGAAACAGGAGATGCTATCGAAAATGCAGCTCAAGAAGTAGAAGACGAAATCGAAGGCAACGACGATATGTAATCTTTTCTTTCTATAGAAAACAAAAAGCCACTTCAAACAAAGTGGCTTTTTTTATTGAATAATTCTCAGGTTTATTAATATCAAAGTTCGGAAAATATAAAATTTCTTAGTTGCAATAACATAAAATAATACTATTTTGCAACCTATAAACCATAAATTTAATAAATGAAAAAAATTATCCTAAGTAGCTTAACACTTCTAATTGCATTTGCCATGACGGCTCAAAAAGGAAAGGTTTTAGAAGGTGATTGGAAGTCTCTTAAAGGCATTGAAAAATTTGATTTAGAATTTGATTATTCTAATGTAGAGGTTCCAGATTTTGATACAGAAGAAGATTACATCAATCAAAAAATGAAGGAAAAAGATGAAGACGAACCTGGACAAGGTAAAGTCTGGAAAGAAAAATATTTTGCAGACCGAGAAGCTCATTTTGAACCTAAGTTCATCGAATCTTTTAATAAAAGAGAAAGTCAAAAAGTGAGCAAGACTTATGATGGAGAGCCTTATATTTTAAGGGTTGAAACAACAATGATCTACAACGGTTGGAATGTTGGTGTCATGCGTAAACCGGCAAGAATAGATGCCATTATTTATATTTATAAAAGAGGGGAAAATTCACCTTTATTAAAAGTTAAGTATGAAAATGTTAAAGGAGCAGACGCAATGGGTTATGATTTTGCTTCTCATAGTAGAGTTGCAGAAGCATACGCAAAACTAGCTAAATCCTTTATGAAAGACTTCAAAAAGAAAGTATAATTATATATAGCTTTATTTTAGTTAAATAACTATTTTCACTAAAAAGGCTTAGTTTTTATGTAAAAACTAAGCCTTTTTAATTACAATTCATTTTAAAACAAAAAACCCTTGAAAATCAAAAGATTAACAAGGGTTTGTGTACTCGGAGCGGGACTTGAACCCGCACGAACTAATGTTCATTGGATTTTAAGTCCAACGTGTCTACCAATTCCACCATCCGAGCAAATATTATGTATGCTAGAGCGAAAAACGGGGTTCGAACCCGCGACCTCCACCTTGGCAAGGTGGCGCTCTACCAGCTGAGCTATTTTCGCATTTTATATGAACGTTGCAACATCGCTATTGCGGATGCAAATTTAATTCTTTTTTTAGTTTACAAAAGAAAAAAATTAATTTTTTTGAACTTTTTGTTGACTCAAACCTAAGAGCCGTTTTATCTCATTTAGTTTCATCAAAGCTTCTACTGGCGTAAGTGTATTGATATCAATACTCAAGATGTCATCTTTGATTTCCTCCAATAAAGGATCGTCTAATTGTATAAAACTCAATTGATGATCTATTGCTGTTGCTTGGCTTATTTTTTCATCTAAGGCATTTTCGCCATGAGCTTTCTCTAATTTTTTAAGAATTTTATTCGCTCTTGACAATACTTGTTGTGGCATTCCCGCCATTTTAGCTACATGGATACCAAAACTATGTTCTGACCCTCCAGGAACCAATTTCCGTAAGAAAAGCACCTTATTTTTTAACTCTTTAACGGAAACATTATAGTTTTTAATTCGCAAAAAAGTTTGTTGCATATCATTGAGTTCGTGATAGTGTGTTGCAAACAAGGTTTTAGGCTTGGCTGGATGCTCGTGTAAATATTCGGTAATGGCCCAAGCTATCGAAATACCGTCGTAAGTACTCGTACCGCGACCAATTTCGTCTAATAAAACCAAACTCCGTTCCGAAATATTGTTGAGGATATTTGCCGTTTCATTCATCTCGACCATAAAAGTAGATTCGCCCATCGAAATGTTATCGCTCGCTCCCACTCTAGTGAAAATCTTATCTACCAAACCTATTTTTGCTGCTTTTGCTGGAACAAAACTTCCCATTTGTGCCAATAAAACAATAAGAGCAGTCTGACGTAAAATAGCAGATTTACCACTCATATTTGGTCCTGTAATCATGATAATTTGTTGGTCTTCTCTATCCAAATAAACATCATTGGCAATATAGCTTTCGCTCACTTTTAGTTGCTTCTCAATCACTGGATGTCTTCCATCAGTAATATCCAACTCAAAACCATCGGTAATTTCTGGTTCACAATAGTTTTCTTCTAATGCCAATTGAGCAAAACCTTGTAAACAATCTAATTGCCCAATGAGATTGGCATTCTGCTGTACTGCTTTGATGTATTCCGTTAAATCGTTGATGAGCGAACTAAAAATCTGTTGCTCTAACTGTAAAATCTTTTCTTCGGCACCCAAAATTTTAGCTTCGTAATCTTTGAGTTCCTCGGTAATATAACGCTCAGCATTGACCAAAGTTTGCTTTCTAATCCAGTTTTCGGGTACTTTATCACGGTGCGTATTTCGTACTTCTATGTAATACCCAAACACATTATTGCTTGCTATTTTTAAGCTAGTAATTCCAGTGGCTTCAATTTCGCGTTCCAGCATTTTATCGAGGTAATCTTTCCCTGAAAAGGCAAGATTTCTCAATTCATCTAACTCTTCTGAAAACCCTTTTAAAACCACATTTCCTTTTAAAATATTTACCGGAGCTTCTTCTTGTATTGTTTTATCGATTTTCTCTCGCAACAAATCACACGATTGGATATTATCTGAAATTACTTTTAGGTATTCTACTTCCGATTTTTGCAAAGCTTCTTTGATGGGAATTACCGCATCCAAAGAATTTTTAAGTTGCACCACTTCCCGTGGGTTAATTTTCTGCGTCGCAATTTTTGATACTAAACGCTCTAAGTCACCTACTTGCTTAATGTGCTTTTGTAAGGTTTCTTTTAAACTTTTATCTTTCAAAAAAGCATTGACTGCCTGATGCCGTTGTTTTATTTTCTGGGTATTTTTTAGTGGCAATGCCAACCAACGCTTCAACATTCTTGCCCCAAGCGAAGAAAGGGTTTTATCGATCACCATGAGCAAAGTAACCCCTTGGTGATTGGTTGGATTGTACAACTCTAAGTTACGAATGGTAAATTTATCCATCCAAACATATTCTTCTTGTGCAATTCGGTTGAGCGAAGTGATATGTTGTAGCTGCTTATGTTGCGTTTCTTCGAGGTAATGTAAGATTACTCCCGCGGCAATGATCCCATCTTGCAGATGATCTACGCCAAAACCTTTGAGCGATTGTACATCAAAATGTTTTTGTAAAGTCTCGTTAGCAAAATCTTCTTGATACACCCAATTTTCCTGAAAAAAGGTATGGAAAGTGTCTCCAAAGTCTTCAAAAAAATGATTTTTTTGTTTTTTGGAAACCAATACTTCACTTGGTAAAAAGTTTTGAAATAATTTGTCGATGTATTCTAAATTTCCTTGAGCGGTTAAAAATTCACCGGTCGAAACATCTAAAAAAGCGACACCTAAATGTGTTTTTCCGTAATGAAGTGAAGCTAGAAAGTTATTGGACTTCGATTGTAAAACTTCGTCATTCAAAGCAACTCCTGGAGTTACCAATTCGGTCACGCCACGTTTGACTATGGTTTTGGTTTGCTTTGGGTCTTCTAACTGATCGCAAATCGCAACCCGTTCACCAGCTTTGACCAATTTTGGCAAATAAGTATTCAAAGAATGATGCGGAAAACCTGCCAATTCGGTTTTTTCACCACCATTGTTTCTGTTCGTTAAAACGATATTTAAAATCTGCGCTGCTTTTACAGCATCTTCTCCAAAGGTTTCGTAAAAATCCCCCACACGAAAAAGCAATAACGCATCAGGATATTTTGCTTTAATCGCGTTGTATTGTTTCATTAAGGGGGTTACTTTCTTAGCCATACTTTAAAAAGAATAAGAACTTCAAATGTAAGAAATTGAGTAATTTTTGCTTGACGGAAAACCCATGAGTTATTGCAAGTTTTCCACAATCTGAAAATCTAAAGAAAATACTACTTTTGCAGTCTATGAAAAATAGAAAGTTAAAAAATAGCGAGCTCGAACGTATCGATAACAGTAGTTTTAAAGAAGCTCAAAAAACACCCATTATAGTGATTCTTGACAACATTAGGAGTTTAAACAATATCGGGTCGGTTTTTAGAACTTCTGATGCTTTTTTGATTGAAAAAATTTATTTATGTGGATTTACCGCAACACCGCCACACAAAGACATCCAGAAAACAGCTTTAGGTGCAACCGATAGTGTTATTTGGGAATACCGCGAAGATGTGGTGCATTTGATAGACGAACTTCAACAGGAAAACATCAAAATTTTAGTGATCGAACAAGCCGAAAATTCGGTAATGCTGAACGATTTTGCACCTCAGAAAAACGAAAAATATGCCGTCGTTTTTGGAAATGAAGTAAAAGGCGTACAACAAAATATCGTCTCAAAAAGTGATACTGTAATTGAAATCCCGCAGTTTGGCACCAAACACTCGCTCAATATTTCGGTTTGTGCCGGAGTGGTTTTATGGGATTTGTTTGCGAAAATGCGTTTCTTTTGATTTTATAAAATTGGAATGTAAACTTGCTCTTCTGCGTTTTCGTCATTCGGGTTATACCCTACTGGCAAAACCTCAAAATGAGGTCGGTTTGTATCAACTTCTAAGCTGTTTTTAGGGATGATTTCAGTAAAGACCTTCACCCAAAAAGCGGGAAAGTTTTCAGGTTGACCACGGTAAGTTAAGACCAAGTATTTTCCTGCTGGAATTTCTAAACATTCTAATCCGTCTAAATTTTCAGGAAAATCATTTACTTCAACTCCAAACCACTTTTTAAATTTTGTTGTTGGTGAAAAGCTAGAAAATTCAAAATTTGAATACTGCTGAATAGAAAAAACTTCTTCCCTCTTTTTATTTTCGATGAGCTGTTTTTGAGATATAAATTGTTGTGCCAACCAAGCGTTTTTATTTTCAGTAAAACTCATTTCTACCGACTTTCCTATAATTTTTATAAGAGGTGATTTTTCTATACTAAAGTTCATTTGTTGGTTATTTCCTGTAAAACTTTGAGGTAATCTTCGTGGTTTTCTACAAAATCGAGAGCACTAACATCAATAATTTTCACCTGCATTTCTGTGTTATTTTTGATGTAATTGAGATATCCTTGATTGATTTTTTCTAAATATTCTGCTGGGATTTCTTGCTCATAACTTCTACCTCTTTTCTTGATGTTATTAAGCAGTTTTTCAGTGTTCTGATAGAGATAGACATATAAATCTGGCTTCGGCAATTCTTTATACATCAACTGAAAAATTTTCTTGTACAACGCCAATTCATCTTCTTGTAAAGTAACCTGCGCAAAAATAAGCGACTTGTACAAATCGTAATCCGCAACCATAAAGTCAGTAAACAAATTATATTGCTTGATGTCGTCGTGTAACTGCTGGTAACGATCGGCGAGAAAAGACATCTCGACTGTAAATGCAAAACGCTCTTGGTTTTCGTAAAACTTTGGTAAAAAAGGATTGTCTTTAAAACGTTCGATCACCAGTTTGGCATTAAAATCCTGTGAAATCATAGTTGCCAACGAGGTTTTTCCTGCTCCGATGTTTCCTTCAATCACTAAATATTCTGGGAATTTATATTCTTTCGCTTTAGCGGAAATTTGACCAGCCACAGCCTTTATTTCGCCAAAAGGCAGTGCATTTTTGAGTTCTGCAACCGTTTTATTTTCTGTAGGGTGTAAAAAATCTGGAGCAATGTCTGCTAACGGAAAAAGTACAAAATTGCGTTTGCTAATTTCTGGATGAGGAATTTGAAGATTTTTCTGGTTGATAATTTCATTTTCGTAAAAAAGCACATCGATATCTACGGTTCTGTTTTGGTAACCTTCTTTACTTCTTTCTCTTCCTATATCGGTTTCTATTTGCAGCACTTTTTGCAGAAAATCTTCCGCCGAAAAACGTGTTTTCACCTCAACACAAATGTTGTAGAAATCTTCGCCATCAAACCCATAAGCTGGTGTTTGATAGGTTTTAGAAGTTTTTGTCACAAAACCAATTTTCGCTTCAATTTCGGTCACAGCTTGTTGTAAAAACTGTTGTTTATCACCCAAATTGCTACCCAAACCAAGATATGTCGTGCGGTTTTCTCTCAAAAAATTAACAATTAAATTTTTATATTTTCACAACAAATTAAGTAAAAGAAAGCTACATAAACCTACATTTGTTAACAATTAAATCAAAAAAATGAGCAGCCAATCCCCCGAAAACAAAATTTTAGGTTTTAAAATCTATCTCGTTTTGGGTGCTTTGTTTATAGCTTCTTTGGTGGCTTCCAACCTTATTTTCAAAAAGTTTTTTTCTTGGGATTTTTTTGGGCTACACACCTTCGAGATTTCAGTAGGGATTTTACCCTATCCCATCACTTTTTTGATTACCGATTTAATTAGTGAAATCTACGGAAAGAAAAAAGCCAACCAAGTGGTGGTCGCTGGTATTTTTGCCTCGGTATTTTCTTTGCTCATTATTACTGCTGCTTCGTTGGCTTCAGCAACGAGTTGGTCGCCGGTAAGCGATGAGTTATTCAACAAAGTGTTTGGCTCGACTATTCTAGCCGTAATAGCATCGATGATCGCCTATCTCTTGGCGCAATTTGTAGATATACACATTTACCATTACTGGAAAAAAATAACACAGGGAAAACACCTATGGCTGAGAAACAATTTCTCGACTTTTACTTCACAATTTATAGATACATTTGCGGTATTGTTTTTGTTGTGTAGTTTTAGCGAAATTTCCTGGGAAAGATTTGGCAAACTGTTACTTAGCGGATTTTTATTTAAAGTAATCATCGCTTTATTAGATACACCCTTTTTGTATGCAGGCGTTTACTTTTTCCGACGTAAGTTTAACCTTAAAACAAACGAAGAATTAGAATTGATATAATATGAAAAAGACGATAAAGATTATATTATTTGTGATTGTGCTTTTGGTCATTATTGTGCTCTTAGCACCAATTATTTTTAAAGGGCCAATTGAAAAAGCGATTAAAAAATCGGTGAACAACAATTTAGAAGCTACCGTGAGTTGGGAAGATTTTAATCTGAGTATATACAAGCATTTTCCAGATGCGACGGTAAGCATTAAAGATTTTCTGATTTTGAGCAAAGGAGCCTACACCGGAGACACTTTGGCTTATGGTGAATCGGTTGGTTTGAATATGGATTTAGGTGAACTTTTTAAAGGCGAAGGCGAACCCATAAGTATCAAAGAAATTTTGATAAACAACACCGTTCTTAACTTAAAAACAGACACTTTAGGAAACACCAATTTTGATGTTGCCAAAAAAGACGAATCTAAAAAAGAGACCGAAAAAGCCTTGGTTTTTGATGTTCAGAATTATGAAATAGAAAATGCAGAAATCAATTATATCGACGATAAGACCAAGACCTACTTCCATCTTGAAAATTTTAATCACTCAGGAACAGGAGATTTATCAGCTTCGACCACCAAGCTCACAACCAAAACCGACGCCGATGTTTCGTTTACCTTAGATAGCATCAATTACCTCAATAAGCACAAGTTACAATTAGATGCTATCTTCGACCTCGATCTAGAGAACCAAAAATATACGTTTTCAGAAAACAAGGCCATAATCAATCAGTTGCCGCTTACCTTCGAAGGTTTTGTAAAAGTGAATGAAAACAATAACGAAATCGATTTGAGTTTTAAAACACCTTCGTCAGATTTTAAAAACTTCTTGGCGATTATTCCAGAAGTTTATTCTAAAAACATCAGCAACGTAGAAACTACTGGCGATTTTACAGTAAACGGAATCATAAAAGGTATAGTAAGCGAAACTACTGTTCCGCAAATGGATATTCAGGTAAGCAGTAGCAATGCGTCTTTTAAATACCCTGATTTGCCGAAAAAGGTTGAAAATATTGCGATAGACCTTAACTTAAAAAACGAAACCGGACTTTCTAAAGACACCTACCTCAACATCAACAACCTTAATTTTAAAGTAGACACCGATGAGTTTAATACTAAGGGTTCGCTAAAAAACCTTACCGAAAACATGTTAGTCGATCTTGCCGTAAAAGGAAGATTGAATCTAGCAAACATCGAAAAAACATATCCTGTTGAATTAGAAAACGACCTTAACGGAATTATTGATGCCGATTTTACGACACAATTCGATTATGAGTCGATAGAAAAAGAGCAATACCAAAATATCAAAGGTGACGGAACGGCAACGATTTCTAATTTCAGATATACTTCAGAAGATTTCAAAAACCCGATTGATGTTTCTAAGGCGAGTTTAGCGTTCAACCCGCAAACCATTCAGCTAAAAGAAATGAAAGCGCAAACCGGAAAAACCGATGCAGCGATTTCGGGAACCATTCAGAATTTGTTTGGGTATTTGTTTGCCGACCAAAAACTAAAAGGACAGTTCAAGCTCAATTCCAATCAGTTTGCTTTTAGCGATTTTATGACCTCTGAAGAAGAAAGAACTAATAAATCCGCTTCAAGCAAAACTAAAACTACTTCGGCCGAAGAAGAAGCCATCAAAATACCTGCTTTCTTAGATGCTCAAGTAGATTTTACAGCCAATCAGGTTTTATACGACAATTTGGTTTTGAAAAACGTGACCGGAAATATGACCATCAAAGACGAAATCGCTTCTTTGAACAATGTGAAAACCAACATTTTTGGCGGAAGCATCGGTTTAACCGGAAATGTTTCGACACAGCAAAAAACACCCACTTTTGCAATGAATCTCGATTTAAGCCAGATCAATATTGTCGATTCGTTTAAACAGTTAGAATTATTACAGAGTTTGGCTCCTTTAGCAAAGGCTTTTACGGGCAACCTCAATACCAATTTAACTCTAAAAGGAAATCTGAATGAGGATTTCACACCTGTTTTATCCAGTTTGGTCGGTGATGCTTTGGCGAAAATTTTAGATGCTAAAATAGATACCGAACAAACTCCGATGCTTCAAAAATTAGACGGCAGGCTTGATTTTATAAATCTTGATAATGTTAATCTAAAAGATATCACTACACAACTTTCATTTAGCGACGGAAAAGTAAATGTTGCACCGCTTAATTTTAATATCAAAGATTTCAATTTTCAGATACAAGGTTCGCATGGTTTTGACAACCAAATGAATTATAACCTCAATCTTGATGTCCCAGCAAAATATTTAGGTAGTGAAATTAGTGGTGGTTTAGCAAGTCTTACCAACACCAATTTAGAAAACACCAAAGTAAAAGTTCCGATAAGCCTCACTGGAAACTTTGCCAACCCAAGTGTAAATGTAAATACCGAACAAGCTGTAAGAGAACTTTCACAAAAAATTATTGATGCACAAAAAGACAAAGCGACCGATAAAGTAAAAGAGGAAATCAACGATAAGTTAAATGATATCTTAAACCCTAATAAAGAGAACCAAACCGACACTATCCCTGCAAATGATAATAAAAGTACAGAAGACAAAGTAAAAGAAGCAGCAGGAAATATTCTAAAAGATTTATTTGGTAACAAGAAAAATTGATTTTTTTTGAGGTTTTTCTACATATTTTGTTAAATTTCGGATGAATAACCATCTAACCCGATATGAGACAACTTAAAATAACCAAACAAGTTACCAATCGTGAGTCGGTCTCTTTAGACAAATACTTACATGACATTGGTAAAGTAGATCTAATTACCGCCGAAGAAGAAGTAGAACTTGCACAACGCATCAAAGCTGGTGACCAACAAGCTTTAAACCGTTTAACTACAGCCAATTTACGTTTTGTAGTTTCGGTTGCCAAACAATACCAAAACCAAGGTTTGACGCTTCCCGATCTGATAAATGAAGGAAATGTAGGACTTGTAAAAGCTGCCAAACGTTTTGATGAAACCCGTGGTTTCAAATTTATTTCTTACGCCGTTTGGTGGATTCGCCAATCTATTTTACAAGCACTAGCAGAACAATCACGCATTGTACGTTTACCACTCAACAAAATTGGTTCGATCAATAAAATCAATCGAGCTTATGCGGCTTTAGAGCAAACTTATCAAAGACCTCCAACAGCAGAAGAAATTGCCAAAGAAATAGACGTTGCTGTAAGTGTGGTAACCCAATCTTTAAAAAACTCAGGAAAGCATCTTTCGATGGATGCTCCATTGGTGGAAGGAGAAAACTCCAATCTTTATGACGTGCTTAATCCAGGTGACGGCGATCATCCAGACGAAAAACTCATTCATGATTCGCTTTCGATAGAAATAGAAAGAGCTTTAAAACATCTTTCTACACGAGAAGCCGATGTAATCAAACTCTTTTATGGATTAGACAACAATAGACCGATGTCACTCGAAGAAATAGGCGAATTATTTGAACTCACACGTGAGCGTGTGCGACAAATTCGCGAAAAAGGAATTAGAAAACTCAAACGTTCTTCCAATAATATTGTGTTGCGAAATTACTTAGGCTAAAATATCGATACCTACATACAAACCTTCGTTTCCACGGATGTTAAAAACAGTACTATCTTCAAAAATAAGGTACTGCCCTTTTATACCTTTGAGGACACCCGAATAAGTTTTCTCTTTTTCGAGATTGAGTGATTTTAGTTTTTTTGGAAACTCTAGCACTGGAAATTTGATATTTAATTCTTCAATATTAGTTTTCACATAAGGTTTAACTTCATCGGGTAAAAAAGCAATTAGTTTTTCCTTTTCGGCTTTTAAATCAGCATCTATGATTTCGTTTTTAAGCATCGTTCGCCAATTGGTTTTATCACTAATGTGTTCTTTTAGGCTTACTTCAGCAATTCCTGCCAAATAACGATTGGGTACTTCGACCATTTCTATGGCTTCGTGAGCTCCTTGATCAATCCACCTTGTCGGAACTTGTACTTTTCGCGTTACACCTACTTTTACGTTACTCGAATTTGCTAAATAAACAATATGCGGTTGTAATTGTACTTTCTTTTCATAAGCTAAATCCCTATCTTCTTCATCAAGATGAGCTTTGCTCAGTTCTGGTCGCATTACCCAATCTGCTGCTTGTGGCACCTCATAAAAACATTGTTTACAAAAACCTTGACGATAAATCTGTTTGTCTTGATGACAATTTAGGCATTCATACTTCAAAAAAGTAAGCTGTACTTTTTTATCCAGCAACTGGTTCACATGAATAAAATCCTGATTAAAAACCAGATAATATTGCACCTCGCTCTTCAATTCGGTTTGCATCTTGACCAATACGCCTTCGTATAACATATTTTTTATATTTTTATGATAGAATGAGTTTTTTAAATTTATAAATACTTTAAATTTATAACCGCTATAAAGGTCTAAATATAATCTATAAATGCCAATACCAATAGTAAATTCTATCGCTTCTTGGTTTCTAAAAAAAAGAATCCACCAAATGGAACTTTTTATAAAGTATCCCAACGAAGTACAAGAAGAACTACTGCATCAGCTTATTTCTAAAGCAAAAGACACCGAAATTGGTAAGCAATACGACTTTAAAAGTATAGCCAATTATCAAGAATTTAAAGAAAGAGTCCCTATTTTTGAATACGAAGAATTCGAACCGCTTATTGAGCGAAGTCGTCGTGGCGAAAACAATATTTTTTGGCCTTCGACAATCAAATGGTTTGCGAAATCTAGCGGTACGACCAATGCCAAAAGTAAGTTTATTCCAGTAAGTACAGAATCGCTCGAAGATTGCCATTATGCCGCCAGCAAAGATTTGTTGTGTTTGTATTTAAACAACAACCCTAACTCCAAACTTTTTACAGGTAAAGGCTTGCGCTTGGGCGGAAGTAAAGAACTATACAAAGAAAACGGGACTGTTTTTGGGGATTTGTCAGCGATTTTGATTGATAATATGCCGATTTGGGCTACGTTGAGTTCTACACCCAATAACGAAATTTCGCTTATGAGCGATTTTGAAGCCAAAATGAATGCCGTTGTCAACAAAACCGTTAACGAAAATGTTACCAGTTTGGCAGGAGTTCCTTCTTGGATGTTGGTATTGCTTAACAATGTGATGGAAACGACAGGAAAAACCAATTTACTCGAAATTTGGCCTAATCTAGAAGTGTATTTTCACGGTGGTGTAAGTTTTGAACCCTATCAAAATCAATACAAAAAAATAATTCCTTCAACAGATTTTAAGTATTTTGAAATCTACAATGCCTCCGAAGGTTTTTTTGCCGCACAAGACCAAAACGACTCCAAAGATTTACTCTTAATGCTCGATTACGGTATTTTTTATGAGTTTATCGATATGGCTACTTACGGTTCTAAAAACGAAAAAGTGATTCCGCTTTCCGAGGTCGAAGAAGGAAAAAATTATGCGGTTGTCATCACCACCAATGCGGGTTTGTGGCGTTATAAAATTGGCGACACGGTAAGGTTTACTTCAACCAAGCCCTACCGCATTAAAGTGACAGGTCGCACCAAACACCACATTAACGTTTTTGGAGAAGAACTCATTATCGAAAATGCCGAAAAAGCCTTAAACGAAGTCTCACAACTACACCATTGCGAAATTATAGATTATACAGCAGGCCCTATTTTTATGGAAGATAATGAAAAAGGTGCTCACGAGTGGATCATCGAGTTTAAAACGCCGCCAGAAAACATACACGCTTTCGCGGAAAATCTTGACCTCAAATTGCAAAGCCTCAATAGTGACTACGAAGCTAAACGCAAAAACAACGTCACGCTCAATATGCTAAAATTGCATCAAGCCAAAAGCAAATTGTTTTACAATTGGTCTAAAAAACATGATAAATTAGGCGGACAACATAAAATCCCGAGATTGTCGAACACCCGAGATTATTTGGAGGAGTTGTTGGAGATCAATAGAGGGTTGTAAGTTATTTACGTATAAAATTTTGGACTATAAGTCTCATGTACTAAAGAAAAATTTGCTGTTAAAAATTCAATCACTTTTTTAGAATTTTCTTCCTTTTTTAAAACTAATATTGCTTCTCTTTTTGTGTGATTTTTATTAAGAATATTAATTTCATAAGAGTTAAAACCGCTGCCTAAATCTGGCCTTGCTGCAGAAAAGAAAGCAAATTTTTGTACTTTTTTAAATTTTAAAACACTAAGTTTAGGCTTATCGATAAGGTTTATTTTTGTCATAAAAAACAACTTTCCTAGAAAAAAGAACCTCGATATAAATCTGATTTTATTTTTATAAATCCTTTTTTAAGAAAAGTAATACAAAATATAAAAACACAGGCTATAATAAGAAAAACTAAAAATAAATAACCTTTAAAATTTAGATTAAAACCAAGAACTGTCACAGTCATCAATAAAAAAGGAGCGCCAACACAAAATAATATCATTAACTTTTGATGAGTCGTAAATCTATCTTCTAAAATTATCTTTTTCATTTGAAAATATTAAAACCCGTCCGCAGTTACTTTCCTCGCCGCTTCAATCGTAAAATCTAAATCACCATAACTTACAGCTTCCGAAATAAACCAAGTTTCAAACGCACTTGGGGCAATATAAACGCCTTCTTTGAGCATTCCGTGGAAGAATTTTTTAAACCGCTCGTTATTTCCGCTTTTAGCAGATTCAAAATCTTTCATTTCTTGATCGCTAAAATGCACCGAAATCATCGACCCAATTTGGTTGATGGTAAAAGTCACCTCATTTTCGGTCAAGACTTTTTGCAAACCTTCTCTTAAATAAGCCGTTTTCTCATTGATACTTTGGTAAATCTCAGGTTGTTGATGCAATTCTTGTAACATCTTTAAACCGGCTGCCATCGCTAAAGGGTTTCCACTTAAAGTGCCCGCCTGATATACCGAGCCTAACGGAGCCAAATGATCCATAATTTCTTGTCGTGCAGCAAAAGCTCCCACTGGCAAACCGCCACCAATCACTTTCCCGAAAGTCATGATATCGGCTTTTATTTCAAACAATTCTTGAGCTCCGCCTTGAGCGAGTCTAAAACCGGTCATCACTTCATCAAAAATGAGTAAAATGCCATTTTCATCACACACTTGTCGCAATTGTTGTAAAAAATCACCTTTCGGCGGAATACACCCCATATTTCCGGCAACGGGTTCGAGAATGATACATGCGATTTCATTTTGGTTTTCACTCACAATCTGTTTGACATTTTCAATATCATTATAATTTGCCAGTAAAGTATCCTTGGCAGTTCCTTGGGTAACACCCGGACTGTTGGGCTCACCAAAAGTAACGGCTCCACTTCCGGCTTGAATCAAAAACGTATCGCTATGGCCGTGGTAACAACCCGCAAACTTGATAATTTTATCGCGTTTGGTATAACCTCTTGCCAAACGAACCGCACTCATACAAGCTTCGGTTCCGCTATTGACCATTCTGATCTGGTCGATATTAGGTACCATTTTTACGGCAAGTTTGGCGATTTCGGTTTCGATTTCGGTTGGTGTGCCAAAAGAAGTTCCTTTTTTGGCTTTTTCAATCAGGGCATCAATCACTTTTGGATGGGCGTGACCTAATATCATCGGTCCCCAAGAATTGATGTAATCGATGAATTGGTTACCATCTTCATCATACAAATAAGCTCCTTTGGCTTCTTTAATAAAAATAGGTTCTCCGCCAACCGCATTAAAAGCCCTTACAGGTGAATTGACTCCACCTGGTATATATTTTTTAGCTTCAGCGAAAAGCTGACTGCTTCTTTGATAAATCATAAACTAAAGTGATTTTACGTATAGTTTTTGGCCAATCGCCAAATCATTTGAATTTAGGTTGTTGAGCATTTTAAGCTCTTCTATCGTGAGGTTGTGTTGCTTAGCAATCCCATAAAGTGTATCGCCTTTTTTTACGGTATAACGAATACTGGTATGGTCTGCTTTTAAACTGCCCGATTTTTGATTTTGAGTATAAGCATTTCCTAAAACCTGACGATCGTATTGACTTAAATTATAACGCTCTATCAAACCAATAAGTTTTGCTGGGTATCGTGGATCGGTTGCATAACCCGCTTTTTTGAGTCCGTGAGCCCAACCTTTGTAATCTTCGATATCTAATTCAAAAAGTGCTGCATAACGTCTTCTCTCTTTTAGAAACAAAGAGTGGTCTCTAAAGCTGTATTTAGGGTCTTTATATTTTCTAAAACATTCTTGGTAGGCATCGTCGTCGTGATAAGCTTTTTCGCCTTGCCAACCGTTACATTTGATACCGAAATGGTTGTTAGATTTTCGCGTAAGCTCTCCTTTTCCTGCACTTGATTCTAATATTCCTTGTGCCAAAGTAATACTGGCGGGAATTCCGTACAATTTCATTTCTTCTTGAGCAATAGCAACATAATCGTAGATATACTTTTCGTTGATGTCCTCAAAAACAGGACCTGTATCTACTGGTTTTTTGACCGCAACTTTATCTTCGTCACCACGATCTTCTTTTAGCTCTTCATTTCTATCTTCTTCGTCTTCTATGCTTTCTCTTCTGTCGACAACAGCCACCTCATTTTTATCTTTTTTATGAGATGCTCTTTCTGCTCTTTTAACAGCACTACAAGAGACTAAAAAAATACACAACAACACACAACAAATTTGTAAAACGCTTTTCATGAAGAATATTCTATTAGATTTAAGTTTTTCTTTTTCAAATGTTTGTTCATCCCTGCAATGCCTTGCAAACCTCCAGAATGAACTGCTAAAATACGAGTATTTTTATTAATCAAACCTTTCTGGCACAAATCTATAATTCCGTACATCATTTTTCCAGTATAAATTGGGTCTAAAGGAATTTCGGTTTGCTCGTAAAACTGGTTTAAAAACGCAACTAACTCGTTATTTATTTTGGCATAGCCTCCAAAATGATAGTTGGTATTGATTTGCCAGTTTTCTTTTTTTACCAATTTATTTATTTCATCCTGTAAAAATTCACCTTTTAGAGCTGAAAAACCCAAAACTTTTTGATGTGCTTTCGCAGAATTAATCAACCCAGAAATGGTTCCGCCAGTTCCTACTGAGCAGCAAATTAAATCAAAACCTTTGTCTTCCTCGGTCAAAATTTCTTCGCAACCTTTAATAGCTAAATGGTTCGTTCCGCCTTCAGGCAACAAATAAAATTCACCATACTTTCGCTTTAGCGAATTTAAAACCTCATCTGATTCTTTATTTTTATAGCCTTCACGTGAAATAAAGTGAAATTGCATCCCAAAGCTTTGTGCCAATCGTAACGTATCATTTTGTTTTAAAGTTTTCTCCAAATTCCCACCCAATTCTTCGCCTCTAATCACACCAACAGTTTGAAAATCGTTCTCTTTTCCAGCGTAAGCGACAGCCAAAATATGGTTAGAAAAAGCACCGCCAAAAGTGAGTAAATTTTTGTGGTTTTGATTCTTGGCTTCGATCAGATTGTATTTTAGTTTTCGGTATTTGTTCCCCGAAATGTAAGGATGAATTAAATCTTCTCTTTTAATAAAAATTTCATTTTCAACCCCTGGAAATTCTACTTTTTGGTTTTTCATGTCCTAAAACTTTAAAAAATTCCAAAAAGGGCGATTTTTTAAATACTCTAAATCATTGTCTTTTTGATAAGCTTCACGTTCAAAAATAATATTTCGGTAAGCGATTTGCCAGTTTTTATGCTTTAGCCATAAGTAAATAAAATGAGCAAAATAAAGTATGAAAAAAGGAATCACCAACAACTCTAACTGCTGGCGTAAATGTATTTTCTCATGATTTACCAATATTTTATCATTTTTAAGTAAATGATTTTTCAGAAAAATAAACGGAAAAAAGGTTACTGCCAAATATCCTTTGGGAACCAAAAAACGCCAAGGCAGAATCAAAGCCATAAGTCTTTAAATTACTGGCTAAATTAAATTATCTTTGCGAAAAATGAAAAAGTTTATCCCATTAGAAGAAGGCGATTATTATTTGTCGCCCGAAGGCTACAAGGTTTTTACCAAACAATACCACCTAAAACGAGGTTATTGTTGTAAAAGCGGTTGCCGCCATTGTCCTTACGGATTTGATAAAAACCGGGATTGAGTAGTTAATAAAAAAGTAACAACGAAAAGAAACATGACATTTAAAGAACAAATTTTACAAGGAATTCCAGATAATTTACCCAACAAAAAAGCTTACGATACTTCGATAAATCACGCTCCAAAGCGAAAAGAAATTTTAAGCGAAGACGAAAAAAAACTTGCTTTAAGAAACGCCTTACGCTATTTCGAACCAAAACATCACGCTACTTTAATTCCTGAATTTAAAGAAGAGTTAGAAACTTACGGAAGAATTTATATGTACCGCTTTCGTCCAGATTACAAGATGTATGCTCGACCTATTGACGATTACCCAGGAGAGAGCTTACAAGCGAAAGCCATTATGCTGATGATTCAAAATAATTTAGATTACGCCGTAGCGCAACACCCACACGAACTCATTACTTACGGTGGAAATGGAGCTGTTTTCCAAAACTGGGCACAGTATTTATTGACGATGAAATACCTTTCCCAAATGACCGATGAACAAACACTGGTGATGTACAGCGGTCATCCGATGGGGCTTTTTCCATCACACGCAGAAGCTCCGCGAGTTGTCGTGACCAACGGAATGATGATCCCCAACTACTCGCAACCTGACGATTGGGAAAAATTTAATGCGCTAGGTGTCACCCAATATGGGCAAATGACTGCTGGAAGTTATATGTATATCGGCCCACAAGGTATTGTTCACGGCACAACAATTACCGTTCTTAACGGTTTCAGAAAAATCAATAAAGCCACTCAAGGCGGATTGTTTGTGACTTCTGGCCTTGGCGGAATGAGTGGTGCTCAACCTAAAGCTGGTAACATTGCGGGTTGTGTCACTGTTTGCGCAGAGGTCAATCCAAAAGCTACTGAAACCAGACACTCACAAGGTTGGGTTGACGAAGTGATTTCCGATGTAGAGGAATTAGTGACTCGTGTTAAAGAAGCTCAAGCTAAAAAAGAAACCGTATCGATTGCCTATAACGGAAACGTGGTTGACGTTTGGGAAAAGTTTGACGAAGCTGAGCTTCACATCGATTTAGGAAGCGATCAAACCTCTTTACACAATCCTTGGGCTGGTGGTTATTATCCAGTTGGTCTAAGCTTTGAAGAAGCCAATGATATGATGGCTAATAACCCAAAACAGTTTAAGAAAGAAGTACAAAAAAGTTTAATTCGTCAAGCCGAAGCTATTAATAAACACACCCAAAAAGGCACTTACTTTTTCGACTACGGAAACGCTTTCTTGCTTGAGGCTTCTCGTGCCGGAGCTGATGTTTTTGCAGAAAACGGCATCGATTTTAAATACCCAAGTTATGTACAAGACATTATGGGACCAATGTGTTTCGATTATGGTTTTGGTCCGTTTCGTTGGGTTTGTGCTTCGGGCAAACCAGAAGATTTAGCCAAAACCGATGCGATTGCCACAAAAGTTTTAAATGAATTAAAACAAAACTCGCCACAAGAAATTCAGCAGCAAATGCAAGACAACATCACTTGGATCAAAGGTGCGCAAGAAAACAAATTGGTGGTAGGTTCTCAAGCTCGTATCTTGTACGCAGATGCAGAAGGAAGAATGAAAATCGCCGAAGCTTTTAATAAAGCTATCGAAAAAGGAGAAATTGGCCTTGTAGTTTTAGGTCGAGATCATCACGATGTTTCGGGTACCGATTCTCCTTATCGAGAAACCTCAAATATTTACGACGGAAGTCGTTTTACCGCCGACATGGCTATTCACAATGTGATTGGTGATAGTTTTAGAGGAGCCACTTGGGTAAGCATCCATAACGGTGGTGGCGTTGGCTGGGGCGAAGTTATCAATGGCGGATTTGGTATGCTTCTTGATGGTAGTAAAGAAGCAGATCAGCGTTTAAAACAAATGTTGTTTTGGGATGTTAACAATGGTATTGCCAGACGTTCTTGGGCTAGGAACAACGAAGCAATTTTTGCGATCAAAAGAGCGATGCAAAACGAACCCTTACTTAAAGTTACTTTACCCAATATTGTGAGCGACGATTTGCTTTCTTAAAAACCCTATACAGATGAAAGCACTAAAAATTACTATTTTGTTAGCTCTTGTGACTACACTTTTTTCGTGTAGTAGCGTGAGAGTTGCTACCGATTACGATGAGTCGGTGGACTTTAACCAATACCAAAGTTTTGCTTTTTACAAACCTGGTATCGATAAAACTGAAATTTCCGATTTAGATAAAAAAAGAATCCTTCGTGCTATTGAAGCCAAACTTATCGAAAAAGGCATGATTAAATCTGAGCAGCCCGATATGTTGATTAGTATTTTTACAAAAACCCAAGAAAACGTAAACATTTACCAAAACAATTGGGGCTGGGGTTACGGTTGGGGTTGGCATCCTTGGTACTGGAACAGCGGTTTTAATACGGTAAGTAGAACAACCGAAGGCACGCTATATATCGATTTGATTGATGCCAAAAAAAAGGAACTTATTTGGCAAGGAATGGGAACAGGAGTTTTATACCAAAATCGAGATGCCAAGATTGAACAAATCAATGAGATGGTCGAAGAAATTTTAGAAAAGTACCCTCCAGAAAAAGAAAAAAAATAAATCCATTTACTGTTTAAATAAAAAAATTCCGCTTTAAGCGGAATTTTTTGTCTTAGTAAAAAAGATATTCTACTTACTCTGCAGCTTCTCTATCATCTTCTTTCTCATCGGCTACTTTATGCATATGTACATCCATTTGTGGGAATGGAATGCCAATATCATTTTTATCAAAAGCTTTTTTGATGTGCTCATGCATATAAAAGTTTACTGCCCAATAATCTTCGGTTTTACACCAAGGTCTCACCGCAAAATTTACCGATGAATCTCCCAAGCTCGATATTAAAATATCTACCGGTTGATCGTGCAAAACCTTATCACAAGAAGCTACTACTTCCTGTATCACCGAACGTGCCTTATCTATATCATCACCATAGCCAATACCGAATGTCATTGGCACTTTTCTGATATCGTTTGCCGTTAAGTTTTCTAACGGATTGGAAGTGATTTCACCATTAGGTATAATAATGACTCTGTTATCTAACGTAGTTAAAAACGTGTTGAAAATTTGAATTTCTTTTACTGTACCCGAGTAACCGTTTGTCACGATAAAGTCACCTACTCTAAAGGGTTTAAAAAACAATATCAAAACTCCTGCTGCTAAATGCGAAAGATTTCCTTGCAGCGCCATACCAATTGCCAATGCTAAAGCACCGAAGATCGCTACAAATGAGGTTACTTCAAAACCAAACATTGAGGCAGCACTCAAGAGCACCAAAAGCTTAAGTCCGATACCAATTACAGATACTAAAAAAGGCGTAAGCGAAGGATCAACTTCTTTCTTTTCTAAAGCTTTTCTTACTTTGCCAGCAATTAAGTTGGCTATCCAAAAGCCAATAACAAGGGTTAAAATAGCCCCCAAAACTTTTGGAGCGTATTCAATAATCATTTGGTAGATTTTGTCAAAGTCGATATCTATGTCCATATAAATTTATTTTTAATTAGCTGGCATTATAAATAAAATACAACTAAATGCATCTTGTTTTTCATGAATTTTAACATACTATTTTTAAACATTTAAAAAACTTACAAATAAAAAAACCGCTCAAAGCGGTCTTTTTATCAGGTGAAAAATACTTACTAAGAGATTATTTCCCAATTTCTTGCGTTTTGCTGTGCTTGAGAAATACTCTCACGTTGTTTTTGTAAGATTTGTAGTGTCGAAGATGGTAAAATGTTTATATTTTCCATCACACTATCGTATTCATCTAATGCTGCTTGCTCACCACGCTGAACTTCTTCCATCACCCTTTCTTCACTATTAGATGAGATTGCAGCTTTTAAATCCATCCAATTTCGGTGAATTGCACCTTTGACACTTCCACCTTTTTCAGGAGTTTCACCAAAATTTTTAATTTCGGATTTTAGCTCGTGACCAAAATCATAACGCTGTTGTGCCTGTTCATTTAAAAAAGATTTCATTTTTGCATTATCAACTCTTTCTGCAGCGTCTTTATAACCTTTTTCTGCATCATAGGTTCTTTCTAAAATCTCATTTAATTTGTTGGCAATTTCTTTTCTAGTTTCCATAGCTTTTATTTTTAAGTTTTAGTACTCTAAATTTACTGAAATATAATTCTCAATATCAGCCAATTAACTAATACTTAGGTAAGATTTAACTTCTTTCTATTAAATCTCTTAAAAACAAAAGGGAAAACTTAAAATTTTAATAATTCAACAATTCCTCTATTTTCTTTTTCACCTTTTCGGTAGAAGGAATCATTGTCTCTTCCAAAGTAGAATTTAACGGAATTGCTGGCATATTTTCTGAACCAATGGTCATCACTGGAGCGTCTAATTGCTGAAAACATTCTTCTTGAATCTTTCCGGCCAAAGCCCTTGCAAAACTATTGCTAGAAGGTTCTTCGGTCACCACTAAACATTTACCGCATTTCTTTACTGATTTCATAATCGTTTCTTCATCCAGTGGATGCAAGGTACGTAAATCTACCACCTCTATTTGGTCTTGCATGCCTAATTCCGCGGAAGCATTCATTGCCCAATGCACACCCATTCCGTAAGTGATGATCGAAAGGGTTTCGGCATCTTCCTGTTTCCAGATTTCTTGTAAAACCCACGCTTTCCCGAAAGGCAAAATATAATCTTCACTTGGTTCTACCGAAGTGGCTCCTTTGGTTCCAGGTACTTTACTCCAATACAAGCCTTTGTGTTCAAAAATCACTACTGGGTTTGGATCGTAATAAGCAGCTTTCATCAATCCTTTTAAATCGGCTCCGTTACTTGGGTAAGCAATTTTGAGTCCGCGTATGTTGGTTACTACGCTCTCTACCGAAGAAGAGTGGTAAGGACCACCGCTACCATAAGCACCAATAGGAACGCGTAATATCATTGAAACTGGCCATTTTCCATTTGATAAATAACAACTTCTACTCACTTCCGTGAAGAGTTGATTAAGACCCGGCCAAATATAGTCGGCAAACTGCACCTCAACAATTGGTTTTAAGCCAACCGCAGACATTCCTACCGTCGAACCAATAATAAAAGCTTCTTGAATTGGTGTATTGAATACACGATTGTCTCCAAATTTTTGCGCCAAAGTCGCCGCTTCTCTAAAAACACCGCCCAATCTTCCGCCAACGTCTTGACCGTAAAGCAAACATTCTTTGTGCTTGCGCATCAACTCTTCTATCGCAAACAAGGCACAATCTACCATCACTACTTTTTCGGCACCCTCTGGTGAACGTTCTCCTTTTTCTTCCGTAATTGTTGTAGGTGCAAAATCATGCGTAAATAAATCTTCTGGTTTTGGGTCTTCTGCTTTTAGAGCCTCTTTATAATGATTCTTTACTTTTTGATAGCATTCGTCTTCTAGGTTTTTCAATTCCGCTTCAGCAAAATTATTATCCAATAACAGCTTCTTCATTTTTGGATACGGATCTCTTGTCCTCGCTTCATCTAAATCGTCGCGGTAAAACTCCATTCTTACGCCTGAAGTGTGATGATTTAACAAAGGTACTTTAGCGTGAATCAACATTGGACGTCTCTCTTTACGGATGGTTTCGATACATTTTTTTACCGTGCTGTAACTTTCGTTGAAATCCGTTCCATCGATTGAAATGGCTTCTAAACCATTAAAACCTCTCGCGTATTCGGCTGCGTTTTGAGCGCGTGTTTCTTCTTCGTTGGCCGAAATATCCCAACCATTATCTTGTACAACATATAAAATGGGTAAACTCTTGAGCACCGCCATCTGAAAAGCCTCTGCCACTTCGCCCTCGGTCACACAAGCGTCACCAAGTGAACATACAACCACTGGTTTTTCATCGCTTGCTAAACCTTCTGTCTCTTTATACCACATTCCCATCGCTGTTCCGGTTGCTGGAATGGCTTGCATTCCTGTCGCCGAACTTTGGTGCGGAATTTTTGGTTTATCGGGATCGTTTAAACTCGGATGTGAATAGTAGGTTCTACCTCCAGAAAACGGATCGTCTTTTTTGGCCAAAACTTGCAGCATCAAATCTTTTGGTTCCATTCCCAAGCCTAACAAAATAGAATCGTCACGGTAATATGGAAACACATAATCATAAGGTTTCAACTGCATCCCAACAGCCATTTGTATCACCTCGTGACCACGTGAAGTAGCGTGAACATATTTAGAAACGACTTTAAAATTTTCTTCGTACAACTCGGTCATTGCCTTTGCCGCACATAGGTTTTTAAAAGCTTGTTGGTATGTAGCTTTATCTATTTTTATACTCATTAGTTTTTTTTTAGAATCACGAAACATGACTTTTTGAATCAAGATTTAATCAGTTACTTGATTCAAGGCTATCAATAAAATTCGAAATTTTGCTTTGTAATTTTTGTATTTTACTTTCTAAATTAAAATAAAGTTTTTCAGAGATAAACCTTTGACGAAAACAAACTGCTAATTGAGTTTCCCATTCGAAAGAAGAACCTAAACTATCTTCTAAAAATTTTATAAAATGTTTATCAGTTCGTTTACTAGAACCTTCTGATATATTTGAAGCAATTGATACAGAACAACGATTCATTTGAGTTCTCAAACCATATTTTTCATAATCTGGTAAAGTCGAAGTTAAGAGATAATTTTCATCAATTAAACCCATCGCTTCTTCCCATATCTGTAATTTTTTGAAATTATGTCTTCTCATTTCATTTATTTTGTCTTGCCTCAAATTGTCTTGTATCAAAAAGTCTTTTGATTATCAAATTCCTCAAAATAATCGGCTACTCTTCTTAAAAAGCTTCCGCCAAGGAAACCATCAACCACACGATGGTCGAAAGACAGTGACAAATACATCATACTTCTAATTTCGATTTTATCTCCATCTTCATATTCCATTACCTCAGCTCTTTTTTTGATGATTCCAGTGGCAAGAATAGCGACTTCAGGTTGGTTGATAATAGGCGTTCCCATCAAACTTCCGAAAGTTCCCACGTTAGAAATGGTAAACGAGCTTCCTTTGGTATCGTCTGGACTCAATTTGTTATTACGGGCTTTCTCGGCTAATTCGTTAACGTTAGCAGCAATCTCTTGCAATGATTTTTTGTCGGCATCTTTTACTACAGGTACTATTAGATTTCCGCTGGGTAAAGCTGTTGCCATACCGATGTTGATATTTTCTTTGACAATAATATTTTTTCCGTCAACGGAAACATTGATCATCGGAAAGTCTTTCACCGCTTTGGCTACCGCTTCAACAAAAAGTGGCGTAAACGTAAGTTTTTCACCATATTTCTCCTGAAAAGCTTTTTTGTTGGCATTTCGCCAGTTTACCATATCAGTCAAATCGGCTTCCACATAAGCCGTTACGTGCGGTGATGTATGTTTGGAATACACCATATGATCGGCAATCATTTGGCGCATACGATCCATCTCGACAATCTTTCCGGTACCTTTATCTAATTTTAAATCGGGTACTTGAAATCCTGAATTTTCTGAAACAGGTTGTGCAAATTGTGCCGGTCTTCCGTCTTCAATATATTTAAAAACATCACTTTTACGTAACCTGCCTTCGTGTCCTGTTGCCGGAATTCGTGCCAACTCTTCGTAACTGATATGATAATCTCGCGCAATTGCTTGAATGAGAGGAGAAATAAACGTATTTTGGTTAGCGTTGAGTTTGTATGAGGTTGAGTTCGAAGTCGAAGTTACTTTTTTTGGCAAAACAGCTTTCTGCTCTGTTTTCTTTTCCGCAGAAGCTTTACTTGCTTTCTTTTTTGAAGACTGATCGCCTGAAGCTTCTATAATCGCAATGACTTCGCCTACTTTTACCACTTCATTGGGTTCAACCAATATTTTAGTGATTTTTCCGTTAACTAGTGACGGTACTTCAGAATCTACTTTATCAGTAGCGACTTCTACTACGGTTTGGTCTTGCTCTACTTCATCGCCTTCGGCTACCAACCAATTTAAAACAGTTGCTTCGGTTATACTTTCGCCCATTCTGGGCAATACTAATTCTACTTTCGACATAAAATTTTCTTAAGAACAATAGATTGTTGCTGGGTTCACAAAAATAACATTTTATGCCTATTTTTTGTAGAATTTAGGAAGGAATAACGAAAGAAAATGTAATCTTTTCAGAACATCATTTGATGAGTCATCACAATATTATAGTGTAGAAAATCTATAAAAGTAGTATTTTGCAAACCATTTTAAATTTATTAAATCTCATTTATGAAACTGATTAGAATCTTTATTTTCCTATTTGCTTTTCCGGTTTTTGCCCAAGAAGGCGGAATGTGGATTCCTTCACTATTGGAAGGAATGAACGAAGACGAAATGCAATCGCTCGGAATGAAAATGTCTGCTGAAGATATTTATAGTGTTAACCAAAGTAGTTTGAAAGATGCGGTTCCGCATTTTAATGGTGGCTGTACTTCAGAAGTGATTTCACCAAAAGGACTTTTATTAACCAATCACCACTGTGGTTATAGTCAAATTCAATCGCATTCTACCGTAGAAAACGATTACCTTAAAGACGGTTTTTGGGCAAAAAATCTGGAAGCAGAATTACCAAACCCAGGTATGACCGTTACTTTTATTAAAGAAATTACAGATGTGACCGAACAGGTTTTAAAGGGAACTGAAAACGCTTCGAGCGAAGAAGAACGTCAGCAAATTATTGAAAAAAACAAACAATCGGTGATCGATTCTTCTCCGAAAGAAGCTTGGCAGACCAATCGCATCAGTACGTTTTACGAAGGAAATCAGTTTATGCTTTTTAGAGTAGAAACCTTTAAAGACATTCGTTTGGTAGGAGCTCCGCCTTCGTCAATTGGTAAGTTTGGTTCAGATACCGACAATTGGATGTGGCCTAGACACACGGGTGATTTTTCTCTTTTTAGAATCTACGCCGATAAAAACAACAAACCTGCAGAATACAGTAAAGACAACGTTCCTTACAAACCCAAACATTTTTTACCGGTAAGTTTAGATGGTGTTGAGCAAAACGATTTTACGTTGGTTTTCGGTTTCCCAGGAACGACTGATGAGTATCTACCAGCTGTTGCCGTTGAGCAAATTGTAAATACAATTAATCCAGCTCGTATTGGTTTACGAGAGGTCGCCCTAAAAGAGCAAGATGTTTTTATGCGTAAAGATCAGCAGATTAAAATTCAATACGCTTCAAAATATGCGCGTATCGCCAACTATTATAAAAAATGGATTGGTGAAAGTCAAGGTTTAAAAAAGACCGATGCTGTTGGCATAAAGAAAGCTCAAGAAAAAGCTTTTATGAATACCGTAAAAGCAAAAGGTTTGAGCAAAGAATATGGGTCACTTTTAAGTGATTTAGATAAAGCTTACGCGGAATATGAAGATTACAACTTGGCTTATAATCTATTCTCAGAAGCATTTATCAGAAATGTCGAATTGTTGCGAAATGGCTTTCAGTTATACCAATTAGAACAGGTTTTACAGGCGCGTGGCGAACAATCTTTTAACGACAGAAAAGCAAATCTTTTAGAAGATTTTAAAGCTTCTTACAAAGATTACAATGCTCAAGTAGATGAAAAAGTTTTTGAGAAAGTCATTGCTTTTTATGCTGAAAATATGCCTGAGCAGTTTATGGCAAATAACCTAAAATCGCAGAATAAGTTAACCTTAACAAATAATATTTATAATAATTCTGCACTTACTTCTTATGCTTCAATCGAGAAATTATTAGAAGGAAATGCCAACGATGCTGTAAAAGCATTAAATGAAGATCCAGGCTATAGTTTTGTAAAAGAACAAGCACAAAAATTCTACGAAAGTGTTTTACCAACGTATAGAAATAAGAGCTTAGAGATTGATGCGCTTCAGAAAAAATATATGAAAGGTATTTTAGAATTGAGCCCAGAAGACGCTCGTATTTTCCCAAATGCCAACGGAACTTTGAGAGTTACTTATGGACAGGTAAAAGGCTATCAACCCAGAGATGCGGTAGAATACCAGCCTGTAAGTTATCTTGACGGTGTGATTGAAAAGTACGTTCCGGGAGATTATGAGTTTGATGTCCCGCAAAAGCTTATCGATTTGTACAACCAAAAAGATTATGGCCAATATGCCGAAAATGGCAAAATGCCTGTCAACTTTATCGGAACGAATCACACTACTGGAGGAAACTCTGGAAGCCCTGTAATTGACGCCAACGGAAATTTGATTGGCCTTAATTTTGACCGTGTTTGGGAAGGAACGATGAGTGACATCTATTACGATCCTTCTATTTCTCGTAACATTATGGTCGATGCACGTTATATTTTATTTATTATCGATAAATATGCCGGAGCAACACATTTAATAGACGAAATGAAATTGGTACACCCAAAACAAAAAGGAAAAAACAAAAGAAAAGACAAAAAGAAAAAATAGACTTATTTTCCTTTCGGAATTAAAAAAGCTCACAAAATTTGTGAGCTTTTTATTTTATTTGTCCTTCTTCATTTCTTGAAGGGTTTGATAAAAATTTTCTTGTTCGGGTCTGTTTTTAGGAATTTCCCGTAAGGGCTCTACTTCCCGTAAACTTTCGTAACAATCGGCTGGTAAGCGTTGGTAAAGTTTTGTTCCTGCGGTTTTCCACGCGATCATTTCATCAGAAACTTCTTTAATCACTTTCGCAGGATTTCCCACCACCAAAGTCCTTGACGGAATTTTTGTTTCTGCTTTTACAAAAGCCATCGCACCAACAATACATTCGTCGCCAATTTCGGCATCATCCATAATTACTGAGTTCATTCCGATAAGGCAATTTCTACCTAAATTGGCACCGTGAATAATCGCTCCGTGCCCTACGTGAGCACTTTGTTTGAGTACGATACTTTTCCCAGGAAACATATGTACCGTACAATTTTCTTGCACATTTACACCGTCTTCGAGAATAATTTCACCCCAATCGCCACGAATCGCGGCTCCTGGACCAATATAGCAGTTCTTCCCAATAATCACATTTCCTGTAACTGCAGCCAAAGGATGTACAAAACTACTTTCGTGGATTATCGGAATATGTCCTTTAAAAGAATAAATCATATCTATTTCCTGCGGAGGCAGGAATCTTATTATTTTTGTGTGAAATTCTCTATGAGATTCCTGCTTTCGCAGAAATTCTACTCAAACCTCTTCAATTTCTCTTTTGTAAACGAACTCAACACCAATCGACCACTAATTTTTGCTCTTTCTAGTAGAAGCTCATCCCAATCTTCGGTACCACGCCAAAACATTTGTTTCATTTCTTTTACCGCTTCTGGATTGTAATTACAAAGGTTCTGAGCAAATTCCGCAACAGCTTTATCTAGCTCTTCTGTACTCTCATAAACATTAGCATATAAGCCTTTTTGTCTTGCCCATTCGGCATCATAAAAAGTATTGGCATCGATAGCGATCTGTGACATTCCGCTAACGCCAAGCTTACGCTGAACAGCAGGACCAACCACAAACGGACCAATACCAACATTAAGCTCACTAAGCTTAATTGAAGCAAATTTGGTAGCCATACAATAATCCATCGCTGATGCTAAACCAACACCACCGCCTACGGTTTTTCCTTGCACGCGACCAATGATAAATTTAGGACACTTGCGCATGGCATTGATTACATTGGCAAAACCACTAAAAAATTTCTCACCAGTTTTTTCATCTTCGATAGCGATAAGTTCTTTAAAACTTGCGCCTGCACAAAACGTGCGTTCGCCACCCGACTTTAAAATAATGACGAGAACTTCCTCATTTTTTCCAGCTTCTTCGATAGTTTTCGCCAATTTTGCTAAGATATCTCCTGGCAAACTATTATGCGCTGGATGAAAAAACTCGATAGTTGCTACTTGATTTTGTATGGTTTGTGTTACGTATGCTTGTGTCATCACTTTTTGTGTTCCCATGAAAACGGGAAACTTTTTTTAATTATTTTACTTAATTTTTTTGTAAAGATCCAGCCAATCTGGATTCTTTTGTTCAATTAATTCAATTTTCCAAGCTCGATTCCATTTCTTCATCCTCTTTTCTCTTAGACAAGCTTCTTTCTTTGTATTATACTCTTCAAAATAAACCAATTTATCGAGATTATATCTAGCTGAAAAAGTTTTTGGATGGACTTTATTTTTATGCTGATAAATTCGCCTTTTTAGTTCTTTTGTTTCTCCAATATATAAAACTCCATTTGGTTTATTTGATAATATGTAAACATAATGTCTCATTCTTATCAGAAGAGTTTTTATAAAATTCTGATTTTATTATTTTCAGATTTCCACTTTCGTGGAAATTTTCGAACAGTTTAATTTAAAACAAATTAAACTGTTCGAAATGATGATTGAGGTGTTTACGCTCCAGTAAATACCACTCAAAGCGATTTAGTTCTCCAAAAACAGCATTTTTTAAAGTTGCTTCTTTATTTTCCTTGAAAAATCGCAGGTAATCTTCTCGTGCTTCCAATAATTTTTCTTTGGCCTGTTCCAGATTTTCGTGTTTTAAAGCAGGTGCAGATTTAGATTCATACAACGGAAATTCAAAATTTCTAGGCATTTTCTCGTAGTTGTATAAGGTGTCGTGTACTTTCTGTAAAACTTTTTCTGGGGTTTTTATTTCAAAATCCTGAATTTCTCCAGAGGCGATTCTATAAGTATATTCTAAATGCTCTACCATTTGTTGTGCATTCATATTTCCCCATTCTGGTTGTGTACCTTCTTTTAATTTCGCTAAAGCGGATTTTATTACTTCGTCATTTATTTCCACGAAAGTGGTTTGCTTTTTTTGCACCATGGTCAAAATAGTCGCAATTGCCACCAATTTATCCTCGGGTTCTTCTGCTTCCACGTCAAAAACCTCTACATACCACTTGACAATTCCGCTTGGTAATTCTTCACCTTTTTGGTCGCGATCTACTTTTTCTTTACAAGTTAGTCGCACCGAAATCGTATCGTTGTGGTACAACGGACGCAAGAATCTGATTTCTTCCAATCCGTAATTTGCCGCTACCGGACCTTTGTTGGGATATACAAATAATCCTGCTGCCGCGGAAATAATGAAATACCCGTGAGCAGTTCTTTTCTCAAAAATACTTCCGTCCAGTGAAGTAATATCCGTATGTGCATAAAAATGATCCCAAGTTAAGTTTCCGAAGTTGACAATATCGGTATCTGTAATCGTTCTATTGTGTGTTTGTAAAGACATTCCTGGCTGAATATCTTCCCAGTGATAGGCAAATGGATGCTTTTCTGCTTCCTTATAATCGGCATTGGGTTGATAAATCCCTGTGATTTCCGTAAGTGTAGTTGGCGAACCTTGTACCGCACAACGTTGCAAATAATGCTTGATACCGCGAACACCACCCATTTCTTCACCGCCTCCAGCTCGACCTGGACCACCGTGAATTAAGTTAGGCAACGGTGAACCGTGACCCGTACTTTGCTTGGCACTTTCGCGGTTGAGCACCAAAATTCTACCGTGATGTGTTGCTGCGTTTACCGTATATTCCGTAGCAATTTTATTGTCATTCGTAACGATAGAACTCACCAAAGAACCTTTACCTAAATGCGAAAGTTGAATAGCTTCGTCTAAGTTTTTATAAGGCATAATTGTACTTACCGGACCAAAGGCTTCAGTAACGTGAGCCGCTTCATTTTTAAAAGGGTTATCCTCTCTTAATAAAATAGGTTTGATGAAGGCTCCTTTTTCAAAATCAGCTCCAATTGCTTTTCCACCTTCAAAATCACCGTAAACCATCTCTGCAGTCTTAGCAATTTCTTTCACCTGATTTTTGACGCTTTCTACTTGTTTTTTATCAATTAAAGATCCCATTCTCACCTCTTTTAATCGAGGATCTCCGAAAGTTACTTTATCTAATGCTTTACCGAGCGCAATTTGCACATCTTCAACCAAATTTTCCGGCACAATTATTCTTCTAATCGCCGTACATTTCTGACCACATTTTACGGTCATTTCGTTACGAACCTCCTTGATAAACAAGTCAAACTCAGGAGTTCCCAGAACCGCATCTTCCCCAAGAATAGAAGCATTTAATGAATCTGCTTCCATCGTAAAAGGTACTGATTCTTCAATTAATCTCGGATGGGTTTTTAGTTTTCTTCCTGTCGCGGCAGAACCCGTAAACGTCACTACATCTTGTGAGTTTACCGTATCTAAAATTGTTTTTGCCGTTCCGCTAATCAATTGTATCGAACCTTCTGGTAAAATTCCTGAAGCGATAATTTCCTTGACAACAGCTTCTGTTAGGTAAGCACTTTGTGGAGCAGGTAAAACTACCGCTGGCATTCCGGCCATCCAGTTGACCGCACATTTTTCCAACATTCCCCAAACAGGGAAATTAAACGCATTGATATGTACCGCAACTCCGCTTCTTGGCACCATAATGTGATGCGCCATAAACTTTCCGCCACGTGATAAATCAATCGGACTTCCTTCTACGTGAAATGGTTTATTGGGGAAGAGTTTTCGCAAGGAAGCATTGGCAAATAAATTTCCAAAACCCCCTTCGATATCTATCCAACTATCGATTCGCGTTGCTCCAGTTCGATAACTGATTTCGTAAAATTTATCTTTTCTTTTCTGAAGGTAAAAAGCCAATTTTTTAAGCATCAAACCTCGCTCTTGAAAAGTCATTTTCCGAAGTTGATTTCCGTGTTTTCTTCCGTAGTCTAAAATTGCCGGAACATCTAAACCTTCGGTCGTAATATTGGTAAAATGTTCACCCGTTACCGAATCGAAAATAGGTGTTCCTTCACCTTGACCATCGATCCAATTTCCTTGAACATAATGTTGTGTTTTTGTCATAATTCTTTCCTGCTAAAGCAGGTATTTTTAAAATTTTATATCAATTTGATATTCCCAACTATTTCTTGCTTACGCAGAAACATTTTCAATTACTGCAGCATAACCTTGACCAACGCCTACACACATCGTGATCAGTGCATATTTTTTGTCTGTCATTTGTAATTCTAAAGCCGCAGAATAAGCAATTCTAGCGCCGGTTACGCCAAGCGGATGCCCAATCGCAATCGCTCCTCCATTTGGGTTTATTCTTGGGTCATCATCTTTTAATCCCCAAGCACGAATACAAGCCAATGATTGTGCCGCAAAGGCTTCGTTCAATTCAATTACATCCATATCCTCCATCGTTAATCCTGCTTTTTCCAAAGCTTTGTTGGAAGCTTCTACAGGACCAATTCCCATAATCCTTGGTTCCACACCAACTACTGCTGAACTTACAATTTTAGCCAAAGGTTTTAAATTATATTTTTTTACTGCTTCCGCGGAAGCGATTATCGTTGCGGCAGCTCCGTCGTTTAAACCAGAAGCATTTCCTGCGGTTACAGTGCCTTCTTTACGGAAAGCCGGACGTAACTTTGCAAGAATTTCTGGAGTTGTCGTTGGTTTTACAAATTCGTCTTGGTTAAAAACTATTGGGTCTTTTTTTCTTTGTGGGATTTCTACCGCTACAATTTCTTTTGCCAACCGTCCATTTTCTTGCGCCTTAGTAGCTTTCATCTGACTGTGATAAGCAAAAGCATCTTGATCTTCACGCGAAATACGGTATTTGTCTACCAAGTTTTCGGCTGTTTCTCCCATTCCGTCGGTGCCATACATTTCGTGCATTTTGGGATTGACAAAACGCCACCCGAAACTCGTATCGTACATTTGGGCATCGTTACCAAATGCAGACGAAGGTTTCGCTATAGCGTATGGGCCACGCGTCATATGCTCAACTCCACCCGCAATAAACAAACCGCCATCGCCAGCTTTGATCGCTCGATTGGCGTGTATGATTGCCGATAAACCGCTACTGCAAAGTCTATTGACTGTTTCTCCGGGAACACTATAAGGCAAACCTGCCAAAAGTGAACACATGCGGGCTACATTTCGATTGTCTTCTCCAGCCTGATTGGCACAACCTAAAATAACATCCGCGTAAGCGTCTTGAGGAATATTGGGATTTCTTTTTACTAATTCTTTGATGACGAGTGCTCCGAGATCATCGGTTCTTACGGGGGATAATGTGCCTTTGTAGTTTCCGATGGGAGTCCTGATTCCGTCTATGATAAATGCATCCATTTATAGTTCTGATTTTTGAGCCCTAAAAATACGGATTTTTAACAGAAACGGAAAGCTAAAATAGGTTTTATCGGAATGAAATTAACCTTAATTAATTAGAGCCGCAAAGGTATCTCCCTGTCTCACGTCGCCCGAACGGAAACCTTTCATAAACCATTCCATACGTTGTTGGGAAGTTCCGTGGGTAAAAGAATCGGGAACCACGTGACCTTGCATTCGCTTCTGAATAGCATCATCACCAACTGCTTGCGCAGCACTTAAAGCTTCTTGTATATCGCCTTCTTCGAGGTATTGTTGGTTATGGTGCGCCCAAACTCCCGCGTAAAAATCGGCTTGAAGCTCTAAAGCCACTGAAAGTTGATTGGCTGCCGCTTGACCTTGTTGCTGCTGCAACTGACGCACTTTTTGAGTTGTACCAAGGACAGTTTGTACATGATGACCCACTTCATGCGCTGTTACATAAGCTATGGCAAAATCACCGCCTTTCGCACCAAAACGAGTTTTGAGTTGCTGAAAGAAAGCCAAGTCCATGTATAATTTATTGTCACCGGGACAATAAAAAGGACCCGATGCAGCCGAAGCTGTACCACAACCACTCTGAACTCTATCGGTAAACAACACCATTTTTGGCTCAGGATAATCGCCTATATTTTCTTCTCTAAAAATTTGGTTCCATACATCTTCCGTATCCGCCAAAACGGTTGCCATAAACTGACCGGATTCTTTTTCGGCAGCGGTTAATTCTCTCTGCTCGACTTGCTGAGTTTGTTGACCTTTATTGACTTCGTTAAGAATTGTACCTACAGTTTGTCCTGTTTCGCCTCCAAAAAGTTGTAATAAAATGACAATAACACCAATAACTCCACCGCCTGCAAGAACTTTTCCTGTCGTTCCCATTCCTCGACGATCTTCTAAGTTACCACTTTGCCTTCTACCTCTCCATTTCATAATGTTTGCTTTTGTTAGAAACCTAAAGATAGTAAATTACGAAGTTTGGTATCGCTGTAATTAATTGATTTTAACTAAAAATTACCACTCAACACCTGTACGATACACTACACCTTTAAAAAGTGCTATTAAAGTATTTCCTCTTTTTACTTCGACTATGTGAAAAGCCAACTTGTTTTTTAAACTCTTTAAATTGGCTTCAGCAGTGATGATATCACCTTCTTCTACTGCTTCGGCGTGATTGATGGAAGTCTCGATAGAAACGGCTTTTCTACCATGGGTATTAGACGCAAAACCAAATGCCGTATCGGCGAGTGCATAAGTAATTCCGCCGTGAGCTTTTTTCATGCTGTTAAGCATGTCTTTTCTCACTTTCATTTGCAGTTTACAATAACCTTCTTTTACTTCCAAAATCTCAATACCTAGCCAACTACTAAATGGATCATTGGCGAGCATGTGATGCGGAATTTTTTCAGGTTTCATTAAACTAGAAATTTTTGATTGTTCTTTTTCATCTTTCGTAATAACGGACTACACCTATAGCGATCTTCATGGTATTCTTCGTAAAGTTTATCTAGCTTCTCTACACACCAATCGATTCCTTTTTCGTTTGCCCAAGTCAACAAGCCTTTTGGGTAATTTACTCCTTTACTCATTGCCAAGTCAATATCTTTCGCGGAAGCTATATTTAAAAACAATGCGTCGGCAGCTTCATTGATAAGCATTACTAAAATACGGTCTAAGATTTTATTTCCTAGATCTTTATCTTTCGATGGATTTAGTGTTTTGGCATGATCACCATATTGATAAAAACCTCTTCCTGATTTTCTACCCAAATAACCTGCTTCTGAAAGTCGTTTTTGTGTAAAAGACGGCTTGTACCGCGGGTCGTAATAGAATTCTCTAAAAACGGTTTCGGTCACCGTGTAATTTACATCGTTACCGATAAAATCCATCAATTCAAAAGGTCCCATTCTAAAACCTCCTAACGATTTCATCGCCCAATCTATGGTAGCAAAGTCAGCCAAACCTTCTTCGTAAATTCGGAGTGCTTCCCCATAAAAAGGTCTCGCTACACGATTCACAATAAATCCAGGGGTATCTTTTGCCAGTACGCCTACTTTTTTCCAATCGTCAATAATTTTGACCACCTTGTTTTTAACCTCTTCTGAGGTTTGCACGGCAGGAATAATTTCTACCAACGGCATTAACGGCGCTGGGTTAAAAAAGTGAATCCCGATAACTCTTTCTGGATTTTCTAGGGCTCCTGCTATGGAAGCAATAGACAAAGAAGAAGTATTAGAAGCGATAATAGCATCTTTTGATTGGTAACTTTCCAACTCGCGAAACACCTTTTGTTTGACTTCGAGATTTTCGATAATCGCTTCAATAGTCAAATCGGCATCAGCCAACTCTTTTAAGCTATCGACATATAAAATATTGTTTTGAATTCTATTTTTTTCAGCTTCATCGATACGACCCTTTTCTATAAGTCGCGATAAGACTTTATCTAGCGATACCTCACTCTTTTTTAAAGCTTCTTGATTTGTATCGTATACTTTTACAGAACAGTTTGCCGTTGCTGCTACTTGAGCAATTCCGCTTCCCATGGTTCCGCTACCTATGATTCCTACGTTCATTAATTTTAAATTTTAAATGATAAATTTTAAATGACAAAGTTCTTTTAATTAAAGTGTTCACTTTGAAATTTTAAATTTTACACTTTTCGGTTTTTAATTTGATCTTTTATTCCCCTTTAAAATTAGGCTTTCTTTTTTCTACAAATGCATTGACACCTTCTTTGTAATCTTCTGAAGAAGCTGCTTTTATCTGAAATTTAGATTCTAACGCCAACTGCTCGTCTAAGTTGTTATTGAGTGATTGATTAAAGGCTTCTTTGGTCAACGCTAAAGCTTTGGTGGGCATTTGGGCTAATTTTTTCGCTAAAGCGGAAACTTCTTCTTCAAAATTTTCGGCTTTGATTACTTGATATATCATCCCTAACTTTTCTGCTTCTTCTGCCGAAACTTTGTCGCCCAACATTGCTAAAGCTGAAGCTTTCTGCAATCCAATTAATCGTGGTAAAAAGAAAGTGCCGGCACTGTCGGGAATCAACCCAATCTTACTAAACGCTTGTATAAAAGCTGCATTTTCGTTAGCAACCACAATATCACAAGCCAAGGCAATATTGGCTCCTGCTCCAGCAGCTACACCATTTACCGCAGCCACAATAGGCTTTGGAGTTTCTCTTATCAACTGAATAATAGGATTGTAATGTTCTTCTAAAATGGCTTTAAAACCAGGGTTTAAATCAGGGTCGGTTACTTCTTTAAGGTCTTGCCCTGCACAAAATGCTTTGCCATTTCCGGTTAAAACAATTGCTCTTACCTCATCGTTCTTGGCCGAATTTTTTAACACTCCTTGCAATGCCAAAGCCATTTCGCGATTAAAACTATTAAATACTTCTGGTCGGTTTAAAGTAATGTAACCGATGTTATTTTTGATTTCGAAATTTATGGTGTTACTCATCTTTTTATTTTATAAAAAAAATCCTGACTTGCGCCTCGACTAAAGCTTTAGCTAATAGGTATGCAGGAATTTATATTAAACATTTAAAATAATCAAAAGGTTCTTGACAATCGTGGCATTTAAACAGTGCCTTGCAGGCCGTTGACCCAAACTGACTTACCATTTTGGTATTGGTAGAATGACATTGCGGGCATTTGACTACTTGCTCCTCACCTAACAAAGCTTTTTTATCTGACACAGCATCCATTGGTGGAGCAATACCATATTCTTCCAAGGTTTTTCTTCCACTTTCGGTGATCATATCGGTAGTCCAAGCTGGCGCGAGTACCAAATCTACTTTTGTTTCGTAACCATTTTCGCTTAAAGCGGAAGTAATATCGTCACCAATCACATCCATCGCTGGACAACCGCTATAAGTTGGGGTGATTTTTACCTCGACAAAATTGGGCTTGGTGATTTTTGCAAAACGAACTACACCTAAATCTAAAACTGTAAGCACAGGAATCTCTGGATCCGAAACTTTTTCTAAAATCGGAATCAGTTCTTTATCGATTTGTGCTTCCTCAATAGTCATTTGAATTTATGTAGTTAGATTACTGCCTTGGCAGGAATTTGTTACCACTTCATATTTGGGTAAGTGCGTTGCATATATTGCATATCGCTGAGCAAATAACCTAAATGTTCTGTGTGTATTCCTTTCTTACCACCTCTTTGGAAAAATTTTAAGTCAGGTTGCGTGAGGGTTGCTTCTTGTAGAACTTTACCAACATTTTGCGTATATTCTGCTTGAAGTGAAACGATATCTACACCTATATGCTTTTCCTCGGCAGCTTTTTCTGCTTCGTTAGGCTCAAACAATTCTTGGGTATATTGCCATAAATCATCAACAGCCGTTTGTATTTTTTGCTTGCTTTCTTCGGTTCCGTCGCCCAGACGAATTATCCAGTCTGAAGAAAAACGCTTATGATAACTTACCTCTTTTATACTTTTTTTGGCAATGGCTGCCAAGGTTTCATCTTCGCTGTTTTGCAAGTGTTTTAAAAACAAAAAGTGATAGTGATCAAACAAAAACTGTCGTGCGATTACATAAGCAAAATCACGATTGGGTTGTTCTACCAACAACACATTTTTATAAGCTCTTTCTTGTCGAAGAAAAGCCAAATCGTCCTCGCTAATCTCTTGATTTGAAAGCTGTGCAGCATACTGAAAATAGCTACGTACTTGACCAAATAAATCTAACGAAATATTGGTACAGGCAATATCTACTTCTAAGGTTGGCCCATGTCCGGTTAACTCACCCATACGTTGGCCTAATATCAAGGAATTGTCGGCAATGGTTTCTATATATTGAATAAGATCTTTTTTATCCATTTTTTATATTTTACATATGCTTTACCTCATCTGGTAAATCATAAAAAGTGGGATGTCTATATACTTTATCTTGGGCTGGCTCAAACAGCTCACCGTTATGTTCTGGGTTAGAAGCAGTAATATGTTCTGACTCGACCACCCAAATACTTACGCCTTCGCTTCTTCTAGTATATACATCTCTTGCGTTTTCTAAGGCCATTTCTGCATCGGCTGCGTGAAGACTTCCAAAGTGACGGTGTTCTAAACCGTTTTTACTCCTCACGAAGACTTCCCATAATGGCCATTCTTTTTTATTACCCATCTTTTTTAGATTGCTTTTTTAATTTTTCTTTCTGATTGTTTTTCCGCGTAAGCTAAGGCAGCATCGCGTACCCACTGACCATTTTCCCAGGCATTCACTCTAGTTTGTAAACGCTCTTTGTTACAAGGGCCGTGACCTTTGACGACTTGCCAAAACTCATCCCAATCGATTTCCCCAAAGTCGTAATGACCTGTTTCTTCATTCCATTTTAAATCTGAATCGGGAATAGTTAAGCCTAAGATATCTGCTTGCGGAACGGTTTGGTCGATAAACTGCTGACGAAGTTCGTCGTTGGTTTTTCGCTTGAGTTTCCACTTCATCGATTGCTCGGTATGCACAGACATATCGTCTGTTGGGCCTAACATCATCAAACTTGGCCACCACCAGCGATTTAAGGCATCTTGCGCCATTTCTTTCTGCACTTCGGTGCCGTTACAAAGCGTAAGCATAATCTCATAACCTTGCCGTTGGTGAAAACTTTCTTCTTTACAAACTCTCACCATCGCACGCGCATATGGCCCGAAAGAAGTATTACACAATGGCACTTGATTGATAATTGCTGCGCCATCAACTAACCAGCCAATAGCGCCCATATCTGCCCAAGTTAACGTTGGGTAGTTAAAAATACTCGAATATTTTGCTTTTCCGGAATGTAACTGCTCATACAATTCGTCTCTTGAAATTCCTAAGGTTTCGGTCGCGCTATACAAATACAAACCGTGACCCGCTTCATCTTGCACTTTTGCCAACAAAGCTACTTTTCTACGTAAAGAAGGTGCTCTGGTAATCCAGTTTCCTTCGGGCAACATCCCCACAATTTCTGAATGGGCGTGTTGTGACATCTGCCTAATATGGGTTTGCCTGTATTTTTCGGGCATCCAATCTTTAGGCTCTATTTTTTCGTCGCGAGCGATTCTCGCTTCAAAAATCTCTTCTAAGTTTTTTACTTCTTGTTCACTCATCTTTCTAACTTTTAGCTTACAGCCGTTAGCTATAAGTTGTTACACATCAAAATCTACTTTTACTTTATCTGAAGTTGGCACAGCTTGACAGCTCAACACCAAATTTTGATCTAATTCTTTTTGTTCTAGGGCATAATTTATTTTCATTTCTACCTCACCTTCTAAAACTTCACATTTACAAGTACTGCAAACGCCACCCTTACAAGCAAATGGCAAATCTGCTCCTGCACTTAGAGCAGCATCAAGAATATTGTCATATTCTTTAGTCATCGTAAATTGAAATTCTTTACCACCATCAACGATTATAATTTCCGTTCCTTCTACATTTTGCTGTGCTAATCTTTCAGCACGTTTGACATCTTCTTCGGAAAGCCCAGTTACAAACAACTCAAAATGTACTAATTCTTTCGGCAAACCTGCATTGATCAAGTAATCGCTTACAAACTTTACCATTTGTTCTGGTCCGCAAAGAAATACTTCGTTGGTATCAGGAATATCGATAAAGGTTTTAGACAAAACATCCATTTTACTCTCATCAAACCTGCCATTAAACAACTCGATATCACGTCGCTCTTTGGTTAAGAAATAATAAATTTCTAATCGCCCAAAATATTTATTACGTAATTGCTCTAATTCTTCTTTAAATATAATGGATTTTGCTGTTTTATTGACGTAAAACAACTTACAAGTTGATTTCGGCTCTTCTTCGAGATATGCTTTGATCATCGAAAGAATTGGTGTGATTCCGCTTCCGGCAGCAAAAAACAAGTAGTTTTTATCGTTTTGTTGGTCGGCCTTAATCCCAAATTTACCGCTGGGAATCATCACCTCAAGTGTGTCTCCCGCAGTTAATTCTTGATTTACGTAAGTGGAAAAAACACCACCTAAAATTTCTTTTACCGCTACTTTCCACACATTTTCTCTCGGGCTAGAACAGAGCGAATAAGAACGCCTCACCTCTTCACCGTTTATATTTTTTTTTAAGGTAAGGTGTTGGCCTTGTTGAAACTTAAATTTTTCTTTTAAGTTCTCCGGAACTTCAAATGTGATGACCGAACAATCTGAAGTCTCCTTGTAAATATCTTTGACCGTTAAGGTATAAAAATTTGTCATTTTCTTAATTGATTACTACAAAACTAACAATTGTTAGTTTGTTTTGCAAACTCACAGAGTTATTTAACTTGTTTCTATATAGTTATAATTCCTTTAAGGAGATTATTTTTTAATTCTTTAGATAAAACACTTTTTTCTATATGTTTGTTTTTTGGGTACCACAAATACAATGTTCGTAAGGTAGATAGCAATGAAAAAAGGATGAGTTCAGGATTTTGAGGTTCTATTTCGTGTAAGTTCATACCTTTTATGATAATTTTACGTAAAGTACTTTCGTAATGATTACGCATTTTTATATAATCGTTGAGGTTTTTTTCCTCTAAATGCATCCAATCATTATTAAGACAGGCAACAAAGTTGGCTTTTTCGATGGTGAGATCTATGTGGCTCTCGATAATTTCTTCTAACTTTTTGACAGAAGATTTTTCTTCTAAAAAAGTGTTATCGATATGCTCTGTAAAATCTCTTGCAGTACTTAAAATAACCTCAGCCAAAATGGCTTCTTTAGAGGAAATATGATTGTAAAGACTTGCTGCTTTAATCCCTAAATCTTTTGCTAAATCCCGCATTGATACAGCATTGTAACCTTTTTCTCTAAAAAGTTGCGCCGCAGTTTTTACAATTTGTTCTTTTCTATCGTTATTCTTCACGCCATAAAAATACGTGGAATTTAATTAAAATCGGTATGAAAGTGCAACACCTTTGGCATCAAAACCAGAACCATTAAGATTTTGTTGGTAGGTAGGGTAAAATGACAAATTTGTATTTTCCTTCTTATGCAGCTCTGGAATTAAAATTCCCGCCGCTGCTCCCACACCCAACCCTAAAACGGTATCGGTTAAAAAATGTTTACCTGCTTCAATTCTTAAATAACCTACATAAGCAGGTATTGCAAATGCAACTCCCCAAACATAAGGTCTTAACGGAGAATCTGGATAATAATCATGAAAAACTTTAGCCGTAAAAAATGTGGCTGCTGCCGTGGCTGCTCCATGACCCGCGAAAAAGGAGCGTTGCGCACTGCTTTCCATCCTTTCTTCATTAGTGACATTTCTGTTGTATACCAATGGTCGATCTCGATCTATTAAACCCGCAGAAAGCGTATATAAAGCACCTGCTGTAGCCATGCTCTCTACATAAAGTACAGAAATCTGACCCATATTTTCACGAGTTTCATCACCTGCCAGAAAAGTTAAAGGCAATGCAAAAGAGCTATAAAAAGGAATATAACTTATGCGATCTGCTTCTTCTGAATAGTTTCCAGCGACCCAACGGTCTACTGCCCAAACATCATCTTCTGAAAGCATATTTACTTCCTCCAGACTTTTACCATCTTTATTCTGAATAAAATAAAAACCAAGAACATTTAGACCGACTGTTCCTGTGATTATTCCTGCATCTGTCCAAAATTCGGTTTTGTAAGGAGATGTTGTATTTATTTGTTGTTGGGCGTTTACTGTATTTATCACCAAAATACCAGCAAGCAGTATCAAAAAATATTTCATGAGTATTCTTTTTCTCAAATTTGACTTTAAATTTTTGACAATTTTTAATAATTAAGAAAAAAATAACAGAACAACCTATATTTTATATGGTGTGTAGAAGCAACCAAGTTGTTTTAGTTCAATAAAATTTCAAATTCTTTCTGAGAATCGATGGGCTGCTGGTTATACTCTAACGTCCAACCTAGAGAATTGGTTAAAATAAAAAGTTTTTGAAGTTCTGAAACCAAACGGTTGTCGGCATTTTTCATCATTTCTGAGGTTTCAATTTTTTTTCGCGTAAGCAAAGTTATTTTTTCTTTCATTTTATTGAAATCTTCTGCTTTGAACTGGTTGAGGTAATCTTGCGAAACATCATAAAACTCGAATTCTGGGAATATCTCTAATTGCGATTCTGGAATTTTTATGAGTTTTAAAGTTTTGTTCTGCTCTTCGATTTCGTAATTTATTTGAGCCAAATCATATGTAACCAAAGCCTTGGTATTGACAGAAACGAGTGCTTTTTTTTCTGTGGGAACCAAACCAAAAAACAAAGACTCATTATTTTTATAAGTGAAAACCTGAGCGTAATAACCTTCGGTAACGATGAGTTTACTGACGTTTTTGATTTCCTTTTCTATCAAGGCAGAGTCTGCCTCTATTTTTTCATTTGTAGAAGCAGCGTTTTTAATATAGAAAAAAAGACAAGCGGCTATTATTCCGACAACGATACCAATAATGATTTTCCTCATTTATAAATTTATTTCTATAAAAATAATGAGAAAATTGGAAAACTTTAGTTATTGACTTTTGAAAAAAAAATGCTTCGTGATTACGAAGCATTTTTAAATCATCTACAATTTATTTTGGTTCTAAAACCAATGTGACTTTATTGAAGTCTGCTGCCGCATTGATAACTCTTCTATAATCAGCATAATCGCTAGCTGGAAGTTTGTTTATACTATAATGCTCATTACAGTATATGGTTAGGGTATTTCCTTCTAGTTTATATCGAGATTTAAAGGCCATTAGTTCTTCTCCATCTTTGGTGAATTTCTGATCAATATTAATGTCATTGAGATTCGCGACTTTCATTTCTGCAGGAAGTTCGATAATTAATTCTCTATCATATCTTCTCATAAAACCGTTGTCTAAGGCTTGTTTTCTTTCTTTATCTTGATAAAGTTCTGTTTGCTTACCAATAAGCCCACCTACATTAAATAAGTATTTGTTACCGGCTTTTTCTACAAAAGCTTCTGAATTGACCTCTACAATAATTCTCAATGGTTTTACTCCGTATAAATTTGAGTCAAAATTTTCTAGTTTATAGGTATCTACCTGAATACCTTCATCAAGATTTTCTACCATTGCTTGTACAAAATCTTTTTCTGATTCTTTTTTTATTAAATGCGCATAAGGCTGGACAAATGAAGCATAATATCCAAACATTTCCCTTTTGAGACTGATATTTACTTCATTTAGGTTTTCTTTGTTAAAAGAAGCCTTTACATGCATATTATCATAATTTTTATCTGAAGTTACTGCATCTATATACTTGACCTCACCAACGCCAGAGCTATAACTACCTACCTTTACAGTTTTAATGAACAGACCATAGTTATCTGTAACCTCTGTTGGAGGATATCCCAATCTTGAGCCAATTTCGGTTGGGTCTAGGTATAAATCGTCCTCTGGAAAATAAATTAGAAATTCGTTCAGAAAAACAGTTGCTTCATAAGACTGATCAAAAGATAATTCTGTTCGGTCGCTTGTGATTACAATCTCATGTTTGATATCTAATAGATTAAACAAAGAGATATATAATTTGGTAATACCTCTATTACTAGCAACGCTTTCACTCATTATATATTCTAAATCCTCTAATTTATCATTATATACATCGGTCACAAAAATGTTAGTTTTCAGAAAATTTTCTATTTTTTGAATTTTTTCTTTATTTGATGACGCTTTATCAACACCTATTTTATTGATATATTTTTCCAGTTGTTTATCAGTCTTCTTTGAAGTTTCTTTTGGGTAGAAAAAAGGCATTAAATTTTGAACTACGATATCGTAAGACGAAATTCCAGAACTGTTATTTGCCAAGTTTTTATCTAATTTATAGATTAAAAATTTTCGGTTGGCGTTGTGAGCCGAATTATCTTCTTCTTCTAGCGCTGTAATGTTTTCAGCCTGCATCGACCAATGATTTCTATTTTCATCAGAAAAATTTTCATCGTATTGAGCTTCTTTTAAACCGTTAAAACTTTTGATATCAAAAATCAAGTTTTCTGGTGAGTACAAGTCAAACTCTATATTTTTAACATCATAATCATCCTGAAAGAAAGCTCTTACGCCTTTATAACTAGGGTACTTTTTTACTATATAAAAAAACTCAACAATACTACCTTTTTGTACACCTTTTAAAGCAAAATATTTATACTTATCTCCAGTTTCTTCATTTTCGGCAGTTAGAATATCGTTTTCATCTAATTCTATGATTTTATTTCCGTTGATTACCCGAGCTTTATTAGCAATGAGTTCAGAGCTTGAAGAATATGGAAGGTATATTTTATTGTATTCTTCTATTTTATCATCAGAATTTAACAAATAGGCTTTATGCTGAAGGTAGTACTCTACAAAAGAATTATCTTCTAAAAAAGCAAATTCGATAGCAACTTTGTGTTTCAACCCAAGCATTGGCTGGTCTTTTGTTTCCTGCAAATCATAGGTTGGTTTTACATTCCAATCATAATTTTCATAGAATGGTTTTTCTTGCGCAATTACTGAAGAGCAAGTAAAAAAGATAATTAAATATAAGTAGATATTTTTCATATTACGACTATTGTTTTTTAAGCACTATTGTTTCGTTATATTGCTTACTTATTTGTTTTATAAATGAGTTTAGTTCTTTTTGTTCTTGAGTATTTATTTCTATAAAATCTAAGGTGAATTCTTGATTGGCAATCAATTGATTATTTTTTATTTCGTATGAAATGTTAATAGAAAGTAAATCGTTTTTTATGGATAATGACTCTGGCATATACGTCACTTTATAGCCTTCAGGAATATCAAAAGTATTTACATATCTAAAGTATTTTTTATAATCCTGCTCGTATGAATGAACTCTATCTGGGTCAAATTTTAGATGAATTAGGTCTTTGTTAAGGTTAGGGTTAAGGTATATTTCATCTCCTATTGTTTTTACATAGTCTTGTATGGTGAAACTGTATTTCAATTCGAAAGGTTCTTCGTATCCAAATTTATTTATCTCTTCAAAATCTTCTATGATAAATTTATTGTTCCCCTTTTCGACATATGCTTTGTAAACGTTTCTTAAATCTTGTTCGCTTTTATTTCTTTCTAAGTCACTAAAAAGATCTAATTTTAAATACCCCGAAATAGAGGTCTGAGATTGCCCTATGAGTTTATCGTTTTCTATTTTTATATAAGTAGAATCTATATACTTATTTTTTTTAGCTTCTACATAAGGTACCATTTGAATATCAAAACCGTTTTTGCCATTACCAATTAATGCCTCTTTACCCTGAATAAATGATGAAGGATATTCTATAGATAGATACCTGCCGGTGGCGTCTAAATAATAGTTTTTTCCTTCTGAGGTTTTGTAGGTTAAAATCATATGATTGTCTGAAAGTGGAGTTGGCACATTATTGTATGTGTAGGAAAGATCTCTTGTGCCTATCCAAGTTAAATATCCTTTGATGTTTGCTATTTCAAACATTTCTTTGAGTATACTAGAGTTGTCTTTACAGTCGCCATACTTTTTTTCATAAACAGCATTTGCCTCTCTAGGTATAAAGCCTCCTAATTCGTACTCAAAATCTATGTATTTTATGTTTTGCTGCACCCAATAGTATATTGTTTTTACTTTTTCAAACTCAGAGGTTTTATCTTTGATTAACTCTTTTGTTGTTTTAATTAATGCTTCTGAAGGCTCCTCTTCATTTAGATTTTTTGTTAAGTCATAATACCAATTATATAAGTCTTGGGTATTTCGTAATATATTGATTTTATCATCATTTCCTTGATAAGAATTGATTATAGGAATAATGTGCGGAAATATTTTGCTATACGAAGGTGTGTTACTTTCTGATTTTACTTTCTCTACATTTTTTATTTCCCAAGTATGTATATTTTTTCCTCTTTTTTGTTCTGTAGTGTATTTTACATTAAAATCATCCATATTTACTTTTACAAACCTAATATCGATTTCTTTATCTGTTTCTACAACAAACTTTTGGTCTACAATCGGAAAAAAATCACTAAAATAAAAAGGCGTTATGAAGCGAGGGTTCTTAATTTTTTCTGTGTATTCTAATTTTGATTTTGAGCCTTTCTTTAAGTTAGGATAGATGTAACTTAAAATTTTTGTGTCATCATGAAAAGAACCATCTAAATGGTCTTTTTGAGTAAAGTCACTCACTTTAAACTCTTCATACTTATCCTCATTAAAACTAAATGAGGAAGCTTTAATTTTTCCCAATTCAAAAAAAGAAGAAAACTTTAAAGATTTTTTTGAATTATAGTTAGCCGATTCGTCAAGGTATAGATCTTCTTCTATAACCTCTCTAGTTATTTCTATATCTCCTCTTTTTACTTCTAAATTGAGTTTTACATGATTCTGAAGCCTTACAGAATGAGCATTGGGATATTTATTTTTATAGTTTTTATACTCTTGGGAGTATTGAGCCTGAGTTGAAAGACTTGCTATAAAAAACAGTAAAAAAGGCAACTTATTTATATGCATATCCTTTAAAATAATTGATTTTATTTGTAATCTTTCCATTCTCATCATATTCTATAAACTCACCTTCTTTAATACCATCTACATACTGACCTGTTTCTTTTACTTTACCATTAGAGTAATAGCTTTTATATTCCCCGTTCAGCATATCTTCTTTATAATTTAGTTCCTTTTTAATGTTTCCGTTTGGGTAATATGTAAAATAAATCCCGTCATTAAAACCATGATCATAATCTACCTCCATTTGTAACTTTCCGTCGGTATAGTAGGCTTTATATTTGCCATTCAAGAGCCCTTTTTCGTACTCCATCTCACGAGACACATTACCATTATGATGGTAGGCCTTTATTTTTCCTGACTCATTCTCTAGAGGTATCATCTCTACTAATTCCTTATCTTTTCCTAAATAAGAGTACCCCATAAGTCTGCCATGATTATAATAGCGTATAAGCTGTAATTCTCCTGTATAAGAATAATTTTTTCGCTCTCCATTTAAATCATCATTTACATAAGTGTTTTCGGTTTCAATTTGACCATTATCGTAATAATCTACCCATGTTCCTTCTAGAGTACCTAGTTCATATGTGATCTCGTCTTTTAACTCGCCATTTTCATGGTATCGTTTTATTTTTCCGTGTAGGTTCCCCATAAGGTATGTGAGGTCCTCATCTGTGTTTCCGTTTTCATAAAAGTATTTCCAGTTTCCGTTTCTTTCCCCATTTACATAGTTTCCTTCAAATCTTTTTTCACCTGTAAAATAGAAACCTTGAGATAGCCCGTGTTCAACTTGATAAGAATATTGGGTAGTTTGATAAAGTTCATTATTTAGTGCCTTAAGAGAAATCGTATAATCTGGTGTTGTAATATCGTGATCTATTTCTTCTAAAATTTTTTCATTCTGATTATAGTATATTATTTTAGAAAACTTTCCTTGATCATAAAACATTTCACGTTCTAATTTACCATTAGGCGCATAATATTTTTGTTTTCCCCAGTAATTGTCTTTATGAAAAAACTCTATTGCTGCTAATTTTCCATTAGAATAATATGTTTTCCATTCTCCTTGTCTTTCTCCGTCTTTATAATAACCCTCATTTTTTATGTTTTTATTTCTGTAGAAAGAGCTATAATAACCTTGAATAGTATCATTTTTATACTTATATAACTCTCTAACAACACCATTTAGGTAATAAGAGGTATAAACACCTTGCACTTTATTATCAATATAATCTCCTTCACTTTCTAATATACCGTTGTCGTTATAAAATTTCCAGTGCCCGATTTTTCCTCCAGAAACATCATATTTACCTTCAGTTTCTATCTGACCGTAAGGAGAAAAAGACCTATAAAAAAACTCGCCTCCTTTTTTTCTGTCTTCCATTATAACTTTACCCTCTTTATTATAGGAGCGATAAGCTATGATATCTCCTTTTTTATAGTCGTATTCTATTGTAAGCAAACCATCTTTATCGTAAACTTTGTAAACACCATCTATTCTACCGTTTTTATAGGTAACTTCTTCGCTTAGGACTCCATGTTTAAAGTAGTTCTTCCACAAACCAACCTGTTCGCCTTGATTGTATTTTCCTTCTTGTTTTAATTTTCCGTTTGGCCAATATGATTTAAAATCTCCATGGTAAACACCATCAAGATAGTTTGCTTCAAACATCACTTTGTTATTTAGGTAAAAGCCTTTTTCGTGACCTTGACGAAGATTATTCTTAAAATTGGAAGTTGAATATTTATCTCCAGTGGCATAATTTTCTACAAAGCTTCCGTTTGCCTCTCCTTTTGAATATTCGACTAAAAATTCTGCAGGCAATACATCTCCGACTTTGAAATAAGCTTTGTATAGTCCTGCTATTTCTCCTTCTTTAAACACCTTTTCTTGAATTAAAGCTCCCTCTTCATTATAATATGTGAACTTCCCATCTGCTTTTCCGTTTTTATAGTTTAAAAGGGTTTCTTTCCTTCCATTTTCATAAAAAGATTCATATAAACCGTGGAGCTCATTATTTTTATACACACCCTTTTCCTTAACATTTCCGTTATTGTAGAACCATTCCCATACACCGTTCTTTTCTCCATTTTTAAAAGCTCCTTTTGCTGAGATATTTCCGTTTTCTGTATAGAAAGTATAATCTCCTGTGGCTTTCTCGTTTTGTATAGCACCGTACGAAACTATACGACCCTCATGGTAAAGAAAATTCTTATCCTTTTCATTTGTAACGAGGTAACTGTTTTCTGAAAGCAACTCTGAATATTTATTTTTAAACTTATCTAAAAATTCAATTATGCCTTCTATATTTTTTTCTACATCTTTTTTATAGCTCTCGTTTTCTATAGAATAAGAAATTGTATAGATAAATTCTTCGAAGTAATCGTTTTCTGATATCCAATTAAAAAGTGGTACATATATTTCAGACCAAACTGTTTTTTCTTTTCCTGGGCTGTAATTTTTTAAACCTTCCAACAAAAGATGGTTTTGTTTGGTTAAGGCTAAATCTATTTTATGATCTACTTCATAATCACTATTTAATGCTACTCTATTCGATAAAATAAGATCTAGTTCTTTAAACCCTTTTGCCTTAAAAGCAGATTCTAATGCTGGGTTTGCTTGGTTTGGGTTTTTATTTTTAGCTATATCATTTGCAGCTTTAAGCACATAAAAAGTGTTTTCTCCTTCAGGGTTAAGAATTAAATACATATTTACACACATAAGCGCCTGAGTAATACGCTCTTGTTTATAAAACATGTCAGCAAGCTCAGTGTATGAGCTAACATTAATAGGACTATAAAAAATTGTTTTTTCTTGCCAATCTATACTTTCTCTTATTTTTTCTGATCTTCTTAGAGCAACTGCCTTATTATAATTTAAGGTTTCATTTTTAGGATAATACTGCAAACCATCTTCATAAACCTCTAATGCTTTATCCATTTTTTCTTGTCTTAAGTATGCCGTTCCTAGATTTACATAAAAAGACTCTAAATTTTCATAGTCTTTTTTTTCTATTCCTTCTTGACAAACTTTTGCAACATTTTCAAAATCTTCTAATTGTAAGTAACAATAAGATTTAGTTACTAAAAAATCTGTGTAAGTTGAATCATTCGGATGTACTTTTTCAATTTCTTGAATTGCCCTTTTATAATCAGATTTATCAATAAAATCGTAAACATTTATAGCTAACTCTTCGATATCTACATAGTTGATGTTTTCTTGAGCATGGAGGTTGAAGCTTACAAATAGCAACAGGAGTAATAGTTTTTTCATTAGGAAGTTAGGGGTTATTATATTATAAAATCAAAAACTTATAAAGTTCACAAATACATGAAAATTATAAAATTTTGTTAAAATACAATAATATAAAAATGTTGGGATATAAAAAAGAAACCTTAATATTTCATTCTCAATATTATTAGATTTTAAGAGAACTTGTGATCTATTAAATAAGATTATGTCGCTTTGCCTTTTGTACGGCTTCTATTTTACTGTGTACGTGAAGTTTTTTATAGATGTTTTCGATGTGCTTTCTAATGGTACTTGGCGAAAGAATAAGGTTCTCGGCAATTTTTGTGTAACTCAAACCTTTACTAAGTTGTTCTAGCACTTGTGTTTCTCTATCAGAAAGTGTTATTTCTTCTTGATCTTTTACATTTTCGATACCAGTAGGGTTTCTCAATAATTTTAGCGTCTTTAAGGCTATTGAAGGATTCATCGCTGCACCTCCGCTTAGGGTTTCTATAATACCTTTATACAACAAATCGGGATGGATTTCTTTGAGCAAATAACCATCTGCTCCGGCTTTTATGGCTTTGAAAATGTTTTCGTCGTTATCAAAAGCCGTTAACATAATAATTTTGATCTGTGGATATTTTTGCTTGACAATTTCTGTGGCTTCAATACCATTAAGCACCGGCATTTCTATATCCATAAGCAACACATCGATACGACAATCTTCTTCTAATTGACTTAGCAATTCTCCGCCATTTAAAGCCGTAACTTTTATAAATATGTCTTCAAAGAAAGAAAGTTTTTCTTTGATAGCACTAATTAAAAAAGAATTGTCATCTATGATACCTACTTTTATATTCATAACTTAAAAATATGTAAATCTACTTGTTAACCTATTCTATTCTAATCGTATTTTGTGGGACTAAAACTTCCGATAAATTGTATTCTAAAAAACTATAGTTAGCTAATCTTTCCTGCCTATTTTGTATGTAATTTCTATTCAAATTTATTTTACCCTCAAGCTTTTTTACAATACACTCATGCCTTTCTCTTATAATTTTTGAAGTTAACTTAAAATAACAATGCGTAAAAACAAAAGCAAACAAGACCAAGACCAATAAAAAATTGTACTGGATAAAAACCATAGCTGTATTTTATGATAAAGGTAATTGTTTAAGTTAGTATTATCTATTAGGCATTTGCCCTAATTTTGGTTAATGGCAGCTTTACTTCTACTTGAGTTCCATGATTTTTTTCTGAGGCAATTTTTGAAAATCCTTCGAGCTCTTTTGCTCTTTTCCTGATGTTGTTTAAACCGTTGGTAGAAGTATGTTGAGATGTTTCAAATCCTTTTCCGTTATCGGAAATCATTAACGACAAGTAATTATTATCTACATTAAACACCACTTCTATTAATTCTGCATAAGCGTGCTTGACAGCGTTATTTACACTTTCTTGAATGATTCTATAAATATTTATTCCGGCAACTGAAGTAAACAAGGTCTGATCATTTATAGCTCCTTTTGTTTGAAATTTCACCTCAGTATTCTGCGATGCAACTCCTGCTTTTTCTATAAAATTCTGAATCCTAGTTTTAAGATCTTCAACAGAAATATTGTCTTTATTTAAAGCCCAAACGGTATCACGAAGTTCATAAATAGTACTTGTGGTGAAATCGCTTATAAAACCCAATTTACGACTAAGTTCTTGATTTTTATCATTATATCTAAAATTAAGGCTATCTATAGATGAAATGATAAATGTAAGTTGCGAACCTATGTTGTCGTGCAAATCTCTCGAAATACGGAGCCTTTGTTCTTGTAGTTTATTCTGGGTTTCTATTTTGGCAAGGGCAACTTTAAGTTCACTTTCCTTTTTTAACTGTCTATTTTTAAGTCTCTGCTGATTGTATACTAAAAAACCTATCAACCCTAAAATTACAGCCAAGGCAATACCTGCTAAAAATAAAATATGTTTTCTTTTTACCTGTAAATCTTTTTCTATAAGCTCTGCTTTTTGTGCAAGTATCTGGTTCTCTTTCTTTTCTGTTTCGTAAACTGTTTCTATTTCTTTAAACTCTTTTTGCTTTTCTACAGACATGAGACTATCAGATATGTTATGATATATTTCTCTTGTAATAAAAGCTTGTTCATAGTTTTTTTGTTTTAAGTAGATATCGCTAAGTAACTTATTGATGTAACCTTGCTCACTTTTATACTTTAAAGAATCTGCCAATTTTTCTAAAGGAATCAGTACAGACTTAGCTTTTATATCATCATTTAAAGCATCGTATGTTTTTGCTAATTGATACTTAAAATGAAAACGAGTATCAGGATAATATTGAAACTCATCTAAAAGAGGTTTATTCTTTTCTAAAATTTCTTTTGATTGCTGATATTTTTTTTCTTTTAATAGTATTTCTGAATGCTCTATACTCAAAGGCAGGCTAAAACTCTTGTATCCTGTCGTGTCTATGATTTCCTGGGTATGCTTTAGATGAACTTTAGCTTCTTCAAAATCACCAGAAACAAACTCTTTTTTAGCTACAGCTAAATATGCTCGCAACCACACTTCTTTATCGTCATCTTGCAATGCTGTATGTAGAGCCTTGTATGCATATTCTTTAGATTTATTAACATTTCCCATCGCATCATAAACTGCCACAAGACTATTAAACACTGTAGCTTTGATGTATAAATATCGTGTTGTATCTGCTAATTTTTCTGCCTCATGAAAATTGACAAGAGCTTCTGAATTATCATTTTTCTCATAATATAGGTTTCCTATATTAATGTAGCCTATCAAGACGCCTATTCCATCATTGTCTCTTTTATAGAGCTTAGTAGCTTTATTATAGTGATATAAAGAACTGTCTATAAAATCGTTGACATGGTACGCTTCTGCTAATTCACTATGTAAATGTGCATCGATAGACTTATCATTCAATTTGTTTTTAGGAAGAGCTTTAAAATACTCTAAGCCCTTCTTAAAAAAATACCTAGAACTATCAAGCTCACTAGAATATCCTTTTTGAGAAACTAACTTCCTATAAAAATAACCAATATCAACATCAAAATCTTTCTGATAGGCAGCTTCCAAACCTAGGTGCAAAGCTTGAGAAGCTTTTTTTCCATCTATATATCTATTGTTCCAAGCCTCAATTTTATAAAACCTTATTAAAGAATCTAATGGAGTTAAATTATCTTCTTTTTGTGCAAAACAAAAAAGAAAGGGGCATAAAAAAAGTGCTGCAAAAATAAATTTTCGCATAAGTTGGTTGATTTTAGTATCTTAAATATATCATTTTTAATGATATGTCTCACAAAAAAACCGGAAACCACATTAAAATGATATTCCGGTTCCACATAAAAACCTCAAGTTTGAGAGTTTTAATGTTTTTATTTCTTACTGTTTCTTTACATTAAATGAACCTGAAGTCACATTAACTGTATCATTCTCATCATCTTGATTTCGAGCTTCGAAAAAGAAAGTTCCTTTTACATATTCGCCTTCGTCTTCAGATACTTGAATTTCTCCTACAAGTCCGCCTCCTTCAAAAGGAGCAACCCAAGTAGTTGTCTCTGAGTTTTGCGGATTGTTCATATCTACATCTATTTCTATATAAGATGCAGAAATCATTACGTTTCCTTCATCACCATTAATCTCATAAGTTCCTGGACCTTCGTAAACGCTATGCATCATTAAATGAACAGCTCGACCGTCAGCATCATTCCCTTGAATAACCAGAGATGTTGTTCCTCCTGCTTCTACTAAAGATGCAAATGAGGTCATGCTTAAAGAGTTAAAAGCACTACCATTTACACTAGCTTCTATCGTGCCTTCTGCGGCAGACCCTCCAGAACCACCATCGTCGCTACTACTACAACTAACCAAAAAGGTTAAGCTCAAACATAAATAAAGTAATTTTTTCATGGTTTTTATATTTATTGGTTTATGGTTTCAAAAGTAGACGGAAGATTAACTTATAACAATAGGGCAATTGCCCTAAAAAAATAAACCGAGAAAAATCTCGGTTTAATGGTTGAAGTTGACTTCATTTTATAAAAGTCTGCTGATTTAAAAAATTACCCCTAAAATTAAAAAGCATTTCTTCAATTCAAACTTATAAGAAAAAAGTTACTTATAGAATAGGGCAATTGCCTTATAATTAGAAAGTGATGTGGGAATATTTCTTCCGAATAGCTGTTTTTTGCTTTTCTAGATCTGCCAAAAACTTCTGATATTGCTCAGTCTCTGGATTAAAAACTTTATGTAATAAACCTTTCTGGATACTATCGATCTGCTTTAAATCTTGTTCTATATTAAGATCAAACCAAGTAGTTTTGAATTTTTCCCAAATGTAATCGATAGCCAATTGATTAGGATGCAATAAATCTGCTGCATAAAAACGATAATCGCGTAACTCATCCAACAGCAACTCATAGCTTGGAAAATAACCCATCTCAGCATTTTCTTTGATTAGTTGATGAACAGCTACCACCAAATTGGCTTTACTCTGCTGGTTTTCGACAAAACCATCTTTAAGGTGTCGCACAGGAGAAACCGTAAAAACTACTTTTGCTTGCGGGTTGATTTGATGAATGTTTACACTCATTCGCTTTAAACTTTCGCGGATATTTTCGCTCGAGATCAATTCTTTTTGAAATTCCGATTGCGGAATTTTATGACAATTGGCCACATATTGCCTTTTCTCCTTATGAGAATACACCCAAGAAGTCCCCAAGGTAATAAAAACATGAGTGCTTTCTTTTAGAAAATTTTGAGTTAGCTCTAATTGCGTTTGAAGGTTTTTAAAGACCACTTCTTTATCTACACCATTGTGTTTAGAATGTGCATCTAATGAAAGCCAAACTTCGTTATGACGAAGTAAACTTTCTTCATCAAAAGTTTTATTTTCGACCACAAAGTCAATGAATTTTTCGATACCGTACGGATGAAACAAAATCCCAAACGGATTTTGAAGAGTTTGAAATTTAAAATAATCAAATTTTGCTCCTATATTTTCCGAAAAACAAGAACCAAGCAAGAGAATTTTAGAATCCAAATTAATTTTTGGCTGTTCTTCCTTTATAGGTATTTGAGTAGATAGCTTCAATTAGTCTAAATATTTTAAAACATCTTCATTGGCTTTGGCAATTCCTGCAGGATTTTTTCCGCCAGCTGTAGCGAAAAAAGCTTGACCGCCGCCACCGCCTTGAATGTGTTTACCCATTTCTCGAACAATTGTTCCTGCATTCAAACTTTTTTGTTCTGCTAAATCTTTAGAAATATAACAAGTCAACAACGCTTTACCATCGACATCAGCACTTAGAAAAACAAACAAATTGTCGACTTCTCCACCCAACTGAAAGCAGATATCTTTCATTGCATTAGCATCTACATCTACTTGTTGCACCAAATAGTTTACACCATTTTTTTCTTGGATGTTGTTTTTCAGGTTTACTTTTAAACCTTGTGCTTTTTCACTTAAAAGTTTTTCTATTTCCTTTTTTAACTGATTGTTTTCATCCTGTAATTGAGCAACCGATTTGATAGGTTCTTTAGATTTCAGCAAACTTTTTAAAGCATCAAAGCTTTTGCTCTGTTGGGTTAAAAATTCTTTAGCTGTTTCGCCTGTTATGGCTTCGATACGACGTATTCCAGAAGCAACAGCTGTTTCATTAGTGATGATAAAATGCCAAATATCATTGGTGTTTTTTACGTGTGTTCCTCCACAAAGTTCTACAGAGTCACCAAAACCAATAGTTCTTACAGCATCACCATATTTTTCCCCAAAAAGGGCAATCGCTCCGTTTTCTATCGCTTCTTCGTAAGGAATATTTCTTTTTTCTTCCAACGGAAGTTGCTCTCTAATTCTCGCATTCACAAAACGTTCTACTTCTTGTAATTCTTCATCGCTTACTTTAGCAAAATGAGAAAAATCGAAACGTAAATAATCGCTATTTACCATCGAACCTTTTTGCTCGACGTGTTTTCCCAAAACGGTTCTCAGAGCTTGATGCAACAAATGCGTCGCCGAGTGATTAGAAGCAGTTAGTTTACGCGAATTTTCATCTACCACCGCTTTAAAAGTTCCGTTAAGGTCTTTAGGTAAATTTTTGGCGAAGTGTAAAATCAGGTTGTTTTCTTTTTTGGTATCGATAATGTAGGTCATATTTCCGTTGGCCGCTTCAATAAAACCTTTATCACCAACTTGACCTCCACCTTCTGGGTAGAATGGAGTTAGATTAAACACCAACTGGTATAAATTACCTTGCTTTTTGGTCGTGATCTTTCTGTATTTGGTAATTCTTACGTTAACTTCTGTGCGATCATAACCCACAAACTCTTCAACCTCATCATCTATTAAAATCTGCCAATCTTCGGTGGTGGTTTTGGAAGCATCCCGCGAACGTTCTTTTTGTTTTTGTAATTCTTTCTCAAAACCTTCATAATCGAGTTGCATATTTTTTTCACTCAGAATGAGCGAGGTTAAATCTATCGGAAATCCATAAGTATCATACAATTCAAAAGCTTTTTTTCCCGAAAGGGTTTTTTCTTTAGTATTTGCCGTCATGCTCTCTAACAAAACCAAGCCTTGCTCTAGCGTACGTAAAAAAGAATTCTCTTCTTCTTTGATGACATTTTCACAGATATTTTTTTGCTTCTGAAGCTCAGGAAACTGCTCTCCCATTTGTTCTACTAAAGTCGAAACTAATTTATAGATAAACGGCTTTCGTGTACCGAGAAAAGTATAACCATAACGAATCGCTCGACGTAAAATTCTTCTTATCACATATCCAGCTCCGTTGTTACTTGGCAGTTGTCCGTCTGCAATCGCAAAAGTTACTGCACGAACGTGATCGGCAACTACACGAATCGCAATAGCTGTTTTTTCATCTTTATCATAATCCGTTTTGGTAATGGTTTCGATTTCTCTAATAAGTGGCGTAAAAACATCGGTATCATAATTAGACTGTTTGTCTTGTAATACCATACAAAGTCGCTCAAACCCCATTCCGGTATCGATATGCTTGTTGGGCAATTCTTCTAATTTTCCATTGGCAAGACGGTTGTATTGCATAAAAACCAAATTCCAGATTTCTACCACTTGCGGATGGTCTTGATTAACCAAATCCCTACCTGAAATTTTCTTTTTTTCTTCGTCACTTCTGATATCTACATGAATTTCTGAACAAGACCCGCAAGGTCCTTGATCACCCATTTCCCAAAAGTTGTCTTTTTTATTTCCGTAAAGAATTTTTTCTTCCGGAACAATAGCTTTCCACAATTCCAACGCTTCTTGATCTACACCTAAGTTATCGTCTTTATCACCTTCAAAAACCGTCACATACAAATCGTCTTTATTGACTTTGTATACCTCCGTCAATAATTCCCAAGCCCAAGAAATAGCTTCTTTTTTAAAATAATCACCAAAACTCCAGTTACCCAACATCTCAAACATGGTGTGATGGTAAGTGTCTTTTCCTACTTCTTCTAAATCGTTGTGCTTTCCGCTTACACGAAGGCATTTTTGGGAGTCAGCAATACGCGAATTTTTTGGCACTGCATTTCCTAAAAAATATTCTTTAAAGGGAGCCATCCCAGAATTCACAAACATCAAGGTGGGATCGTTCTTTAAAACCATAGGTGCAGAAGGAACAATTTGGTGTTTTTTTGACTCAAAAAAGTGTAAGAATTTAGTGCGTATATCGTTAGATTTCATAGGAATTTTAATCGAACTCTTGTTAATATTATGTTACTATTGAAACAATTTCTATATTTGTTAGTCGTTATGTTATTAATTCGAAATTAATAACACGCAAAAATAACATAATTTACTAGAATGTCTAAGGTTAAATATTATTACGATAGCGAAACCCTCTCTTACAAGAAAATTGAAAAGAAAAAAGGGCGTAGAATTGGGTTTATCGCTTTAGGTATTACAGCCTCTTTTCTGGCAGGATTTCTTTTACTCATTATTTACCTCAACATTCCACAAATAGATACACCTAAAGAAAAAGCGTTAAAACGTGAGCTTAAAAACATGCAGGTTCAGTTTGAGGTACTCAACAAAAAAATGAACCAAGCGCAACGTGTTTTGGCAGATGTAGAAACCCGAGACAACGATATTTACCGCGTCTATTTTGAAGCAAGTCCGATTCCAGATGAACAACGAAAAGCTGGTTTTGGAGGGATAAACCGTTACCGCGATTACGATGGTTACGATAATTCGGAACTGATTATTGAAACGCATCGACGTATGGATATTCTTCAAAAGCAAATTGTTGTACAATCAAAATCACTAGATGAAATTATCCGTTTAGCAAAAGAAAAAGAAAAGCTTTTGGCAGCAATTCCTGCAATACAGCCCGTAAAAAACGAAGACCTAAAACGTATGGCTTCGGGTTACGGAATGCGTATGCACCCTATTTTAAAATACCGAAAAATGCACAACGGCATGGATTTTACAGCAAGAACAGGAACCGAAGTTTTCGCCACTGGTGATGCCGTTGTAAAAAAAGCAGAACGCTCTACTGGTTACGGAAATTTGGTCGTGCTTGATCACGGTTTTGGTTACGAAACCTACTATGCGCACTTGAGCAGAATCAATGTTCGTCGTGGTCAACGTGTAAAAAGAGGTGAAGTGATTGCCAAAGTAGGAAACACAGGTTTATCTACCGCCTCACACTTACACTATGAAGTACACAAAGATGGTAAAGTAGTCAATCCAATCAACTTTTACCACGGTGATTTAACGGCCGAAGAGTATGATATCATGTTGCACCAATCTTCTTTAGAAAACCAATCTCTTGACTAATGAGAGTAAACCTTCCGGAGAAATTATACTACAGCATTGGCGAAGTTGCCAAAGCTTTTGATGTTAACACTTCACTTATCCGGTATTGGGAAAATGAATTCGACATTCTGAAACCAAAAAAAAATGCCAAAGGCAACCGTAAATTTACTCCCGAAGACATCAAAAACCTAGAGTTTATCTATCATTTGGTTAAAGAACGAGGTTTTACGCTCGAAGGTGCAAAAACACATCTCAAAGAAAAAGGAAGAGAAACACTTGACAACTTTGAGATTGTTCGTAAATTAGAACACATCAAACAAGAACTAATAAAAATAAAAAATCAACTATAAAATTATTGTTATGAAAAAATGGCTTATTCCTGTAATCATACTTGCAGTTATCATCTTTGGAGTTTACCGTTGGGCAGTAGGTTTTAACAACGAAGCTGTTCGCCTTAACGAAAGTGTAAGCGAAGCTTGGGGTAACGTACAAACTTCTTACCAACGTAGAAACGACCTTATCGGAAATTTAGTGAAGACCGTACAAGGTGCTGCAGATTTTGAACGAAACACTTTAAGGGAAGTAATTGAAGCAAGAGCAAAAGCTACCGCTACCAACATCAACCCAGAAAATATAACACCAGAGCAGTTAGAGCAATTCAACCAAGCTCAAGGCGGATTATCTTCAGCACTCTCGAGATTACTGGTTTCGGTAGAACGTTATCCAGAATTAAAGGCTAATCAAAACTTTTTGAAACTACAAGACGAACTTACCAGCACGGAAAACACGATACAAACTGCTAGAATACGCTATAACGAAGCGATAAAACCTTACAACAACCACGTGAAAACTTTTCCAAATTCAGTTTTGGCAGGAATGTTTGGTTTTGAAGGAAAACCTTATTTCGATTCAGAACCTGGAGCAGAAAAACCGGTTGACGTAGAATTTGATTTTTAATAAAAGTTATGGGTAAAATAGAAGATTTCTTGACTCCAACCGAAGAACAGGAAATCATTACCGCTATAAGAAATGCTGAAGAGAACACTTCGGGAGAAATACGGGTGCATATCGAAAACCACTGTGAAACAACACTTGAGTCACGCACCAAAGAAGTTTTTCATTACCTCAAAATGGATAATACCAAACTTCAAAATGGTGTCTTGATTTATGTGGCGGTAAACGATAAGAAATTTTATATCTATGGCGATAAAGGCATCAACGATGCTGTTACCGACGATTTTTGGGAATCTACCAAAGAGGTGATGCAAAACCATTTTAGGCACGGTCATTTTAAACAAGGTTTGGTCGAAGGAATAGAAAAAGCAGGTCTCGAATTACAAAAATATTTTCCTTGGGATCATAGCGATATCAATGAACTTCCTAATACGATTTCTAAAGAAAACAATGCAAAATAAGTTCTTAAAAATAATATTGAAGTCAAGTCTGTTTTTGCTTTTGTTGCTTTCGCAGCAAATTGTTTTTGGGCAGTATAATATTCCTGGTGTCCCAAAAAAGCAAACTAGTGTTTATGATTATATCGATTTACTCACACCGTCACAAAAAACTGCTTTAGAAGAAAAACTCATTCGCTATTCGGATACGACCTCTACCCAAATTGTCGTGAGTATCATCAGTACTACCAAAGGTGAAAACATTGGCTTATTAGCTCCGCGTTGGGGACACAAGTGGGGAATCGGGCAAGAAAAAGAAGACAATGGTGTTTTTATTTTACTCGCTAAAGACGATCGGGATATCTGGATTTCTCCTGGTTATGGTGTTGAACATAAACTTACCGCAGGCATCAACGGAGAACTCATCAGAAATGTGATTATTCCTGAATTTAAAAAAGGAGATTATTACGCTGGTTTAGATAAAGGTACCAATGCTATTTTTGAAGTTTTAAAAGGAACTTACAAAGGATCTCGAAAGGCCAACAAAAAACCAAGTTATACTTCTTACGAAATTATATTTAAGCTTCTTTTTTACGGGTTTATCATCCTTATCATTATTTTATCTGTCATTAGAAGAAACCGTAACGATGACGATGACAATAGCAAAGGTAACCGAAGCACTTTAGGGACTGTTTTAGATGCACTTATTTTAAGCAATATGGGTCGAGGTAGTTTTGGAGGCGGAAGAAGCTCTGGCGGTTTTGGCAGCGGAGGCTTTGGGGGTGGCTTTGGAGGCGGTTTTGGCGGTGGCGGATTCTCTGGTGGTGGCGCTGGCGGAAGTTGGTAGCCTTCTTCTTAATTTTTTATTAATTTCACATATCAACTGTCTTTTTTTAAGAATTTATTGAGAAATTCTATTATATTTTTATTAAAGTTTATCGATTTCATAACAGTCTATTTTTAGATTTCGTAATTTTAGAATACTAAAAACAAAAAATCTAACTCTTATGACTACTAATTTAAACCACGAAAATCTAATGATAAATGAAGTGTCATACAAGTTTCAAAGAAAGTCTAACAACTTGATGGAATGGATGTCAAAAGTGATAAAAAGTGATTATTACCACACATTACAAGGCAACGCTCAACAATAATTAAAACACCATAAAAGACCATAATTTTTTATGTGCTATAAAAGAAAAATCCACTTGCAGAACAAGTGGATTTTTTTTACATTCTTCTGAAACGCATTCCTCCTCTTGGAGATTTATTGCCCGCAAACTTACTGAGCTTATATGTAAAGCTAAACATTACATATTGCTCTAAAACCAAACTCTCTTGGTCTTGGATGTAATCTTCACCTGTTCTTCTTACAACTCCTGTGTTTTCGTTAAGCACATCAAAGACCTTTACTTTTATAATACCATCTTCTCCAAAAACCTTATAACCCAAACTCATATTCCACAATACATAATTGTTTTTAAAGCCTGGCGCTACATTTCCTAAGTATTGGTAGGTAATATCATTTCCGAAAACAAAATTCTTTGGCCAATAACTCGTTATTTCTGTCGTTACCGTATGATTGATAAATTCCTCTGTTCTATCGTTCAGACTATAATTGGTTTGGTTGAAAGAAAAATCATAATTAGGTTCGATGGTAATCTTGTCTGGAATATCATACTGAAAACCAATGTTTGGTGTAAGACTTAAGTTCTTAGAATCAAATTGTACCGCGTTTGAAAACCCAACATTTTTTGAATAATTGGCATTGATCCCCGGACTTAGACGAAAAGTGCTTTCATCTTTAAATTTAAACGATCGGTCGATGCTAAAACCACCGTAAAAGTTATACGCTCCATCAACATTGGTGTAAGTGGTTGTTCTTACCAAATCTTCATCTGTTGTGGTGATAGAAACAACCTGGTCTTGGTAAAAGCTTCCGCCAAGGTAACTGTAGAAACCAGATTTACTCTTAAAATCATAATTATTGAAATTGGCATACAAATTATGATTGAGCGTAGGTCGTAAATTAGGATTACCCGTAACAATATTCAGCGGATTGGTCGTATTCTGTACTGGTTGCAACTGACTGATACTTGGAACATTCCAGTTGCTTCGGTAATTGGCATACATCGATTTGGTCTGATTGATTCGGTAATGCGCAAAAACCCTAGAATAAAAATTGGTAAATGTGTTATCAAATTCCGCATCTGCAAAGACATTTTCGTTTACCAATCTGATGTTCTGGATACCAGCATTTGTGCCTAACCTAAGTTTTTTTCCAGTATAACTCAAACCAACTGAGGGTCGATGTTCAAAAGTTTCGGAGTAAAATTCGCTACTTAAATTGTTGTTTAAATTATCATAGCCTTCGGAAGTCAAATCTTTATCATAAACCAACCTACTGTTGTGACGATTTTCTTTCGTATACATATAATCAAACTCCAATTGCAAACTATCGGTGAGCGAAAAACGAGAATCAAATTCTATTTCGTAAGTGTCTTGCCTACCTTCTTCGGTGATGAATTGGTCTTGAATTTCTTCATCTTCTAAAACACCGTTACTGTAGGTTCTTCGGTTCGAAAACAAAAACTCTTCTTCATCTGAATTGTTATGCGAATTATTAAACCCAAGCCTTAAAAAACTCTTGCGTTTTCCTATTTTTCTAGTCACATCCAATCGGTTACTAAAGTTGAGGCTATTTACTTCAGAATCTCTAAAAGTTTCTGCATCGTTTATTGGTGTTCCGTCTTCTTCAAACGATTCGGTAAAAGAGTCACTGTTAGAAAAACCATCATTATAGGTAATATTTGGTCGGAAATCAATTCGCGTAAGCGTGTCGAGTTCTACTTCAAAACCCAATCGTAAACGGTGATTGTCGTTTTCTCTATTCGAACCTGACTCTGAATTATTAAAATACCTTCGGTCTGGCAAAATATTTTCCCGTTCAATTTTAGTTTCGGTCACATTATCTGCTCGATTAAAAAAGTAATTGACATCCAATTCTGTATTGTCATTCCACTCGTTGGTGAAATTAAAACCAGCATTATCCGACTTGGTCACTCCACTTCCACCGCCAAAACTATTTCCGTTAATCGAAAAAGCACCGCTAGAATTTCGAGTAATCGAATAGGCGTTTCTTCCCATCGCATCAAAAACCTCATCAAAACTAAACCCAGAAGAGTTGATGTTATTAGAGCTTGCCAACAAACTTACCCGCATTTCATCTTTAAAATAGTTGGCAATTCCGCTGAGTTCATAACGCTCGTTAGTTCCAGCTCCAGCGGTTAAGCGCGAGAAAAAACCTTTGTTTTTATCTTCTTCTATGGTAATGTTAATGGTTTTATTTTCTGAATCACCTTCTTCCCCAGTAAATTCTTGTGATTTGGTTTTGGTATCGACCACCTGAATTTTATTGATGATTTCTTTGGGTAAATTTTTGGTTGCCACTAACGGATCGTCACCAAAAAATTCTTTTCCGTTCACCAAAATTCGAGAAACCGGTTTTCCGTTCACGGTAATTTTACCTTCGGTATCTACTTTTACCCCAGGTAGCTTTTTGAGTACTTCTTCGAGGTTGGCATCGTCTTTTGTTTTGAAAGAAGCTGCATTAAATTCCAAAGTATCTGTCTTGATGGTTACTGGAGCTCTCGTTCCTTTTACAACTACTTCGTCGAGCGTGTTGTCGTCGATAACAAGGTTAAGATTTCCGAGTTCTACTGTTTTACTTTGTGAAAAATCGATTTCTTTTTTTAAGGTTTGAAAACCTGTGTACGAGACAAAAAGATTGACCAAATTTTCTGAAGTTTTTCCTTCTACTGTAAAATTTCCGTTTCTATCGGTAATGGTATAATCTACCAACGTGCTGTCTTTGGTCTCGACATAAACCGTAGCCGACTCTAAAGCGATTTGACTTTCGTCGGAAATTTTACCAGTAATTTTATAATCTTGAGCAAAACTTGTGGCTGTAAAGAAAAGTACAGCGAACCATTGGAGTAAATGAAATTTCTTCAAAATAGAAATGAATTTTTGTTAGTTTACATATATAATAGACTAACAAACCTCAAAAAAGTTGCATTAAACCTTAGAAAATTTGGTAATTACTTGATGAACAAAAAATAAAGTTGGAGCAATAAATAACAGAAATAAGGGGTTATTAGTTTCGTAAAACAAAAAACTAAAACCAAGTAAAATGAATATAAAGACAATAATTTTAATCATCAGTTTTTACTTTTTCCGCATATAAACTGAAATCGGAACTCCGGTAAACCCAAAATGTTGACGTAGTTTGTTTTCGAGGAATCGCTTATAAGGATCTCTCACGTATTGTGGTAAGTTACAGAAAAAAGCAAATTGCGGTTGTGGTGTTGGCAATTGGGTAATAAATTTGATTTTAACGTATTTCCCTTTATAGGCTGGCGGCGGATTTCCTTGAATAATCGGTAACAAAACATCATTCAATTCTCTGGTTTTAATGCGTTTACTACGGTTTTCGTAAACTTCAACTGCCGTTTCTATCGCTTTAAAAATACGTTGTTTGTTCAACACCGAAATAAACACAATCGGCACATCGGTAAAAGGCTCTATTTCTTTACGGATGTGCGCTTCAAATTCTTTCATGGTATTAGTTTCTTTTTCTACCAAATCCCATTTATTGATTAGAATGACAATTCCTTTTCTGTTGCGTTGTGCTAACCAAAATATATTTTGCACTTGGGCATCAAAACCTCTAGTAGCATCAACAATTAAAATACAAACATCTGCATGCTCGATAGCTCTTACACTTCGCATCACCGAGTAGAACTCGATATCTTCTTTTACCTTCGATTTTCTTCTAATCCCTGCGGTATCGACAAGGTTAAATTCAAACCCAAAACGGTTGTATTTGGTATCGATAGAATCCCTAGTAGTTCCTGCAATATCGGTCACAATATATCTTTCTTCGCCAATCAACGCATTGATAAAAGAAGATTTTCCTGCATTTGGTCTTCCTACTACAGCAAACCTCGGCAGAACTTCTTCTTCCTTTTCTTCTTTTTCTGGTAGAGCTAACACCAAAGCATCGAGCAGTTCACCTGTTCCGCTACCGTTAATACCAGCAATCGTAAAATATTCGCCTAAACCAAGACTATAAAACTCCATCGCATCTTGAGATTTTTGTGCAGTATCAACTTTGTTGACTGCCAAAAAAACAGGTTTTTCTATTTTACGAAGTAATTTTGCCACATCTTCATCCATTGGCGTAATGCCTTCTTCAACATCAACCATAAAAATAATCGCATCGGCTTCGTCTATGGCCAGTTCTACTTGTTTATCGATTTCGGCTTCAAAAACATCGTCGCTACCAATCACATAACCTCCAGTGTCAATCACCGAAAACTCACGCCCATTCCAATCGGTTTTTCCGTAATGGCGATCACGGGTTACACCACTCACCGAATCTACAATCGCTTCTCGTCGTTGTATTAAACGATTGAAGAACGTAGATTTTCCTACATTTGGCCTTCCTACAATGGCAACGATATTTCCCATAGTTTTTATTTTGTGTGCGAAATTAGTATTTTTTATTTTTGATTATACCCAAATCGTTTTAATTGTTTTTGGTCACTTCGCCAATTTTTATTGACTTTTACATACAAATCTAAGTGAATTTGCTTTCCGAAAAACTTTTCTAAATCGGCCCTGGCTTCTACTCCTACGCGTTTAATCGCACTTCCTTTATGACCAATAATAATTCCTTTTTGGGTATCTCGCTCGACCATAATCACACTGCGAATACGAATGATTTTTTCGTCTTCAAAAAATTCTTCTGTATCTACCTCAACACTATAAGGAATTTCCTTTTTGTAATGTAATAGGATTTTTTCTCTAATGATTTCGTTAACAAAAAAACGTTCTGGCTTATCAGTTAACGCATCTTTGTCGTAAAACGGAGGTGATTCTGGAAGCAATTCAATAATACGGGTAAAAACTTGGCTTACGCCAAAATTCTCTAAAGCTGAAATTGCAAAAACTTCTGCATTAGGCACTTTTTCTTGCCAAAGTTTTACTTGTGCTTCCACCAATTCTTGATCGCCTTTATCTATTTTGTTGATAAGCAACAATACCGGTATTTTCGAGTTTTTGATTTTATTGAAAAAAGCTTCGTCTTTAAGCTCTTTTTCGCCCAACTCTACTAAATAAATAAGTACATCGGCATCATCGAGTGCAGACTTTACAAAATCCATCATCGAGCTTTGCAATTCGTAAGCAGGCTTGATAATTCCTGGGGTATCGCTAAAAACCGCTTGAAAATCTTCGCCGTTTACAATACCCAAAATACGATGCCTTGTGGTTTGTGCCTTACTGGTAATAATCGATAGGCGTTCCCCTACAAAAGCATTCATTAAGGTAGATTTCCCAACATTGGGATTTCCTACAATATTTACAAAACCTGCTTTATGACTCATTTTCAAAAACTTTGCACAAAGATAGTTTTAAAATGAAAAAGGCTCCCTGAATTTACATAAAACCTTTTCATCTCTACCAATCTAAGAAAAACCCTTTAAGCTTTCCAGTTGTTATTTGACGGATTAATGTCTGTTGTTTGTTGATGCGGATCGATTACTACTTCTTTTACCTTTTTTGAAGTTTCGTAAAAGTGCGTCCATTCGTCACCACGTTGCCATATTTCCACCGGAAGGTTGACGATCTCACTTGAATTGTCATCAAAAGTGATTTTCATTTTTACAGGCATCGGAATTTCTTCTACTTTTTCGATTGTGATGAAAGCACCTTCTTTTTCCTGTACGACTTTCTTAAGTGCCAAATCGATATTTTCTGTTCCGTAGAACCAACCTTTCCAGAACCAAGCTAAGTTTTCGCCAGTGGCATTTTCCATATGGTTAAAGAAATCTGTAGGTTGCGGATGTTTAAACGCCCAAGTCTCGATATATGACTTAAAAGCATAATCAAATCGTTCTGGGCCAATCACATACTCACGGAGCATGATCAAGCCCACAGCTGGTTTATAATACGCGGTGTAACCTAAATTTCTTAAATTGGTCACATCTGGGTAAGTATCGATACCTTCACGGGAATCCATCATTAAATACGGATTGATAATTTGTACCTGACCAATTCTAGATGGATATTCTTGGTTATTAAACGCCAAGGTACTGTAGTGGTTGATAAAGGTATTGAAACCTTCGTCCATCCAGGCATAACGTCTTTCGTTACTCCCCACAATCATCGGGAACCAATTGTGCCCATATTCGTGATCGGTAACTCCCCAAAGTGAAGCTCCTTTAGCTTTCCATCCGCAAAAGCTTAGTCCGGGATATTCCATTCCACCAACATCAGCCGCGACGTTTGTAGCTACATTATATGGATATTCGTAATAATTGTCTGAATAAAATTTGATGGAAGCTTGCGTATATTCTGTCGAGCGTGACCAAGCGTCTTTACCATCACTTTCTTTTGGGTAAACCGATTGACCAAGAACGGCTCTTCCTGTATTTAAGTTGATTTTTGCAGCATCCCAAATAAATGCTTTTGAGGAAGCGAAGGCTACATCTCTGGTATTTTCCATTTTAAAATGCCAAGTTAATGTCCCGCTATTTTTCTTATAAATAGCTTTTTTTCCTACTTCGCTAGGTTTTACCAAATAGACGGTTTTGTCACTTTCGTGGGCATCTTCCCAACGGTCATAAACTTTATCAGATAAAACTTCTTTTGGGTTTTGCAAAACGCCAGAACCTACGACAATATGATTATATGGGGCAGTTACTTTGTAGTCATAATTTCCGTAATCGACATAAAACTCACCCGCTCCTAAATAAGGCTCTGTATTCCAACCAACGACATCGTCAAAAACTGCAACTTTAGGAAACCATTGTGCCAAAGCATAAATAGTTCCTTGTTCGACATCAAGTCTTCCCATTCTATCCATTCCTTTTACAGGAATTTTATAAGCAAAACCCATCGAAATGATTGCTTTTCCGCCTTGAGCTTTTACAGGTTCTGCTAATCGAACTTGCATTCTGGTATCGGTAATTACATAATCGGTTGAATTTTTACCACCAGATTCAGCACTAAAATTCTTGATCGTGTAACCGCCTTCAACATCACCGTTATAACGATTGCCTTGCACTGGCGTTGTTAGCGTACCCCGAGAATCTGGTGTAAACCTGTTCTGCTCGAGATACAACCAAATAAAATCTAATTCTTCTGGGCTGTTATTCGTATACTCAATCTCTATAGATCCTGTAATAGTGTGTCTTTGATCGTCAAGTTGAACCTCGATATTGTAATTGGCACTGTTTTGCCAATATTCCGGACCAGGTTTCCCGGTAGCTGTGCGGTAAACGTTTCCGCGACGGTAAAGTTCTTCTTCAAACTGGTCTTGATTATTTTCTATAGCATCGTTTACTTGTGCTTGCATGAAAAAAGATGCTAAAAAACATCCTAATAAAAAACGAATTTTCATTATAAAATTTTTGAATTTAAGTGAATAAGGGTAACAAATGTAAGTTTTTGTTGGAAATAAAAAAAGCTACCCCAAGAAGAGTAGCTTTTAAAATTTAATGATCTATTTTAATTATTCTAATACTAGCTTAAAAGTATTTACACTATTATTAGTTTGTACGGATAACAAATATAGACCGTTGGCATATTGATTTAAGTTCAATTGGTTTTGACTAATATTTATTTCTCTTTCTAAAATTAATCTTCCAGAGATATTCACTACTCTAAGTTTAATTTCGCCAACTATATTTTCATTAATATCTATGTTTATTATACCATTACTCGGGTTTGGATAAACAGTACTCACAATTTCCATACTTGAGTTTTCTGCAGAAACCACACCGCCAAATTCGTACGCTCCTATATCTCTTGTTCCGTCAAGCATGTAGTTACGCTGATCGTTAAAAGTATCTGCAGAATCTCCTGCATCTATCGCAGGGCTTCCAGCCATTAAAGGTATGGTTTGCATATCTCCACCATTATCTGAAAGTGTGCCTAACATAGCATCAACATCAATCATATCTGTACTTTGAGTTGTTGGAAAAATACTCATATCATCATCTCCGATAAGATTATACCCATTAGATAAAAAAGTACCATTCACATCAAAAGCAGTAACTGCGGTATTGTCCGCAACTATGGTGTTTTTTATTTCTAAAGAAGTGTTGGCATGAATACCTCCTCCTGCATTTGCGGTGTTCATTGCAATAGTAACCGCATTGATAGACATCATATCATCATTATAAACCCCGCCACCATCGGTAGCTGCGGTATTCATAGCAATGGTGCTTCTCATAATCTCCATCATTCCAGTATCATTGTAGATACCACCACCAACTGCTGTGGTAGCTGTGTTATTAGCTATTGTAGAAGCTTCAACATTTAACATACCTCCATTATTAAAGATACCTCCTCCTCCATTTCCTAGGGCAGAATTACCATCAATTGTAGTGGTTGCAACACTCATATCTGAATTCGCTTGATTCCATAAAGCTCCTCCCTCGTTTGCAGCTTCATTAGCTAAAAAGGCTGAACTTGTAATCGCAATAGAAGTTGCCCCGGTAATATGAATTGCTCCTCCGTTTCCTGGCGCTGCTGTTCCTGCTACTCCGTTTACATCATTAGTTGAAAAGAGCGTATTATCAATCAATACCGTACCGTCTATGAACTCTATTGCTCCTCCCGCTCTGTTTGCTGAATTTCCTGTAAACTCCGCATCGGTAATGTTGATTGAGCCAGCAATAGACAAAAGTCCACCTCCAGAACCAGATGTTCCTGTTGCTAAATTATCTATAACCATTACGTTATTTATAAAATTGATGTTCCCTCCATTGTTGAATACGCCACCGCCTCCATGGTCAGGATCGTTTCCGCTAGCCGTATTTCCTTCTATCAGCATTCCATCAATAGTCATATTTCCTGTTCCATTCCAGAGTCCGCCACCTTCAGCATCAGCAATATTATCTACAGCAGATCCACCAGTAATCATACTATTACCAGGACCTGTAATATGCAATCCACCGCCGTTTCCAGGAGAACCACCAGTAGTATTTAAAATAAAATCTACACTGTCTAGTGTCAAAGTATTACCAGCAACAGAATTATCTTCTATCCCACCTCCTGCTCTCATAGATGAATTACCATTTAAGGTCGTGTTAGAAACCGTCAAAATTCCCATATCGTTCAAGATTCCTCCTCCTGAACCTGAAGCTCCATCGGCAATATTTCCATTGATGGTTGCATTGGTCACTGTAAGCGTTCCTCCAGCGTTAAACAAGCCACCTCCACCTTCGTTGGCATTACCACCAGAAGCTGTGTTATTATTTATAGTGGTACCATCTACAGTCATACTCCCTGATCCGTTCCATAGACCTCCACCTTCTAAAGCTGCGGTGTTACCATTTACGTTTCCACCAGTAATCATTACTATACCTGCTCCCGTAACGTGTAAGCCACCACCATTTCCAGGCATGCTACCCGTTGTATTATTAAGTAAATCTAAGTTGGATAAAGTGACAATAGAACCTGAACCAGAATTATCTTCTATTCCACCACCAGCGCGACTAGCTGAATTCCCAGAAATTTCACTATCTGAAATATTTAAAGTTGCCCCTACATCATTTAAGATTCCTCCTCCAGAGCCAGAGGTTCCATCTGCAGTATTGTTAGTAATTTCACTTCCGTTAAGGATAGTTACCGTACCACTTAAATTATATATTCCTCCACCTCCGTTGTCTGCGCTGTCACCAGAAGCTGTATTGTTATTGACAGTAGTGTCATCAACTGTCATCGTTCCTGAACCGTTCCAGAGTGCTCCGCCTTCGCTTGCCGCAATATTTTGATCAAAACTACAAGAATTGATGTCGATGCTTCCTGCTCCTGTAATATGAATCGCACCTCCATTTCCTGGAGCAGCTGTTGCCGGAGAAACTCCAGCATTATTATTATTCATGAGTACATTTAGTAATTCTACACCAACACCTGCACCCGAATTATCTTCAATTCCGCCACCCGCTCTGTTTGCTTGATTGTTGGATATTTCTGAATCAGCTACAATTATTTTTCCTCCGGTGTCTACAAAAATACCACCACCAGAACCAGATGTTCCGTTGGCAATATTGTCTGTAATTTCACAATCGTTTATAGTGACGGTAGCATTGGTGACATACATTGCACCTCCATCATCGTCAACTCCGTTTATTAAGTTAAGATTATTGAGCGTCAAGGATCCAGTGGTTACATTAAAAACCCTTCCGTTGCTATCAGCGTCTATGGTTGTATTAAGCACAGTAGAACCTTGTATGGTCAATGATTTATTGATGACAAGTTCACTATTTAAAGTTACATTGAGTACAGTTACCCCAAAAGTAATTGTCCCTCCAGAAGGTGTATCTATAATCTCTTGACGCAAAGTTCCATCAGAACCATCGTCTGCAGCACTAGTTACCACTTGGGCATTTGTTGTGTTGAAAAATGCAATACATAGAAGAATACCTATTGCATGTGTAATTTTTTTCATAATGTCATAAGTTTTTAGAGTTATAAAAATACTTACGACACTTTTTAAGTAAGAGGATTTTTAAAAGGGTCTGATTAACAAAAGTTTAACGAACAAACTTTTGTCTGATTTTTGAGTAAGTTATCTCATCAAAATCGGTAATAAGCTGATCGGCCAGGGTATAATCTTGATTTTTTGAATTCGGACTTTTAAACGCTACACAATAAATATTTGCCGATTTTGCAGCTTTTATTCCACTGGTAGAATCTTCTATCACCATGCAATTTTCAACAGGCTCGCTTGCCATTTGAGCTGCTTTTTGGAAGATTTCCGGATGCGGTTTAGAAGCTTTTAAATCGGCACCACTTATTTTTCCGATAAAATATGAATTAAGCTCAAACCTATTAAAAACATTATTTATCGTAAGCATTGATGCTGAAGAAGCCAAAACCAATTTTAACCCATTATCATAGTAGTTTTTGATAAGCGCTCTCACCCCGGGAATCAAATCTAGATCAGGGTCGCTATAAAACAAATCTTTAAAAAATGCTCTTTTAGAATTGACTAAGTCTTCAGGTTGACAAGTTAACTTAAAGTGATCACAAAGTTGCCTGCAAATATTTATAGTTGATTGCCCTGTAAAAGCTTCATACATCTCCGTAGAAACATCGATATTAAAACTTTCAAACATTTTGAAATAAGCTTTTTTGTGTAAAGGTTCGGTGTCTACAATCACACCATCCATATCGAATAAAACTGCTTTGAGCATTTTGGTAAATTTTGCATCGAAGATAAAAATATTATAACAATTTACATGAAATAACATATTCTCATGTATTTAACCAAAATAGTGTTTAATATATTTATTTTCAGTACATTTACAATAATATTATAAATTTTTATACCATGAAAACAAAATATCTTCAACCTGTAGTTTGCATGGTGTTTATATTTTTTATGAGTTTTTTTTCGTTTGCTCAAGAAAACTATAAAACCATACAAGGAAAAGTAGTGAACCAAGAGACTAATTCGCCAGTCGAAGCAGTTCAGGTTCAGCTAAACGACTCTGATTACGCCACAATTACAAACAAAGATGGCGAGTTTACGATTAAAATACCTGCTGAAAAAACCAATTCTGTAATTTCTTTCAACGCCCTAGGTTTTGATAAAAAAGCAATTCACCTTTCTTATTTAAACGAAGAAGAAAATATAATCAAACTCATGAATTCTGCTCGCGAGTTACAAGAAGTAAACCTTTATTTTAAAAGAGATGCAGAAGACATTATCAAAAAATGCTTTGCCAAAAAAGGTGACAACTACATTGATAACCCTGTGCAAATGACTGCTTTTTATCGAGAGACAATAGCCAAAGGAAACAGGAATGTTTCGCTATCTGAAGCCATTGTAAACATCAATAAATCGGGATACAATAGCTCAAATAACGAAGATATCTCGCTGTACAAAGCAAGAAAAAGCACCGACTATGACCGTTTAGATACCTTGGCATTAAAATTTAGAGGTGGACCTTACAGCTCTTTATACCTTGACGTGATGGCTTATCCAGAAAATTTATTTGACGGTAACCAATTTCAAAACTATACTTATACGTTAGATATTCCTACAGAAATCAATAACAGGTTAATTCATAAAGTAAATTTTGAAGAAAACAACAAAGGAAACACTTGGTATTCTGGAAATTTGTATGTAGACGCACAAACATACACGCTGGTAAGAGCAGAATTTCAGCTGAATATTGAAGATCGTAAAAAAGCTGCTAATTTGTTTGTACACCGTAAGCCTGGGAAAGTAAAAGTATATCCTGATTTAGTGGCTTACGAAATCAATTATTTTGAGAAAAACGGCAAATGGTATTACGGCCATGGAAATATTCATCTAGATCTTACGGTAGATTGGAAGAAAAAACTGTTTAACTCGCATTATACCGTTAAAAACGAAATGCTAGTGACCAATTGGGATACTTCTACGGAAATGAAAGGAGAAGCCATCAAACCTTCTATTGTGATGACCGATGATGTTTCTGGTTTTAAAGATGAAAATTTCTGGGGAGAAAACAACATCATAGAGCCTGACAAATCAATTGAAAATGCGATTGAAAAAATAAGAAAAAACCTTCCGAAGTATTAAAACCCTTTCAATTTATATAAAATCCGCCTTTGCCTTAAAGGTGGATTTTTTTTGTGAAATTATTTAGGTTTGGTATTAAAGTTTTGCCAAGCTCTATTGAATTTCACTTTAAGTGAAATACATTTAAACAAAACCTAATTTTTATGAAAAACCTTATCGTTTTAAGCATACTATCTTTCTTATTTTTTGCGTGTAAAGAAAACACAGCGAAAACAGCAACAAATCAGCAAGCTACTCAAGAAAAAAAAGAATCAATACCTATTCCCAAAAAAGAAATCAAACCAAGTTTTGACACCGAGTCGGTTGATGTTTTTGTATTAAACGCAAAAATTCCAGACTTAGGAACAACCGAATATAAATCTGAAAAAACAACCACCCAAAAAGAGATCGAAGGAATGACTTATGACGAAGTTTTTTATCACATAAGTTATGATAATAGGCTTGTTTTAAAAGTTAAACCTTATTACAACACCGAAACTCAAATACATGAAAACAAAGTAAATGAACTCTGGATTGTTGATTCCTTATATAGAAATGATAAAAATGTAGGTGTCGGAACTAAATTAGAAGATTTTACAACCCAATATCCGGATTACAAAATCTGGTTTACTTATGTCTCTGATAGATACATCATACAGAGTGAGCAAAACAATATACAGTATATCTTAAATCCTAATGATTATACAGGAGAAGAGATTATACCCAAAAGTGAAATCACTTCTTTAAAAATTTCCGACTTTAAAGCAGATTCTAAAATAGAAAGTGTAAGGATTTATTAAATAAAAAAGGCTTTGAAAAATCAAAGCCTTTTTTTTTGTAGCGGGAACTGGACTCGAACCAGTGACCTTCGGGTTATGAGCCCGACGAGCTACCTACTGCTCTATCCCGCGCTATTGAGGTGCAAATATACAATATTCTATTAGTTATTTCCAAATTATCTTAAAAGAAAATTAAATCTTATGCAAAGACAAATAATATTGTTTACTTTTAGATAACCACAAAAATTACTAACTTAAAAACTTAAAATTATGATTCGCTGGATTGTTATTTTCTTGATTATTGCGCTTGTCGCAGCTATTTTTGGATTTGGAGGTATTGCCGAAGGAGCCGCAGGAATAGCCAAAATTATTTTTTACATCTTCTTAATTCTTTTAGTAATTTCTTTACTGTCTAGACTTTTTAGAAGATAAAAGTAAAATTATTGACCAAGAGCTTCAGCGTCAAAAGATTGGAGTTCTTGGTTTTTAAATTTCACCGAAATTTGTATTGGGTTGCAACAAACCTCGCAATCTTCGATATAGATCTGAGAAGACGATGTGTCTAATAACATCGATATTTCTTCCCAGCAATAAGGGCATTGAAAAAAATGTTCTATCATGCTTCTAACATTTCGAGTTCTAACTGCTTGTCCTCCCAGTTTTTCATCATTTTTTTGAGTTCTTGTTTTTTAGACTCATAGTTTTTAAAAAACACCTCATCTCCAGAAGTTTGCTCGTAATTATCTGCCAATTGTGTGTCTAACGATTTGAGTTCACTTTCCAACTTATTGATGTTTGCCTCTAAATTACTGATTTTATTTTTTAATGATTTTAGTTTTTTCTGTTCATCATAGGTCAGCTTTCGCGAAATTTTATCCGTAGAAACATTCTTTTTTACTTCCTCTTTCTTTTCAAGTTCCCTAATGTTTTCTACTTTTCTTTCTGCCAAATAACTATCGATATCGCCTAAATACTCTTTGATGCGATGGTCTTTAAATTCATATACCTTATTGGTCAAACCTTGTAAAAAATCACGATCATGCGAAACTAAAATCAAGGTTCCTGTAAAATTATTAAGTGCTTCTTTTAAGACATTTTTCGATTGAATATCGAGATGGTTTGTCGGCTCATCCATCACCAAAACATTAAAAGGTTGTAGTAACATTTTTGCTAAAGCCAAACGGTTACGCTCTCCTCCAGAAAGCACTTTTACATATTTTTCTACTTCGTCTCCACGAAATAAAAACGCTCCTAAAATATCTCTTACTTTGGTACGATTGGTTTCATTTGCCGCATCAATCATGGTGTCGAGTACGGTTTTATTTCCGTCAAGATAATCTGCTTGATTTTGGGCAAAATACCCGATTTGCACATTATGACCCAGCTTTAAACTTCCTTCATGCTCAATTTCATCTACTATAATCTTTGCCAAAGTAGACTTTCCTTGACCGTTTTGTCCTACAAAAGCGGTTTTAGAATTACGTTCAATCAAGAAATCAATGTTTTTTAGCACCTCTTTATTTCCATAACTTTTAGAAACATTTTCGGCTTCGATAACCACTTTACCCGGATTGATTGAAACCGGAAATTGTAATTTCATTACAGCATTGTCTTCTTCATCGACTTCTATTCGGTCTATCCGGTCTAGTTTTTTAACAAGCGATTGCGCCATTGATGCTTTAGAAGCTTTTGCCTTAAATTTTTCGATGAGTTTTTCGGTGTGTTCTATCTCTTTTTGTTGGTTTTTTTGGGTAGCCAATTGTTGCTCTCTTCGTTCTTTTCGCAACACAAGGTATTGTGAGTAAGCTTTATTGTAATCATAAATCCTACCCAACGAAATCTCAATGGTTCTATTGGTCACATTGTCGAGAAACATCTTATCGTGCGAGACAATTACCACACAACCTTGATGGCTTTTTAGAAAATCTTCTAACCAGATAATACTCTCTATATCTAAGTGGTTGGTAGGCTCATCGAGCAGTAATATATCGTTATTTTGAAGCAGGAGTTTAGCCAGTTCAATACGCATTCGCCAACCTCCGGAAAAAGTATCGGTTTTTTTATGGAAATCTTCTCTGCTAAAACCCAAACCTTGTAAAATTCGTTCAGTTTCACCTTGGTAATGGTAACCTCCCAAAATTTCGTATTGGTGTTGCAGTTCATTTACATCAATCATCAATTGATGATAAGCCTCACTTTCGTAATCGGTTCTTTCCGCTAGAGCAGAATTGACTTCCTCTAATTTCGTCTCGATCTTTTTTATTTCCTCAAATGCTTCGTAGGATTCTTCCAAAACCGTTCTTCCCTCCTCAAAATCGATATCTTGTTTTAAAAACCCAATGCTAATATCTTTTTCATAAGCCAACTGCCCAGAATCGGAAGCAATTTCTTTAGAAAGCAATTTGAGCAAGGTAGATTTTCCTGCTCCATTTTTTCCAACCAAACCCACACGATCTCCAGCACCAAGTCTAAACGTGATTTCCTCAAACAAATATTCGCCTTGAAAAGAGATAGATAAATTATGTACGTTAAGCATTAAAAAGTGTTTTTAAATGACTGCAAAGATGCTTAATTTTGCAGTGTAAAACAACGATAATGAGTTTAAAAGGAACCAAAATTTATAGCATTTTGACAGGAGTTTGCCCTATTTGTCACCAAGAAAGTATGTATAAAGAGAAAAATCCATATAAACTCATCCGTATTTTTGATATGAACGAACGCTGTTCTCATTGCAACACTAAATATAAAATTGAGCCCTCTTTTTTCTTTGGTGCTATGTATGTAAGTTATGCCATTGGAGTAGCGATTAGCTTTTGTGTGTTTTTAATTGCTCACTATGGATTTAAAACTTCACTTTTAGGTGCTTTTTGGTCAATCGTGGTTGCTCTTGTTGTTTTAATGCCTATTATCATTCGTCTTTCCAGAAACATCTGGATAAACATCTATCTACATTACGATAAAAACTTTGCTAAAAATCAGTAAAAACGAGCCACATCAAAATCTTTTGGAATACTTTTATTTCTTAAAATAAAATCTACCAAAACACTAGACACTTTTGGAGCAAACAATAAACCACGACTTCCAAAACCGTTACAGACAAATATATTTTTGTGACTTTTATGTGCACCTATAATAGGGTTTCTATCATAAACTGTTGGTCTTTCTCCTGCTTCTTGCTGAACCACTTCAAAAGGAACTTTTAAAACTTCATTCAAAGAATTAACCATTTCTCGTTTGGCTTTTTCTGTAGGCTCTAAATGATGATGATCACGTTCGTAGGTTGCGCCCACTTTATACAAATCGTTTCCTTGCGGAATGATAAAAAAATGATGCTTGACGATTACACCAAGTTCTAAGGCTGGAGATTTTATAGTAATGTACTCGCCTTTATTTCCATTAATAGGCATATTTTGAAAGTAAGGGTTATTTTTAATACTACTTCCCTCACAAAAAACAATATATTTTGCTTTGTAACCTTTATATGCAATACTATTTTCCTTAACCTTTAATTCATCATAAGAAAAATGGTTTTCTTCAAATTGATTTTGCTGTTGAAGCTTTTCTTTATAATTATTTAGAAGCTGAACCGTGTCTATAAGAGCCGTATTTTTAGTTTTTCCAAACTTGTGGACTGTATGTAAGTTTGCAATATTGGGTTCCAAATCATCTTCCATAAAATAATGAAAATTATTCTTTTCTGAAGTCGTTAACCAATCGTTTTGATCTCCAGGGTTTTTTAATACTTTATAGATAGGTTGCTCCTTAAAAGTACGTGCATTTAAATACGAGTCTAAATCTTTGAAAAAAGACTTTGCATTTTCGTAGAGTTCCTGGCCATTATCTAGCATTCGGTAGTAACCTAAATTTATGGGGCTTATAATTCCTCCTGCAACTTTCGTTGCACTTTGATGTTGATTGTTAGCAATCACCAAAAAGGTTTTGTTTGCCTGTTCTAATCGTCTACAAAGTGACAAGCCAGCAATACCAAAACCTAAAATAATAAAGTCTACCTGTTTCATATCATAAAAAAACGCCCTTGTTCAGGGCGTTTTAATTTTATATTGTTTGCAAAGATTAGTAATTCCAAAGATTAGCTTCAAAATCTCTTATTGTCTCTTTGATTCTTTGAGACTCTAACAATTGCATAAGAGTGTTATCTGCTATATAATCATCTACCTCTCGATCTCCATAAACGTTATCCTCTTTTTCGATCACTGCATCAAAACGTCTTGAGTTTAGCAAATGGTCGAATGTGATAGGTACAGCAGAGTTTTGCTCATTAAATACATAGTTGGCATGCATCTGTTTACGAACCTCTGGGTAAAAAACCCAAAACAAATCTACTGGAACTACCTCTAAATCTGGATTCTCTTGTTGTTGTAATTTGTTTTGTGCTGAAACTACAACTGGACATAAAGCCAAAAGTCTCCAACGTAAATCACCTTGTCTCTTATCTACATACCAATATCCACGGATTCTGTAACCAGCAACATCTGCTGGCTTAATTTCTGCCATAGAATAATGCCATTCTTCAACCGCTTCTCCTGCATTTTGAGCCGCTATACCTTCATCGTTTAATACCTTTACAGACAAGTTGGTCTCCAACTGTTCCATAGGATAAGTTTGATGAAAATAAGAATCGTAATACATAGTTACGCTATCTTTTTTGATAGCTTCAATTAAAACCTCAAACAAAGAACGACGTCCTTGACTAACTTTATCTAACGGGAATAGTAATGGAAAGTTTACACGTTGGTTTAAATCAATATACTCCCAAGTTGTCTTAGCCCACATTACATCTCTATCATCAACATATCCGTATGGTAAAGGTTCAGTATTGGCATCGTTTTCTATTTGCGCTTGACTTTTCTTACCAATTTCATCAGGCTTTGTAGCATTTAAGATGTTACTTTGAGCATACATACTTAAAGTAGCAATAAAAGCTAATACTAAAAAACAACTCTTTTTCATAAATATAATATTTTATTAATCTGTCAATTCAATTACTAACGGAGCTACTCTTGGTAACTTATAGCTTGAGTTTCCAGAAATTTTTGCGTTGATATCAAAAATCTGAATCACATCACCACGTTTAGCTGAGTTTAAAGCAGCTTCTGCAGCTCCGTTAAGTCTTGTACCGTTTACTTGTACTACTGGCTTACCAATTACTTGGAATTTAAATCCTGAAACCACTAAATTTAAATCGAAGTCAAAATCTGGAAGCTTTGCGCTTACCGGAGAAACCTGAACAGCTCTTCTTGATAAACGAATAGTACCATCCATACCGTCTTTTGCTCCAATTACACCCACTGGACGTGGAATTTCTTTAATTCTAAATGTTTTACTATCTGAAACAGTTTCACCGTTTGGTAATTCCCCAGAAACGTTAATTTTAACCTCTCTCGCTTTTACATTGGTTACGTCCATCATATAGCTTCCAGCTCCTCCAGATTGTCTTAGACCTGGTGCATTTGCACTTACTACAGGAACACCTGGAATAGAAATCGTCATTGGGTTTTGTACCCCACGATAAACCACGTTCATTTTATCTGCAGAGATAACCGCTGCGTTTGGTTTTGGAATTACTGCATAAGAACTTTCGATAGGAATAGATTTCACTTCACCATCTTCTGTAAACTGAATCTCTCCTTTAAGTTCTCTTTCCCCAACATTTCCTGCTGGAAAATCTAAAACTACTTGACCGTTTTCCATTTTCTCCATTTCAGCACCGTTGATGATAACCTTATCAAACTGAGTGTTTTCATCAACTCTACCTAAAACAACTCTACCAGTAAAATTCTCACCGTTAAAGAATGCTGTTTTATCAGCAATAACGATAGCTTTATAGTTTGTTAAAGAAACTTGACTCCCTAAGTTACCTTGGAACATTGCTGACAAGACCTCGCTTTCAGTAGACTTAATATCAGACTGCATTTTAGTCAATTTAGTAAGTGACGCAATTAAAGGGAAACCTACAAAATGATAGTTGATGTAATCTCTTTTTACCTTTTCACCGTCAACAATATCTTCAGTAGAAAACTTCTCCTCTAACTGTTTCTTTTGAACGGGAAATTGATCACCCATTTCTGCAGCTACTTTCGTTCTATAGTCTTTAATTTTGTTTAGAAACTCTTGTCCCTCTGGTGAAACTTTACCTCCTCTGTAGAAAAGTTCATCAAAGTAATCTCCTTTATCCATAGATTCGTAATCTCTCTTATCATCCATTTCAGCTGTCGCTTCATTTTTAAGATTTTCGATATATGAATATAATTCATTTGAAGCTGCACTAATTTTTTTAGCCTTTTCTTGTAAAGGAACATATTGCTTAGGTTGTTCAGCCGCTTTTTCAGCTAAGCCTGCCATAAAAGCATTGTTTCTATCAGTAGCTGTTCTATTGTGCTGCTCAAAACTTTCGTTAAACGTACCAAAAGCAGTTAATACTTCTTTAGACATATTTAGTGCCATCATTGCGATGAATACCAAATACATTAAGTTAATCATCTTCTGCCTTGGTGATAATTTGCCTCCTGCCATATTTATCTAATTTTTTTGTTAAGTTAAAATTGTAAATATTATGCGTTTGGACGCATAGCAGTTAACATACCTCCGTAAACATTGTTTAAGCTAGATAAATTAGTAGCTAAGTTTTGCATTTCAGACTGAAGTTTTGATGCATTTTCTGCAACAGCTTGATTCGCTTCTGCTTGTCTGCTTGCAGACTCTAATTGTACTTTATACAAGTTGTTTAAAGATTCCATTTGTGCAGCTGCCAAAGTCATTTCTTCGCTGTATTTCTTTTGAGAAGTAATCGCATCTACGGTAGGTGACATGTTCTTAGCAGCACCTTCAAAGTTTCTGATACTATCACCTAAACTGCTCATTAATTCACCATCTATTTTCGCTTCTTTAAGCATGTTATCTAGTTTTTTAGATAATAAGCCTTCTGCTTCTTGAGCTTCTTTGATGTTTTTTCTTGAAGCTTCTCCACCAGCTAATTCTGGATAAACAAGAGACCAGTCTAATTCGTCATCTGCAGGTTCGAACGCAGAATACGCAAATACTAATGCTTCTACAATAAGACCTGCAATAAGCATAGGGTTTGCAAATGGCCAGTGCATAATTTTAAATAAAGCTCCTAAAATTACTACTGCTGCTCCAAGACCATATACCATATTGGTCAATTTCTTTGCTGATTTTGATTTTGCCATAATTAATTTAATTTAAGTTTTAGTTGTTTAAGTTTATTTAATTTGAGTTAAGTTTTTAATTTTTATTATCTCGCACCTCCACCTTGAGCGAAATCGAAATCTTCTCCAGGTGCATCTTGTACTGTTCTAAAGCCAATATAGCTTCTCGCAGAATCTGAATATTCGTAATCTCTGGTGCTAACTTGTAAGTAATATTCTACATCTTTCCAGGATCCACCACGAGTAACTTTACGTTTATTGTTTTTGTCGTTTACGTTAGGGTTCATCGAAGAATAGAACTCATACGATGAAGCATCGTAAGAAGAATCCACCCATTCTGCAACGTTACCTGACATATTATAAAGGTTAAAATTATTTGCTTCATAAGCATCGGCTTCAACCGTGTATAATGCCTGATCTGCCGCATAATCACCTCGCAAAGGTTTAAAGTTTGCCAAAAAGCAAGCTCTATCGTTCATTGCGTAAGGACCTCCCCAAGGAAAAGTTCCTGACTCTAAACCACCTCTTGCTGCATATTCCCATTCTGCCTCAATAGGTAAACGATACATATTTACTCTATGCTGACCTTTTTCTGTTTTATAGCCATTATGTAACAGTGTTCTCCAATCACAAAAAGCTTTTGCTTGTTTCCAACTCACACCAACCACTGGGTACTCATCATAAGCCGAGTGCCAGAAATAGTCATTATGCATCGGAACATTATAAGAATAATGGAAATCTTTAATCCAAACAGTTGTATCTGGATAAACCGCTACTTGATCTTCTTTTATAAAATCAGAACGATTACCTTGAGCTCTTGCCGCTTCTTCTATGTCTAAGTATTTAAAACTGTATACAAACTTAGTAACATCCATCAAACGCATACCATTATATGATTGGTCGTTTGGAAGATAAAATTCATCCATTACATATACGTAAGACTCATCTGGATATTCATCTTTTTCCCAAATGATGTCTACATCCCAGTTGATACCTTGCTGGTTGGGATCGTAATGCTTAGAGTACTGTTGATAAGGAGTTTGCGTTTGTTGATTATTACCTCCTTGAGCAGTAGCAGAGCCTTTGAAAGCAAAATCAGCAATAGAACCATTGTTACCTCCAGCACTTCCACCACCTGATAATTCTGCCTCTTCTCCTAGACGTTGACGGATTACAGAATCCCTCGTCCAGTGAACAAATTGACGGTACTCAGAATTGGTAATTTCGGTCTCATCCATGTAAAATGAATTTACCGTAACGGTTTTGGTAGGAGCATCGTCTACTCCTGCCATATCGTCGTCTGATTTACCCATGATAAAAGCACCTCCTGGAACTAAACTCATTCCGTAAGGTTTTTCTGCGTGCCATTTTTTACCTTTTACTCCTACTAATTGCCCATTGGTATTACCTCCACAACTAGCTAAAAAAGCAGATATTACTAGAATAGCAAAAATTTTTCTCATAACTTATATTAAGGTTAAGATGATCTTTTTAATTATAAGGGCGTAAACCTATCTAAATATTTCCTAAAAAACAATAATTTTTTAAAAAAAAGTTAAAATTTAGAAAACATCTACACTTCATTTTTCCTTTGCGCTTTCCACCAGCGCTCTGGAATATTTTGATTACAAGCATCTAAATAATCTTGATGCGTACAAGGCAATAACGTGGTTTTATCTAAATTATTGTTAAAACCATTAAAAATTGAAATTTCTATCCACCAACGACCAGAAATCTCGCTTTTGTAAAATGTTAAAACCTCATCTTCTATAAGGACCTTGTACTTTATAAAATCTTTTTGAGCTTGAAGAGTATTTTCATTTTTTCGATAAGCTACTCCCTCTAAAAAGTACCATAAAATTTGGGCAACCAACATAATACTATTTTCTGAGTTTTGCAAATTTTCTAGATGATATAAACCAAAACTAGATAATTGGTCACTTATGCCTGCATATCTTGCAATTCTACAGATTTCTCTGTTGGTAAAACCATTTGGGTTTCCGATGGTATTCTTTTCTTGAAAAGATTCTATGGTATTGATATCGATAGCTACAATATCGGCATTTCTAAAAATGGGCTCTGTTTTTTCGATGTTGGAAGTGGCTTCTCCAAGTCTTATTGCATCAAAATACAATTTCTCTAAGAGATCTATTTCTTCTTGCGAATTATAAAACGTTTGATAACCTACATTAGAATAGTTATATAAGTTATAGGGTTGATTAATGACCATTTTCCCTACGTATGAGGATGATGAAATTGGTGCCTCGGTATTCCCTAAGTCAAACTTGGTGTCTACGTTTACATAATTAATCATTTTACCAAAATCGTCGTAAGCTCGGTAATTGGCATAAACCAAATCTTGACTTCCTCCTAATATAATAGGTATGATTTTGTTTTTAACCAATTCGGCAACAATAGACTTTAAAGCAAAATAAGTATCTTCTACAGAATTTCCTGGGTGGATATTTCCTAAATCTGCAACTTGAAAACCCCAGTTTCCTGCATACAATTGATAAAATTTTTGCCTGATTTCCTGAAAAGGATAGGCATCATAACCTGACTGAAGGTTACTTCTTCTATTCTCTAAAACTCCTAAAACAGCAACTTTTATACTCGATAAATCTGGGAACTTTTCTTGTGTATGGATTTGAATTTGATTTCCCAACAGATTTTTATCTTGAAGAAAAGTCTCATCAAACTCAATATTTATCGGGTGAAGAAAATCGGTCCACATAGGTTACTTTTTCTTTTTGGTCGTTGTTTTTTTTGTGGTTTTCTTTTTAGCAGTCTTCTTTTTTGGTGATTTTTTCTCGATGAGTTCTTTCACCTCTTCCAACGTAAGTTGAGAAGCATCTACAGTTTTCGGTAGTTCAATCTTTATTTTTCCTTTGGTAATCTTACTTCTTCCCCAACGTGCTTTTTCTACTTTTATCCCTTCGTCTTTCCAATGATGAATCACCTTATCAATCTCCTTTTGCTTCTTATCCTCAATCAGTTCTTCGATATCATCGTTAGATAAGTTATCAAAATCATACTTTTTATTCACATTTATAAAAATGCCATTCCATTTGATAAAAGGCCCAAATCTACCTACGCCTTTTTGCACGTCGTGTCCTTCATAATTATAGATAGGAGCATCGGCTTTTTCTTTGGCTGCGATCAGTTCCATAGCGCGATCTAAGTCTACGTCAAGCGGATTTTCACCTTTTTCTAGCGAAACAAACTTTTTTCCGTAACGCACATAAGGCCCGTAACGTCCATTATTTACCTCAACACTTTCTCCTTTATACTCACCTAAGGCTTTTGGGAGTTTAAACAAGTCTAGAGCTTCTTCAAAAGTAATCGTGTTTAGTGATTGATCTTCCATCAGGCTCGCAAAAAGTGGCTTTTCTTCATCGTCGACCGTACCAATTTGCACCATCGGACCAAATTTTCCTAACCTTACGCTCACTTGCCTTCCTGTATTCGGGTCGGTTCCTAAAATGCGCTCACCAACTTCCCGCTCTGCATTTTCGGCAACATCTTCTACCCGTGGGTGAAAATCTTTATAGAAATCGCTCATCATTTGTGTCCACTTTTCATTTCCTTCGGCAATGTCGTCAAAATCTTGCTCTACCTTGGCGGTGAAATTATAATCGAGAATACTACTAAAGTGTTGCACCAAAAAGTCGTTGACCACCATTCCTATATCGGTTGGCATCAATTTTCCTTTGTCGGCTCCAACAGTTTCCGTTAAGGTTTTTTCAGAAATTTTATCTGCTTCCAAAGTAAATTTAAGATATTTCCTTTCTTGACCCTCCAAACTTCCTTTCTCTATATAGTTTCTATTCTGAATGGTAGAAATGGTTGGTGCATACGTAGAAGGTCGACCAATACCCAATTCTTCCAACTGTTTTACCAGCGAAGCTTCCGTATATCTTGAAGGTTGCCTTGTGTATCTTTCTGTCGCTGTGATGTATTGGTTTTGCAAATCGTCACCTATTTTCATCGTTGGCAACAAACCTGCTTGCTCTTCGTCTTCTTCGTCTTTTCCTTCTAGGTAAACTTTTAAAAACCCATCAAACTTGAGCATTTCACCATTTGCCGTAAATTCTGTCGTATGTTTATCTGCTTTTACTTTGACATTGGTTCTTTCTAATTGCGCATCACTCATTTGCGAAGCAATCGCACGTTTCCAGATCAGCTCATACAACCGCTGTTGATCGTATTCTACATTGATCGATTGATTTTCGAAATTGGTCGGACGAATAGCTTCGTGTGCTTCCTGTGCTCCTTTACTTTTTCCTTTGTAATTTCTGGCTTTGTGGTATTTTTCGCCGTAAGCGGAAATAATCTCTTGCTGCGCTCCGCTTTTTGCCTCATCTGAAAGGTTCACACTATCGGTTCTCATATAGGTAATGTGCCCCGCCTCGTACAAACGTTGCGCCATTGTCATCGTTTTACTCACCGAAAAATAAAGTTTTCTTGCCGCTTCTTGTTGTAAAGTAGAAGTGGTAAATGGCGGCGCAGGTGACTTTTTCGCAGGCTTTTTGGTTAAATCGGCTACTTCAAAATTAGCTCCTATATTTTCTTTTAAGAAATTCTCAGCTTCAGCTTTGGTGTCGAAGTTTTTAGGCAATTTTGCTTTAAAGCTTTTACCCTTTTCCGTTAGAAATTCGGCATCTATACGGTAGAAAACCTGTGGTTTGAAATCTTGTATTTCGCGTTCGCGTTCTACAATCAAACGTACCGACACCGATTGAACACGACCAGCCGATAATCCTCCTTTTACTTTTCGCCATAAAACTGGTGAAAGCTCATAACCCACCAAACGGTCTAAGACTCGTCTCGCTTGTTGTGCGTTGACCAGATTATAGTCTATTTCACGAGGGTTTTCAATCGCTTTAAGGATGGCTTTTTTGGTGATTTCATGAAAAACAATACGCTTGGTTTTGTTTTTATCTAACTTTAAGACTTCTGCCAAATGCCATGCAATCGCTTCTCCTTCACGGTCTTCATCACTCGCCAACCAAACGGTATCCGCTTTATCGGCAAGGCTTTTTAATTTTTTAACGACATCTTTCTTGTCTTTACTTACAATATATTTTGGCTTAAAATCTTTCTCAACATCAACTCCCAATTCTTTTGCCGGTAAATCTGCCACGTGCCCAAAACTAGATTCCACCTGGTATTCTTTTCCTAAAAATTTCTCGATGGTTTTAGCCTTTGCAGGTGACTCTACGATTACTAAATTTTTTGCCATAATTGTATTTTGTATGATTGCAAAAGTATATGATTTTTTTTATTTCGTTTTTTGGAAGCCATGAAAAGTTTTATGACCATCTTAAATTAGAGCATTTGTTTTATAATAATAGACTACAAAACTTTAAATTAGTCTTTTATTTTAAATCATTCATTAATGAGATTATTTTTTCTTTTATTGATACTTATTTCGTGCAAACAAAACAACAAACATCTCAGCGAATTAGAAAAAGAACATATAATAGTTTACGCTGATTATAGTAAGTGTAGCGATAACCAGGTTTTTTATTTGTTTGATGAATCAAATAATATTTTAGATTCTTTAGATTCATCTCTATCAGATCAAGAAGTAAGAATTCTAAGTCAAAACCCTAAAAGGATGTATATTAGTCCCTCTAAAGGTTTAGAAAAATTCAAAACTTTTTATTTTGATAAAGGCGAAAATAAATTAGCAATAGATTGCAAAAAAGATATTGACTCTGTTAAAATCATTGGTTCTAAAATTAATGAAGAATACGAAAGCCTTCATAACCATAATTATGGTATAAATAAAGCTTTGCTATACAACTATGAATTAATACGCATCAATAACCAGCTCATTCAAAATTCATATTTTAAAAAAGATAGCATTCAGTTAATAATTGATAAATTAAAATCAGAACAAGAGATAATATTAGAAAAATATCTTCTATCTGAACTAGATTTCTTTGAAGGTAAAACAAGTTCTTATTTGTTTGTTGATCACTTAAGCCTTCTTATTTCAAGATCGTATGCAAAAAAACATATAGATAGAATAACCTCTATTTACAAAAACCTAACTCCAGATATTAAAAATACCGATAAAGGAAAATTACTAAAAGAAAGAATAGATGTTTTTTATAAAAGCAATGTTGGAAGCAATATATCAAACATTACCCTTAATGATATTTCAAAAAAACCAATAAATTTTAATAACCTAAAAGGAAAATACTTGTTGATAGATTTTTGGGCTTCTTGGTGTGTTCCTTGTATTCAAGATTTTCCTTTCTTAAAGAATTTAAAAAAAGCCCATAAAGAGAATCTTAATGTGATATCTATTTCAATAGATAAAGATATTACCTCATGGGAAAAAGCGATTAAAAAACATCAAATTGATGGCTTTATACACATTTCATTGGCACAAAACCAAGCTTTAAGAGTAGCTGAGAGAACTTTTTCAGTAACGGGTATTCCTGTGAAAATATTAGTAAATCCTGAAGGAGTTATTATTGGGCGATGGAGAGGTTATGATACTGGTCATCATCTTGAAATCAAAAAGCTAATTCAATAATTGTAATTAATCATTGCGGTTTCTATAATTAGAAATACAACAGAATTCTACTTCATACAAAGAAAACTTTGCTTTATTATTTAACACGCTGTCAGTTTGTCATATACTTTATTTCTTGGTATATTTGCAGTTCTAATTTTTAAGCATATTTGGATTTATGGAGAAGGTGATTGAAGAAAGTAAACAAGGTACATCGCTTGTTCTGGAGGGAAATACAATCAACACCAAAAAACTTTTTATCGAAAGTTATGGTTGCCAAATGAATTTTAGCGATAGTGAGATTGTAGCTTCCATTCTTGCCAAAGAAGGTTTTAACACTACTCAAAACATAGAAGATGCCGATTTGGTTTTGGTCAACACGTGTTCTATCCGTGACAAAGCCGAACAAACCGTGCGTAAACGTCTCGAAAAATACAACGCTGTTAAAAGAATCAACCCAAAAATGAAAGTGGGTGTTCTCGGCTGTATGGCAGAACGTTTAAAGAGCAAGTTTTTAGAAGAAGAAAAAATTGTAGATCTCGTCGTAGGCCCAGATGCCTACAAAGATTTACCCAACTTGATCGAAGAAGTAGACGAAGGCCGAGATGCGATTAATGTGATTTTATCGAAAGAAGAAACTTACGGCGATATCTCTCCGGTGCGCTTACAATCGAATGGAGTGACTGCTTTTGTTTCTATCACTAGAGGTTGTGACAATATGTGTACCTTTTGCGTAGTACCTTTCACCAGAGGACGCGAACGAAGTCGTGACCCACAAAGTATTGTTGAAGAAATAAATGATTTAGCCAATAAAGGTTTTAAAGAAGTTACTTTACTTGGGCAAAATGTTGATAGCTACCTTTGGTATGGTGGTGGCCTGAAAAAAGATTTTGATAAAGCCAGCGAAATGCAAAAAGCTACTGCTGTAAATTTTGCAGGATTGCTTGATATGGTTGCCAAAGCACAACCAAAAATGCGTTTTAGATTTTCGACTTCCAATCCGCAAGATATGACGCTTGATGTGATTGAAGTGATGGCAAAGCATCAGAACATTTGTAAATACATTCACTTGCCAGTACAAAGTGGTAGCGATAGGATTCTTCAGAAAATGAATCGTTTGCATACCAGAGCAGAATATTTTGAGTTGATTGACAACATCAGAAAACTAATTCCAGATTGTGCTATTTCGCAAGATATGATTGCTGGTTTTCCAACAGAAACCGAAGAAGACCATCAAGACACGCTTTCGCTGATGGAATATGTAAAGTATGATTTCGGATTTATGTTTGCTTATTCTGAAAGACCAGGAACAATGGCAGGCAGAAAGTTTGAAGATGACGTACCTGAAAAAGTAAAAAAGAGAAGGTTACAAGAGATTATTCAGCTACAGCAAAAACATTCTCTGTATCGTACTGAAGAGCATTTAGGAAAAACAGAAGAGGTTTTAATCGAAAAAGAATCCAAAAAATCTGATTCACACTGGAGTGGAAGAAACACTCAAAACACAATGGTAGTTTTCCCGAAAGAAAATTATAAAGTAGGTGATTTTGTAAATGTAAAAATTACTGACTGCACCAGTGCAACTTTAATTGGCGAAGCTGTGGGATATTCAGATAACAATTAATATGGTATGGAAAGCATACAAGCAACCAAACAACGTTTCGGAATTATTGGTAACGACCCAAGACTAAACCGGGCTATCGAAAAAGCGATACAAGTAGCTCCCACCGATATTTCGGTGTTGGTCACTGGTGAAAGTGGTGTCGGGAAAGAGAGTATTCCTAAAATCATCCATTCGTTATCACATCGTAAACACGGTAAATATATCGCTGTAAACTGCGGAGCTATCCCAGAAGGAACAATAGACAGTGAGCTTTTTGGTCACGAAAAAGGAGCTTTTACAGGAGCTACTCAGACACGTAGCGGTTATTTTGAAGTTGCCGATGGCGGAACTATATTTTTGGACGAAGTAGGCGAATTGCCTTTGACCACACAAGTACGTTTGTTGCGGGTTTTAGAAAATGGCGAATTTATAAAAGTAGGTTCGTCACAAGTGCAAAAAACCAATGTGCGTATTGTTGCAGCTACCAATGTCAATATGTTTGACGCTATAAAAAAAGAGAAATTTAGAGAAGATTTGTATTACCGTTTAAGCACGGTAGAAATCAACCTTCCACCTTTAAGAGAAAGAAAAGATGACATTCATTTGTTGTTTCGAAAGTTTGCATCCGATTTTGCTCTAAAATATAAGATGCCAGCGATAAAACTCAACGAAGAAGCTACACAAATGCTATTGAGTTACCGTTGGTCGGGAAACATTAGACAGCTTCGAAATATAGCCGAACAAATTTCGGTATTAGAACAAAACAGAACGATTACACCGCAAACCCTTCGCTCCTATTTACCTAACCAGAGTAGTAATTTGCCTGCCGTAATCGAAAGTAAAAAGCAAGACAGCGATTTTAGCAATGAGCGTGAGATTTTGTACAAAGTTCTGTTCGATATGAAAAATGACCTCAACGACTTGAAAAAACTTACGTTGGAATTGATGCAAAACGGCAGCGAAAAAGTAAAAAGTGACAACGAAACACTCATCAATAAGATTTACGGTAACAGTTCCGATAAAGACTATGAAGAGCAAGAAGAAGAGGAAGACGAATTAGAAATTTTACAAATTTCGCATTCGCAGCAGCAAGAAGAAATAAAAGAGGACAAATACGCTTTTGCGGAAGAAATCGAAGAAGAAGAAACCCTTTCTTTGCAAGAAAAAGAAATTGAGCTTATCAAAAAATCTTTGGAACGCCATAACGGCAAACGAAAAGCGGCAGCAGACGAACTTGGGATTAGCGAACGTACATTATACCGAAAAATAAAACAATACGATTTATAATGAAAAACCTCTTTAAATTATTTACAATTGTTTGTTTTTTTTCGCTTTCAAGCTGCGGTATTTATTCACTTTCTAATGCTGAAGTTGGTGACGCGCAAACCTTTCAGGTAGAGTTTTTCAGAAATACGGCAAGCATTATAGAGCCTGGTATCGACAGGCAGTTTACCAATGACCTCCAGGATTTAATACAAAACCAGACCAATCTAGGTCTAACTACTTCCAACGGCGACTTGATTTACGAAGGTGAGATTACACAATATTACATTGCCCCGATGACCGCCACGAGCGATAGTAGAGCGGCACAAAACCGTTTAACAATCGCTATAAATGTTAGGTTTACCAACACGCTTGACCCTGAAAAGGATTTTGAAAGATCGTTTACCTTTTATTACGATTACGATGCCAATTTACAAATGGTTGGCTCAACGTTAGACACGGCTCTCGAAGAAATTTATACTCGAATCACCCAAGATATTTTTAACGCTTCACTCACCAACTGGTAAATGGAAAAAGAAGAATACATCGCAAAAACAGCAAATTTAGAAACGGTAAATCACAACGATTTGCACGAACTCGATTTGCTCTTGGCGAAGTATCCTTATTTTCAGTCGGCAAGAGCCATGCGACTCAAACTTCTCAAAAACACCAACAGTTTTGAGTATAATTTTGAACTTAAAAGAACAGCTGCTTACACAAGTGATCGTACTGTTTTATTTGATTTTATCACTTCCGTGGAATTTGACCAAAACCAGCTTTCGCAGGAAATAAAAGCAAGAGAAACCGAAGAAGCAAGTTTTGCAGCAAAACAAAATTCCGCTGTAAGCGAAAAGCCAACTCATAACTTCGAAATGGAAGATCACGAAGTGAATCAAGTTTTAGATCCAGAACTTTTTCAAACGAAGAGCAATGAAACTGAAATCGAAGATGAAGATAAAATTGAACTCGAAAGAAGTGAATTAGAAATAGGAAAACCTTTAGAGTTTGATCAAACCGAGACACATTCCTTTACCGAATGGCTCAAACTTACCTCGATGAAACCGATAGTGAGAGAAAAATCGGAAAAAGAGCAAAATTTTGAGCTCATCGATAAGTTCATCAAAGAGAATCCAAAAATTAATCCTTCTAAAGAAAACAGCCCAACAGTTCCTGTTTTAGAACCAAGTTCAACCAACTTGATGACCGAAACTTTGGCAAGAGTTTACTTGGAACAAAAAAAATATGACAAAGCTATACAAGCTTATAAAATATTAATTTTGAAATATCCAGAAAAAAGTAGTTTATTTGCAAACCAAATTCGAGCAATCGAAAATTTAAAAGAATAAAATAATCAACAATATGTTTACAGTATTTTTAATAGCAATCGTTTTAGTAGCCTTTTTATTGGTGGTTGTAATTATGGTGCAAAACCCAAAAGGTGGCGGATTGTCATCTTCTTTTGGTGGTGGAGGTACACAGCAATTAGGAGGTGTAAAAAACACCACAGACTTCTTAGACCGTAGTACTTGGGTATTGGCAACCGTGCTTATCGCTTTAGTCCTATTATCAAACGTGGTCATTTTTGGAAGTGGAGACTCTCAAGAATCCAGAATTATGAAAAGTGATGTAGAAACTTCTACTCCTGCAACCAATGCTACTGACAACCAACTTGTTCCTGAAAGCAACAACGAGAATTAAGAAACGGTTTTATCCTTATACAAATGCCATCTTGTCACCACTTGATGGCATTTTTTTTATTCTGACAGTAAAAACTGGCTTGGCATACTTTTCGAATATAAGCGAGTAAAATAAAAATTAATCATTTAAAATATTTATAACCAATGGCATTAAAATTTAAACCATTAGCCGATAGAGTACTGGTAGAGCCAGTAGCGGCCGAAACCCAAACCGCTTCAGGAATTTATATTCCAGATTCAGCAAAAGAAAAACCTCAACAAGGTAATGTAGTTGCAGTAGGAAAAGGAAAAAAAGACCACGAAATGACGGTTAAAAAAGGAGACGCCGTTCTTTACGGAAAATTTTCGGGAACCGAATTAAAACTAGATGGAAAAGATTATTTAATTATGAGAGAAGATGAAATTTTAGGGATTTTATAAGTCCTTTTTTTCATTTAAAATCATTTCTAAAAAACATAAAAAATAAAAATCATTATGGCAAAAGATATAAAATTTGACACACAAGCAAGAAATGGCATCAAAAAAGGTGTTGATGCTTTAGCTAATGCAGTAAAAGTAACTTTAGGCCCAAAAGGCCGTAACGTTATCATCAGCAAATCTTTTGGTGCACCCGTAGTCACTAAAGATGGTGTAAGTGTTGCAAAAGAAATAGAATTAAAAGATGCCCTTGAAAACATGGGAGCACAAATGGTAAAAGAAGTCGCCTCAAAAACCAACGACTTGGCTGGTGACGGAACTACCACCGCAACTGTTTTAGCGCAAGCTATTGTTTCTGAAGGATTGAAAAACGTAGCTGCTGGTGCCAACCCAATGGATTTAAAGAGAGGTATCGACAAAGCCGTAGAAGCTATTACTAAAGATTTAGCAAAACAAACCAAAGAAGTAGGAAGTTCTTCTGAGCAAATCAAACAAGTTGCTTCTATTTCTGCCAACAACGATGACGTGATTGGTGATTTAATCGCTCAAGCATTTAGCAAAGTTGGTAAAGAAGGGGTAATTACGGTAGAAGAAGCAAAAGGAACAGACACTTACGTGGAAGTTGTAGAAGGGATGCAGTTTGACAGAGGTTATTTATCACCTTATTTTGTGACCGATAGTGAAAAGATGACTACCGACTTAGACAATCCATACATCTTGATCTACGATAAGAAGATTTCTACCATGAAAGATTTGATGCCGGTATTAGAACCAGTAGCACAAAGTGGTAAACCATTATTGATTATCGCTGAAGATGTAGATGGAGAAGCTTTAGCTACTTTGGTCGTTAACAAATTGAGAGGTTCTCTTAAAATTGCTGCGGTAAAAGCACCTGGTTTTGGTGACCGTAGAAAAGCAATGTTAGAAGATATTGCTATCTTAACTAACGGAACCGTAATTTCTGAGGAAAGAGGTTTTACTTTAGAAAACGCAAGCATCGATATGTTGGGTACCGCAGAAAAAGTATCTATCGATAAAGACAATACCACGATTGTAAACGGTGCTGGAAACGATAAAGACATCAAGGCTAGAATCAATCAGATTAAAGCTCAAATCGAAAGTACAACTTCAGATTACGACAAAGAAAAATTACAAGAGCGTTTGGCTAAACTTTCTGGTGGTGTGGCTGTTCTTTATGTAGGTGCTGCTTCTGAAGTGGAAATGAAAGAAAAGAAAGACCGCGTTGATGATGCTTTACATGCAACAAGAGCTGCCGTAGAAGAAGGTATTGTTGCCGGCGGTGGTGTTGCCCTAGTACGTGCAAAAGCTGTTTTAGCAAAGCTAAAAGGTGAAAACAACGACGAAGAAACAGGTATCCAGATTGTTAATAAAGCGATCGAATCTCCGCTAAGAACCATCGTAGAAAATGCTGGTGGTGAAGGTTCTGTAGTCATCAATAAAGTCTTGGAAGGTAAAAAAGACTTTGGCTACGATGCCAAAACCGAGCAGTATGTAGATATGCTAAAAGCAGGAATTATCGATCCGAAAAAAGTAACTAGAGTAGCTTTAGAAAATGCAGCTTCAGTTTCGGGTATGATTTTAACGACAGAATGTGCCTTAATCGATCTTCCTGAAGAAGAAAAAGGTGGAGGTGGAATGCCAGCTGGAATGGGTGGCGGAATGCCAGGAATGATGTAATCACTCAAGCACTTTATAAAATAAAAAATCCGCTTTTACAGCGGATTTTTTTATGCTTTATGATGTCAGTACCTTTCTGAAAAAAAAATTATTTCGCTTCGCTTTTAATGACCATTACGTCATAACAAGTGAATGTCATGAGCGAAGTTATCTCATTTTGAAAGACTGCTTTTTCTCGCAATGACGTTTAATTCAAGTTAATCTTTTTGTCTTTCGGGAATTTTACCACATAGGAGAACTGTCTTTCTTGTTTTCCGTTAGCAGATAGGTTCACTTTCCAGGTGAGAATGCCGGTGTCTTTTTTATAATCTGCATTACCTACTTCTACATCGTCTACTTCTATTTCTTTGTTTTGAGAAATCGGAACTCTATCGACCATCGTGACTTCCACAGGAATATTCTTATTATTTTTCAGCGTAAGCTTATAGGTTTTATTAACGATTCTGGTATTTCCGAAGAAGGATTTATCTTTGAGATCGTTGACTTCTTCACGTTCGACAACCAAACTCGGATCTTCGCCTAACGAAACCACAAAATCTTCTTCTACACTAAACGGATCGATAAAAGTTTTACCAGCGTAATTTCCGTTGAAGTAAATTTTGGCTTCCCCTGGCAACAAATCGAAGTTTTCCCACTCTTCTAGTTTTGCGGTTAAATACACTTTCTGTTGTAACACGGGTGCCGAAAAATATTCGTAATCGGCTGCAATGTTAAACTCATCTATGGTAATACTTGTGTTTTCTTTAGACGAATATATACTGTATTTTTTTGTGATGTTAAATAGCTTATGCGTCATATTATCGGCTTTGGTAACTTCGGGTTGTCTTACCACAGCTTCCTCTCTCATTTCCCCAGCATCATCAGCTTCTAATCTAACACCTGCAACTTTCCCTTGTAAAGCTTGCTCTACACTACCATTCATATAACCATAACTATAGTATTGTATAAAATTTAAGTATAGAGGCGTTAAATCTGGTTTTTGGCTGTTGAGATTTGGGTTTCCGGTAGAGAGTGTTACCGAGACATTTTCCCAATCGTTTCCTGTGTTTTGAAAAACATTGGCTTTGTAATGAAATGAAAGCGGTTGGTTCGTATTATCGGTTTTGATATCGTAAGTTGGATACCAACCCGCGTTTCTCACATTATAACTGATTTCGAGATTGAGATTACTATTTCTCTCTGCATCTAAGGTCAAGAAAATTTCGCCACGACGCTCGTTTCTCTCGTTCTTAAGTTTATTAAACTCCTGGGTAATATCATTTACTTCCTGACTCAACTCATTGATTTCTTGATTGAGATCGTAAATTTCGTTTTGTATTTCAGCAATTCGCCTTCTGTAATATTCCGCGTAAGCGTTAAGTTGTTCTATCGTTACATTTTCATGTTCGTTATTTACTTTTTTGTTTTCTTTCAATAAAGATTCTTCTTCGCGCAAAGCAGTAACTTTATTACGGAACATGGCCAAAGCTCTGTTTCTTTCTAAGTAAATTTTTTCTATTTTATCATATTCGGCTTGGTTGATTTTCTTCTCTAGGTAGTTAATTTCAAATTTTATGGAATTGATGGTAACATCATTCAAACCGCTTATCTGAATACTGTTTGGATCTATTTCTGGTGACAATCCGCTAATTTTCACCAAAGAAACACCTTGCGGAAGTGAGACTTCCGAAACACCAGAAATCTGTGCTCCTTTTAGAAAAACGGTCACTTCTTTAATCTTGAAGTTAGGAGAAATCTCGTTCGCAAAAATAAAAAATGGGGAAAGTAAAAAGAGTAAAAATTTTGTTCTCATTATTAAAATGGTTTTGTTTTTATTTTACTAAACAAAAACAAAGCCAAAAAGAAACAAGCAAAAAAAAGCGGCTCTTAGGAAACCGCTTTTAATTTTTTTATTTCTACTTTATTGAGTGCTTTTTCAGCGTATGCTTTTGTTATTTTGAGCTCTTTTTCGCCACTGTCTGGCATTTCGAACATCGCATCTGTAAGAATCGCCTCACACAATGAGCGTAAACCCCTTGCTCCCAATTTGTACTCGATGGCTTTTTCTACAATGTATTCTAAGGCTCCTTCGGTAATAGAAAACTCAATGTCATCCATCGCAAAAAGCTTGGTGTATTGTTTGACCAATGAGTTTTTAGGTTCTGTTAGAATAGCCCTTAGAGTCTTCGAATCCAATGGATTGAGGTAACTTAAAACAGGCAGGCGACCGATAATTTCTGGTATTAACCCAAAGTCTTTTAAATCTTTTGGGATGATATATTTTAAAATATTATCCTTTTCGTAATCGTCTTCAATTTTAGAAGCACTATAACCTACCGCTTGAAAGTTGAGCCGTTTTGCAATCGCTTTTTCAATTCCATCGAAAGCTCCACCAGCGATAAATAAAATGTTTTCGGTATTTACCTCGACAAATTTTTGGTCGGGATGCTTTCTTCCTCCTTTTGGTGGAACATTTACAGTCGTTCCTTCCAATAGTTTCAATAAGGCTTGCTGTACACCTTCACCACTTACATCCCTTGTAATAGAAGGGTTGTCGCTCTTTCGGGCAATTTTATCGATCTCATCGATAAAAACAATGCCTTGCTGTGCTTTATCGACATTGTAATCTGCCGCTTGTAATAGGCGAGTCAAAATACTTTCTACATCTTCACCTACATAGCCTGCTTCAGTAAGTACGGTAGCATCGACAATTGCCAACGGAACATTTAGCATTTTTGCAATGGTTTTTGCCAGCAATGTTTTTCCTGTTCCGGTTTGACCTACCAAAATGATGTTACTTTTCTGAATTTCGATATCGTCTTGCTCATCATCTTTGGTTTGCAATAACCTTTTATAGTGGTTATAAACAGCTACTGATAGTACTTTTTTGGTATATTCTTGACCAATCACATACTGGTCTAAGAAATCTTTTATTGCTTTGGGCTTTTTTAGTTTAAATTCAGATTTAAGCTCTATTGCTCCTTCTTGCTTCGATTCTTCAATCACAATACCGTGAGCTTGTTCGATACAACGATCACAAATATGCGCATCTAATCCTGCAATTAACAGATTAGTCTCCGGCTTTTTGCGACCACAAAACGAACATACTAAATCGTCTTTTGCCATAAATTATTTTTTTACTTCATTTCTGGTTAAAATCTCATCTATCATACCATATTCTTTTGCTTTATCAGCTTTCATCCAGTAATCACGATCACTATCGCTATAAACTTTATCGTAAGACTGACCACTGTGTTTTGAAATAATTTGGTATAATTCCTCTTTTAAAGTAAGAATTTCTCTTGCTGTAATTTCGATATCACTCGCTTGACCTTGAACACCTCCTAAAGGTTGGTGAATCATCACTCTAGAATGCGGCAAGCCACTACGTTTTCCGTGCGCTCCTGCGCATAATAAAACTGCAGCCATAGAAGCGGCAATACCGGTACAAATGGTTGCTACGTCTGGTTTGATAAATTGCATGGTGTCGTAAATTCCGAGACCTGCATATACACTTCCTCCTGGTGAATTGATATAAATTTGAATGTCTTTACCAGCATCGGCACTTTCTAAAAAAAGCATTTGCGCTTGTACAATATTAGCCACTTGGTCGTTGATGCCTGTACCCAAAAAGATGATTCTGTCTAACATCAGACGTGAGAAAACATCCATGGCGATAACATTGAGTTTACGCTCTTCAATAATATTTGGGGTTAAGCCAACGGGCATCATACTCGATACTATTTTTGAGTAGTAATTACCATTGATCCCTTGGTCTTTGATGGCAAATTTTTCAAATTCTTTACCTATATCTTTCATATTCTAATCGCTATTAATGTTTAAATAAAAAGCGTTAACCTTTTCTGATTAACGCCTTAAATATACTTATATTATCTTAGTTAGAAGTCTATTGGTATACTTCTTTAACAAAATTTTCGTAAGTAACTTCCTTGGTTTTTAAGTTGGCGTTTTCTTTGTAAAAATCCAACAACTTTTGGTTCATCACTTGCTCTGAGATTTTACGCACTTCCTCTTGGTTAGACAGAACTCTTGCCGTAATATCTTCTAAATCTTTATCGGAAGGATTCGTTTGCCCAAATTGTGCCATTTGCATTTTGATACGGTCTTTGGTCATATCTTTGATTTCATCAAAAGTAACTTGCATTTTGTTCTCTTGAATCAATTTTCCTTCGATCAACTGAAAACGCAAACCCTTTTCGCTCTTTTCGTACTCTTCTTTAGCTTCTTCAGCAGAAAGTTCTTTTTCGCCGCTTACTTGAATCCATCTTTGTAAAAATTCATCTGGCAAATCAAACTTTGTATCTTCAATTAAACGCTCGGTAACGTCGTTTAACAATTGTTGATCGCTTTGCTGTACAAACTGCTTTTCTGCGTCTTCTTTTATCTTTTCTTTTAACTCTGTAACGGTTTTTACGTTATCTTTTCCGAAAAGCTTATCGAACAACTCTTGGTCTAAATCGGCAGGAATTTGTTCACTGATTTCTGTAATTTCAAAATCAACATCGATTTCTAAATCGTGCGCTTTATCGTGATCTACTTTTAAAAAGTGCATCAAATCGTGATCGTCTTCAAACAAATTTTTGGTCGAAAAAGTAAGTTTATCACCTACTTTTGCCCCTATTAATTTGTTGACATTTCTTTTTCCTTTTATTTTATCTAACGAAAAGGTAGCATCGTTATCTATATTTTCTTCTTGGTTTGTAAAAATCCCAGTAACGTTTACACCTTCTTCTACTTCATTTTTAGTTTGGATTTTTCCGTATTGCTTTTGGATGGTTTTGATCTGGTTGTCAATCATTTTATCATCCGCCACAATTTTGTAATGGGTAATCGGTTTTTTGGTATTTACTTCAACGTCAAATTTTGGAGACAAACCTAATTCAAACTCAAAAGTATAGTCATCTTTATCCCAATTAAAATCTGGTTGGTCTTTAGGAAGTGGATTTCCGAGAAGTTCAATTTTCTCTTCGTTGATAAATTTATTTAAGGTTTCTTGCAATAATTTGTTTACCTCATCTACCAAAACAGCTTGACCGTATTGCTTTTTGATAAAACCCATGGGTACATGACCTTTTCTAAAGCCAGGAATATTTGCCGTTTTCTTATAATTTTTTAATACTTGCTCTACTTTTGGGTTGTAGTCATCTTTACTGATTTCTACTTTTACAACCGCATTTAATTCATCGATGTTTTCTCTCGTAATATTCATAGACTTTTCTTCTAAAAAATTGGAGTGCAAAACTACAATTTATTTAACTAACAACCAATTTTTTAGAAGAATTATACTTTAGTCTAAAATCGAATTGACAATCGATTGTAAAATGGTCAGCAACAAACTAAAAATAAGTGCCCACCAAAAGCCATCGACATCAAATCCGCTTAAAAGCGAATCTGCAATGAGAACAATAAAAGCATTGATGACCAAAAGAAACAAACCTAAGGTTAGAATGGTGATGGGCAAGGTTAACAACACAATAATTGGTCTGAGTATAAGGTTGAGAATACCTAAAATAATCGCCAAAATAATCGCATCTAAATAACCATCTGTCGTTACACCAGGCAGAAAATAGGCTAAGAAAACCACGATAACTGCCGTGAGCAAAAGTTTTAAAATAAGTCGCATAATTGATAGTGTTTTTATAAAGATAAAAAAGGTATCCTCTTTCGAGAATACCTTTTTAAAATAATTAACTATTTTCTATCAATAAAGTGCTGGGCCTTCACTGTACTGTCCAACATTTACATTCGGAATTTCAGCCTCATATTTTAGCTCGATAGCTTTGATAATTTCATTGGCAATAAATGCATAACCTCTTGGTGTAAGATGGATTCCATCTAAAGAAAATGCCCCACCTGTAGCAAATTCGCTTGTAAGAAAAGTACCATCTTCTAAACTTAAACCTCCATTTGCCAACTGATCTAATAACGCATTGGCATCTACAAACGCTAAATTGTTTGCGTCTGTTATCGCTTTAATGGTTTGATTGTATGCTGTTGTCGCTGCGGCAACCTCATCTTGCTCAGCTTTTATAAGCACGTATTGATCTTCTAAAGGATAAGTAATCCCATTGATCGATAATTGAGCTGCCTCTGCTTGCGGTACTCCCATACCAACTAAAGTTGCCACTCGATCTTCATTTACTACACCAATCACAGATGATGTAGTCAATAAAATTAAATCTTCATAATCAGTTCTATCCGCATCATCACTGGTATCACTTGGTGTCACCAATTCTGGTTCGTAAATGGTTTGTCTTGCCTGACCGTATTGTTGCCCAAAAATTTGCGCTTGTGCTGGAGGAACTCCTGCTCCTGTCAACACTGCTGTTAATTGAGCTGACATATCTGGCAAGGACTCATCTTTTACCACCAAACCACTTGGCCCAGACTCTGAAAACTGAATCGATCTTTCCGGAACTCCTAAAAATGCAAAAGCCTGGTTGAGTTGCGCATAAGTTCCATTAAGGGTTGCTAACTGACCTTCTAAGTCTGCTGGAGAAATAGGTTGTGTTGGCACTGTGTTAAAAAAAGCGGTTGAAGCTACGTCAGGAATGTTTAAAACCACACCAGAAGAAGCTCCTGCAGAAATCATACCGTCAACAATTTGCGTATATGCACCACCAAAAACATTTGGGTCTGTGATATCGTTTGGCCCGTAGGTAGAAGGATCGAAATTACCTGTCTGGTCTACTCCAATTCCGCCTGAAGTAGCATAACTCAACACATCATTATTTCCTATCCATAAACTAAAGAAAGTAGGATTCTGTGCTACTGCGTCTTCTAAAACTGTAGTGTTTTCTGCACTTCTAAATCTCACAAAATAAGGGTTGGCTTGACCTGTTTGAACTCCTGCAACGTTTCCATAACCTGGAGCTAATAAATGAAAAGATTTTGCTCCTGGAACGCCCATGTTATTAAAGCCTCCACTTAACGTATTGGTCACCTCTGTTGTTGGTGTGCCATCAACTGGCACTGGTGATGGTGAGCCCTCAACAAGAGTTAATTTTAGTCGAGGAGCTGCGATTTGATTTCCTCCCAGTAACAATCCACCTAGGTTATCATTCATCAAGGGTTGGGTAAATTCTCCGCCTCCAACTTGCATAAACTGTTGCGCTAAGATATTTGGAAACGAATTTTCTTGCCCTCGAATATACAATGCACCATCAGCATAACCAGCAGTTAGTGAGTTTCCTAAAGCAACATAGGTTGTAAAATCTGCAGAACCTTGGTCAAAATAACCACCATCTTCTACCGGGTTATCAAATTCTGGTTCGCAAGACGCAAAACCTATGGCTGCAATTGCGATATATGATATATGTCTTAATTTCATTTTCATTATAATTTATAAGTTACACCTAAACCAACTAACACTGCATTACTTTTATAAGTTCCTTCGAAAGGCACATTTTGTCCGTTTTCTTGGTAATAATCATAAGATTCGGTAATTTCTTTAAAATGTAAGTAGGTAAATGCTGCATCAACTGCAAATTTTTGGTTGATTTGATACGTAAAACCTCCTGTATAACCTTGAGAATCGTTTCTTGGAGTTTCTGGAGCATAATAACCTGATTGAACAGGCGACTGATCGAAATAATAACCTGCTCTTAAGAATAATTTATCCATCGCTTGGTATTGTAAACCTAATCTGTAGATAGAAGAGTCTTCATAGTTTCTTGGGTTAGAGGAATCTGGATAGTCTTCTGGAGCAAAATCGATATCTAGACTCTCGTAAGCACTCCAAAAGTTTCTGTTGTAATCTACAGCAACTAGCCATTTATCCATAAATTCATAAGAAAAACCTATACTTAGCTCTGCTGGCATTGGCAGTTCTGCCGTAAACCCAACAGTTCCGTTTTCTACCGGCGCCAAAGGAGAATTCGGTACATTTCTAAATGTAGCATCCCCATCTTCAGCTTTCATGGTAATTTCTGATCGGTAATTGATTCCGATTTTTAGTTTTTCCATCGGTGTAATCATCGCACTGGCAGACCAACCAAAACCATTAGCACCTTTCGCTTCTAAATCTACATTAGAACGGTTTCCTTCTTCATCGGTAAGTGTTCTGTTCAAATTTCTATTAAAAGTCACACTCCCGGTCGCATAAATTGGCCCAGCACCCAAACTAATTAAGTCGTTGATTTTGTATGAAACCAAAGGTTGGATAAATACAGCTGAAAGTTCAATCTCATTAACCAAGTGCGAACCAGCCCAATCGGTTGGCCACTTTACTGTACTTCCGTAAGGTGTAGTAACACTTAAACCTAAAGCTAATTTTTCGTTTAACTTATAAGAAAACCCAATATAAAAAGGGGTTTTTAAAATACCATCTGTTTCAGCAAATTGCCCTGTAGAAGTGTTTTGCCATTTGGCATTTGCCATGACTGCTGTTGCTCCTACCGAAACATTTATTTTATTCTCTAAGTGTATTAAACCCGCAGGGTTAAAAAATGCTAATTCGGCACTATTTACGACAGCAACTCCGGCGTGGCCCATCGCTAAAGCCCTTTGTCCTTGTGTGCTCACACGATAACCTCCCGCATAAGTTATGGCCGAAACCATAAGCAAAGAGATCATAAAAAAGAGTTTTTTCATACTAATTTAGTGATTTGTTAATTTTTGTTCATATCAAATTAAAACATAAAAAAGTAGATTTCAAAGGAATTTGCAAAATTATTATGCAGGCATAGGAAATTTTAACTTTGTAAATATTGCAACACCGTTTCGTAAAAATCTTTAGGTTTTTCAGCGTGAATCCAATGTCCTGCTCCTTTTATGGTCACCAATTTGCTTTTCGGAAAATGCTTTTTAATGGTTTCTGTATCGCTTTCGCGGATATAATCTGACTGGTCACCATTTACAAAAAGGGCGTTACCGTTATAGATTTCGTTGTCATTTATAGCTTGACCAACATGCTCTACTTTCTCTTCCAACACCGAAATATTCATCCGTAAAGCCAGGGTATCTTTATCTTTTCGATACAGGTTTTTCAGTAAAAATTGTCTTACTCCAACTTCTTTGACAAAGTTTTTTAGGATATCATCGGCATCTTCACGCGAATCTAAATTTGAACGGTGCAAAGCGGTCAAGCCTTCTAAAATAGCCTGATGATGTGGCGCATAATATTTTGGCGCGATGTCCACAACAATTAGCTTTTCGACACTGTTTGGGTAATTTACCGCAAATTTCATCGCCGTTTTTCCACCCATAGAATGACCAATAACACTCGCTTTGTCGATGTTGTGTTCTTTCTGATAATCTTTGATATCTTCTGCCATTAATTCGTAATTGAACTCATCGGTATGCGGACTTCTACCGTGATTCCGTTGGTCGATAAGGTGCACCTGAAAACCTTCATCTGCAAACTGCTTCCCGAGTGTTTTCCAGTTGTCACCCATTCCGAGAAATCCGTGAAGGATAAACAATGGTTTTCCCTCTCCTATTATTTTTGAGTATAACTTCATCGCTTATTTTAAAAGTTGTAAATATTTTTTGACGACTGTTTCCAAACCATCGTACAAAGCTTCCGAAATTAGTGCATGACCAATGGAAACCTCCAATAGATTTGGAATATTTTCTTTGAAGTATTTGATATTCTTCAAAGACAAATCGTGACCTGCATTAATGCCTAAACCTAACCGATTCGCTACTTTCGCGGAAGCGATATAAGGCCTGATGGTATCTAAATTTCCTTTTTCGTAACCCGAAGCAAAATCTTCAGTATACAACTCAATCCTATCGGTTCCGGTATGTTTTGCAGCTTCTACCATTTCAACAACTGGATCAACAAAAATAGACGTGCGAATACCATTTCTCTTGAATTCAGCAATTACTTCTACCAAAAAATCTTTGTGCTTTTTGGTATCCCAACCGGCGTTAGATGTAATGGCGTCGGGAGCATCGGGCACTAAAGTTACCTGCATAGGTTTATTTTTTAGAACCAAATCGATAAAGGTAGGTGTTGGATTTCCTTCGATATTGAATTCGGTTTTTACCACAGGTTGTAAATTCCGCACATCTTGATAAGTAATATGTCTTTCGTCTGGTCGCGGATGAACCGTGATGCCTTGTGCACCAAAAGATTCTATCCTTTTTGCAGCCTCAACAAGGTTAGGAATACTTCCGCCACGAGCGTTTCTAATCGTTGCAATTTTATTGATGTTTACGCTTAGTTTTGTCATTTATACACTTTTTAGTCACAAAAATACAAAGTAGAATTTCTTTTATGTTTTTTAAAATCATTAATTTGCGTTAAAATCAAGATTATGCAATTGTCAGATTTTCTTATCAACGATATCAAAATTCAGTCTATTAAAGAGCCTGTTAAACACTTTAGAAATCTATTTAATGAATTAACCTACAGTCATTTACCTATTGAAAAAAAAGGCAAATATGTTGGGTGTATTTTCGAAAATGATGTACGTTGTTTTGATAGTGATAAAACCATAGAAGATTACGAATATGCTGTCGAGTGTTTTTTTGTTACCACCAATGACAATTGGCTGGAAGTGATCAAAACTTTTAGTGACAACAACACCAACTTAATGCCCGTTATAGATGAGGAAACCAAAGAATATATTGGTTATTTTGAGCTGAACGATATCATGACGTTGTTTAACGATACGCCATTTCTAAAGGAAAGCGGAGCGATTATCGTGGTGCAAAAGTCTTTTGAAGAATATTCGTTAAGCGAAATTGCACAAATTGTTGAATCTTCTAATTCTAAACTTATCGGAGCTTTTATCAGCAAGATAGAAAACGATATGGCTGAAGTCACGCTAAAAACGAATTCGCGTGGTGTAAACGAAGTAATCCAATCATTTAGAAGGTATGGTTATCAGATTATCAGTTCGCACCAAGAAGATATGTTTACCAAAAACCTAAAAGATCGTGCGAGGTATCTAGACAAGTACCTCAACACTTAAACCAACATAAAAAAATCTAGCCTTGTGAAAGTCGCAATTTACGGTCAGTTTTACCACGAAGATTCAGGAAAATACATTCAAGAGCTGTTGGATGAGTTAGAAGCACAAGATGTAGAAGTGCATATCGAAGAAAATTTCCTGAAAATCATCAACGAAACAGAAGAAATCAATAAAAAATACCCTCAATTCGATACGTTTACTAAAATCGATAATTCGTACAGCTACTTCTTTAGTATTGGTGGCGATGGTACGATTTTAAAATGCATTAACTATGTGAGAGACACCAAAGTCCCTATTGTTGGTATCAATACCGGACGATTGGGCTTTTTAGCCACAATACAAAAAGACGAGATCAAATCGATGCTCAAAGCTTTAAGCGAAAAAAATTACACCATTTCCCGAAGAGAATTACTAAGCATTGCAACAACTCCAAAAAACCAAAGTCTTTCTGATATGAATTTTGCTTTAAACGAGATTGCTATCAGCAGAAAAAATACCACTTCGATGATTACCATAGATGCTTGGTTAGATGGAAAATACCTCAACGGTTATTGGGCAGATGGTTTGATTGTGGCAACACCAACTGGTTCTACGGGTTATTCTTTAAGTTGCGGTGGACCAATCATTACGCCAGAGACAAAATCGCTGGTCATTACACCTATTGCTCCACATAATCTTAATGCGAGACCATTAGTAATTCCTGATGATACAGAACTCACATTAAAAGTTTCGGGAAGAGAGGATGAGTTTTTGGTATCGTTAGACTCTAGACTTACCTCGCTAAATAACGAAACTACAATGACACTTAAAAAAGCAGATTTTACAATTGGCCTTGTCTCTTTAGAGCAAGAAAGTTTTGTGAAAACACTAAGAAAAAAGCTCTTATGGGGCGAAGATAAAAGAAATAAAAAACAATAAATACAGCTATAATTTGTTAACTAATAAGTAGAAAACGAATGTAAATTAAGTATTCGATAACTTAATTCATATATTTGCAAACTTTAGAAAATTATGAGACATTTTATAGCCATTTTTATAATGCTACTTTACGTCAACATATCGCAAGGACAAACCTATGAAATAGGACCTTACATCGGAGGTTCTAATTATATTGGTGATATTGGTTCTACACAATATGTTAACCCAGAAAATTTAGTAGTTGGTGGTTTATTTAAATGGAATCGTTCTAATAGACACTCCTTTAGGCTATCTGTTTTACACACTACGATCGATGCTTCTGATGCAAACAGTAGTGACAACAGAAGAATTGAAAGGGATTTAGCATTTGAAAATCAAATTACAGAAGTTTCTTTAGGTCTAGAGTACACTTTCTGGGAATGGAATTTACATCATTTCAAAAAGCAACTTACTCCGTATTTATACACTGGTTTAACCGGAGTTTTTACCGACGATAAATACCTAAGCAATCGTACCAATACCATCATAACGAATGATAGCAAAGTAGTCGCTGCAATTCCTATGGTTATTGGCGTTAAAGCTACTTTAGACACTCAATGGATTTTTGGGGTAGAATTGGGAGCGAGGTATATGTTTACCGATAATTTTGACGGAAGCACCCCCGAAGAATTTGATGGCGGAGAAGTTTATCCTCATTTCGGAAATCAGAACACCAATGATTGGTATATGTTTGCCGGCATTACGGTTACCTATTCCTTCGGAAGAAAACCTTGTTATTGTAATTTTTAATGGATTTAAAAAACCAAATAAATAAAGATAAATTGCCGCAACACATTGCCATTATTATGGATGGGAATGGTCGGTGGGCAAAAAAACAAGGTTTAATCCGGACAAAAGGTCATGAACAAGGTGAAAATTCTGTAAGAGAGACCGTAGAAATATGTAGGGAAATAGGCATCAAAAATCTAACTTTATTTGCTTTTTCAACAGAAAACTGGAATCGCCCAAAGTACGAAGTCAATACCTTGATGAGATTACTTGTGAAATCCTTAAAAAAAGAGATCGAGTCTTTTCAGAAAAATGACATTAGGCTTAACGCCATCGGCAATTTAGATTTGCTTCCTGAGAAACCAAAAAAAGAACTTCTCGAAGCTATCAAAGATACAAAAGACAACAAACACATGACCTTAACCGTAGCTTTAAGTTACGGCTCTAGAGAAGAGATCGTTTCTGCCGTAAGAAAAATAGTCGAAAAGACGACGTCTGGAGAATTAAACGGCAGCAAGATTACAGAACAAACTATAGATGAGCATTTATACACCTCAGACATTCCTGATGTAGATTTACTTATCAGAACAAGTGGTGAAGAACGCATCAGCAATTTTTTATTATGGCAAATCGCTTACGCGGAATTATATTTCACGGAAGTACTGTGGCCAGATTTCACCAAAGAAGATTTATTAAAAGCAGTTATCAATTACCAAAACAGAGAACGTAGATTTGGAAAAACAAGTGAGCAGATCAATTAACCTATCGATGATAAAAAAGCTAATCACCTTATTACTTATCATATTTAGCACACAGCTAGTAGAAGCCCAAGATATCGCTTTGGGTAATGGTCAAAAATATACCATTGGTAAAATTACAGTTACAGGAACCACAAATTATAACGAAAGTACAGTCATTGCCTATACAGGATTAAAAACCGGACAAAGTATTTATATTCCAGGTGATAGATTAAGTAATGTCATTAAAAAGTTATGGGACTTAGAACTTTTCTCTGATGTAAACATATACGTGGTAGGTATACAAGGTACGGTTGCCAATTTAGAAATAGAAATAAAAGAGTTGCCTACGATAGGAAAAATTACTTTAGTTGGGATAAAAAATCGCAAATCAAAAAAAGAAAAATTTCTTAAAGATTATGAGCTCAAAACCGGAACTAAGATTACCGAAAACCTCATCACAACTACTGAAAATAAGATAGAGAAAGACCTTGCAAAAAAAGGACACCTCTTTGCAGAAGCTACGATAACTACTAAAGATATACCTGCAGACACTATTTCTTCTGATGAAGGAAAAAAAGTAGAGTTTATTGTAAATGTAGATAAAAAAGACAAAGTAAAAATTGCTAATTTTAATATAGAAGGCAATGAGGTGTTTTCTGACGCAAAAGTAAGAAGGCAGTTTAAAACTAAAAGAAGAAATTTTCTACGCTTTTGGAAAAGATCAAAATTTATTGAAGAAGATTACGAAGCTGGCAAACAGAAACTCATCGAAAAATATAAATCTAAAGGTTATCGGGATGCAAGAATAGTTGCTGACACCATGACTGTAAAAAATGACAAAGCCGTTGAATTAGCTATAAATTTAGAAGAGGGAGACAAATATTATTTTGGAAACATCTCTTTTTTAGGGAATACGGTTTATACAGACCAACAACTTCGTAGAGTTTTAGGAATTGCTAAAGGCGACACATACAACGGTACTCTTTTAGATAAGAAAATTGCGGACATTGAAAATCCGGAAGCTAACGATATCACCAATTTATACCAAAACAATGGTTATTTGTTTGCTCAAATCAATCCAGTTGAAACCAAGGTTTATAACGATACTATCGATTTTGAAATAAGAATTTACGAAGGTAAATTGGCCTATTTTGATAAAATTACGGTTACTGGAAACGACAAGACCAACGACCATGTGATTTATCGTAATTTAAGAACAAAACCAGGTCAGATCTACAGTAAACAAGATGTAGTTAGAACGGTAAGAGAATTAGGAGCTACTGGTTTTTTTAATGCAGAAAAACTAAGTCCAGACTTTAATGTAAACCCAGCAGACGCAACCGTAGATTTAAATTATCACGTAGAAGAAGCTGGAGCTAGTCAAATACAATTACAAGGCGGTTATGGTGGCGGTGGCTTTGTAGGCACTTTGGGGTTATCTTTCAATAATTTTTCTATAAAAGGAATTTTTGATAAAGATGCTTACAAGCCATTACCTATGGGCGATGGGCAGACTTTATCATTACAAGCACAAGCTGCAACTTTTTACCAAACTTACAGTCTGTCTTTTTCAGAACCTTGGCTTGGTGGCAAAAAACCTATTAGATTAAGTACCTCTTTTTCATATAGCAAACAATTTCAATTTGATTTCGTAAATAGAGATGTCGATCGTTCCCAAAATTTTAATATCATCGGAGGTTCTATAGGTTTAGCAAAACGATTAACCATACCCGATGATTTCTTTACAGCTTCAGCTGCATTGAGTTTTCAATATTATGATTTAAATAATTTTCAAGTTGCACGTTTATTTAGATTTGAAAATGGTTCCGCAAGAAACTTCGCACTTACTTTAGGATTAACTAGAGATAACACCTACACCAATCCTATTTTTCCCATGGGTGGGTCAAGCTTTGGAATAACAGCAAAACTAACACCTCCATATTCAGCATTCAATGGAGTAGATTACGCTAACTTAGAAAACCAAGAAGAATTTCAAAATGTAAACGGCTCTCCTAATTACGCTGCCATTGATCAAGAAAAGTATAAATGGTTAGAGTATTATAAAGTAAAATTTAATGCTAATTGGTACAATAATCTTTTTGCAAAATTAGTTTTAAGAACTGGAATCGAATTGGGATATTTAGGCGCTTACAACCAAGATAGAGGCATCCCTCCTTTTGAAAGGTTTTTCTTAGGAGGAGATGGTTTAGGGGGATATTCTTTAGATGGCAGAGAAAATATTAGACTGAGAGGTTATCCTAACCAATCTGTATATCCTGCCTCTAGAACTGGTACTATAACAGAAAATTCTTCGTATGGAGCACCTATATATAATAAATTCTCTTTAGAATTGAGATACCCTATTACATTAAAGCCTCAAGCATCCATTTTCACACTTGCCTTTGCTGAAGGTGGCGCAAGTTATGACAGCTTTAGAGAGTATAATCCGTTTTTATTAAATCGTTCTGCCGGACTAGGATTACGTATATTTATGCCGGCATTCGGAATGTTAGGAATTGATTTTGGATATGGATTTGACCCAATTCCTGGAACAGAGAGTGGTGCCAACGGATGGGAAACACATTTTATTATCGGTCAACAGTTTTAATTTGGCACGATATTTTCTAATACACAACAAGATGAAAAAAAGTATTTTATTTCTTTTCGCAATTTTTGCACTAAGTACAACCTCTTATGCACAAAGAGGTCTTAAAATCGCTTATGTTGATATGGATTATATTTTAAAAAATGTGCCAGAATATCAGCAAGCAAGTACACAACTTGACGCAAAAGCCCAAAAGTGGAAATCTGAAATTGAGGTTATGCGAAATAAGATTGATGATATGAAACAAACTTTGGAAAACGAACGACCTTTGTTAACCAAAGAACTTATTGAAGAACGTGAAGAAGAAATTGCCTTTGAAGAAAAAAAGATGCTCGATTATCAACAAGAAAAGTTTGGACCCCAAGGCTCTTTAATTGTTAGCAAAAGACAACTGGTACAACCTGTACAGGATCAAGTTTTTAATGCAATACAAGAAATAGGTTTAAAAAGAGAATATGATTATATTTTCGAAAATTCATCGAATGCCTTAATGCTTTTTTCTGCCGATCGTCACGATATAAGTGACCAAGTCTTAACAATGATTGGTCGAAATGCTAGATTGAGTAAAAATGAGATAAAAGAACAAGAAGAAGAAAAATATAAATCTGTTGAGCAAGCTAGAGAAGATAACCAAGAAGAAGCACAACGCCAACAAGAAAGACAAGAAAGAGAAGACGAAAGAAATGAAATGCTCAACGAACGCCAGCGCATGAGAGACTCCATACGCCAAGCAAGGCAAGCAGAGTACGAAGAAAGACGACGTAAGCTTTTAGAAGACAGACAAAGGCGCAGAGACAGTATAGAACAAGCCCGAAATAATAATAGATAATCAATAATAAAAATTCAATAATTACAAATAACAACAAGAAAAATGAAACAGTTTAAAACTTTATTAATAGCATTAACATTAGTATTAGGTTCGTATGGTATTTCTAGCGCACAAACCAAAGTTGCCCATATCGCAACACAAGATTTGATTGAATCTATGCCTACTTATAAATCTGCTATGAGCGAATTAGAAAAAATAGAAAACACCTACAGAGCAGATATCGATGATTTATTGAAAGAGGCTCAAAGTAAAAACCAACGCTACCAACAAGAGGCTCCAACAAAGACCGATCAAGAAAATGCGGCAAGGGCTCAAGAGTTACAAGCTACACAAGAAAAAATAGTTCAATTTCAGCAAAATGCTCAAAAAGAGTTACAGAAAAAAGAAAATGAGCTTTTAAAGCCTATCTACGAAAAAGCAAGAGAAGCTATTCATAAAGTAGCAAGAGCTAAAGGTTACGATTATGTGTTAGATTCTACAATCGGTGCAGGAGGAGTTCTTTTAGCAGATGGTTACGATCTTCTAAAGGATGTGCAGAAAGAATTAGGCATCAACTAATTTTTTTAATCATAAAAACTTTATAAAGCACTTCTATTTTTAGAGGTGCTTTTTTATTTTTAAGCTTATTTTAAAACCATGCAAAAAGATAATCCCATAGGAATGTTTGACTCTGGAGTTGGCGGCACTTCTATCTTAAAAGAAGTATACAAATTACTCCCCAATGAAAAAATTATTTATTTGGCAGATAGCAAAAATGCGCCTTATGGTTCTCGTTCTCAACAAGAGATTATCGATCTTTCTATCAAAAACACAGAATTCCTGCTAGAAAAAGGAGCTAAAATAATTGTCGTTGCTTGCAATACAGCTACCACCAACGCAATAAAGGTTTTACGGGCAAATTATACCGTTCCCTTTATAGGAATTGAGCCTGCGATCAAACCTGCAGCCTTAAAATCTACCAATAACATTATTGGAATACTCGCTACTAAAGGAACTCTCTCTAGCGAACTTTTTTCGGAAACCTCTAAAGTGTTTGTTCAAAACACTAAAATCATAGAGGTTGTAGGAGAAGGTTTAGTACCTTTAATTGAAAACGGTGATCTACACAGCCAAAAGATGATAAGCTTGCTAGAAAAACTCTTAAAACCCTTTATTGAAAACCAAATTGATTACCTTGTTCTAGGTTGCAGTCATTACCCGTACATTATTCCACAGATAAAAAGAATATTACCCGATAATGTAAGCATTATAGATTCCGGTGAAGCTGTCGCAAAACAAACAAAAGCGGTTTTAGAAAGCAAAAATCTTTTAAGTGATCATTCCTTAACTGAAAAACCAACACTCTACACCAACAAAGATATTGAAGTTTTAGAACTTTTGTTAGACAACAAAAATCTTCAGAAATACCGTATTAGCTACTTAGATTTTTAGTAGTTGATAGCTGGACAATTACAATGATATGGTTCTTTAGATCCACCAAAATTGTAACCTAAGGTGATTTGGTGAAAACCATTTGATAAAATCAAAGCATTTACTTGATGCGTGTAGGTATAAGCAAACATAAACTTGTTGAAGTTAATCCCTACAAAAGGTGAAAAATGCTGTAACTTTTGGCTTTCAATAGTTCCTAAACCATCTTCCGTAAATTCTGCACCATCAAGGCTTCTTCTATAAGATAAACCACCCCAAATTTGACCAAAATCTAATTCTCTATACACTTTAAAGTTACCATCGATTGCAGATTCCCCTGTTTCTTCTTTTGTTTGGAACATAATTGAAGGTTCAAAACTCCAATCAGAGTTATACTGAGAAAAAACATAGCCTAACGAAAGTAAATATTGTCTTTGGTTTTCAGATTCTAACTCAGTAAAAATTCTACGTGGTGTAGGAACAATATTTTTTGCTGTAAAGTGTGCGTAAAAATCTAGAAAGAAGTAAGACATACCAAAGTCCACATTAAATACAGACTCACTATTATTTCCTCCTGTAATAATTGGATCATTAGGATTTGTACCTCCAATCAAGTCACTTTCATCAAGACCTTCTTGTACCACGCCCACATTTAAACCAAAAGACAACTGGTTGAGGTCTACCCTATCTCTAGAAAGCAGCAAGTGATAGGCAAATGTTGCCATCGCGCCTTGTTGAGAAAACCTACCATTGTTATCATTATAAATAATCGCACCAACACCAATATTAGACTCTCCTATTCTTCCGTTTATCGTTAGGGTTTCTAAAGAAGGAGCATCTTCTATATCAAACCACTGTCGACGAGCTGTAAGTCTAATCTTATTATTGATACCTGCTCCAGCCATCGATGGGTGAATAAGGTAATAATTATCGGTAAGATAGTCATAATAAACTGGGACTCCTCTCTCTTGTGAAAACGATATAATAGGTAAACTGAAAAGTATAAGAAGTAAGTAGGGTTTTAAATATCTCATGTTTTTTTATGTTGTTAAGGCGCCAAAATAAAAAATTAAGAAAAATAAGTCTTTAGCTACTTTTATAGACTTTAGCATTTTCTTAAGATTTCGCCAAAATAAGAAATTTCTTTATATATAAAGCATAATTTCTGAAAAATTAAAAACGAATATAAGGCGTAAATATATTTATTTCAACACATATGTTTAGTATTTTTGTCAAAAATTAAAGCCATGAGTAATTATTCGCTTGAAATAGTACCCACAACACGTCCAAACATCTATAAATTTGAAGCTAATTCGTTTTTAGTAAATCATAAAAATTATGAATTTAAAAACATAGACGATGCAAAAAAATCGCCATTAGCCCAAAAATTATTCTATTTTCCTTTTGTTAAAACGGTTTTTTTAGCACAAAATTTTGTGGCAATAGAAAAATATGACATCGCCGAATGGACAGATATAAAAGATGAACTGAAAAATACCATTGAAGAACTGTTAAATTCTGGCGTAAAAATTATTGAAGAAGGTGAAGACAAAAAAGGAAACATACCAGTAACGGTGTACGCTGAAAGCACGCCTAACCCAAAAACAATGAAGTTTGTTGCCAACAAAAAATTGGTGTTACAATCTTCAGAATACAAGTCGATAGATGATGCAAAAAATTCACCTTTAGCACAAAAATTATTTCATTTTCCTTTTGTAAAAGAGATTTTTATCGACGAAAACTACATTTCTATCTCTAAATATGACATCGCAGAATGGGAAGATATTACCTTAGAGCTTAGGGAGTTTATCCGCAATTACATTCAAGAAGGAAATGAAGTAGTAAAAACGGGTCAAAATTCCGCTACGACGAAAGAAACACAACCAGAAGTTACCGCTCAAAAAAATCTTGACGATACCTCAAAGGAAATTATTGCCATTCTTGACGAATATGTAAAACCAGCGGTTGCAAGCGATGGAGGAAACATTTTGTTTGATTCGTACAACGAAGAAACCAAAACCGTAAAAGTAATCTTACAGGGTGCTTGTAGCGGTTGCCCGTCTTCTACTTTTACCCTTAAAAATGGCATCGAAAACATGCTGAAAGAGATGCTTCACAACAAAGTAAATACGGTTGAAGCCATTAACGGTTAAAATTTCGCTTAAAGCGGAAATAAAAAAGGGTAGAATTTAATTCTACCCTTTTTGTTTTATCGTGATTAAATTTTAGTACTGTCTTTTTGCATCTTCGTAATACTGCTGAAATAACTCCAACAAACTAATTGTTGATGTTGCCAGATCTTTGGTTTCCAACAGTAAACCAAAGTAAAGCTTTGAGTTTTTCGGACTAGAATCTGAAGTTCTAATTCTATCGATTTGTTTTTGAATCAATCCAGAAATCTTATCGATAAGTTGTTGCTTATCTGATATTATTGTTGAGATTCTATCGAAAGAATGTGACTCAAAAACATCCACAATATTATCAAATAACACCTGAAGGTCTCTGTCAATGTTCTTTAGATCTCTAATCTGGTTGAATTTTAGATTCTTATGGTTATTATTTACATGTTTATAACTCGATCTTGTTATTTGCGAAATCGACTGCACCATATCCTGTATATGATCTAAAAACAAAATATAAAATTTGCTAGCTTCAACAGGACTATCTTCTAAAGATTTGATAAAGTAAAAAACGTTATCTTTTAATTCTTCAACTTGTTTTTCTAAGTCTTTTAGCTTTTTACTGTCCTTTTTGAGTTTACTTACATCATGATAACCCAAGTGATCTATCACTTTACTGTATCGCTTATTAACATCTGCAATTACCGTAGAAATATTTTCAGAAGTTTCTATCGTAATTTCGTTTATAGTAATAATATCTTGACGGTTAAATCTCTTTTTGCTTTTCTCTAATTTTGCTTTTCTCTTGTGAATAATGGTTGTTCTAATAATAAAGAAGAAAGCTAAAATTACTAAGAAAACAACAGCAGTCATACCACCATACCATATAATAAGCGCAAATAAAGCAGCTGCTAAAAAGGCAACAATTGCTGTAACAAACCAACCTCCAACAACATTTACAACTCCTGCGACACGATAAACCGCACTTTCTCTATCCCAAGCTCTATCAGCTAGTGAAGTACCCATCGCTACCATAAAGGTAACATAAGTTGTAGAAAGTGGTAATTTTAAGTTGGTACCTATAGAAATTAGAATACTTGCAACAACTAAGTTTACCGAAGCTCTAACCATATCAAAAGTTGGCGCATCAAATCTTTTGCTTGGCACCAATTCTTTAGGTTTCTGAAACTGGTTTTCTATTTTATTTTTTAAGGAAGAAGGTAAAACAGAAGTAAATGCATTTCCTACCAAAATAGAATACCTCACCAACAATCTAGAAAAGTTATTAGGCTCAAATTTTTCTGCTCCTTCGCCTTGTCTAGCCAAGCTTAACTCGGTTTCTACAACAGACTTTGCCTTACTAGACAACCACAATGTTGTAACCATGATACCTCCGGCTATAATTAACAAAAGTTCTGGTGTTTGTACTGAACCTGCCAAACCACCCATGTTGAATTCTGATGGAGCTACTCCAGATTCCATCCATAACTGAAAAGACTGCCAAGCCGCAATAGGCACACCAATAAAGTTTACCAAATCGTTTCCTGAGAAAGCTAAAGCTAAAGCAAAGGTTCCAATAAGAATAATTACTTTAAGTATGTTTACCTTAAAAGCACTCATAATTAACTGTGAGATGATAGACCAAAACACAAAGCTTATAAGAATAATGATTAAGGTGTTATTATTGACAAAGTCTTTAACCTCCGAAGGTATAAAAGCAATGGCTTTCATCCCTTTTATGAAAATAAAATAAGTTATCGCTGTTATAGAAAGTCCTCCAAAAACAGCTCCAAAATATTTTATTTTTTTCTCATAATTAAAAGAGAAAACAAGCCTAGACAAGTATTGCACTAAAGCACCGACACTAAAGGCGATCACGACCGAGAGTAAAATACCTAAAATAATCTCTAAAGCCTTGCTCGAATTGATATATGTAGCAATTTCTTCAAAACCTTGACCACCTTCATAAATTTTTAATGCCGCTATACAAACTGAAGCTCCCAAAAGTTCAAAAACAATAGAAACAGTTGTTGATGTTGGTAAACCAAGTGAGTTAAAAAAATCGAGTAATAAAACATCGGTAATCATCACGGCGACGAAGAGAATCATAATCTCGTCGAAATAAAATTTTCCAGGAAGAAAAATTCCTTTTCGGGCAACTTCCATCAAACCACTCGAAAATATTGCTCCAATTGCAACCCCAATACTTGCAACAATCATAATTGTTCTGAAAGAAATTGCTTTTGAACCTATGGCTGAGTTAAGAAAATTAACTGCATCGTTGCTCACCCCTACTGCTAAATCTGTTATTGCGAGTACAAATAAGATAACTAGCAATACAATATAAAAGTTCTCCATCGAATGGTTTTATTTATTTTGAACGTGTTTATTTTGAACGTGTTTATTTTGAACGTGTTTATTTTGAACGTGTTTATTTTGAACGTGCAAAATTCTCTTAAATATCTGAAAAATGAAATGTTCTATTGTTACCAAATTATTAATTTTTTCGAATTAATTTGGAATTGATATAAATTATATTTTAGCCGATTTATTTGTGTTATATTAGCATATATATAGTAAACAAAAATAAAAAATGAAAAACTACCTAAGTATTTCTCTATTGCTTTTAATCACTCAGCTTATGACAGCTCAAATGTTTGTTAAACCTCTGAACATACGTAATCAGACAGACTACTATGGAATTGGTTATATAAATTTTGATAATAGAGAAATAAAAATAGAGGATTTGACAGGATCTATTTATTATAATGAGAAAGTTGTTCCTGCAACAATTATCGACTTAAATACTGGAGAGACAATTAATGTTTATGTTCGATACAGGATTTTTGATGATAAGTTTGAAGTTAACCCTCACTATGATAGCGATAAGATTGTTTACCTTGATAGAAGTGACCAATATAGCCTAATTATGAATGGGAAAGAATTTATTTTCTCTTACATTCTACCAACTAAAATAAATGGTGTGAATAATGGCTATTTACTAACCCTCTTAAAAAGTGATAAAGTAAAACTTTATAAAAGAATGAGTCAAAAAATAAATCAAAAAGTTAAAGATGAATATGGTCAAGCCAGAACAGTAGAGATGCATTTAGTAAACAATTCTCATTATTTCGTAGAGATAAACAACAATTTAGTAGAAATTATACCTCACAAAAAAGAAGCTTATAAAGCTTTTCCTGATCATCAAAAAGAGTTAGAGACTTATATCAAAAAAGAAAAGCTAAAGTTTAAAGACGAAGAAGAAGATTTGAAAGCATTAGTAAATTACTATATCAGCCTTTGATAAATCACAGCCATATAATAAAGAAGTATCCGTAAATACGGATGCTTCTTTATTTCCCTCCAACGACAAAATCTTTTAGGTAAAAAGGCTCAAAGTAGGCAACGTCTTCAAATTGCTGTTGCTGAAATTTCGTGAAAGCTAAATCAACCATAAAGCGAGCAGAGGGATTTTGCTCTATAAACTCAACATTGCCAACTTTGATAGTCTCATTTATTTTTTGATTGGAATTTCCAATGAAAATGAGCTTTTTATTATCCAAATCTTTAAAAGAATTTTCATCGATCACCTTTGCATAAGTTTCCTTGATCGCTTTTAGACTTCCGTTTTGACGAAAATAAATTGCTGTATAAATTTCCATACGACGAGCGTCAAGATTTGGAATGATGTATGCATCCCCCTGAACTTGACTTGTCAAAGCTTCTAAAGTATCAATAGAAATAAGTGGTTTCTCAAGCGCATAACATAAGCCTTTTGCCGCAGAGACACCAATACGCAAACCTGTGTAAGAACCAGGACCTTTACTTACCGCTACCGCATCTATTTCAGTTAGAGATTTATGAGCTTTTTTTAAAACATCGTCAATAAACAAGTGAAGTTTCTCTGCGTGCGAAAAATTAGCTTTGTCTTCTTCTTGAAATACTAAAAGTTTAGCATTTTCTGCTATCGCAACAGAACAATTGGTGGTGGTGGTTTCTATACAAAGAATTACTGCCAAAACCTATTTTTTATTGGTTACCTCAACTTTATCTCCCGGATTTAAGCTCTTGGTGACCAAATTATACGGTCCGGTAACAATCGAATCTCCTACTTTCAAGCCTTTAGTAATCTCGATATTAGCATCATCTTGTATGCCTGTGGTGACAGGTTGCAATCTCACTTCGCTTCCGTTTTTAACGAAAACACACTCAAAAGTCTCGTTACTTTCCGAAGTTGTATTGCTATTTGCTGAATCCGTTGTCTTTTTTGTGTTAGTGGTATCGCTTTTCACCACAATCGCACTGATGGGAACCCCAATAATATCTTTTTTACGGTTGGTTATAATATCTACAGTTGCGGTCATTCCCGGCCTAAAGGGAGAATAATTTTTAACATTTTCTTTTAGCAAGTCTTTATATGATTCTTCCAAGATTTTTACTTTCACTTTGAAGTTGGTCACCTGATCTGCCGTAAGTGCATCATCTGCTGAGTTTGAAATCTCTGTTACTTTTCCTGCAAATTCTTTTCCTAGATAAGCATCTACCTCAACAACAGCAGAATCGCCTATACTAACTTTTACAATATCGTTTTCATTAACATCCACTTCAACCTCCATCGCGGCGAGATCAGCTACTCGTAAAATCTCTGTTCCAGCCATTTGTTGTGTCCCTACAACCCTCTCGCCTAATTCGGCATCGAGTTTAGAAATAGTCCCATCCATTGGTGCATAAATAGATGTTCTTCCTAAATTATCTCGAGCTTCAGAAACACTAGCCGCTGCACTTTGCACACTATAATAAGCTGACTGTTTATTTGCAAGAGCCACTTCGTATTGTGATACAATATTATCCCATTCGGACTTTGAAATCACACCTTTGTCAAACAGAGTTTTATTTCTGTCGTAATTGGCCTTTGCTTGTTTTAGGCTCGCTTCACTCTGCTTTAAAGAAGCTTGAATGTTTTGGTAACTTGCTTGTGAACGTTGTAAGTTAGACTGATAAATATCTGGATTTATTTTTACCAATAAATCTCCTTTTTCTACCAATTGACCTTCTTTGATCGGTAATTCGATAATTTCTCCAGAAACTTCACTCGACAATTTAACCTCTACTGTGGGTTGAATTTTACCTGTTGCCGAGACTGTTTCGGTAATATCCAATGTTTCGATTTTAGCTACTTCAACTTGTTTAAAGTTACCTGTTTTGCCAAACCAACCTGCTTTTTTGCCCACAACTAATAAAACAATTAGAAAGACAACAGCTAAACCTATATAGAGTAATTTTTTGTTTTTCATGCTTATAATTTAAGATCTTCTGGTTCTATTCCGAAATACAATTCTAACACTTTTAGTTTAAAAATATAATCATACTTGGCAATATTCATATTTATTTTGGCATTATCAAACCTCAGTTTTGATTGACTAAAATCGAAAGCATTTGTTAAACCAACATCATAGCGCTCTTTAGCATATTCGTAAGCTAACTCTTGTGACTCGACTACTTTTTGTGAAGCTTCATATGCTTTTAAAGCTCCTTTTACATCTACATATGCTTGATAAACATTAGATTCTAAATCTAGTTTTGCTTGTTCTAACTGAAACTTATTTAGCTCTAAATTTATTTTACTACGTTTTACATTATTTCTAACTGCAAACCCATTAAAAATTGGCACATCTAATCTTAAACCATAACCAATACCATCGTTTTGCCATAATTGTTCGGTAAAAGATCTTTCAAAAAAATCGTTGTCAGAATATCTCGTATTGTATCCGAAAAATGCCGATAAAGTTGGGTAATAATTACTTCGTGTAAGTTGTAAATCTTTTTCGGCTAATGCTACATTTTGCTCTGCAATTTTTACTTCGTTTCTATTTTCTTCAGCCGAAGCTATAATCTCTTGTACTGGTTTGTTTATGATTTCTGAAGGAACAATTTCATAAGTTTCATCAACAACATCAAAAGCCTCGTAATCTTTAATTAGTAGTAATTGCGCTAAACTAATCAGTGATATTTTCACATTATTTTCTGCAACAGCAATATTTTGCTTCTCATCTGCATCTTGTGCGGCTATTTCTAATAAATCTCCTTTTGGTAAAACTCCTGCATCAACTAGGTCTTGAGTACGCTGTAATTGTTCTAAAGTGACTAAATTTTGTGAATTTATTACTTTTAGGTTTTCTTTATTTAGTAAAACCTGCAGATAGGAGTTGGCTACGGCAAGTGTAATATCATCTTTCATTTTATCTAGGCGGTATTGACTAGCTAATCTAGCAAGTTTTGCTCTTTGTAATTGTCTTATATTTCTCAAGCCATCAAACAATGTTAGGCTAGAACTCACACCTGTCGTAAACGAAGAGAAAGTTTCATTTTCAAACTCATTGGTAACCGGATTAATGTTTGCTCCTGTATTGGTAGAATAAGAAGCTGAACCGTTTAACGAAGGAATAAAACTTCCTATTGCATCGCTTTTATCTATTTCTGAAGTTTCTAAATCGAGTTCAGATTGCTTGATAGAAATATTGTTTTTTAAGGCGTGATCTATACATTCTTGTAGTGTCCATTTTTTTTCTTGAGCAGTCAACAAACTTGTGGTAAACACTAAGATTATTAAAGAGAGATAGCTTTTCATTGTTTATATTTCTAATAGATTTGTATGAGTTTTTACTTTTTTGTTACAAAATTAGCCTTGCTTAAAGTCGGCTGCTGGTTTTATTTGATTCCAAACTTTTATTTCATCGTCCTTACTTATACCTTCAATTACCTGAACAAAAATACCATCGCTTACACCCAATTTTACATTTTTCTTTTCAAATTGTTGATCTCCGGTTTTTACTTCAACAAAGGGTTCTTTTGTTTTGGGGTCGAATTGAACCAAAGCTTCTTTTATCGCTAAAACATTTTCTGCTTTGTCTAAAATAATAGATGCGTTAGCACTTAAACCTGAACGAATAAAGGTACTTTCATCATTTTTCAATGTCCCTTCAATTTCAAATTGTATCGCTCCATTTTCGTCTAAACCTTTTGGCGCAATATAATCTAATACTGCATCAAACTTCTTGTTTTCGATAGCTCCAACGGTAATTTCCAACGGTAAGCCTTCTTTGATTTTTCCTACTTCAGATTCATCTACCTTACCTTCAAAAATCATTTTATCTACATTGGCTAAAGTCGCGATGGTTGTTCCTTCGTTAAAATTATTTGCTTCAATTACTTGGTTTCCTTCCTTTACAGGAACTTCTAAAACCATTCCAGAGATTGTTGCCCTTATTTGTGTGTTTGCTGAAGCTCCGATACCACTTGTCGTACCTGTTTTTACAATATCATAGGTTTGTAATGCCGCATTATACGTTTGCTTAGCTTGTTGATAAGCTACTTCTACTTGATCGAACTCATTAGCCGAAATCACACCTTTATCAAAAAGGGCTTTTTGCCTGTCGTAATTTTTCTTTTGATTATCTAAAGCAATTCTCGCACTTGTAATTTGGTTTTTACTACTTGCCAAATTCGAAACATTAGGCACCACTTTCAGTTGCGCAATCAAATCGTTTACTTTTATGGTATCGCCTGCTTTGATATAAATTTTATCGATAATTCCGGAAATGTTAGGTTTAATTAAAATCTCTTCTTTCGGAACAATACTTCCAGTAGCAACAGTTTCTTTTACAATTGTTTGCATCGAAGGTTTTTCTGTGGTATAGACAATTGGATCTTCTTGGTTCTTTTTATACAAATAGTACAGCGAACCTATAAACAAAATGCCTATAATCGATAAAATGACAATGGTGATAACTCTTTTCATTTTTATTTTAAATTATTCTGTTCTTAAAGCATCTACAGGTTTTATCTTAATTGCATTTTGTGCAGGAATAAACCCTGCCAATAAACCTGAAAAAATCAATATAAATAAAGCGACAGCGATGGTACCAATATCTACAGACGGATTGGCAAACATCATATCGTCACTTGGGTTTTGGCTCAACAGGTAATTGACCAACCACAAAACTCCTGTAGCTAAAATAATACCTGTCATTCCAGAAATGATAGTTAAAAATATAGACTCGAGTAAAATTTGCCCACGAATAGACCAAGGTGTTGCACCTAAGGCTCTTCGCACTCCAATTTCTTTGGTACGTTCTTTTACGACAATTAGCATAATATTGCTAATCCCGATAATACCTGAAACGAGTATTAGAACGCCAACTACATAAGCCACAATATTCAAGATGGTAAACAAACCATTTATTTTTTTAAACTCTTCGTATAAATCGAAATTTCCGACTGCTCGATCGTCTTCAGGGTGAATGGAATGCCTTTCTTTCACCACTTCGATGATATCGTGTTTTAAAACGGTAATAGAATTTCCGTCATTTGCGGTAATCGCCATCCAACCTACAATATCACCCATATTAAAAGCCTGAGAGAAGCTTGTAAATGGGACATAAATTTCTTTTTGATCTTCTTCTGGGTTTCTGTTTCCGCCCCCACCTTTTTTCTTGTAAGTTCCGATGACTTGGAAGTTTACCCCATTTATTTTGATATAGCTTCCCAAAACTTCTTCATCATAATCATACATCGTAGATTTTACGCCTTCACCAATGATAGCTACTTTTCTTTTTTCATTGATATCATTATAATTTAAAAATCTACCCGAAGTAATGTCCATCGGCTGCTGAGAAATGATTTCAGGATAATCGCCATATACGTTAAAAGCTCCAGTTTTTAAACCTCTAACTACATTGTTTGATCCTCCAAAACCACCCAATTGGTTTCTCGGTGAAACATATTTTAAACCAGGGACGTTATCTTTTATCGCTTGAACATCGCCTGTCTTAAAATTATACCACCTCCCTTTTGGTAGACCTTTGTAGGGTTTTGAAGCTGTTTGTGTCCACATAAACATGCTATTGGTAGCATAACCGCTAAAACCTTTCTTCACACCATTTTCGAGACCATTACCTGCCGCTAAAAGTATTACCAAAATGAAGATACCCCACAGAACCCCAAAGGCAGTGAGTATGGTTCTAAACCAATTTGAGGTAAGTGATTCTAATATTTCATTCCATTTGTCTCTACTAAACATTATTCGTCTCTTAAAGCAATAATTGGTTTTATTTTTGCCGCTCGCCAAGCAGGAAAAAATCCAGCGACAGCGCCAGCGATAATCAATATAATAACAGTTGTAATCGCAATTTGAAAATTAACAGACGGGTTGGCTAGAAATTCTGTATCGACCATTGGACCTGCAAATTCTAGTAACACCAAACCAAGAAACAAACCTAAAAATCCTGCAAAAGCAGTTACAAAAATAGATTCGTGTAAAATCATTGCGATGATAGAATAAGGTTGCGCTCCTAAAGCCTTACGAATTCCTATTTCTTTGGTTCTTTCTTTTACAATGATAAGCATAATGTTACTCACACCGATAACCCCAGCCATAATCGTTGCAATACCTACAAACCAGAAAAACATTTTAATCATTGCCATCAGGTCGTAAAATTGCTTGGCATTTTCTAATGAATTATTGACACTTATTGCACTTTTATCTTCTGGGGCAACACTATGATTTTCTTTAAGTTGGCTTTCTAAATCTTGAGAAAAGGCCGCCGAAGCCTGCATAGCTTTGTCAAAATTTTCTTCAACGGGTAAACTATAAGACAGAAAATTTACTCTATTCGATCCGTTAAAAACTTTTTGAGCTGTTGTAATGGGGATAAAAACACGAGCTTCTTCTCTTTCTCCACCAGGATCTGTATAAACACCTACGACTTTAAAATTTACTCCAGATAACTGAATGTATTTTCCTAAAGCATCTTCGCTTTTAAACAAATCGTCATTTACTTTTTTTCCAATTACAATATTTTTTGTGCTGTGATCTATATCACTTTGGTTAAGGTACCTACCTTTGGTTAAAGTTTGATTTTCAAGAAACTGATAGTCTGGATAAACCCCTTCTACACGATAACTACCTGTTTCCTTTTTGTAGTTGATGAGACCACCCCAAATTCTAAAAACAGCAGATTTGTACTCTAATTTACCTTGATGCTTTTGGTTCACAACTTCGTAGTCTTTATTTCTCAATTGAATTCTCCTACCAGGATTCATCCCATTATGTTCTACTGAAGTTGTACCTGTCCATACAAAAATAACATTAGCCGCATCGTTTTGAAATTGTTTGGAAATACCGTTTTGCATCCCTGTGCTTACTCCTAAGAGTATTACCAAAATAAAGATCCCGGAAAGCACAGAAAGCCCCGTTAGAAAAGTTCTAAGATTATTCTTACGAATGGTTTCAAATATTTCTTCCCAACGTTCTAGATTAAACATTTGCTTTGGCTCTTACTTGTTTTATGGGTGTATCGTTTATAATCACACCGTCTTTTAAATTGACGATGCGCTTGGTCATATGTGCGATATCATCTTCGTGGGTGACTACCAAAATAGTTTTTCCTTCGTCATTGATGCCTTGAATTAAATCCATGACTTCATAAGAAGTTTTACTATCTAAAGCTCCTGTTGGTTCATCTGCCAATAATACTTTTGGATTACTCGCTAAAGCTCTTGCAATAGCTACACGTTGTTTTTGTCCCCCTGAGAGTTCGTTGGGCAAGTGTGTAGCCCAGTTGGCAAGCCCTACTTTTTCGAGGTATGACATAGAGATATCTATTCTTTCTGAACGACCTACACCTTGATAATACAAAGGCATCGCAACATTATCTAATGCCGATTTGTAATTAATAAGATTAAAAGACTGAAAAATAAAGCCTAAAAATTTGTTGCGGTAACGAGCTGCAATTCGTTCGTTAAGATTTTTGATAGGAACGCCATCTAACATGTAACTGCCTTCATCGGCTTCGTCTAGCATTCCTAAAATATTGAGCAAAGTAGATTTTCCTGAACCAGAAGAACCCATAATAGAAACTAACTCTCCTTCTTTGACCTCAAAGTTGATTCCTTTAAGTACATGAAGTGAATTTGCTCCTGTTTTGTAGGATTTATGTAAGTTTTCAATTTTAATCATAGAGAATGGCTTTCTTAAGAAAGTATATCATTATGACTCTCAAGATGCCAAAAGGTTACAAAGGAAACTGTTAGATAAATGTTAAAATTTATATAATTTTTAACTTTTAGTGCGATTTCGCATCATTCTGTAGATCGCAAAACCAACTCCTCCAACCAACAAATAAGGGAAAACCATGAGGTACACAATACCATCGTTAATGGCTTCTGCTGCTTTACCATCGGCTTCACTTTCGAGTACAGCACGACACATCGAGCATTGTGCGAAAAAAATCCGCGGAAGCAAAAACACAAAAACGAGTATGTATAACTTTTTTTTCATTCTAATAATAAGGCACCATAAAAACGTACACCAAAACGCCTGTTATAGCAACGTACAGCCATATTGGGAAAGTATATTTGGCTATTTTTTTATGTTTGATATACTCTTTGGTTAAACCTCTGTACATGGTAAACAAAACTAACGGAACAATAATCGCCGAAAGCACAATATGTGTAATCAAAATAAAGAAATAAATATAACGCAACACACCTTCACCGCCATAAGGAACCGGATCGTTACTGATTTTTGAAAGCACATAACTCACCAAAAAAATACTGGACAAGCAAAAAGCCGTAATCATCACATTTTTATGCAAATTAGGCTTGTTTTGTTTGATTAATACATAACCTATGACTAGCAGAATAGCTGTTGTGCCATTAAGAACCGCGTGAAAAAAAGGATAGGTTCCTAATTCTAATCCTAACAAATCATACCGCTCTGGAAGGTTGAGTAATATAAAAACCACTAATGGAATGAGCACAGACAATACTATAATTATCGGCACGAAAATTTTATCTCTAGTTTTTTGCATGGTTTCCATTAGAGTAGTTTTTTGATGTCTTCTTTTAACATTTCTATTTCTTTCTTTTCCAGTCCGTCATAGAAGCCTATGGCATTGCCATATTTATCATAACGCGATCGGATATTTCCTTCTTGATCTACTAAGGCAAAATATCCTGAATGCTCAAAATGACCATCGATGTCTTGGTTGTTATTTACATATAGATTAAAACCTTTATTTGCCAACTCATAAATCGCCTCTCTTTCTCCTGTAAGCATATGCCAATTCATATGGGTTACACCAACTTTATCTGCATATTTCTTTAGGACTTCTGGCGTGTCTATTTCTGGCGTTATAGTAAATGAAGCTATAGCAAAATTTGGATTGCCATAAAACTCATCTTGTACATCTACCATATTTTCGTTCATTTTTGGGCAAATGGTTGGGCAAGTAGTAAAGAAAAATTCTACTACATAAACTTTACCTTCATAATTTTTGTTGGATATGATTTGATTGTCTTGATTAGTAAATTCAAAATCAGGTACTATACCAATCACCGCCATTTCTGGTTCTTTAAACTTTTCTACAATTTTTGGGATTGCCCAAATCCCGAAAACCAAAATGACTAATGAAATGCCGATATACGAATAGTTTTTCATTTTTCTTTATTGTATTTTTTTAGTGCCAAACGGTATTCTGCCAATATCACCTTGATGTCGTCTGTCATCACATTGCTTAATTCTGCTACCGAACTGGTGTCATAACCATAATTTTCAATTATACTTTTATCTTCTTCTCCAGTTCTACCTCGTAAGTTTCGGTTTTTATCGATAATAAAGGCGTGTGTTGTGGCTCCGTTTTTTAATTGTAAATTGGTTTTTAAACTTTCAAAATGAATTTGAATTTGCATTGGTGTAGTAAAAACAAAATTCCATTTTTGGGTATCGATAGTGGTCGAAAGTTCATCTAGCAAGTTTTGAGCAGCCTGCTCTTGCCCTTTTTCTGCAACGACCACAAACTGAAAGTCTTCAAAAAGATAGTTTTTATCGTAAATCTCTTCGTTGATGTTAAAGGCATTGCCTTCCTTATTTTCAACTTGATTTCCAAAGTATAATAAAACGCTAATTTTGTCTTTGAGTTGTACTTTATTTTCCGCTTTAAGCGAAACAAAACCCGCATCGAAATCTTTTACATTTTCGGTTAACACCGGTAATTTTGCAAAGTGATTGACTCCCGATGAAAAGAATAGATAGGCTGTGATGGGTAACGCAAACAAAACGAAAAGCACAAATGCCTTTTTCATCAGTGAGAATACTTTAAATTTGGTGCAAAAATAAAAAAGACGGTTTTAAAAACCGCCTTTATTTAATGTTTTAACTTTTATTAGAAGTTCCAAGAAACGTGACCGTTTTTGTAAACTTCGTAAATATAATCACCCTCGGTAAGCAAAATAAAAACAAGGTAAGCGATAAGGAAAATAGCGGTCCAAACCACCGACCTTCTCAAACCTTTGGTCTCGTGCTCCATATGCATAAATGCCCAAGTGATATAATATGCTTTATAGATAGTCAGAATAATAAATATCCAGTTAAGCAGGCTCATTCTGATGAACTTGGTATCTACCAAAAAGTCTGGTTTAATAATACCTAAAACTACTTCTACAATGGTTACCAAAGAAAGTATACCAAATACTATCCAAATTCTTTTGGTTGCAGATCCTTCGTTATGATGTGTTGCTTCGTGTGCCATGTTTTTTGATTATACTAAATAGAAGAATGTAAATACAAATACCCAAACCAAATCTACAAAGTGCCAGTAAAGACCAACTTTCTCTACCATTTCGTAGCTTTTGCGTCTCTCGTAAGTTCCTATAATTACATTAAAGAAAATAATAATATTGATGATCACCCCCGTAAATACGTGAAAACCGTGAAATCCTGTAATAAAGAAGAAGAAATCTGCAAAAAGTGGCGGACCGTATTCGTTATGCGTTAGGTTTGCACCTTGCACTACTCCAACTGCATTTTCGCTCATCATTTTTAGAGATTCTTCTCTCGAAAGAATTGTCTTCTCCCCTTCTTCATTTAACATCTGGATTCTCACCAAAACATTATCGTTAGCTGCAAAACCTTTTTTAACCTCGTTGATAGAAACAGTAGTTGCACTAACCTCATCTTCGGCAAACCAAAGACCATTTTTTCTTTCGTGAACAACTCTATCTTCTGTAAGTGGTTGTGCAAATTCTTCTAAACTCACACGTTTACCTTCGGTATCTACAAACTGTAAAATTTGACCTCCTTTGGTCTCAACCGCTCCGTAAGTTCCAGTGATAAAATTTTTCCATTCCCAAGCTTGAGAACCCACGAAAATTGCTCCTCCTATAATGGTGAGAAACATGTATAAAATCACCTTGTTTTTCTTCATATGATGACCAGCATCTACTGCCAAAACCATAGTTACCGAAGAAAAGATAAGGATAAATGTCATTAAAGCCACATAATACATTGGCGCATCTACACCATGCAAGAACGGAAAGTGATTGAAAACCTCATCGGCAATTGGCCAAGAGTCGATAAATTTGTATCTAGAAAATCCGTAAGAGGCAAGAAAAGCCGAAAAAGTTAAGGCATCAGAAACGATGAAAAACCACATCATCATTTTGCCATAGCTAGCTTTTAATGGAGAAACGGGACCTCCTCCCCAAGTTTTGCCTTCTGTACCTGTTTTTGCAACAGTAGCTTCCATATATAGATTGTATTATTTAATGTCTTGCAAAAATAATTAATTTTCTTATCTAAAGAAATTTAAAAATAAAAAGAGGTAAATCCACAGTATATCTACAAAATGCCAAAAGGTCGCACCCAGTTCAAAACCAAGCATTTGACCTTCTTTATACTTTTGTTTAGAATTATTATAAATTAAAACCATTAGCACGATTAAACCTGCAAAAATATGAGCCATATGGGCAACTACCACCAAATAGATAAACGAAGTAGTAATCGTACTTGCGCTGCCTGTGAAAAAATAGCCGTTTTCTAAAATTTGATTAAATCCTTGGAATTGCAGAATTACAAATATAATTCCTAAAACTAAGGTAACTATCAACCAAATGTTAGCTTGTTTCACTTTGTTTTGTTTGATAAGTTTTTTGGTGTAAATAAGCAATAAGCTACTCAATGCAATCACAACCGTACTGTAAAGAAAAGCATCAGGCAATTCAAAATCCTTCAACCAATCTGGTCTATTTTTACTGACCACATATGCACTTGTCAACCCGGCAAACATCATTCCCATACTAATGATGGCAAACCAGAGCATCATTTTTTTAGATCTTTCGATCTTTTCTTTATTGGTTCCTTCTGTTAAATCCATATTCTTATAAATTTATCGGCAACGTATATAATTTGCAACAAAGTGATGTACGAAACACTAGCAAACATAAGCTGCTTTGCCGACTTTTCGTCTCTTTTTTTATATAATTGAAAAGCGTAGTAAATAAGTCCAGCTCCTATAACTAGAATGAGAAAACCGCCCACATAAGAAAGTAAGAGTCTTCCTGTAAATCCAAAAACGGGAACAATAGAAATCGCTACTGTCCAAAAACTGTATAAAACCGTTTGTGTTGCTGTGCCTTTATCTCTTTTTCCTGTAGGCAGCATAAAGAACCCTCCTTTTTTATAATCGTCATACAACCACCAACCCAACGCCCAAAAATGAGGAAATTGCCAAAAAAACTGAATCATAAATAACGTTCCCGGTTCAATACTAAAGTCATCTGTTGCCGCAACCCAACCCAACATAAACGGAATGGCTCCCGGAATCGCCCCTACAAAAACCGAAAGTGGTGTTTTTGTTTTTAATGGTGTATAAACACTTGCGTATAAAAAAATGGAAATCGCCCCAAACATCGCCGTTGTAGGATTGATGATGTAGAGAATAATTATTCCTAGAATTGTACAAAGTACAGCAATAGTCATCGCTTGGTTGACAGACATTCTTCCGGAAGGAATTGGTCTATCTTTGGTTCTATCCATCAAGGCATCTAAATCTCTTTCAATAACTTGATTATAGGCGTTAGAAGCGCCAACCATAAAATAACCACCTATAGCCAAAAGTAAAATCTTAAAAAAATCCACCTCTACAGCACCTAAAAAATAACCGGCAATTGACGAGAAAACAACGCTTACCGCCAATCGCATTTTGGTAATTTCCTTTAAATCTGATATAAAACTAGACTTATTATTTGAAACAATTGTGCTACTCAAAAACTCTGATTTTGGATTGCAAAGATAATTGTAATTAAACTTTTACCCATAAGTTTTTGAAATAAAAAAGCTTTCGAGTAGAAGGCTAAATTTTAAGCATTTATCTCACTTCAAAAATAATAGGCAAGGAATATAGAACATTTACGGGTTTGCCGTTTTGTTTACCAGGTTTCATCTTAGGAAGTTTGTATAAAACACGTTTGGCTTCTTCATCTAATGCTTGATGTGGCGAGCTCACTTTAATATCTACCACCTCTCCTGAAGAATCAACCTTAAAGGTAGTGTAAATTCTATTTTCGCCTTTTAAGTTTAAGTCTGAAGCGATATCGGTATCAAACTTTGAGTAAACAAACTTTGAAATGCTTTCGCTAAAACATATTTTTCTTTCTACCTGATTACTGATGTTTTCACAACCCGGAAAAACGGGAGCTTCTTCTAATTGAAAAATAGGAACATCTATCGGAGTCTCAATAGTAGGAGTAAAAACTTGGGGCGTTACAATGGTATCAACCACTTCACCTGCTGGCGGGTTAAAAATTTCAGTAAATTCATCCTCAGGATCGGTTGGTTCTATTGGTAAAGCTTTGGAAATTTTCTTTTTAGGGATTTTTGTATCTACAATTTTCGGAGCTTTTTGTTTCGGTGGCGTAAAAACAAAAGGAGGTTCCTCTGAAATGTCATGAGCACTTGCGGTACCAATTGCAATCGTTTCTGCTTCACTTTTAGTTTCAATCACAACAATTGAAAATAATAAAGCAACTATCAAACCTATTTGAAAATAGATTACACTGGTTTGTTTTGTAGGTTTTTGTGGTTTCATAAGCTTTAAATTTTAGTTTATAAAAACTTAAAAACAATATTTATACCACAATAGCCTGAAACATAAAAAAAGCCCTCAAAAAGAGGGCTTTACACTTAATGTTATCGTTACTTATTGTACCTGGAAAACAATCGGTAAAGAGTATAACACCCCAACTGGCTTACCTCTTTGTTTACCTGGAGTCATGCTTGGCAACATTTTCACCACACGCTCTGCTTCTTTCTGAAGTCTTGGGTGCGGAGCTCTTGCCTGAACACCTACAATATTACCTTTGTTATCAATCTTAAACTTTACATAAACCCTATTTGTTCCTGTTAATCCTAACTCTGAGCCTAGATCTGTATTAAACTTAGAGTTCACAAAACTACTAATCTTGTCACTCATACATTTTTTACGCTCATTGTTCGTTTTAAACTTTTCACAACCAGGAAAAATAGGCACATCTTCGATAGCAGTAAAAGGTACATCTTGAATCTCTTCTTCTACCTCTACAATTTCTTCTACTTCTACCACTTCAGGAACTTCGTTAGTCACCTCTGTAGATTCTATAATTGTTTCCTCTATTTCTACATCATCTTCCACCACTTCGATTACTTCCGGAGCTGGTGGTGGTGGTGGAGGTGGAGGCGGTGGAGGCGTATTCAATTGAACTTGTACTTGCTCTTCTTCGTCAAGCTGATCATAATCTACCACGCCAATATCTTCTCCTTCAACATCGGTTTTCCATTCAATGGCTCTCCAGGTGATGAAAAGCATCAAAATCATACCAATCTGAAAGAACAAAACACTTGACCTTCTGAGATCTTTTTTAGGATTTTTCTTTACTTCCATAATAAAAGTTTAGGATTGCTAATGTAAATATTTTTTATAAAAAACTAAACTAATTACTTAAAATTAGTTCTCGAATCTTTATTCTTAACATAAACATAACCACAAATGCAAGTAGTGCACCAATGGTATTTGCTAATGCATCATAAACATCGAGTGTGCGATAATTGGTTAGTCCGTATTGTAAAAACTCAAGAACTATACCAAAAAAAATTGATGCCGCACTTATGAATAAAAAATATTTAAATATATTTTTCCTGTTATTCGAATTGATTAAAAAAGTAATTAGCCACAACAAATTCAAACCAAAATAAGCAATCAAATGCAGTAACTTGTCTGCATAATTAAATTCTAGCTTTAGAACTATTTGGTTTGGGTTAACTAAAGACAGTACAACTATCGCTAGTGAATAGGTTATCGCTAAAACTAATATGGTTTTAGGCGCCAATAAGTTCTTTATAAGCTGCCGCATCTAAAAGATCATTTATTTGGTCTTGATCAGAAATTTTCATTTTAATCATCCAACCATCTCCAAAAGGATCAGTATTGACCAATTCTGGCTCTCCTTCTAAAGTCTCGTTGAACTCAATGATTTCTCCCGATAAAGGCAAAAACAAATCTGAGACGGTTTTTACCGCTTCTACTGTTCCGAAAACTTCTTCTCTCTCCAATGTTTCGTCAACGGTTTCTACTTCTACATAAACGATATCTCCCAATTCGCTCTGAGCGAAATCTGTAATCCCAATGGTTGCGATATCACCCTCAATTTTTACCCACTCGTGGTCTTTGGTGTATTTTAAATTTTCTGGCGTATTCATTTTAATTTTAGTTTATATATTAATTTCCGAATGTGTATCTTAAAGTAATACCCGATCTAATGGTTGTCTGAGGAAAAGCCGTTGATATTGCATACTCAGAAAAACTATGATCGTAATAAAAAATTGCTGTTAGGTTTTTAGAAAGTGCATAATCTGCCTTGAAATTAATCGTCCAGATATCTTGCCCTGCTGTAACCTGACTGTTATTTAAGTCTAAATAACGAATAATGGTTTCGTTATGTCTGTAACCCAAATCTACTTTAAAGTTAAGGTCACTTCTTATGACTCTTTGTTGTCCTCCAATACGAGTTCCTATTCTTAAATCGCTTAAACGATAACCCAAACCAACAATATATTCGTTACCCTGAATTTCAGTCAGCAAATTATTGTCAAAACTAAGCGATAATTGTCTATCTTTTCTAATTTCGGTTAATATTTTTATGGAATTTTTCAACTCAAAATCAACTTTTACTAAAGGTGAAAATTGTTCTATCAAGTTGATGTTCGAAATTAAAGTAGCATTTTTATAGTTTCCTGATTGGTCTACATTAAAACTTCCGTAAGGATTATTTCTGTCGTAATCTAGATTACTTTGGAATTGGTTCACCGTGTATATTGCCGTATAACCGTGTTGCAAACTAAATCTCCTAAATTTATCTTTAAACCAACCCAAACGCATGAGGCCCGTATACTTTAAATTCCAGTTTGGAAGTGGCGTGTCCCTAAAAGAACCTAACTGAACATCTTCTGCATCTTGCCCCGTGTAAGCCGATAAAAATGCGGGTAATAAAACTGCTTGGCTATTTTTTCCAAAACCAATTGGGTAGCCTGTTTCTTGATCAATATTATTAGGGTTAGACAAATCGATGCCTGCTTGCCTTGCCAAACGATTGGCAATTGTAAGCCTGTTTTCCCTAAAAGTTTCAAAGGTTGCTGAACTCTCTACCGAATTACTCGCAAACGCAGAACTAATCATAATCGTAGTAATATTGAAATTACCAAAAGTATTTGGCGTAAGCGATCGGTACTGTAAATCGTCTTGATTCACTCGATAGTTTTCTGTATAATTTTCAGAATAATCTCTGTTGGCATTCAAATCTATGGTTAAATCTGATAATAAATCTACACTAGCTTGGAAGCCTAAAGTTCTGGTTTCGTTTTCTACATATTGCTCGTTAAACTGTTGATAGGATGTCAACCAACCATTACGAGCAGATATTTGCCTGATATCTTCTTGGCTACCAAAAGTGAAGCCTGCTGTTGGTTTTAATGTTCCTATAAAACCTACGTCGTTGGTATAACCTGGCAAGTAAGTACCATTGGTTTCGTTATAATTTACCGAAAGTCTTTTTACGGCAGTAATAAAACCAATAGCGGTATTTAAAGCTTTATCTCCTCCAGAAAGTCCATCTCCATTATCTTCCTCAACTTGACCTTCTGTTGCTCCCAAACTATTTGCATCTCTAGAAAAGCCCAATCGATTACCTGATTGCTCATTATCGGCTCTTCGCCTACTTTGATTAGTATTTCGTGCTGGTCGTTTTTTCTCTAAACCTAAATACTTATAGAGCGTATTCATCTCTAAGGTACCGTTAATCTGATGTGTATTTGAGTTTTGTATACTATTTCCTAAATCCGGAATATCTTCCAAACTTCTATTGATTTCCGAACCTTTTTGCCATTGGAAAGTTCCTGTATAGGAATAATTGGCGCGTAAAAATTCTAAAATAGGTATTTTGTTAAACGGAATATCATAATTCACCTGCAAGTTCTGGTAGTGAATGTTGGGTTGGCCAACTTCAAAAAAGCCATCCCAAACACCAACAGAATTATCCTGGACATTTTCGTCGTCGATATAATTCCTTACAATTCTATTGTTGGTACTGTTGAAGTTAAACTGAAGCGATTCCGTAATTTTATGATTGATGGTATATTGCCAATCGAAAGTATAATTTCGCTGATATAAAACCGGCAAACCAATCGAACCTGGTGGTAAATTGATTTCACGGTATTGCTGTTCGTTGTACTGACGAATAATATTAGAACTCGCTGATAGGTTGGTTGGTAATAAATTGAAATTAAAATCTTTGATCGGTTTGTAATAGGCACTACTATCTAAGGCTGCAATATTTTTAAAAGGTTCTATTTTTGTGTTAGGGAAAGCATAATCATAAGTAGCTCCTACATTTACGTTTTGGTCTAACGCATCCTGAATCACAAAATCCCGATGGTCGGTTTGGTTATAGGTTCCCGAAAAAGTAAAATTTTCTACATCGTAAGGCATTGGCTTTCGCTCTGTATTGGTTCTTTCTTTTCGTAAACCAATCACACTTACACTTTGTATTTTGGTATAGTCTTCTGCTCGCTCTCGCAACTCGTCTCTACGCGTTTCATCTTCGGTATTATCGAGCAAGGTTTCTAGTTCTAAATCTAGATATTCTGGATCGTATTGTGGTGTAATCAATTCTTCTGCTCGGCTGTAACTCACCGGTATTTTTATCCCCCATTTTTTTGGGAGCAGTTGCCCAGCATTTACACTGGTCACTACGTCATACTGCTTGACATCTTCTCTACTTCTTTGGTTTGGACCTTGTTCTATCGAACCAAAACCAACTGTACTTCTTTTACCCGTTGCCGAAATCGTTGCAAAGTCTGCTAAATTGGTATCCATATTTAAAACTGCTGCCCAACCGCCTTCGTCTTTTAAATCAGACATTCTTAATTCATTAAACCAAACTTGACCAGAAGCACTTGTTGTTCCTGTATTTTTAAGACCGAGCATCAAAATCCTCACATTCCCAAAACTCGGGTTACCCTTGATACCAATTCGCATTTCGCCAGGATTGTTTCCTGTTGCTGGGGTTAAATCTTCGGTAAAAAAATTAAGATCACCAGAATTATAGTTTGAATTACCGATAACAATAGATTTTACCTGCTGTAATAAATCCAACGGAAGTTTTAAATCGTTCTCTACCGGCCAAACTGACCTCGGGTCTGAAGAAGTATTGTCACTTACCGTTAACGGAATTTCTATTTGGTAGAAGTTTTCAGAGAAATCGAGACCCATTCTAATAAAAGCGGTCATCTCACCGTCTAAAAGTGTTGGTTCTGGAACAGGCAAACTTTCTGCGTGTAAAAACATCTCTAAGTTTTTATACTGTCTCATATCTACCTGAAAGTTCTTGTAAACCGCACGGGAATCTTGAGGAGCAAGATTTTTTACCGTCAATGCTAAAGATTGTTCATCTTCACGGATATTCTGATTGTTATTAATCATTTCCTCACGAACAACCCCTGGTGGCGTCACATAATCAGAGGTTTGTTCTTCGCTTACTGCTGTCATTTCAAAAACAGTACCCGAAGTTGTATTTGGGTCTGAGCCATCTGGCACTAAAGCTTGGTTATATCTACGATAATCGCCTCTCACTAAATCTAAAGTTCCTAAGCGGATCACTACATCATCACTAAAATCAGACAAAAACATACGCATAAAACGCACCGAACGTAAATCGGCGATACCATTTACAGCATAATCTGGCCCTGTTCTTAGTGGCACTTTAAATTGAACCCAACGTACAGGCATTTGTTGCCCATTTTGTAAGGTTACATTTTGTGTTTTTACATCAGTAATATAATCGTTATCAATTCCTGGTCTTGTACTGGTGTTATTATCTACACTCATATTAGAGAAAAGGGGTACTTCGTACTCAAAGTAACTGTCAATCGTATTCATGGTATTGTCACGATTCACATCTTCTACTGTTGGTAAAGTACTACTTCCTCTATTGGTCTGAGAAACTTCAGAAGGAGAGTTTCCATCTGTTCCGTTATAATTGGCATAACGCGAGATGATATCTCCTTCTGTGTTTAAATAATATTCATAATTATCATTAGAGGGATCTGCTAAACCTGCAAATGCAGGAAATTTTGCCGCTTCTTCTGCATCGCTTAAACCATCGTAACCAATATCTTGATTGGTTCTTTCTTGCCCTTCGGTGTCAAAAGCGTAAACCAAAGATTGTGTCGATGGCACTTTACCAAAATTGGTTTCTAAGGTGTTTTGCGTTGAACCATCTGCAGGAAGACCATTCTCGTATTGTTTTCTTCCGTCTTTTAAAACGTCTTCAGAAATATTACCCAAATTAAATGTAATTTTACCTTCAGTTATATCTGAATTTTCAGCGTATATAAACGGATCCATCACCCAAAACTCAATAAATTCTACGTTGTATTGCTCAAAATTGGTATTGGTAATTTCACGCATAATCCCACCAAAATTCTGTTCAGGATCTGGCAAAGAGTTCGTTCCTGCTGCAGCAGGGCTATAATTGTAAGGTCCTCTTTCGTTAGGGTCGTAAGCCAGATCTAACGTAAAAATAACTTGTGGTTGTCCTTGAACAATATCGGTGTTTGGAAAAATTTCTTCAATAAAAACCCTTCTGGTTGCATAGGTAGACAAGTTATCGTCATTGATGCCTGATGGTCTTTGGTTGGTATAAAAAATAGGGTCGATAGTGTACCAACCTAATTTTGCTCTTCTATCACCAACTCCTAAATCATTATTGGCCCTTTCGCCACCAAAACCAATGGGCACACTCGATAAAAACCAACTTTGAGCCGAAAGCATCGATATGTTGGTTTGTGATGCTTCAAAATCATCCACGTAAGTGGTGGCCTCACCATTAAAATTATCACCACTTGGAGTTCCTGGTTGTAGGTATGCAAATTCACCTCTTAATGAGAAATTAGACTCGACGTCAGTATCGATGTTCGGTAACTTATTAACCAATCTTGTAAAAAAAGGAACTTCAGTAGAAAAGTTAAAGTTTAAGCCATACATCGAGTTGTTGATTGGCTCATAACCGTAATTGGCCTTTTGTGTAAGTGGCCTTTCATTAAGATTTAAATAAGTACCTCCCACAATAAAGTTTTCACTGAACTGATGTTGTATATCTACTCCAGTAAAACGTTTGGTTTGTTGCCCAAACAGTGCATTATTTTCGGTAGAAACCTGAATTGGTGTATCGGAAGCCAATAATGCCTCGTCGAGAATTCTTACCATTCCCATATTATAATCGACCGTATAGTCAACGCCTTCTTGCAAAACTCTTCCACCTGCTGTTACTGTCACCGAACCTTGTGGTACATTAAAAGCTCCGATAGGTATACCATCTTGCCCACTAGACTTATAACTTCCTTTTAATTGAAATTTGTTCTTTTCGGCATTTTCTTGTTCCGCTTGGATTTTTGTAGTGGTATAAAGTGATCTAAAAACGTAAAAATCTTGGTTATCGTTCCACGTGGTAGGGTTGTCGTAATCTTCTATTCCACCGTTTGGTGTGATATCTAATTCGTTAAATAAATATTCACCGAAAGGCTCTACTTTAGTAAAAATCACGCGCCCATTTTGAGGGTCGATGGTTAAACCTGGCACATAATCGAAGAAACCATCTCCTCCTTGAACAGGGTCGTTGTTTAAGTTTAATTTATCCAAGCCAAAAACCCTGATCAAGGCTTGGTCTTCTACATCTGCTGGTAAAGGCGTAGAAGAGTTTGGCGCTGGCTCAATATAATTTAATGGCTGCGGATCGGTATATAAAATGTTGAATCTAAAATCTTCACGTTCAATTTGATAAGCATCAAGACTATAGATGTTTTTCATCATCACATCCCAAACGGGTTCATTTACGTTGGTAATTGGGCTTTTCAGCATTTTCACCACTAAGTTTTGTGTAATGAGAACTTGGTTTTGAGGATCGGGGTTTGGGTTTTGCGTAGGTTGCGTTTGTGTCGCTTGCACACCGTCGTTGGCAAATTCACCCACTTGGTAAACCTGACCGTTTACAGTATATTGAAAAGCAACCCCTAAAATTTCGTCGTTATTGATACGCTGGTTTAACGAGATGTAACCCAACTGTGTATTTAAGGTATATTCTGAAGGTTGTAATTGCCTTGCGTTTTCTAATTTGGCGTAATCGATACCTTCGCTCACTTCCGTGGAAACAGAACCAAAGCCTTGATCTACAGTCGCAACATCACGAATAGCATTGGTTAAAACAGATTGTTGTGGACCATTTATTCCTAATGGGTTGAAATCGTTGTTAGAGTTATTTGGGTAAGCTGTTGAAGACGAATTTAGAAATCCAGCGAAAGCGGGGTTGTTACTTGGGTTACCATTGGCATCTAATAAAACCCCCACATTTTCTGGGTCGGCTTCTCCTAAATCTTGAATGGCGACAATATTTCTCGCATCAGTCAATGCCTGTGCAGAATTGGTTCTGTTGGTCACCCAAACCTGAATTCTGGTAATCTGAATGTTGCTATTGATAAATGGGTAATTTTCTAAAGCCCTGTCGTAATTATCTCTAAAATAATGGGCTAAGAAAAAGTGACGGTTTTCGTCGTAATCCAAAATAAACTTCTCAAATTCTTGGACTGCCGCTCCACCTTGAATATTGGTTGTTTGGCGTTCTGAATTTTGTTCTGAAAAAACTCCTGTAATGGTCGTTTTACCAAACTGCAATTGTGCTTTTACCCCAAAAAGACTTTGTGCTCCTTGCATGAGCGAACTATTAAGCGGCATACTCACGTTACCAACTTCAATTTTCTGAACGATATCGTCTTCGTCTGGTGTATATTCTAACTTGATTTGGTTCTGAAAATCAAACGTAGATTCGGTATCGTAATTGGCAGTTACTTGCAATTTGGTTCCAACCATACCCAATAAGCTCAAGCGAATACGTTGGTTAAAATCAAAAGTGAAATTACTTCGGTTTCTTGGTGAAAGTGACGGATTATCCGTTTTGGTATATAAAACTCCTAAGTCTACTTCTACCGAACCTTGTGGTATGACTTCTATTTCGTTACTTCCAAAAACCGATTGAAAGAAATTATTGTTGACGTAAAATATCGGAAGTAAGTTTTTTTGGTCATCTTTGGCTTCGTCACTTTTTCCAGCAAGAGCATCAGATTTTTGCTTAAAGTATTCTTTCATTTGCTCTTCAAGAATAAGCTCCTGGTATTCTTCTGGAGTGAGAATCATCGGGTAAGTTACATTTACATCTCCTATTTTTCCTGTGTAAACGTAACGATCTAAAACAGGATCGTATGTATATTGGTAAACAATGCTATTGGGGTCTGGCATTTTTATTCTACCCGTAGAATAACCCGTTTGAGTAGTATCTTGAGGAGTTTCCTCTTGACCAAAAACTTCGCTTACTTGAAGAGTGGCAAGTAGTAAAAATATAAATCTTACTAAGGTTTTAGTATAATTTCCTTTCAAAGTTTTAAAGTTTTTGCAAAGCAATTTTAATGATTTTTTCTACACTTGCATCAGCATCATCCTTGATAATTTGTAAAACCACTTTTTCTGCTTGCTTTCTAGAATAGCCCAAGGTTTCTAATGCAGATAACGCTTCTTCTTTATGAGTATTGTCTTTTGTAGAAGAAATTTGGTCAATTCCAGCGATATCTACTAATTTATCTTTCAATTCTATAATCACGCGTTGCGCTGTTTTGGCTCCTATACCTTTTACACTTTGTATGGTAGCCACATTTTCTGTACTTATCGCAGAAATAATCTCTTGCGGTGTAAGTGAGGAAAGCATGGTTCTGGCAATGTTAGAGCCAATACCAGAAATAGAGATGAGTCTTAAAAAAACTTCTCTTTCCGATTTTTCCATAAAACCATAAAGCGTATGCGAATCTTCTCTTACTTGCAAATACGTGTAAATTTTGATGTTTTCAGTATTTGGCAACAGCGAAAAAGTATGTAAGGAAATATTTAAAAAGTAGGCAATACCGTTACATTCAACCGTAAGGTTTGTAGGGTTTTTTTCAGAGATCCTGCCTTTTAAATATTCTATCATTGCTTAAGAAAATGTTAAAGTCCAAAAGTAGCAAAATTATTAAGATACAAAAACGGAATTCTTTTAGTTTTACACTAAATCACACAATTATACAAATTCTCCTATTTTATTTTGTTTTCTTTTTGCTCTCTCTTGCGCATCAATCACTGCAACTGCGGTCATATTTACCATTTCTTCTACACTTGCACCCAATTGCAAAATATGAGCAGCTTTGTTAAGTCCCATCAAAATCGGACCGATAGAATCGGTATCATTAAGCTCTTTAATAAGCTTATAGTTAGAGTTTGCTGAATCTAAATTAGGGAAAATTAAGGTATTAACTTTTCTTCCTGAAAGTTTTGAAAATGGAAACTTACTTTCTAACATTCTTCTATTCAAGGCAAAGTCTACCTGCACTTCACCATCAACCATCAGTTCAGGTGAGTTTTCATGTAAATATTTCACTGCTTTTCTCACTTTACCAGCGTGTTCGCTTGCAGAAGAGCCAAAGTTAGAATAGGAAATCATCGCCATAACAGGATCAATCCCAAACATTTTTACTGTTTTTGCCGTCATTTGGGCAATATTTGCCAAGTCTTCTGAAGATGGGTTGATATTAATCGATGTATCACTGATAAAAATTGGTCCGCGTGAAGTGATCATAAGGTTGGTAGCCGCTACTCTTTTTACGTTTTTGGCGGGCCCAATCAATTCTAACATAGGTTTGATAACGGTAGGATAAGCTCTCGAATAACCCGAAAGTAATGCATCTGCATCACCACTATTTACCATCATTGCGGCATAATAGTTTCGCTCTCGCATAAGTTTTTCTGCTTCATACAAAGTGATTCCGTTACGCTTACGCGATTCCCAAAAAACTTTGGCGTAAATTTTATTTTGCTCAATAGATTCATCACTTTTAGGATCGATAATTAGAAGATCATCATTATGCTCAAAATCCAATTCTTTCATCAATTCACAGATTACCTCTTTTCTACCCAATAATACGGGAACACCGATACCTTCGTCGTAAACAATTTGCGCTGCTTTTAAAACATCTAAATGGTCTGCTTCTGCAAAAACAACTTTTTTAGGGTTGGTTTTTGCACGATTGAGCAGTAATCGGGTAATCTTATTATCGCTACCCATTCTTTCGTACAATTCTTCTTCGTAGCGATGCCAATCTTCAATAGGTTCTTTCGCCACGCCACTTTCCATCGCTGCTTTGGCAACAGCTGGAGGAATCATAGCTATCAACCTAGGATCAAATGGTTTTGGAATGATATAATCACGACCAAAATTGAGTTTGGTTTCGCCGTAAGCTATATTTACTTGCTCAGGAACCGGTTCTTTTGCCAATTTTGCCAAAGCTTTTACGGCTGCCATTTTCATGGCTTCGTTAATTTTGGTAGCTCGAACATCGAGAGCACCTCTAAAAATAAATGGAAAACCAAGAACATTATTTACCTGATTAGGATGGTCACTTCTTCCTGTTGCCATAATCACATCGTCACGCGTATCGACTGCTAAATCGTAATTGATTTCTGGCGTTGGATTTGCCATCGCAAAGACAATAGGGTTTTTTGCCATGCTTTTCAGCATTTGAGGCGTCATGATATTACCGATAGATAATCCTACGAAAACATCTGCTTTTTTTAAGGCATCTTCTAGCGTATTGAGGTTTCTAGCTGTAGCAAATTCTAATTTTTCTTCGCTCAGGTTTTCGGCATCTTTTCTGATGACACCTTTGCTATCGAGCATCACAATATTTTCGGGTTTTACCCCAAATGCCTTGTACAGTCGCATACACGAAATAGCTGCTGCTCCTGCTCCACTTACGACTACTTTTACTTTGTCAATTTTCTTTTTAGCGATTTCTACAGCGTTCAATAAAGCTGCCGCGGAAATAATTGCCGTACCGTGTTGATCGTCATGCATCACTGGAATATCCAATTCTTCTTTCAATCTTCTTTCGATCTCAAAAGCCTCAGGAGCTTTGATGTCTTCAAGATTTATTCCTCCAAAAGTGGGTGCAATATTTTTAACGGTTTGTATAAAATCATCTACATTTTTAGTTCCAACTTCAATATCAAAAACATCTATGTCGGCAAAGATTTTAAAAAGTAAGCCTTTTCCTTCCATCACAGGTTTTGAAGCTTCTGCTCCAATGTCACCCAACCCTAAAACGGCAGTTCCGTTAGAAATTACCGCTACCAGGTTACCTTTGGTCGTATATTTATAAGCGTTTTCTGGATCTTTTTCGATCTCTAAACAAGGTTCGGCAACACCTGGCGAATAAGCTAATGCTAAGTCTCTTTGTGTCGCATATTTTTTGGTGGGAACCACAGAAATTTTCCCAGGTTTTGGTTTGGCGTGATAGATTAAAGCTTCAATTCGTTTTCTTTCCTGACGCATAAAATTGGTTTTGTGAACTAACAAAGGTAGTGAACTCTTTTTGACTTTTCTAATGGACTAAATATCGTTTTTTAAAAAAGCGATGTTTCTTTTAAGCCCTTCGAATTTAGTTCTTTTAACAGCAGATTTTCTAAAAATTTCGTTGAAGGTTTCTTTGGTGATTTCTTCCCATTCTTCTTTTGAAAAGTTCAATAATTCTGGATGCGGATTAAACAATGGTTCGCGATGGGACTGTGAAAACCGATTCCAAGGGCAAACATCTTGGCAAATATCACAACCAAACATCCAATCTTGAAAATGACCTTGCTGTGAAGTGGGAATTTCGTCTTTCAGCTCAATGGTGAAATAGGAAATACATTTGCTACCATCGACTTTATAAGGTTCATAAATTGCATCGGTGGGACAAGCATCTATACAAGCAGTACAACTTCCGCAATGATCGGTAACCGGTGTGTCATAATCGAGCTCTATATCTACGATGAGTTCGGCAATAAAATAAAATGAGCCTACTTGTTTAGTCAACAAATTAGAGTGTTTACCCATCCAACCTAAACCACTTTTCGCTGCCCAAGCTTTATCCAACACAGGAGCAGAATCGACAAACGCTCTCCCATGGATTTCGCCTATTTCTTCTTGCATTTTTGTGAGAAGCGATTTTAGTTTTTCCTTTATGACAAAATGATAATCTTTCCCGTAAGCGTATTTTGATATTTTATAAGATGTTGGGTTTTGTTTCTTTTCAGGGAAATAATTCAGTAAAAGCGAAATCACACTTTTAGAACCTTCTACCAATTTGGTGGGATCGAGGCGTTTGTCAAAATGATTTTCCATATACGTCATTTGACCATGACGATTTTCATTCAGCCATTTTTCTAGTCGCGGTGCTTCTTCTTCCAAAAATTTAGCTTTACTGATGCCGCAAGACATAAAACCTAAGTTTTTGGCTTCTTGCTTAATGAAGTGGGTATATTTTTCTTGGGTAGAAGTAAATAACATCTTAAAACAACCCTCCTTGTTGTCCAGTTTTTGTTCGTCCAAGATGTTTATAAGCCAATTCGGTGACTTCCCGACCTCTTGGCGTGCGTACGATAAAACCTTCTTGAATCAAAAAGGGTTCATAAACCTCTTCGATAGTTTCAGCACTTTCGCTCACTGCAGTTGCTAGTGTGGTAATCCCAACGGGACCGCCTTTAAATTTATCGATAATCGTGGTTAAGATTTTGTTATCCATCTCATCCAAACCATGCGCATCGACATTCAGTGCTTTTAAACCATAGCGAGCAATCTCGATATCGATTTTTCCGTTGCCTTTAATTTGGGCAAAATCACGAATTCTACGTAAAAGTGCATTGGCTATACGAGGTGTTCCGCGACTTCTTCCTGCAATTTCAATTGCTGCTTCTGTAGTGATTGGAATATTGATTATTCCGGCACTTCGCTCGATAATATTTGACAGTAACTCTTTGGTGTAATATTGTAATCGGCTCGAAATTCCGAAACGGGCTCGCATCGGAGCCGTAAGTAGACCACTTCTGGTCGTTGCTCCCACCAAGGTAAACGGATTAAGATTGATTTGCACTGTTCTCGCATTTGGCCCTGTTTCGATCATGATGTCAATACGGAAATCTTCCATGGCAGAATATAAATACTCCTCAACAATTGGACTTAACCGATGAATTTCATCGATAAACAACACGTCTCTTTCCTCTAAATTGGTTAATAAACCTGCAAGATCGCCTGGCTTATCTAACACAGGTCCAGAAGTAATTTTAATACCTACATTTAGTTCGTTAGCGAGAATATGAGCCAAAGTAGTTTTTCCTAAACCGGGAGGTCCGTGAAAAAGTGTGTGGTCTAATGCATCGCCACGCAAATTTGAGGCTTTTACAAAAACCTCTAAGTTATCGATAACCGCTTGTTGTCCTGCAAAATCATCAAACCTAAGCGGCCGCAAAGCTCTTTCTATATCTAACTCTTCTGAGGAAAAATTCTCTCCTGTAGCATCTAAGTGTTCATTCATAAAAACAAAGATAACTAAAATAGAATTTTAAAAATCCGTAAAGAAAATGAAATAAAAAAGCCTTTTCGGTAAGGAAAAGGCTTATAAATATCTTTTAAATTCGATTAGTGATGCAACTCTTCTTCATTATCCTGAAGTGGCATCGTCTGTGGAATATAATCTTGACCCGCTAATACATAATCGGTTTCGTCTTTGTTTAATTTACTGTAATCGTATGGCCAACGGTAAACCGAAGGAATGGGTCCTGGCCAGTTTCCATGGATATGCTCTACTGGAGTTGTCCACTCTAAAGTAGTCGAGTTCCAAGGGTTTTGTGTCGCTTTTTTTCCAAAGAAAATAGACGAGATAAAATTGTATAAAAATACCAATTGTACCAATGCAGTGATGATCGCAAATACGGTAATCAATACGTTTACATCGGCTAAATCATCGAAATATGGGAAAGCGGTGTTAGTATAGTAACGTCTTGGTAAACCTGCCATTCCGATAAAGTGCATCGGGAAGAAAACTCCGTATGCTCCAATTGCCGTTACCCAAAAGTGTACGTAACCTAAATTCTTGTTCAACATTCTTCCGAACATTTTTGGATACCAGTGATAAACACCTGCAAATAATCCGTAAAGTGCCGAAATACCCATGACCAAGTGGAAGTGCGCAATAACGAAGTAGGTATCGTGAACGTTGATATCTAAGGTACTGTCTCCTAAAATAATTCCCGTTAAACCTCCTGTAATAAATGTTGAAACGAAACCAATCGAAAATAACATTCCTGGATTCATCTGGATGTTTCCTTTCCATAAAGTGGTAATCCAGTTAAAGGCTTTTACTGCCGAAGGGATCGCAATTAATAAAGTGGTAAATGTAAATACCGAACCTAAGAATGGATTCATACCCGAAACGAACATGTGGTGACCCCAAACAATTGTTGATAAGAAAGCAATCGCTAAGATAGAAAGCACCATCGCTCGGTAACCAAAAATTGGTTTTCTTGAGTTGGTAGCCATCACTTCAGAAACTAATCCCATCGCCGGTAAAATAACGATGTAAACCTCTGGGTGACCTAAGAACCAGAATAAGTGTTCAAACAATACTGGCGAACCTCCTTGATGTGCTAGTACTTCTCCTTTTAAGTAGATATCGCTTAAGAAGAAAGATGTACCAAAACTTCTATCCATAATCAACATCAAAGCTGCTGATAATAATACTGGGAAAGAAACCACACCAATAATAGCGGTTACAAAGAAAGCCCAAATCGTTAATGGCAATCTCGTCATCGACATTCCTTTGGTTCTTAAATTGATCACCGTAACGATATAATTAAGCGAACCTAATAATGACTGTGCGATAAAGAAAGCCATCGATACTAACCATAAAGTCATTCCTAAACCTGAACCGGGAATAGCTTCTGGTAAGGCACTCAATGGTGGATAGATCGTCCAACCTGCTGATGCTGGCCCTGATTCCACGAAAAGTGAAATCACCATAATCACACTCGATATGAAGAACAACCAATAAGACACCATGTTTAAGAAACCTGAAGCCATATCTCGTGCACCAATCTGCAACGGAATAAGTAAGTTACTGAAAGTACCACTTAAACCTGCAGTAAGTACAAAAAACACCATAATGGTACCGTGGATGGTCACTAAAGCCAAGTAAGCATCTGGACTCATCACTCCATCTGGAGCGAATCTTTCACCTAAAAATATTTTGAAAATCTCGAAAGATTGCTCTGGCCAAGCCAATTGCATTCTGAAAAGTACAGACATCAAAATACCAATTACACCCATCAACAAACCTGTAATAAGGTATTGTTTAGCAATCATTTTATGATCTTGGCTAAAGATATATTTGGTGATAAATGTTTCTTTATGGTGATGTCCGTGATCGTCGTGGTGATCGTCGTGTGCGTCTATATGGTGTGCTAAATCTGACATACTCTATAAATATTACAGCTTTTTAGTTTATTCTTCTTTATCTTTAATTGTTTCTGCAAAGGTAGCTTGTTCTGCTAACCATGTATTGTATTCTTCTTCACTCTCTACTACAATTTTCATCTGCATATTGAAGTGGGATACTCCACAAATTTTATTACACAAGAGGTAATATTCGAATTCGTAAGGCTCTAAAGCGACATCGCCATTGGCTACTAATTCTTTGCTTCTTTCTTTACGGATTTGATTTAACTCGTGTACTTTTTCTACCATATACTCTGAGTTTCTCATCTCTTCTGAAGTAATGGTTGGGGTAAAACCAAATTGTGTAATCATACCCGGAACAACGTTCATCTGTGCTCTAAAGAATGGGAAATAAGCCGAGTGTAAAATGTCTTGTGATCTAAATTTGAACAATACAGGTCTGTCTACTGGCAGGTGTAACTCGGTAGTAACTTTATCATCCATAGCATATTGATCGCTAGGATCGATACCTACGGTATTTACGCCTTCAATAAAACGAACGTTAGCCTTACCTAAAACTTTATCTTCTCCTGAGTATCTCGCTTTCCATCCAAACTGGTATGCATAAATTTCCACGACAAGTGTATCTTCATCTTCTTCTACGTACATAATATCAGACCAAGTAAACAAGCCGTAAATAATTAAACCAGCCAATACAAATACTGGGATAATTGTCCAGATAAACTCCAATTTATCATTATCGGCAAAGAAAAGTGCTCTGTTTGATTTTTCTCCTTTGTATTTGATGGCAAAGAAGTGTAATAGAAATTGTGTAATTACCTGAACGAACATAATAATCGCAATCGAGATAAACATCAATTGGTCATATCCTGGACCGTGAGCAGAAGCCGCTTCGGGAAGGTAAAAGTGAGAATAGTTCCAGAAGCTATAGAACATTAGTACATATAAGAAGATGGTAAAACCAATCATAATATATGCTTGTACTTTATTGTCTTTGTCTGTTGCTACACCGTTGTCTTCTACAGTTTGCGTTTTTGAAAGTTTAAGAATTTTTGACATCTGCCAAAAGGTAATTCCTAAAAGAGCGATAACGATTATGGTTAAAAATGCAGTCATTTTATAATTGTCTTCTTTTTCTAATTATCATTTATTAATAATGGAAATGTTGACTTTCCTTCATAAACGGATTTCTTTTTGCTAATAACGGAGCTTTCGTTAAGGCACTAAATACTACCCAAACAAATAAACCTCCGAAGAATAAAAGCGCACTGATTTCTGGCACACCAATAAACCACGATTTCCCAACCGTTGCTGGCATCACCATATTGAAAATATCGATATAGTGACCAAATAAAATAATGATTCCAGCCATAACCACAAACCAGTTTACACGCTTATAATCGCTGTTCATCAATACCAATACTGGGAACACAAAATTGAGTGCTAACATTCCGAAGAACGGTAATTTATAGTCGTCTATTCTGGTGATAAAATAAGTCACCTCTTCAGGAATATTTGAGTACCAAATCAACATAAATTGTGAAAACCACAAATAGGTCCAGAAAATACTAATACCAAACATAAACTTCGCTAAATCGTGAATGTGGCTGTCATTTACATACTCTAAATAACCTCTAGATTTCAAATAGATAGTGATTAAAGCAATAACGGTAATACCCGAAACAAATAGACTTGCAAAAACATACCAGCCAAATAAAGTACTGAACCAGTGTGGGTCTAAACTCATAATCCAATCCCAAGACATCATCGATTCTGTTACAATAAAGAATACTAAGAATCCTGCAGATAATTTAAAGCTTTGCTTGTAGTACCTGTTATGATCAACTTCATCGTGGCGTAAAGAGTTTCTTCTTAAGAAATACCTAAACAAGTTCCAACCTGCAATATAAATAGCAGCTCTTATCAAGAAGAAAGGAACATTAAGATACGATTGTTTCCCTTGTAAAATTTTATCATTGGCTACCACATCAGCATCCATCCATACAAATAAATGGTTAACATGAAAACCTGATAAAGCTAATAGTATAAATACAATAATACTACCAGGTAATAAATATGCCGTGATCGCTTCCATTACTCTAAAAAGTACTGGAGACCAGCCTGCTTGTGCCGCATGTTGGATGGCGTAAAACGCTAAAACTCCTAGTGAAATCATAAAGAAGAAAAATGCTGCTACATAAACTGCTGCCCAAGGTTTGTTTTGCAACTGGTGTAACATATGCTTTGCATGCTTGTCGTGCTCATCGTGAGCCGCGTCTGCATGAGCATCCGCTTTAGCGTGATCACCAGCGTGATTTTCTTCTACGTGATGTGTAGTTGCCGCTGCTCCATGACCATCACCGTGATGTTCTTGCTCAGCTATTATTTTTTTAACATCTTCTATATCTGAAGGAGCCGAAAGAAAGGCGTAAACCATCCCGATTGCTCCAACAACCATAAATATGACTGCAAATAGTTTTATTTTACTTGATATCGTGTACATATTTAAATATCTAATGCGGTTATTTTATATTAATGCTCTTCTTCTGAAGAATGGTTTTCTGTTGTCTCGTTAGCTGGTGAAGTTTCGTTTTCTACTTCTTCAACCATCATATCTTTTTGCATACGTAACGAATCTGCAACAGCTTGTACATCTTCTTCGCTTACAAACTCTCGTTTTGGCGCTCCTTCTAATTGACGTTTTAAGTCCATCACATAATGGTTAATCTGCCATCTTTCTTTTTCATTGGTTTGCGAAGCATAAGAACCCATCGTGTTTAATCCGTAATAAGTCACATGGTAAACAGAGCCTTCTGTGATAGCCCTTCCTGGATCGTTATATGCAGGAACACCCAAAATCTTTTCTCGTTGTGCTAAATTTCCTTTTCCATCACCTTTATCACCATGGCAAATCGCACAGTAAATCGTATATAATTCTTTTCCTTTGTTAACGTTATCTTCGGTATAAGGAAGTGGGTTCGTTAAACCTGCTTTCGCAGAAGCTAAACCTTCTGTAGAGTTCTCATAACTATATAAAGAATGTCCTCTTGCGATTGTACCTTCCACCGGCAACATCGCTGCTTGTGTATTTTCAAAATACTCGTTGTCGTAACTTCCGTAAGGCTCATAGGCTACAGACTCATACATATTTGGAAAGTATTGGTAATTTCTGTCCTTTTTGTTGAAACAAGAAGTCACCGTTACCGAAACTACAACTGCTAATATGATTTTAAATAAACTTTTCATAGGTTTATTTGTTTATTAAATTTACTTCTAATGCTCCTGTGTCATTAAAAAACTTAGACATTTTTTCTACATCATGGTTTCCTACAGAAATTTCCATTAAAAAGTGATCGTCTGTGGTTCTCACATCTGGATTTTCTGCTTCTTTAAAAGGCCATAATTTACTTCTCAAATAAAATGTAATTACCATTAAGTGAGCCGCAAAAAATACGGTTAGCTCAAACATAATTGGCACAAATGCTGGCATATTTTCTATGAAACTAAAACTTGGCTTACCACCGATGTTTTGTGGCCAATCTTCGATCATGATAAAATTCATCATTGCGACAGCTACCGAAAGCCCAACTAATCCGTACAAAAACGAAGTGATAGCAATTCTAGTTGGCTCTAGACCCATAGCTTTATCTAGACCATGCACCGGAAAAGGTGTATAAATCTCTTCGATATGATAATTTGCTTGACGGGTTTGTTTGACCGCTTGCATCAGCAAATCGTCATCGGTGTATATAGCATGTATTACTTTTGAAGACATCTATTTATAATTAAATTTTAGTGTTCTATATTATTATCTGTATTGTCGCCATTACTGGCCGACTTTCTATTTTTTGGCTCCTCGTATAACTTAACGTTATCTCCGTGCTCTGCTCTCATCTTCTTATACTTTTCTCCAGAAGATTTCAAAATGGTTTTTACTTCTGCTTGTGCAATTACCGGGAAGGTTCTTGCATACAATAAGAATAACACAAAGAAAAATCCTATGGTACCAATAAAAATTCCTATATCTACGAAAGTTGGTGAGAACATTGTCCAAGATGATGGCAAGTAATCTCTGTGTAACGAGGTTACAATAATTACAAAACGTTCAAACCACATTCCTATATTTACTACAATCGAAATAAAGAAAGAGAACATAATACTTCTTCTTAACCTTGGGAACCACATAAACTGAGGTGAAAATACGTTACAGGTCATCATCGCCCAATAAGCCCACCAATAAGGTCCAGTTGCTCTGTTTAAGAAAGCATATTGTTCATATTCTACACCAGAATACCAAGCAATTACCAACTCAGTGATATAAGCCACCCCAACAATAGAACCCGTAATCATAATAACGATGTTCATCAGTTCGATATGCTGGATAGTGATATAATCTTCTAAATTCGACACTTTTCTCATAATAATGAGAAGCGTGTTTACCATCGCAAAACCAGAGAAAATTGCCCCTGCAACAAAATAAGGAGGGAAAATCGTGGTGTGCCAACCCGGAATTACCGAAGTAGCAAAGTCAAACGATACAATCGTGTGTACCGAAAGTACAAGTGGTGTTGCCAAACCTGCCAATACCAAGGATACTTCTTCAAAACGTTGCCAGTCTTTTGCTCTACCGCTCCATCCGAAAGAAATAAGTGAGTATATTTTTTTCTGAAAAGGTTTTACAGCTCTATCACGAATCATCGCAAAGTCAGGAAGTAAACCTGTCCACCAGAATACCAACGAAACAGACAGATAAGTTGAAATCGCAAATACGTCCCAAAGTAGGGGCGAGTTGAAGTTTACCCATAATGAACCTAGTGGATTAGGAACAGGCAAAACCCAATATCCTAACCAAGGACGACCCATGTGAATTACCGGGAACAAACCTGCTTGTACTACTGAGAAAATCGTCATTGCTTCTGCAGAACGGTTAATCGCCATTCTCCATTTCTGTCTGAATAACAATAATACCGCAGAAATAAGTGTACCCGCGTGACCAATACCAACCCACCAAACGAAGTTAGTAATATCCCAAGCCCAACCAACGGTTTTATTAAGACCCCAAGTTCCGATACCTGTAGATATGGTATAAATGATACATCCTATTCCCCAAAGAAAAGCAACAAGTGAAATTCCAAAAACAATCCACCATGATTTATTGGCTTTACCTTCTACAGGAGCTGCAACATCAACAGTTACATCGTGATAATTTTTATCTCCTGTAACTAAAGGTCTTCTTATAGGTGCTTCGTAATGCGCCATAATTCTCTATAATTGTTTAAATCTTTATTATACTTCTGTAGTGTTTCTTACTTTCGTTAGGTAGAAAACGTTTGGTTTTGTCCCTACGTGCTCTAACAAATGATACATACGATCGTCTTCTTTGTTGGCAAACACTTTACTTTCTTTATCGTTGATATCCCCAAAGACCATCGCTCCTGAACTACAAGCTCTAGAACAAGCCGTTTGGAAATCACCATCTTTTATAGCTCTGCCATCACGCTTTGCATCTAAAATGGTCTTTTGTGTCATCTGAATACACATCGAACATTTTTCCATCACCCCGCGAGAACGAACGGTTACGTCTGGGTTTAATACCATACGACCTAAATCGTTATTCATGTTATAGTCAAACTCTTCGTTTTCGCTATACAAGAACCAGTTAAATCTTCTTACTTTATATGGACAGTTGTTGGCACAATACCTTGTACCTACACAACGGTTATACGCCATATGGTTTTGACCTTGACGACCGTGTGAAGTTGCCGCTACCGGACAAACTGTTTCACAAGGAGCGTGATTACAATGCTGACACATAACAGGCTGGAAAACCACTTGCGGACTATCTGAAGCTTCTTCCATTTCTCCAAATCCAGAAAGCGAATCTCCTAAACCATCAAAATTATCTTTTTTCTCGTTATCTCCTTCAAAAGATTCTTCTGAAGAATAATATCTATCGATACGCAACCAATGCATATCGCGACTTCTTCTCACCTCTGTCTTACCAACAACTGGCACGTTATTTTCGCTATGACATGCAATCACACAAGCTCCACAACCTGTACAAGCGTTTAAATCAATCGATAAGTTAAAATGATGCCCAATACTTCTATCAAACTCATCCCAAATATCTACTTCTGGAGAAGTTACGGCAAATGGCTCGTGATCTTTTGACACGTGCGGCATTTCATTCCACTCTGATTTTGGCTTGGTACTGAAAATTTCTAAAGTTGTTTCTTTTACGATATCACCTCTACCCATTAAGGTATTATGCAATTGTACACAAGCAAATTCGTGTTCGCCAGCGGCTTTTTCTATGGTTACGTTCTGTACAGTACTAAAGTTTTGATATAACGGATAAGCATTTACCCCAACTTGCATTTCTTTTTGGATAGCTTCTTTTCTTCCGTAACCTAACGCCAAACCAACAGAACCTTTTGCCTGCCCTGGTTGAATGATAACGGGCACATTTTTGAGTTCTACTTTTCCAACTTTTACGTTAGCGTAACTACCGTTTAATCCACCATTAGCAACGTGTTTGTTTATCAAATCCAATGCTTCCGCATCAGCTTTGGAAATTGTTAAGTAGTTGTCCCAAGTTGTTCTGGTAATTGGGTCTGGCAATTCTTGCAACCAAGGGTTGTTAGCTTGCTCACCATCACCTAAAGCAGTTTTGGTATATAAAGTAAGTTCATAGCCTTTTGCATTTGCTGCAGGGATGATCATCCTAGACGAAGCTGTAGAATTCACAGTATTTTCTGTGGTTGTTACTGCTGTAACTGCTCCTTCGAAAACACCATCATGCAATGCTTCTTCCCATTTTTTGTTCCCCAAAGAACCCGCTATATTTTCTTTGATATACTCATGGTATTTTTTATCATTTCCTATCCACTTCAACAAGGACTCTTGGAATTGTCTTGTATCAAACAATGGTTTGATGGTAGGCTGCATTAAACTAAAGTTTTTAGTCGTTAACTGTACATCGCCCCAACTTTCTAAATAATGAGGAGTTGCCGCTACAAACTCAGATAATTTAGCCGTTTCGTCCATTTTCATAGCGAAATCTACTACTAAACCTACTTTCTTTAGTCCTTTGACAAAATCTTCTGCATTTGGCAAACTATAGGCCGGATTGACTCCTGCAATCATTAAAGCTCCTACGCTTCCCGCATTCATTTCAGCAACAAGCTGATTGACTTGTGCCGCACTACCCTGTCTTGTCAAAATAGCATTATCGGTATCCATCACTTCGCTACCGGAATTGATAGAAAGCACCGCTTGTTGTGCTTCTATATCGGGTAAACCTGTAATTACTACACCTTTACCACCGGCTCTTTGTAGAGCTGCTTTTGCTTTTTGTACCGCTTCCGCTGCTTTTCCTTTTAATCCCGAACCACCTTTTCCCGCAAGAGCCAAGACAACTTGTTTGAGCTCAGAAGGTTTTAAGGCTACTCTTTTATCTGCATTTGCTCCAGAAATAGTCATATTAGCTTCAAACTGGAAGTGCTGTGACATTTTTCCCTTCGAAGGAATTCTGCCTTTTGCATATCCAGAATCGAATCCGCCTCCTTGCCAATCTCCTAAGAAATCTGCTCCTACAGAAACAATCACTTCTGCTTTTGAGAAATCATAATTTGCTAAAGCTCTTTTTCCGAATTTCGATTGGAAAGCTTCTAAAGCCGCATCTTCACTTACGGTATCGTAAACTACATGGCTTACGTTACTATATTTAGAAGAAAATTCTTTAATTAATTTTGAAGTTGACGGACTTGCAAATGTTTGTGTTAAGAAAACAATTTTCTTTCCGCCTTGAGCTTGTAATCTTTTAGCTACTTCTGCATCAAACTTTTCCCAAGCTACCGGCTCACCTTTTATGGTTGGCCTTTTGAGTCTTTGGTTATCATACAAAGATAAAACCGACGCATGAACTCTCGCATTTGCACCAGCGTTTACCTTACCTAAGGTATTGTTTTCTACCTTGATCGGCCTTCCTTCTCTCGTTTTAATCAACACGCTAGAAAAATCGAAACCATCTGCAATGGTAGTCGCATAATAGTTGGCCACCCCAGGAACAATCTCATCGGGTTGCACTACGTAAGGAATAGATTTTGTCACAGGACCCTCGCAAGCCGCTAGAGAAGCTGCCGCTGTACTAAACCCTACAAATTTTAAGAAATCTCTTCGTGAAGTTTTTGAACTTTCAAGTGTTTCTTTATCTCCTAAAAAATCATCTATAGGAATTTCCTCTACAAACTCATTTTGTTGAAGCGTCTCAACAATAGAACTATCTCCTTTTAGCTCTTCAACACTTTTCCAGTATTTCTTGTTTGATGACATATATTAATAGCTATTAAATCCTTAAATTAGTAATGACATTTTCCACACTCTAAAGCTCCCATTTGAGCAGCCGTAAGTGTTTCTACACCATATTTTTTAGATAACTCTGCGTGAATCTTCTCGTAATACTCATTACCCTCTACCTTCACATTGGTTTCTCTGTGACAGTTAATACACCAACCCATCGTTAATGGCGAATGCTGACGCATAATTTCCATTTCTTCTACAGGGCCGTGACATTCTTGACAAGCAATTCCTGCCACAGAAACGTGTTGCGAGTGGTTAAAATAAGCAAAGTCTGGTAAGTTGTGAATTCTCACCCATTTTACAGGCTTTGTTTCACCCGTATAAGATTGTGTTGTTTTATCCCAACCTACTGCATCGTATAATTTTGCAATTTCACCATCGTAAAATTCTTTTGTATAATCTTCGTTTACCGAAGTATTTGCGTTAGAAGCATCTGCTACTTCGCTAATAGACTTGTGACAGTTCATACACACGTTTAACGACGGAATACCCGAAGTTTTACTTACTCTTGCAGAAGAGTGACAATATTTACACTCGATAGCGTTGTCACCTGCGTGAATTCTATGTGAGAAATGAATTGGCTGTACTGGTTCGTAACCTTGGTCTACACCTACCTGCATTAAGTATCCGTAAGCGAAATAACCACCCGCTAGCAACAAAAAGATAGAAGTCACTAAAACCAAGAATTGGTTTTCTACAAATGCTTTCCAGATTGGTTTTCTCGTTGGCCCTTCCACCACCTGAATGCCGCTTTCGCTCGCAAAACGGTTAAGCGTTTTATTCACCAAGAAAAGCGCAATCACCAACAAGGCTAAAACAAAAGCAAGAATAGCTAAAATCACTTCCGTTGGAACACCACCACTTGAAGTTTCTCCTCCAACTGGTGGAGTTTGCGCAACTGCGGGTTCAGGTTTTGGCTGCTCTACATAAGCTAAAATATCATCGATATCGGCATCAGAAAGCTGCGGGAAAGCGTTCATTGCCGTTTGGTTGTACTCTTCGTAAATTGCAACTGCTTCGGCATCTCCAGAAGCAATCATTGCTGCACTGTTTTTTACCCATTCATAAATCCAATCTCTATCACGTCTTTCGGTCACCCCATGCAATGCAGGACCTGTAGATCTCGAATAGGGCTTATGACAAGAAGCACATAATGAGTTAAACAACTCTTTTCCTTTAGCAGCATCTCCAGATTGTCCTTCTGCAGTTGCAGCATTTTCTGCATCAGCAACCGCATCTGCTGTCTCTGCAGCCCCTACTTCAACAGGAGTTTCTTGTGATAATAAAACTTGGGAAAATGTAAAGAAAACTACTAATGCTAGTAGTGTTTTTGAAATGGAATTACGGAGATTCTCCTTTTTCATATTACAGTCGAATTAACATCTTATTTTATATGAATTTTATTTTTAGATAGTTAGCAATAAGGCGTAAGTTTTCCAAAAAAAATTCAAGCACAAAAGTAATACTTAAACATGATTTTAGGAATGTTATAGGTATGTTAATAGCTAATTTATATCATTTCTAAATAATATATTTATAGGATATGAGTTATTAATTTTACTTTTGTAATATAATCTCGACACCATGAATAAAATTGCTGTAAAAGCCTGTTTGTTTTTTGTTTTGACAATTACTTTTGACCAAATGTCTTACGGACAAGAAGACCTCAGATCTTCTGCTGTTCTTAGCGAACTTATTTCTACCAAATCTAAAATGGTAAAAAACAGCGAATTAGGCGAACGCTACAAAGTTCAACTGATTTCTGGCTCTACGCTTGAGGAAGCCAATAAAATAGAACGGAAATTTAAGAGCTTATACCCAGGCTATCCGGTTACTATCAAATACGAAACTCCTAATTATAAAGTTTGGGCAGGTGAGTTTGTAACCAAATTAGAAGCAGAGCGCCTATTTATACAATTGCGGGATGAGTTTAAAAGTGCTTTTGTTTTTAAACCATAGGTTTATAATCAGTTTAAAAAAACTATAAGAAACTCATTTCCTCAACCTGTTCCGATAGTTACAGGGATTGTTTCAGGTTCTCATTCTGATTTTAAAATCAATTTGATGAGATTTCGTATCAAGCACGGAATGGACACTGTAAAAACAAAAAAAGCAGCCGTTGGGCTGCTTTTTTGTTTCGTGTAAACGATAACTTATTTCAGTTTTTTCTTTACTGCTACTTCTTGGAAGGCTTCTAAAATATCTCCTACCTTGATATCGTTATAGTTCTTGACTTGTAAACCACACTCATAGCCTTTGGCCACCTCTTTTACGTCGTCTTTAAAACGCTTTAAAGAAGCCAATTCACCTGTGTAAACCACAACGCCTTCACGGATTAATCTCACATTGCTATTTCTGTAGATTTTACCATCGGTGACCATACAACCTGCAATGGTACCAACTTTAGAAACTTTAAATATTTCTCTTATCTCAACATTTCCGGTAATTTCTTCCTTCATTTCCGGAGAAAGCATTCCTTCCATCGCGTCTTTTAGGTCGTTGATAGCATCGTAAATAATTGAGTAAGTTCTGATATCGATTTCTTCTTTATCGGCAACCGCTCTTGCATTTCCAGCAGGTCGCACATTAAATCCGATAATAATTGCATCGGAAGCCGAAGCTAACAACACATCACTTTCGGTGATCGCACCAACTCCTTTATGAATAATATTCACCTGAATTTCTTCGGTAGATAGTTTCTGGAAACTATCTGTTAAAGCTTCAACCGAACCATCTACATCACCTTTTAAAATAATGTTAAGTTCTTTAAATTCGCCAAGCGCAATTCTTCGCCCAATTTCGTCTAAGGTTATATGACGTTGCGTTCTTACACTTTGCTCACGTTGTAATTGCGTTCTTTTTGCTGCAATGTCTTTGGCTTCGCGCTCGTCTAACATCACATTGAACTTATCACCCGCTTGCGGAGCTCCGTCTAAACCAAGTATAGAAACTGGTGTTGAAGGGCCTGCTTCTTTTATCACTTTGCCGCGTTCGTCATGCATCGCTTTTACCTTACCAGAAGTGGTTCCGGCAAGAACGTAATCACCAATTTTTAACGTACCCGATTGCACTAAAATGGTAGAAACATAACCTCTACCTTTATCTAAAAAGGCTTCGACAACTGTTCCGGATGCACTTTTGTTAGGATTGGCTTTAAGCTCTAATATCTCTGCTTCTAATAATACTTTTTCTAAAAGCTCCGGAATACCATCTCCTGTTTTTGCAGAAATATCTTGTGATTGTACTTTTCCGCCCCAATCTTCCACCAACAAGTTCATACTTGCTAATTTCTCTTTGATTTTATCTGGATTGGCATTTGGCAAATCTACTTTGTTGATTGCAAAAACAATAGGAACTCCTGCTGCTTGCGCATGAGAAATCGCCTCTTTGGTTTGTGGCATCACATCATCATCTGCTGCAATCACAATAATCGCAATATCGGTAACTTGTGCACCACGTGCACGCATGGCCGTAAAGGCTTCGTGACCTGGCGTATCTAAGAAAGCAATGGTTTTGCCGTTTTCTAATTCTACACCATAAGCTCCGATGTGCTGGGTAATCCCCCCACTTTCACCCGCAATTACGTTTTCTTCACGAATGTAATCTAACAACGAGGTTTTACCGTGATCTACGTGACCCATTACGGTTACAATCGGCGCTCTATCTTGTAAATCTTCTGGAGCATCTTGTTCTTCTTCGATAGATTCTTCCAAATCTGAAGTGACAAAGTTTACTTCATAACCAAACTCTTCAGCAACAATACTCAAAGTTTCGGCATCTAAGCGCTGGTTCATCGTTACCATCATTCCCAAGCTCATACAAGCCGAAATCACTTTGGTAACTGGCACATCCATCATCGTAGCAACTTCACTTACAGTAACAAATTCGGTCACTTTTAGTGTTTTGCTTTCTTGTTCTTGTTGCGCAAGTTCTTCTTCAGATTTTTGACGGTGTTGATCTCTTTTATCGCGACGATATTTTGCACCTTTTCCTTTGCTCGATTTACCTTGAAGTTTTTCTAAGGTCTCTCTAACTTGCTTTTGGATTTCTTCTTCAGAAGGTTCTTCTTTGGTTATGGCTCCTCTACGTGATTTACCTCCTTTTTTGAAATCAGAACGCTTTCTATTATTATCATTAGAAAAATCTTTAGAAATACGTTTTCTCTTCTTCTTTCTATTCGAATTATCGTCTTTTTTATCTTTAGGCTCTTCTTTTTTCTTAGGCTTCTTTTTAAACTGACTAAGGTCTATTTTTTCGCCTGTAATTCTAGGACCGTCTAATTTCTGATATTTCGTTTCTAAACGCTCTTCTTCAGGCTCTTCCGCTTTAGGCGCTTCTTTCTTTTCTGGAGCCTTTGGCTTTTCTTGTTTCTTGGGTTCAGCAACTTCTTTTTTAGGCTCTTCCTTTTTTGGAGCTTCTTTTGGTGTTTCCTTTTTTGGCTTATCTAGATCTATTTTACCAACTTGTTTAGGACCACTCAATTTAGTTTTGGCTTTTACAACCTCTTCTTCCTCTTCTTTTTTGCGTTCTTCTTCTAGTTTACGGAGTTTTTCTTCTTGCTCCTTTTCACGAGCTAAGCGAAGTTCTTCTTTTTCTTTCCTCTTCTCTTCACTCACTTCTTTTGAAGCAACCCTTTTACTCTTGTCTGTTTGAAATTTTTCTGCCAGCACTTCGTAAACATCTTCTGTGATTTTAGTCGTCGGGCGAGCATCAATCTCGATTCCCTTTGAGTCTAAATATTCCACAGCACGATCTAGCGAAATATTAAATTCACGTAGTACTTTGTTTAAACGCATGTTTTTTGCTTCAGCCATAAATTGCCCTCTAAATTAACTTTTTATTGTAATATATATTGAAGTCATTTGAACTTTTTCGATTAAACGCAAAAAATTCAAACCACCTCATTACTAATCTTCAAATTCTGCTTTCAGCACTTTCATCACCTGCTGAATGGTTTCTTCTTCTAAATCGGTAATCTTTACCAAATGCTCTACATCTTTTTCAATAATGCTCTTGGCAGTGTCTAAACCAATTTTAGAAAACTCTTCGATGATCCATGGTTCTATTTCGTCTGAGAACTCACTTAATTCTACATCTTCGTCGTCGTGACCATCTCTATATACATCTATCTCGTAGCCTGTAAGTTTACCTGCCAATCTAATGTTGTGACCGCCTCGACCAATTGCTTTAGAAACTTCTTCGGGTTGAAGGGTTACCAAAGCCGTTTTGTTTTCTTCGTTGATCTCGATATTGGTCACTTTTGCAGGACTCAAAGCTCTGCTTATCAATAATTGTGTGTTGTTGGTGTAATTTATCACATCGATGTTTTCGTTACCCAATTCTCTCACGATTCCGTGAATACGAGAACCTTTCATCCCCACACAAGCTCCAACAGGATCAATTCTATCATCATAAGAATCTACAGCTACTTTTGCTTTTTCACCCGGAATTCTTACTACTTTTTTTACCGTAATCAATCCGTCAAAAACTTCTGGAATTTCTTGCTCAAACAATTTTTCCAAAAATTCTGGCGCTGTACGCGAAAAGATAATTACGGGTTTATTTCCTTTTAACTCTACACTTTCAATCACACCTCTTACGTTGTCTCCTTTTCTAAAAAAGTCTGACGGTATTTGCTTGTCTTTTGGCATGATAAGTTCGTTACCTTCGTCATCCAACAAAATAACTGCTCTGTGCCTGATGTGGTGAACCTCAGCCGAATAAATTTCGCCTTCAAGGTCTTTGAACTGCTTATAGATATTGGTATTATCGTGCTCGTGTATTTTTGAAATCAAGTTTTGTCTTAAAGCCAAAATAGCACGACGCCCTAAATCGATTAATTTTACTTCTTCAGATACATCTTCACCAACCTCAAAATCTGGCTCTATCTTTCTCGCATCGGTAAGCGAAATCTCTTGGTTGTCATCCTCTACTTCACCATCAGCTACCACTATTCTGTTTCTCCAGATTTCTAAATCTCCTTTATCTGGATTGATAATGATATCAAAGTTATCATCTTCACCAAATTTCTTTTTGAGTGCGTTCCTAAAAACGTCTTCCAAAATCGCCATTAAGGTAACGCGATCAATCAGTTTATCATCTTTAAACTCTGAAAAAGAGTTGATTAAATCGATATTTTCCATATCATTTTTTAGTTAAAATGTTATCATCACTTTTGCTTCATTTATCTCTTGGTAAGGAATCACTTGTTGTTTTTCTACGGTGACTTTTCCTTTACCGGTTTCTTTGGGTTCTCTTGCTTTCCACGTAAGTGTAATTGCTTCTTCTGTTACCTCAGTAAGGTTTCCTTCTATACTTTGATCGGCAGTTTTTACGCTTAACTTTCTGTTGAGATTCTTTTTAAATTGTCTCGGTAATTGAAGTGGCGCTGTAACTCCTGCAGAAGTAACCTCTAGAGAAAAATCTTCTTCTTCTCGGTCTAAATTGTGCTCTATCTTGCGGCTCACTTCTATACAATCGTTTACCGAAACACCTTGATCCCCATCGATAACGACCAAAATCTCATTATTAGGTTTAATCTTAAAATCGATTAAAAACAATTCTTTATTTTCCTCTAAAGCTTTATCTAAAAGCTGTTTTACCACCTCATGCTGCATAAAAAAATTTTATAAAAAGAGGGGACTTTTTGTCCCCTCACTCAATTTTTCCTAATTAACGTGGTGCAAATATAGTAAATATTTCTAATATAATAAATTAGACCTTCAAAGAAATTATTCGTAACTTTAAGTTTAAAATAGAAAACCAACTTATAATTACTATTAATATGAAAAAAATACTTGTACCTACCGATTTTTCCAAACAAGCTGAAGATGCCCTAAAAGTAGCGGCACAATTGGCCCGTAAATACGATAGCGAAATCTACCTTACCCATTTACTCGACTTGCCAGCTGACACTATCAACCCTGTTGCTGGAGGTAACGGAAACAACCTTCCCGAATCTATCTTTTTTATGAAATTGGCGCATCAGAAGTTTGAAAAAATGATGGCACTCGATTTTCTTGAAGGCATAAAAGTGCACGAGACGGTTCAGTTCAACAAAACTTTTGAAGGAATCATGGATTTTATTAAAGAAAACAAAGTTGATCTGATTGTGATGGGTTCGCATGGCGTTAGCGGAATGAAAGAAATTTTTATTGGTTCGAACACCGAAAAAGTAGTTCGCCACGCCGAAGTTCCTGTTTTGGTGGTGAAGCACGATTTCGAAATCAACGGCATTAATAGCATGATCTACGCCACCGATTTGCTAGAAGACAAACGTCATTCTTTTTTAAAAGCTCTAAATTTTGCCCGTAAAATGGATGCGATGATGCACGTAGTTTACATCAATACTTCCAACAAGTTTAAAACCACTGACTATATCGATGAGAAAACCGAAAAGTTTTTTAGTGGAGTGACGTACGACAAATATGATTTTGAGCTCTACAATGCCAAATCGGTGGAAGAAGGCATTTTAAAATTTGCAAGTCGTAAAAATGCAGGTTTAATTGGTATAAGTACACACGGCAGAAAAGGTTTGGCGCATTTCCTTAACGGAAGTTTGAGCGAAGATTTAGCCAATCATGCCAAACGACCTGTGGTGACTTTTAAGATATGAGGTGAGAAATTTCACAGTAATGAATTATGATTACTGAGTCGTCTCGAATTGATGAGTCAAAGTTAAGGAGTCTTAATAGAAGTCATTAATGGGTTATTCTTAAGCATTCATTATCAATAACAATTTAAGAATGAGTTCTTGAAATAATTGGTTTTTTTTATAAACTACTCTTCTGAATAAACTTACGATAAAGGAAAATAATACAAAGTGACATTATCCAAAATATTATAGAAAAAGCAATAAAATAAATTACAAAATACCTAGACCAAATAAATAATCGATATAATGAGATTTCCAATACTTTTTTATAAAAACAAAATCATCAATTATCATAAAAACAATAAATCCTATTGTAAATATTAAACTTGAATATTTATATATTTTAAAAATCTTATCTATTAGGTTAATCAATATATATTTACATTAAATGTTATAACACAACTGCGTATTTTATTTTTTTAATTGTGCTAATTGTTGTTTAGCATATTGCTTTGCTTGTTCATCACCATATTCATAAGTTTTTTCATAATACTCAATTGCTTTTTCCTTATTACCTTTCAATTTGTAAGCGTATGCAATATTGCTAAGAACTATAAAATCTTTTGGATTAATTTTTACTGCTTTTAAAAGTGATTCTATCCCTTTGTCATATTCGCCAGTCAATAAATAAGTTATTGAAATATTTGATAAACTCTCTATATGGTTAGGGTAATACTCCAAAACTTTATTTGCAATTGCTCGCATATTTTTTAGTAAATCATCATTTCCAGTATTGTATAGCTGTATTTGATAACTTTGAATACTTAACAGAAATTCTTTTTCACCACCATCATATTTTTCATGGTTTGTCCAAGTCCACAGATTATTGTTTTTAGCTGAAAACTCTATTGTTTTAATTATTTCTTTAGTGAAATTTGTCCAATCAGTTATTTCTCCAAGGGCATAAATTTTACCAAATCTCATGTCAAGTCGATTTGGATAAAGTTCGATCCCTTTATCAATTTTGTCAAATCCTTTTTTTAATTCTCTTTGATTATAGTAAATTTGATTTCCCAAAAAACCAGCGGTTTGATTCAAACTATCTTTAAGTACAAAACCATCTCCGTTTGGCTCTTCATTTGTAAATGTCAGTACTTCTTGACGTGATTTTTTTATATAATAATTAAAAAAACTTGTATAAAGTTCGGCATCTTTTGGATTCTTAGATTGCCATTTTTCCAAAATTTTCAATTGATTTATGGTATCATTTGCTTGGAAATATTCTTGAAATTCAGTTTGATAATTCTGACTCATGACTGTTTGTGAAACAAAAACAATAATTAAAGTCGCTAATTTTTTTTTCATATGTTTTTTCTTGGTTTAATGCCAAATATTCTACAACAACACTTTCTTTAAACCGCCTTCGATAAACTTCCAGAAAAAATTCCAAAAAGATTTGGTTTTATCGCGCTGTACAGCCTCTACTTTTTCCTCTGTTCCGCCTTCGTCGGTTTTGTTTTTCACTACCAAATTAGCAATAAAACTCAACACCTTGCTTTTTTTCTTTTCTTCTTTTTTTAAGACAACGAGTTTAAACTTGTCGTATTCTATCTTAAAATCGCCACTGGCTTGATGTGGATTTGCCGTATAATTATAAAAAGCTTTTTTAACGTGACCTTCGGCTTTCATATTAAACGCGGGCACAAAAAAAGAATTGATGGATTCTTCTGGAATATTAAATCCAGCTCCATAAACCTTAAATCGATCTAAAGTATCGTTAACTTTAAAACTCCAATTGAAATCTAACGGAGAGACACCCATATACTTGGTAGTGATTTTTACTTTGGTTTCCGGAAAATCTTCGCGGTCTAAATCGATATTGGTCACATTTGCAATTTCAAACTCGATGGGATCGAAAAAAACCCGACCGGGTTCTGCATCTACCCGTATGCGTTCTTGGTAATCTACAAAAGAGTTTTTGATATTTACCGAATCTATCTTGAGTTTTACCTCTAAATCACGTAACATTTTGCTGTACAAAGGTTTTTCTCGTAAATCGTCATTGACGGTTTTATCGCGATAGATATCTAAAAACAATTGATCTATGACAATCATTTTTGCCTCAAACTGTTTTACCGAATCGTTTACAAACTCATAATCTTGTATTTTTATACTCGGTATTTTTAAGGTCATGATATCTTTTTCGTAAGGAATATGCTGGATGTATTCCGTTTTGGAGTACTTAGGTTTTAAAAATAAATCCACAACAGCGATATTTTTAGCATCTAGCTGAATATCTTTTACTTCTAGGGTTTGTAAATCACCAGCATCCATAAAAATTTCTTTGGCTTCCAACTGGTAATTTTCCGTTTTAAAAGGAATTTCTGCCGCTAAAGTTTCTTCATTGATACTTATATTCTCTAGGGTTAAATGAAAATCTCGAACACTTAGATGAGTTACTGAATCTCTTTTTTGGGTAATTTTTCCGTTTTTAAGGAGAAGTTCGTTAATAAAAACAGCTTGTTTAAGTGTTGGTTTTTTTGCTGGTTTTTTTACCGAATCTTTTGCTACTTTTTTCTGAATTTCAATAATTGGGTTCTCAATAATCAACTGATCTACGCTAATTTTATCCTCAAAAAAATAATTGTAATAACTCAAACCTTTCACCTGAACATTTTGTAACTGAACTTGCGAAGTGTCTCTCGCTCTTTTCCAGTTTAAACCTTCAAGTTTTACATTTCCAGAGAAGGTATTTACCTCAATATTTTTGTAAGTGAAATCGCCTTCTAAAATCGTAGAAGGCAGTTTGTTTTTAATTTTATTTTCTATAAAGTTATTTGCAAACAAACAAGCAACGACCACCAAAACGATAAGAACAATCGGAATGAGAAATCTTTTTTTCATAGGGTAAATTTAGGTTTTAGTTAAATTTAAATTAATTAATATTTTCTTATCATTTTCAAATTAGTTTTCAAATTAGTTTTGATAAAAAACTAATCCCAATGTTTTTAAAAACCTTTTTTATGTTTGTCATTAGCATTGCCGAAATTTCTTTCGGGTTTTATAGTTTTACTCAGACCGAGAGCCTGTTTATCAAGTTTTTATTTTTCGTTTCTGTTGCCGTTTTTCTATCGATAATACTATTACAATCTACTAAATTTTTCACTGTAAAAGAGAAAAATTAATATAGTTTTAGTATTATTACTTAATGAAATTAGTTTGTATAGCCGATACACATTCTAAAGAAAAAGAGCTTTTTATTCCCCATGGCGATGTCCTTATTCATGCAGGCGATTACAGTCATTTAGGAAGAAAAAAAGAAACCAATCATTTTTTTGATTGGCTAATTGCCCAACCACATACCTATAAAATTGTAGTAGCGGGCAATCATGATTATTATTTAGAAAAAATGTATGATGATTTCTCAGAATTAAACCTTCCTAAAAACATTCATATTTTACACAACAAAGAAATTATCATAAAAGGAAAACGGTTTTATGGTTCGCCAAACACCAATTTAGGCAAAAGCTGGGCTTTTGGGCTCACCGTTCCCGAAATGGAAAACAACTGGAAAAAGATTCCTGAAAATACCGATGTAGTTATCACCCATATGCCACCTTATGATGTCTTAGACCATACTAGGTACAATCATATTGGTTGCAATTATTTACGAAACGTCATAAAAAAGATAAAACCTAAGTACCACATTTTTGGTCATGCGCACGAAAATTACGGAAAAGTTACCCTCGGCGAAACCACTTTTATCAACGCAACATCTTTCGATAACAAACTGATATCTAAAAATCCGCCGATTGTGTTGGAGTTGTAAGTTTATGTTATTAATTGTAAATAAATATTAATCTTTACTAACTTGCTGTTAAAAAAAATAATGGAAAATTTTAAATCTTTAACTAGTGAATTAGGGCAGATGTTTGCTATTGGAATAAAAATCGGCTCTATTGTTTGTTTAGGATTTTTGATATATGGTATTATTGAAAATGTTTATGATGCAATATTGTTTTCAATTTTAGCGATATTGTTTTTATATATAACTTTATTAAGGAAAATGTTTTCTTTTAAAAAAATTGAATATTCTACTGAAGCAATTAAAATTAGTGATGAAAAATATAGTTTTAATAATATCATAGATTTTAAACTTGGATATATTATCCTAAAAGATGACCCTTCAAAAAATAATTATTACAATTATTTTTATTCACAAAATCGATTTAAAGAATTAAAAAGATTATTATCAAAACAATAAGTACATTTCTTTACTTACCGATTACCTTTTTTAATTATTCTAAGTAGAATATTTTTCTTTAGGGAAAAGAATAAACAGATTAAATTTCTCTTACCAAAATGTAGTAGTTATAATTTACTTTATAAAAAAACTCCAACACAAAAATGTATTGGAGTTGTAATTTTGTTGGCCTACTAGGGCTCGAACCTAGACTCTTCTGGACCAAAACCAGACGTGTTGCCAGTTACACCATAGGCCAATGCTGTAATGCGGATGCAAATTTATAATAAACTTTAAATTTACCAAAAAAATATTTAATTTTTATTTTTAAAAATAAGTATCGCTTATTTTCGTTTTTAAAAGCAATTCCATAATTATTATTAAATTCGCCAAATTACTAGTCAATAAATACCTATGAAAGACTTCAACTTCTATTTCTGGAATAAAATTCTCGGGTGGTCGGTTTTTGCTATTGCACTCATTACCTATATCTTAACCGTCGAACCTACGGCTAGTTTTTGGGATGCTGGCGAATATATTGCCACATCTGCCAAATTGCAAATTGGTCATCCGCCTGGAGCACCATTATTTCAGATGGCTGGAGCCTTCTTCTCGATGTTTTCTTCAGACCCTGCCAATGTAGCTTTAATGGTTAATTTACTTTCGGTATTTTCTAGTGCTTTTACCATACTATTTATGTTTTGGTCGATTTCGCTTTTGGTGCGAAAGATTAGCGGTCCAGCAGAAAATATTTCTGGAGCAAAGAAAGTAGCCGTTTTAGGAAGTGCTTTGGTCGGTTCGTTGGCGTTTACCTTTACCGACAGTTTTTGGTTTAGTGCTGTAGAAGCAGAAGTTTATGCCATGGCGAGTTTCTTAATGGCTATTTTGTTTTATGTAGGTTTACTTTGGGAAAGAGATATGCACAAGCCTCGCGGAAACCGCTGGTTAATTTTACTTGCTTTTATTATCGGTCTTTCTTTTGGGGTTCACTTTATGGGTTTATTGACAATTCCTGCGATTGGTTTTCTATATTATTTTAAAAACACCGAAAAGATAACTGTCAAAAATTTTGTCATTGCCAATATTGTGGTGGTTGCCATTTTGGCTTTTATTTTTAAACTTTTATTACCGTATTCGTTGGCTTTTTTCGGTCACGCCGAAATCTTTTTTGTCAACAGCATTGGTTTACCCTTTAATTCAGGAACTATTATTGCCGCTTTGGTTCTAATTGCTGCTTTTTATTTTGGGCTAACCTACACCAGAAAAAAAGACTTAAAACTTGCCAACACGTTCATTCTTTGTATACTCTATATTTTTATAGGATTTTCTTCATGGATTATGCTTCCGATAAGAGCAAATGCAGGAACCCCCATCAATGAAAACCGACCCGACAACGCACGCGAGTTATTGGCTTATTACAACCGTGAACAATACCCCGAAACCAAACTGTTTTACGGTCCTCAGTTTACCGATATGTTTGGTGGTTTAGACGAAGACAATCCGTATATCGATGACAAGCCAAAATACGAGGAAAACCTAGAAACTGGCGAATACGAAATCGTTAACGAGTGGAAAAATGCCAAGCAAAATTCGAGTTCAGAACACAAAACCTTTTTACCGAGAATGTGGTCTTCAGAACATATGGAAAACTACATGCAATATACTGGACCTATTGAGTTTACTATTCTTCCAGAATATCAACAAGAAGAACAATTGGTAAAAACTGTAAATGAATTTTTAACGGCATACAACACAGGCAGATTAGATAACAGCGATTACATTAGCTTTTTAGAACAGTTTGCTCCTTATTTAGAAGTCCAAAAACCCTCTACAAAATCCAACTTTAGTTACATGATCAACTACCAGTTTGGATATATGTATTGGCGTTATTTTATGTGGAATTTCGTCGGAAGACAAAATGACAACCAAGGAAAAGGTGATATTCTTGACGGAAATTGGTTAAGCGGCATCAAATTTATTGATGAATTGAGGCTGGGCTCGCAAGACAATCTTCCTTCGGACATGAAAAACAATGCTGCCAGAAACACTTATTATTTCCTGCCTTTAATTCTAGGACTGATAGGCTTATTTTTTCACGCCAAAAAAGACCTCAACAATTTTTGGGTGCTATTGGTCTTCTTTTTATTTACTGGCTTAGCGCTAAAAGTATACCTCAACGAAAGACCTTTTGAACCTCGTGAAAGAGATTATGCGTTGGTAGGTTCGTTTTATGTTTTTGCCATTTGGATAGGTTTTGGCGTTTATGCCATTTTCGACTTCTTACGAGAAAAAATGAGTGCTAAAATTGTCGCTCCTTTAGTAACAATAGTCTGCCTTATTGCTGTTCCCGGAATTTTGGTCGCCAACAATTGGGATGATCACGACAGAAGCGGAAGAAGAACCGCAACTTCTATGGCAAAAATGTACCTCGATTCGGTCGACGAAAATGGTATTTTGTTTACCATTGGCGATAACGACACCTTTGCACTTTGGTATGCTCAGGAAATAGAAGGTTATCGTACCGATGTTAGGGTAGTCAACACCAGTTTATTGGCAACCGACTGGTACATTGACCAAATGAAAGTAGCCGCTTACGAAAGCGATCGCATCAAAACTTCCTTAGAACATGAAGATTACCTTTACGGGAAAAATGACTACATCCGCTATTTAAAAGACCCAAGAGTTGGTGACACTTTATTGATTAAAGATTTTATAAAATACATCAAAAGTGATCACCCGAGCACCAAAGCAGAGTTACAATCTGGACAATCGATAAATATTTTTCCTACCAAAAATATTAGGATTCCCGTGAGCGCAAGTAATGCTATCGAAAGTGGAATTGTAAAACCAGAAGATAAAAAGAAAATTGTGCCTTATATCGATATCGAAATAGATAACGGAGCTTTATACAAAAACAATCTATTAATGCTTGATATCGTGGCGCAGAATAATTGGGAACGACCTATTTATTTTACCGGCGGTAGTTTCGGAAACAACGACTACATCTGGATGAAAGATTATTTACAACTCGATGGGGTTTGTTACAAGCTGGTTCCTATAGAAACCCCTATAAACCCAAGAAACCCATACACGATGGGTAGAATAGACACCGAAAAGATGTACGAGATTGTAAAAAATTGGGAATGGGGCAACAGCGGAAGCGACGATATTTATTACGACCCTGAAACGCGTAAAAACACCATTACCTACAAAAACAATCTGGCACGTTTGGTCGAAAACTTGCTAGAGGAAAAAGATTCGGTAAGAGCCAAAGAGATGCTCGATTTGGCTATGGAAAAAATGCCCTTGGAAAAAACAGGTTTCTATACACTTTACGAACCTTTTATTTCTGGCTATTACCAAATTGGAGAGAAAGAAAGAGCAAGAGAAATCTGGAACACTATTGCTAAAAAATATCAAGAAAACATCACTTATTTCAGCACACTCAAGTTGAGTATGCAAGAAAGCATTGCTTCAGATATTTTTACGGAAGTAGAAAAATACAGAAGCCTCATCGATTTACTTTTAATCAATCAGGACGACAAGATTTTTGAGGAAAAAGTAGAAGAGTTTGACCGCTATGCCAAAAAGTTTACACATTTCTACGGCGATGATGCCATTTACGAAAGACCCGGTGAAACAGAACTCGATTCTAGTATTTTTGATTCGCTAGGTATTGATAAAGATTTATTACAAGAACAACTTTTTCCAGAAGACAATGAAGAAGTAAACGAAAACTAACCATGAAAAATCACATAATAGTTTTACTTATATTTTTTCCTCTAATAATTTTTTCCCAAAATAATAATGAAAAATTAAAAGAAGCTATAAAACTCATGGATGCGGGCAAGCTGGATGAGAGTATCGTTTTGTTGCAAGAATGTGCAAATACAGAGCCAGACAATTACATTTACCCGTACGAAATAGCCCTTGCTTATGTATATAAGAAAGACTATAAGCAAGCCATAAAAATTTTAGATAAAGCAAAAAAATTAGAGCCTTCCTCAAGTCAAATTTATCAACTTTTAGGAAATTCTTATAGTTATTTAGGTAAACCAAAAAAAGCTATACAGATATACGAAAAGGGAATGAAATTATTTCCTGATGCAGGGAATTTATATTTAGAAAAGGGAAATGTCTATTGGTATCAGCAAAAATTTAATGAAGCAGTTGATAGCTACAAAAAAGGTATTGAAATCGACCCGATGTTTTCTTCCAATTATTTTCGCTTAGCAAAAATTTATTTAAAAACAAATGATAAACTTTCTGGCTTAATCTACGGAGAACTTTTTATGAATTTAGAAAGAAATACTGCGAGAACGGAAGAAATGAGTGAACTTTTGTTTTTTACTTACAAAGATGCCATTACCATAGAAGAAAATAAAACCGATTATAATTTTTGTGAAATAATTGTAGATGTTAATGACCTCAATAGCGAGTTCAAAGTTCCTTTTTGTTTAATATTTGTTAATAATTTTCTTGATATCAATTCTGATTACAAAGAAGTAAATCTTCTTACCTTATCAAAAATGAGAACAAATCTTATAACTAATTATTTTAAAAAAGATTATAAAACTCATCCAAACATTCTCCTTCAATACCTTAAAAAGATTCAAGATAATAACTATATAGACGAATACAATCACTATATTTTTCAAAAAGGTTTTCCTGAAGAATTTGAAAAATGGGCTTATATAAAATCTTATGAATATTCAAGATTTTTAGATTGGTATAGTAAACCTGAAAATACTTTAGAAATAAAAAAAGGCAATATCTTTAAACCTTAATTTTATTTCATTGATGAAAATTTTCATTGATGCAAATGCAAATCCCATACAAGAAAAAAACAATTCGGTTTAACCTAATTATGGGAATCGTATGGCCTATTTTTGGAATTGTCGGACTCTTTCTTCACGACATCAAGTTTATTGACTATGGTTTTATATTTTTAGGTTTTTTATATCTCCTTCTAGCGTATATGATGCATCGTAACAAATACGTCACGATAGAAGATGATGTTTTAAAGTTAAAAACTATTCCTGTATTAAATAAAGAAGTCGATTTAAAAAAAGTAACTCGTATAAAATATTTTGCGGGAGAATACACCGTGTTTACACCAGAGAAAAAGTTGACCATCAATACCCAGTTGATAGAAGAAAATCAGAAAGAAATTTTAGAAGAATTCTTTGCTCAGCTTAACGTAGATCGCGTTTAGATATACTTTTGTACGATAGAAATAAGAGTGTTGGCATCTTGCTCCCCAGAATGTCGCCAAACCATTTCTCCGTTTTTGTATAGAATGAGGGTAGGAACACCATTTATTTTTAGTGCTTCTGCCAAAGCTTTGTTTTTTTCAACATCAATTTTTATCACTTTGGCTTTATCACCAACGGCAGCAGCAACATCTTTTAGAACAGAACTCATTTGGGTTTCTTCGTCACTCCAAGTGGTAAAAAAATCTAGTAGAACGGGTTGTTCTAAATCTATTAATTCTCCAAATTTTGACATCGGTTGTGTTTATTAAAAACTAAAAATAAATAAGCAGCTCCAAATCACCAAATTATTAGGAGTTTGTTAAGAAATTTTGTGTGCTTTAAGCGAAATTCTGCTTCTTTTTAAGTTTTATAACCGTGATTTCTGGCCAAATCCCAATTCTACCTGGATAACCCAAATATCCAAAACCACGGTTGACGTTGATGTATCTTCCAAATTCCTCGTAAATTCCTGCCCAGTTTTTATACCGGTATTTTACTGGGCTCCATTTAATCAGACCGGGAATTTCAATTCCAAATTGCATGCCGTGCGTGTGTCCACTTAGCGTCAATTGGTAATGGTTGGTGTCGCTCTTTATCTTTTCTTGCCAGTAAGAAGGATCGTGACTCATTACGATTTTAAAATCTTCCGCTTTAAGCAAATGTGCTGCCTTGTCTATATCACCTTCTTTGATAAAACCTTTTCCCCAATTTTCTACCCCAACAATCGCAATTTTCTGGTTTTCTCTTTCGATGGAATGATGCTCATTGAGGAGCAATTTCCAACCCATTTGTTGTTGAATACTTTTGAGTTCCTCCAGATTTTGAATTTTGTCTTCGGGATTTTCCCAATCAACATAATCGCCATAATCGTGATTTCCTAACACCGAAAAAACACCATCTTTTGCCTTGAGTGTACTGAATAAATTTTGGTAACCATGCATTTCTGAAGCCAAATTATTGACCAAATCTCCAGTAAACAAAATCGCATCACTCTGCTGTTGATTGATTAAATCTACTGCATAGGCAATTTTATCATAATTGTCGAAACTTCCCGAGTGGATATCACTGATTTGGGTAAGTTGGTAACCATCAAAAGCGTCGGGCAAATCGTCAAACTCGAGTTCGTAAGATAAGACTCTGAAATTGTATTTTCCACGATACATTCCGTACAGCATTCCCAAAAAAGGAATCGAAGCCAAACCAAGAGCCGCAGTGCTGATAAACTTTCGCCGTGAAGGTAAATGTACCGTTTCTGACTTTCCTGAAAATTTTTGGATTATTGCGGCAACAATTCTATAGATATCCTCTCCTAAAAGGAAGACAACAATTAGCAACTGAAAAATCATGAGACTGAGCAAAAATCCCATCGCATAACTTCTGCCTATACTTAATACGCGACCTTCACTGGGTTGCAACCATTGGTAAGTAAAAAAAACGACTACCAACAAACAAAAACCTATGTAAATATAATTGATCCAGCTGTTTTTAAAAACCGTTTTAATCGCTTGAAGGCTGTAAAAGCTGAGCAATACAAAAATGACACCAAAAATAATCCAACGCATAGACTAAAAATTCAACGCAAATATGACTATAAATTATCGAAAAGGTTGATTAGTCGTTTTAATTTCGATAAATTACATGTAGTTTTGAGGGATTACATCAAACAACTATTATACCGATGACCACAAAAAAACGTCTTTTTTTATTAGATGCCTATGCCTTAATTTTTAGAGGTTATTACGCTTTTATCAAAAACCCACGTATCAACTCCAAAGGACAAGACACTTCTGCCATTTTAGGGTTTGTCAACTCGTTGTTTGATGTGATTAAAAGAGAAAATCCTGATCATCTGGCAGTTTGTTTCGACAAAGACGGAAGTGTAGAACGTACGGAGCTCTTCCCTGAATACAAAGCCAATCGTGACGAAACGCCACAAGCGATTCGAGATGCGATTCCTTACATTAAAGCGATTCTCGAAGCGATGAACATTCCTTCGGTCGAACTTTCAGGTATGGAAGCCGATGATGTGATCGGAACGCTTGCCAAACAAGCCGAAAAGCAAAATTATACGGTTTATATGGTTACCCCCGATAAGGATTTTGCCCAACTGGTTTCCGAAAATATATTTATGTATCGTCCCGCAAGATTAGGCAACGGTATCGAAATATGGGGCATTCCCGAAGTACAGAAAAAATTTGGTGTAAAAACCCCCGATCAAGTCATCGATTTTCTCGGAATGATGGGCGATTCAGCAGATAATATTCCGGGTTTACCTGGCGTTGGCGAAAAGACAGCCATGAAGTTTATCGCCGAATTTGGCACGATGGAAAATCTTTTGGCAAACACCGACAAGCTCAAAGGCAAAATGAAAGAAAAAGTAGAAGCCAATGCAGAACTCGGTTTGCTTTCCAAACAACTGGCAACCATTTGTATTGATTGCGATGTGACTTTCGATGAAGAAGCTTACGAACTTTCAGAACCTGCTGAAGCCGAAAAAGTAGTCGAGATTTTTACCGAACTCGAATTTAGACGCGCTACCGAGCAGTTTTTAAAACTCTACAAAAGAGGGGTCGCTTCCGCGGAAGCAACACCAGAAGCAAAAGAAACCAATAAAAAAACCGCCAGCCAAACCGCAGGAACAGGACAGTTTTCTTTGTTTGGCAACGATGGCGAAATCAATATCGACGTCAACGAAATTGCAGGCTATAAAACTTTGGCCAACAATCCGCATTTGTATCAAGTGGTAGAAGAAGGTTTGGGTTTTGAACTTTTCCTCCAAAAACTCATGCAACAAAATTCGGTTTGTTTTGATACCGAAACCACTTCACTCAACACGTTTGAAGCCGATTTGGTAGGCATTGCTTTTAGCTGGGAAAAAGGAAAAGGTTTTTACATTCCATTTCCGCCAGAGCGAGAAAAATCATTACCAATAATAGAAAAGTTAAAACCATTTTTTGAAAGTAAAACCATTGAAAAAGTAGCTCATAATTTAAAATACGATGCTAAAGTATTAGCAAACTACGGTGTTGAAGTAAAAGCACCAATTTTTGATACCATGTTGGCACATTATATCATCAATCCAGATATGCGTCATAATATGGATGTGCTTTCTGAAACTTACCTCAATTACGCTCCACAATCTATCGAAGAGCTGATTGGCAAAAAAGGAAAAAATCAAAAGAAAATGAGTGAAGTTCCTTTAAAAGATCAAACAGAATACGCCGTAGAAGATGCTGATGTTACTTTTCAGCTTAAGCAAATTTTTAGTGAGGAACTCAAAGCAACCAATTCATTAAAAATTTATGAAAATATTGAGTTACCACTATTAGAAGTTTTAACTAAAATGGAACTCGAAGGCATCAAAATAGATCGTGATTTTTTAGAGCAGTTTTCAAAAGATTTAGACAAAGAAATCATTGAACTTGAAAAGCAAATTTACAACGAAGCAGGCGAAGAATTTAATATCGCTTCGCCTAAACAACTCGGCGATATTCTTTTTGGAAAGCTGAAATTGATAGACAAACCCAAAAAGACCAAAACGGGTCAATATTCTACCGCAGAAGATGTATTGTCTTATCTGGCAAAAGACCACCAAATTATCGCCGATGTACTCGCCTACCGTGGATTGGTGAAGCTAAAAAGCACCTATGTAGATGCTTTACCTAAAGAAATTGAAAACAAAACCGGTCGTGTACATACCGAATATGCACAAGCGGTTGCCGCAACAGGAAGATTGAGTTCCAACAATCCGAACCTGCAAAACATCCCGATAAGAACCGAAAGAGGTCGAGAGGTACGAAAAGCTTTTGTACCGAGAGATGAAAATCATATTTTATTAGCCGCAGATTATTCACAAATTGAGCTTCGTATAATTGCTGCTTTAAGTAATGAAGAAACGATGATTAAAGCTTTCCAGCAAGGTGAAGACATCCACGCTTCTACCGCCGCTAAAGTTTTTAATGTCCCGATTGAAGAAGTCACACGCGAACAACGAAGCAATGCTAAAACCGTGAATTTCGGGATTATTTATGGCGTTTCAGCATTTGGCTTAAGCAACCAAACCGACTTGAATCGTACCGAAGCCAAAGAACTCATCGAAACCTATTATAAGACTTATCCCAAACTAAGAGGTTTTATAGACGACAAAATTGATTTTGCTCGTGAACACGAATATGTAGAAACCGTTTTGGGCAGACGCCGTTATCTTAAAGACATCAACGCGAGAAATCACGTGGTGCGAAGTGGCGCAGAACGTAACGCGGTTAATGCTCCGATACAAGGAAGTGCGGCAGACATTATCAAATTGGCAATGATCAACATCCAAAAAGTGTTTGAAGAAAAAAGCATCCAGTCGAAAATGTTGTTGCAAGTACATGACGAATTGGTCTTTGATGTCTTAAAAACCGAATTAGAAGACGTAAAAAAAATCATCAAACACGAGATGGAAAATGCCTTCCAAATGGCAGTTCCGTTAGAGGTTGAAATTGGTGTGGGTGAAAATTGGCTGGAAGCGCATTAATGGTTAGTGGTTAGTGGTTAGTGGTTAGTGGTTGTACGTTGTACGTCCCTGATATAGGTTGACCACTAAAGTCAATTTATATGAAAGCTAATTTAAAATTAATCAAGAAACAACGTAAGTTTTCCGAAGCATTT
>NZ_QKQV01000005.1 GCF_003233725.1 Mesonia sp. K7
TTTCATCAAAAAACAATTACTATTTTTAATAATGAAATAAATGTTTAATAACGGTCAACTCTATTCAGGGAAGTTCAACATTGAAAAATTATATGGTAACCAAAACTCAACTATCGTAATATTTCAATTAACGATTAACAAAAAATCAAATAACTATAACTCCTAATCCGCTGAAAGCGAAAAAGTTTACGAAAAATAAGTTGACTTCTCTTGCTAAATAAATTATTAATTGTATTTTTGCACCCCGATTTCCCCTTTGGGAAAGGGAAAGGAATGTTTAATTATAAAATTTTTTAGTGTGGACACATTAAGTTACAAGACTGTATCGGCCAACAAAAACACCGTTAATAAAGAATGGGTAGTTCTTGATGCCGAAGGTCAATCGCTTGGTCGTCTTGCTTCTATCGCTGCAAAGCTTATCAGAGGTAAGTACAAACCAGACTTCACCCCACACGTTGATTGTGGCGATAACGTCATTGTTATCAATGCAGAAAAAATCAACTTAACTGGTAAAAAGTGGGATGCAAAAGAGTACATCCGTCACACAGGTTATCCGGGTGGACAAAGAAGTTTAACAGCACAAGAGTTATTCTCTAAAGACCCTGTTAGACTTATCGAAAAATCAGTAAAAGGGATGCTTCCTAAAAACCGTTTAGGTTCAGCTCTTTTCAAAAATTTAAAGGTTTACGTTGGTGAGAATCATGATCACGCTGCGCAAAAACCAAAAAGTATTAACCTAAACGAACTTGTGTAAATGGAGACAATTCACAAAATTGGTCGTAGAAAGACTGCTGTTGCTCGTGTATATCTTAAAGATGGAAAAGGAGATATCACTATAAACAAAAAGAACTTAAACGACTATTTCACAACGGCACCGCTTCAGTACAAAGTAAACCAAGCTTTAATGCTTACCGGTAACGAAGAAAACTTCGATATCAACGTGAGTGTTTACGGTGGCGGGATTACTGGTCAAGCAGAAGCTGTACGCCTTGCAATTTCGAGAGCAATGTGTGAGATAGACGCAGAGAACAGATTAACCTTAAAACCAGAAGGTTTATTAACAAGAGACCCAAGAATGGTAGAGCGTAAGAAATTCGGTCAGAAGAAAGCTCGTAAGAAATTCCAGTTCTCTAAACGTTAATTTTATTGGAAGTTTTTTCCAATACAAACAATTATTAAAAAAGTATTTGTTGTTATTCGTTAGTGATAACGAAGTTAGTTTAGCATCTAAATAGGCAAGGCCGAAAACAAATCGCCACTTGTTTATTGCTATCTCAACAGAACGTAAACTATTACAAAATGGCAAAAAAAGTAGAAGTAAAAGAATTATTAGACGCAGGTGTTCACTTCGGGCACTTGACTAGAAGATGGAATCCAAACATGGCTCCTTACATTTATATGGAGCGTAACGGTATTCACATCATCAACTTATACAAGAGTGCTGCAAAAATGCAAGAAACTGCAGAAGCACTTAGCAAAATAGCTGCAAGCGGAAGAAAAATCTTATTTGTAGCGACCAAAAAACAAGCAAAAGAAATTGTTGCTGAAGAAGCAAGCAGAGCTAACATGCCATACATCACAGAGCGTTGGCCAGGTGGTATGCTTACCAATTTCGTTACGATTAGAAAAGCGGTTAAGAAAATGGCTGCTGTAGATCGTATGAAAAAAGACGGAACTTTTAACTCGCTATCTAAAAAAGAGCGTTTGCAAGTAGACCGTATGAGAGCTAAGTTAGAGAAAAACTTAGGTTCTATCGTAGATATGACTCGTTTACCAGGAGCCTTATTTGTGGTAGATACAACTCGTGAGCACATCGCTATTAAAGAAGCACAAAAATTAAACATTCCTATTTTTGCAATGGTCGATACCAACTCAGACCCACGTGAAGTAGATTTTGTTATCCCTGCAAATGATGACGCTTCTAAGTCTATCAAAAAAGTAATTTCTTACGTTTCTGACGCTATCGTAGAAGGTTTATCAGAAAGAGGTTCAGAAAAAGAATCTAAAAAAGAAGAAGGTACAGAAAGTAAAAAGACAAAAGCTGCAAAGCCAAAGAAAAAAGCTGAAGTCGAAGTCCCTTCTACTGATAAAGAAGATGTTGAAGCAATGAAAGAAGCTAAAAACGAAAAGGTAGTACAATCTAAAGAAGAAACCTTAGACAAAGCTTTAGATAAGGACAAGGAATAAAATAACAATTTCGTAAAACAATAGAGATAAGTCGTTTGGTTTTTTGTCATATCATTAATCACTGAACGACTTATCTTTTTTTAAAATTAAAATTCAAAAGAAAATGAAAATAACTGCTGCAGAAGTAAATAAACTAAGACAAACCACTGGTGCTGGTATGATGGACTGTAAAAAAGCATTGGTAGAAGCAGAAGGAGATTTTGATAAAGCGATCGAAATTCTTCGTAAAAAAGGACAAAAAGTAGCTGCCAAAAGAGCAGACAGAGAGTCTTCTGAAGGTGCTGCAATTGCTAAAGTAAACTCAAGTCACAACAAAGGAGCTATCATTTCGCTTAACTGCGAAACCGATTTCGTTGCTAAAAATGATGATTTCATCAAATTGGCTAATGATTTTGCTAATATGGCTCTTAACTGTAATAGCAAAGAAGAATTATTAGCTGCAGATTACAAAGGTATTACCGTTGCCGATAAGCTTACTGAGCAAACAGGTGTGATTGGCGAAAAAATAGAAATAGGGGCTTTCAAAACTTTAGAAGCTCCTTTCGTAGGTTCTTACATTCACGCTGGTAATAAAATTGCTGTTTTAACTGGTCTTTCTTCAAATGGCGATCAAGCTGAAGAAGTAGCTAAAGATGTGGCTATGCAAGCTGCAGCGATGAATCCAGTTGCCTTAGACGAAAATGGTGTAGATCAAGAAATCATCAACAAAGAGATTGAGATTGCAAAAGACCAATTACGTCAAGAAGGAAAGCCTGAAAACATGTTGGATAACATTGCTCAAGGTAAAATCAAACGTTACTTTAAAGACAATACATTGGTTAACCAAGCTTTTATAAAAGATAACCAAAAGACGGTTGCACAACACGTACAAACGTTAGGTAATGACGTAAAGGTTGTAGGTTTCGAAAGAGTTGCTTTAGGGTAATTTTAAAAGAAATAACATTTTTCAGAAAACGCTTCCGAAATATCGGAAGCGTTTTTTTTACAAAAACCGCATTATCACTGCATTAATCATATTTTATTTCAAAAAAATAACTATATTTCACCACAATAAAAACCATTAAATCATGCTAGACTGGTACTCAAGTTTAGATTTAATTGCCAAAATATATTGGACAATTGCTATTGTTGGCTCTCTATTATTTATCTTACAATTAACCTTAAGCTTTGTCGGTGGTGAAATAGAAACTTCCGATGTTGATACAGATGTCGAGTCTGACACAGGAATTGGTTTTCAGTTTATCACTTTTAAAAACCTGGTGGGATTCTTTACTATTTTTGGGTGGACTGGAATAGCTTGTATAGATGCCAGATTATCAATACCAATAACTATTGTCATTTCATTTATTTCTGGTCTGGCAATGATGTTAATAATGGCTGCCATGTTTCATTACATGCGAAAACTCAACGACAGTGGTACTTTAGACTACAAAAACGCACTTGAAGCTATTGGTGAAGTTTACCTAACGATTGGTGCCAATCGTTCTAAAATAGGGAAAGCTCAAATAAAAATTCAAGGCACACTTCGTGAGTTAGATGCACTTACAGATAATGAGAACGAATTAAAATCTGGCACACTTATAAAAGTAATTGATGTCACTTCCAACGGAATTTTAATTGTAGAAAAACTAAATAATTAAACCTATGTCAACCATTTTCCTTCAATCAAGTTCGCTTGGTTACCCTCTGGCAATTATTTTTGCTGTTTTATTTGTCTTTTTATTTTTAGTTGTCTTAATACGCCGTTATAAAAGATGTCCCTCGGATAGAATCTTGGTGGTTTACGGAAAAGTTGGCGGCGGACAATCTGCAAAATGTATTCACGGTGGAGCAGCATTTATCATGCCCGTTATTCAAGATTATGAATATTTAGATCTGACGCCAATTTCGATTGAAGTAAACCTAGTGAATGCCCTATCGAAGCAAAATATTCGTGTAAACGTTCCTTCTCGATTTACCATTGGTGTTTCTACTGAACCAGGTGTGATGCAAAATGCTGCAGAACGTTTGTTAGGTTTAGGTTTAACCGAAATTCAAGAATTGGCAAAAGAAATTATTTTCGGTCAGTTGCGTTTGGTAGTAGCTTCGATGGATATTGAAGAAATTAATGCAGACAGAGATAAATTTTTGGCAAATATTTCGCAATCGGTAGAAAGTGAACTTAAAAAAGTAGGTTTAAAACTCATCAACGTAAACATTACCGATATTGTTGACGAATCGGGTTATATCGAAGCACTTGGTAAAGAGGCCGCTGCTCACGCAATAAACGCCGCAAGAAAATCGGTTGCAGAAAAAAACAGAGACGGTTCTATTGGTGAAGCAAACGCAGTTCAAGACCAAAGAACACAAGTTGCTGCTGCAGACGCCAAAGCAGTAGAAGGTGAAAACCGAGCAAAAATTGAAGTTGCTAATTCTAATGCTGAAAGAAGACAACGCGAAGCAGAAGCAGAAAGATTAGCAGCAGCATCAGAGAAAGTACAAGCGGCAAAAGCTTTAGAAGAATCTTATGCAGCAGAACGCGAAGCAGAAATGGCGAGAGCAGAACGTGAGCGGTCTTCTCAAATGGCAGATATTATTGTTCCAGCAGAAATAGATAAAAACAAAGTAGAAATAGATGCTGAAGCGGAAGCAGAACAAACCAGAAGAAGAGCTCGAGGGGAAGCTGATGCCATTTTGTTTAAAGCACAAGCAGAAGCACAAGGTATTTATGAGATTTTAACCAAACAAGCAAGAGGTTTAGAAGAAATTGTAAAAGCAGCTAATAGTGACCCGAAAGATGCTGTCTTATTACTCATTGCAGATAAACTACCAGAATTGGTAAAAACACAAGCCGAAGCGATTAAGAATATTAAAATCGATAAAGTCACAGTTTGGGATAACGGTAAAACCCAAGACGGTAAAACTTCAACCGCCAATTTCTTATCTGGAATGTATCAATCGGTACCACCGTTACAAGAAATGTTTAATATGGCAGGAATGAACTTACCTGAATATTTAAAAGGAAAAGATGTAAAAGAAAGTTCGCCTGAAGAAAAAGACTCTGATAACTCTGAAAAATAAATAAAAAAACGCTTCCGAAATATCGGAAGCGTTTTTTTATCCAACACTTTCACAAATTAGCTTTTTCATTATATTTGCACAACTTAGCTCACAAAACATGTCATACAAACGAATACTTTTAAAACTTTCTGGAGAAGCCTTAATGGGCAATCGCCAATACGGTATCGATCCAGAACGATTAGCTGAATACGCTAAAGAAATAAAAACCGTAACTGACAAAGGCATCGAAGTTGCTATTGTAATCGGTGGCGGAAATATTTTTAGAGGTGTAGCTGGTGCCAGCAAAGGTATGGATCGCGTTCAAGGCGACCATATGGGAATGTTAGCAACAGTCATCAATGGGTTGGCGTTGCAAAGCGCATGTGAAGATATGGGCATTCAGACAAGATTGCAAACAGCCATCAAAATCAATGAAGTAGCCGAACCTTTTATCCGCCGTAAGGCAATGAGACATCTAGAGAAAGGTCGTGTCGTTATTTTTGGTGGAGGAACCGGAAACCCTTATTTCACCACAGACTCTGCAGCAGTCTTAAGAGCTATCGAAATTCAGGCTGATGTCATTTTAAAAGGAACTCGTGTAGATGGAATTTATACGGCAGATCCTGAAAAAGACAAAGCAGCCACCAAGTTTGAAGATATTAGTTTTGACGATGTTTTAAAACGTGGATTAAAAGTAATGGACAGTACCGCTTTTACGTTAAGCCAAGAGAACGAACTACCAATTATCGTTTTTGATATGAACAAGCCAGGTAACTTACTAAAAGTAGTGTCTGGAGAAAAAATAGGTACCAAAGTAAATTTATAAAACTCACGATCATGGAAGAAATCAATTTTATATTAGAGTCTACCGAAGAAGCCATGCAAAATGCCATCAAGCATTTAGAAAAAGAATTATTGAAAATACGTGCAGGAAAAGCAAGTCCGTCAATGGTTGGTTCTGTAAAAGTAGATTATTACGGAGCATTAACACCGCTCAACCAAGTGGCAAATGTATCTACGCCAGATGCCAGGACGATTTCTATTCAACCTTATGAAAAATCATTTATTGGTGAAATTGAGAAAGCCATTTTAAATGCAAACTTAGGCTTCAATCCCATGAATAATGGTGAAAGCGTGATTATAAATGTTCCGCCACTTACCGAAGAACGCCGTAGAGAATTGGCAAAACAAGTAAAAGCGCAAGCGGAAGATGCTAAAGTGGGCGTTAGAAACGATAGAAAAAATGCCAATAACGACTTAAAAAAATTAGACATTTCTGAAGATTTATTGAGCAACGCCGAAACAGATGTACAAACCTTAACTGATAAGTACATTAATAAAATAGATGAAGTTTATCACCATAAGGAAAAAGAAATCATGACGGTTTAACCAGTGATTTTTTCCTAAAATTTATTTAAGAGCGGCACTATTGTCGCTTTTTTTAATTTTCTTGCAGTCTTAATCGAACCAAAGATAATGCACCATAAACATCAGCTAACTTTATTCCTTCTTTTTTTTTGCAGTTTGATACATGCACAAAAAACGATTTATGGTAAAGTTATCGATGAAGAGCTCAAAGAGCCTTTGCCTTATGCCAATGTTTTTGTAGGTGACGGAAACAACAGTACACTTACGGATATAGATGGTAGTTTTCAATTGAGTGTAAGTGATTCTACCACTCATTTTGTAGTGAGCTATATTGGATATCAAAAAAAGACTATTTCTATAGGCGAATCCAATTTTTATGAAATCACCTTAAAGCCTCGTATTGAACAGTTAAACGATGTCGTTCTAAACAATACGAGTGATTTAGCCAATAAGATTATCAGAAAAGCGATTTACTACAAACAAAAAAACGATCCAGATAATAAGTTTAAAACGTACACTTACCGAAGCTATAATAAACTCATTATCGACGACCAGAAACGTCTTTTAAATGTAAGATTAGACACGACACAAACTTCCGTAGAAACCATTATAACTGAAGGCAGAGCTTATTTAAGCGAGCAAATAAGTGACTTTTCATACAGCAAAGAATACGGGCAAAAAGAAAATATTGTCGCCACACGAACAGCTGGTTTTAAAAAACCTGTTTATGAATTACTGGCAATGAAAGTACAATCTAACACTTGGTATAAAGAAGAATATGTGGTCTTTGGAAATGAATATGCAGGACCACTTTCTCAATACCCGTTTAATAATTACACCTATAAAGTTTTAGACACTACAAAAACCAATCGCCCTGCGTTTGTGATTTATTTTCAGCCTAGACGACAAAAAAAAGTTGCTGCTTTAGAAGGTGTTTTGTATATCGACACACTAAACTACGGTTTACAAAAAGCAGTTGGGCAACTTAAAGGTGAAGTAGACATCAATGCTACACAGGAATTTACTTTTTACGAGCGAGAAAACATCTGGTTTCCACAACGGCATACCGTAACTTTAAAACCGGGAAGCACAGGCAAAAAAGTTTCTATTTTTGGCGGAAACATTTCCTTGGGAAGTTTACCAGAAGGGGAAGATGACCCAAATTTATTTTTACGATCAACGACTATCAACAAAGACATTTTTTTTAATCCTGTTTTGACCGAAGAAATCGATAAAAGCGCAATTACCTTAGATCCAAATGCTTTAAGTCAAACTGAAGATTTTTGGGAAGAAAATAGAATGATTCCCTTTACCGAAAGAGACCAAAACTCATTTGAAGAAATAGACAGTATTATCACCCAGGAACGCATCAACAGAAAACTCGACGTCCGGCATAATTTCAACATTGGGTATTATCCTATTGGGTTTTGGAACCTTGATTTAAGAAGTATTTTTAAATACAACGATTATGAGGGAATCCGTTTGGGCGCTGGCGGAATTACCAACGAAAAGTTCTCTGAAAAATTCCGTGTCAACGGGTTTTTGATGTATGGCTTTAAAGACAATGCTTTTAAGTATAATATTGGTAGCGGACTTGCACTGCGGCGCGAGTCGAACACTTGGCTGAATTTGGGCTACACTAAAGACATTCAAGAAGTGGGAAGTTATTTTTATGTCACTGATGCTCGTGAGTATACATTGTTTGAACCACGACTGGTCAACATCAATTTTTATTACAAACACCGGACATATAAAGCCAGTTTACAGCACAATTTTTTCCCTAAATTAACCTCAGAATTTCAGTTGGCATCTAGTAAAATAGAACAAACCGGACCTTATCGCTTTGTTTACAACAATGAAGTTCTAGATCGTTATGATATTACAGAAGCTTCAGCAAGTTTTCGTTGGAGTCCTTTTAGTCAGTTTTTAAAATCTCCTGATAAAATTATCGAAGTTGATGTAGGCTACCCTAAATTTTCGTTTCAGTTTTCACAAGCCATTCCACATGTTTTAGACGGAGATTTCTCGTACACCAAATTGGGCGCAAGAGTGATGTACAACATCCATAGAATTACCCAAAACAATACCGAGATTATTGCCGAAGTAAATTACGTAAGAGGAGAAATTCCGTTAACACACGCTTTTCACGCCTATCCGAACAACCCAACGAAAGATGAACTCTTACAACGCTTTTCCATTGCTGGGCGAAGAACTTTTGAAACCATGTATTTTGGCGAATTTTTTAGTGATAAATTGGCCACTATTCAAGCAAAACATAGGCTACGACCTCTCCATATCTCTAGACGTGTACAACCCGAAATTGTGTTTGTAACGCGCCATGCCATTGGCGATATGGATGATATCGAAAATCATCAAGGTGTTGGTTTCCAGTCACTAAAACACGGTTACAACGAAGCTGCTTTAGAAATCAATAAAATCTTTTTTGGCTTCGGACTTAATTTTGCGTATCGCTATGGTGCATATTATTTGCCGCAATTTGAAGATAACCTTTCTTTAAAATTCTCTTTTTATTTTCAGCTTTAGACTAAAAACTAATGATTTATTGCTAAGCATTTTATACCTTTGCACGCCTAAATTTATGCCATGCAAAAGTTGTTTAGTTTTGGTTTTTGGAATGTTATCGCAAGAGTAATTCTTAGAAACAGAATTTTATTCTTAGGTATTATCGCAGCGATTACTGTTTTTCTTGCATTTCAGTGGGAAAACATGCGTTTTTCTTATACCGAAGCTAACCTCCTACCCGATCATCATCCTGTAAATATTGAGTATAACAATTTTTTGGACAAGTTTGGTGACGAAGGAAATTTGTTGGTCATTGCAACAAATGATAAGGCTGTTTTTACTTCAGAAAAGTTTGATCAATGGATTGAATTATCTAAAAAATTAGACACTTTTGAGGAAGTTGAACATACGATTGGTATTCATAACCTTAAGACACTACAAAAATACCAAGATCCAAACCGTTTTGAGCTTACCGAAATAGAAGATTCTTTAGGGAACCCACTATCACCGAAAGAACTTAAAAACGAAATTTTTGAGAACCTACCTTTTTATGAAGGCCTGATATACAGTAAAAAATCAAACACCATACAAACCGGGGTTTATATCGATAAAGATATCCTCAACTCTAAAAAAAGAAAAGAGTTTATTCTCAATAAGCTTCAGCCAATTTTAGACGAGTTTAAAACCAATAACAATATCGAGATTCACGTTTCTGGAATGCCCTATATCAGAACACTCAACTCACAGAACATTATCGATGAGATTGGACTTTTTGTTGGAGCTGCTTTGTTGGTGACTTCGCTTATTTTCTTTTTCTTTTTCCGATCGGTTAGAGCTACTATGATTTCGATGTTTACGGTCATTATTGGGGTCATGTGGGCGTTTGGCTTTTTAGGGTTATTTGAATTTGAAATTACGGTCTTAACAGCCATAATCCCTCCACTCATTATCGTGATTGGGATTCCTAACTGTATTTTCTTGATCAACAAGTACCAGCAGGAAATAAAAAATCACGGAAACCAAGCCAAATCTTTACAACGTGTAATTACTAAAGTTGGAAATGCTACCTTGATGACCAACATTACTACAGCTTCTGGTTTTGCCACATTTATCATCACTGAAAGCACTTTGTTGAAAGAGTTTGGTGTGATTGCTTCCATTAATATTGTAGCGATTTTTATCTTGAGTTTATTCCTTATTCCTATTATTTATAGCTTTCTGGCACCTCCAAAAGAGCGACACCTTAAACATCTCGGGAAAACTTGGATAGAAAATTTTGTGAATTGGATTGTGCAAACCGTAAAAAACAGACGAATAGCCATTTATATTTCTTCACTAGTTTTACTGGTCGCAAGTATTATTGGTATTTATATGATTCGCGTATCAGGAAGTTTGCTGGACGACATGCCAAAAGATACCACATTTTTTAGGGATATCGAGTTTTTTGAAGATGAATTTAATGGTATTATGCCGCTCGAAATTCTTATCGACACCAAAAGAGAAAAAGGGGTGATGAAGCTTTCTACCATCAAAAGATTAGAACGCTTACAAGAGCTTTTTGCTGATTATCCAGAATTATCGAAGCCACTTTCGGTGGTTGAACTGGTAAAGTACAGTAAGCAAGCTTACTATAACGGCAACCCAAAATATTACCAATTACCAACTTCGCAAGAGCAAAATTTTATTCTTCCGTACTTAAAAAATATGTCTGACGGAAAAAATAGTTTACTCAATGCCTATGTAGATAGTACAGGACAATATGCCCGTATCACGGTGTTTATGAAAGATATCGGTACTGAGAAAATGGAGCGTATTGAAGATAATATATGGCCTAAAATCAATAAGATTTTCCCTGGAGAACGTTATGAAGTTTCGATGACTGGAAAAGCTTTGGTTTTTCAGAAAGGAACCAGTTATTTAGTAAAAAACCTAGTGCTTTCGCTTGGTTTGGCAATATTACTTATTGCTATTTTTATGGCTTGGATGTTCCGTTCTACCATTATGATTGTGATTTCGCTTATCCCTAACCTTTTACCGCTCATTATCACCGCCGGAATGATGGGTTATTTGGGTATTCCTATCAAGCCATCTACTATCTTGGTGTTTAGTATTGCATTTGGAATTTCGGTAGATGACACCATTCACTTTTTGGCCAAATACAGACAAGAACTCAAAGCTAGAAATTGGCGCATCAAACGTTCGGTTTATCCCGCTTTACGCGAAACAGCCGTGAGTATGTTTTACACTTCTATTGTGCTTTTCTTTGGCTTTTCGGTATTTATGATAAGTAGTTTCGGAGGAACAGTTGCACTTGGCGGACTTGTTTCTGCAACGCTGCTTTTTGCCATGCTTTCTAATTTACTGCTTTTACCTTCTCTGTTGCTTTCTCTGGAAAAAAGCGTTTCTAACCAGAAAACTTTTAAGAAACTCCATCTCGATGTGATTGGCGAAGAGGAAGAGTTTGAAGACGAGCATGAAAAATAACATCAAAAACTCAATAGATATTGTTTTTGGGCTAAGTATTTGCTAAGCTAAAAGCTAAAATTTATCTTTGTCGCTCAAAATTTATAAGAATGACACACACTAAAATTGTAGAGGTTTTAAGTTTAGATCCTGTGCTGCAGGAAGTACATATAAAAGGTTGGGTTAAGGCTTTTAGAAGCAATCGCTTTATTGCCTTAAATGACGGCTCGACGATCAACAATATACAATGTGTTGTAGATTTTGAAAATACAGACGAAGCTATCCTCAATGAGATTACGGTTGGTGCAGCCATTGCAGTAAAAGGAATTCTAAAAGAAAGCCAAGGACAAGGACAAAATGTAGAGATTGAAGTACAATCGGTTGAAATTCTGGGTAAAGCAGACCCCGAAGAAGTAAAAAAAACCATTCTTTCGCCAAAACGCCATTCCTTAGAGAAACTAAGAGAGCAAGCGCATTTGCGTGTTAGAACCAACACTTTTAGTGCTATTATGCGTGTACGTTCTAAACTCTCATTTGCAGTACATCAATATTTTCAAGAGAACGGTTTTAACTATGTCAACACACCCATAATTACCGGAAGTGATGCCGAAGGTGCAGGTGAAATGTTCAAAGTCACGAACTTCGATTTAAAAAATATTCCGCTTGACGAAAACGGAAAAATAGATTACAAAAAAGACTTTTTTGGGAAAGAAACCAATCTTACCGTAAGCGGACAGTTAGAAGGCGAGACCTACGCTTTAGGTTTAGGTCAGATTTATACATTCGGCCCTACTTTTAGAGCAGAAAATTCCAATACTTCACGTCACCTTGCCGAATTTTGGATGATTGAACCTGAAGTTGCTTTCTGCGATCTTGACGGAAATATGGATTTGGCAGAAGATTTTATTAAATATGTGATTAACTATGTGTTGGAAAACTGTGATGATGATCTAGCCTTTTTAGAAAACCGACAAGCGCAAGAAGACAAAAGTAAACCAGAAGCCGAAAGAGCTCCGATGGCTTTACGCGAAAAATTAAAATTCATCACCGAAAATAATTTTAAGCGCGTGAGCTACACCGAAGCAATAGATATTCTAAAAAATTCGAAACCCAACAAGAAAAAGAAATTCAATTATGTGATTGAGGAATGGGGTGCCGATTTACAAAGTGAGCACGAGCGTTATTTGGTAGAAAAACATTTCCAATGCCCGGTAATTTTGTTTGATTATCCAGCCAATATCAAAGCCTTTTACATGCGTCTAAACGAAGACGGAAAAACCGTGAGAGCGATGGATATCCTTTTCCCAGGAATTGGTGAGATTGTGGGTGGCTCACAGCGAGAAGAACGTCTTGAAGTACTACAAGAAAAAATGAAAGCCATCGGTATCGACGAAAAAGAACTTTGGTGGTACCTCGACACCCGTCGCTTTGGTACTTGTGTACACAGTGGTTTTGGTCTTGGTTTTGAACGCTTGGTATTGTTTGCAACGGGTATGACCAATATTCGAGATGTGATTCCTTACCCGAGAACACCACAAAATGCAGAGTTTTAAGTTTTTGCTTTCGTAAGTTCTAATTAAGTATTGTCATGCTTAATTTATTTCACAATGCTTAAAACTTGATGAGATCTTAAATAATGCAGAATGTGATTGAAAACTTGCAGGTAAAATTATTAAAGTAAGTTTTAATAGTTATCATATTAATAACTTTTAAAGTAAATATTTTATATAAGTTTTATTCCACGGAAACGAAAGAATAGGTAAGCTTAACAAAAATTTTGGGATAATAAATCTTCTGATTTCTTATTTTTGTTAGTATAATAATGACTATTTATGCTCAAACAGCAACTCAATCTTAAACTTTCGCAGAAACTCTCTCCGCAGCAAATACAGTTGATGAAACTGATACAGTTGCCCACTTTGGCTTTCGAGCAACGCGTAAAACAGGAGCTAGAAGACAATCCTGCGCTCGAAGGCGGAAAAGAAGAGACCGATAATTACGAAGACGAGTTTAAGAATGATGATTATGAGGATAACGATTCGGAAGTGATCGAAACCGATTCTGACATTGATGTAGATGAGTATTTAAGCGATGACGAAATTCCCGATTACCGTACCCAAGCCAATAATTATAGTAGTGACGATGATGAAAAAAGTATTCCGTATGCTTCGGGCACTTCATTTTCTCAGCACTTAAAAAACCAGTTACAAACTTTTCGGTTAGACGAACAAGAAAAAGAAATTGCCGAATTTTTGGTAGGAAGCGTAGACGAAAGTGGTTACATCAGACGAGCGACTGCAGATATTGTAGATGATTTGGCGTTTACCCAAAATGTTTACACTGATGTCGAAACCGTAGAAAAAGTATTCCATATTGTGCACAGGCTCGATCCTGCTGGTGTTGGCGCAAGAGATTTGCAAGAGTGTTTGCTTATACAGCTCAAGCGAAAAGAAGCAAACCCTGATCAAGAACTGGCAATAGAAATTATCGAAAAGGGGTTTGAGCAATTCAGTAAAAAGCACTACAGTAAACTTCTTGCTAAATTTGATATTACAGAAGATCAGCTACGTGATGCTATAGATGAGATTGCACACCTCAACCCAAAACCCGGAGGAAGTTATGCCGGTAACAATAAAATTGTAGAGCAGGTTATTCCCGATTTTACGATTCGTATAAAAGACGGCGAGCTAGAACTCACACTTAACGGAAGAAATGCTCCGACTATGCACGTTTCTCGTGAATACAGCAATATGCTAAAAGGCTATAAGGAAACCAACGAAAAGTCGAAGAAACAGAAAGAAGCAGTGATGTTTATCAAACAAAAGTTAGACGCTGCCAAATGGTTTATCGAAGCCATAAAACAACGCCAAGAAACGCTTTTTGTAACGATGAATGCAATTATGCACCATCAGTACGATTATTTTTTGTCTGGTGATGAAAGAGACCTCAAACCGATGATTTTAAAAGATATTGCCGATACTATCGATATGGATGTTTCTACCGTGAGTCGGGTTGCCAACAGTAAATATGTGGACACGCCTTACGGAACCAAACTCATCAAAGAGTTTTTCTCGGAATCGATGACCAACGATCAAGGCGAAGAAGTTTCTACTTTAGAGATTAAAAAGATTCTTCAAATGACCATTGAAGATGAAAACAAAAAGAAGCCACTTACCGACGAAAAACTGGCAAAGGTTTTAAAAGAAAAAGGTTATCCTATTGCGCGAAGAACTGTTGCCAAATACCGAGAACAGTTGGATATTCCTGTAGCGAGACTTCGTAAAGAAATTTAAACCAATGAATTTCTTACTCAAAATAGTTTCTTACTTATTTCATCCTTTATTGATGCCTTTATTGGCAACACTTTTCTATTTTTTCTACAGTCCGAGATTTACACCAGTACCTGTAAGGAATGCTAAAATATTAGCCATTTCTATCCTTACAATTTTTATTCCGGTGGTATTTTATTTTCTATTAAAGAACTTAAAAATCATCAACTCTCACGAGCTTACAACAGTAGCAGAAAGAAAAATTCCCTTACTCTTTTTAAGTATTATTTTATTGATCATCAATTATTTTGTCATGAAAGACCTTACGAGTTCTGAATTGTACTTCTACTTTAGGTCTTATATATATGCTGTACTTATTGCACTTTTCTTAATCTATTTTAAAGTGAAAGTAAGTTTGCACATGATGGCATTTACCGCGCTTACCAGCTTTGTGATTTTGATGAGTTACCTGTACGAAATTAACTTAGTTTATCTTATTGCTATTCTGTTTTTTGTAATGGGCTTGATTGCGAGTTCACGTTTACATTTGCAATCCCACAACCTAAGAGAAATTTTGTTGGGAATAGTTGTTGGTTTTTTACCTCAAGTAAGGATTTTTTTATATACCTAAAGTATATAAAACATAAATCCAATTTTGAGTTCGCTTAACCCAACATTTTCATTAGAATTAAGCATCTTACCGTCGATCAAATCGTTGAGACTATAATACAAATGGAAATTGTAGGTGTTGTACCCAAAAGAAAGCGTAATTCCGTAGCGAAGCTTATTCACCTCAGGAATATTGGTTTCTTTTACAGAAAAATCATCTCCTACAAAATTGGCTTTCGTATGATGAATGTATCCTAATTTTAACCCTGTGTATACTCGCCAAAACTTATAAGAAGTTGGGGTAGAATTCCGCCACCTAAACTGTATAGGAGCTTCTATTTGGTATATCGTAAAACGATTGGTATCGTATCCTCCTTCAATGGGATAAAACTGAGTTTCGTCTTGCCTTGCATCCATTATCAAATTTTGTCCGTAAGAGTTGGCAGACCAACCCAAACCAGCGGCAATAGCAATAGTTCTTCTTTCGTTTATTGGCATATCTCTCATAAAACCAATATGAAAACCTCCAGAAAAACCAGACTGTGTAATGTCGGTTGGTCGATCTAAAAGTAGATTGAACGTAAAACCTATATAAAACTGATCTTCTCTGTATTTAGTGTCGGTAATCGTGTCTAGTACCGTTTCTTTTATTTCGGTGGTGTCATTGACCTTCTCATTTTGTTGAGCTGTCGCGAAACCAAAAGAAGTCATTAGAAGAAGAAATACGAGTTTTTTCATCGTGTGAATTTAATACAAAATTAGGGCAAAAAAAAACATCCAACTTTAGTTGGATGTTTTAAATATTTATTAAAACTTATTTACTCTAAGTTTTGAGACGCTTCACCACTTCTTGTGGTATAGTTCACTCGATAAGCTTCAGCTTTACGAAGTTCATATTTGATATCAGAAACCAATCCCATATTGGTCTCACTATCTACTTTAAGCGCTGTGGTCAAAAATGGTTTTAACTCTTCACGCTTCGACTCTCTTTCTTCAATAATAAATTGCTGAATGTCTTTTAAATCGGCAAACTTATCATTCAACTGAATTCTAGCTTCTTTACCAAATTGTTTTTGGTAGCGTTCGCTAGGTTTACCAGCATAAATGTACATCACCAAATCTTTCTTTTGCAGTTTCTCTACCTGATCTGCGTAAGGTAACTCGTTTTTAATCATTAACGTGTTTTCACGCATAACCGTTGCCACCATAAAAAAGAATAGTAACATAAATACGATATCTGGTAAAGATGCTGTTGAAATAGCTGGCAGTTCGCCTCCTTTTTTCTTTTTAAATTTAGACATAGTCTTTAGGTTTTATTCTCTTTCTTTAGGCTCTGCTTCAGAAAGATTTAACGGATACATTTCTCTTATCGTCTTGATATCTTCTTCTAGTTTGCTTATACTTCCTCTAAAATCTGGATTGTTGAAATCGTTTTCCATTTCTGTAAAAGATTTACCAAACAGCTTTTTTGCCTCACGGTTTCTTAAGAAGTTATACGCTGCAACCAATTCGTTTTGTACAGCGATATAAGCTCCGTACTCGGTTTCTCTATCATGCTGAAGAGAGACAACCGCTTTTTGAGGATTATCTGAAGAAGCAGGATCACCACTACCTTGACAATAGTTACAACCTTCTCCACCATTATCGATAAAGTCTATAGCTGCTTGACGAAGATCTTTCAACTCCATGATTTCATCTTCTACCAATAGTTCTTGGTTTTGATTCATCAACACAATAAAAACATTTTTTTGCTTAAATTCTGGTGGGTTTTCAATTTCTTCTATTGGCGGCAATTTACTATTGATACCAGAGTCGGTTTCAATGGTAGTTGTCACCAAGAAAAAGATAAGCAGCAAGAAAGCAATATCTGCCATCGATCCTGCATTTACTTCTGGTGCATTTCTTCTTGCCATATTATTTTATTTAGAAAGTTTTTTAACTCCAGAGAAAATCATTGCTCCAATAGCAATTGCTGCTAAAAAGTAAAATGTTCTTAATCCTGCTCCAATCCATTTAGACTCTCCAACGGTAAGTGTATCTCCGTTATTAAGCACAACTTCTGTACCAGATGACATAAAATAGGCAATAAGGACTATGGCTGCGAAGACACCTACAGAAATAAGTGTTTTTTTGATATCTCCTTTTAGTAAATCTCTAATCACAAAAATTAGAACTAAAAAGAGGATAAGTCCAAACACGATATAAGTAATCGTTAACATTGGTGCAATAAGCGATACATTATCTGATATAAATAACCATATACCTAAAACCAATGCAACAACCCCTATAATAATAGCAAGTATTTTTAATGCTTTATGTAACATAATTATTATTTTTTTAGGGTTATTACTTATTTATTAAAGTGATGTTTTTCTTCTTCTGTAATCTACTAGGATATCGATTAAACGGATAGAAGCATCTTCCATATCGTTTACGATACTATCGATTTTTGCGATGATATAGTTATAGAAAATCTGTAAGATAATCGCCACAATAAGACCAAATACGGTTGTTAAAAGTGCTACTTTAATACCACCTGCCACTAAAGAAGGTTGCATATCACCAGCAGCTTCAATTTTATCGAATGCTTGAATCATACCAATTACTGTACCCATGAAACCAAGCATCGGTGCTAAGGCGATAAATAATGATACCCAAGATACATTTTTTTCTAACTGACCTACTTGAACACCTCCGTAAGCTATTACTGCTTTTTCTGCCGCATCAATACTATCTTCCTCTACTCTATCTAAGCCTTGGTAATAGATAGATGCAACAGGACCTTTGGTATTTCTACAAACTTCTTTTGCAGCTTCTACACCACCACTATTTAAAGCATCTTCTACGTCTTGTGCTAATTTTTCTGAATTAGTAGTAGCAAGGTTCAAGTAAATAATTCTCTCGATGGCAATTGCCAAACCAAGAATCAAACATAAAAGTACAATCCCCATAAACCCAGGACCACCTTCTATAAAACGTTTCTTTAATTCTTGATGAAAGCCTAGGCTTTCTTCTTCCATCTCTTCCTCTACAACAGTTTCTTCTTCATCTTGTACAAAGTTTACCATAGTAGATGGTACTTCGATAGAATTATTCATCGCACTTACAGTAAAGTTGCTAAATACCATAATTGTCGCGATAGTCAAAATTGAAAATAATCTTTTCATTACGTCTAGTCTTAAAATTAATTAGTTAAAAAAGTTTAAATATATTAAAAATTATAATTCACTCAAAATTGCAGAACAGTCAAGGATTACTTACAAGATCCTAAAAACTGTGCTGGCAATGCAGAAATTTCTCAAATAAACTTCAGAAATTTCTCATTTGCACTTGCATTTGCAGAGAGGAAGGGATTCGAACCCTCGATACGCTTTTGACGTATACACACTTTCCAGGCGTGCGCCTTCGACCACTCGGCCACCTCTCTATATGTTACCCCTCTATAACATTCTAATAAAGAGAGCGGCAAATAACAAAAAAAAAACAACACTTTAAAGAAAGTAACGTTAATTTTATCTTATTTCATTTCCCCGCGAAGTGATGTCTCAAAAATAGTCTTAAAAACTTTTGGCGACAAATCTTTTGGCAACAAATACATCAATTTGGCAACTGCAGCTTCTGTGGTTATATCTTTTCCGGAGATTACTCCGATCTTTTTTAAATCTTGGCTTGTCTCATAATGACCCATATTTACACTTCCGCCGATACATTGGGTAACATTTACTACATATTTTCCTTCTTTAATGGCTTTCTTCAATAAATGGATAAACCAATCTTCAGTGTTGGCGTTTCCGCTACCAAAAGTTTCTAAAATTATCGCTTTGATGTGCGAGGTATCTAGAATATGAGCCAATACTTCTTTTCCTATACCTGGAAAAATCTTCAAAACTAAAATCTGATCTGACAAGTCTTGATGAACCAACAACTTTTTTCTTCGGTTAACTTTTTTTAAATAGGGGTAATTGATATTTAGGTGCACTCCAGATTCTGCCAAAGGCGGGTAATTATAAGAGTCGAAAGCTTCAAAATGTTCGGCATTAAGTTTAGTGGTTCTATTGGCTCGGTATAATTTGTACTCAAAGTACAGACCTACTTCCGTAATTACGCTTTTTCCGTTTTCTTTAAGCCCAGCAAGCTGAATACTCGTAATAAGGTTTTCTTTGGCATCGGTACGTAAATCTCCTATGGGTAATTGCGAACCCGTAAAAATTATAGGTTTACTCAAGTTCTCCAACATAAAACTAATCACCGAAGACGAATAACTCATCGTATCGCTACCGTGCAAAACCACAAAACCATCAAAATCTTCATAATTATCTTCAATCATTTTTGTGATTTTCTGATAATAACGAATATTCATATTAGAAGAATCGATAGGTTCTTCAAAACTAATGGTCGATATTTTGTGTTCCAACAAACGAAGCTCGGGAATGTTTTTCTGCAACTTATCAAAATCAAAAGCCATGAGCGCTCCCGTTTTTGGGTTTTTAATCATCCCAATGGTTCCTCCGGTATAAATCAATAAGATGTTGGAAATATGTTTACTCATTCGTATTTATTTTAAAAACTTCTAAAGCATTTTTGGTCGTTTCTTCCGCTATTTTTTCTACCGAAACTCCAAAAATTTCTGCCATTTTTTCGGCAACGAGTCTCGTATAACTGCTTTCATTACGCTTTCCGCGGAAAGGAACGGGAGCCAAATAAGGCGAGTCTGTTTCTAATACAAAATTAGACAAATCAAATTCATGTAAAAACTGGTCTATCTTTCCGTTTTTAAAAGTGACCACACCACCTATTCCTAATTTCATGTTGTAAGAAATTGCTTGTTCTGCTTGCTGCTTGTTTCCAGTAAAGCAATGAAAAACACCAAGTAAATCATCATCTTTTTCGGTTTCCAAGACTTCAAATATTTCATCGAAAGCATCGCGACAGTGTATTACAATCGGTAACTTTTTCGCTTTAGCGAACTGAATTTGCCTCCTAAAAGCTTCTTCCTGAATACCCAAGGTGCTTTTATCCCAATATAAATCGATACCTATTTCACCCACCGCAATAAATTCCCTTTGGGAAAACTGTGTTTCAACGTGCTGCAGCTCATCCTCAAAATTTTCTTTCACGGAAGTAGGATGCAACCCCATCATTAGGTGTACATTTTTAGGATACTTTTGCTCTAAATCGTACATTTTTTGAGTGGTCTCGGAATCAATTGCGGGTAAAAAAAACTTTTTGACATCGGCATCAAAAGCTTTCTGAATTACCTCATCGATATCTACGTCGAAAGCATCGCTGTATAAATGGGTGTGTGTATCTATTAGAATCATAAAGCAAAAGTAAGAAGCCTTTGAATAAGTATGATTAAAAATCCTAAAAAACCTTGAAAATCCCCAAATTATCATGGGTTATTCATAAGGCTTCAGTAATTGATTTTGTTCGTCTATATTTGCTAAAACTTATTTTGGATGTCAACATTACGAAAATTTTTAACCCACCAAGGTTTTATACGAATTCCTTTAACAAAAACCGTTACTAACCACTTTGAGATGCTAGTGAAAGTAAATGGAGTTCCAGGGAATTTTATTTTAGACACAGGAGCTTCCAACTCTTGCATTGGGATGGAGTTTGCCGAAGAATTTTTGCTCATCGCCGAAGATAGTGACATCAAAGCAGCCGGTGCTGGCTCGATAGACTTGCTTACCCAGACTTCTACTAAAAACACCGTTGAAATCGAAAATTGGAAAAACACAAAAATAGATTTAGTGCTAATAGATTTAACGTATATCAACACAGCTCTCGAAAATCACCAAGCCAATAAAGTAAAGGGAATTATTGGTGCAGATATATTACAAAAAGGAAAAGCAGTAATCGATTACAAAACCAAGTGTTTGTATTTGAAATAAAAAAACCGCCTAATAATAAAAAATCAGACGGTTTTCATGTAGAAATCAATAAATTTTTATCTCCAACCCACACAAGTTTTTAAAGGCATACAGCCATTGTTCCCTGCAATATAATTATTTAATTCTGTAACTGTTGTACTCGCCATCGCACTATTAGAATGGTCTCCTTGCTTCATAAAACCTGTCGTTGTGTGGCTTGCGCTTAAGTTATGACCAACCTCGTGCGCCACTACTTTATTCCAAACACTTGATGATGAAGCAGAAGAGGAATTTGTTACAATTGCATAAGCAGTTCTTTTTCCTCCTGAAGTTTTACAAGTCGTACTGGTATATGCTCGACCAAATGCACTTCCAAAATTTCTCCCCGCAAATAAAATATTGGCATCACCCACAGACATATTACCTGCTTGACCCCATGATCTAAATTGCGACAAAGCATCGCTTGTATTGGTCGCAGAACTTGGCTGGTTTGTAGTATTGGTTCTTACAGCACTGCTAAACAACCAAAAATATAATGGGTAATCGTTGTAAGACCAATACCTATAACTAGCAAACTTAACACGATCATTTATAAAGTTTCTTGTGGTGGTCGTGTTTGAATTACCGCGATTAAGGTAATAATGGTAATCTGCCACATAAGAAATACTTAATTCTCTACAATTTGCCATTTGCCTATTTTCGGTGTTTCCTATATCTCTTGTAGGCTCAAAATCTCTGTTGTCACAGAACAAAGTTCTTTCGGTTAGGTCATCTCCAGATTTATAAATCACATAAGAATTTGGCGAAGCTCCACGCACATACAAACTAACCGGATCTATAATGTACTCGTCTGTACCTTCAAAAATCAAACCTGAAAAATAATGATCATTTACCGAAAAAATAGCATTTGCTTTCCTGTCTCTACTATCTCCGTGATAAGTATCTGACCTTCCGGGGGCAACCTCTATCCAATTCCCACTTTCATCAGATTCGTAGGCCTTATAATTTTCGTCATAAACCTCTATAAAATCAACATTAAAAATCCAACCGGGATGAGATTCCATTTGTAAATCTAGTAGAAACGTATTTTCTTTTCCTTGATTCAAAGTGTACTCTAATATTCGCGCAGCGTCTATTTCTACCACTTCATAATTTCCTAAAAATTCGTCTAGCGAATTCTGAATCGAACCTTCAGCACTTGTTCTTCCTTCGGCATTTAGATTTTCTCCTTTTTCATCTAAATAGTCTGTAGTACAAGCGTGAATAAATAACAATAAAAAACAACAGGTTGATAAAAATGCAAGTTTTCTCATAATTATTTGATTTTTGATTAATAATTTATGCAAGCTATGAAAAAAATATAATTTTTATGTTAAAATACTTATTTTTTAGATGAAATGCATTTTTGAAATTTCTAAACGTTAAAGTTATCTCATAAAAAAATCCGCTTGACGCGGATTTTTAAAACTTTTTATATAATTCTCGATACAATTCCGCACTTGCAGAATCAATCGAATTGACAATTGATTTCTTACAACTCTAAAGCCTTTTTGACATTGCCACCCATCAATAATTCTTCTGGGCTCTCTAAAGCTTCTTTAATAGCCACCAAGAAACCAACCGATTCTTTTCCGTCGATAATTCTGTGGTCGTAAGACAACGCCAAATACATCATTGGGTGAATCTCTACTTTTCCGTCAACCGCAATGGGTCTCTCGATAATGTTGTGCATTCCTAAAATACCACTTTGAGGCGGATTGATAATAGGTGTAGAAAGCATACTTCCAAAAACACCACCATTAGAAATGGTAAAGGTACCTCCAGTCATTTCATCTACGGTAATTTGCCCGTCTCTTGCACGAAGTGCCAAACGTTTTACTTCAGCTTCTACGCCTCTAAACGTGAGATTTTCTGCATTTCTAATCACAGGAACCATCAAACCTTTAGGACCAGAAACTGCAATACTAATATCTTTATAATCGTAGGTGATCATTTCTTTTCCTTCAATCATACTGTTGACCGCTGGGTATAAATCTAACGCTCTTACCACTGCCAACGTAAAGAAAGACATAAATCCAAGACTAACGCCATGTTTTGCTTTAAAATCTTCTTTGTATTGATTTCTAAGGTTAAAGATCGGTGTCATATTGGCCTCGTTAAAGGTCGTGAGCATCGCCGTTTCGTTTTTGGCACTTACCAATCTTTCGGCTACTTTACGACGCAACATCGATAGCTTAGAACGGGTTTCACCTCTACTTCCGTTACCTGGAGTTCCCATAGAAGGTGTTACCTTTACAGCATCTTCTTTGGTAATTCTCCCATCTTTACCAGAACCTTGTACTTGTGAAGCATCGATGTCTTTTTCGTCTAATATTTTTTTAGCTGCAGGAGAAGGTGTTCCCGAAGCATAAGTTTCTTTTTTAGCATCAGATTTTTCCTCCTTTTTCTCTTCTTTTGCTGACGCGGATGCATTTTCAGTTGCAGCAGTTTTTTCTTCTGCTTTAGCTTCTTTTTTACTTTCGTCACCTGCTGGTTTTGCTGCATCGGTATCGATAAGACAAACCACTTCGCCTACTTTTACGGCATCTCCTTCTTCCGCTTTCAGTGTAATAATACCACTTGCTTCTGCTGGAAGTTCTAAAGTTGCTTTATCACTATCTACTTCGGCAATCGCTTGGTCTTTCTCTACATAATCGCCATCTTCTACCAACCACTGAGCGATTTCTACTTCTGTAATTGATTCTCCTGGTGAAGGAACTTTCATTTCTAAAGCCATAATCTATATATTTCTATAAAAAGTTTTTTATTGTATTTCTGGTAAATTTTTGTCGAAAACGCTAGCAATCACATTCTCGTGCCTTCTTTTTGATCTTGTTGAACTTCCTGCTGCTGGAGCTCCGTAAAATCTTCTACTGCAAACTCTAAAATTACGAGCCGCTTCAAAGTGCAACAACAAGAAACTATAAGCACCCATATTTCTTGGCTCTTCTTGTGCCCAAACGATATCATCTGCATTTTTATACTTCTCTATAGCATTTTGCATTTCTGTTGTCGGTAACGGAAAAAGTTGTTCAATTCGCACCAAAGCCACATCTTCTCTTTGTAATTCTTCTCTTTTCTGCAATAAATCATAATAGAATTTACCCATACAGAACACCAAAGTTTTTACTTTTTCTGGTTTTACATGCGCATCATCAATTACTGTTTGGAAACTCCCTTCTGCCAATTCTTTTTTAGAAGAAATCACTTTCGGGTGCCTTAACAAACTCTTTGGCGTGAAAATAATAAGTGGTTTTCTGTAATTGGCCTTAACTTGTCTTCTTAAAATATGGTAAAAGTTAGCCGGTGTTGTACAATTAGCCACAAACATATTGTCTTTGGCACAAAGTTGTAAATATCTTTCTATTCTTGCTGAAGAGTGTTCTGCACCTTGTCCTTCATAACCATGTGGCAATAACATTACTAAACCATTTTGCAGTTTCCATTTGTCTTCTGCTGCCGAAATATACTGGTCGAGCATAATTTGAGCTCCGTTACTGAAGTCTCCAAACTGTGCTTCCCAAATCGTTAATGATTTTGGATGTGCAATCGCATACCCGTAATCGAAAGCCACAACTGCATATTCTGAAAGTAAAGAGTTGTATATTTCTAACTTTGCTTTATCGTTTAAGTTATTGTGTAAAATAATTTCTTCTTCGCTCTCTTCTACTTTTAATACGGCATGTCTGTGCGAGAAAGTCCCTCTTTCTACGTCTTGACCAGTCATTCTTACATCGTGACCTTCTTTGATCAAAGTTCCGTAGGCCAACAATTCTGCCATTCCCCAATCAAGCTTATCGTCTTCAAAATACATTTGGTGCCTACCTTCGATAATCTTGGTGATTTTTCGTAAGAACTTTTTCCCTTTTGGCAATTGGGTAATGGTTTCTGCTACTACATCTAAATTTTTTATAGCTACCTTTGTATCGACATCTTCCATCATTTCTACTTCCGTAGCAACATCAAAATCTTTCCAATCGTCTTGCATGATTGGTGTAATGATGGTCTTATCTTCTTTTTTCGACAAATCGAAATCTTGCTCTAAAGCCTCTTTGTAATCTTTTTCTAATCCGGAAACATAATTTTCGTCGATAACGCCTTCTTCGATAAGTTTTTGCGCATAAATATCTCTCGCATTCTTATGTTTTGAAATCGCTTTGTATAATTTAGGTTGTGTAAAGCGAGGTTCGTCACCTTCGTTATGACCGTACTTTCTGTACCCTAATAAATCTATAAAGACATCACGCTTGTATTGCATACGAAATTCCAAAGCAAATTCCATGGCGTGCACAACCGCTTCTACATCATCGGCATTTACATGCAACACTGGCGAAAGTGTCACTTTAGCAATATCCGTACAATAAGTAGAAGACCTTGCATCTAGGTAATTGGTGGTAAAACCAATTTGATTATTAATGACAATATGAATAGTTCCTTGTGTGTTGTAGGCATCTAATCCTGCCATTTGTATGGTTTCGTATACGACACCTTGAGCGGCAATTGCAGCATCACCATGCACTACAATTGCCAAGACATTTTGTGGATTGTCCTTATACAAAACGTGTTGTTTTGCTCTTGCCATCCCTTCTACTACAGGACCAACAGTCTCTAAATGTGAAGGGTTTGGAGCTATGTTTAGGTTTATTTCTTTTCCGGAAATGGTTTTTCTAGTCGATGTCCAACCTAAATGGTATTTTACATCACCATCAAAAACCTCTTGTTCGTAATCTTTCCCTTCAAATTCAGAGAAAATATCTTTCGGGCTTTTTCCAAAAATATTGGTGAGTGTATTGAGACGACCTCTATGCGCCATTCCCATTATAAATTCTTTCACGCCTTTGTCTGCAGCCATTTCTACAATCGCATCGAGACCAGGAATAAACGATTCGTTTCCTTCGACAGAAAAACGCTTTTGACCTACAAACTTGGTGTGCAAAAAGGTTTCGAAAGAAACAGCTTGGTTGAGCTTACCAAGAATGTATTTTTTCTTTTCGTTAGAAAATCTTGGCTGATTTTCGTTGATGTTCAGTTTGCTCTGGATCCATTTAATGATTTCTGGTTGGCGAATATACATGTATTCGACACCTATCGCATCGCAATAAATGGTGTTGAGGTGACTTATGATGTCCTTTAAAGGCGCGTGACCTAAGCCTAATATTTCTCCTGCAGAAAATTCTTTTTCTAAATCGTTTTCGCTTAAACCAAAGTTTTCTATAGCTAAAGTTGGCTCATAAGTTCTTCTAGCTCTTACCGGGTTTGTTTTGGTAAACAAATGACCTCTTGTACGGTAAGCATCGATTAAATTTACTACCTGAAACTCTTTTCTTACGCTCTCTGGAAGTTCTATGGCTGAAATATCGGAAAAGCCATTGCTTTGCGCTTTAGCTTTTGCTGATGAAGAAATTTCATCTGTATCTTCGTCACTGTAAACTTCTTTGGCAAAATCGAATCCTTGAAAAAAGGCTCGCCAACTAGGTTCTACACTATCAGGAAATTGCAGGTATTGATCGTAAAGTTCTGCGAAATAAGCGGTGTGAGCCGCATTTAGAAATGAAAATTTATCCATAAGAGGAAAACTATACTATTGTGTTTTTAAAAACGATACAAAAGTACAATTTTTCATAAATATAGCATTCTGAAAAGCATAAATTTATCTTAATGATAGATATATTTTATTTATCAAAACAGGCTTAGACTTCTCTTTTCATTAAGTTATTTGAGAAATCGATATAAATCTGCTTGTTTTCTTGAGAAGTCTCTAAATTCTCTATCTGAGATAAAGCCTTTTCTGTGAAATCTACAATTTTACCTTTTATCGCTTCTACTGCTCCGCTTTCTTCAAAAATTAATTTGATGGTGTTTATTTTATCTTTTGGATTGGAAGGTTCGATACTGTATAAGTGCTTCAACTGTGTGCCGAGTTCTTTTGGAGCAAGCTCTAAAGCTTTGATATAAAGATAAGTTTTTTTATTTTCGATAATATCGCCACCAACTTGTTTCCCAAACATTTTTGGGTTTCCGAATGCATCAAGATAATCGTCTTGCAACTGGAAAGCGACCCCTAAGTTTTTACCAAACTCATAAAGTTTTTGCTGTTCATTATCTGATACCCCAGCAACAATTCCACCCATTTGTAATGCAGCACCAATTAAGACAGCTGTTTTATACTCAATCATTTTAAGGTAATCTTCAATTTCTACTTCGTCCTGGTTTTCGAAATCGATATCGTATTGCTGACCTTCACATACTTCTAAAGCTGTTTTGCTAAACAATTTTGCTAAGGCTTGAAAAGTTTTCGGATCATAGTTCTCAAAATACTGATAAGCTTGAATAAGCATGGCATCACCCGACAAAATTCCGGTATTTATATCCCATTTGTGATGTACGGTTTTCTTTCCGCGTCGCAGCGGAGCTTCATCCATAATATCGTCATGCATCAAAGAAAAGTTATGGAATATCTCGATAGCCAAAGCAGCATCTAAAGCCTTCTCGTAATTGCAGTCATAGGTTTCTGCGGCGAGTAAAACCAAAACAGGTCGTATTTTTTTTCCGCCAAGGTTTAAAATATATTCTACAGGTTCGTATAGACTTCTAGGTTGTTTGTGCTCTATTTTATCGATGAGGTATTGTGAAAAAACCGTTCTGTAGAAATTGATTTTATCCATTGGGTAAAAAATTTTGGCTAAAATACCATAATTCCTTTAAAAAGAGACATTAATTTACTTAACAATAATTTAACAAAAATACTTCGGAAACTTTTATTGTTTTTAAAGTTTCCTGTTGTAGATTTGCACCCGAAATGGAAAATAAAATTTTAGATACCGCTGCAGAAATGTTTTTGAACTACGGATTCAAAAGCGTTACGATGGATGATATTGCTAATGAAATAGGCATTTCTAAAAAAACCATCTATGTACATTACAAAAATAAAAGTATTCTCGTTGAGAAAACCGTAGAATATTTGTTTCATAAAATTTCTGCTGGAATAGAAGAGATTAGAGACCAGGAGAAAAACCCCATCGAGGAGATTTTAGAAATCAAACGCTTTTTGTTGTACAACCTAAAAGAGGAAAAATCATCACCAGAATATCAGCTTGAAAAATACTACCCAAAAGTATATAAAGACGTGAAGCAAAAACAATATTGTGTGATGAGCGAATGTGTGGTTTGCAATTTAGAAAGAGGCTTAGAATTAGGGCTTTACAGGAAAAACATCAACACAGAATTTATTTCAAAAATATATTTTAATTCCATGATGGCTTTAAAAAACAAAGACCTTTTTCCTTTAAATAATTTTTCTATGCAAATGCTCATGAACAATTATTTAGAATATCACTTGCGTGGAATTTGCACCGAAAAAGGACTGGAAATATTAAATCGACATCAACTAACAAATCAGTAAGAATGAGAAAACAATTGGTATTATTCTTAGGGTTTATCACGAGCATCTCAAGTTTTGCTCAAGTGGAGAATCCAGAAGAAAGCTACTCTTTTAGCTTAGAAGAAGCAATAAATTTTGCTTTAGAACATAACAGAATGATTAGAAATGCCTCGCTGGATATCGAAGCGGCAGAGAAACAAAAATGGGAAACTACGGCAACAGGTTTACCACAAATTAATGCCAATATCGATTACCAAAGATGGCTTAAACAACAAGTACAATTATTACCTGCTGCCGCTTTTGACAACACCCAAAGCACCATAGATGTTGTAGAAACCTATTTTGATGGCGCAGTAAGAAACAGTACTCCTGTAAATGTTCCGCAAGGGTTTATTCCGGTACGTTTTGGTACCAAACAAAATGTAAATGCAACGGCAACTTTAAGTCAGTTGATTTTTGACGGTTCGTATCTCGTAGGTTTGCAATCGGCAAAAGTGTATTTACAAATTTCGCAAAACGCAAAACTAAAAACCGATCTTGAAGTAAAACAGGCAGTGATAAATGCCTACGGAAATGTGCTTTTGGCAGAAGAATCGATGGCTATTTTTGAGAAGAACATCGAGGTTATTGAAAAAAACCTTAACGAAACCCAAAAAATATACGAAAACGGCCTCACAGAAGAAGAAAACGTAGAACAGCTTCAAATCACACTATCGGGTTTGCAAAGTAACCTCAACAATACAGAGCGTTTACATAAAATCGCATACCAAATGCTCAATATTCATCTTGGTTTAGATGTAAATACCGATACTAGTGTAACCGATGATTTGGAAGCTTTGGCCGTACAAAATATCAATAACAATTTATTAGAAACCGATTTTAATGTCGAAAACACTATTGACTACCAGATTGCCGAAAACGATAAAATCTCAAAAGAACTTTTAGTGAAATTAGAAAAAAGTAAAGCATTGCCTTCGCTCACTGCATTTGTCAACGGAGCTTATATGGGTAACAGCGACGAGTTTACTTTTTTAGACCGCGACCAACAGTGGTTTGGTTCTTCACTTTTAGGTGTGAGTCTAAACATTCCTATATTTAGCTCGATGCAACGTCACGCCGCTACGCAAAGAGCAAAAATAAACCTTGAGAAAGCAGAAAACAACCTTACGGAAACGCAGCAACAACTGAAACTTCAGATAGAAAATGCCAAAAGCAACTATCAGTTTGCCATAGAAGATTACGAAATCAAAAAAGAAAATTTGAGCCTGGCAGAACGCATCGAGCAAAAAAATCAAACTAAATTTTTTGAAGGGATCAGTACCAGTTTTGATTTACGTCAGGCACAAACACAACTTTACACCGCTCAACAAGAGTTTTTACAAGCGATGTTAGATGTAATTACCGCTAAAGCGGAACTAGAAAAAGTTACCAATCAAACCATATAAACCAATCTACAAGCATTAAAATTCCATAAAAATGAAACAAGTATCAATTATATTATTTGCCGCTTTACTTATCGTTTCTTGTTCAGAAAACAAGGATACTGGAAGCATAGATGAAATTATTAACAGTAAAGATCTAGAAAGAATGAGAGCCAAAAAGACAGAAGTTTTAGCTTCTTACGATAGTATTGGCGACATCATCAAAAGATTAGAAGAAGCCATTGTAGAGGTAGACTCTACCAAAAAATATCCTTTGGTAACCAGCTTCAAAATTCAAGACACCACTTTTAATAGCTACATCTCTTTACAAGGTAGCGTAGAAACCGAAGAAAACATTTTGATTTATCCAGAATACCAAGGTGTTTTAACCCGTGTTTACGTACAAGAAGGGCAAAAAGTGAGAAAAGGGCAATTGCTAGCAAGAATTGATGACGGCGGATTGTCGAATCAGTTATCACAATTGGAAGCACAATACCAATTGGCAAAAACCACTTACGAGCGTCAAGAAAGACTTTGGAACCAGAAAATTGGTAGCGAAATACAGTATTTACAAGCCAAAACCAATATGGAAAGCTCTAAAAGTGCTGTTGATCAGTTGCGTTCACAATTGGGGAAAACCTCTATCACTGCTCCATTTTCGGGGACTATTGATGATGTGATTACGGAGCAAGGTCAAGTAGTAAGTCCTGGTCAAGCGGTAATGCGTATCGTAAATTTAGGCGATATGTATGTAAAAGCATCGATACCAGAAACCTATTTACAAAGTGTAACACAAAATAAAAATGTAGAGGTTAATTTTCCTGCATTAGATAAGACCGTTACCGGAAAGATAAAAACGGTTTCAAGCTACATCAACCCAAACAACAGAACTTTTGAAGTAGAAATAGATGTACCTAACAAAGACAATAGTATCAAGCCTAACTTAATGGCCAATCTAAAAATTAATAATTACAGTAAAGATAAAGCCATTACCATTCCTACAGATGCAATTCAAGAAAACGCAAAAGGTGACAAATATGTCTTTGTGATTACCGATTTAGATAAAGAAAACAACGCTGTCGCGAAACAAGTACAAGTAGAAACCGGATTAAGCCAAGACGGAATGATTGAAGTTACCAAAGGACTTTCTTCAGAAGACGCTATTGTACTTGACGGTGCTTTAACCTTAAAAGACGGAACTAAAATCACTTTAAAAACAACTAACTAATGGAAAATAAAAAGTATAGATATTTTGGCACATCCAATTGGGCTATCGACAACCCGATGACGGTTTTTGTCATCATCGCGATTGTCTTGATAGGTGGTTTGATGTCCTACATTACGCTTCCAAGGGAAAGTTTTCCTGAGGTGATCGAAAACAAAATTTACATCAGTTCTGTTTTTCCTGGTAACTCTCCTGAAGATGTAGAGAAACTCATTACCAAACCATTAGAAGAAGAAATAGACGATGTGTCTGACGTAACCGATATCAGTTCACAATCGGTACAAGATTACTCGATCATTACCGTAGAATTCAACGAAAGTGTATCTATAGAAGAAGCCAAAGCACGTATCAAAGATAAAATTGATGCGGTAAAAGCAGAACAAGATTGGCCCACTTTAGATGGTGGTGGAAAAGTAGAACCTAACGCTTTTGATCTGAATATTTCGGAAATGATGCCGATTGCACAACTTAACCTTACAGGCGAAAACTACACGATTGAACAGTTAAAAGATTTTGCTGAAGATTTGCAAGATCGTTTAGAAGCCTACCCCGAAGTAAAAGAAGCTACGCTTTTGGGTGTGCAAGACAAAGAAGTAGAAGTTGCGATCGATGCGTTTAAAATGCAAGCAGCTGGTGTCTCTTTCAATCAAGTGATTGGTGCGATACAGAACGAAAATATGACCATTTCCGGTGGAAATATTATCGAAAACGGTCTCCGCCGAAACGTACGTGTGATTGGTGAAATAAATGCTCCCAAAGACCTCAACAATATTGTCGTAAAAGAAGACAACGGCGCCGTTTACCTGCGTGATATTGCGACGATTAACTTTAGGCCAAAAGACGCCACCACTTACGCACGCGAATATGGTGAGCCCGTTGTCATGTTAAGCATCAAGAAAAAAGGTGGGGAAAACATGATTGATGCCATGGAAAAAATAAAAGCGCATTTACCCGAAGCGCAGTCGACTTATCTACCAGCAGATTTAAAAATATCGATTTCGAGTGACGAATCAACCCGAACAGAAGACCAAGTTGCCGAACTAGAAAACTCCATTATTTTTGGGGTGCTTTTGGTGGTAAGTGTTTTGATGTTCTTTTTAGGGTTTAGAAATGCACTTTTTGTGGGAATTGCGATTCCGCTTTCTATCTTTTTATCATTTTTATTATTGCCTATTGTAGGTGACTTTTTAGGATTGAATGTTACGTTAAACACAATGGTGCTTTTCGCCACGGTGATGGGTCTTGGTATGCTCGTAGATAATGGTATTGTGGTCGTCGAAAATGTCTACCGTTTAATGGACGAAGGCGTACCCAGAATTGAAGCTGCCAAACGTGGTTTGGGTGAAATTGCTTGGCCAATTATTGCCTCAACAGCCACCACTTTAGCAGCCTTTTTACCGCTTGGTTTTTGGCCGGGAATTATGGGTAAGTTCATGATCTTTTTTCCACTAACGCTTTCTACGGTTCTGTTTTCATCGTTATTTATTGCTTTGGTCATTAACTCGATGTTGACTTCAGAATTTATGAAAACCGAAGAAGCAGAAATGTCGAGAAAAACTTTGATCAAAATAAGTTTAGCACTTTTAGGCTTCGGAGCATTATTGATTATTTCTGGACTTCTCAACACACATATCATCTTTCAAGTTGTGGGGCCTTTTATTTTGATAGTTGCTTTTGTGATGATTTTTAGAGGTTGGAAAAACAGAGCAAAAACACAACTTCTTAAACAAGGTTTAGGTGTATTTGCCATTGGAGTTCTATTTACGATCCTTGGTTTTGTTGGTGGACCAAAAGCACTTATCGGATTCGGAAACTTGTTTGTTTTTCTATCAATCGCTTTATGGTTCTTCAAATATGTATTAACACCTGCTTCCAACCATTTTCAGTACAAAATCTTACCAAGAATTGAGAGAAAGTACCAACAATTTCTAGACTTTGCATTAAAAGGTTCACATGCTTATATGTTTGTATTCGGGACTTTTGGATTGTTGATATTGTCATTCATCGTTTTTGCAATAGCTACACCAAACGTATTGTTTTTCCCAGAAAACCAACCGAACCAAGCCATTGTTTATATTGAATACCCTGAAGGAACTGACATCGAGAAAACCAACGAATTGACAAAAGTTGTCGAACAACAAGTTTTTGATGTGCTAGATGATTATACCTATGAAAAGGATGGAAAAACCTACAACTATATGGCAGAAACCATTGTTTCACAAGTTGGTGAAGGCGCTGGAAACCCGCAAACTGATGGTGCCTCACAAAATGAAATGCCACATAAAGGAAAAGTAACCGTTCTTTTTAGGGAATACAAATACCGCTATGACGAAAACGACGAAAAAGTTGCGAGTGCAGAAGTATTGACAAGAATTCGTGAAGCCGTAAAAGGTCACCCTGGGGTAAGTATTATTGCTGAAAAAGATCAAGCTGGCCCGCCAAGTGGTTACCCTATTAACATCGAACTGAGTGGTGAAGATTACAACGAACTTATCGAAGAAGCTAGAAATATACAAGCCTTTATCGAAGCACAAAATATTTCGGGTATTGAAGATCTTAACCTAGATGTTAACCAAAACAAACCTGAGATGGAGGTTATTGTAGATCGTCAAAAAGCAGGTGAGTTAGGAGTTTCTACAGCGCAAGTTGGACAAGCTTTACGTTCGGCGATTTATGGTTTTGATGTTTCTACTTATAAAGAAGGCGAAGACGATTATGATATTTTTGTTCGCTTTGATAATGATAGTCGTTACAACGAAAGTATGTTGTTTAACCAAAACATTACTTTTAGAGATAACTCCGGAATGTTGAAACAAATTCCGCTTTCTACTTTAGTGAAAACCAAAAATGTCGCGAGTTTTAGTTCAATCAAAAGGAAAGATTTAAAACGTGTCATCACGATTTATTCTAACGTTCTTGAAGGTTACAATCCTACTCAGATTGTTGAAAAAATAAAAGCCTCGCTCAAGAATTATAACCTACCAAGCGAAATGAGCTATAAGTTTACAGGTGAGCAAGAAGAAATGGCCAAAAACATGGAGTTTTTGTCGAAAGCTTTAATGATTGCCATGGCTCTCATTTTATTGATTATTGTGGCACAATTCAATTCTATTTCTAAGCCAATTATCATTCTTATCGCTATTGTGCTAAGCTTTATTGGAGTATTGTTTGGTCTGGTGATTTTCCAGATGGATTTTGTAATTATGATGACCATGATGGGTATTATTTCCTTAGCGGGAATTGTGGTTAATAACGCGATTGTACTCATCGATTATACCCAGTTGCTTATCGACAGAAAGAAAGAAGAACTGAGTATTCCAAAAGATAGGTACTTAACTCGTGAGCAATACCGTGAAGCAATTGTAGCTGCGGGAACCAACCGTTTACGCCCTGTATTGTTAACCGCCATCACGACCATTTTAGGTTTAATTCCGTTGGCCGTAGGCTTAAACATCAACTTCTTTAGTTTGTTTACTGAATTCGATCCACAAATATACATTGGTGGTGACAACAACATTTTTTGGAAGCCGATGTCGTGGACCATTATTTTTGGTTTGACCTTTGCCACTTTCTTAACCTTAGTAATTGTACCTACCCTATTCTATTTATTAAATAGGGCAAAGATTAGGTTTTACGAAAGCAAAGTTGCTAGAGACAATAAAATAGAAACTACTGCTTAAAACAAAAAGGCTTCCAAAATCGGAAGCCTTTTTTAATATTTAAAGTTTATAATTATAAAAAATTAAAACTTATGAGTTAAACCAACACCTAAGACTTCTCTTACTTGAAAACCACTTACGGCATTATCGTCATAAATCGCTTGGAAGATAAAGTTAGCCGATAAAAACTCATTTACTTTCATGACCGTATTTAAAGTGTAATCGATATCTACATTTTGTGGATCTTCTAAATAATTTGAGTAAAGATTTAAAATGTTTTCTATGGTTACATTTTCTACAACATCAAATTTTGCGTAAGCTCCTAAAGCAGCTCCAAATTCGAAACGCGTTGTTTCGCCAGCGTCTACCCCAAAATAATCACCATCTACATAACCTGGAGTTGTGGTAAACATTTCGTTTACAAAAATAAACCTAGCTGTTGCAGGAGCGATATTTACTTTAAGATTGTCACTCTTTTTCCATAATACACCAGGACCTAATTGTAAATAACCTGGAGACATCACACGTGTAGTTTCGGTTCTTGTTTGTCTAATGTCGATTACATCACCAGTTGCAGGATCGATGATTTCTTCTTCGCCATATTCATAACCTTTGTCAAACTGGGTTCTGAAATTTAAAAAGAAAGAATAATACCAGTTGGTTTCTTTTATTTGTCTACCCGCAATTGAATTTAGTTCAAAACGATCGTTGGTTTTTCGAGACCATTCTTCCCCTTTTATTTTTGTGATACCGTAGTCTGCAATTACTTTATTATCCCAAGTAAATTTTCCTTTTTTATAGTTGGCATCATAACTTAGGTTTAAGCTTCCTGCGTAGTTAGAAGTTCCGCCACCTTGCCACTCTGCGTTAAACGCCGTTTGATTAAACAAAAGAGAGATCAATCCAGCCCTAGACCAACCATCTGGCTTTTCTTCTGCTTCTTGCTCTTCTTGAGCAAAAATGGGTTGTAAACTTAAAGCTAAGACTAAAGTGAAGATTAGTTTTTTCATTTGTTTTTGAATTTTATTTTTTGCAAAAATAATTGAAAAAAAAGAATCGCTAAACTTCAGGTCTTAAAGTATCCTTAAACTTTTTTTGACTTTTTATACAAAGGCACTGTAGAACAGGCTTCTCCGTACATTATCGACTTTACCACAGGTTGTAGTTTCGCAATAAGCGATAAGTAAGACGTTTCTGGAATTGGTTTATTTGAGCAACCTTTAATAATTACTGGTAGATTCTGATATTGGTGTACTTCAAGTTGACATATAATTTCTTGAAAAATTACTGTCTCTAATAGTTTTAAATCACCTACAACTACTTTTTTAGCAAATGGTGAAAGCTGTGTCATTAACAATAAATAAGCCCACGAAGGAATAATCGCATCACTACTGCAATGCAACGCCACATACTTATCTTGGTATTGGGACCAATCGTATGTTCTTACGCTTTCGCGAAAATCTTTTTCGCGTAATAAAAAACCTTCGTACAGCCAGTCTTTGATATCAAGTAAAACGCGTTCGCCTTTTGGGTAATAATCTTCTAAGTCTATCGTGACGAGTTTACTATTGGCAACTCTATTTACAATTTCTCCTTCCATACTACAAAAATACCAAATCTATTTTTACTGATAACCTTCTGCTTGTAGCGAAAATAATTCTGCGTACAATAAATTATTATTCATCAGCTCTTGATGTTTACCAATTTCTAATACTTCTCCATCCTTGAGTACCAAAATTCTATCAGCTTGGCGAACGGTACTAAATCGGTGTGAAATAATAATACTCGTTTTACCTTCAGTAAGTCCTATAAAACGGGAGAAAACTTCACTTTCTGCTTTGGCATCCAATGCCGAAGTGGGTTCATCGAGTATCATTATTTTAGCAGCTTTCATATAAGCTCTTGCCAAAGCTACTTTTTGCCATTGTCCGCCAGAAAGTTCAACCCCATTTACAAAACGTTTTCCCAATTGTTGGTCGTAACCTTTTTTAAGTTCGGCTACCACTTCGTCGGCCAAACTCAATTTAGCCGCATCCTCTATTTTTTTCTGGTTTTCGAGTTCATCGATATCGCCTATGGCAATGTTTTCACGTAAAGTAAATTCGTATCGAAAGAAATCTTGAAAAATTACCCCAAAATATTCTTGGTATTGCGCTTTATCGAATCGATTGATGTTAACTCCATCCAGTAAAATTTCACCTTCGGTAGGTTCGTAAAAACGCAGTAAAAGTTTGATAAGTGTTGTTTTTCCAGCACCATTCTGACCAACAAAAGCCATTTTTTCTCCTGCCTGTAACGTAAAATTGACTCCCTTTAACACCTCGACTTCGGTTTCTGGATAAGCAAACCGTACGTTTCTAAATTCAAAACCTTGCTTGATTTCTTTTGGAAGCAATAAAGTTTCCTGACTTTGGTCATCGACTTCGATATCGATAAAATCGAAATAATCTTTAAGGTACAACGCGCTTTCTGAAATTCTTGTAAAACGGGCAAAAAACTCTTGTAAACTTTTCATCAAACGGTTAAAAGAACCTGATAGAAAGGTAAGTTCACCAAGCGTGATGATGCCTGTTAAAACCCTAAAAATGATAAAAATATATGCGCCATAATAACTAATGGTTCCTAACACGTTAAACACAAAACCTAAAGAAGTTCGCTTGATCGCAAGTTTTCTATTAAGCAAATAATAGCTTGTCGAGAGTTTTTCGAAACGGTTGACGACAAAATCGGTCAAGCCGAAAAGTTTGATTTCTTTGGCGGTTTTGTCATTGGCTCCGATAAATCGTAAATAATCGAGTTCGCGTCTTTCTGAAGTCCAGCTACGAGCCAAAGAATATTGCTCTTGGCTAAATTTTATTTCGTTGATAAACGAAGGGATGATACTCAACACCAACAAAATGATAAGAATGGGCTCGAAATAGATAAGACCTGCAACCAACGACGCAATGGTAATCGTACTTTGTGCTTGTGCCAAAACATTAGATAACAAGCCAACTCGACCTGTGGTTTGTGTTCTCGCTCTTTCTAATTTGTCGTAATAATCTGGGTCTTCAAGCTGACTGATATTGATCTGATTGGTCTTTTTAATAATTTTCACGGAAGTGGAAATATTATACTCATCACCCAACAAACCATCGGTAAGCGAAATAGCTCTACTAAAAACTTCAGAAAGTAAGACCAAACCAAACTCGATACCCACATACGTCCACAATTGCGTATAATCTGGGTTTTCTAAATCGATTTGTAGCAAGATTTCGTCGACAATTTCTTTTCCTACCCATAAAATAGCAACCGGAAGCAAAGCTCCGACAAGTCTACAAATAGCAGAAATAAGAAAGAGTTTTTTGTTGACATTCCAGATTTCTTTAAAAAATCGAGGAATATACGCCAAAGCATTAAAAGACGATTTGATACTGGTTTTGTTTTTGTCTTTTAAGGAATTGAGTTCTCTTCTTCTTGGCATTTACAGTTTAAAAAAAATTAGAGCATCCCGAGCTCTAGTTTTGCTTCTTCGCTCATCAAATCTTGACTCCAAGGTGGGTCGAAAGTAATTTCTACTTCGGCATCTTTTACGCTCTCGATGGTTTTTACTTTGTCTTCTACCTCTGCCGGTAAAGATTCTGCTACTGGACAGTTAGGCGTAGTTAAGGTCATCAAGATTTTTACTTCGTAATTTTCGTTTACAAAAACATCGTAAATAAGTCCTAACTCATATATATCTACAGGAATTTCTGGATCGTAGATAGTTTTTAAAACTTTTACGATTTTTTCTCCTAATTCTTGTGTGTCTATTTCTTGTTCCATATTAAGTCAATTTTGTCTGAAAAGCAACGGCATAAAGTTTTAGTTGCTTGATCATACTTACCAAACCATTTGCACGAGTAGGCGACAAGTGTTCTTTAAGACCAATGGTATCGATAAAATCTAAATTTGCATCGATAATTGCTTTAGGCTCTTGATCTGACAAAACCCTAATCAAAATAGCGATAATACCTTTGGTAATAATCGCATCGCTATCGGCCGTAAAAACTACTTTGCTTTGGTCATTGAGTTCTGCATGAACCCAAACTCTACTCTGACAACCCTTTATCAAATTTTCATCAATTTTATATTGGTCGTCTATTAGTGGTAAATCTTTTCCGAGGTCTACAATATATTGGTAACGTTCTTCCCAATCGGTAAACATCGAAAATTCGTCTATGATTTCTTCTTTTATTTCGTTAATTGTCATCGTTCGCTTTTAAAGCGGTAAAGATAACACTTCTATCGTTAAGAGAATATAAAGTTAGTTTTCCATCGACCACCTCAAAAGAACCTACATTAGAAAGTGTTTCTGCAATTTCTTCTTCGGCATCCATTCTTCCTTCACAGAATTTTTTTGTTGAAGCGATGTTAGAGAAAGTAATCGCGTAAATATCGATCTTATAATCTCCAAACATATTGTTACATTCTGTCGTTGCACTAAAATTATTATTCATCGCATTGAACTGAATGGTTAAGTTTTTACTGTTGTAATCTTTACCGTTTACGGTTAAAATATCATATAAACCATTTAACTGCACATTGCTTGTCGTGTTAAGTACTTGTTTGGTTTGTTCACAAGAAGCAAAGGTAAATAACACCGAAAGTGCTAAAGTGAAAAATATTGCTTTCATAACTTTTGTTTTTGTTTATTGTTATGCTAAAGTCGGCATAAAAAAACAGAAACGCGTTTACAATAACATTTTTTTAGCTTTTGAATCGCCTTTTAAATCGAATACTTAAACAAAAAAAGACCACCCAAAACGTTTGAGTGGTCTTTAAAAAATGTTCGTTGATTTTTAATGTTTTATCATTATCTTTTTTGAGATGGTTTTGTTGTCTGCAAAAACTTGTATGTAATATATTCCTTCTGCGAAAGAACTTGAATTAATGCTGTATTGATTATAATCGGTTTTTTGCATATTCACAGAAACTTCCTGCCCTAAAATATTGTATAACCTTACCTTGCTTTCATCTAATCTAATCTCGTTTTCAAACTCTAATATAAACTTGTCGTTTGCAGGATTTGGATAGATTGTAAAAGGATTTTTAGGAGTAATTTGCTCATATGACAATGGGTAATTTACCGTAAAATTGAAAATAATACTATTACCAAAATCACCCTCGAAATTTTTAATCATAGCATTGTTATTTACGTCTCTTATTCTAACGTAACCCAAACCGTCATTATTTGCCCAAAAGTCAATGCCGTCTCCATCTGTGTCTATCACTTCTAATGTATAACAACCATTACCTAGTTGTACAATATCTTCAGAAGTGCTATTGGCAGAGGTGGTACTTTTTGTATACACCACATTCCCTTGACTATCTTTTATCTTTATTGTTGTTTCATGAGGTGCGTTATTAGATTTGTATTGAAGTTTAAACTCATCTGGCAATACTTCTGTAATAGAAAAAGTGCTCGTATACTTATTATTGTGAATGTACTGATCAGAGCTATTGTTTACGCTAACGATCTCTGCATGAAACTTATTGTTTTGTGGTGATTGAATAGTACTCCATAAAGTGGATACAACTGGTAAATCAATAATTTCTTTTTCTAAAAAGTCAAGACTTCCCGTCCAAGTATAAGATGCTTTATTAGCCGCATCATTTACCCAATAATTTATTTTCACCTCAGTTATGGCTGAGCTTCCTGAGTTTTGAAGTGTAATTTGTGGTGTATAACACATCGGATTTTCCCTTGCGTATTCTACCTTATTTGTAGGCCGCTGAATATCGATAATTCTAGCATCCAAACTATGATTAGGAGCAGCATAAGTAACCAATTGGTGATTGACCAAATATCTTGAGTCACCTGTTGGGTTAGAATTGAACCCATAATCTAATATGACGTTTTGGCCTGGAGTTACGTACGGAGTGATTAAAGATTCTTTCACGTCTGTTGCCATACCAGGACACCAACCTGCACGGTCATAAATCCAAGTTCCTCCTTGAGGATAAACTGGGTTAGAGGCACATTCTTTCCAGGCAGTCCAAGAAAACTCTTTCGCTCCTCCATTTACATCAATATAATGACTTCGAGGAATAAATTCTCCTTGCTGCCCATGACCTGTGATAGCACTTCTTACTTTAAAATCATGGCCATTTGCCAAAAGTGAAATTGTACGAGGTTCAAAATATTCATCACTTATGATATTATCGGCATGAACAGTACCTTGATCTGTTTTCCAGATTTGGGTGATATCCAATACATCTTGAGGAGGTGTTCCTACAATAAATAAAAACCTAATATCCATATCTTCTTGCCATTGTCCTCCTCTGCTCATCATCAACCTTTTTTGACCTTTGAGTATGGGACTAAAATCTGTTACATCAAATGTCCAGGTTTTTCCTTCAGGGCCAAGATCTAAATTAATTCCGTACGGAGTCACAAAAGACATCAGTTCAAAACTCATCGGGTTTCTTTCCCAATAATTTAAATCTGATTGTGTGAGGGTTCCGTCTAAAGTGACAGGCACGGTATTTATTAGGTTTGAATTTTCGTCATAATAGCGCTCTCCTAACACTATATCCCAATATTGAACAGGAGTCGCCAAAATAATATCGTCGCTATTGGTCGTTCCGGCTTGAGAAGAAATAGATCTTTCTATAACCACATGCGGTATTTGCTCTATTTCTAAATTGTCTGGTGCACTGTTAACTGTTAAATTATACGTGCCTTGAAGGAAATTTACATTTGGTCTATGGCCATCTTCTTTAAAGTCTTTGAAGAACTGTGACCCAAGTGGTTTTCTCCATACAGCTCCATTTATTACTTGTGCATTATAAGCATTAGGTGAAGCATCTTGAATAACTTCTCCATTTCCTTCGTTCAGTAAATAATTAAGTTCTAAATTGCTATATGCTGGATGAGTTGTTTCTATTCTTTTATGCATCCAATTTTGGATATTGTTTTGAGAAAGTTCTGTACTCCACACTCTAACATCATCTATAATTCCGTTGAAATAGCGATTGTTTATACCTCTACTTATTCTTACAGGAATACCGTTTGTAATATCGGTATCTACTCCTAAGTTATTGATACTGCTTATCGTTTCTAATTGACCATCTACATAAAACTTAATGCCATTGAGGTCATTTCCTTGAAATGTATAAGCTACATGGTGCCAATTGCCGTCTGACACTACAGTTGACCCAATAACATATCCACCATTTACTTCAACTCTTAATTGACCTGAGGCATCAATCCTAAACACCCATTTTTTTCCGTTCTGATCGATTCCCCAAGAACAGATTTCTTTATTACTAACATCTGTTTTAATCCAAGCCTCAACAGATCTCGGTTGGTTACCTCCTATACCTTTATAAGTGTCGGCTTCGATATAATTTTCTCCATGAAAATAAAAATGACGGTCATCAGAACTTTTTATGGAACTTAACGTTGTGGTATTCTCTCCCTTTATTTGAATATCTGATAAACTTGAAGCATTTGTATAGCTTAGTTCGACAATAATATTATCTGTTCCATTCCAGTTATAAGGTGTATGAAACTGTATTCTATTTAATCCTGTTGTAAAATTGTAATGATTATAAAAAACTTCAGTAAATCCCGTTAGGTCAGGATTAGAAGCTGCTAGATTAGCTTGAGAAGTAGATTTAACTTGTACCTTTAAGAAAGATATATTCTCAGGATTAGTGGTAACCTCTAACTGAATAGCATCTATATTTCCTGCCGTAACTCCTGCCGTTGACAATTCTGTTGCGGTATATAAAAATTGCGTTTTGCTAACCTCTTTTGATGCCGGTAGTATTTCAGGTATATTTAAAATACCATTTCCAACATCTGATGATGTTTCTGAAGTCGTACTGTTTAAAGTAACACTCTTTAAAGCTTGTGCGTAATAATCGTGCACAGGAGTTGTTTTATAATCAAAAGTGGCTCCGGTATGTTCAGAAATAAAATATTTATTGATAACCCTAGGTATAGAGTCTGCTCTTGTAGGATCTTCAAGATAGGTATTACAACTATAATCCCATTCTCCGCAACCTATGTTTGTTTGTCCTTGGATTGGAGGTGAGACATTACCATCTTTACACCTCATATTGTAAAGCATAAGTATTTTCTCAAATTTTACTCCACTCAGATCTGGGAAATCAATGAGTGTATCTCTAATACCTGTACCATGGGTTTGGGTGTAATCCCATGTGCGGACCTCTAAGGTGTCTCCTACTGCTTGAGCATTTGTGTAATGGAATGCCAAAAAGCATATTAATACTGTAAAAAATAGTTTTTTAGTCATGTTGTTTGCAATAATTATAAATAGGTATAAATTTAAGGAATCTTAACAATTTTTTAGTAGGCAAGCAACAAAAATTACCTTTTAAAAAAATACGTAAAAGCTTTCCTCTCTTCTAGATTAGCTGCCATAAGAACACAAAAAAACTATCCACTTAAACGTTAATAGGTTATAATCATTATCCTGACAATAATAGGGAATATCTCTTTTATAGCAACATTTTTTTAGCTTTGATGATGCCTTCTATCAAGTAGTCTATTTCTTCTTTGGTGTTATAAAAATAAAAGGAAGCCCTTACTGTTCCCGGGATTTTAAAATAATCCATAATAGGCTGCGCACAATGATGTCCTGTTCTTACGGCAATTCCCATTTTATCGAGAATGGTACCCAAATCATACGGATGAATGCCTTCGATATTAAAAGAAACCAGTGAAGTTTTACGGTTTGACTCACCATAGATTTTTAGACCTTCAATCGTTAAAAGCTTTTCGGTAGCATAGGCCAACAACTCGTCTTCGTAATGTTTGATGTTTTCAAAACCGATATGATTAAGGTAGTCTATCGCTTTCGCGAAAGCAATACCGCCACAAATATCTGGTGTTCCGGCTTCGAATTTATGAGGTAAACCTGCATAAGTAGTTTTTTCGAAAGTCACTTGGTCGATCATTTCACCACCACCTTGGTATGGCGGTAAACTTTCTAATAACTCTTTTTTTCCATATAAAATTCCTACACCTGTAGGACCGCACATTTTGTGGGCAGAAACAGTATAGAAGTCGGCGTCAAGCTCTTGTAAATCAACTTTTATATGAGAAGCAGATTGTGCTCCGTCTATCAGTACCTGTGCTCCAAATTGGTGCGCTTTCTCTATGATTTCCTCGACCGGATTGATGGTTCCCAACGCATTGGAAACATGGTTAACAAAGACCAATTGGGTTTTGTCCGAAAGTAATTCCGTGTAAGCGTGCATATCTAATTCTCCTGCATCGGTCATCGGAATCACTTTTAAAATCGCTTCTGTTTTTTCGCACAACATTTGCCAAGGCACGATATTGGAGTGGTGTTCTAAAGCAGAAACAATCACTTCATCTCCTTTTTTTAAGGAGGAAGCATAACCATAAGCTACTAGATTAATTCCGCTGGTTGTTCCCGAAGTAAAAATAACTTCTTCTTTATAACGAATGTTAAAATGTTTACGAATAGTCTCGCGAGCTTCTTCATAAGCATCGGTCGCTTGTTGCGACAAATGATGTACACCACGATGGATATTGGCATTATACCTATGGTAATAATCTACAATGGCATCGACCACTTGATTGGGCGTTTGCGAAGTTGCAGCATTATCAAAATAAACCAAAGGCTTGCCATTTACTTCTCGAGAAAGTATCGGAAAGTCTTTACGTATTTTTTGTACATCTAAACTCATAAATAGAATAAATTATAAGTCAAAACCTAAATTGACATTGAGTTTATTGGCAATGAGCTTATTGATTCGTTTTTTTATCTCTGGTATTTTTACACTTTCCAACACATTATTTGCAAAAGCATACATCATCAAAGCACGGGCTTCTTTTTCTGGAATTCCTCGTGATTTGAGGTAGAACAAAGCATCTTCGTCTAACTGACCAATCGTACAACCGTGACTACATTTTACATCGTCTGCAAAAATCTCTAACTGTGGTTTTGAATTGATGGTTGCTTTATCACTCACCAACAAATTGTTATTACTTTGGTAAGCATTGGTTTTTTGCGCTTCTTTTTCAACTAATACTTTACCATTGAAAACCCCTACTGCTTTATCATCAAAAATACCTTTGTAATCTTGGTGGCTCTCACAATTGGGTTCGATATGATGTACCAACGTATTGTGATCTACGTGTTGGTCGTTTTCGATAATCGTAATTCCCTTTAAGGTAGAATTGATGCGTTCTCCTTTTTGGTAGAACTGTAAATTATTTCGCGTAAGCTTCCCACCAAAAGAAAAAGTGTGAACGGCACAATCGCTTTCTTGCTGTTGTTCGATAAAGGTATTATCGATTAACGAAACCGAAGTAATATCGTTCTGAATCTTATAGTAATCGACCATCGCTCTTTTTTCAGCAAAAATTTCGGTAACCGAATTGGTCAATACAGGATTCTCGGTAAGGCTTTGGTGACGTTCGATAATCTGCACATGTGAGTTTTCCTCAACGATAATCAAATTTCTGGGTTGTAACATCAATGCCGATTCGTTACCTGTAGCAAAATTGATTACCTGAATGGGTTTATCTGCCATCGTGTTTTTAGGAATATGTATAAAAGCTCCTTCTCTGCTAAAAGCGGTATTTAACGCATTGATACCCGAATTTTTCTTATTGATTTTATTGAAGTAATTATCGATAAGAGGCTTAAATTTTGATTTGCTCAAGGCGGAAGACATCAAACAAACATCTATTTTATCATGGGTTGTAGATGATAAATGTGATGAATAAATACCATCGATCAACACAATTCTATAGGTGTCTAAATCGTGAATAAGGTATTTTTTGATATCGTTATACTCTAAAGAGCTGTCTTTTTTCGGGAAAAGACTATAATCTTCTTTAAGTACTTTGTTAAGTGAGGTATATTTCCAGTCTTCTTCTTTTCTGCTAGGAAAACCAAGGTGCTCAAATTCCTTTAGTGCATCGGTACGAATTTGATGCACCGAATGGTTGACATCAACTTGTTCTTCGAACGCAAAAAAAGAGGAAACTAATTTTTCTTTTAAATCCATTTTAAATGTCAAACTTGTGATTAAACTGTTTTCGCTTCTTCCTTTATCCAATCATAACCTTTCTCCTCTAGTTTAAGAGCAAGTTCTTTTCCGCCAGATTTTACGATTTTACCGTTGAGTAAAACGTGCACATAATCTGGAACGATATAATCTAAAAGTCTTTGGTAATGCGTAATCACTAAAACCGATTTGTCTTTGTTCTTTAGCTTGTTCACCCCATTGGCAACTATTTTTAGAGCGTCGATATCCAACCCAGAGTCGGTTTCGTCGAGAATTGCCAATTTTGGCTCTAGCATTGCCATCTGGAAGATTTCGTTTCTCTTCTTCTCACCTCCAGAAAAACCTTCGTTGAGCGAGCGTGATAAAAATTTACGATCCATATCCAATAGCTCAGACTTTTCACGAATTTTCATCAGCATATCTTTAGCGGGCATTTCTTCAAGACCTTGAGCTTTTCTGGTTTCGTTAATAGCGGTTTTCATAAAATTGGTCACCGATATTCCTGGGATTTCCACCGGATATTGAAATGATAAAAACACGCCTTTGTGCGCTCTTTCATCTACCTCCATTTCCGAAATTTCCTCATCATGAAGAAAAATTTCACCTTGAGTTTGCTCGTATTCTTCTTTGCCGGCAATTACAGACGCAAGTGTACTCTTACCCGAACCGTTTGGCCCCATAATCGCATGTACTTCTCCTTCTTTTATCTCAAGGTTGATACCTTTGAGAATTTCTTTTCCGTCTACACTCGCATGTAAATTTTTTATCTTTAACATTTTCGCTTCTTTTTCTTTAAATCTTTATTGTTTCGTCTTTTACAGGTTCTGAAACCTCAATAATTTCTTGTATTTCTATAATTTGCTCCCAACCATCTTTCATTGGGTTTTCTTTTACCATGGCTTTTACCGTTACAGGAACCATATCGTGTTTCTCTTTTTTCAGCTCTTCTACTTTGCTCGCTAAGTCTTTGGCTTTATCGTCGAGTTGCACACCGTAGATAAAATTATTTCCGTTTAAAACGGCTGCATCATCATAATAGATAAACTCGCCACGCAAAACCGCAACGGTATTGTTCTCGTGCAACAACTTTGGTGCTTCTGCTTGTGTTACGGCTGTGCTATCGATATTTTCTTCGTTATCAGTAGCTTTTTTATCATTTTTACAAGCTGTAAAAAGCACAGCTGTCATGATGAAGGGTAAAAGATATTTTTTCATGATATTTAAAAAAGGTTTAGTTGTTTATCCTACAGATCCTTCTAAGGAAATTTCTAATAGTTTTTGAGCTTCTACCGCAAATTCCATCGGGAGTTTGTTAAGCACTTCTTTACTGAAACCATTTACAATCAAGGCAATTGCTTTTTCGGTATCGATACCTCTTTGATTGCAATAGAAAATCTGGTCTTCGCCGATTTTACTAGTGGTAGCTTCGTGTTCTACTTGAGCGGTTTTGTTTTTGGTTTCGATATACGGAAACGTATGTGCGCCACATTCGTTACCCATCAATAAAGAGTCACACTGCGAGAAATTTCTGGCATTTGTTGCTCTACTATTTATCTGTACCAAACCACGATAGCTATTTTGTGATTTACCCGCCGAAATTCCTTTGGAGATAATAGTACTTTTGGTGTTTTTCCCTAAGTGAATCATCTTAGTTCCTGTATCGGCTTGTTGGTAGTTGTTGGTTACTGCAATCGAGTAGAATTCTCCTATTGAGTTATCGCCTTTTAGCACACAACTTGGGTATTTCCAAGTGACAGCACTTCCTGTTTCTACTTGTGTCCAACTTATTTTAGCGTTTTTCTCACACAAACCTCTTTTGGTCACAAAATTGAAAACGCCTCCTTTACCTTCGGAATTACCTGGATACCAGTTTTGTACGGTACTGTATTTGATTTCGGCATCATCCAAAGCAATTAACTCTACTACAGCTGCATGCAATTGATTTTCGTCACGCATTGGAGCGGTACAACCTTCGAGGTAACTTACATAACTACCTTCGTCGGCAACCACCAAAGTACGCTCAAACTGACCTGTTCCTGCTTGGTTGATTCTAAAATAGGTAGAAAGTTCCATCGGGCATCTTACCCCTTTTGGGATGTAACAAAACGAGCCGTCACTAAAAACAGCCGAATTTAACGCAGCGTAAAAATTATCTTTTTGTGGAACTACCGATCCGATATACTTCTTTACCAATTCTGGATGTTCTTTAATGGCTTCAGAAATCGAACAGAAAATAATTCCTTTTTCCGCCAAGGTTTTCTTAAAAGTTGTGGCTACCGAAACCGAATCCATCACGACATCTACTGCAACCCCTGCTAACTTCTTCTGTTCGTCTAGCGAAATCCCTAATTTCTTAAACGTATCTAATAATTCTGGATCGACTTCATCCAAACTCTCGTACTTTGGCTTTTTATTGGGCGCCGAATAGTATGAAATATCCTGAAAGTTTGGTTTTTCATATTTTACATTTGCCCATTCAGGTTCTTCCATCTGCTCCCAAATACGAAAGGCTTCGAGTCTCCATTCGGTCATCCATTCTGGTTCTTCCTTCTTTTTGGAAATCGCGCGAACGATTTCTTCATTCAGACCTACCGGAAAAGTATCATACTCGATATCCGTATAAAAACCATATTCGTACTCTTTGGTTTTAAGTTCTTCTCTTAAATCGTCTTCTGTAAACTTATTCATTTATTTAAGTTTTTAAAGTTAAAAGTTTGAAAGTTGAAAGATTTACGGTTTATATTGTTTTTGACAAATATTTTATCAAACCACTGATCAACTTTGATATTTCGTTAACTTTTCCCTTTAATTCTTCAAACTGTTTTTCTTCAATGTATTTTAAATCATAAGCTAAATATAATTGCGAACGACATTCACCAGCCGACGCTTTAGCTATGTACAAAAACCTAATAAACTCTTTATTGGTTTCTCTTTCAAATCCTTCTGCAATATTAGAAGAAATTGAGATGCTTGATCTTCTTATTTGATCTCTTAAAGCAAAATCTTGCGAAAAAGAGATTTTATCATTTGTTATTCTGTAAATTAGCTGATTTAATTCTCTTGCTTTTTCCCAAGATTGGATTTCCTCAAAAGAATTAAACTTTGCCATTCTTTATGTTTTCACTTTAAACTTTATAACCTTTAACTTTCAAACTATATTAAAGTGAAAAAGATTCTCCGCAACCACAAGTGCGTTGTGCATTTGGGTTATTAAAAACAAATCCTTTTCCGTTAAGACCACCCGAATATTCTAACGTGGTGCCTAACAAATATAAAAAGCTCTTTTTATCGACAATGAGTTTAATACCATTGTCTTCAAAGACTTTGTCTCCTTCTGCTTGCTGTTTATCAAATTTTAAGTCGTATGATAATCCCGAACAACCTCCGCTTTTAACACCCACACGAACAAAATCGTCGTGAGCACTAAAGCCTTCTTCTGTCATCAAACCAGCAAGTTTAACCTTTGCTTGTTCACTTACTTTTATCATCTTTTATAGCGTTTTGCTTAATTAGTCGCAAATATACAATTTACTTAACTGAAAACCATAAAAGTGATATATCAAAAGTTAATCGCTGAATTTGTTTTAGTTATAAGTATAACAAAGAGTCTCAATTTATTTTTTTTGATTAGTTTTATACAAAAAAAACTAAAAAACCCTATTTTCATGAAAAATATTCTCCTCTTAACAGTACTATTCATTTTTTCCTTACCTCTATTTTCACAGCAGAACTACAAGTTAGCACCAACACACGGTAAATATTCTGATATTATTGATTTTGAAGTTATTAAAATTAACGCTTATAAAAAAATTGATGGTCCAATGGACAGAATTCCAATTAAAGCCCCTGAAGGAACTATTTACCTACAATTAATGATAAAGTTTATTAACAATTCCGATGAAAAACAAGTTGTTGATTTTGAGAAATTCTTTTTAAGCGACGGAGAAAATAAATATAAAGTTGTTCAAACAATTAAATTAGGAAGTTTCCAAATGACCAACGAGACCAAAAGAACAATTAAAGCTGGTAAAAAGCAAACTGTTGCGGTTTTATTTTTACCTTATCCAATTGATAAAAGACCAGAGACACTTAAGATAGACCATACTGAACATCCAATCAATTACAAAGATTAAAACTCAGAAAAACGATCGTCAAACAAAAAGTTGTCGTCGTTGAGTGTTTTGAAGAAAGTGAGCAACAAATCTTTTTCTTCTTCCGTAAGCGGAATACCAATAGTACCGTTTTGTTGTAACTGAGCATCTAAAGTTTCCGAGACCTCAACACCTTCATCATAAAAATCGAGTACGTCGCGTAAGGTCTGAAAACGACCATCGTGCATATACGGATAAGTAATCTCGATATTTCTAAGTGTTGGGACTTTAAATTTTCGGTTGTCTTGGGCTAAACCGGTCACTCTTTCGCGACCTATATCGTTATATTCTGGGTCGATTTGCAGACCATTATTGCGATACGACTGATCGGTAAAAAGAATCCCTGCATGACAAGTGGCGCATTTTTGTTCAAAAATAGCTTTTCCTTGTTGCTCTTCTTCCGTGAAAACGTCACCAGAATTATGGAGCACACGATCGTATTTGGTATTGGCAGAAACCATCATCACCACAAATTGTGATAAGGCTTTGAGCATATTTTCGGTATTGACTTCTTGGTTGTCGAAAGCTGCCGCAAAGAGTTCCACGTAAGTGTCATCTTGTTTGAGTTTTTCGATTACATTTCCCACTTGCTCGTTCATTTCGACAGGCGAAGTAATAGGCACAATGGGTTGCTGATCGAGATGGGAAACAGCTCCGTCCCAAGTAAAGTCATTCATAAATGCCATATTGAAAAGTGGCTGAGCGTTTCTTGTTCCTAATTTGCCTTCGACACCGTGACTTACAATGTGCGTGTGATGTGTAAAAGCAAAATCTTGGATATGGCAAAAACCACAACTTACGGTTCCATCGGAAGACAAATCGCCTTCGTAAAATAGTTTTTTACCTAATTCAAAGCCTTTTTCGGTAGGTGGGTTTTGAGCTAAATCGTATGTTAGTTCTGGAAAATGCTCGGGTTTTACAAATTCCAACAATTCGTTTTCTGGCTCAGGAATAGGTTCATAACCTTCGTCTTCTTTTTGACAGCTTACGAAAATTAAACCAACTAATATTCCTATATTAAAACGCATTTATTGACTTACTGAAAAACTTTTTGAAAAATTCTCGATGACTTTTGGCGCATTTTCTGGATCCATCTGAATATCGCTTTTTGCGTCTAAAGACATGTTATTTTCGCCGTCGAAAATGAGCGAAATATCTGAGGTGATTGACAATGCCATAGGAATAGTTGTGTCCTCATGGGTTAAATCTAAAAGCTCTGCAAACGCTAAGGTAACTTCACGATAATTATCTAAAGCTTCGCCATGGCTTCCTATGTGGTATCTATAAACCTCATTATTTGCTTGGGTTGAATTATAAAATCCTTCCATTTTTAGGAAAATATAACCTGCAGACCAAGACCAAAGCATTTCGTTTTCTTGAGCAGTAGGTACAAAATTATCTACACCTTCTAAAGGATAGTTAGACTGATCTACCCCTATACCAAATCGAATAGCACTGTATTTTTTGGTCGGGATTCCATCTAAATTAATATTTTTACTAGACTCCTCTTCTTGATTGATTAAAAAATAGCTCTCTGCTTCTGGGTAGGCATACTCCATTCCGTTTTCATCAATTAAAACAATATTGCTTATAATATATTTTAAAAAATTAATGGAATACGTTTCTTCTTGTTCGTTGATATAAATGGGTTCATCATCTATTTCGACCTCTTGGTTTCCTATTTGATTATGGAATTGAAGTTGAAGTTCAGTTTCACCCTGTGTTGGAGTATTAATGGTTAAATCGTCATTGTCTTCAAAACAACTCATTAATAACGTTGAAACTAAAAATAGGGGTAAAAAAAACTTTTTCATCATTTTAATTTTATCAATAAAATATCTTTAGAGCCTTTGTTTTCTAGTATATCTTGGTCGTTACTTTGGGTGCTTCCTGTCAAAATAATCTGGTTGTTATCTAATTCGATGGCTTGGTTGATAAAATCTAGTGAAGAACCCCCAAAGTTTTTTTGCCACTTTAAGTGACCATCACCATCAGTAATAAAAACCCAAGCATCGTTTTGGCCTTTGTTTGAAATAAGATTACCATCATTACTTTTTGAGTTTCCGGCGATAAGCAAATCACCATTTTCAAGTTCGGAGACGCTTTGCGCGGAATCGAAATCGGAACCTCCGTAAGTTTTCTCCCAAAGTAAGTTTCCTAAAGCATCTATTTTGATTACCCAAGCATCAGCATTTCCGAGAGGAGAAGAAACATCTATGTCACTACTTCTGGTATCTCCTACAATAACGAAATTACCATCGCTAGTTTTGGTTACTGCATAACCGACGTCAATACCACTGCCTCCATAATTTTTCTGCCAAAGTAAATTTCCTTCTATATCGATCATCACCACCCAAAAATCGTAACTGCCATTTGGCTGCGTAATATCAAAATCCTCACTTTCTGAGGAACCAACCATTAGAATATTTCCAGAATTTGTTTGCACCACATCATAACTTCTATCGTTGTTGGTACCACCAAAATACCTTCTCCAAATTTTATTTCCAGAGTCATCTACTCTTATACCCCAAAACTCACCAACACCGTGACTTGCAGATTGTTGAGCTGCTGGTCTTGCATTATCGTTTCCTTCTCCATCACTTGCAGTAACATCAAGAAAGCCGGTTAGAAAAAAGTCTCCATCATTTAATTCTACTGCCGAGAAGCTACGATCACTCCCTGAAAACCCGAAGGAATTTACCCATTGTTTATTTCCTGAACTATCTAATTTTAAAAAAAAATAGTCGTAAAAACCTTGATTATTTTCTACATCTCCGTCGTTACTCCTGGCAAAACCTGTGATGAGAAAACCTCCATCTTTTGTTGTAATGATATGTTGACCGCGATCGTCTTCGCTTCCTCCAAAAACTTTATCCCATAGTTGGTTTCCTTCATTATCAAACTTTACTACCCAATAATCACTATCGGTTGTTGTTTTTGCTGTAATATCTTCATCATTACTTTGCGTATAACCCAAAACAGCATACCCTCCGTCTGAAGTTTTTGTAATCGATAAAGCATCATCTTCAAGGCTACCACCATATGTTTTAATAAAATCTAGTTGACCTAAAAAGCCTTCTTGAATTGGTGGAGATGGAGCAACGCAACAATCTTCATCATCACTTTTACAGTTTGTAAAAAGGACAATAAAAAACAGAAAACGAACTACTTTGCTTAAGCTAAGCATTATTTTTTAATAATTTTTTTACTGATTTTATCGTTAATCATCACGTGGTAAACTCCTTCCGCGAAAGCAGAAAAATCTATGGCATTATTATAAATTTCATTTTTATTTAATTCTAAAACCTTTTGCCCTAACACATTGTATAATTTGATATTATCAACTGTCATTCCTTCTGCATTTTTAAAATAAAGAATATCATTTGTGGGATTGGGGTAAAAAGAAATCCTGCTTAATTCATCAGAATTTGTAGAAAAAGTGCCTGACTTTCTTATTAAGAAAAAACCAGTATTGATATCTGAAACGGCAATGTTTGTACTCGCAAAGTAAGGATAGCTACTCCAAACACCGCTAAAACCAACATTATCATCTGACGGGTAAGAATCGAAAAAGCCAACTTCTGATACATTTCCACTAACAATATTGGTAATATCAACTATTCTAATTCCTGCCGTATAATTCGATAAAAATAAATTATTCCCTTTTACGTAATAGTTATGGTCTACAGCTGTTGTAGGTCCTGTATAATCAAAATCGAAAATGGGGTTATCTAAATCGGAAACATCAAAGATTAATGTACGTGTATTAAAGCCAAAGTTAATTTCATCTAATTCATCATTCAAAATGAAATAATGAGCGTCTTCTGTTAACCAACCCTGATGTGTATAAGCAACATTTACATAAGAAATAGAAGAGATTAGTTGTGGATTAGAAAGTTGAGTTACATCTACAAAAACTACTTCATCTTCGTTTGATCCTATAAAAATTTCTTTTCCTATATGATCCGTATCTGGTCCATTATAAGTTATCACTTGAGCATCGTGCGAATAGAAACTAGCATCATAACCTCCTAATGGTTGTGGGTTAAGCGGGTTCGAAATATCTATAAAATGTGGACCACCATTAAAAGTGCCTGTTCCTACAGCGTAAGCAACAGGTTGGCTTTCGTTGATGACAATATTATGACAATTTCCAAAGCCTGCATAATGTGCATCTGCCGTAAATATTTGCGGTGCACTTGTTACATTTCTCAGCTTAGTTAAATCAAAAACTTGCATACCGTGACCTGGAGCTTCACTTACAATAAAGGCATAATTATCATAAACTTTAATATCACGCCAAGTACTGTTATCTGTGTGAGTCGGCAGCTTACCTACATAAAAAATATTAACAGGGTCGGTGACATCAATAAATGCTGTTCCATTATCTAAGCCCATAATTGCATACTCACGATTAGTTTGCAAATCTGTCCACCCCCAAACATCATTTCCTTTAGCTGCATCCATTTCTTGTAATGTTATCATATCCATCAAATCATAATCATTGCAAGGGTAATTCCCTGCCATGCCGCTATTACAAATTTCTAGTTGTGAAAAACTAGAAAATGCAGAAAGGAAGAATACAAGTGAAAGTAGTTTTGATTTCATTTTTAAAGATTTATTTTTGTCTCACACAAATATAAACGTAATTTTCAGGTATTTATGATGTTTGACGGAAATAATCACACTTCTATTGAAGAACTAGGCGAATTTGGATTGATCAACCACTTGACTCAATTTGTAGAGCATTACCAGCCTACAACCATAAAAGGAATTGGTGATGATGCCGCCGTTATCGATCATAAGAATGAGCATACCGTCATTACCACCGATCTATTGATAGAAGGGGTACATTTTGATTTGGCTTATGTTCCCCTAAAGCATTTAGGCTACAAAGCCGTCATGGTCAACCTCTCTGATGTTTATGCTATGAATGCCGAAGCGAAACAAATTACGGTTTCTATAGCCATATCAAACAGGTTTCCACTAGAAGCGATAGAAGAATTGTATGCCGGAATTTTACTCGCATGTAAAACCTATCAAGTAGATTTGGTGGGTGGCGACACTACTTCTTCTACCACAGGTTTGATTATAAGTGTAACCGCATTGGGGACTGCAAAAAAAGAAACAATAGTAACTCGAGATGGTGCAAAACCTAACGATTTATTAGTTGTTACGGGTGATATTGGTGGTGCTTATATGGGATTACAAGTATTAGAAAGAGAAAAAGAAGTTTTTAAAGTCAACCCTAACTCACAACCTGATTTAGAACCTTACTCTTATATTGTCGAAAGGCAACTCAAACCTGAGGCCAGAAAAGATATCCCAAAACTTTTGGAAGCGCTGGATGTTTTACCCACAAGTATGATTGATATTAGCGACGGACTTTCCTCAGAAACCATTCACCTTTGTAAAAACTCTAAAGTAGGTGTCAATCTTTTTGAAGAAAAAATACCTTTAGACCCAACAGTGATTAATGTTTGTGAAGAATTTCAACTCGATAGTACTACTGTGGCTTTAAGTGGCGGCGAAGATTATGAGTTGTTATTTACCATTGCTCAAAACGATTACGATAAAATAAAAGGCAACCCTAATTTTACAGTTATTGGTCATATGACCGAAGAAAAAGAAGGTATGCATCTTATCACAAGAGCGAACCAAAAAGTAGCTTTAAAAGCTCGCGGCTGGAATTCTTTTGAAGAAAAGGAAGAAAAAAACGACTAATTTTTTAAACCTTTAATCACCGAAAAAGCTTTATCGACCACTTCGTCATTGACCAAGGCAATAAACTCATTGGTCGTAGAAACCACATCGTAAACCGCAATTCCGTTCCAGGCGAGGTTTTTAAAAATTTGGTAATACAGACCCGTAATCTTATAATTGTCTTGCGGGAGTTTGATGCTCACCGCCGATAAATTTCCACGGAAGTGAATGAGTTTTTCTTGGTTAAAGTTATCTTCAACCAAATCTTTTTTTGATCCTGAAATCATCAAGTTACTTTCGGCAATACCTCTCGTAAAAGCATAAAACAAATGGTGGATATCGTCTATTTTTTCTAACATCATCGCGTTACTTTGTATCAACGAATCTGAATTTTGGTAGGTAAACGCACAGATATTAGAACGCACGGTTATGTCTCCTAATCTACGCAACGATTCTTTTACTTTCGCGGAATTGGAAACACCAGCAGGCGAATTGCACCTACGCAATGCCATCATGATAGCTCCGGTTTGCACTTCTTTTCTAAGCATTTGTGAAATCGTCGATTGTAAATCTTCCGCCAAAGCACTATAATTAATAATTTTTCGCGAAAGCGCTTCTTCTAAAAACGATTGATTACTAAGTATTTCCTCTACACATTGAGAAATAGTTTTCATTTGTTATATATTTAACAATTTGTATAAAATTAGTCAAATATAAATAATTTTATGGTTAGCAAGAACTTACCTTCTACTTTAGCAGCAGATTTTTTACAAGATTTATGTTAGTTTTAAAGTTTGGCGGGACTTCGGTTGGTTCTGTAGAAAACATTGAGAAAGTAAAAACAATTGTCGATGACAATGCCCCAAAAATAGTAGTACTTTCTGCGATGAGTGGAAGCACAAACAACTTAGTTGCGATTGCTGAAGCCATTTTACACAACCAAACCGAAGCTGCCCTCAAACTGATTGCTCAGCTGAAAGAAAAAAACAAGCAAACTGCATATCATCTTATCCAAAATTCTAGTGTTTTACAGGAAGTTGTAAATTACATCAACCAGATCGACAATACATTACTGAGCTTTACCCATAACAACTCAATACCCAATTTCCAAAACACTGTTCTCGCTCAAGGCGAATTGTTTTCCACTTTTTTAGTAAACGCATACCTCAACGAGCAAGGAATAGCTTCTAGCATAATTCCTGCGCTCGATTTTATGCGCGTAGACAAAGAAGGTGAACCTGATTTGTTTTACATCCAGCAGAACATCAAACGTTTATTAAGCCAACAAAAAGATACCCAGATTTTTATCACCCAAGGTTTTATTTCACTCGATGCAAGAGGCGAAGTAACCAATTTACAACGTGGCGGAAGCGATTATACTGCCACGATTATTGGTGCGGCAATCAAAGCCGAAGAAGTGCAAATCTGGACAGACATTGATGGCTTTCACAACAACGATCCACGGTTTGTAGAAAACACTTATTCAATACCGCAGTTATCGTTTGACGAAGCAGCAGAATTGGCTTATTTTGGAGCTAAAATCTTACACCCACAAACCGTTTTACCCGTACGGGCACTTGATATTCCCGTAAGGTTAAAAAACACTATGCAACCCGAAGCCGAAGGCACTTTGATTTCTAACGAAATTTCCAGCGAAGGTATCAAGGCCATTGCCGCTAAAGACGGAATTACGGTTATTAAAATAAAATCTGAGCGAATGCTGTTGGCACACGGTTTCTTAAAACGTGTTTTTGAGATTTTCGAAAAATACCAAACGGCTATCGATATGGTCACCACTTCAGAAATTGCAGTTTCACTTACAATAGACAATACACAATTTTTAGATGAGATCGTAGCCGAGTTAGAAAAATTTTCCGCAGTGACGGTAGAAGATAAAATGAGTATTGTATGCCTCGCAGGTAATAATATTGTCAACCATCCTGAAACCTCGAAGTTATTTCAGATTTTAAACGATGTGAGCATCAGAATGATTGCCTATGGCGGAAGCAACAACAACATTTCATTATTGATAAATACCCAAGATAAACCTAATACTTTGCAACAACTTAACCACTATATCTTTAAAACACAAGTTGCAAGTGTTGCACCTAGCGTTTAGCCAACGCTACCCTTAATTTATTCAACAACTAAAACTTCAGAAACTGCTCTATATTTGAGCAGTTTTTGTATTTATAGGAAGCCCTCTAAGCTTTTTATATAATTTGCTTTAGCCTCCAACCAACTCATATGTCCGCCTTCTAGAATTTTAATAGGCGTTTGGGTTTTGGTAGCAATTTCTTGAATGTTCTGAATCGGTATCACTTCGTCTTTTTCTCCAGCAATAATCAGTTTTTCACCTTTAAAGTTCTTCAAAACATCAGTTCGATCTTTACGGTTTTTCATCCCTTCGATGGTGGCTACAATAGATTCTATGGGCATTTGCTGGGCTTCGGCGACCAATGATTTGATTTGTTCAGTCAGATTTTCTCTATTTTCTTCCGCAAACAAATTGTTGATCGCCATACTTATAAAGGCTGTTTTATTTTGCTTGAGTAGCCTAATTGCCCGATCGCGATTGTCTTTTCGCTCTTGCGAATCTTCACTAGAAGTAGAATTGAGCAACACCAATTGAGTCATCATTTTAGGAAACAATTCCACGAAAGCGAGTGCAACATAACCGCCCATCGAATGCCCTACAAAACTTGTCTTTTTTATTCTTTCGGTTTCCAAAACACTTTTGACAAGCAGAGCGTTTTCTCGCATCGTATGAATATAACCCAGCTTATCAGTTTTTCCGTGACCTAATAAATCAATCGTAACGATTTGATATTTTTCTTGCAGTATTTCAACAGTTTCTCGCCACATGCACGAACTTTCAAGAAAGCCATGAAGCAAAACAATGGTTTTTCCGCTTCCGAAAATGCTATAGCTTACGCTGATATTCTTATAGGATAATGTTTTTAGCATTTGAACCGTCATTCTGTCCCGAACCTTCGGGATCAGCATCTTATTAATTTAAATTTTTTATGATTCTTTTGTGGTCATTCCATACTGAATCTTAGAGAACAAGAATCTCTTATTGCTAATTTGCTCATCGGGATGAGACCCTGAAACAAGTTTAGGATGACAGAAATTACGAATTCATCAAATCTTCAATTTCATCGGCTTCAATTGGGATATTACGCATGAGGTTAAAAGGCGTTCCTTTTTCTTGAATGACCACATCGTCTTCCAAACGAATACCAAAACCTTCTTCTGGAATATAAATTCCCGGTTCTACGGTAAAAACCATATTGGCTTTCATGGGTTCGTACAGCAAACCATAATCATGAGTGTCTAACCCAATGTTATGCGAAGTGCCGTGCATAAAATATTTTTTATATGCCGGCCAATTTGGGTCTTCGTTTTGGACATCAGCTTTATCCAACAAGCCCAAACCAAGTAATTCTGAAGTCATCATTTTACCTACTTCTATGTGGTATTCTTCCCACATCGTTCCTGGAACTAGGAGTTTGGTAGCTTCGTCTTTAACCCTATTTACCGCGTTATAAACTTCTTTTTGTCTCTTCGTAAATTTCCCATTTACAGGAATAGTTCTTGACATATCGCTGGCATAATTGGCATATTCGGCACCTACATCAAATAAAATCAAATCGCCATCTTTACAATGTGCTTTATTTTCGATATAATGCAACACATTGGCATTGTTTCCCGAAGCAATAATTGGCGTATACGCAAAACCTTTGGAACGATTTCTTAAAAATTCGTGCATAAACTCTGCTTCGAGCTCATATTCCCAAACGCCCGGTTTGGTAAATGCTAAAATCCGGCGAAAGCCTTTTTCGGTAATATTACAAGCTTGTTGCATGACATCGATTTCCAATGGGTCTTTTACCGATCTTAGTCGTTGTAATATAGGATTACTCTTGGCAGTTTGATGCGCAGGATAACTTTCTAACACCCATTTATTAAAACGTGCTTCACGGGTTTCGGTCTCGACATTAGCGCGGTAATGTTCGTTGGTGTTGATGTAAATTGTCTCGCTTTGCGACATTAACTGATGAAATATCTTTTCAAACTCGCTTAACCAATACACCGTTTTGATACCCGTAAGCTCAGTAGCTTTTTCTTTGGTGAGTTTTTCACCTTCCCAAACCGCAATATGCTCATTTGTCTCGGTCACAAAAAGCACCTCACGATGTTTCTCATGCGGAGCATCAGGAAAAAGCACCAATTTGGTCGCTTCTTGATCGACACCACTTAGGTAGTATAAATTTCTGTCTTGTTGAAACGGAATCGTGCTATCGGCTCCGATGGGATAAATATCATTAGCATTAAAAACTGCAAGACTGTTTGGCTTCATCTGCGCCATAAAGTTTTTACGGTTTTTTATAAATAAATCTGATTTGATAGGTGAATATCTCATAGCTGTTTTTGAAATTTTTTCAAAAGTACAAATTCAGAGAAGAAATAGAAAATCACTATCTTTAAGTTTTAAATTTTACACTCATGAGACATTTACCCTTTTTATTTTTGACGTTTGCCTTAGTGTTGACAAGTTGTAGTAATGACGACAATAACAACCCTTCAGATGATGAACCACAACTGGTAATTAGACTAAAATTTGACCCCAATCAAGAACGTTTAAATAACCTTGGTCAACCTTCTACCATTCCAGACGGAAATGCTGCACAATCACCCAGCATTAAAAGCATGAGTGCCAACTATATCGAGTTTGCTCCAGGACCGTTTACACCACTTGGGGAAGGCGAAGTCATTTTTTTGGGTGAAGAAACCAATGTTGGCGGTGAAACGGCTATCGATTTTCAGCAAGCTGTTTTTGCCGGAAACGATGAAGTGTTTTTAAGCATTCCTTTAAGCGAAATTGCTGCTGGCAATTACGAATGGGTAAGAGTCTCATTGGCATATCAAGAAGGTGATATCGATTTTTTACTTGACGGAAACACTTACACAGCTACTTTAGCCAGTTTTGTAGGTTATAACACTTACATTTCTACTTTTGATCTCAACGGAGCAAATTTTGAAATCAATGAAAATAAAAAACAAGGTTTTTGGGCATTAGAAACGAACGGATTTTCTACGCAAGGACAAGCACCAGAAGGAGCTACAACGGTTCCTAACCCATTGTTTGATTCTTCTCCAGTACCGCAAGGTTCATGTGTAGTCACAGGCGAATTCGAAAACGGTTTTACCATCACAGGCAACGAAACCGAAGATGTGGAAGTGGTTCTTTCATTCTCTATCAACAACAGTTTTGAATGGACAGAAGTCAATGAAGATGGTCTCTACGAACCTAGTGCGGGAGAACAAGTAGTCGATATGGGACTTCGGGGTTTGATTCCGGTTGTTTTGGAGTAAATTTTCTATACAGAAAAAGATTGCTTAAACTAATTCTAAATAACATTAATCTTTCTGCGAAAGTTTGTGAATAAGCGAGCGCACTTGTATTTTTGTGTAAATTTATTTTAAACAACCAATTTCCATGGGAGGATTATTAAAATCGTCAATAGCTAGAAAGGTAGCCATGGCGCTTTCGGGATTATTTTTAGTTTTATTTTTATTCCAACACTTTTCAATCAACTTTACATCGGTTATCTGCCAAGACACTTTTAATGAGTTGTCACATTTTATGGGCACCAACTTTTTTGTACAAGCGATTTTACAACCTATCTTAATTTTTGGAGTGATTTTTCATTTCATTATGGGGTTTGTTTTAGAAATCAAAAACAGAAACGCAAGAACATACAGCTATGTAAAGTACAATGGAGCAGCCAACTCAAGCTGGATGTCCCGAAATATGATTTATTCAGGTGCAGTTATTCTAGCGTTTTTGTGTTTACACTTTTATGATTTTTGGTTTCCAGAAATTTCACATAAGTATATTCACCGTCTACCAGAAGATCCAACAAGGTATTATGAAGAAACGGTTGTCAAGTTTAAAGATTTATGGCGTGTAATTCTGTATGTTATTTCTTTTATCTTTTTGATGTTGCACCTATTACACGGGTTTTCTTCCTCTTTCCAATCGATGGGTTGGAACAACAAATACTCAAAAGGACTTAGAGGATTTACCGTAGCCTTTGCGATTATCATCCCATTAGGGTTTATTTTTATCGCCCTTTTCCATTATTTCAACCAACTATAACAACGTAGATTTATGTCAGTATTCGATTCTAAAATACCAGAAGGACCCTTAGCAGACAAATGGACAAAGCATAAAAACGACATCAACTTGGTGAACCCTGCCAACAAGCGTAATATCGATGTAATTGTTGTTGGAACAGGTCTTGCAGGCGGAAGTGCCGCAGCAACTTTGGCTGAGTTAGGTTATAACGTAAAAACATTTTGTTACCAAGATTCTCCGAGACGTGCACACTCTATTGCCGCTCAAGGCGGAATTAATGCCGCAAAAAATTACCAAGGTGATGGAGATTCAAACTACAGGTTATTCTACGATACCATAAAAGGAGGTGATTACCGTTCGCGTGAAGCCAATGTTTACCGTCTTGCAGAAGTGTCGGCAAATATTATCGACCAATGCGTAGCTCAAGGTGTACCTTTTGCTCGTGAATATGGTGGTTTACTAGACAATCGCTCGTTTGGTGGTGTATTGGTTTCGCGTACTTTCTACGCCAAAGGGCAAACAGGTCAACAGTTATTACTAGGCGCTTATTCTGCGATGAATAGACAGATCAACCGCGGAAAAATAAAAGCTTATAACCGTCACGAAATGATGGATTTGGTTTTAGTAGACGGCAAAGCTCGCGGTATTATTGCGCGTGATATGGTAACTGGCGAAATACAACGGCACTCGGCTCACGCTGTCGTTTTAGCTTCTGGAGGTTATGGAAATGTTTTCTTTTTATCGACCAATGCGATGGGAAGTAACGTCATGGCAGCTTGGCGAGCTCACAGAAGAGGGGCTTATTTTGCCAATCCTTGTTACACACAAATTCACCCCACTTGTATTCCGGTTTCGGGAGAACATCAATCAAAACTAACGTTGATGTCTGAATCGTTGCGTAACGATGGTAGAATTTGGGTTCCTAAAAAACAAGAAGATGCTATCGCTATTCGCGAAGGCAGAAAAAAACCAACCGATCTTTCAGAAGAAGAAAGAGACTACTATTTAGAAAGAAGGTACCCTGCTTTTGGTAACTTAGTACCTCGTGACGTAGCTTCGAGAGCCGCCAAAGAAAGATGTGATGCTGGTTTTGGTGTAAACAAAACTGGTGAAGCGGTATTTTTGGATTTCTCGAGCGCGATAGAACGTTACGGGAAAGAAAAAGCCTTCACTTCAGGACATAAAAACCCTACAAAAGAAGAAATCACCAAATTAGGAAAAGAAGTCGTAGAAGCAAAGTATGGTAACTTATTTCAGATGTACGAAAAAATCGTCGATCAGAATCCATACGAAACGCCCATGATGATTTATCCTGCTGTTCATTACACGATGGGTGGACTTTGGGTAGATTATAACCTACAAACTACCATTCCTGGTTGTTATGCGACAGGAGAAGCCAATTTCTCAGATCACGGCGCCAACAGATTAGGTGCTTCGGCATTGATGCAAGGACTCGCCGATGGTTATTTTGTCTTACCATATACCATTGGAGATTATTTGGCTGATGACATTAGAACGGGTAAAATCTCTACGGATTCTCCAGAGTTTGAAGCTACTGAAAAAGATGTGAGAGAAAGAATTGATAAACTGATGAATGCTGGTGGAAAACACTCGGTAGATTATTACCACAAAAAATTAGGTAAAATCATGTGGAACAAATGCGGAATGGCTAGAAACGCACAAGGTTTGACCGAAGCTATTGATGAGATTAAAGAATTACGTGAAGATTTCTGGGCAAATGTAAAAGTAACAGGAAATGCTGCATCTAAAAATGCAGAATTAGAAAAAGCAGGACGTGTTGCCGATTTCTTAGAACTCGGAGAACTTTTTGCAAAAGACGCTTTACACAGAAACGAATCTTGCGGTGGTCACTTTAGAGAAGAATACCAGACCGAAGAAGGAGAAGCTCTGCGTGATGACGAAAACTTTAAGTATGTAGCCGCATGGGAATACACTGGTAATCCGCGTGAAGCGATATTGCACAAAGAAAATTTAGAGTTTAAGAATATAGAATTAAAAACAAGAAGTTACAAATAGATATAAGTATTGAGCTATGAGATGTTAGATTATAACGCCTCAATACTCAATATTCAATACTAAAATCTAAAAAGATGAAACTTACACTAAAAATATGGCGTCAAGAAAATAAAGATACCAAAGGTAAAATGGTCACTTACCCTATCGATGGTATCGAAGGCGATATGTCTTTTCTTGAAATGTTGGATGTTCTCAATGAAGAATTGGTAGAGAAAGGCGAAGAACCCGTAGAGTTTGACCACGACTGTCGTGAAGGAATTTGCGGAATGTGCTCGTTACAAATCAACGGTGAGCCTCACGGACCAAATAGACACATCACCACTTGCCAATTGCATATGCGTTCTTTTAAAGATGGTGACACTATTGTGATTGAACCTTTTAGAGCAAAAGCATTTCCTGTGGTTAAAGATTTGATTGTCGATAGAAGCTCTTTCGACAGAATTCAACAAGCAGGTGGTTATGTTTCGGTCAACACTTCTGGAAATACGATAGATGCAAATGCCATTCCGGTAAATAAACACGATGCAGACGAATCATTTAACGCCGCAACGTGTATTGGTTGTGGCGCTTGTGTTGCCGCTTGTAAAAATGCCAGTGCAATGTTATTTACTTCGGCTAAAGTTTCGCAATATGCTTTATTACCACAAGGTCGTATCGAAGCCGTAGATCGTGTAAAAGCGATGGTAAGACAGATGGATGAAGAAGGTTTTGGTAACTGTAGCAATACAGGCGCTTGTGAAATAGAATGCCCTAAAGATATTTCCCTTGAAAATATTGCTCGTATGAACCGAGAATATTTAATGGCAACCACAAAAGGCTAATTCAAACTATTATTTTTTTCACTTACGTGGAATAAAAAACTCCGAAGTTTTCTTCGGAGTTTTTTTGTATCATCTTATAATCAATTCTGAGCTTTTAGACCTTCTAACATCGCCGTGGTCATTTTTTCCAAATCGTATTCGTGTTTCCAATTCCAGTCTTCGTAGGCTTTACTATCATCGATACTCGATGGCCACGAGTCGGCAATGGCTTGTCTAAAATCTGGAGCGTAATCTATCGTAAAATCAGGAATCTCTTTTTGAATACTTTCAGCAATTTCTGCAGGTGTAAAACTTATTCCGCCAAGGTTGTAAGAAGAACGTATTTTTACATCCTTCGCATCTGCCTCCATCAACGAAATGGTTGCTCGTATCGCATCATCCATAAACATCATGGGTAAAGCTGTATTTTTACTTAAAAAAGAAGTGTAGCTTTTATTTTTTAAGGCTTCGTGGTAGATTTCCACCGCATAATCGGTTGTACCGCCACCAGGCAAAGTTTTATAGCTTATCAAGCCAGGATAACGAATACTTCTAACATCAACTCCATATTTATTGAAATAATATTCGCACCAACGTTCTCCCGTTTGTTTGGAAATTCCGTAAACGGTTGTTGGCTCCATCACTGTAAGTTGTGGTGTATTTTGTTTGGGTGTGGTTGGCCCAAAAACCGCAATACTAGATGGCCAAAAGATTTTAGAAATCTTCTTTTCCTTAGCGAGATTCAAGACATTAAAAAGCGAATCCATATTTAAATTCCAACCACGCATTGGAAATTTTTCTGCAGTAGCACTCAACATCGCTGCCATGAGATATACTTCATCTATTTCATAATGCAACACCACATCTTCTATGGCTTTATAATCGGTTGCGTCTATAATTTCAAAAGGACCACTCTGCATAAGTTGCTCGGCACCTTCTCTGATGTCACTTGCAACCACATTGCCATTTCCTTGCTTTTCGCGCAAAGCCATCGTCAATTCTGTTCCTATCTGTCCGCAAGCACCGATAATCAATATTTTTGAAGCCATATGTTTCCTTTTTTTATAGAACCCCAAAAAAACGAAATTTACCACGAACATCAAAATAGCGAAGTGTGAAAAATAACTTATCTTTCGCTAAAATTTTAAAGATTGCTATGCTTAAGGTTTTAAAAAACTTCCTTTTTTTTTCGCTTACGCTAATTTTCATGTTTAGCTGTGACAACACCGATAAAGTTGCGGAAGAAGAAAAAACATTTCAGTTACAACGTGCAAAAATCCTTCAGAAGAAAATAAATATTTCCCCTACCAAAGAAGTAACCCTACTGAAAGAAGCCAATGATAGTGCTTCTAATTGGGCAGAGTATATGAATTTTCAGAACGAAATTAGAAATATCCAAAATTTTACTTATCAAGAGTTGGCAAGTAGCAGTAACAACATTAGAGAAACAAGTTTGGCGATGAAAGATTCTGTCCCTCCTGTTTTCAATGTCAACCCTGTAAAAGTTCGCTTGAATGTTCTGTATACTAAATCGAGTATGCTCAACCAACTTATTCAACGCCAAGTAATCGACACGACTCGTATCAAAACTACGACAGCAGATTTGCAAGATGCTTTTCAGAATTTAAAAATTCAACTAAATGAAGTCTTTTTAGGTACACTCGAAGAGTTTGAAAAAGAAATTGAAAAAAGTATAAAACCACAAGACAGCACAGCAACCAACAAAGTATGAAACCACTAGTTTTTCTTTTTATCGCCTTATTTTCATTGGCTAGTTTTAGTCAGAATGAGGTTGAACAAGTCGCACAAATGCTTGACGATTGGCATCAAGCTGCTGCAAAAGCTAATGATGAAGCTTATTTTTCTAAAATGACTAAAGATGCAATTTTCATTGGAACCGATCCTACCGAAAATTGGACCAAAACCGAATTTAAAGCTTTTTCAAAACCTTATTTCGATAAAGGTACTGCATGGGAATTTATTCCGTTTGAACGGAATATTTATGTAGAAAACAATTTGGCTTGGTTTGACGAATTGCTTAATTCTGAGCATATGGGAATTTGTCGTGGTTCTGGTGTATTGATAAAGAAAGATGGAAAATGGTTCATCAAACATTATGTACTTTCGCTAAGCGTTCCTAACGAAAAGATGAGTGAAATTGTTCCACTAAAAGCACAATTCGAAAAATCTTTTTTAGAAAAAAACCAACAAAAAAGTAACAAATAGTATTTTATAACTACCTATATCATAAATTAATAACAACATGAAACTACAACTTAAACAAAGCCTTGCTGTTGCTTCTATGATTGCTGTTTTATCTTCTTGCGGAGATAAAGAGAAAAAAGAAGTCGCTCAAGCGGAAAGAATTCCGGGTATCGATTTAGAATATATGGATACCTCTGTGAGTCCAAAACATAATTTTTATAATTATGTAAACGGAAACTGGATGAAAACTACTGAAATTCCTGACGATAGAACCTCATGGGGAGGATTTCAGGTGTTGCGAAAAAGCACCGACGACGATGTCTTGCAAATTATAGACAATGCAGTAGAAAGTAAAAAATACAGTGCCGAAACCGATCAGGCGAAAGCTATCTTTATTTTTCAGTCTAAGTTAGATACTATTGCTAGAGATAAAGCAGGTATCCAACCTTTACAACCTGCTTTAGACAAAATCGCTGCGATAGAAAATATCGATGATTTACAGACACTTCTAGGAAAAGAAGCAGCTACTATTTCGTCGCCATTTTTTGGATTGGCAGCCTTTTCTAATCCTACGAACAGCGATATGAATTCTGCCTATATCACTCCAGGCGGATTAGGTTTACCCGATCGTGATTTCTATACCAAGCAAGACGCCGAGTCTAAAAAAATAAGAGAGCAGTACAAAGAGCATATCGCTAGAATGCTCCAATTGATTGGTGATGACGAAGCTTCCGCGAAAGCACAAGCTGAAAAGATTTTGGCTCTAGAAACAAGGTTGGCAACTCCAAGATTAGACAAAGTAGCGAGCCGTGATTTTAGAAATTTCAACAACCCAAGATTGATTGCAGAATTGCAAAAAATGGTTCCTGCTATTGAGTGGAAGAAATACTTTGACGATTTAGGTGTAGAAAAAGAAATGGACACCGTAATTGTCATGCAACCTGCCTATATGAAAGAATTACAAAAAGTTTTTGCAGAAAAAGATGTTGACTTATGGAAAACCATGGTTCGTTGGTCTACGCTTAACGATGCTGCCGGACTTTTAACCACCGAGCTTGATAAAGCCAATTGGGATTTTTACAGCAAAACCCTTAACGGAGCTAAAAAACAGTTACCAGCAAGAGAAAGAGCCTTGGCTACCGTAAATGGTTCTGTAGGTGAAGCTATCGGGCAATTGTATGTCGATGAAAAATTTCCACCGGAAGCAAAAGAAAAAGCAGAAAAAATGATTGCTAACGTGATTACGGCTTTCCAAAACAGAATTGAAAAACTAGAGTGGATGACCGACAGCACCAAGCTAAAAGCCATCGAAAAGTTAGACAAATTTACCGTAAAAATTGGTTACCCAGACAAATGGAAAGATTACTCTGATATGGAAGTAAATGCAGACAACAATTACTACGAAAATATGGTAGCAGTTTCAGAATGGAATTTACGCGATAACTTGGCAGATATCAACGAACCTGTCGATAAAACCGAATGGGGAATGTCGCCACAAACGGTCAATGCTTATTTCAATCCGTTTTACAACGAAATTGTTTTTCCTGCGGCTATTTTACAACCACCGTTCTACAACTACAAAGCAGACGAAGCTGTCAATTACGGTGGAATTGGAGCGGTAATTGGTCATGAGATTTCGCACGCCTTTGATGATAGTGGCGCTCGTTTTGATGCCGATGGAAACCTTAAAAACTGGTGGACTGATGAAGATTTAGAAAAATTCACCGAAAGAGGAAATAAACTTGCCGAACAATATGATGCCATTGAAGTGTTGGATAGTGTTTACATCAACGGGAAGTTTACCTTAGGAGAAAACATTGGTGACTTAGGAGGCGTTTTAGCGGCTTATGACGGTTTACAAATGCACTTAAAAGAAAACGGAAGACCAGAAAATATTGATGGCTTTACACCAGAGCAGCGTTTCTTCCTTTCTTGGGCAACGGTTTGGAGAACAAAAATGAGAGAAGAGGCTTTACGCAACAAGATCAAAACCGATCCGCATTCTCCTGGAATGTACAGAGCGTACGTACCACTTCAAAATGTAGAAGCTTTTTACCAAGCTTTTGACATCAAAGAAGGTGACTCGATGTATATCGCACCTGAAAAACGTGTTTCTATTTGGTAAAAAACAATTTATAAGTTATAAAAAAACCCATCGAGTTTCGATGGGTTTTTTGTTCTTTTCAATGCTATTGCTATAACTCCGTCAAGTATAAAAAATCATCTATATTTCATATTTATAGTCAAAACCTAAAACTTGTTGAGTAATGTTGCTCTCAATGATTTTTCCTATCTTATCTTTATCCTTTTCATAATTAGGTATAGAAAACCCTCGTTCTTCAGCAATTTTTGAATAATATTCTTGATGTGATGTATGCTTTGGGTAAACACCATGAAAGATTCCTCTAACTTTTTGAGCAACTAGCTTTTTGATAATATCAATAGCGTCGTTTTGATGTATCAAGTTTATTGGAGTATTTGCATTTTGTAATTTTTCTCTTCCTGCAATATACTTTATAGGGTGGCGGTCTTCTCCTATCAAACCACCTAGTCTTAAGATACTAGATTTATTCTTTAATCTTAAAATAATTTTTTCTGCTTCTATTAATTGCTGTGTCTTTGAAAATTCGCTATAAGGCTCATGCTCTTCATTATATTTCGTAATAGGATGTGTTTTCCTAAATACTGAGATTGTACTTACATACACCACATATATATTTGGTTGCTTTGCAATCTCATGGCTTAAATTGTTTATGATTTTTATAAATTCTTGATTTGGATTTTCTCTATAATTGGGTGGGAAATTTAAAATTAATACATTAACATCTTTTAAAAAATTAGCCATATCACCTTTTATCCGCTCTTCAAAAAGCTTTATCAAAAAAGAATTTATTCCAAAATCCTTTAACGTTTTTATTTTATGATCTGATGTAGTCGACCCATTTATTGAATAACCAAGATCTTTTAACTCCCTTGCTAAAGGAAAACCTAACCAACCACATCCTAAAATTGCTACTTTTTCTTCCAAGGTTATTTAATTACTTGTTTTACCATAATTGCATCATTTAATACAAAAGGTCTCGGAATCATGGTTGAATCTCGTGGCAAAATTTTCACCCATTTATTATTCATCAAATTATGACTGGACTCGTACATCGTAAAGACAGGTTTTTTTTGAGCAGAAAATTCGATTCTTAACGTATCACGATCGATTGGGTAATAGGTCAACAATTTGTTATTTTTTCTGTTTTGGTAAAATGGCTCATAACCTTCGGGTTGTTCTTTTCCGTTGAGCGTAAAACTTTCGAAATTGATGTTTTTATCGACAAACAATTCGATACGGTTGAGTTCACGTTGGGGAGCAATTTTTAATTCGTAAGAACCATTTCCTTTATTTTTATAGTAAAATTCTGATAAAGGTATATCATACTTCTGTGCTTTTGCGGAGTAAGTAAACTCAGAATTGTACTTACTATCAAAGACATTTTTTGTTGAATCTACTTCTATTTCTTCTTTAAAATAAGCTTGGTTCCAGTGATCTAAATCATAATCATAGGAATTCCAACTGGCTTGATTAGTGTCAGCATCATAGAGGTAAACCAAACTATTTTGCTTAGGATTTTCGATAGATAAACCAGCTTTTGTATGCGCAATGATTAAAGCTACAAAAGCAATGATTGTACAAAGAATCGCAAGAATTTTGTTGAATTTTATTTCTACAAAAACATTCCACAACAACCCAAAAAGTAAAATGGTAAAGAGAGCACTAATGCTTAACATTTTTAACCCCAAACCTACTGGGAAAAACTGTATCAAAGGTGCAAAAATCAAAATAGCCGGAATCGCTAACAAGATTTGTATAAAATGACATTTGTAGGATTTGAGTACCACTAAAAATCCAACTAAAGCAAGATAAACCGGAATCACAAAGTAAAATGCTCCTGGCAATACAAAAGCAATAAGGGTTAAAATTAGCATCCAGAAAAACAAGATGGCCATAAAATAGGCGTCTTTTACCGATGATAATTGCGACTGAATTTTTGAAGTAAAAAACAACGACACCAAAAGTGTTATACAGACGCTCGCAAGAATATACCAATGCCCGTTAGGCGTAAACCCATTCTGATTTTCGAGAAAAACGGGATAAAAATTACTGATATAAAAAAACAGCAAATTAACAGAAGCAATACTTATAAAAAGGATTTTTACCAAAAACCATAATCCTTTAAGTACTTGTGATATGGTAAATTTTTGTTTTCGTAAAGCCACCATCAAAACACCTAGCCATAACAACCAACCAATAGTCAGTAACGGAAAAATCAAAAAGAAAGGAAAACTCAGCATCCCTAAAAAAGGAAAGTTGAAATACACCACATCATTTTCTGATTTGAGTTCACTTAAATCCTGATGTGCAAAATAAGGCAACAAAGCTTTGAGGTAAGTGGCTTGATGAATGAGCGATTGTTTGTCGAGGTTTTTGGCAGTATCATAAGCGGTATGATAATCAAAATGGTCATCAATAAAAGCAAAAAAGAAACTTGGTGTATCGTTAACCTCCCTAAAAATAGTCGCATCGGTATCGTTGGGTAAAACTTTATAGACGCTGTACATCAGCGAAGTTGCCAAGGGAAATTGCGGGTTTGCTTCCGCGAAAGCATGAATAAGTTTTTTATTCCCGGTATTGGTTTCTAGAATAGTATTCGACGGACCTCCGCTTCCGCGTGCTTCAAAGTTTAAAACCAAACCAATATTTTTTGACCATGGATGCTGCTTGACAAACAAACCTGCACCCAATAAACCTATTTCTTCGGCATCTGTAAAACAAATAATCACATCATTTTCGGGCTGAAAACCGTCTTCTAATAATAAGCGAAGATTTTCTAAAATAATCGCCACTCCCGAAGCGGCATCGCTTGCTCCAAAAGAAGAATGCACGGCACTATCGTAATGCGTCATCACCAACAAAGCCGGTTTTTTTGGGTTTTTGCCTGGAATTTTGGTAATGATATTTTCGGGTACTGTAGCGAGGCCTTCGTGACTTAGGTAATAATCTTTTTGGGTTTGTACTTCTAAATCGAGCTTTTGGAGTTCTTGTACGATATAATTACGTACTTTGCTGTGCGCTGCAGTACCAATAGAATGTGGTTTTTGTGAAATGGTTTCTACATGTCTGAAAGCATTTTCTACAGAAAATTTCCTTTCTTTTTTATCAAAATAATCTTTGGAAGGCAATAAGGTATAAAAAGAAAAACAGACCAATAACCCTATACTTACAACTGCAATAATGTCTTTAAGTATGCTTTTCATAACTAAAGAATTAAAATTTCTCTTGCCCCTTTTTTCTCATTTTATCGAGATTTTCTTTGGTAAGCAAGTAGTCTTTCATATTTCTTTTTTTAGAGCGATGGTATAAAAACAATGGCATCCAAACAAAAAAACCAATTACTAATGAGCCGCCAATAAGAAGATTGCCAGTTTTCTCGTCTGTTAAACTCATTTGCAGGTATAGACCAACAACGAGAGCTGTAAACAAAAGGATAAATAAAACAATTAAGAAAGTTCGCATCAGCAGATTTTTATTTAAAGGTAACTAATTTTCGGCGGTAAGCCGTGAGCATTTTAGATTTTGAAACAAACCCGAGATATTTTCCATCTTTGATGACGGGTAAATTCCACGCTCCGGTTGTGATAAATTTATTCATAACACTTTGCATACTGTCTTTTTCGTAATAAATGTAATCGGGCGCTTCGTGCATCAAGAGTTTTACCAGCATGGTTTGTTGCAACATATTGTCAAACATGATCTCACGAATATCATCTAACGTAATGAGGCCGACCAATTCTTCATCTTCATTTACTACCGGAAACAGGTTTCGGTTAGATTTTACAACTCCTTCGTATAGCATTTCTCTTAAAGTCATTTCGGGCGTAAGTTTGATAAAATTTTTTTCGATGATTTTATCGAGATTTAAAAGTGTAAGTACCGCTTGGTCTTTGTCGTGAGTAATCAAAGCGTTTTGCTCTTTGAGTTCTTTCGTATAAATATTACTGTCAATAATCGATTTGGAAATCAAGAACGAAATACCGACCGTAAGCATCAAAGGGATAAAAAGTTCGTAACCGCCAGTAATTTCAGCAATCAAAAACATCGCTGTAAGCGGAGCATGCAAAACTCCTGCCACCAAACCAGCCATACCCACCATCGTAAAATTACTCGACGGAAGGTTAAAACCCAATTGGTTCAAAAAGTTAACAAAAAAACTTCCCGAAATAGCACCGAGAAATAAAACTGGAGCGAAAACACCACCAACACCACCACTTCCAATAGTGATTGCCGTCGCGATGGGTTTAAAAATAATCAATCCTAAGATTAGAAAAATAATCACCCAAGAGGTAAAAATATCTTCTTTAAAAAGAAAAGCACTAAAAGCTTGCTCGTAATTTTGGGAAATCAAGTTGTTGATAAACGAAAAGCCTTCTCCGTAAAGTGGTGGGATAAAATAGATGAGAATACCAATCGAAAGTCCACCAAGTAAAACTTTTACAAACGGACTTTTTATTTTTTTAAACAGTCGCTCAACAGTAAAATACACTTTAGAAAAATAGACTGAAATGAGTGCAGTAAACAATCCTAAAACCACATAAAAGAGTATATTTTTTATCTGAAAATCTTGAATCTCTTTAAACTCTACGATATACTGTTCGCCAATCACCAGCATTCTCGCTAAAACTGCCGCTACCGAAGAAAACAAAAGTGGTAAAAGCGAAGCTAAAGTCAAATCTAAACTAAACACCTCTATGGCAAACAAAAGCGCTGCTATGGGGGCTTTAAAAATTGCCGAAAGTGAACCTGCAGCCGCACAAACCAGCAAGAGTTTTTTGGTTGGTCCTTTGAGGTGAAACAACTCTCCCATTTTTGAACCGATAGTCGAACTTGCAGCAACTGAAGGTCCTTCGAGACCAACAGAACCTCCAAAACCAACAGTAAGAGGAGCTGCCAAAAGCGAATTGAAAATATTAGCCCTATCGGTACTTCCTTCTTTTTTAGATATAGAAAACAACGCCATACTTATCCCGTTGGTGGTTTCTTTTCTAATCAGGTATTTTTTGACCAGTAATGTAAGTAGTAAACCTATAAATGGAAAAATAAAAAATAGATACAAATGATACGATTGTATCGCTCCTTCTTCAAAAATACTGGTGATAAAGTGTGTCAAGTTTTTAAGAACAACAGCAACCAAACCTGCTAAAAGTCCTATAACGATAGAAAGCATATACACAAAATTCTTTTCAGAAATGTGCTTATACCTCCACAGTAAAAACTTAATAAACGGATTTTTCCTTTTCAATTGATTGGTGTTACTTTTTATAAAAGTAAAAAATCCACACTAAAGTGATGTTATAAATCTACGACTTTAACGCCAATGATAATTCGTCTAATTGTGCCTGATCTATCGGTGCTGGAGCATCAATCATGACATCTCTTCCCGCGTTGTTTTTAGGAAATGCTATAAAATCACGAATGGTTTCTTTGCCGCCCAGAATAGCTACCAAACGGTCGAGGCCAAAAGCAATTCCACCGTGAGGTGGAGCTCCAAACTCAAAAGCGTTCATCAAAAACCCGAACTGATTTTGCGCTTCTTCTTCGGTAAAACCAAGGTAATCGAACATCATTTTTTGAGTTTCTTTATCGTGAATTCTTATCGAACCTCCGCCAATTTCGTTACCATTGAGGACTAAATCGTAAGCATTGGCTTTTACGGCTTTCGGATTACTTGCCAGAAGTGGAATATCACCTACTTTTGGCGAAGTAAACGGATGATGCATCGCGTGGTAAGTTTCGGTTTCTTGATCCCATTCTAATAACGGAAAATCTACCACCCAAAGCGGTGCAAATTCATCGGCTTTTCTCAAACCTAATTGCTCTGCCATTTCCATACGCAAAGCACTTAATTGTGCTCTTACTTTACTAGTTTCTCCCGAAAGTACACAAATTAAATCGCCTGGTTTTGCTTGTGTTTTTTCTGCCCATTGTTGAAAATCTTGCGCATCATAAAATTTATCTACTGAAGATTTAAAAGTGCCATCTTCATTATACTTCACATAAACCATTCCCATCGCACCAACTTGTGGACGTTTTACCCAATCGATGATTGCATCTATTTGCTTTCGCGAATAATCTGCTGCGTTCGGCACAGCTATTCCAACAATCAATTCGGCATCATTAAATATTTTGAAATCTTTGTGTTTTGCCACATCGTTTAGCTCGCCAAATTGCATCCCAAAACGGATATCTGGCTTATCGTTTCCGTACAAACGCATGGCATCATCATAAGTCATTCTCGGGAAGTTTTTTACCTCAACCCCACGAATTTCTTTCAGCAAATGCTTGGTTAATCCTTCAAAGACATTTAGTACATCTTCTTGATCTACGAATGCCATTTCGCAATCTATTTGCGTAAACTCTAGTTGTCTGTCGGCACGTAAATCTTCATCCCTAAAACATTTTACAATTTGAAAATATTTATCCATTCCGCCAACCATTAGCAATTGCTTAAAGGTTTGTGGCGATTGTGGCAAGGCATAAAATTCACCTTCGTTCATACGGCTTGGCACCACAAAATCCCGAGCTCCTTCTGGTGTAGATTTTATTAAATATGGGGTTTCCACTTCAATAAAACCTCTTTCCGAAAGGAAGTTACGCACTTGCATGGTTACTTGGTGACGAAAAATAAGGTTGTTTTTAATCGGGTTACGACGAATATCTAAATAGCGATATTTCATACGTAAATCTTCACCACCATCGGTTTGATCTTCTATGGTAAATGGCGGTAACTTTGCGCTGTTTAGTACTTCTAATTGCTGTACCAAAATTTCGATGTCTCCAGTAAGCATTTGTGGGTTTTTAGACTCACGTTCGATCACTTCTCCTTTTACTTGTATCACAAACTCACGACCCAAGTCTTTGGCTTTTTGCATCACTTCTTTAGGGGTACGCTGCTCATCAAAAATAAGCTGTGTTATCCCATAACGATCACGCACATCTACCCAAATCATAAAACCTTTGTCACGTACTTTTTGTACCCAACCGGCAAGGGTGACCGTTTCCTCAATATGTGTTGCTCTTAACTCAGCGTTTGTATGTGATCTATACATCGAATGTAAAATTAGAATGAAAGCGCAAAAATAATAAGTAAACAAGACTTTCACTACTTTATTTATTTGAAATCAGGTTTTTAGTTTTAAAACAGTATAAAACATTGATATACAGAAATTTAAAATATTAATGTTAATTTAATGTTATGTAAATGTTCATTTATTGTAAATTATTTCTTATCTTTGGGAAAGAACCCTAAATAAAAATGATGAAAATGAAGAATTTATTATGCATAGCGGCATTATTGATAGGATCAATAGCTATGGCACAAGAGGTAAAGCCAAAGTTTGAAAAATCTGATGATTTAATCAAAGGTACTTATTATTATGAAGACGGAACCGTGAAGCAAGAAGGCACATATAACCTTGAAGGAAAACTTCATGGTGATTGGGTAATGTATAATCAAAAAGGAGAGAAAACAGCAGTAGCCAAATACCAAAACGGTGAAAAAGCCGGTAAATGGTTATTTTGGGAGAACCAAGAACTTACTGAAGTCAATTATAATGACAGTAGAATTACTGAAGTTGTAAAATGGAAAAACAACGAAGTGATTGTGAGCAATCCATAAATTCGTTGACAAAGTTTAAAAGATAAAGCAGCATTTTTTGCTGCTTTTTTTATTTCATTATAGACGTAAATTGAGAAGGCGAAGCTTTTTTAGTATTTTTGTCTTAGAGAAAAAAATGTATGCTAGAGAAAAACGAAATTGAATACGAAAAGTCGGTTTTAATAGGAATTATCAACCAGTACCAAGACGAAGAAAAATCACAAGAATATCTCGATGAACTTGAATTTTTGACTTATACCGCTGGAGGTGAAGTCATGAAACGTTTTACCCAGAAGCTGGAGAAACCCAATCCCAAAACCTTTATAGGTTCGGGTAAATTGGAGAAGGTACGGCAATATGTAGAAGAAAATGATATTGGCTCTGCTATTTTTGATGATGAACTTTCACCCGCACAACAGAAAAATATCGAGAAGATTTTAAAATGTAAGGTCGTAGACAGAACTTATCTTATTTTGGATATTTTCGCCCAACGCGCCCAGACCAGTTATGCAAGAACGCAAGTAGAATTGGCGCAATACGAATATTTACTCCCAAGACTTACCGGACTTTGGACACACTTAGAAAGACAACGTGGTGGTATTGGAATGCGAGGTCCTGGAGAAACCGAAATCGAGACCGATAGACGTATTGTACGGGATAAAATTGCTCAGCTCAAAGAAAAGCTAAAGACCATTGACAAACAAATGGCAGTACAGCGAGGTAATCGCGGACAACTCGTAAGAGTGGCTTTGGTGGGTTATACCAATGTAGGTAAATCTACCCTGATGAATGTGATTAGTAAAAGTGAGGTGTTTGCCGAAAATAAACTTTTTGCAACACTCGATACGACGGTAAGAAAAGTGGTGATTAAAAACCTCCCTTTTTTATTGACCGATACAGTTGGTTTCATTAGAAAATTACCAACACAATTAGTAGAATCGTTTAAATCTACCTTAGACGAGGTACGCGAAGCAGATTTATTATTACACGTTGTCGATATTTCGCACCCGCAGTTTGAAGACCATATTGCTTCGGTTAATCAGATTTTAGATGAAATAGACAGTGCAGACAAACCCACATTGATGGTTTTTAATAAAATTGACGCATACAAACCTGAGCCTTATGATGAAGCCGATTTGATGGAAGAAAGGCAGCCCATTCATTATTCTTTAGAGGAATGGAAAAGAACTTGGATGAATAGAATGGGGAAAAATGTGATTTTTATCTCGGCAACCCAAAAAGAAAACTTTGAGGATTTTCGTTTGAAAGTTTATAATACCGTTAGAAAAATACACATTACCCGTTTTCCTTACAACAACTTCTTATATCCAGAGTATGATGAAGAAACAGGCAAATTGAAGTAAAAGACATGAAATTATACGGAAACTGTATTTCTTGTAAAAAAGAAATAATGATTAAATCTGCTGCAAAAAACAGAGGTGATTTACAAATGCAAAAAGGAGATGAACTTAAAATAAATTGTAATCACTGTGGCAAAATATTTAACATTCATGTGAATAAGGTTAGACTAAGATTGATAAAAGACTTATTTATTTAGGCTTGGCGCTAACTGTTCTGCTATTTATTATGATACTTTCTTTTAGTTATATAGCTGTAATTAGTACCGCTATACCTATTATTTTCTGGTATCAAGAAATGAGTGCCGTCAAATCATTCAATAATTATATGATAAGAAGAAAATAAAAAATCCGCTTAAAGCGGATTTTATTTTTATAATGAGTCAAGTTTAGTCATGTTGCGCAATATTTATATGGTTTTCAATATTATCAGCCCAAATTCCTCCACCTGTTTTCCAGTCACTTATTTCTGTAATATTACAATCATTTCCAGAACCGTGAGCTGTATATACTGTAACTTTTATGCTTTCAACAATACTTGCATTTGTACTCCCATCTAAATTTAAAGTAACCTCTGGCTCTCCTGTAAGTTCATCAAGTTTACCAAAATAATTTACTTTATAACCATTTTTATAAGTAACCTCAAACGTGCTACTTAAAATTTCTGTGTTAGAACTCAACTGTGTATCTGCATAAAAAGTTACTTTACTTGTATTATTATCTGCAACAGCATTTATATATATAGTAGAACAATTGTTAGGATCTTTAGTCTCTTTATTTTTTTCCTTTTCTATGTTATAGGCCTGTGCACCAAGAAAAGAAAAAACTAAAATTGATAATAAGGTAATCTTCTTCATAATCTGTGAATTTAATTTCAACTAAACCAAATCTACTTTATAAAGATTAAAATTGCAAGTAATCGGATAATTTTAACACTTTATCGATGTTTTATTAACACTTAATGAACATTTGGTTAATGTAAGGAATTCGTTTAATGCGGATTGTATAACAATAAATCACTCTTTAATATAGCTTTGCTTGAATACCTAATTAGTTTCTTTTTGAAATGGCACTATCAATTCTGTACCTAATACCTATATCTTCTCTTTTATTTTTTACAGAAGTGAGAGTTATTCTTGCAACATCTATTTTCTAAATTTGTGCGAAAGCTTTATTTAATAACAGCAAGACCACTGCAAATAAGTAGGTGAACTTATTTTAGGTATTAAAGAATTGTAATTTCACTTCAAGTTTAAGCATAAAAAAATCCGCTTAAAGCGGATTTTTATTGAAATATCATCTTTTTTTATTGCACTCCGTTTACTTCAAAGTTATCTATATGATATCTTGTCGTTGCACTTGGATCAGAACCTTCATACAAGAAAGCTACTCTTAAGTTTCCATCTATACACTCAATGTTTGCCGTATAATTATCAAAACCTCCAAATCCATTCGATGGCTCATTAGGAATAGCGAAATCTAATTCATTCCAAGTCGTAGTTGTTGGGTCACCTGTATAATCATTAGTCACTAAAACTTTTAAAATTACACCTGTAGAATAAGCTACTTCCAGATCAAAGCTTAATTCTTCTTCTGTCGTAGCGTCCATAGCTATTTCAGGAGAAATTAAATAAGTAGTAATTACACTTTCCCCTGAATTAAAACCAGAGATTTGCGCATAATTGTTGTTGTTAAAGTTTCCTAAGACCCATTTTTCACCACTTGTATTAGCAACATTTACGTTTATCCAACCTGCCGCTTCTGCTCCAGCAAAATTAGCATAAGATTCAAAATCGTCTGAAAATAAAATATGTGCTCCTCCTGAAGTCCCTTCACAAGCAAATACTTCTGGGTCACATCTTTCATCTTCCATCTCTATATAGCTTAAATCGTTTACAGAAACTACATATTTACTGTCTTCAAAATTTCTACTCAAAATGCCTGTGATAGAACCACTACCAGCTGCAACAGGTAAACTTGCAAAATCTGCAAAAGTAGAAGTACTAAAGGTAGTTGTTGCACCAGTCGCACAGCTTTCTATTGTTCTTTCACCATCAAACTCATCTGAGCTTTCACCAGCATAAGTAACATTGTTGTTAAAATCTGCTTTCGTAAACTGCATATTTTCTAACTGTATCATTATATTCTCATAGTCATCAGAAAAATCTGCAATGGTTAACGAGAGCGGAACTATTGTTGCCACCTCTGCGCTTCTATAAATTTTGTTTTGAAATTGTGCAGGAGCTTCATCGATAAAATTACCATCAGGGATACCTAAGCTATAAACTCCGTTAGAAGTTCCTACGGTAAATCCGTTAAGGTTTATACGAATTTTTCTACCTACTTCGTAGCTTGTATAAAGTGGGTTGACAAACAACATCACTTTAATACCAGCAGTCGGATTTTCTGGTTTGTCTTGTAAAATAAGCTCCCTAAAGAAGTTACCCGCTTCATCACTAGAAATCACATAACCTTCCATAAAATCATTGGTCTCTTCAAAAGTAAATTGGCCATCGTCTGACTGATCTGCCTGAGCGGTCACTGCACTAATAGAAATTACTTGAGCTCCTTCTGGAAGCGGTTGTTCTTCACCTAATCCGTTTGGAACGTCATAATCGTCGTCTTGCACACAAGCTGAAAAAACAAGTGTGAATGTTACCAAGAATAAAATTTTTGTGATATTTATTGCTTTCATTTTATATGAATTTATTTTTTTATTGTATTAAAATCTAACGTAAAGGTTTAAGTAATAAGTCGTACCATACCCAAAGAAATAACGGTTACCAAAAATTTCTCCGTTTTGCCTTGACATATCTTCGTTGGTATCTCTATAATTGGTATTTCTTGATTGCTCAAAGCCTCCTGTCTTATATTCGGTATCAAAGACATTATTGATAGTAGCAAAGAAGCCAACAAAATAATCATCAATTTTCCATGATTTCCCACCAACGAGGTTAAACAAGGTGTAATCACCAAAGTTTTCTTGCGCTAATAATTCTCTAGCTCTTGCGGGATCATAATCGTTAAACGGTAACCCATCTGAATCTAAATTAAAATTATCACTTCGTCTAATTTTTGAAACATCAATATAAGCATCGTCAAAATAATTGGCAGTTACACCAACCCACCAATAATCTGGGTCGCGGTATTCAAAACCTATTTGAAAGGCTTTTTCTGGTCCGCCTGCAACGTGATAATCTTCTAGGTAAACTTTTCCTGTTTTTCCTAATTCACCACTTGGTGATGAAATTCTATCAATAGCTGTATATTTTCCGTCACCTGTTACATCGTTTGCTACACTTCCTGTGTTTACATCGTCACTAGTATAATACATATTAGGATTGTTGGTATAAACGTATTGAGCGTAAGAACCTGCCGCTTTTAACTTGACGGTTGGTGTAACTTGATATTCTACACCAAACTCTCCTCCTGCATTTCTTCGTTCTATACCTGTAAGCACTTCTTGAATAAATGAGTTTGTATCTTCTGTTCTCGAATTTAAGTTACTAAAGCCTTGACCAAAATAGAAACCGATATCTGTTCCATCTTCAAAACCTGTATAAAAACCAGTAATCCGAGCTTTTACTAATGGCGATCTAAAAATATAACTCACATCTGCCGAAGTAATTTTTTCTGATTCTAACCCAACCACAAAGTCATTGTTTTGTCTAGCGTTACTAAAGCTATTTCTTATGCTTGGGGCTTTGGTCATATAACCTAAATTGGCATCTATCAAATGACGACCCGTAACTTTGTAGGTTCCACCGATTTTTGCTCCATAATTGGTAAAATCTTTTTGCTCACTTTCGCCAAAGCTTAAATTTCCATCACTAAAATAACCATTTCTGTAAAGCCCATTTCTTTGATAGCTTGTTTGAGAAAAATTTGCTCCTAAATAAAAGTCTATTTTGTTGTATTTAAACTGTGCTTGAGCGAATGCAGTGGCGACATCGGTATTAATTTCATAATTATATTTATAGCGATCGCCTTCTTGTGCTATCCTATTTGGATTGTTAACATCGCTTTGAGCTTCTAGATATTCATATTCTCTTGAAGTAATATTTCCGTTTTCATCTAAAATATAAAATCCTTGGTAAAAACTATCTACATCTACATACCCTGAACCTCCTAATAAATCTTCTAATTCAGCAAAAAATTCACTTTTAAGTTTTCTGTAGTTTAAAGATCCGTTAAGTGTAATGTTATTACTTATTTGTGAACGAACTATAGAATTGAACGTTAGCTGTGTATCGTCTTGTCTATCTTGCTGAATAACGTATGTAGATAAAAGCGGATTACCATTGGCATCGATATTAGCACTATATAAACTACGCCAATCTAATTGACCATCATTTTGAAAAGCTTGACGAGCTAAATAGGCAGCTTGGTAATTATTGGCGTTCAAATCTGGAAAACGTAAATGATAGCTCGGTAAGTTTTGGTAATATTCTGGGGTAGGATTTCTCGCTCCGCCAGGATAATAATATTCTCCACTACTACTATCATATTCTATTTTGGTACCATTATTATCTATTCTTGAGTTACCAATCATCCCTGTTTGGTATGCAATATTGGTATTCAATGAAGTTTTATCTGAAATATCCCAATAGTGGTTTAACATTAAAATTGGCTCAGCAATTTCTTTTTCTCTCGAATTTCTAATCTCTCCATCTTGATAACCCCAAAGTGGGTTGTATTGTCTTCCTTTAAGGTCTCTTACTTCTTGTGTAATCGCAGTAGATTTACCTCTACGGTTTGGGGTAAAAAATCCGGTAAAGTTTAAACTGTGGTTTTCGTTTATTTTCTTTTCTATCGAAGCAAAGAAAGAATTGGCATCGTATAAAGTTCCGTCAAGGTAGCCCTCTTCACCATATCTTCTAGAAGCTAAAAAACTATAAGCCCAACCACCAGCCGAGAGACCTGAATTATAACTTGCCATTACGCGGCCTCTATAACTTCTATTGGAAGAAGCATAAGATACACGACCTCCTTCTCTATATTGAGAAGCTCGCATAATGATATTATTGGTTCCCGAAACGCCACCAAAGGTATAGTCGTTAGCCGAAAGTCCCATCGAAAAAACCTGGTTACGTTGCGCATCATTTAAGCCGCCCCAACTACTCCATTGTGGTCTTCCGTCAAACTGTTTATTCATTTCAACACCATTGATCAAAACCGTTCCGTACTCATTATCTAAACCTCTTGGTCTAAAAAAAGTAGAACTAAAATCAAAAGCTGCTGCATTTAGATAGGTGTCTCTTGAGGCTTGTAATAAACCTGACAAATTCGCCGCAGAACTTTCTTCGTTATCAAGTTCATTTGCTGATAAGCTAATGGTTCCTATCTGAAGGTTTTCTTCATTAATGTCTACTTGTAATGTAATCGTTCCTAAATCTAAGGTCTGATTTTCGTTGATTGTGATCGGATAACGCTTAGACGTGTAGCCTTCTTTACGAATTGCTAAAATCACTTCCCCCAAAGGCAGGTTATTGTACTGCGAAAAGTCGAAAGCTCCTTCTGCATTGGTAGTTGTGGTAAAGTTAGTTTCTTCAATTTGCAAAGTAACATCTGGAATTGCAGTAGATGTTGTTTCGTCAATGATGGTTCCTTTAACTGCGGTTTGCGAAAAACCCAAGATGCTTGTTAAAAGGAAAGTAAAAACAAGAAATATGCTTTTCATTAGAATTAAAATATTTAATTTACTGAAAGTTAAGAAATTATTATTTTCCGGCTGCAAATGTACGCAAGAAAAAGACAATACTTACCTTTGTATTCCGAAATACTTTAAAATTTACATAATCATAATATTAGCTCATGAAAAAACTTTTAGGTTTATTTATTGTAAGTGTACTTATTTCCTGCGGAAGCATTGAAACTACCACCCAAAAAAATGCTTCTAACGCACAAACTTCTTACAAGATAAATACCGTTGCGTTTTACAATCTAGAAAATTTGTTTGATCCTGAAAATGATGAAAGCGTTCTCGATGAGTATTCTCCGATTATGGAAATGAGTGAGGGGTTGCGTGAGGATGTTTACCAAAAGAAACTTAAAAATATGGCAGCTGTCATTGCTCAAATAGGAACTTCAGATGCCAAAAATGCTCCTGCTATTATAGGCGTATGCGAAGTAGAAAATAGAAGAGTACTTGAAGACTTAACCCGTGAGCCTGCTATTTTAGAATACGATTATGGTATTGTGCACTATAACTCGCCAGATGCAAGAGGCATCGATGTGGCTTTGTTATATCAAAAACGATTGTTTCAGCCTATCAACTCTAATTCCCATCGTTTGATGATTTATGAAACAGACGATCCTTCGAAACGTATTTTTACACGCGACCAATTGGTCGTTTCTGGAAAACTCGATGGAGAGTTGATTCATCTCATCGTTAATCACTGGCCTTCTCGTAGTGGTGGTGAGGCCAAAAGTAGGTTTAAGAGAGAAAAAGCTGCTGCGCTTAACAAACATATTATCGATTCGCTACAAGCCATCGATCCTTATGCAAAAGTTATTACGATGGGTGATTTGAATGATGGCCCGTATAACAGCAGCTTAAAAGAAGTTTTAAACACCAAATCAGAAATTGAAGAGGTAGAGTTAAAAGGACTTTACAACCCGATGGAAAATATGCAGAAAAAAGGTATCGGGACGATTGCTTATCGTGACAGTTGGGATTTGTTTGACCAAATTATTATGAGTAAACCCTTGACGGAAAAAGATTATTCTTCTTATCGTTATTACAAAGCTGGTGTTTATAACCCCACTTTTTTAAGCAATCCTGCTGGAAGATACAAAGGTTATCCGTTTAGAAGTTTTGCTGATGGCGGATTTTCGGGTGGTTATAGCGATCACTTTCCGGTGTATATTTACCTTATTAAAGAGCAACAATAAGTTGATTACCGCACTTTTATAAAATAAAAATCCTGCTCAACTAAGCAGGATTTTTTATTTTATTTCGCTTTAAGCTAACCAAACCGACCACGGAATCATCAAGAGCATTGCGATAAATGCAAGCGTATAAAAAATAGCCAAGGTCTTATATTTTGGAGCCGAAGAAAGCTTCTTCTTGTGTTTAGAATAACCTATGGTTATTAGTATCACAGCAATAATCATCAATAACGGATGCTCTACATTATACAGGCGCATCATTTCGTTTTTCATGACTTCTCCCATAGCTACATCACCAGAAAACAAGACTACCTTTGGGGAAATAAAATACATAATGATACCGATGAGTAATTGTATATGGGTAACGATGAGTGCAAAAAGTGAAATTCTAAAATCTCTTGGCGCAAACGATCTTTTCATCAAAACACCACTAAGTGCGTTTGCGGTTGCTAAAAAAACAACCAAAATTACCAAATAAGCCCACATCGAATGTAAGTGATAAACTACTGTATACATAACTTTTTAAATTTTGATGTGTAAAGATAATTTTTATTTGCCGAATAGCCTCATAAAAAAACCTCACAAAGTTTTGTGAGGTTTTTAGAAACTAACTAGTAAGGTTAAATTATAATGCGATTAAAATTGATATGTTAAACTTGCTCTCCAAGTTAAGCCTGTACCATAAAAGTAACCAAATGCATCAGATTGATTAACATATTGATTATCAAATAAATTGTATATGTTGCCCCTGAAAATTAAGTTTTGCTCACCAATCTTAAAATTATAACTAGTTGTAAAGTCAAATACAGAATAAGGGTCTAATTCTACATTTTCGTAATCTTGTCCTTGCTGAACGACATCCACTACATCAACAAATTCATAAAGATTTGAGTAATAATTCCAATATAAACCTAATTTGAATTTATTTGTAATTTTAGCCATTGCGTTTAGGCCGAATGAAGTTTGTGGTGCATTACCAATTTTTACACCATCTAAATCTACTTCACCTGTAAAAGAATTAGGCTCTAAATCATTTCCGTCCCTGTCTGTATAAAGGCTTGTTTCATCATTTGTAAATGTAGTATTACTTCTATAATCTCTAGTTCTAAATGGTGTTGAACCAGAGAATTTCCAATTCCCAAAAGAAGCAAAGGCTCCTAATTCTAATTTTTCTATAGGCCTATAGGCAGCATTAATTTCTATACCAGAGTGTAATTGTGTCACATCTGTTTGCTCTCTAGCTCCATCTATTTCTTCACCAGTAGATTTTTCTATAAGGGTTATACCATTAGACACAAATCTATTTGCCCATTGTGTTCTGTATAGATCTATACCTAAACTAATATTTTCTCTAGAGAACTTATAACCCAACTCTAAACCTGTAATTTCTTCATTGTCAACTTCGGGGTCAGATAATTCTGCTGTTCCTGAAAAAATGTTATCTAAATATGGTTGGCGCGAATAAAAGCCTGCGTTTGCATATACTTTATGTCCTGATTCAACAAAATATGCTGCTCCTCCTTTTAAATTATAACCAATTCTGTCTTCTTTATCGGATTCTTTTGTAAACTGATTGCCAGCTTCGTCTGTAGCAAATCTATCTTGTCTTTGGTAAGATTGATTTGATAATGCCCCTTGAAAGAAAGCAGAAAAACTATCTGTGGCATATTCTAATTGCGTAAATATGCCTTGATAGTTAATATCTTCTGAATAATCATAGTTTATGCGTTCGCTTTCATCTGCTGAATTAAACAATGTCGACCAAGGATTTATATCAAAAGATTCTGTGACAACTCTTCCATCTGGTCGATCGTTAGACCAACCTTCTAAATCATAGAAATCTGCTACTTGTCTAAAGTGATCTCCTGTGTAAAATCTAATATCTGTTCCAACATTAAAGTTTAGTTCTTCAGTAAAATTCGTTTCAAAGTTAGAAATCAATCCATACCATTGATGGTTATTCATAGATGATCTTCTGATATAACCAGCTCCAAGTGGATTGTCATAATCTCCACCAATACCAATTTGCTGGTTTTGCTCTCTTATTGCAGCATAATCTATTTGACCGTTTATCGTGTCATTACCTACAATATAAGACTCACCCCTTATTCTTCCATTTCCTCTATCTCCAGTTCCTCCTCCTCTACCAAAAGAAGCATATGCTACAGTTGACAGATTAGACCGCTCTGAAATATTCCAGTCCCAGTTCAAATTCATTACAGGTTTATGATAAAAATTGGTTCTTTCTGATTCTATTTCGCCTTCATCTCTACCCCAATGTTGATTATATTTTCTATAATTTTCTAATACATTTATTGGTTGAGACCACTTTTGACCATGTAGTTGAGGCGCTCCAAATACTAAAAAGTTAAAATTGTGATCTCCCATTAGTTTTCCTACAGAGAAAAAATAATTCTGTCCTGCACCAAATGTGCCTTCAGAAAAATATCTATGAGATTGCCAATGGTCTAACATAACTGAAAAACCCCATCCATTTTCATTTAAACCTGTATTGTATGCTGCGGTGAATTTTAAGAAACTATCATTACCCGTCATAAAACGACCAAAACCTCCCTCTTTTTTATCTGTTGTTTTTGAGACTATGTTAACTGTACCTCCAACAGATGAAATGGCTAGCTTTGAAGAGCCTAAACCTCTTTGCACCTGAACTGCATTAGCAATATCTGTCATTCCAGACCAATTCGACCAATACATATTACCATCTTCCATACCATTAATTGGTTGGCCATTTAGCAAGAAAGCAGTATTAGATTGTCCAAAACCCCTAACATACATTTGAGAGTCTCCAAAACCTGTTTGATTAGAAACATAAACAGAAGGAACGTTTTCCATTACCTCAGGAAACTCGATTCCAACCGATCTCTGTTGTATTTCCTGAGACTTAATCGTTGATACTGCTATGGGTGTTTTTCTATCTTCTTCTAAATCGATAACACCTTTACCTACAATTACAATTTCTTCTAAAGCATTGTCATCGGAAACCAAAACAATAGTTCCCAAGTCTAAAGTCTCTCCATTAGCGATTGTAAAATTCATTTCTTTCTTTAGAAAACCCACATAAGAAATAATGATTTTACCAGTGTTTTCTGTGATTTCTAAGGTAAATTTCCCATCAAAATCTGTAGTTGTACCGTTAGCTGTCCCTGCGACCATAACATTTGCTCCAGGAAGTGGAGTCCCCGCGTCAGCATCTGTTATCGTCCCTGTGATTTTTCCTTGTGAGAAGGCAAATGATGTTATAAGTAACATCAAAACAAGTAGTTTGTTTTTCATTTGATTTATGTCTTTAAAATTTCGGTTCAAAATTAGACATAAACAAAAACCGTACGTATAAGATAAAGTTAGTTCTTTGTTACATTTCTGTTACTAGATTTCTTTATACTTGATCTCTTGTAACATTTTTTTTGCGGGCTCTACATGAAAGAAAAAATCTGATTTGAGCCTATCTTCTAAAGGCTCTGCGCTAGGTAGGTTTTGCTTGTAAGGATCGACTTGTTTACCATAAACCCAAAAGCGATAACAAACATGAGGGCCAGTTGCCAAGCCTGTACTGCCTACATAACCAATAATATCACCTTGGTTTACACGCTGCCCCACTTTTACCGCTCGCTTAGACATGTGTAAGTATTGGGTAGTGTACTTGTCATTGTGTTTCACTTTTACATAATTACCATTACCTCGTGTGTAACTCGATTTAATGACAACACCGTTTGCAGTAGACCAAATTGGTGTTCCGTGAGGTGCCGCATAATCTGTACCTTTATGAGCTTTCCAGCGTTTTTGTACTGGGTGAAACCTTCTTTTTGTGTAGCGTGAAGAAATTCGTGAAAACTTTAGTGGAGCTTTTAAAAAGAAATTTTGTAATGATTTGCCTTCTTCATCGTAATAGCCTACTTCTTTTTTAAGGCTATCTTTTACAAACCTATAAGCATAATATTCTTTACCTGAATGCTTTAACACCGCTGCTTCTACACTTTCTATACCCGCATAAATGGTATCGTTGATATATTTTTCTTTGTAAACCAGTTTAAACTGATCTCCTTTTTGGATTCTAAAAAAATCTATTTTCCATTGGTAAATATCAGCCATTTTATCTGCCAAAATCACACTCATTCCTGCGTTGGTCATCGCTTGAGAAAGCGACGAAGTAATGACTCCTGTTGCTACTTTTTGTTTGATGGCAACAGGCCTTTTCTTACTTTCTGCATACAGGCTGTCTCCTAAATGAACCACCGCATAATTCACACGGTCGTATTCATAAATAAAAACTTTAGCAGAATTTACAGAATCTTTGGCTTTTAAAATAGTATAGGGCTTACCTGCAATTATCTTTCTTGGGCTAAAATTATCCTTTACAGAATTAATTATATTATAAACTTTCGAAGCTGGAACTCCGTGTGTGTCCATAATGGCACCAAAACTATCTCCTGATCTTACGGTATCACGATAAACCTCATAATTATTGAGAATAAACCCATACTCTTTGATAAGAGGTGCTTGTTTTACTTCTACAACTTTTGTTATTTTTGGAGACTTGTCTTCTTCACAAGATACTGATATCAAGCAAAATAAAATCGAAAGGAAGAAAAATATGCTTTTCAAAAAAATATAAATTGTCGTTGGTAATTGTTCTTCTTGAGCTCAAAAATATCTAATGCGCCACTCTTTAACAACAAAAACTTGACAATTTTATTATGAATGTTTTTAACAAAACTTTAGTTGAAAGCATGTTTTAGGTTTTTATACTCTTCTAAATCCGCTTCTAACGAACCAACAGCTAATTTTGCTTTTATTTTTACAGGAATTTTATTTTCATCTGCACTTACCCAAAATGTCAAACTTTCTTCTTCTTCAAAAACTCTTCCTGCTTGTACATATGGTCTAAATTTTAAACACTCTATTTTCCCAAATTTTGTTTTTACAGTTTCTTTTTCGAGAAAAACAGTTCTAAATCTGTAGTTTTCATTATCAAAAAACAAATCGATATCGATTTTATCTCCTTCTTTTATGGTCTTATGGTCTATTTTATTTCTTAAAAAATAAAATACCGAAAGCATGTCGTGTACATTTGGTTTGGTTTCAAACTCTTTTAAAGTTTCTCGCTTTTTATCATGAACAATTGCTTTCTTTTCTACCTGATTGAAATCTATTTGTACATTTTTGGTGTGACCGCCTTCATCTATTTTTCGTAAAAAACGTAAGGGTAACTGCGTTTTTTTATCAATATAAGTTTGGTAATTGTCATCTACCTTAAAAAATAAATCAAGTAAGCCTGTTGATTTTCCTTTTCCGACGATATGGTAAACAGGCCGGTTGTGCAGGTTTTTTTCTTTTACTTCTAGTGTAGCATAACTAGCGTTGAACCAACCGTAGTGTATTCTGAACTTAAACCACTCACCATCTTGGTAAGCCTGGTTATTTTCTTGCGGATAGAGTGCCCAAGTTTGCAGCACACATAATATATATAAGAAATATTTTTTCATTGTTTTATGGTATTGTAATTTGGTATTTACAATTTCTATTCCAAAAATAGATAAAACAAAAAACCTCATCAAATCTATGATGAGGTTTCATGCTTATTAACCAACTAAAACTTAAATTTATGAAAAAAATTCTCATTTTTTACACTCTTGGTAACCACTCCAAAAATGCTGTGCAAAAGTATAACAATATTTTACACCTACAACACCAAGAGCAAACTTTAACTAATTTAACAAATTATATTTAATTATTTAGCTTTTGTTCTAGATGTTTTTTAGATAAAGTTAAGTTTTATAATGTACCTCGTAATTCTTGTTCTCTTTCAATCGACTCAAAAAGGGCTTTAAAGTTACCTGCACCAAAGCCTCGAGCTCCCATTCGCTGAATGATTTCGAAAAATAATGTCGGTCTATCCTCTATTGGCTTGGTAAAAATCTGTAATAAATAACCTTCTTCATCTGCATCGATCATGATGCCCAGACTTTTTAATTTTTCGATATCTTCTTTAAGTTCATGGCTAAATTCTTCTAACCTTCCCGGAACAGCTTGATAATAAGCTTCTGGTGGATTGGAAAGAAATTCTATACCTCGTGATCGTAAATCGGCTACGGTTTTGATGATATCGTCTGTTGCAACAGCAATGTGCTGTACTCCTGGACTTTCATAAAAATCTAAATATTCTTCGATCTGTGATTTTTTAATACCCTCTGCAGGTTCGTTGATCGGGAATTTTATTCTTCCGTTACCATTACTCATCACCTTACTCATCAATGCAGAATATTCGGTATGTATTTGTTTGTCATCAAAAGACAGGAAGTTAACAAACCCCATGACATCTTCATACCATTTTACCCAAGTATTCATTTCACCCCAACCAACATTTCCTACCATATGGTCAATATATTTTAGGCCAACTGGTGCTGGGTTATAGTCTGATTTCCACTCTTTGAAACCAGGCATAAAGATTCCGTTATAGTTTTTACGTTCTACAAACATATGCACGGTTTCGCCATAAGTATAAATACCTGAACGTACTACTTCGCCGTGCTCATCCTTTTCTACTGTTGGTTCCATATAAGATTTTGCTCCTCGAGAAGTAGTTTCTTCCCAAGCACTTTTTGCATCATCTACCCAAAGTGCTATCACTTTTACACCGTCACCATGTTTTACAATATGATCGTTGATAGGATGTTTTGAATTGAGCGGAGTAGTCAAAACCAAACGTATTTTGTCTTGCTTTAACACATAAGAAACTGTATCTCTACTTCCTGTTTCTAAACCCCTATAGGCGTATGACTGAAACCCGAATGCCGTTTTATAAAAGTGAGCCGCTTGCTTTGCATTTCCTACATAAAACTCAACATAATCTGTTCCTAGAAGTGGCAAAAAATCTTCTGCCCCTTCAAATATTTTTTCTAATCCGTAATCTACTGATTTTATTTCTTTACTCATCTTTGATAATTTTTTTAATTCATTATAATAACTGTTTGTGATAAATTTTTAATTTGAATTAATGTTTTACCACATCGCACGCATTTGTGAAGAAATAGCTAAGCTTTTCATATTTTTATTCTTCTAACCAAGATTGATGATAGCTATCATCAGCTATTTTCATACCTTCTTCGGTAACCATAAGCGGTTTAAAAGTATCGACCATTACTGCCAATTCTTCTGTTTCAGTTTGCCCAATACTTCTTTCTACAGCACCTGGATGTGGGCCGTGAGGAATTCCTGCAGGATGTAACGAAATATGACCTGCTTCAATATCGTTTCTGCTCATAAAATCACCATCTACGTAATACAATACTTCGTCGCTATCTATATTGCTATGATTGTATGGCGCCGGAATTGATTGCGGATGGTAATCGTATAATCTAGGGCAAAAACTACACACCACAAACGCATCGGTTTCAAAAGTTTGATGAACTGGCGGTGGTTGATGAATTCTTCCTGTAATAGGCTCAAAATCATGAATAGAAAACGCATAAGGATAATTGTAACCATCATAGCCAACCACATCAAAAGGGTGTGTCGCATAAGTAATATCAAACATTTGCCCTTGTTTTTTTATTTTCATGAGAAACTCTCCTTTCTCATCATTGGTTTCTAATTCGTAAGGTCTTCTAATATCTCTTTCGCAAAAAGGCGAATGCTCTAAGAGTTGCCCAAACCAGTTTCGGTAACGTTTTGGAGTATAAATTGGTCGGCTTGATTCTACAATAAACAAGCGATTGTCTTTTCCGTCAAAATCTATTTTATAGATTGTACCTCGAGGAATCAACAAATAATCACCGTATTTAAAGTCTAAATTCCCTAGGTGGGTTCTTAATTTACCTGTTCCCTTATGTACAAAAATCAATTCGTCTTCATCAGAATTTTTGTAGAAATAATCTTTCATCGACTCTTGTGGCGCTGCTAGAGTTATAGAGCAGTCTGAATTGGTCAGTACTGTTTTTCTACTCTCTAAAAAATCTGATGTAGGCGCGGTTTGAAATCCGTGAAAGCGATAAGACTTCAAATTGTTCTTTACCGCTATTTTTGGTTTGATATCATATGGTTCTTTCACACTTTTTACCTGAGTTGGTCTGTGTTCATGGTAAAGATTGGTCGACATCCCATCAAAACCTATAGTGCCGAAGAGTTGTTCGTAATACAAATCGCCATTTGGTTTTCTAAAAATGGTGTGTCGCTTTGGCGGAATTTTTCCTAATTGATGATATAAGGGCATAGTATTTTGTACTTTTTACAAATATCGAAAATTTTTGGGTTTTTAAAGAATTTTAGTGTCCTAAAACCAATACCCCAAACTAATAAACCATTGACTTTCGTTGGTCTCTGTAGAATAGGTATATTTCAGTTCGATTGGCCCTAAAATGGTTTCCAGACCGTAACCAAGGCCAAAACCTGTATAATCGGGAAGGGAAAGCCAGTTTCCTGTTTCGTATAGATTGTCTTCTACATTGGCTGCGTTGTAACCTGCTACGATATGGTTTTTACGAAAAATCTCGTAATCCAACTCTATTTTGCCTCTAATGTAACTATTTGCCGAAAGCTCTAGAAAATCATATCCATAGAAAGAAGTTATATTATTGAGTGGTCGATTACCATAACCTCCTATAAAAAAGTTTAAAGCGCTCATATCATTATTTCCAATACGCAAACCCGTATCAGTTTCTAATCGTAAACTCACTTTTTTTAGCGGTCTAAAAGCATACCCGATTTTTCCTTTAGCAATAGAGAATTCCGAAAAATCGAAACTCGCTTCGCCAGACAAAAGGTATAGGTTGAGCAACCCACTAAAATAAATACCCGATGAAGGAAAATAAAAATTGTCATAAGTATCAAACTCTATATACCCTAAAGCGCTGTATAGATTACTTTGCTCTAAAATGGTAAATGGGAGTTCATCGGTACTCGTCTGATCTAGGATTGTTTTCGTTTCTATTTTGGTATATTTGTGTTCTGCACCCAAACCAAACTTAAATGATTTCAAGAAAAAAGTTTCTGCGTAAAATTGGTTGGTAAAATCACTATAGGCGATCCTCACCTCATTTACATTAAACTCACCAATGTTTGAGTTTTGCTGAACAAAATCGAAACCGACATCTTTTTTAAACTGGTTGTAGTTAGAATTAATCCCTAAACTCCAAAAATCTCCTTTATCGATATAATATTGAAAGTCGTACCTAAAGTTATCTCCAACAATTCCATCAAAAGAGATAATATCATTAGGAAGCAGTAATCTTTTTTTGGTAATATTTACTAAGGCTGCACTCCTAAAAAGTTCATCGTAATGCAATGCCAAACGCAAATACATGTGGTTTTCGGTCTCGTTGACCATCATATGCATATTGTATTCGTCATTTTCTTGTGGCATCAGACAATATTCTATCCGCTTAAAATTTCCCGATGCTGAAAGATTATTGATACTTCTATTCAGTTCTTTAAATGAAAGTTTTCTACCGCTTCTGAGCTTTAATTTTCCTTGCAGGTATTTTTTAGGATAATTTTTATTGCCTGAAACGGTAAAACTATTGATGGTAAGCGAATCTAAAGGCTCGATTTGTATTTTTTCTCCCACATCTTGATTTTGCTCTTGAGCAACTGCTTGCAATTCACTATAAAATCTCCTTGCTGCATTTTCTCCAGCTTCAATAATTTTGTCTCCTTTCTCGAAAGAGAGAATCGAAAAATCGGTGATATTGGGTTTAATGTACAAATCCGTTTTTCCAATCTTGTCTTTCATGTCCTTGATTGTTCGGAAGTTATTTACCTGTGTCATCACTTCAAAAACTGTTTTCAACTCTTTTCGTGATGCTAAGCTATCTTGTACATCTACTCCGATAATGTAATCAACACCTTTAGCTTTTAGTTTTTCAACAGGATAATTATTGGTAATTCCGCCATCGCTAATCAATCTTCCATCTATTTCTACAGGACTAAACAACGAAGGAATCGCTCCACTTGCCGAAACCGCTTGCGGCAACGAACCGTGATCTAAGGTGATTTCTTCTCCTGTTTCGATATCTGTCCCGATACAAAAAAACGGAATGGGTAAATCCTCAAAATTCTCGACATCACTTACGTGAATCATTAGCTGCGACAGCAGGTTGTATATGTTTTGACCTTTAGACAAACCTGATGGAAATGACACTTTAAAATTATCGAAAGGTAGTATTAAGGTATATCTATCTGAATCTTTTCGTTCGTTAAAGGTTTTGGTAGTTCTGGGTAAATCATCTTGAATAAGATCGTTAAAATTGGTTTCCCTAAAGATAGAATCGAGTTGATGCGGCGTGTAACCTGCTGCATATAACGACCCGATAATTGCGCCCATACTTGTTCCTGCGATATAGTCTACTTTCACACCCGCAGAATCAATCATTTTTAGCGCTCCGATATGTGCCAAACCTTTCGCTCCACCACCACTTAAAACCAACCCTACTTTCATTTTTTTCTGCTCAAAAACTTCTTCTTGAGCAAGTGTCTGAAAGCATATAAAGACCAATAACCATAGAGCTATTTGTTTTTTCATGAGTTGTTTTGGTAGTAGTTATAAATTATTTTTCCTTTTGCTTTTCCTATCACTTCTTCTATTTCTTCTAAGGTAGCATTTTTTATTTTTTTAACCGACCTAAAATGTTTTAAAAGCTCTAAAGCTGTTTTTTCTCCTATTCCAGGAATGGTTTCTAGTTCTGTTCCAAGCGCAGATTTACTTCTTTTATTGCGATGAAATGTAATCCCGAAACGATGCGCTTCATTTCTGAGTTGTTGGATAATTTTTAAACTCTCCGACTTTTTATCGATATATAACGGATATTTATCGCCCGGATAAAAAATCTCTTCCAATCGTTTGGCAATTCCAACAATGGCTATTTTTCCGCGTAAGCCTAGTTTGTCTAAAGCTTTTAAAGCGGAAGAAAGTTGCCCTTTTCCTCCATCAATCACAATAAGCTGTGGCAAATCTTGCCCTTCTTCCAGCAATCTTTTGTAACGCCGGTATACGACCTCTTCCATAGATGCAAAATCGTCTGGACCGTCTACGGTTTTTATGTTAAATTTTCGGTAATCTTTTTTACTCGGCTTTCCGTTTTTAAAAACTACGCAGGCTGCAACTGGATTTGTCCCTTGAATGTTAGAGTTATCAAAACACTCGATATGTCTTGGCTCTTCACTAAGGCGTAAATCTTTTTTCATTTGAGCCATAATGCGATTGGTATGTCTGTCTGGATCTACGATTTTCATCTGCTTGAAAGTCTCTTGACGGAATTGCTTCGCATTACGCAGCGATAAGTCTAATATGGCTTTTTTGTCACCCAATTTCGGGACAGTCACCTTGATGTTTTCACCTACATTTACTTTAAAAGGTGCATATATTTCACGTGAAATAGACTGAAAAGTCTGTCTGATTTCGGTAATGGCAAGTTCTAGTAATTCTTCATCGGTTTCGTCGAGTTTCTTTTTGAGTTCGATGGTGTGTGAGCGAACAATTGCGCCGCGTTTAAGCTGTAAAAAATTGATATAACCCGAGCTTTCGTCACTGATAATACTAAATACATCTACATTATTTACTTTTGGGTTGACAATAGTGGTTCTAGCTTGATAATTTTCGAGCACTTCTATTTTTTCCTTAATCTCGTGTGCTTTTTCAAATTGTAGGTTTTCCGCGTAAGCGTGCATCTCTTTTTTAAAAGCATCGAGCGAATCCTTAAAATCACCTTTGATGATGGCTCGTATCTTTTTGATGTTTTGTTGGTATTCTTCGTGACTTTGCAAATCCTCGCAAGGTCCGAGGCAATTACCAAGGTGGTATTCTAGGCACACCTTAAACTTGCCACTTTCTATATTTTCTTGCGAAAGTTTGAGATTGCATGTTCGCAACGGATATAAATCTTTGATAAGCTCTAAAAGTGTATTGACCGTTTTAAAGTTGGTATAAGGTCCAAAATATTCGCTCCCATCTTTTATGACTCGACGCGTTGGAAAAATTCGTGGAAAACGCTCATTTTTTATACACAGCCAAGGAAAGGTTTTATCATCTCGAAGCAATACATTGTACCTCGGTTGGTGTTTTTTGATAAGGTTATTTTCCAACAACAACGCATCAGATTCAGAGTTAACAACAATGTGTTTGATTTTGGCTATCTTTTTGACCATCGAAGTTGTCTTATAACTTTTATGGTCTTTATTAAAATAAGAGCTTACCCGTTTTTTAAGATTTTTGGCTTTACCAACGTATAAAAGCTTACTATTTTTATCATAATATTGATAAACACCCGGATTGTTGGGCAAGGTTTGCACCTGGATTTCTAGTGACAATTCATCCATACACTCAAAGATAATGTAAGTTTTATAATCTGAAATGCTATTTTTTCAATCTGTTATTTTAATTTTATAATAACTATCAACTTCTCTATTTTTGTCATATGGTTTCAGAGAAAAAGCTTATCGGAAAAAATGACCACGCCGACTTTCCGAAATTGGGTTTGGAAGACATTGCTATCAAAATAGACACAGGAGCTTACACCTCCTCTATTCATTGTTACAATATCCATATCGAAAACAACGTGTTGTATTGTAATTTTTTAGACCCGGAACATCCACAATATAACGATAAAGAGTTTAAATTTACCCAGTTCGAACTCAAAACCATAAAAAGCAGTAACGGGATTTCACAAGAGCGATACCTTATCAAAACCAACATTACATTATTTGGAAAAACACATCAGATAACGCTTTCGCTGAATAACAGACAGGAAATGAAATTTCCAGTACTCTTAGGCAGAAAATTCCTGAATAATAAATATCTTGTCGACACCCAATTAGAAAACCTATCCTATAATTTAAAAAACAACCTTAGCAACTCATGAACATTAAGATTTTATCAAGAAACAAAGACTTATACTCTACTCGCAGGTTGGTAGAAGCGGCTAAAAAACGAAAACATGAAGTTGAGGTCATAGATCCGTTAAAGTGCGATATTGTCATCGAAAAGAGAAAGCCAAATGTCTATTTCAAAGGGCATTACATTACCGATGTCGATGCGATTATTCCTAGAATTGGTTCTTCGGTTACATTTTACGGAACTGCTGTTGTACGACAATTTGAAATGATGGGTGCTTTTACCACCACAGATTCTGAAGCATTGGTAAGAAGTCGTGATAAACTCAGGAGTTTACAGGTGCTTTCTAAAGCCAAAATTGGGTTGCCAAAAACTGTTTTCACCAATTATTCGCGTGATGTAGAAGGTGTGATCAATCAAGTTGGCGGAACTCCATTGGTCATCAAGTTATTAGAAGGAACGCAAGGTTTGGGCGTTGTACTTGCCGAAACCAAAAATGCAGCCCGTTCGGTTATCGAGGCTTTTAATGGGTTACAAGCAAGGGTTATCGTTCAAGAGTTTATAAAAGAAGCTAAAGGAGCAGACATTAGAGCTTTTGTCGTTGATGGTCACGTCGTTGGAGCGATGAAAAGGCAAGGTAAAGAAGGTGAGTTCCGTTCTAATCTACATCGTGGCGGATCTGCAGAAGTGATACAGCTTTCTGATGAAGAAGAAGTGGCTGCAGTAAGAGCTTGTAAAGCACTTGGTTTAGGCGTTGCGGGTGTAGATATGCTACAAAGTGCTCGCGGACCATTGATTCTCGAAGTAAACTCTTCTCCAGGACTCGAAGGTATCGAAAAAGCAACGGGCAAAGATATCGCCAAAACTATTATCCGATACATCGAAAAAAATGTGTAATTCTATATGACATTTCTCGATAAGAAAAACATACTCACACTACTAGAAAAAAAAATAAAACCTGGCGAAAGCGCTCGTATCAACTTCAACACTGCCAAATTATTTACGGGTAGCATCGTTGAAGTGCCAATTATTATTGAGCGTTCTAAAAAACCTGGACCCATTGTTTTAATCACTGCAGGCCTTCACGGCGACGAAATCAATGGTGTAGAAATTGTTCGACAGCTCATCGCAAAACAAATCAACAAACCTAAAATTGGAACGATTATCTGTATTCCGGTCGTCAATATTTTTGGCTTTTTAAATCAATCTCGTGAGTTCCCTGATGGTCGTGATCTTAATCGCGTTTTTCCAGGTTCAAAAAAAGGAGCTTTAGCGAGTAGGTTTGCTTTTCATTTTATGAAAAAAATTCTACCCGTAGCCGATTTTTGTCTCGATTTTCATACCGGAGGAGCAAGTAGGTTTAATGCTGCACAGATTAGAATTGTAAAAGACGACGAAAATCTTTTACAGTTGGCTAAGGTTTTTAATGCTCCGTTTACGGTATACTCTAAAAATCTTTCTAAATCCTATCGTGACGCCTGTACTAAATTGGGCAAACCTATTTTACTTTTTGAAGGTGGAAAATCATTAGATAGTAATAAAGACATTGCCAAAGAAGGCGTTGACGGAACGATGCGGGTCTTACATCACTTAGAGATGCTTTCAAGCGAATTTGAAATTCCTGAAAGGACATATGAAACGATTATTATTGACCAATCCATTTGGCAACGTGCCAAATACAGCGGCTTGTTGCACATAAAAATTCCTATTGGAAAACACGTGACCAAAGGCGAATATATTGCCATTATTACCGATCCATACGGTTTGTTTCGTCACAAGGTAAAAGCGAGTGTTTCGGGTTATGTGATTAACGTTAACCAAGCACCAATTGTTTACCAAGGTGATGCTATTTTTCATATTTCAAAAAACGAAGAATAGTGCAAAAACAAGAACTCAGAAAAAAATATAAAGCATTAAGAAAGTCTTTGTCTTTCGATGAAATCGAAGAAAAAAGTCTAGCAATTGCCAACCAATTACTGACTTTACCGATATGGGATTTCAGTTTTTACCACCTTTTTTTAAGTATCGAAAAGCATCGAGAAATCAACACCGAATATGTACTGCACATCCTTAACGGAAAGGATAAAAATGCGGTGGTTCCCAAAAGTGATTTTGCAACTTCCGAAATGCAACATTTTTTATTGACAGACGCTACTCCCTTAAAAGTGAATCATTGGGGAATTCCCGAACCTGTAAATGGTATCGAGATACAAACGCAACAAATAGAGGTTGTTTTTATTCCTCTTTTGGCTTTTGATGAAAAAGGCCACCGAATTGGCTACGGAAAAGGTTTTTACGATCGTTTTCTAGCCAAATGTAAACCCAAAACCTTAAAAATTGGACTTTCGTTTTTTGAAGCCGAAAAAGAAAACTTTGAAGTATTCCCTACCGATATTCAAATGGATTTTTGTGTGACGCCAGAGAAAGTTTATAAATTTTAGCTTTCTACCTTCTTCTCCTTTGGAAATGCTTTTTTGTTAAAAATAATAAGTAAGGCTACCCCAATGGTAATTGCAGAATCGGCAATGTTAAATACGGGATCGAAAAAAGTAAAATATTGTCCGCCCCAAAAAGGCAACCATTCGGGTAAATTACCTTCCCACAAAGGAAAATACAACATATCGACTACTTTACCGTGAAACAAAGTGCCATAACCACCCGCTTCGGGCAAAAAGCTTGCTACGTGTGTTGGTGTGCTTTCGTCAAAAATAAGTCCGTAAAAAACCGAATCGATGATATTACCCATCGCACCAGCAAAAATCAAAGCGATAGAAAAAACAAGTACTTTCGCACCATTCTTTCTTACCGTATCCCACAGCCAATAGCCAATTCCTACAATGGCTACCAATCTAAAAAGTGTTAAGATAAGTTTACCATATTCCCCGGGAATTTGTGCGCCCCAAGCCATTCCGTTATTTTCGATAAAAAGTATTTTAAACCAATCGAAAACTGGAGAATCTTCGCCTAAAAAGAAATTGGTTTTGATGTAAAACTTCGAGAGTTGGTCAATCAACAACACAATAAAAATAACCAGCGTCGCTTTTTTTAGTGACATAAAAAAGAATTTGCGCAAAAATACATTTTATTCTGTATTATTGATATAGATATTGCCATCTATCGTTTTTAATTTTATTTGGTCGCCTTGCAAAAGAGGTTCGTCGGAATAAATGTTACCATTGGTCGTTTCTGCCCAAATTTTTTCCTCTGTGGTTTGTATATTGATGTTTCCACGTAAGGTGTTTATTGCTGCTTTGCCTGTAAAGTTTTTGAGGTTACAATTTCCTGAAAACGTATTGACCGAAAGGTATTTTAATTTTCCTAAACTATTTACATTGGCAATATCTGAAACCAAAAACACCGATTTATTTTCCGGAATTCTCAGTTTCACTTTTACCGAAAAAACCTTGTGTGCGCTCAGTTTGTCATAACCGCTCTGATAAATTTCTGGATAAACCGACTCTATGGTTAGCGTTTTTCCTTTTTCAATAAAATTTATCTGAAATTGGTTTTGGTATTCGCCTTCAGAAATCAGTTCTATAGTTAATTGCTGATTTTTTACACTTTCTATTTCTACTTCAAAAACTTGATAAAACACCAAATTGATTTCCTCAAAATAAGAAACGTTCAGTTGTTTTTTCTCGATGTGTTGCGAAAAACCAAGTGATGAAATTAGTAGAAATATCATTATTGTCTTGTTGCCCAAAATTCTTTAGCTTCTTGTAGTTGTTCTTCAAGTTGGTTTTTTATAACACACATATTTTTAATTCTTTTCTTATCGACATATAAAAAAACAAAATGACCTAAAAACACTATCGTTTTCTTTTACCCAATCGATGAATGCACTATGACCAACAATAGCTGAAGGTCCCATTACAAAACAGACAAATATTCCAGATAAAACAACTTCCTTTTTATGTTTAACAAACGGAAGAGATGTTTCTTTTGCACTCTCTATTTTGTAATGCATTCTGCGGACTTTTCTAGAAAGTAATTCTACGTCATACATAGTTTATAGCCAAAAAAAGCCTCAAAAAGAGGCTTTTAATATATTGATTTAGCAAGAAATTATTTTTGCATATTTTTTGCTTCGATGCTTAAGGTTGCGTGAGGCACTAACATCAAACGTTCTTTCTTGATGAGTTTACCCGTAACTCTACAAACACCGTAGGTTTTATTTTCGATACGGATCAAAGCGTTTTTTAAGTCTCTGATAAACTTTTCTTGACGAATAGCCAACTGCGAGTTTGCTTCTTTGCTCATCACTTCACTACCTTCGTCAAAAGCTTTAAAGGTTGGTGATGTATCATCAGTGCCATTGGTACTGTCATTCATATAAGCACTTTTATAAAGTTCTAATTGTTCAGTTGCTTTCGCAATTTTCTCCTGAATCACTTTTTTGAACTCTTCTAAGTCTTTATCACTGTATCTTTCTTTTACTTCTGTTGCCATAATTCTTACTGTTTTTTAATAGACAATCTGGTGTTTACATCGTCAAAGGCAATTTCCGTACCATTGTCTAAATGCTCTGCTAGTTCGAGGTTTGCAGTAAGCGTTTCGTTTTTAATGTATTCTTTATTGGCTAAAATCGCATTCTCGACAATACCGTCTTTTAGCACTTTTACTTCTATTTTATCAGTTACTTCAAAACCAGAGTCTTTACGGATATTCTGAATTCTATTCACCAACTCTCTGGCAATACCTTCATTTTTCAAAGCATCATCTATGGTAACATCTAACGCAACGGTAATACCATTATTGCTCGCTACCAACCAACCTTCTATATCTTGCGAAGTGATTTCTACGTCTGATAGCTGCAAAGTAGTCATTTTTCCATTAATTTCTATAGAAATTTCACCCTCTTTTTCAATTTTTGAAATCGACGCTGCATCTAGCTGATTTACAGCAGAAACCACACTTTTCATATCTTTTCCAAAACGTGGACCTAAGGTTTTAAAGTTAGGTTTAATGTTTTTAATCAAGATACCCGATGTGTCGTCTATCAACTCGATTTCTTTCACGTTCACTTCCGATTTTATCAAATCTGCTACCGCTAAAATCTCTTCTTTGCTCTTTTCATCCATCGCAGGAATCATAATTCGCTGTAAGGGTTGTCTTACTTTTATCATCTCTTTTTTACGTAAAGACAATACCAAAGAAGAAATCGTTTGTGCTTTCTCCATTTTTGCTTCCAATTTCGCATCGATATACGATTTGTCTTGCATCGGAAATTCTGCCAAATGTACACTTTCAACAGTTTCCTGTTGTGTCGCTTTTGTTAAATCTTGGTAAAGTCTATCCATATAAAACGGAGCGATGGGAGCACCCAATTTGGCAATGGTCACCAAACAAGTGTATAAGGTTTGGTAAGCCGAGATTTTATCTTGTTCGTAATCGCCTTTCCAGAAACGCCTTCTGCTTAAACGCACATACCAGTTACTCAAGTTTTCCTGTACAAAATCAGAAATATGTCTGGCTGCTTTTGTCGGCTCATATTCTTCGTAAAACTTATCTACTTTACCAATTAAGGTGTGTAATTCAGATAAAATCCAACGGTCTATTTCTGGTCTTTCGTCAAGCGGAATCTCTTTTTCACTAAAAGTAAAGTGATCAATATTTGCATACAGCGAAAAGAACGAATAGGTATTGTAAAGAGTACCAAAAAACTTACGTCTAACTTCGGCAATTCCTTCGATGTCAAATTTTAAATTGTCCCAAGGATTGGCGTTCGAAATCATATACCAACGTGTCGCATCGGGACCAAATGCCGCAATCGTCTCAAACGGATCGACTGCATTGCCCAAACGTTTCGACATTTTTTGCCCGTGTTTGTCTAACACCAAACCGTTAGAAACCACATTCTTATAGGCCACATCATCAAAAATCATCGTAGCAATGGCGTGAAGGGTGTAAAACCAACCTCTGGTTTGGTCGACACCTTCGGCAATGAAGTCGGCTTGACGCTCGCCATTTTCGACCATTTTTTTGTTTTCAAACGGGTAATGCCATTGTGCATAAGGCATCGAACCCGAATCGAACCAAACGTCTATCAAATCGGCTTCGCGATACATGGGTTTGCCTGATGGCGAAACCAACACCACTTGATCGACAATGTTTTTATGCAAATCTACTTTATCGTAGTTTGCCTCACTCATATCTCCAGATTCAAAATTGGCAAATAGATTTTTTTGCATCAATCCAGCGTCAACCGATTTGTCCATTTCCGCCTTGAGCTCTTCTACCGAACCAATAATGGTTTCTTCTTTGCCATCTTCAGTTCTCCAAATTGGTAACGGAATTCCCCAATAACGCGATCGCGATAAGTTCCAATCGTTGGCATTGGCAAGCCAGTTTCCAAAACGACCTTCACCAGTCGAAGTAGGTTTCCAATTAATTTTTTGGTTGAGCTCATGCATACGATCTTTTACATCGGTAATTTTAATAAACCAAGAGTCTAGCGGATAATACAATAACGGCTCATCAGTACGCCAACTGTGGGGATAACTGTGTACATATTTCTGAACTTCAAAGGCTTTATTTTCTTCTTTTAGTCTGATGGCAATTTCTACATCAACCGATTTTTCCGGCACTTCACCCTCGTCGTAATATTCGTTCTTTACATATTTACCGGCTAATTCGTCCATTTCTGGTCGAAAACGACCTTGTAAATCTACCAACGGCACCAAATTGTCGTTTTCGTCTTTGACCAACATCGGTGGAACTTCTGGCTCGGCTTGCTTCGCCACCAAAGCATCATCGGCACCAAAAGTTGGTGCTGTGTGAACAATTCCTGTTCCGTCTTCGGTAGTGACAAAATCTCCGCTAATCACTCTAAACGCATTTCCCGGATTTTCTGCGGGTAACGTATAAGGCAGTAATTGTTCGTATTTAATACCAACTAAATCTTTACCTTTAAACTCCTTTACAATTTTATATGGTATTTTTTTATCTCCTTGTTTGTAACCTTCTAGGGCTTCTTCACTTTCGACAGACTGGTATTTTTTACCAAATTGTTTTACCACAAGATTCTTGGCAACGACCACATTTACCGCAGCGAAAGTATATTGGTTATAGGTTTTTACTAAAACATACTCGATTTTCGGACCAACGGTCAATGCTGTATTACTTGGCAATGTCCAAGGTGTGGTCGTCCAAGCTAAAAAATGAACCTCATCAAATTCTGCTAAAAAATCGGGTAAAGTTTCGCTTTTAGCTTTAAACTGAGCGGTAATCGTAGTATCGGTTACATCACGATAACAACCAGGCTGGTTCACTTCGTGTGAGCTCAAACCTGTTCCCGCTTTTGGCGAATAGGGCTGAATCGTGTAGCCTTTATAAATCAGACCTTTTTTGTATATCTCAGACAATAGCCACCAAACGGTTTCCATGTACTTCGATTTGTAGGTGATGTAAGGATCGTCAAGATTGACCCAATAACCCATTTTTTCGGTAAGGTCACGCCAAACATCGGTATAACGCATAACCGCATTTTTACATGCTTCGTTGTATTCTTCTACGGTTATCTTTTTACCAATATCTTCTTTGGTAATACCCAACTCTTTCTCTACCCCTAACTCTACAGGCAAACCGTGCGTATCCCAACCAGCTTTTCTCTTTACCTGATAACCTTTTTGGGTTTTATAACGACAAAAAATATCTTTGATGCTTCTTGCCATCACGTGGTGAATTCCTGGCAAACCATTTGCCGAAGGTGGACCTTCAAAAAAGACATAAGGTTTGTTATCATCTCTGGTAGAAATACTTTTCTCAAAAATTTCACTTTCTTTCCAAAAAGCAAGTATTTCTTCAGCAATGGCAGGTAATTCTAAAGATTTATATTCGGTAAATTTTGATGGCATAACCGTATTTTTTCAAATAAGTTGCAAAATTAAGGAATTTTGAAAAATCTGTGGTATAATGAAGGAAAAATCTACTGGTTTTTAGCCAATTGTATATGCGAAAGTGATCTTTTTAAAAATAATTCTTTTTAAAACTCTGTTTTCTATTTCAAAAGAAGCGAAATATTTATATTTGTAGCTTATTATAATTTATAAATTATGTCATTTTCAGATTTATTTTATTCTGGAGAACACAGAAGAAATTTAGCACATTTTGCTGCTATTGTTACTTTAGCAACCGTTGATGGTGCGGTTAATCCTGAGGAAGAAAAAGTGTTGCAACGTTTGGCAACCAAACTAGACATTACCGAGACTGAATATAAAGAGGTGATGAAAAAGCCTGATGGTTACCCGATTAATCCGCCAAATTCTAAAGAGAGGAGATTAGAGCGTTTATATGATTTACTGATGATTATTTATGCTGATCATAATATGGATGAGCAAGAAGCTTTCTTACTGAAACGTTATGCGATTGGTTTAGGTTTTTCTTCAGAAGATTCGCAAAAAATTGTCAATCGTTCTATTCAGATTATGAGTGGTAAAATCCCTTTTGACGATTACATTTATCTTTTAAATAAGAAGGATTAATCCAATCCTTCTTATTTCTATTTATACTTTTCCATAAATTTTTCTGCATCTTCAACCATACTTGTTGTTCCTGCAAAAAATGGCACTCTCTCGTGTAGGCTAGAAGGCTTGATGTCCATAATTCTTTGGTAACCATCACTTGCTTTTCCGCCTGCTTGTTCTACCAAATAAGCCATTGGGTTACATTCGTACAATAACCTTAACTTCCCTTTTGGATTTTTTGATGTGCTTGGGTAAATGTAAATTCCACCTTTCAAGATATTTCTATGAATATCTGAAACCAACGAACCAATATATCGCGAGGTATATGGTCTGTCTCCTTCTTCGGCTTGGCAATATTTTAAATAATCTTTTACACCTTGTGGAAATTGCAAGTAATTCCCTTCGTTTATCGAGTAAATATTTCCCTTTTCGGGGAATTTCATATTCGGATGCGACAAATAATATGTTCCTATCGCAGGATTAAGTGTAAAACCGTTTACACCGTGACCTGTGGTATAAACCAACATGGTAGAGGTTCCGTAAACAATATAACCTGCGGCAACTTGAGCATTTCCTGGTTGCAAAAAATCTTCGAGCGTCACCGGAGTTCCTATTTTGGTTTTTCTTCGATAGACCGAAAAAATAGTTCCTACAGAAACATTTACATCTATGTTTGAACTTCCGTCAAGCGGATCGATAAGTACGACATATTTATTCTGATGGTTTTCTTTTTGTCCGCAAATGGTGATAAAATCGTCTTCTTCCTCAGAAGCAATTCCACATACAATTTCTCTATTGGTGAGTGTTTGTATAAATTTTTCGTTGGCGTAAACATCCAATTTTTGTTGTTCTTCACCCTGTACATTGGTTTCACCAACGGCTCCCGTAATATCTACCAAACCTGCTTTGTTTACTTCGTGATTAACCACTTTTGCTGCTAATCTTATCGAGTTAATCAACCGAGAAAGCTCTCCCGAAGAGTATTTAAAAGCTTCTTGATTTTCGATAATAAACTCTCCTAGGGTCTGATTTTTTTTTACCATTTTTTCATCTTTATGCGACAAAAATAGCAAAAAAGTAGTTGTGATGTTTATTTTTGCTAGATAAGCCTTATTTGTATGCACGTAAAAATAAGAAAAGCTACTCCAGAAGATATGGGTCAAGTTTTAGAACTCATCAAAGAATTGGCTCATTTTGAAAAAGAACCAGATGCAGTAATTGTTACCGAAAAACAAATTATAGAAGATGGTTTTGGTGATAACCCTCTTTTTGAATGTTTTGTTGCTGAAAAAGAAACCAAAATTCTTGGGATGGCGCTTTGTTATTTTCGATATTCTACTTGGAAAGGAAGAACCTTACATCTTGAAGATTTAATCGTAAACGAAAACTATCGGGGTAAAAACATAGGGTTACAGCTTTATAAAGAAGTAATGCAGTTTGCTACAGAAAACCAAGTAAAACGTGTAGAATGGGTAGTTTTAGATTGGAATAAAAATGCGATTGATTTTTACCAAAAAACAGGCGCAAAAGTTTTAGAGGATTGGAGAATAGCTCAATTTGACGAAGCTTCTTTGCAAAAATTTATACAAAATTCATGAAAGTATTCAAGTTTGGAGGAGCATCGGTAAAAGATGCCGATGGCGTAAAAAATTTACGAAACGTAGTGCAAAATACTGGTACTACCAATAAAGTCGTTGTGATTTCAGCGATGGGAAAAACCACCAATGCTTTAGAATCGGTTATCAATACCTACTCTCAAACTAAAAATATAGACTTACACGAGGTAGTTAACTATCATCGGGTAATTATGGAAGGTTTATTTCCTAATACTTCCCATGAAGTCTATAAAAAAGTAACTGTTTTATTTCAAGAAATTGAAAACTTTTTGAGAACCAACAAATCACTCAATTACGACTATGTTTACGATCAGGTAATTGTTTATGGTGAATTGATCAGTACAACCATTGTTAGCGAATATTTAAAAAACGAAGGAATTGAAAACACTTGGCTAGACGCGCGAAATCTTATTAAAACAAATGATGCTTATCGCGAAGGAAAAGTGAATTGGGAACTGACTTCCAGTAATATTTCAGATCAAATCACTATGTCTAGTCTATACATTACACAAGGTTTCATCGCTTCCGACGAAAATAATTTTTCGACCACTTTAGGTCGAGAAGGTAGTGATTATTCGGCAGCAATTTTGGCGTATTGCCTCCATGCTCATGATGTCACCATTTGGAAAGATGTTGATGGTGTTTATAACGGTGACCCAAAAGTTTTCCTAAACACACAAAAATTAGAGGAAATATCTTATACTGAAGCTATCGAATTGGCATTTTATGGTGCTTCGGTTATTCACCCAAAAACATTACAACCACTACAAAAAAGAGAGATTCCGCTTTATGTAAAATCTTTTTACAAACCCAACGAAGAAGGAACGGTTGTGAAACGTGGTGGAGCAAAAATCAAACCTTATGTTCCTTGTTTTATTGTAAAAAATAACTTGGTATTGATTTCGCTTTCAGCGATAGATTTTTCTTTCTTTGTAGAAGAAAATATCAGCGAGGTTTTTGCCTTGTTTCATCAACATCAAATAAAAGTAGATTTGATACAAAATTCGGCGATTAGTTTTTCGGTCTGTGTCGATAATAAATATAATCGTTTAGATGAACTTATTTTAAAACTTAAATCGAAATTTAAAGTTTCTTTCAATAAAGATGTGTCGCTTTATACCATTAGACACTTTAACACAGGAGCTATCAACAGTATCGAAAAAGGGAAAACTATTCTGCTAAAACAACTGACGCGCGAAACGGTACAAATAGTAGCCAAACAAGAGTCGTAAAACATATTTTTATATATTTGTTGAAAGCCCCGATAAATGAGCATCGTTACTGCAAAAGAAATATCAGAAGGTTTAAATCTTGATAAATTCGGGTTTATTGGCTTGTCTATGAGCCGGTTGGTTATGAACCTAACCAAAATTAGTGATGCCAACACAGTTTATAACAAATACAAACATCTTCCAGCCTTAGAGTTTTTAACAGCTGTTTTAAATCATTTTGAAGTCAATTATGAAATTGCTGATAAAGATTTAAAAAGAATTCCTAAAACAGGACCTTTTATCACGATTTCCAATCATCCGCTTGGAGCGATAGATGGTATCATTTTAATGAAAACTCTTATCGAACAACGACCCGACTATAAGGTAATTGCCAATTTTTTATTACATCGACTCGACCCACTAAAACCTTATATTATGCCTGTCAACCCCTTTGAAGACAGAAAAGATGTAAAATCGAGTTTAGGAGGTTTGAAAGAAGCTATCAATCACTTAAAAGAAGGTAAACCTTTTGGGCTTTTTCCTGCAGGTGAGGTTTCTACCGAAAAAGAAGATAAAATTTTGGTCGACAGACCTTGGCTAAAAGAAGCGATGCGATTGGTACAAAAATCTAAAGTGCCAGTTGTACCGGTTTATTTTCATGCGAGAAATAGCTCGAGTTTCTATCGCTATGCCAAAATAAACGATGCGTTAAGAACGGCAAAGTTACCCAGTGAAATGTTTTCGCAAAAGCACCGTAAAATCAAGGTTCGTATTGGCAACCCTATTTCGTTAGACGATCAAAATCAATATCCAGATTTAAAAGATTACACCGCTTTTTTACGAATGAAAACCTATTTGCTTTCCAGCGGATTTGATAACAAAAAAAGCTTACTAAAAAATATTGAATCGCATATCAAGATTCCAACTTTAGGCAATAAAGAACCTAAAGAAATTGTGGGTGAAACTCCAGAAATTCTCATGGAAAAAGAGATAGAATTTTGCCGTAAAAACAACAAAAGACTCTTAGAAAGTAAGAATTATGAGGTTTTTCTAGCCGAACGAAAAGATATTCCGAATATCGTAAAAGAAATTGGTCGCTTACGCGAAATCACTTTTAGGGCGATTGGCGAAGGTACCAACAATGCGATAGATATCGACCAGTTTGACGATTATTACCACCATATGTTTTTGTATGATAACGAAACCAGAAAAATTGCGGGAGCTTACCGAATGGGCTTTGGTGCTCAGATTTTCCCAAAATATGGTATTGATGGTTTTTATCTACAGCAGCTATTTAGGTTTGAACCCGAGTTACACAAACTCATGAGCGAAAGCATAGAAATGGGAAGAGCTTTTATCATTAGTGAATACCAGCAAAAACCTCTTCCGTTATTTTTACTCTGGAAAGGAATTGTACATTGTACACTTCGTTTTCCCGAACATAAATATCTGATTGGTGGCGTAAGCATTAGCAATAAATTTTCTGAATTTTCGAAATCGATGATGATCGAGTTTATGAAATCACATTACTATGATCCGTATGTTGCTCAATATGTCCATCCTAAAAAAGACTACAAAGTCAAGCTAAAAGACGCCGAAAAAGATTTTGTTTTTGATGAGACCCAAGCCGATCTCAATAAATTTGATAGACTTATTGACGAGCTTGAACCCGATAACAGTTTAAGAATGCCTGTGTTGATCAAGAAATACATCAAGCAAAATGCAAAAGTTGTCGCTTTTAATGTCGATCCGTTATTCAACAATTCGGTAGATGGTTTGATGTATATTAGAATTGCAGACTTACCCGAAAGCACCGTAAAACCTGTGATGGAAGATTTACAAGCAGAGTTGGAAAGTAAACTCAACCATTCCGATAAATAATTATTCTAAAAAGGCTTTATCGATTGGTTCCCAAAGTTCGATTTTATTACCCTCGAGGTCAACAATCCAACCAAATTTTCCGTAGCTGTATTCTTCTATTTCACCTACCACTTGTACCCCTTCTTTTTTAAGCTCGTCGAGAAGTTCTACTAAATTCTCTACCCGAAAATTCATCATAAATTCTTTCTGTGAAGGCTCAAAATATTTGGTGTCTTTTTTAAACGGACTCCATTGGGTAGAGCAATCGTTACCCTCATTGTCTTTCCACCAAAAAGTACAACCATACTCGTCTGTATTTAAACCCAAATGCTTCTGGTACCAATCTTTTGTTTTTTTGGGATCTTCTGTTTTAAAAAAGAAACCGCCAATTCCTGTGACTCGTTTTTTCATTTTCAGTCTTACTTTTTGATGTTTTGTTCATAAATTTCTATCCATTCATCAGCGGTCATTTTCTGTGTTAATTCCGCAATAAGTTCATAAGGAATAGCCTCTGGTTTTTTAAAGCGCACACAACTTTTACCCATATCCAATTTGGTTTTAACATACTTAGGATATTCAGCAACAAACCAATCTAAAAGTTCCTTTTTAGCATAAATTCCCATATGGTAAAAGTTGATGGAATTTTTTTGAGAGGCAAAACTCATAAATGGTAATGGTTCTTCTGGTTTGCAATGGTAACCGTCAGGATATTTTGAGTGTGGCACATAATAACCTATCATCCCATATTGCATACCTTCTTCAAAACCCTTGGGTAAATTATTCTTAATAGTTTTTCTGAGTTTCTTTAACGCTTCTTGGCGATCTTCAGGCATTTGCTTGATGTAATCTTCGGGGGAAGTAGCTTTATACTGCATGATTTCTAATTTGCTTTAAAGTTAGCTAAAATTTTATTGACAATGATTTGAGCTAGTTTTTCTTTACTTTCGATGGTCCAGCCTGCAATATGTGGACTCAAAATAACATTGTCTGCTTTGATGAGGTACTGAAAAGCTTCAGGCATTTCTGTTTGGTCCTGAAATAAATTTTCGAAAGAAGTTTTCTCATATTCCAACACATCTAAACCTGCACCCATAATTTTTTGTGACTTGAGAGCAGCAACCAAATCTTTGGTTACCACCGATTTTCCTCTAGCGGTATTAATAAACCAAAACGGTTTAGCGAAAGCATTGATAAAACTCACATCAACCATATTTAAGGTCTTTTCTGTAAGCGGTGTGTGCAAACTCACCACATCGGCTCGCTGCTGAAATTCTTGTAAACTCACTTGTTCAGCATATTTATCGCCAAGCTTTGGCAAAATATCATAACAGATCACTTTACAGTCGAAACCTTGTAATTTTTTGGCAAAAGATTTACCCATATTTCCGTAGCCAATGATACCAACGGTTTTGTTTTCGAGTTCAAAACCGCGGTTTTCTTCCCGTTTCCAAATACCGTTTTTTACTTCGTCATTGGCAATAATCGTTCGGTTAAAAAGTGACAAAAGCATTGCCAAAGCATGTTCGCCAACAGCATTGCAATTTCCTTCTGGTGCAGCAAAAAGTTGAATGTTTTTTTGTTCCGCGTAAGCGATGGCTATATTTTCTAAACCCGCGCCAACGCGACCAATAAATTTAAGATTTTTGGCTTTATCGATAAAGGTTTTGTCTATTTCAAAACGACTTCTAATCACAATACCTTCGTAAAGATGAATAATTTTTTCGACCTCTTCTTTTGAAGATCTATAATCTTGGTCATTGATAAAACCGTTTTTATCAAGTTGTTCGATGAGAAGCTCGTGGTTTTTATCTAGGTGTAGAATTTTCATTCAAAAAAAGGTTTGACGATTTCTTCGGTTATACGTTGTGGCCTTTGTTTTTCTTTATCGACCAGACACCACAAAACTTTTGCTTGTGCTAAAAGGGTGTTATCTGCTTTTCGATAAATTTGTGTCTGACGTTCGCTTCTCACGCCTTTGTAATTGAGAATGTATGTTTTCAGCAACAATTCTTCACCCAAAAATGCTGGGCTTTTATAATCGATATTTAAATTGAGAACCACCCAACCGTATTTTTCTTGTACAGATTTATCTGCTTTTTCTTCCCAATGTTTTTGCGAAACCCACTGAACCCACTCAACATACTTGAGGTTATTGACATGGTTAAGGTCGTCGATAGCAGAAGGTTCCACGGAAAGTGAAAGAAAAAAAGGTATGGCTTGCATCGTCATATTTTAATTAAAAATAAAAAGGAATTTGTAAAATCCAATCAAAGTTAGTGTAATTAGTTTTTCTACAGAAAAAAGAAATTACAGTAAAATCAAAATCCTAGCATGATTTTGGCGATGTAGAAAAATAAGAATATTCCAAAAATATCATTGCTTGTCGTGATAAATGGTCCCGTTGCTATGGCAGGGTCGATACCTTGTTTATCTAAAATGATGGGAACAAAAGTTCCGATAAGGGCGGCAATAATAATGACCGATAACATCGAAATGGCAATTGTCAGACTAAAATTGAGTTGCATACCATTGACAAAGCCAAAAATGATGACCAAAACCCCTAGAACTAGTCCATTGATAAGGCTTAGACCAATTTCTTTTAGCAATCGATTGAGCAAGCTCCCCTTTACATTGTCGTTTGCCAAACCTTGCACGATAATCGCACTCGATTGAACTCCTACATTTCCTGCCATCGCAGCAATAAGTGGTGTAAAAAAGAAAAGCTCGCGGTATTTTTCTAGGGCTTCCTCAAAACCTTCCATAATAAAAACACTTCCCAGACCACCTAAAAGACCTAAAACCAACCAGGGCAATCTCGCTCTTGTAAGTTGCCAAATGCTGTCATCTGCTTCGACATCTTCTGAAATACCAGCAGCCATTTGGTAATCTTTTTCGGCTTCTTCTTTAATGAAATCTACAATATCATCGATAGTCACACGACCAACCAATCTACCCATTTCGTTCACCACAGGAATGGCTTCTAAATCGTATTTCTGCATGATACGAGCGACTTCCTCGCCTGGCGTGTGCACGGTTACCGAATCTACTTTGTCTATATAAATATCACTAATTTGTGCATCACTGGGTGCCGTTAGTAAATCTTTCAGCGAAAGCCTGCCTCTGAGTCTATCTTTGTTGTCTACCACATAAATCGAGTGAACTCTAGTCACGTGTTCGGCTTGTTGGCGCATTTCGCTCATACAGCCTGTAACACTCCAGTTTTCGTTGGCTTTTACCAATTCTTTTGCCATCAGACCACCGGCAGAATCTTCGTCGTAACGTAAGAGCTCGACAATATTATCGGCATGTTCTTCATCCTCTATATTGGCAATTACCTGTTCTTTCAGGTCATCAGAAAGTTCAGAAACGATATCAGCAGCATCATCGGTATCCATCTCCTCAATCTCTTCGGCAATTTCTTTGGCGGTAAGGTTGTTGAGTATTTTATCCCGATCGTCTTCATCGAGTTCCATTAAAACCTCAGCGGTTTTTTCACTTCCGAGAAGTTTAATCACATAAGTAGCTTCGTCTAACGATAATTCATCAAGAATTTCGGCAATATCGGCATGGTGCAATTCTTCAAAATGCAATTTGAGTTCCTGATTGTTTTTTTCTTCAATCAGCTCTTCTATACGCTCGATAAACTCTTTATTGATTTCTATTTGCATCGCCACCTATTTTTTGCGTAAGTTCTACAAATTGCTGCACCGATAATTGTTCGGGACGTTTGCCAAATATACTATCTTCTTTTAATTTTTCTGAGAGTTGTAAATTTTTTAAACTATTTCTTAACGTTTTCCTTCGTTGGTTAAAAGCAGTTTTTACGATGGTAAAAAATAAAGTTTCGTCAACTTCCAGTGTGAAGTTTTCTTTTCGGATAAGTCGTAAAACACCACTGTCTACTTTTGGCGGCGGATTGAAAACTCCTGGTGAAACCGTAAATAAATATTCGGCATCGTAATAGGCTTGGGTTAAAACCGATAAAATACCATAGGTTTTTGAACCTTCTTTTTCGCAAATGCGTTTGGCAACCTCTTTCTGGAACATTCCTGTAAACTCAGGGACTATTGCTCTATTTTCTATTGCTTTAAAAACAATTTGTGACGAAATATTATACGGAAAATTTCCTGTGATGGCGACTTGTTCTCCTTTAAAAAGTTGGTGTAAATCCAGTTTTAAAAAATCGGCTTCAATGATATCGAAATCTTCCCGGGCAATTTCCGGATGTTCGGTTTTAAAGTCTTCTTGTAAATAAGCAATAGATTCTTTGTCGAGGTCGATTACTTTTACATTTTTATCTTTTTGAAGTAAATATTTAGTTAAAACACCTGTTCCCGGACCAATTTCCAAGACGTTTACGTAGTTTTTCAGCGTAAGCGTATTACTTATTTTTTCGGCGGTATTTTCATCATGCAAAAAATGTTGCCCCAAATGTTTTTTGGCTCTTATCTGAGCTTGTTTGGGTTTTGGTGATGAAAATTTTTTGCTCATAATTCAAAAACTACTTCTAATTCAGTTCTGAATGCCACGAGTTGGTCTCCAAATTTTTTGACGGTTTCGTTTCTTAAAATCGCTGCGTTTTCTTTGTAATAGGTGTCCAAAGTCGCTTTGTCCTTAGCTGTATATTGTACCGAATAAGTCGTTCCGCCCATTTGTTCTTCTACCAATACTTTGGTCATCAGAGCTTTGGTAAATTTGCCTGTTTGCAACATTTTCGGAATATGTTCATTTTTCATCCAATCAAGCCAGCCTTGATGGATTTCATCATTTACATTGATGGTCACGTTATAAATATGCATAAGTTTATTGTATGTTGTCGCCGCGCAAAAGTCGGTATTTTTTCTGAGCTTCGGTGAAGTAAATACTATCTTGATGGTCAAAAATTATTCTTTCGTAGTTTTCTTTGGCCAATTCTGGTTTTTGTAAGTGGTTTTCATAAATTTTTCCGACAAAAAAGTAAACATCGTCTAAATAAATACTATTCTGTGTTACTGTTTTTATCTGTTCATAGGCTTGTATGGCAGCATCATATTTTTGCTGTGTTTCTAAAATTTTAGCTTTTTTAAACCACGCGTCGTCTTCGATTTGGTCACCTTTGTGATGTGTGAGCAAATCGTCTAAAACTGTTAGAGCTTGGTCATAATTTTCCTGGAATTGCAATAAATCTGCTTTCGCGAATTTCTTTAAAGCCGTTTGTAACGAATCTTCTGATGTGTTGGTAGAAATCAACACATTCAAATGCAGCGCATCGTTAGCAATCAGTTTTGAAGTCGCTGTTTTTAAGATTTTCAGTTGCATTTTTGCCCAATCGAAATCACCTGTATAAAAACTGGTTTTGGCAATTTTAAAAGTGGCTTCTTGAGCCAATTCGGTATTTTCTGCTATTTTCTGTACCTGACTATAAGCCAGTAATGCTTGATTGAATTTCTCCTGCTGTAGGTAAATATCGGCAATGGTCATTTTTACAGAAGCTTTAAAAAAAGCATCATTTTGCGTATTTTCGAAAATGTAATTGAGTTTCTCTAAGGCAGTGGTGGTTTCTTTCTTTTTAAAAGCAAGAAATTTGGCATATTCGTAATTCAGGTGATCCTGAAAAAAATTATCGTTAGGAAAATATTCAAATGCTTTTTGAAATGCTGCTTCTACTTCGTTCTCTTTTTTTGAATGTGCGATTGCTAACCTTAATTTTCGTACCAAGGGGTAAATTTTCTTTCCTGGAATTTCAGAAACTTCTATCACATAATCATAAATCTCTTTGGCTTCTTCTGTTTTATTCTCTTCAGCAGCCAAATCACCAATTTCTAACATTGGGTTAGTGTTTTGACTTTGCGACCTTAAATAGATCGCTTTTTCTTGTGTAAAAGCCTTTAAATATTCCTTTTGGTTAAGGTAAAGCCAGCTTAAAAACTCATTGTATAAAACATTTGGTGCTTGCTGGTTTCGGATGAGCAAAGTTTTTCTTAAGACTTCGTTGGCTTCGTTTTCTTTGTCTTCGGTAATGTAATCTGATATGATAAATTTTACATGATAACTCAACTTTGGGTCTTGCTCTAACACGTCTATAAACCGATCGAACATCTGTTGCAACTCGCCTTTCTCTCCATAAATATTGGCCAATTCCAAATTAAAGGTTTTGTTGTCTTGTTTTTCTAATGCCTTGGTGTATGTAGCAATGGCTTCATCAAGAAATCCATTCATTTGGAATTCTCGTCCAATAGAATAAGCGTAAGCGGGATTTTTATCGACAACATTTATTGCTTTATTAAAATAATTGGTCGCTTCCGCGGAATTATTCTGCATTTGGTAATTTAAACCCAAAGCCACCAAAAATTGCGGATGATTTTGAGCATTTTCTACCTGTTTTAACAAAACTTTTTCGGCAGTTGCATAATCTTCTATTGCTTGTAAAGCTTCGACATAAGCTTTTAAAAGCTGGATATTTCGTGGGTTTTTTTCGTAAGCTTTTTCGTAAATCGAAACTGCTTTTTCGAACTCTCCTTGTTCAAAATAGTTTTGTGCCAAAGCAATGTTTTGTGCTTGTAGCGAAAACGTAAGAAAAAATAATAGGGTTACTAATAAAAAACGCATCTTGCTAAGATAACAAAATGCGTTTGATATTATTGTTTTTTGAAAATTAATTGATGATATCAAAACCCGTATAAGGCACTAAAACTTCTGGTACTTTTATACCGTTTTCGGTTTGGTAGTTTTCTAAAATTCCAGCTAAAACTCTTGGTAAAGCCAACGAACTTCCATTTAAAGTGTGCACCAATTCTTTTTTACCTTCATTATTTTTGTAGCGAACTTTGAGTCGGTTACTTTGGAAAGTCTCAAAATTAGAAACCGAAGAAATTTCCAACCAACGGTCTTGAGCGGTTGAGAAAACTTCGAAATCATAAGTCAAAGCCGACGTAAATCCAAGATCGCCACCACAAAGACGTAAAATACGGTAAGGTAATTTCAATTCGTTCAGAATTTCCTTGACGTGCTCTACCATATTATCGAGCATTTGGTAGGATTCTTCAGGTTTTACCACATTTACGATTTCTACTTTATCAAATTGGTGTAAACGATTTAAACCACGTACATGCGCTCCGTAAGAACCTGCTTCACGACGAAAACAAGGGGTAAAAGCCGTACATTGAATCGGCAGTTGGCTCTCGTCTAACATTTCGTCTCTAAACATATTCGTAAGCGGCACTTCAGAAGTCGGAATGAGGTACAAATCGTCGTTTTGTATATGGTACATTTGCCCTTCTTTATCAGGCAGTTGCCCTGTACCAAAACCAGAATCTTCGTTCACGACCAACGGAACTTGATATTCGGTATAACCTGCCGCAATGTTTTTATCGAGAAAATAGGTAATTAAAGCCCGTTGTAATCTTGCTCCTTTTCCTTTATAGACCGGAAAACCAGCTCCTGTAACTTTGTTACCCAATTCAAAATCGATGAGATCGTATTTTTTTGCCAATTCCCAATGCGGTAAAGCATCGCCAGAAAGTTTTGGGATTTCGCCTTTACGGAAAACTTCTTCGTTATCGTCTTCACTTTTCCCTGCAGGAACCAAATCGTTTGGCACGTTAGGAATCGTGTACAATAACTCATTGAGTTCTTGTGAGACTCGGTTTAGCTCTTCTGAAAGGCTTTTTGAATTTTCTTTTAAATCACCCGTTTTGGCTTTAAGTTCGTTGGCTTTTTGTACTTCGCCCGATTTAAAAAGCTGCCCAATTTCTTTGGAAATTTTATTAGATTCTGCCAACACTTGGTCTAATTGTGTTTGCGTGTTTCTACGTTTTTCATCTAGTTCTAGCACTTGTTCAAAAACTTCTTGCGCTGCAAAGTTTCGCTTTGTCAAAGCTTTGATGTAGGCTTCTTTGTTTTCTCTAATGTGAGCAACTTGTAACATGGGAAAAGAAATAAGTATTTTATTTAAAACGCCAAAGTTACGTATTCTGGAAAATTAAAATGAATTGTAAGATTACTTTTTAACCTCTTTTTCTTCTTCAGGTAACAATACCCAATTGTTATGCCAGAAGTAGTTCCATTCCGCGGCAGCGAGATCTACCTTTGGGTCGATGAGTTGCTGATGGGGTTTTTGGTTGACACTTACCCGAGCGTTTACATAAACTTCAATAGCCTTTCCTTGCTCAGCATATTCTTTTTTGAGTCGCTGGGCAAACTGCCACATACAATCGGGCTTGGTACTCACCGTTCTAATTTGCTTATTGGTTAAGTAATCGTTGCGGTTGACGTAAGTTTCTTTACCGGTTTCTTTGTCTACAATTCTAAAAGAAGTGATTCCCGATTTAGAACGCAACATCATTCGCCAACTTAAACGATGGCCTTCTTCTGTCCATAAAACATCGCCTTTGATGAGCCAATGCCTTAACGGAAGCGTTACCTGAATGATAAACCAAGCCACTACAAAAGGTATAAAATAAGGTTTGTAATTGGGAATAATGATTTCATTCTTATCATAAAAAGGTTTACGTCTTAAAAAGTTTTTATGAATGGTTTTTACTGGAAAGAAGAATAAACAGAAAGCCAGTGACAAATAAGGAAAAATACCTATCTGAAATACAATACTATTAAACAGATGAAAAAAGATACCGAAAATAAAAATAGGCTTTCGAGTAGGTTTCCATAACAATAAAGGAACCACCAAAAGATCAAACAAAATCCCAAAATAGGTGATGATCACATGTGCCCAATGCTGTTGCAATAAATCGCCCACCAACCAATAATCTGCTCGCGATTGCATGAGCATTTTTGCTACCGAAAAATCTAGCCAATCGGGATACCATTTTGCTACGGAAGCATAGGTATAAACGATAAAAAGCTGTAAAATAATAAAAATATATATCCAATTTGGACAAGAAATAGCTTTGAGGCTCGGCTGTCTTTTAGCATCTAACGAAAAATAGCGATGTGCTGGAACAATTAACATAAAAATACAAATGAGAATGAGCAAATAATAGTGGTTATTGTAACTCGATTTTTGAAGTAAATACGTAATAGTCCACATTACGGTATACATTGCCATACTGAATTTATAACGATAACCCAACATGACAAATACCCCAAAAAGCCCAAGAACAGCATAAAAAATATACATTTGTGGACCGACAAAAATCTGTAAAAAATCAAACCCTATAAAGTTGAAGGTTTGCTGTGGTTCGACCAATGTTCTTCTAACCCAACCTGAAGCAATCGCACCCCAAGCTTCAAGTGTGATTAGAATTCCAAAAAAAATTCTAAAGACAATAAGCGCGCTATTGTCAACTTGTTTAAAAAACCATTTATCAATCATTATTGAGGTTTTGAATATAATTTTCGGTAAATTTTAAATCTTGCTGCATAGCTTCTACAAGTAATTCTACCGAGTGAAATTTTTTCTCGTCCCGTATTCGCGTAAGCACTTCTATTTGGATGCTTTTATCATATAGATTTCCATCGAAATGTAGGAAATAAACTTCGATGCTTGGTTTTCTATTTTCAAAAGTTGGGTTGTTGCCGATATTCATCATTCCGAAGAAGTTTTTACCTTCTATCTGTGATTGAACCACATAAACTCCCTTTTTAGGAATGATTTTATAGCTTTCAGAAATTTTGATATTTGCCGTTGGAAAGCCTAATTTTTTCCCTACACTTTCCCCTTTTTCTACTTTTCCGTTTATAACAAATGGCTTTCCTAGGTACTTATTTGCAGTATCAAAATCACCTTCTAAAATTGCTTTTCTAATCTTGGTAGAGCTTACTGCAACTTCATCGACATCCTGTTTGGAGATTTCTTCGACCGTAAAACGAAACTCTTTGCCTAGCTGTTTTAAGTCATTAATATCAGCAGCTCGATTTCTTCCAAAACGATGGTCGTAACCAATAATAACTTTTTTTGCCTTGAGCTTTTTCACCAAAATTTCTTCTACATATTCTCTTGCGGTAAGACGTGAAAACTCGTGACTAAATGGGTAAACTAAAATTTCATCCACCCCAAAACTCTTTAAAATGGCAATTCGCTCATCGATGGTATTGATGAGTTTGATCTCGACATCTTTCTGTAAAACCATTCGTGGATGCGGAAAAAAAGTAAGTACCACCGCATCTAAATTTTCTTTTTTTGCGGTTTTTATCAGACGTGACAATATTTTTTGATGCCCAATATGAACTCCATCGAATGTTCCTATGGTTACCACTGATTTATTAACTACTTCTATCAACTTTGAAAATTATTTATAAATTTTCTAAATAATTACTTTATAAACTTATAAAATATAATAAATTTAGCCCCCAATTTAATCATAACAAAATATTATGAAAACAAATTTACGTCATGTTTTAGGTTTAGTATTTATTTTCTGTAGTTTTTCAGCTATTAGTCAAAATAATTACTGGACTAGAACTTCTGAAGAACCCTTAAGTGAGCTTGAAAAAACAAGAAGGTCATCAACCCCAAATAATTATGAGCTTTACCATTTAGATTTAGAATCCCTAAAAGTTGCTTTGAAAAAAGCACCAGAAAGAGAAACTTTTACAGGAAAATCTCCTGTGATAGTTGAATTTCCTATGGGAAATGGAACTTTTGAAAAATTTCGTGTAAGTGCTTCTTCGATTATGGAAGAAGGGTTACAAGTAAAATTTCCAAATATTAGAACCTATAAAGCAATAGGTATTGATGATCCAACAGCAACCATGCGATTTAGTGTTACTCAATTTGGTTTACATACCATGAGTTTGTCCGGTAAAAGAAATGCCGTTTATATAGACCCTTACACAAAAGATACAGAAAATTATATTGTTTACAATAGAAAGGATTTACCTAGAAGTGCTTCCGATTTTATTTGTTCAACGCAAGAAGATATAGAGCTACCTTCGTTAGAAGGAAGAGGTGTGAATATGATGGATGCGGATGACAGCAAACATAGAACCTATAGACTTGCGCAATCTTGTAATGCAGAATATGGGAATTTATTTGCAAACCCAGGAACTGAAGTAGCTGATATTCAAGCACAGATGACCATTACCATTAACCGCGTAAATGAGATTTATGAAAGAGATTTGGCCATTACTTTAATTTTTGTAGCCAATAACGATCAGATTATTTACTACGGATCTACTACTAGTGATCCTTGGAATGGTGAATACAACAACACTACTCAAAATGTAATAGATAACATCATAGGAAATGCTAACTATGATATAGGTCATAATTTTAACACTTCTGGAGGTGGTAGTGCTGGTTGTATTGGTTGTGTTTGTACTACTGGTCAGAAAGGAAGTGGTTATACTGGAAGTTCAAATCCAACAGGTGATGCTTTTGATATAGATTATGTGGCTCACGAAATGGGGCACCAATTTGGCGCTTTTCACACTATGAACACATGTAATAGAAGTGGAAATGGACAAACAGAAGTAGAACCTGCTAGCGGCAGTTCTATCATGGGGTATGCAGGAATTTGTCCTGTTAATGTGCAGTTTAATAGTGATGCTCATTTTAACTATGTAAGTATTAAGAATATCACATCTAATACAAAAACAGGAGTAAGCAGTACTTGCGATGTAGAAACTGTCATTGCTAATCAGCCTCCTGTTGCCAATGCGGGTAATGATTACACTATTCCTAAATCTACTGCATTTGTATTAAGAGGTAGTGCAACAGACACTGATGGAACAAGCACCTTAACTTATAACTGGTCACAAAATGATCCTGAAGTAGCACCAGGAAATGGAACTCCTCAACCTACTTGGACGCAAGGGCCACTCTATAGATCAATTTTGCCTTTAACTACTCCTAACCGATATATGCCAAATCTATCAAGCGTAGTAAACGGAAATTTAACACCAACTTGGGAAGTAACACCATCTGTAGGAAGAACTATGAATTTCTCTTTTATCGTCAGGGATAACGGAAGTGGGTTTGCAAACGGTATAGGTCAAACCGATTCAGATTTGATGACCGTTACTGTAGATGCCTCTTCAGGACCATTTATAGTAACTTCCCAGAACAGTTCGGGTATTACATGGAGTGTCGGAACAACAGAAACTATCACTTGGGATGTAGCTAATACCAATAATGCTCCTGTAAATGCTTCTCATGTAAACATTTTAATGAGTACTGATGGTGGACAAACTTTTAATGTTACAGTAGCTAGTAATGTACCTAATTCTGGCTCTGCGAATATTATTGTTCCCTCTGTAGGAAATATCTCTAATGCAAGGATTATGGTAGAAGCAGCCAACAATATATTTTATGCCGTAAATCAACAGCCTATTACAATTCAAGAAGCTGAATTTATTTTAGCTTTTAATGATACTGATGTTTCTGTTTGTGAACCAAACAATGCTGTTTTCAACTTAACTTACAATACTTTTTTAGGTTTTAATGAAACAACTTCATTTTCTACAAATAATCTTCCTGCTGGTTTAACCGCAACTTTTAATCCAAGTACGGCAACAACAGACGGAACAAGTGTAACTTTAACTATTTCAGGAACAGATTTGGTCACACCAGGAACCTATAATTTTGAAGTCATTGGCACATCACCCTCCATCACAAAAACCTTTGAAGCAAATGTAGGAATTTTTAACACTAATATTCTAGTACCTACCTTAACTAGTCCTGCTAATCAAGCTACAGATATTATTAATCCAATCCTTACTTGGGTTGATTCTAATAATTCTGAAACTTATCAATTACAAATCGCAACAGATGTAAACTTTACAAATATTGTTATCGATACACAAGTGGGTCAAAACTCATACACCTTTTCGTCGGCTTCAGATAATACAACCTATTTCTGGAGAGTAAAAGCAATTAACAATTGTGCAGATTCTAATTTTTCTGCTCCATATGAGTTTAAGACAAAATCTTGTTCTGCATGTCCTTCAGAAGGTAATATGGACTTTCAAACAGGGACTACATTAGTTTTATTCAACACTATTAACAATGCAACCCCATCGGTTAAACCTTCACCTTATAGTGATTTTACTCATATTTCAACCAATGTTAATAAAGGAGACTCCTACGACTTAACCATAAATGTAAATACAGATGGGAACTATGCAGCTGGAACTATGGTTTGGATTGATTGGAACCAAAATTGTAACTTTGATGCTAATGAAGAATATAACTTAGGCTACGCTGTAAATACTCCTGATGGCCCTACAAATGGCTCTCCTCTTTCTATTACAGTTCCTACAAATGCGATGACAGGTACTACTACCATGAGAGTTTCAACTAGGTATAATAATTATCCTACGTCTTGTGGAACAGGTTACGATGGTGAAGTCGAAGACTATTCTATAAATGTGGGAACAGTTTCTACTGAAAATTTAGGCTTAAATGCTTCCGTAAATATCTGGCCAAACCCTAATCAAGGAGAGTTTACTATTCGTCTGAGTGCTAACAATCCGCTTCTTACCAATATCCATATTTATGATATAACGGGTAGATTAATATACCGTAAAGAAGTAGCTGCTCAAGAAAACACACAAGAAACGATCCGTTTGAATAAAGCTCAAACTGGTGTCTATTTTGTGAAACTATCTGACAAAAAAGGCTCAATTACTAAAAAAGTAATTATTGAGTAAAAGTTTTTATCATTATCAATAAAAAGGAAGCATTTTGCTTCCTTTTTATTTTCCATTAAAGGCATTCATCGTGTTATTAACACCAGCTGTACCAAAAGACCTAATAAGTTCAGCTGCTTTTTGTAATCGTTCTGGCAATTGTTTTTCTTCTTCATCTGTCCATTCGCCCAATACATAATCTACCTGTCGTCCTTTTGCAAACTCATCACTTATTCCAAATCTAAACCGAGCATATTGGTTCGTATTTAGCTGTTGCTGAATATCTTTTAAGCCGTTATGACCACCATCACTTCCTTTGGTTTTTAAACGAATGGTTCCGAAAGGTAAATTTAAATCATCGGTAATCACCAACAAATTCTCTATTGGTATTTTCTCTTTTTCTAACCAATACCTTACTGCTTTTCCGCTAAGGTTCATATAGGTGTTTGGTTTTAAAAAAATAAAAGTTCTTCCTTTATATTTATAGGTTGCGAGGTCACCTAACTTTTGAGTTTCAAAAGTTAATTCTTCTTTTCTTGAAATATAATCCAAGACTTTAAAACCTATATTATGCCTAGTATTTTCATATTTTTCACCAATATTTCCTAGACCCGCTATCAAAAATTTTTTCATAACGTCAACATCATTTTTTTGTTGAGGTTGCTTTTTTCCTAAAATTCTTCCAAAAAATGCAAGCATTCTTTTTTATTTGTAAAAATAAAAAAGCATTCCGTAAAAGGAATGCTTTTTAAATATAATAAATAGGTTGAAGCTATTAAGCGTCGTTTGAAGCTGCTGCTGCACCTTCGTCACTAACCTCTGTTGCTGGAACATCTCCTGCTGCAACTTCTGCTCCTTCTTCTTCCTCTTCTTCATCAGCAATAATGTTACGAGAAGTTTTCACTTGGCAGATAACTGTGTTATCTGGGTGTAAAATCGTATAATCTTCACTTTCAACTGCTGTTACGTATAATTTGTTACCTATTTTAAGCGGAGTAACATCTGCGATGATATAATCTGGTAATTTGCTAGCAAGACCTCTTACTTTCATTCTACGTAAGTTAAAACGTAAAACACCACCATTTTTCACACCTCTTGCAACACCTTCTGCGTGTACAGGGATTTCCATGGTGATTTCTTGTTCTTCTGTAAACTCATAGAAATCCATATGCAAGATAGCATCGGTTACAGGGTGAAACTGAATGTCTTGCAAAACAGCGTTGTAGCTTTTACCGTCTAAGTCTATCACTACCGTATGTACGTCTGGAGTGTAAACCAAGCTGTTGAATGACACTTCTGGTGCCGAAAAATGAACTGGTGTGTCTCCTCCGTATAATACGCAAGGAACCTCTCCAGCATTACGTAAGGCTTTTGTTGATTTCTTGCCTACGCTTTCTCTTTTAGATCCGTTGATCGTAATTGACTTCATTGTTTAAAATTTATAGTTATTGAAATATAATTTACATTAAAAATTTCTCGCTTATCGATTGGTTTTGATGCACAGCATTCATCGCATATGCAAACAAATCTGCACAAGAAACCACTTTTATTTTATCAGATTGTTGCTTTAGTGGAATAGAATCGGTTACAATAAGTGATTCTAATTTAGACTTTTCTAATCTTTCGTATGCATTTCCTGATAAAATGGCGTGGGTACAAATCGCTCTTACACTTTTTGCTCCTCTTTCCATCATCAAATCGGCTGCTTTCGTAAGTGTACCTGCGGTATCAACCATATCATCTACCAAAACAACATTTCTATCGGTTACATCACCGATAAGTTCCATATGCTCGATCACATTGGCTTTAGCTCTTTGTTTGTAACAAATTACCACATCGCTTTCTAAGAATTTAGAATAAGCGTAAGCTCTTTTAGAACCTCCCATGTCTGGCGAAGCAATGGTTAAATTTTCTAGTTTTAAACTTTCTAAGTAAGGTAAGAACACGGTTGATGCAAACAAGTGATCTACTGGCTTTTCGAAAAAACCTTGTATCTGATCGGCGTGTAAATCCATTGTGATGATTCTAGTAGCGCCTGCTGTTTCCAGCATTTTTGCTACCAATTTTGCCGCAATTGGTACTCTAGGCTTGTCTTTACGATCTTGTCTTGCCCAACCAAAATAAGGCATCACTGCGGTAATGTGTCTTGCCGATGCTCTTTTTGCCGCATCTAACATCAACAACATTTCCATTAGATTTCTGGTACTCGGGTTGGTAGAACCGATAATAAAAACTCTCGAGCCACGAACAGATTCTTCGAAAGAGGGCTGAAACTCACCGTCACTATAGGTTGAGGTAATTACGTTACCTAAAGGTAAACCGTAAGCCTTTGCAATTTTTTCTGCAAGTTCGACACTCTGAGTACATGCAAAAAGTTTGGCATCAACTGCTTGTGACATAATTTGTTATCTGTTTTTACCGATTAGAAAATTCTTCCCTAAAATTGAGTTTGCAAATTTAGCAATTAATTTGAACTACTAAAGTATTATTCTTTATTTATTTTGCTTAGAATCAAAAATATTTTATAATTTTGCCCCCTACTTGCTCAAGTGCCTACCTTGGGTAGGTAAAGCGGATTTATCTACCGAAGGTAGAATTGGTAGACCTGTCTGCCGACAGGCAGGCGCTCTAAGTGATAGTTATGATTTATGTATATGCAATATCCAGTCAAAAGAGAAATTACATATATGTAGGAATGACAAGTAGTTTGGAAGAACGGGTTAACAGGCATAATTTAGGAAGAGAAAGGACAACTAAACCCTATCTTCCTTTTATGTTGTTTTATTTTGAAGTCTGTGAAAATAGAAAAGAAGCTCGTATTAGAGAAAAATACTGGAAATCTGGCATAGGAAAAGAAAAATTACGAGTTTTACGAGATAAAAAAACACCATAAATTGCTCAAGTGGCGGAATTGGTAGACGCGCTGGATTCAAAATCCAGTTTCTTCGGAAGTGTGGGTTCGATTCCCACCTTGAGTACAAAAAAAGAGGCTTTTTTAGCCTCTTTTTTTATTCTTCTTTTTCATTTTGTTTATCCAAATAATAGTCCCTGTAACCGGCAAACTTGTTGCGATAAGACAAGCTAAAAAATAGATGGTTTTTGAAAAACTTCCGTAAATATAACCCATATGCAAGGGTTTGATCAAACTAACGATTTGTTGGTTAATCGGTTTTTCGCTAAAAATTTCTTTATCAAGTATTTTTCCGTCTCGGTCGATAGTGATATTGTCTGAAATGATAGGTGAAAATCTTTCTGAGCTATATTTTCTAACTTTGTAAACATCTGTGCCTTCTTGTAAAAAATTGATAGAAACATCTCCTTCATACGGAAACTCTTTGTCTATAACCTTTAAGGCATCATCAATAGTAATCATTTCGCCTTGAGCTTGAGAAACAATAGCTGGCTGATTTCTGCCTCCAAAAATTTGTGCGCCCAAGACTTTGGTGCCAAAATCACGATACCACTCAAAAGACCAACATAAGCCAGTAAGTGCCATGATAACGATAAAAATACAAGCATAAAAACCAAGGGTATTATGCAAATCGTGGTTAATGCGTTTCCAATTGGCTGAAAATTTGATTTTGAAGCCTGGTTTGAAGTTTTTCCACTTTGTTTTTTTGGGAAACCAAAGCACCAAACCCGTCACCGAAATAACTAAAAAGATAAGTGTCGCAATACCAACTATAGGTCTGCCAATCTTAGAATCGAGCAATAACCAACGATGCAATCGAAACATACTTGAAAAAAAACCATCTAAGTCTGATTTTAGATGTTGCTGATATTCACCCGTGTACGGATTGATGTAAAAAGTGGTCCCTCGCCTATCTTCTTTACTGGTTTTTACTCGAAATTCGTAAGCTTTTTCTTCGTTTGCTATGAGGGTAACAGCAGTTACCTTTCCTTCCTTTTGTAGGATTTTCTGGAGTTCTGTAATCGATTTTTTTGATGTTGCTGTTTTTTCAACGTTTAGTTCTTCTGAAGTAAAAGATTTTATTTCGTCTTCGAAAGTTAGGATTGTTCCGCTCAAGCAGACTAAAAACAATATAATTCCACTTGCTAAACCCAACCATAAATGCACATCGTTGATGAACTTTCTAAAAGTGTATTTTTTCTTTTTCTTCATTTCAAAATATTGATTTCGGTTGCAAAATTAAAAATTTATTTAGATTTATTTAAAATAATATTTTAAATATGAAATAGTACTTCTTTTTTAGATTTCATGTAAGTTTGACAAACCAACTCATTTATAGAACTCATGGATGAATTTTTAATTTATTTGAAATTAGGTTTAACCCACGTTTTAGACTGGAACGCATACGATCATGTGCTTTTTCTTTCGGTCTTGGTTGCTGCCTATACTTTTTATGACTGGAAAAAAGTGTTGGGTCTTGTCACTGTTTTTACCGTCGGGCATACAATTTCACTGCTTTTAGCTTCTTACAATATTGTAAGCGTAAATAGCAGTTGGGTAGAGTTCTTGATTCCTGTGACGATTATTTTTACAGCGCTCTATAACCTTTTTACGGTGAAACGGAATAAAAACGAAAAAATGGGTGCTTTTATGTTGGTGACTCTTTTTTTTGGAATCATTCACGGCTTAGGTTTTTCTAATTTCTTTGGAAGTACTTTAGGTAACGATGGCGTTGAAATCGCAAGATTACTTTCTTTTGCGGTCGGTATAGAATTAGCTCAACTTATTGTGGTAGTAGTGGTTTTATTATTGGCTTTTGTGTTTCAGAGTGTTTTTAAATATTCTAAAAGAGATTGGGTTTTGGTTATCTGCTCGTTAATTATAGGTTTAACGATTCCTATGTTACGCGAAAATTGGATTTTGTAAAAATTTGAAATAAGCTAAGTTGCTACATCGAAAAAACATTCTGAAGAAACTTGAGCTCAACTCCGCCAAAGAGCTTATTGCTTTTGCGTATAAAAACAACTTATGAAATCTTTCACAGATAGAAGGAAGTATGACAATTTAGTTATTTTATAAAAACTAAAAATATCATCAAGTATAAGCATCCTACATAAATAAGTTCTTGCTTAGATTCTTTTAATCTATAATATTGAAAATAAAACCAAACACTACTAGCTATAAAAACAGGTAAAATGAGGAAGAAAAAAATCCAATCAATTTTCTTGTAATAAACTAATAGAGCCAATGAAGCTCCTGTTAAGTTTTGTAATAAATATATCACTTTCCCAAATTTTATCTTCTCAATAACTTTTCTGTTTTCCATGTAAAACTTCAAGGAGTATAAAATTCCTATTGCAATAAGTATTGTAAGAAAATATATGTTACTCATTTTTAATAATAATGTAAAAATCAACTCAAAAGTAATAGATTTGCTTTTACTTTTTACAAATTGTAGATTTAAATCTGGAAAAAATCATTTTAATGAAACCCGCAAAACAACTCAAATTCGATAAAGCTTACCTTCGTATGGCTCTAGAATGGGGAAAACTCTCACATTGTCATCGCAGAAAAGTTGGGGCAATTATTGTAAAAGACCGGATGATTATTTCAGATGGTTACAATGGCACACCCACAGGTTTTGAGAATCCTTGCGAAGACGAAGAAGGTTATACCAAATGGTATGTTTTGCATGCCGAAGCCAACGCTATTCTTAAAGTTGCAGCCTCTACACAAACATGTAAAGATGCTACTTTGTACATCACCTTGAGTCCTTGTAAAGAATGTAGTAAACTCATTCACCAAGCTGGCATAAAACGAGTAGTGTATCTAGAAGCCTACAAAGATGATTCTGGACTAAAATTTTTAGAAAAAGCTGGCGTTATCTTAGAGCACATTACAGATTTAAAGCACGAATAAGACTTGAAAAAATACCCGCAAAAATACCTTCCGTTGATTATAGGAACAGCCGTCGCTGCCGGAATTTTTTTGGGCACTTTTTTTCAACGCGATAACATCAATGCGAGTTATTCTTCCAACAGTAAAAAAGAAAAACTTAACCGGCTTATCGACTATATCGATTACGAATACGTCGATAAAGTGAATACAGACAGCATTGTAGATGTTACCGTAAATTCTATTCTCAAAGACCTCGATCCGCATTCTACTTATATTCCGCAGAGCGAATATGCTGATGTATCACGAAATATGAAAGGTGATTTTGTGGGAATCGGGATTCAGTTTTATCGCCTTAATGATACTATTGCTGTGATAAAAGCATTAGAAAATAGCCCAAGCGAAAAAGCCGGCATCAAAGCAGGAGATCGTATTTTATATGCCGATAACATTGCGCTTTTTAGCCAAGAAATCACAGACGACTCGCTTAAAAATATCCTGCAAGGTAGAGAAAACACTTACGTGGATTTAAAAGTGCTTCGTAATAACAGCAAAAACTTACTTGACATTTCTGTAAAACGTAGTCATATTCCAATAAAAAGTGTAGTGGCTTCTTATATGCTCAACGAAAATTTGGGTTATATCAAAATCAATCGATTTGCAGAAACGACCTACGAAGAGTTCCAAAAATCCGCGAAAGCGCTAAAAAGCAAAAACGCTAAAAATATTGTTTTAGACTTGCGTGATAACGGCGGTGGATATCTCGACCAAGCGACACAAATAGCTGACGATTTCTTAAAAGAAGACCAGCTTATTTTATTTACCAAAAACAAAGACAATCAGATAAAAAAAACCTTCTCTACCGATGACGGAATGTTTGAAAACTCAAAGGTGTATGTCTTAATCAACGAAAATACCGCTTCTGCGAGCGAAGTCATTGCCGGAGCTTTACAAGACAACGATGTCGGCACCATTATTGGGCGTCGTTCTTACGGAAAAGGTTTGGTACAACGCGAGATGGATTTAGGTGATGGCAGCGCGGTAAGGCTCACGGTGGCTCGTTATTATACGCCTACAGGAAGATCGATACAACGCCCCTACGAAAACGGTGACAAAAGTTATTTTAACGAATACGAAAAGCGTTATAAAAATGGCGAATTACAACATAAAGACAGCATTTCGGTAAATGATAGCTTGAGCTATCAAACTCCAAAAGGCAAGATTGTGTATGGCGGTGGCGGAATTATCCCCGATATTTTTGTTCCTAAAGATCTCAACTACGAGAAAGAGAGTCTCATTTACATGCTTCGCATTGGCGTCATTGATCGTTTTATTTTTGAAGAACTGGAACGCGACAGAAGTTATTACAACGCCATGACTTTAGAAGATTTTGATGAGAATTTTGATGTCACTGACAATATCGTAGTCGATTTTATCGATTACTTGAAAGATGCCGAAGTAGATTTTAGTTTTAGAAACTATAAACCTTTACTAAAAAAGTACCTAAAAGCAAGTATTGCCGAGCAATTGTTTGGTACCAATGTCAAAGAAAAAATCATCAATGACGACGATAAGATGATTCAGAAGGTGTTATCTTTAGAAGAAAAAAACAATTAATTTAAATCGTCATATTTCTGTTTTATGGTTCTCGAAACCAACAAAATAAACATCAAAACAATCACGCACAAACAAGCCAATACACAAGCTAAAGCTACACTGCTTTCTTCCCCAAAAAGGTTAGAAAAGTCGAGTAAAGTTGCGTTGTAGATAAGCAAGGCTGCTGCAGAAATAATCAAAAAGTAAATCAGATATTTCATTATTTTATTAATTAAAAAGCGATTGTATATTGGTGGCAAAAAGTTTTACTGCTATCGCCAATAAAACCACTCCAAAAATCTTCCTGATAACATTAATCCCTTGAGAGCCGAGCACTCTTTCTATTTTTCCTGAAGATTTAAGCACCAAATAAACAAACACCACATTTATCACAATGGCGATAATAATATTTACGATTTCAAATTCCGCTCTAAGCGAAAGTAAGGTCGTTAAGGTTCCTGCTCCAGCTACCAAAGGAAACGCCAATGGCACGATTGAAGCTGTTTCTGGGGCATCGTCTTTATACAGTTGAATACCCAATATCATTTCTAAAGCCAAGAAAAATAGGATAAAAGAACCTGCCACCGCAAAAGAGTTGACATCTATACCTATTAATCCCAAAATTTCTTCTCCTATAAATAAGAAAACCGTCATTAGAATTCCCGCGACAATAGAAGCTTTTTCGCTTTGTATGTGTCCTACTTTTTGTCGTAAACCCACAATAATCGGTATACTGCCAATAATATCTATGACAGCAAACAAAATAAGACTGGCGGTAACGATTTGTTTAAGATCCAATTCCATGAGTTTTCACTTTAAAAACCGTGCAAAGTTATTTTAACAAAATAGAGTGATAAAAATTACAAAGCCAAACTTTTCTTAAAATTATATAATTACCTTTGTCGCTATGTTTCAGTTAGGTAAAACCATAGTTTCCGAAGACATCCTCGAAAAAGATTTTGTCTGTAACCTCACCGCTTGCAAAGGCGCATGTTGTGTAGAGGGCGAAGCCGGAGCTCCGCTCGAAGCAGAAGAAACACAACTATTAAAAGACATCTTTCCCATTATAAAACCTTACTTGAGAAAAGAAGGCATTGCAGCGATCGAACAACAAGGAACACACGTAGAAAATGAGTTGGGCGAACTCGAAACGCCACTTGTTGACGGAAAAGAATGTGCTTACGTGACTTTTAACAAAGAAAACATCGCTCTCTGTGGGATTGAGGCTGCTTACCGTGATCAAAAAATAGACTGGAAAAAACCTATTTCCTGTGAACTATACCCTGTTAGGGTAAGTAAATACTCTCAATTTTCGGCGGTAAATTACCATCGTTGGCCTATTTGTGATGACGCATGTACGCTAGGCAAAGAATTACAAACCCCCATTTACAAATTTGTAAAAGAAGCACTCATTAAAAAATTTGGAAAAGAGTGGTATGAAGAGGTGGAAGAAATCGCTGAATCAAGATTAAAACCTTCAAAAAAATAGTTAAAAACTTTTTCTTCAAAAAGAATTTTGACAACCTAAAAATCACTAAAATTTTGCAGCTCACAAGTGATAATTCTTCACTTTAGCTATAAAATCAGCATTGTTAGGTTTAATCTTTAAGTCTTTTAAAGTCAGTAAGTTAAAATCATGTTAATAAGATTGTTAAGAACAAAAACGGCTCAATCTGAAAACCTTGGGTATAAATTACCATCTTTACATACATTCTTTTTTATCAAAAATAATTCTAGTAGATTTTTAAGTGAACCGCATGATGATAACCCATATTACAAAGAGAGATTTTAGCCGAAAAACTTTTGAACTCAGCAAAATTACACAGGCTATTTTTAAAGCGATGAAAGCTGTGGGCAATGGAAAAATTGAAGATGCTCAACTTATTGCCAATAACGTTCATGACGCATTACTTCAACGAAAAAACGAAGATCAAGATTATACGCCAACAGTAGAAGAAGTACAAGACATTGTAGAGGAAAGGTTGATGATGAGCGAATTTCCTGATGTGGCAAAAGCTTATATTTTATACCGAAACAAACAAGCGCAAAGTAGAAAAAGCAACATTTTCGAAAAACGTATCAATCTTAAGCCTTATGAGTACCCGCAACTATATGAATATGTAGCAGCGATAAGACATTCGTATTGGATTCACACCGAATTTAATTTCACTAGCGATATTCAAGATTTCAAATCTAATTTAAACGATGTTGAAAGAAGTGCCATCAAAAATACGATGCTTGCTATTTCACAAATCGAAGTAGCGGTAAAATCATTCTGGGGTGATATTTACCATCGTATGCCCAAGCCAGAAATTGGTTCGGTTGGCTCTACTTTCGCAGAAAGTGAGGTGAGACACCACGATGCATATTCACATTTATTAGAAATCTTAGGCCTTAACAAAGAGTTTGAAGAACTCAAGAGAAAACCTGTGATTATGAAGCGTGTGCAGTATTTAGAAACTGCACTTAAAAACGCTAAAAGCGAAAACGACCAAGAATATGCAGAGTCTATTTTGTTATTCTCGCTGTTTATCGAACATGTGTCGTTGTTCTCTCAGTTTTTGATCATTATGGCTTTCAATAAATACAAAAACCAACTCAAAGGAATTTCCAATGTCGTAGAAGCAACTTCAAAAGAAGAGCAAATTCATGGTGATTTTGGTATTGATATCATTAAAATTATTCAAGACGAACATCCAGAATGGTTTGACGACAACTACACCTATATGATCCAACAAATGTGTGAAGATGCCTTTACGGCAGAGAGTAGAATTATCGACTGGATTTTTGAAGAAGGTGAATTAGATTTCCTTCCTAAAGCAGTAGTAAATGAGTTTATCAAAAACCGTTTCAACAAATCTTTAGAAAGTATTGGTATTGCTAAAGTATTTGAAATTGATGAAAAATTATTAGCTCAAACCGAGTGGTTTGACGACGAAATTATAGGGACCAAACACGGAGACTTCTTCGTGAAGCGATCTATCAATTATAGCAAAAGAACACAAAGTATAACTAGCGACGATTTATTTGACTAACCTATGGAGAACAAAACATTAAACCAGCAAGCAGATCTACAAAAAGTAGACAGCACACAAGAATTTGTAAAAGCAAGAAAAGAAGTATTAACCCACAAACCTCACCAAGAAGAAGGCGGTTTTGAATGGTTAAACGAATTTAGTCAGAAATTTTTATCTGCAGGTTACCTTACCGAAGGTGTAACTCCTAAAGCTCGCATTCGCGAAATTGCAGAAAGAGCAGAACAAATTTTGCAAATACCCGGTTATGCTGACAAGTTTTATAACTACATGTCGCAAGGTTTTTTCTCATTAGCATCACCTGTTTGGTCTAACTTTGGGAAACAACGTGGTTTACCCATTAGCTGTTTTGGTTCGCATGTAGATGATGATATGGGTAATATTTTGTACACCCAATCAGAAGTAGGGATGATGTCTAAACTCGGTGGCGGGACTTCAGGTTATTTCGGGAAAATTCGCCATAGAGGAGCTCCTGTAAAAAACAACGGGCAAGCTTCTGGAGCTGTGCATATTATGCAATTATTTGAATCTATGGTTGATGTCGTAAGTCAAGGTTCTGTTCGTCGTGGTCGTTTTTCTCCATACCTGCCTATCGAGCATCCAGATGTAAAAGAATTTTTAGAGATAGGTACCGAAGGAAATCCTATTCAAGGCTTAACCCATGGTGTCACTGTCACTAGCCAATGGATGCAAGAAATGATTGCTGGCGACGAAGATAAGCGTTCGCTTTGGGCAAAAGTATTACAAAGTCGTGCTGAAATGGGTTATCCGTATATTTTCTTTACCGATAATGCCAACAATGGGAAACCAGAAGTCTACAAAGAAAAAGATTTACCTATTTACGCCAGTAATCTTTGCACCGAGATTATGTTACCTTCCAATGATAACTGGTCATTTGTTTGTGTGCTTTCTAGTATAAATGTGTTGCACTATGACAAATGGAAAGATACCGATGCGGTAGAAACCATGATTTATTTCTTAGATGCCGTGATTACGGAATTTATTGAAAAACTGGAAGCTTATCGTGATTCGGCAAATAGAGACGATCGCCAAACTTTCTTGTTTATGGAAAGAGCTTATAATTTTGCGAAAGAAAACCGCGCCTTAGGTTTAGGTGTTTTAGGTTGGCACTCATTATTGCAGTCTAAAATGATTGCTTTTGAAAGCCAAGATGCTTTTAACTTAAACCACGAAATTTTCAAAGCTATTCAGGATAGATCATATAAAGCTTCAAAAGAATTGGCAGAGAAATTTGGCGAACCAAAAGTTTTAAAAGGTTACGGAAGAAGAAACACCACCTTAAATGCTGTGGCGCCAACAACCTCATCGGCATTTATTTTAGGACAGGTTTCTCAAGGCATCGAGCCTATTTGGTCTAACATTTACGTAAAAGATATTGCAAAAATAAAGACCACTATCAAAAACCCTTATTTAGAAGCTTTACTGCAAGACAAAGGACAAAATACTTTAGAAGTTTGGCGAAGCATTAGGGATATGGATGGATCGGTACAGCACTTAGACTTTTTAACTGATGAAGAAAAAGATGTATTTAAAACCTATTCAGAAATCGATCAGTTAAACATCATTTATCAAGCAGCAGGAAGACAACCTTATATCGACCAAGGTCAGTCGCTTAATATTATTGTACACCCAGAAATGCCCGTAAAAGAAATCAATAAGATACATATTACTGCATGGAAAATGGGCTTAAAATCTTTATATTATCAACACAGTATGAATGCAGCTCAGAAATTCAAACAAAAGAAAGAGTGTACGAGTTGTGAAGCTTAACTAATCAATTCTTTATATGGAAGGTCGGTTTTTAAGCCGACCTTTTTAATTAAATAACAATAGTTATGAATTGGGAAAATTTACTTTCGCTTAAAAAATACGGAGATCAGAAAAAACGCTTGCGTAGCGAAGAAAACAAAACACGACTTGGTTTTGAAGTAGATTACGATCGTATCATTTTTTCTTCGGCTTTTCGGTCGTTGCAAGACAAAACACAAGTGGTTCCGCTGTCTAACGAAGATTTTGTACACACGAGACTAACACACAGTCTCGAAGTTTCGGTCGTGGGAAGGTCACTCGGAAGAATTGTAGGAGAAAAAATTTTACAAAAACATCCGCAATTAGAAACTTCTTACGGGTATCAGTTTAGTGATTTTGGTGCCATTGTCGCTGCTGCCTGCTTGGCGCATGACATCGGAAATCCGCCCTTTGGGCATTCAGGTGAAAAAGCAATTGGTGAGTTTTTTTTAAACGGAAAAGGAAAACGTTTTAAAGAACAACTGACCGAAAAAGAATATACCGATTTAACCAAGTTTGAAGGAAACGCCAATGGTTTTAGACTGCTCACAGAAAACCTAAATTCCAGTGAAAACGGGCTGCGGATCACCTATGCAACTTTAGGTGCGTTTATGAAGTATCCCAAAGAATCGCTTCCGCATAAACCTACCAAAGATATCAATGATAAAAAGTATGGATTTTTTCAGTCGGAAAAGAATATTTTTAAGGATGTCGCCGAAGAATTGGGCTTGATAAAGATTGGTGATGAAAAAGATCTTCGTTACAAAAGACATCCGTTAAGTTTTTTGGTAGAAGCAGCAGACGATATTTGTTATACCATTATCGATTTTGAAGATGGGATAAATCTTGGGCTCATTGAAGAAGAAAAAGCCTTAGAATTTTTAATCAAATTGGTAAAAGAAAAAATCAACACCCAAAAATACCAAGAACTCAAAACTAAAGCAGCAAGATTAAGCTATTTGCGTGCACTTTCCATCAACACTTTAATACAAGAGGCTTCAGCTATTTTTATTGAAAACGAAGAGAAAATTCTAGCGGGAAAGTTCAACACCAGTTTATTAGACAGTTCTTCTTATAAGGCTCAAATAGAAGACATCATCAAGATTTCTGTCGATAATATTTACTTTAGTCAAGAAGTGATGCAAAAAGAAATTACGGGCTACCAGGTGATTCATACTTTACTGGATAATTTTTGTAGAATTATTGAAAAAAATTATTCCAATGAAAGTTTACTAAGTATTGACCGACTTATTTACAAAAGCTATATCGAGGAAAAAGTAAAATTTCACGAAAGTTTTACAACCTACCAATGGTTACTTTGCGTAAGTAGTTACGTAGCCTCTTTAAGTGATAGCAAGGCAATTGAGATTTATAAACAACTGCAAGGGGTATAAGTCAATAAAAATCACTATTTTGCAACTTCAAAAAAATTAAAATGAAACATTTTCCTTTAAAATGTCTACTTATTTTTTTCTTTTTTAGTGCATTTCAAGCTGTAGCACAAAAAGAAAGCCTACTTCCAATTATTAAAAATTATTTACAAGAAAATCATCCGGAATTTTCTTCTGATGATTTAAAAAATATTGAAATAGTTAATTATAATTATTCAAAAAGTACAGAAGCATTTCATGTCTATGTCAATCAAAAAATAGAACAAATACCTATTTTCAAAAGCCTTGGCAACTTTACTATCAAAAATAACCGTGTTGTTTTTTCGAACAATAATTTCTTTAAAGGGGTAGACTTAGCTTCGGTAACAACGCAACCCTTTTTAAATGCTAAAGAAGCTATTAGAAGTGCCGCAGAACAACTTCAGATCAATGTGAACGAATTAATATATAAAAGTCAAGAAGGAGATGTTCTAATTTTTGATAAAGGTAATTTTGCATCTAGAGATATCAAAGCTAAGTTAGTTTACTTTCCAACAGAAGAGAAAGTCGCCCTATCGTGGAATATTAATTATTTCAACAAAGACGATTCACATTGGTGGGATATTGTAATAGACGCACAAACAGGAAAAATCATTTTCCTTAATGATTGGATGCATACCTGCAATTTTGGTGAAGAAAAAAGTGAGCATGCTTCTTACCATAATAAAAATCAAACTGATTATTCTTTTGGATTTAAAAACCTAACTACAATTGTTGACAATGCGAGTTATAATGTATTTCCCTTACCATTAGAGTCTCCAGACGATGGAGCAAGACAACTAATTTCTAACCCTGCAAATATAGTTGCCTCTCCTTTTGGCTGGCATGATGAAGACGGAATAACAGATCATGATTATACAACAACACAAGGAAATAATGTTCATGCATTTGAAAATAGAGATGCTGAAGATTTTGGTTTTACATATATAGATGGTGGTTCAACACTTACTTTTGATTTCCCTTTTGACGCAAACCAGAACCCTATTGGCTATATCGATACTTCTGTAACCAATCTTTTTTATTGGAACAATATTATGCATGATGTATTATTTTTATATGGTTTTGATGAAGCTTCAGGTAATTTTCAAACAAAAAACTATACTGGTGTAAGCGGTAACCTTGACCATGTCTATGCCAGAGGGCAATATGCTGCAGATTATGGTCCATTTGATAATGCTTCTTTTGGAACTCCTCCAGACGGAGAAAACCCAAGTATGCAAATGTTTACTTGGTCTACAAATTCTGTATCGCACGTATTAGAGATTAATGATAATAGCTCTATCGATGGAAATTATAATGGTGAACAATCTTCATTTGGGCCTAATATTCCTACTACTGGCATTATTGCACAAATATCAATTGTAATAGATAACAATTCTAGTGGTTCATCTACAGATGCTTATGATGCATGTGATAACATAATTAATGGAAGTGTATTAAACGGAAAAATTGCCATTATAAGAAGAGGTGAATGCAATTTTACCAATAAAGTATATAAAGCCCAAGAAGAAGGCGCAGTTGCGGTTGTTATGGTTAACAATGTAAACGGAACTCCTTTTTCTATGCAAGGAAACCCTACAAACCCGATAACAATTCCATCGGTAATGATAAACAAAACTCAAGGTGAAAATATTATTAGTGCTTTAGAAAGTGGTGAAAACATTCAAGTTAAACTCGTAAACCCTGGACCTACTGTAAAAGACGGGTCGCTAGATGCGACGGTTATAGCTCACGAATATGGACACGGCTTGTCTACAAGGCTAGTTGGCGGTGCTTCTAATACTTCTTGTCTATTTTCTGATGAGCAAATGGGTGAAGGTTGGAGTGATTTCTTATCGCTTATCCTCACCATGAAAGCCAGTGATTTAGCAACAGATGCTAGAGGTATTGGCACCTATGCAAAAAACCAAGGTTTAAACGGAGTAGGAATTAGACCAGCTCCTTACTCTACTGATTTTTCTATTAACGGTTTTACTTATGATGACACTAATAACCCCAACCTTTCTATGCCACATGGTATTGGCTTTGTTTGGGCTACTATATTATGGGACCTAACCTGGAAGTATATTGATAAATATGGTTATGATCCAGATATTTATAATGGAAATGGAGGAAATAATAAAGTCTTACAATTAGTTATAGATGGATTGAAAATGACCCCATGTGACCCTGGTTTTGTAGATGGTAGAGACGCTCTTTTAGCGGCAGATATGGCTTCTACTGGAGGAGCAAACCAATGTATTATTTGGCAAGCATTTGCCAATAGAGGTGTTGGATACAACGCAAATCAAGGTAATGGTTCAAATCGATTTGATCAAGTAGAAAATTTTGATATGCCGCCAGCATCTGTTTTAAATTGTAGTGTGGGTACTTCTTCAACTATACAAGAAGAATTATTCCAAGTTTACCCTAACCCAGCAAAAGGTTTTGTGCAAATAAAAACAAATCAAGCACTAGGAAGTTCTTCTGTTGCTATTTTTGATATGAACGGAAGACAAGTGGTGAACACAACTTTACAACCTACTATGGTAAATACCATCGACATTTCTAAGTTGAATACAGGTGTTTATGTGATAAAAATCGCAAACGAAAATGGAAACCAAACTACTAAACTTATGGTAGAATAAAGTGTCCCTTTTTAAAAACAAAAAGCTCGGATAAACCGAGCTTTTTGTTTTTATAACAATTCTTTTAAAATAATTTTAATTTTTTCTTTAGAGATACCAACTAACTCTTTGAGTTCTTCAATACTTCCGTGGGAAACAAATTCGTCGGGTACTCCTAAGTTTTTGATGTTTCCTTCATATAGATGCTGAAGAGCAAATGTATTGAATTCGTCTGCAAAACCACCTTTTATACAACCGTCTTCCAGAGTAATAATCTTCGTATGTTCTTTGATGACTTCCTTCATTAACACAACATCCAAAGGCTTGACAAAACCTACATCTACTATGCTTATTTTGCCCTTTATTTCTAATTCTAAAATAGCGTTCTTGGCATCTTCAACACAATTCCCTACAGCAAGAATCGCAATTGTGCTTCCTCTTACAATATATTTTGATTTTCCGAGCTCTACTTTTTCAAAAGGTATTTGCCAACTTTTAATCCTTCCATAACCTCGCGGATATCGGATAGCAATGGGCTTATCGATTCCTAAAGAAGCGGTGTAAAGCAAATTTCTTAAATCGACCTCGTTACTTGGGCAAGCAATGATCATATTTGGAATACAACGTAAGTAAGCAATATCAAAAGTCCCGTGATGTGTCGAGCCGTCTTCACCAACCAAACCTGCTCTATCGACACAAAAAATCACAGGTAAATTCTGTAGTGCTACATCGTGAATGAGTTGGTCGTAGGCACGTTGTAAAAACGTAGAATAAATGGTACAGAAAACCGTAAATCCTTGGGTTGCCATCCCTGCGGAAAATGTAACGGCGTGCTGCTCGGCAATTCCAACGTCAAAAGCCCTTTCGGGAATTGCTTGCATCATATATTTAAGCGAACTTCCTGTTGGCATGGCGGGAGTAATCCCGATGATTTTATCATTTTTTTGTGCTAATTCGAGTAAAGTCAAACCAAAAACGTCTTGAAACTTGGTATATACTGATTTCTCTTTCTTAAGAAGTTCTCCAGTAAGTTTATCAAATTTTCCTGGTGCGTGGTAAGTGACTTGATCTTTTTCGGCTTGTTTTAAACCTTTTCCTTTTTTGGTAACCACGTGTAAAAACTTAGGTCCCTCGACTTGCTCTAAATTTGCAAAAGCCTTAAAAAGTGCTTCAAAATCATGCCCGTCTATTGGTCCGGAATAATGAAAATTTAAAGACTCAAAAATATTATCTTGGTGGAGCTTTTTTCCTACAGAAGATTTCAGCAAATACTCTTTTAACGCGCCCACACTTGGGTCTATACCAATCGCATTATCGTTGAGGATGACCAATAAATTGGCTTTGGTTACGCCCGCATGATTCAAACCTTCAAAAGCCATTCCGCTGGCAATAGAAGCATCTCCAATCACCGCAATATGATTTCGTTTCAGCTTTCCTTGGAGTTGGGAAGCAATCGCCATTCCTAGGGCCGCAGAAATAGAAGTTGAGCTATGCCCAACCCCAAAAGTATCGTATTCGCTCTCATCTCTTTTGGGAAATCCGCTAATCCCGCTGAGCTTCCTATTGGTGTGAAAATTGGCTCTTCTCCCCGTTAAAATTTTATGACCATAGCCTTGATGACCAACATCCCAAACCAATAAATCTTCGGGAGTATGATAATAATAATGCAAAGCTATTGTGAGCTCAACTACACCCAAACTCGCTCCTAGATGACCTTCTTTAGTCGCTACAATATCGATAATAAAATTGCGTAACTCTTTAGCCAATTGCGGCAGTTGTTCACGAGAGAGTTTTCGCAAATCTTTTGGCGAGTTAATCAGGTTTAATAACAGAGTTTGCATATCTTGCAAAGGTAAAACTACATTTTTATATAAGCTAATGATGTTACAGCCTTTTGATGATGAATATTTTATGAAAAAAGCCTTAATCGAAGCCGAAAATGCTTTTGAAAGAGGTGAGATTCCCGTAGGTTGTGTAATTGTAAGTAAGAATAAAATTATTGCCAAAGGCCATAACCTTACCGAGGTTTTACAAGATGTCACGGCTCATGCCGAAATGCAAGCTATTACTGCTGCGGCAAATTACCTTGGCGGAAAGTACCTCATCGACTGTACGATGTATGTTACGTTAGAACCATGCCAAATGTGCGCTGGTGCTTTGTACTGGAGCCAAATAAATCGATTGGTTTTCGCTGCTGCAGATTTAAAACGTGGTTATCGAACGATGGGAACCAATTTACACCCCAAAACCGAAGTAACAAAAGGTATTTTAGAAACAGAAGCTGAAGTTTTGTTAAAAAAGTTTTTCTTGGATTTGAGGAAGAATTAAAAGATTCAATTCCTACTTTTTTCTCTGGTATTCATATAATGCGATTTTAACAATAAATCTGTTTTGTTTTTATCATCGGTAAGTAATGGCGTCTCTAAAGAAGTATCAAAATCTGACAAGAAAATTTCATAATCAGTAATTGGGCCTTCGCTAAGCAACATATCACCAGCAACAAAAATATTATTCTTATCTAGCTCTCTTTTAGTTGCTACAAATGTGACATCACCATAATTATATTTATTCGAATGAACTGGGTTGAACATAGAGATAGTAAACCCAGCTTCAGACAAAGTCTTATGTACCGATGGAGCAAATCTATTTTTAGAAAAATCATTTATACCGCCGTGTTCCATAATTAGGGTACCTTTTTCCGAAAGCAAATTGTAAAGTCTTTCAAAACTTTCTAAAGAAATGAGTTGTTCTGCCACATTTTCACCAACAATGACATCTAATAAAATAATGTCATATTTCTTATTTGTTGTATTAATAAAATACCGTCCGTCTGTGATATGACTTTTTTCAGGATGAGGTTCCATATCAAAGTATTTTACACCATAATCGTAAATGCGCTGATCGATTTCTACTGTTTCTACATCAATTCCATATAATTTCATATCTGAATAGACATTACCTGCTCCCAAACCAATTATCAACGCCGTTTTTTTTTGTGGTAACTGCCCCACCAAGTTTCTTATAAAATTTACATAATAGACTAAACTCGCTTTTGGATACCTCGAAGCTGCCTGACTTTGCATTACGCCATTCACCTTTAGCATTAAACCTTTAAAAAAATTTCCTTCTGGACTTTTCATTTTTTGTTCTGTAATGGCAAGTTCTCCTAATATACCTTCTGAATATTCAATTAGACGTTCATTTATTTGGGTTGAAGGCGAATAGTTTTGGTAGTTTTGAAAAGCATTCCAAACTTGTGAAAGGAGTATTATTGATAAAATGATTCCAACGGGTTTAATGATCTTATCATTCAATAAGAAGAGAAGTGAAAGAAAAGCAACCAAACTTCCCAATATAATTACAGGTAGGGAAATACCGTAATTTGGTATGATTACAAACCCAAAAACTAATGTAAATAATATACCGCCAAAGGTAGAGATGGCATAAATGTTACCAGCCGATTTTCCTGCTTGTTTTGGCGATTTGTTAATTTGGTATATAATCATCGGGCTCATCATTCCCATTAAAAAAATGGGCGGAAAGAGAAAGATAAGTTGTGATATGATAATACCAGTAAAAAAGGAAAGTTGTATAGCTTCTCCCATCACAGCTCTTCCTAAAGAAGGTAAAAATAAAACCAACAAACCACTTAGTAAGAAAACTAAAAATATCGCTTTTTTTGAAGATAGTTTTTCTTTTGTAGTAGCATAGCCCCCAAAATAATAACCACACATTAAAGCCAATAAAGTAATAGATAAAGTAGATGCCCAACTATATAAAGAAGATCCGAAAAAAGGAGCTAAAATTCTAGCTCCGGCTAATTCGGTGACCATTACGACACCACCTTCTATAAAGGAAATGACATAGAGATAGTTTAATTTATATGTTTTTGTATGTTTTTGTATGTTTTTGTATGCTTTTGTTCATCTTAAAATTTAAATAATGTGTTTGGTTAATTTTTTAATAGAACAATTTAAACATAAAAACTCCTACCCTTTATTTTCAACAAAAACTAAAAAGCCTTACATTTCCGTAAGGCTTTTTTGTTATTTTAAACAAGTGTAAATGATCTGATGCCATTTTTTTACCGAGGCTAATTCTCCGTTTAGATGAGTGTTGACATTCATATCATAAAACACCCAATGAATTGGCGTTTGTTTTTTGTCTTTCGGGAAAAAGCTTAGCCCCAATTGCTCAATCACCTCTTTTTTTGATGTTTTTTGATGAATAAGTTGGCAATGGTCTATCTGTGAAAGCTCTATTTTCTCTTGTTTACTATCTTCTTCTGTTTTTTGGTAGAAAAATAAACTGTTCTTAGTTTTATCTATACCAATAGCATAATTTCCGCAAACTTCTTGTTCGCTTAGTTCTGCTTGACCTTGTGTTACCATACTTTGTAGATTTTGTAACATTTGTTGTTCTTTCTTTTTTCTGCTTATCATCATAAGCATAAACGGAGCAATACATATCAAAACCATGATGACCCCAATAAGGATACTTCCTAAATCCATTTTTTAAAATTTTAAGTTATTGAAATTGTTTCGGTTGGGCTTAACTTAGCTCAACCCAGATAAAATGTCACCAACAACTTACCAGAAGTAATGAAAAGGATAAATAAGGTCTTTTTTGCGCGACTCAATTAAGAAGTTATGAGTCTTTTGTCGATATTGCTTATCGATCGCTGCAAGTAAAATTTCCTTGTTATAAAAAGATAAAATATTTCCGTTAAACGGGATTTTATAATCTGCTGTTTCTGAAGTTTTATGTTCACCAGAAGTATAGCTTTCTGTGGTATGTGCAAATAAGGATACAGAACCAGTGTTAAAATATGCTTTTTGCTCACTATTTTCGTTATAAACGCCATGAGAAACACGATATAGGTTTTGCGTAGCTAGGCCAATCGCAAAAGCATATAAGCTAATAAGCAGTGAAGCGTAAAGTAGATTGAAAAACTTTTTCACGGAACAAAAATACAAGTTCATGACATCCCTCGTATTTATTTAAATAAATATTTAACCTTCTTCTTTTGCTCTATTTAACGAAACCAATATTCCTCCTAGTAGAGCTATCAAAATAAAACCTAAAGAGAGCCATTCTGGAAACTTATAATGATGAACAAGAATCAGTTTTATCCCCACAAATATTAAGATGGCGACCAAACTGTACTTTAAATAGCTGAATTTATTGAGCATGTTGGCCAAGAAAAAGTACATCGAACGCAAGCCTAAAATGGCAAAAATATTAGAACTAAACACCAAAAACGGATCGGAAGTAATGGCTAAAATAGCAGGAACACTATCGAGTGCAAAAAGAATATCGGTAAACTCGATCACAACCAATGCAATAAATAAGGGTGTTGCTGCTTTAATATGGCGTAACTGCACAAAAAACTTTTGTCCCTCGATATGAGAAGTTATAGGAATCACCTTCCTGAGGTTTCTATAAACAAAAGATTTTTTAGGGTTAAATTTTTCTTCCTTCGAAAAGAGCATTTTTAAAGCAGTAAATATTAAAAATGCACCAAATATATAGGTTGTAAAACTAAACTTTTTGATGAGCACAATCCCGAAGAAGATCATGAGTGCCCTAAAAACGATCGCACCCAAAATTCCCCAAAACAAAACACGGTGTTGGTATTTTTGCGGGATATGAAAAGAACTAAAAATAACAGCGATTACAAAGATATTGTCGATGCTTAAAGAAAGTTCTATCAAATAACCCGTAATGTATTTCATAACGGCTTCTGTAGGCTGTAGGTTATCGACATTGTCTATTTTACCTGTGCTGTATAACCAATAGACGACCCCAGAAAATAAAAAGGAAAGTCCTACCCAAATGCTTGTCCAAACAGAAGCTTCTTTTACACTAATGACGTGTGGGTTTCGATTGAAAACCCCTAAATCAAGCGCCAAGAAAATTAAAATACATAAAATAAATACTCCCCAAACAAGCATAAAAATTCAACTATTTTATAGAACTCGACAAAATTATAAAAAGTTGATTGCATATAAATTTTATGAGTGATAAAAGAGTGTTAAGAGTGAGAGGAAATAAGCTCTTTAGTATTATTCAATTATAAAACAAAAAAGCCTTACATTTCTGTAAGGCTTTTTGCTCCTCAGACTGGGCTCGAACCAGTGACCCTCTGATTAACAGTCAGAGAAAACAATTTTATATATGTTTTCATTTGTTTTCTTAAGTTTTGATAATCAAATTTTTATGTTGTTATAGCTAAATTATTTTTTCCTTTTATTTCTTATTTTACATAAATTTGTTGTACCTATGTTGTACCCAAGTCAAATACTCACAGAATGGCATCAATCAAAATTATTCAAAGATCAAAACCCTTAACTGATGGCTCCTACCCTATATTTTTAAGGGCAACTAAAGATAGAAAATCTAAATTTATTTCCTTAAACCTTTCTTCAGAGCTCTCACAATGGAATACAGCCAAGTCCGAATTTAGAAAAAACTACCCAAATTATCAACAATTTAATTCTACTCTAACAGATATTAAAACTCGAGCTGAAAAAATTTTTACTGATGCCCTAGCTGAAGGTGATGATATTTCATTAAACGAATTTTATGATAGGTTTTTTGAATACAAGCTTGATAAGAAACTTACTTTTTTAGAGGCTTTTCAGGAATATATTAATGAATTGCAATCCTCTAATAGAATTGGAAATGCTAGATATTTTAACGACTCTAAGAGAAGTTTTAGTAAATTTTTGAATGGATCTGATATGTCATTTAAAGAAGTTACGCCTAAACTTTTAAAAAAATATGAGGTCTGGTTAAGAGGAAATGGAAATTCTGATAGTGGTATAGCTGCTAAAATGAGAGCGATTCGAGCTGTATTTAATGATGGAATCAAAAAGAACTATACCAAGCAGGACAGTTACCCTTTTTCTGTTTATAAAATATCTAAATTTAAAAAGACCAATAATAAAAGGGCAATACCTTCGGAAGCAGTAAAAAAAATTGTCAATTTAGATATTGACAAATATCCCCATTTAGTTAATAGTAGAAACTATTTTGTGTTTAGTTATTATACACGTGGTATGAATTTTTATGATATGATGATGCTGAAGTGGAGTAATATCAAAGATGATAAAATCCATTATGTAAGGAAAAAAACCAAGACGGCTTTTACCATTCAAATTTTAGAGCCAGTTCAGGAAATATTGGATTATTATAAATTACATAACAATTTGACTTCATATATTTTCCCCATACTTCTTAATGAAGATATGACTCCCAACCAAATTGAAAATAGAAAAGCAAAAACCCTTCGTCGATACAACAAACAACTAAAGGAGATTGCCAAATTATGCGGAATAAATGAGCAATTGACAAGTTATGTAGCTAGACATAGTTTTGCTACAAACCTCAAGCAAAAAGGAGTTTCCACGGATATTATCTCGGAAGCAATGGGCCATCAGAATTTAGCCATTACACAAACCTATTTGAAGGAATTAGAAAATTCAGTTATAGATGAAGCAATGAAAGAACTTTTAAACTAGAAAGTGACAAAGTGACCTTTTATTACGAAACTAATTTTTTCAGTTTTGTCATCACTTAAATTCAATACACTTAAATCATTTACCAGCACCTTATTCTAACCGGATAAGGTGTTTTCATTTTATATAATCAATTATTCATTTTAAAACTTAAAAATTATGCAATTAAGACAATCAGAACGTAAAAAAGCCAAGATTAAACTAGCTCTTCAAGGAAGTGCAGGTTCAGGCAAAACTTACAGTAGTTTGCTTTTAGCTCAAGGACTTACCAATAAGGATTTGACTAAAGTAGCTATTGTAGACACAGAGAATGGTTCAGCAGACTTATACGCCCATATAGGCAACTATAATGTGCTGACATTGGAACCTCCATATACACCAGAAAAGTATATTCAAGCTATTGAGAATTGTCTCACAGCGGGAATGGAAGTTATCATTTTGGATAGTATTTCCCATTGCTGGGATGAACTCTTGGATTTCCATTCTAAACTCGCTGGGAATTCATTTGCGAATTGGAGCAAGGTGACGCCTCGTCTCAATGCTTTTATCAATAAAATACTTCAGGCAGAAGCTCATATCATTGCCACTATGAGGACTAAACAAGATTATGTACTTCAACAAAAGGATGGAAAGTACGTTCCTGAAAAAGTTGGATTAAAGAGTGTTATGCGTGATGGAACAGATTATGAATTCACTTTGGTATTTGATATTGATATTAAGCATTTTGCAACTTCGTCAAAAGATAGAACTGGCTTGTTTATGGGTAAACCAGAATTTATCATCAATTCTGCTACAGGAAAGAAAATTCTTGATTGGTGTAATTCAGGAACAAACCTAGAAGAGGCTAGAACTAATATCAAAAATTGTAATGATATAGAAAAGCTCAGACAGCTTTATATCCATTATAAGGATTGGCGTGAATTATTGGAGTATGACTTTAAACAGCAAAAGGATAAAATCCTTTCTAAAGACACATTGTTAAACCCTAAAAATTTCAGTAAAAATGGAAGCACAACTCATACCAGTTCGTAGAAATAAACCTTCTGAAAATTCTACTACCATAATAGAGAATAAGTCAGTTGCAGATAGGAGTAACATCAGTAATCCAAAATATGAAAGAAAACCATTTATAGAGGCTAACACATCTGAGGTTAGCCTTTCTCATTTAAAGTCAGATTGTATCATTCCCGTTTTCAGTAAGGATAATGAGCGTACAATTGCCCATACTGAGTTTATTGAAATAGCTCAAGAATGTGCAAATAAGGTTTTTCCTCATCATCATTTTACTACTCCAGAAATAAGGGTATCACACCAAATAAAGGGTAGGGTTCCATCTGCTATACATAAAACTGCAAAGGAACTTCTAGACCACGAAAAGACTATTTATTACGAGAGAATGGCTTTTATGGTTCAAATACCTAGTATTACAGAAACTATTAATGGAAATGAAGTTGCTTTGACTTTTGGAGGTGTAAGAGCTTATAACCAAGAAAACCTTTATTCCAGAAAAACCTTTGAAAAATTCAAGTTTTTTATTGGCTTTCAAAATTTGGTATGCTGTAATATGTGTGTGTCAAGTGATGGGTTTGCTGGTGAGTTAAAAGTAGATGGTTATGAGACCTTAAGGTTAAAAATGAACCAAATACTCAAAAGTTATCACCCTGAAAACCATATTCAGTCTATGCAGTATTTATCTGAATACTTTCTTTCGGAACACCAATTTGCTCAATTAATTGGCAGGGCTAGGTTATATAATTATTTGTCTAAAAAAGAAAAGAAACATATACCAGAATTACAGCTTAATGATGGACAGATTTCAACGGTAGCTAGGGATTATTACCAAGATGAATCATTTTGTAGAAATGATAATGGTGATATTAACCTTTGGAGTGTGTATAATCTATTCACACAAGCAAATAAAAGCAGTTATATTGACACATTTCTAGAGAGAAATGTCAATGCTTTTGATTTCTCAAATAGTCTTGTGAAGGCTCTCAATGGTAGTGAAAATTATCATTGGTTTTTGAGTTGAAGGATGCCCAACCTGTAATTGGGTTGGGCTATTTTTAAGTTAAATCTTCTACTTCTGCTTTTGGCGCATTTGATTTTACAGACTCAATACCATTATCTCTTCCTGAAGTACTTTCATACATTTCACTAGTTCCAATAATTTGACCATTAGCAGCTTTTAGGTTGAAATAATATTTACCATTTGAAGATTCTTTTTTATCATATCTAGAATCTTCTTGAGAGTTTTTTCTAACAGATTCAATACCATTCTCACAAGCAGATTTTGTTGAATAGCCTTCACTAGTTAAAATAATCTGACCATTGTTCGCTTTCAGGTTAAACTGAAATTCTCCGTTAGTTCTTTTTTTAATTACAAATTTTCCCATATTAATTATCTTTTAATTATTTTAAATAAAAATTCTTTCAAATTTTCAATATTTTTACCTTCAAAAAACTTATACTTTTTCTGAAGAATATCATTTAGAAGTCTTACCTGTTGGATGTCAAAATCTTTTTCTATTTTTCTATTTAATAACTTAAAATCTTTTTCTGACATTTTTTTGACTATATCTGGAAAGTACTTTAATAATACTCTCCTTAAGGTAAAAGGGTTCAAATCTAATATCAATAAATCATTATAGTTGATCTTTTCTATTGTTTCAACATAACTCGTAACTTTCTCTTTAAGCCCTTGAATTTTTTCATCTACAATTTCCAATACAGCGGATAATCTATATAAATCCCTACTTATATCTTTTGGTATATTTTCCTCTCCTTTATAAAACAAGCTATGTGACGTCTCAGCCCAAATATGTTCTGATAAAGTTCTTACTTGAGCTTCAAAAACTTTTTCTTTATGAATCTGCAACTGAGGGATATTCCAATCTTCAGATAATTTCAAAATCAAATGAGTTGATGAGTAAGAAAACCTATCAACTCCTATATCAAATTCTTTTTCTTTTATACAATTGAAAGTTGACTTTAGTAAGTTAATAATTTTAGATTTGCTTTCTTGAAATAATACTACAATTCTAATTCCAACAAGATCATTAAGCTCTGTAATAGAAGATTTTATTCTGTATCTTCCACTTTCATTTTTTTCAAAAATTGAATCTAATTCTTTTACTCTATTTGAAATAGGAAAAGCTAATTTAATATTTTCTTTTTCAATTAAATATTCGCAAGTTCTAACAACCTCTTTTAGATAACTAGAATATTCATATTTGACTTCTTCATATTCTCCTTTCAATTCCAATAAATCCATTTTAGAGTATTGTTATTTTTTTAATGAATTATAATGATGTGTTTTGGTTTCATCAATGACTTCAAAAATAGATTTTTCTATTTTTGTTTTTTTTGCATATGCTCTATAATTTCTATCAACTGTTATTTTTCCAATGAAGAATTGAAATTCTGCTAATTCTCTTTCTACAATTCTAAAATCAGGAAAAGCATACTCAAGCTCACATATTCCTTCACCTTCAGAATGCAAAAACTTATATTGAACAGTTACTGCTATAAGCCAAATAGCCTCTCTATATTTTTGTTTAGATAAGAGTATATGTTTTCGTAGTGACTTACCCTTTAGATTAAGGTTCTCAATATCTTTTAAAAACTCTTTACCATCATCTGGAATTTCTTTATCTGGGTCTGGTGAAACATTTATATCAACTATTTTTTTGAATTTTAGAAAACCAATATCATCCATAAATTTCATAAAAAACAAAAATCTGTTCGAGTTCCAGAAGTGATCAAACATTATCCTTTCGTAAGTTTCCTGCTTTTTAACAGCTCCTATTTCTTTAAAATGGTTTTCCAGTTTAGATTCTAAAGTGTTTACAATATCTTGTGTCCCCTTTGAAGTGTATGTCTTTGTAGTATGGAGATGAAGGTTTCCATCTTCCTTTAACTCAATTACAATACTTCCTTTATACTCTTTTTTTCTGTTATGAATTGTTGCAATATCAGAACTTTCTTCAATTTTAAAATTAAGTTTGACTTTGTCTACCCTGTCATCAACTGGCACAAAAGCAGGAACTCCAATTAATTCAAAACCAGGGTCATATTTATACTTTTCACTTATGAGCTTATGCAAATCTATTTTAGGTAAACTTGTTAAAATATTCTTGCTCCCTTGCCATGGAATTTGTGTGGTCCGATACTTGAGCTTTTCAACTTTAAATTTTTGTAAATCTCTTACTTCTTCATACTCCTTTGGGCTTAAGAGACTCCTCATTAACGGTGGAATTGTATCTTCTTTGGAATATTTTGGGAGAAAAATACCTTTTGATTTTACCACAGATTTTAAATTGCTTTCACTTAGTTCAGTCTTTACCAAAATTGTTCTAAGTATTTCCCCATGTGGCAGATGAAACTCAAACTTATTTTTCTCATTATTTTCTAGCTGTTCCATAACTTATATATTTCTGAAGTCTGAATATTGCCCAGATATTTTTATTTGATTTGTAAATTCTTGATCATCGAAATAAGATTTTACTTTAGAGATTATATCTTGATGGTCTTGTGAATTATAATTAGGAAATGTAATTGTAATTTTTTTTGTAGCTTGAAGTTTATCAAAATTCTTTGCTAAGCTAATTATTTGTACTAATGTTTCTTCAGAAAATCCTTCACCACACGCTAGATGGAAAATTGTCTCTCCATCCTTTGTATATCTAAAAGGCAAAACGCCATATGCAAAAAACTCCATTGGCATTTGTAAGCCAAAATTCTCATTAGAATCAGCTTTAAAATTCAATCCAGTAGAAGGGTAAACGAATTGGTAATTATTTCCACTTAATAATTTAATTCTTTCCAAACTATTAACTATAAATTGCAGTCTTGCATTATCTACTATAATAATTTCATCAAATGGAATTTGTAGAGATTCAAGTTGAGATTTTGACAATTCTTCTAGCAAATCTTGATTTTTTGATTCCTCATTGTTAGAAAGCCAAAAGAGTACTCCTATCACTCGGGTTTTCTTTACCCTTTTTGCAATGCTTTGAACCTCGCTTAATATTGTTGAGTATTTAAAACATTCTAACCCTGTTGCTAAGTCAATAAAATGTTTTTTAAATGTACTTCGAGGGTATTTTGGATAAGGGTTTCCTGAGTGTTTGACTGAAATAAAACCTATCTCTAGTACATTTTCATCTAGTGGAGTTCTGTAATGTACTAGCCCGTCTATACCATGTGTGGGTGATTTATTATTTCTTAACTCCGCATGCTCAGATTGGTTGTGGCAAGATATACTTAAATTTTCTCTATAATCTGGATACCCAATATATTCTTTGAATAAAGCTTCTATAATGGCTTCCCCATTCTTTCCAATTTTATTTGAAAGTTCTCCCATACTATCAATTTAATTCTCTAAAGTTCTGAATTTTATTTTATTATTAGCTTATTTTAAAAAAAAATATAAAATTTTTGAGAGTGTATCATACCATCAAAAGTACCCCCACCTTTTTTTAAATTGGGAAATACCCCACCCCTTTTTATACAGGAATTTTTTTTTTCAAGGCATATATAAAAAAGTAAATTTATAAGAAACTTTCTTCTGAGTCCAATTTATGCATTTCTTATTTTCTTGATTTTATAAACATATTAAAGTTTTAAAAATGTTATTGAGATAACTCTACTGTCTTAACTTAAACTTTCTACTCCTTTTTCTCCCCCTCACTCTCCCGCACTAATTACCCCTACTTATTCTTGGCAGGAAATGACTTCTTGCTGTCTATTGTTTTATTATAGTCTGTGATGTTTCAAGGTGATAGCTGAATCTGATTTTAGGACTAGGTAGATAAATAGGCATTTATACAACTCAAAATTTATTACCAATGGTACGTATTATTAACTACAAACAAAGACAAGCTGAAGATGGCAGGGAATTCTTTGTCCTTGAAGTTGCAGGTGGTATTGAAATGGTTCAGAGCAAGGAATCGGGACAATTTTATGCTACTTCCAAAAAAGCAAACATCCCATCTACATTTGATGAAGAAACCTGTAAGGCACTTATAGGAACAGAGCTCCCAGGGCATATTTTTAAACAGGAAGTAGAACCTTATCCTTACATAGTGAAAGAAACTGGTGAGGAGATTATTCTCTCGCATAAGTGGATATATGAGCCAGAAGAACCTAAGAGAGCAATCCAAGAAACAAAATTCAGTAAAAATGGTTCTCTCGAAGAACTGATGGAACAAGCTGTGTAATACTTATTATAAATGTCCATTAGCCGTATATATAATATATATAAATACGGGAAGTGGACATTTTTTTAATCAAAGTGCTAAAGTGACAATTTATCTAGAAACTTATATTTTAAATGTTCTTGCCAATATAGTTTTAACCCATTCTTACCCTAGGTTGAATTATATAAACATTATCAGAATAAAGAGTTTTGTAATTAAACGTCACTCTAGCACTTTCCAATTTTTTTTAAAAATGAAAGTAGCTGAAATAAGTGTTTCCTATTCTAATGGAAATAAAGACAAAGCAAAAATAACCCAAAGTAGAGATGCATTTCAATTAGCACTGGAGCATTGGAATAAAGATACTATTGAACTTCAGGAGGAAGTAAAAGTGCTATTGTTAAATAGAGCTAATGTTGTCATTGGAATATTTGATGTTTCGAAGGGTGGAATTAGTTCTTGTATTATAGACATAAAGCTTATTTTGAGTGTAGCTCTAAAGAGTATAGCTAGTGCCATTATTATAATGCACAACCATCCTAGTGGGAATTTAAAACCTAGTCAACAGGATGTAGATATGACCAGAAAGCTGAGTTCAGCTTGTAATACTGTAGAGTTAAAATTATTAGACCATCTTATAATAACTAAAGAAGACTACTATAGCCTAGCTGATAATGGACTGGTGTGATATAAATAGATTAATACTCTATTATGGTAGTAGTTTTTTAAAATTTGAATAGATACGAACCAGTGCAAAAAAGCTATAATTTGAGTATTCCTATAAATTTAGGAAATTCATAGATATTTTATTATAGCGAAAAGTTTACTATTTTAATCTAATACTATATAGGATATTTTTTATGTTTATAAGAGGCTTTCCAATTATTTGATTTAGAGAAACATCAGATAATATTTGATAAATAGCCAAATTTTAATCTTCAGGGATTTCAATTTTCATTATATCCTCCAGCTTAACATCTAGAGCTTGAGCAATTCTATATAAGGTAAAAATAGTTGGATTGGTTCTTCCAGATTCAATTCTAGATACATTTGTAGTGTCAAAATCACCTTCAATTTTCGCAGCTAAATCTAATTGAGTTAAGTTCTTTTCTTCTCTTAATTCTAATATTCTTTTACCAATAATTCGAAGTAATTCAGACTTATCCATACTTGACATTTTTGACAAGTCAAGAAATGGGTTATATTTGTTTAACTAGATGCCATATATGGCAATATTTTAATTTCTAACGAATGTTTAATTATGATTTGGGCAATAATAATTTTAGTGATTGTAGTACTTTTTATATACAATGGATACAAGGGAAATAAGGACATAAAAAATGTAGAAAGGTATGGTGGACTTGAATTTAAGTATGGTGTCTTGATTCAAAAGATTATGTCAAATGAAAAGCTTAAGCTAAGAAAAATAAACTCAAATAATTTAGAAATTGGATATAGTTTCGCTGGAGGTGGATATGTTATGTTTAAATTGATTGAAATGTCTGGTCATTTAACAGTAAGATATGAATCAAAAGATATGGTAGATGGAGTTCAAAAACTGGCTTGGAAGTTCAGAGAGTTTGATAATCAAGTTGATATGTTTGATATCATTACAAAGGATTTGACCATTCATAATCTAAAGTTAGGAGGTCTTTCTGAGCAAGAGGCAAGCAGAGTTTATCAGGATATGGTTGAAGAAGATGCAACTTCAGATAAAAATTCTAAAGAAGTAAATAAACAGACTTATGTGAAAAAACACAATTTAGATGATTTGGATGATTTACCTTGGTAATTCTTTGATAAGACAATGTTATTCATAGATTCAATCCCATATAAGCTAGGCTCTACCTTTGAGGCTATAAGTATAGATTTACAATTAGTAAAACACTTTACTGAAAATTTAAGTTTATACCGCAGTTATAGATCCTCAGAAATATACTTGTTCGGGAAAATGTTTGAGTCAGTTTGTTATTTATGGTTCCATAATAACACATTAGATATAGTGGATTATGTGTTTCACAAAAGCCATTATGTATTTATTAAAGACTCTATTAATGAAGAGTTACCTTTAGAATATAACCTGAGACAAGACCCAAATATTAATGAAGTGCGTCCGTACACATATTTCAATAAAACAGCAATTAGTCTGGTGGAATTAAAAAGGGAATACTTCAAATTACAGGTATCCAGTATTCCAAGTATGCCCTTAATCAAAACAGACTAGATTTATTAATTTAAAACAATTTCAAAAAATGGGAATAATAATAACAGTAGTTTTTTCAGCAATCATTCTTTTTCTTGGCTATAGGATTATAAACACACTTAATGTGAGAGTTTATAAAAATAATATTGATTGGAAAATCTCTAATGATACAGCTAATCGAGAGGAAACTCTTGCAATACTAAATTACGCTACGAATAAAAAGATTGATTTGGACAAGGGCAAAAAATATATCAATTATGCTGAGCAAAAATTTCCTGATGACAAGGAAGTATTGCTAATTATTGGAAAGTATTATCTAGAATTGGAACAACCTAAGTTAGCCTATGAATATATAGAAAAAGCAAACAGAGTTTATCCAAATCAAGCAGATGTACTTTGCAATATGGGTTTATACTATTACAGGATAGGAGAGCTTAAAAACGCTCAAGAATTTAAGGATAAAGCCATCGAGATAGACAATGATTATACTAATTTTAAATTTAATTAATTTATGAAGCTCATATCATTTACAATATTTTTATTTATTTGTTCACTTTCTTTTTCTCAGTCAATTAGTGCTACTAAAATCATTTCCTTTTTGGGAAGTCAAGATTGTGAAGAAATATCACAAGAACTTGAGTTTTTAGGTTTTGAATATGATGGAGAAAATAAAATATCTGAAGCTTTTATTGCTCAAACATATTTTATAAATACTACCTATGGATTAGAAACATTCAACTTTGCTAAAAATGATGAGTTATTTGCAATTGTTTATAATATAGCAAACAATGACTTTTTAGAAATTATTAAAAGTAAATTAGTTACAAATGAATTCTCATTCGCATACTCCTTTAAGGATGTAAAATTTTATGAAAACAATAAAATGAGGATTGGTATAAATGAAAAATCAAACATTCTATCATTTTTTGTAGCATTAAAATAATTAATTAAAAAACCAACACTTTACCACCTATTATTAGGTGGTTTTTTTATGTCTAGAAGGTATGACTTTAAATGATTTACCCTTTGAATTAGGGATGCAATATGAGAACTGGGAGTTTGACCTAGAACCTATCAAATCTACTCTATACTTTGATAAGTACAGATATATTAAGAATGATATTAAAGAAATTTCAGGTTTAAATGTAAAATCTATCAACTTATATTTTAAGCTAGATATTTTGTTTAAAATTGAAATTGATTGTTTTAAAGCAGCTCATTCAAATAATCTCACGGTTTTTATAGTTGACACTCCAAGTATTTAATAAATAATTTTTTAACACACAATTAACTTTTTTAACATATTTTTTATTATTATTGCCTGTAAACATAAATTATTCGCAGTTAATCGATAATTAACTAACCTTTAAATCATGAAAAGACTCCTTTTGTTGGGTGTAATGACCATCATTACATCATTATCCATCTATGCACAAACTTACCCTGGTGGTGTTACGG
>NZ_QKQV01000006.1 GCF_003233725.1 Mesonia sp. K7
TTTCATCAAAAAACAATTACTATTTTTAATAATGAAATAAATGTTTAATAACGGTCAACTCTATTCAGGGAAGTTCAGTAACGGTCAACGATATTCAGGGAAGTTCAGAACAAGTTTGAATTTTGAATGATGAATTAAGAATTCCGAGTTAATCATTAGTAAATAGCTTTAAAAGTCGTAAAAAAGTCGGCTTATTTTCGTTTGGTGGTAATGCACAAATCTTTAATTTCGAAAATAAAAAATGAATCTATTAAGCGAGCAAATTACTGAGAGTAGAAAAGCAAAAGGATTAACACAAGAAGAATTGGCGGCATTAGCAAAAGTCAATTTACGAACGATTCAACGTCTAGAAAATAACGAAAATATACCAAGAGCAAAAACACTTCAGTTGGTGGGTAATGCTTTAGAGATTGACTTGATAAATGAAATAGGTTCATCAGAAAACAAAATGGAGTTTTATTTCACAAAAGTGATGAATGTAATTTTTTTTATTATTCTAAATATCGTCATCATAATGGCATTGGGGTACCTCACGATAGACTCCGCTGCCAATACAAATAGTAGGATTGGTGCATTTTTACTAAGTCTTTTTATCCCTTATTTTATAGTAAGACAAACTGAGCATATGAACAGTATGGAGCGTTTTCTGAAATTAGGTAGTGGTTTAATTCTCTATTTCTTATTGTTTTTTGTGCTTCATGGTTTTCCAGCTGGCTTTACTTCAGGTTTGTTTGTATGTATTCCTATTTTTATAAGTATTTTGTTTTACGGAAATAAACTGAACTTATCTTCGCTTTTGAAAATCTAGATTTGTTTATCTTTATCAGAAAACAAATCCAATGAAAATCCTAAATACCATTCTGGGCAATGCCAGTGAAGTTTCGGTAGAAAAACTGACCGATAAATACAGCCGATTATTAACTGATAGCGAAAGTATTGAACTCGGCTTCCAACTTTTTCGCGACACGTTTATGTTTACCAATAAACGCTTGATTTTAGTCGAAGTGCAAGGCGTTACGGGCAAAAAAGCAGAATACCGTTCTTTTCCCTACAAAAGTATGTCGCGTTTTTCGCTCGAGTCTGCAGGCACTTTTGACCTCGATGCCGAACTAAAAATCTGGATTTCGAGTGCGACTGAACCTGCCGTTAATAAAAAATTTAATAAAAGCATAGATGTTTACGCCGTGCAAAAATATTTAGCAACAAAGATTTTATAATTATAACTTATGTTTTTCAATTAAATTCGGAAGTTGTGATTAATATGAAAACTGAACGCAAATAGACTTTAAAATCACTGAATTGAGATGAACGAAGACGTAAAATGGACATTTTTTCCTTTTATTTTTTTATCTAAAATTTATATCAAATTCTATCGTGGAAAAAAAGACTTTTGGATTATTTTTCCTTCACTTATTTTAAGTCTAATCGTTAGTTTGAATATTTATGTTTTCTTAAATCTGAAATACGATATAAATATTTACTGGATAATCGGGCTTTACTTTCTACTCTATTTTGTTTTCTTTTTTATTTTTCATCGAAGATTTCCAGATTATGAACTAGTTGAAAAAATTAAACTGACTAAAACTGAAAAAACAATAACTCTGATTACTATTTTATCAGCAATAGCGATGTCTTTCATAATCCTTAATATCTTAAGGAGTCAAAACATCTGAATTAAAAATTAATGAATTAATGGAAAAATACTAACCGCAACAACGTAAATCGCAAATTGCTACGGATTTGTCCTCACGGATAAATCCTTGCGTAATCGCAATATTTGTGTGTTCTAAATTTTAGTCCAAACTCGACCGCAAATTAGATCGATATAGAAAAGTGTTAATGTTTTTAAACCCGACAACCTATGCCGAAACTAAAAGAATTTCAGGTTCTCACAACAGTAAACTATAATGGGATTCTGAAATAAATTCAGAATGACGGTAAGCAGGTTCAGAATGACTTTTATGATTTCAACTCTACCCGATGTAAAATCAAGCCAGAAGGTGGAGCAATGCGTTCGAGTTTGATGCGCTGTGTTCCATCTAGCGCGTTCTTTAAATCCTCAATCGTTTTTTGGTGTTCGCCAATATCCAGCAACATGCCCATCATCAGGCGAATTTGCTGTCGTTTAAAACCCTTACCTTCTACCCTGAACAAATAACTCTTTCGAGGGAAAAAATTGGCTTGGTATATCGTATTTTCGATAATTTCAGCTTCCTGTATTTCAAACACCGTTTGCGTTTCGGCTTTGGGTTTGTAACAAAACGACCAAAAATCGTGTTTCCCAGTAAATAATTGGGCGGCTTCTTGCATCAATTCAATAGACAAATCGTGCGGTGCATTATGAATAAAAGGAGCCGCAAACGGATGGTTTTTTTCACCAAACGAAAACACATAATGGTATTCCTTGCGTTTTGCATGTTTGATGATATTAAAATCTTTGGTGGTGGGTTCAATCGATAAAGCCCGGATGTCTTGTGGCAAATTCTGATTAAATAGCATTAAAAAAGCTGCTAAGTCATCTATTTCTTTTTCCACAATCAGTTCTATATAGGTTTGATTAACCGAAACTTTTGCATCGGTTCTACCCGAAGCAATGACCTTAAAATATGCTCTTTCGAGAATATAGGAAAAGGTACGTTCAACCATTTTTTCTACCGTTTTCACTTCTGGTTGTTTTTGCCACCCGTGAAAACGAAAACCTAAATACTGCAAACCAATAATGTAAAAGTACTGTTGACGTTGCATGGTTTATTTTAAAAGCGAAACCCCATTCAAATCGGTGGTGAGTACCGAAGTCATATAATCAAAAAAAGGTCGAATGCCCTTGAAATGTTCGTTTACTTTCGCAGTAAAATTTTCACTTAATACTTCTTTATCGGTAAATTTCGCGGTAAAAATAAATTGTTTGTGATTGATATAGTTAATCGCCGCATGTTCTTTATCAAAACCTTTGGGTGCCGTTTTGAGTTGTTTACCTTCTAATTCGCCCCAATATTTCTGTAATTTTTTATCTAAAACCACTGCTTTAAACTCATCGGCATCACTTTCTATTTCTTTGCGAATGCGATACAAGTCATTTTTCTCAGGACTCCAAAAACCAACCGCCAAAAAAGATTGGTCATGAGGTTCTATATGTAAATAATAGCCTCCTCGTAAGGTCGGTTTTTTTCGCATAAAATGCGCCGCAAAATGATGTTTGTAAGGGGTTTTATCTTTACTGAATCGTACATCTCGATAAATTCGAAAAGCTTTGGTTTTCTCAATCTCATCGTGTTGTTGCATCAAACTTTCTACATGCTTATAGAAGGTTTTCATTTCGCTTTCAAGCTTCTTAAATTTTGGTTTGTTTTCTTCAAACCACTCGCGGTTATTGTTTATTTTGAGTTGTTTTAGAAAGCTCAGGGCTTCTTTATTGATACTTTCCATAGGATTAATTATTTCCTAAAATTAAAGGCATTCCGTCTTCGCCACTTCCAATCACGATTACTTTAGAATTAGATGACTTTGAAAGCTCTATAGTCGCTTGGATACCCTTTTCGCGAAGTATGGCATCGTTAAGCGAAGCACTTAAAATTTTATTGGCCATGGCCTTTCCTTCGGCTTCTATCTTTTGGCGTTGCGCTTCTTTTTGCGCTTTCGTTAAACGGAATTCGTATTCCAAAGATTCCTGCTCTTGTTTTAATTTACGCTCGATAGCGTCTTTGATACTTGGCGGAAGTGAAACATCACGCACTAAAACCTCATTTACCTGTACGTATTGATTTTCAAGAAGCATTTGGGTCTCTTCTAAAATTTCTTTCTGTATCGCTTCTCTTTTACTCGCATACAACTGCTCAGGATTATAACGGCCCACCACTGCTCTTGCTGCAGATCTAATGGCCGGTTTTAAAAGCCGCTCGATATATTGTTCTCCCTTTTCCTTGTGGAGTCTTCCCAAATCTTCGTATGTAGGCTGAAACCAGGTAGAGGCATCTAATTTGATTTCTAAACCGTTTGAGCTCAAGACCTGCATTTTTTCTTCCAAAGACTGTTGCCTTACTTCGTAAATAAAGACTTTATTCCACGGGGCGATGACATGAAAACCTTCGCCCATAGGTGGTTCTTCAGTCACTACTCCGCCTCCTAAGGTTCGGTATAAAACTCCGGCTTCACCTGAACCAATTGTAACTGTAGACCTCAATAGTATAATGATAAGCACTATAAAGACGATTACTAACGGAACGGCTATTTTTGGAAAGTTGAAGTTGGATTGATTGTTCATTTTTTGTATTTTAAATTAAACCTCTGTATTTTCTTAAAAACCACTCTGCTGAAAGGCAAAGCACAATGATTGCCAATAAATGTTTCCAATCGATTAAGTTTGTTTTTTGTGTCGTACTTTTTTGAATGGTTTTAAAATTTTCATTTTCGATTAGATTGTTGATCAGTTTTTCTACCTGATTTTTATCGTATATTTTACCTTTACTAGCTTGCGATAGTTTGGTTATATTGGCATTTACAAACTGTTCTTCGATGTTGTAGTCTAATATGCTAAAACTACCTGACTTTTGCAAATTTTCGCCCTCAACCACCACCGTATAACGGTAATCTCCCGCAGGTAATAGATTGAGGTTGACGTTGTAAAAATTATTATTCGCGATAAACGGATAGGTTTTAGAAGTGTTCGTATTGACATCGCTGACGCGGATATTGATTTTTGCCCGATTGTCGAAGACGTAGTTTTTATCGAAATAGCTTACCGAAATTGCTAACTCCTCACCAAAATTGTATATATTTTCAGCATCGACACGCAAACGCTCTTTTCGTTTTTTAGAAGAAGTAAACTGTACTAAATTGGCCATAAAATTGTCGAATGCCACAAAATCACCTGAATCACGATAGGCTTTTGCTCGCCACTGCCATAAGTTTTCGCCAAACCAATAAGCTTTTTTATGGTTGTTATCCTCAACAAAAAACAATATTGGGTTTTCGATGACCACCCCATTGATATTTTGATACAACAAAACTTGTGCTTCTGAAGTAATATTGATTTCTCCAAACTTATCCTTGAGGGGTGGAAAGTCTTGAAAGCCTATATTTTCTTGTTGAAAAAAACCAAAATCCTTGTTCTGAAATGGTTGAAACTCTTCCGTCTGATTGGTCAAATCTTTCTTAAAATCTTCTTGAGTTTTATTGACGAAATTATAGTCCGTTTTTTCACCTGTAACCAGTATGTAATTTATTTTCTGGGATTCGATTTGAGTAAAAACACTATTGAATCTTTGGTTAGGTTGATACAATATAACCAATTGATAATCCGATATATTCAAATCTTTATCGTTAATCAATTTTATAGTTGCTTTTCGCTGTTTATTGGCTGCTATTGCATTTTTAAAAGCGCCTAAATCGGGATGTAAAATCGAACTTAAAATAAGTACATTGGTTTGCTCGTCGATTACTTCTACTAAAAAGGATTTTACGTTATTCGAAGTATTTTTTTCGTTCGTCAAAGTTTCGATGGAAGCGACATAGTTTTTTAGCCCTACGCTATTGGTTTTGATATGGGTGGTGACCAATTCGCTATTTTTTGTGGGTGAAAATTCTAATGTCTTTGAAAAGATTTCTTCATTTCCCGATTTAATCACAAATCGTTTACGCACATTTTCGTCACCTGCATAGGTTACAAAGGTTTCGACCGGAAAATTGTTTCCTAAAAAAGAATAACGATTGTTGTTGATGCGATCTATTTTAATGTCGCTATATTGTGTGGTGTCGCCAACAGCGATAGCATACACTTCATTGGGTTGGTCTAAAGCCTTGTAGAGGTAATCTTCGCCCAGGGTTTGGTTTCCGTCGGAAATGAGTATCATGGGAGCAATTTGCTCGGTGTAGATTTCTCTTAGGTTGGAAAAAACCTGATCGATTTTTGTTTGTTGCTCAGAAAAACTTAAGCTATCCCGAAGCTTAAATTCGTTACCAAAACGGTAATAATCAATGTCAAATTTTTCGCTTAAAGCTTTGTGGGTACTTATTTCATCAAGTATTTGATTAACCTTGGCTGTTTCTTCAAAATAAGCTATCGATTCCGAGTTATCGATTGCCACGATCAAATGAGGCTTTTCTTGGGTGTATTGGGTGTTGGTGATTTTTGGGTTGACCAACAACAAAAGAAGTGAAAAGTAAGTGATTGTACGTAAAATAAAGTACCACCACCAGTTTTCACTTCTCTTTTTAGTAAAATAATATTGAAAAAGTGCGATGCCTACGGCTACTATAAAAAATAGTATCAATAAAAGAATTGTTTTTGTGGGCATTAATTTTCTGTCTATTTTATTATGTTTTGTCATTAAAAACCGTCAATTCGAGTGAAATTCTGAAAGAATTTTGTATCGAGAATAGGTTTTTGAGCATCAGTTCTCGATACAATTTTTGTTGAAACAAAAATCCCTCGAACTGACCAATAATGAAATTAAGTCAACATTCCACCATCAACATTCAAGACTTGTCCGGTAACGTAGCTACTCAAATCACTACCCAAGAAAACACAAGCATTCGCAATATCTTCTGGAGATCCGCCACGTTTTAATGGAATGGCATCGCGCCAACCCTCAACAGTTTTTTTGTCAAGCTTGGCGGTCATTTCAGTTTCGATAAATCCGGGAGCAATCACATTGGTTCTGATGTTACGCGAACCTAACTCCAATGCCATCGATTTGGAAAAACCAATCATTCCCGCTTTAGAAGCCGCATAATTGGCCTGACCAGCGTTACCTTTTACCCCCACCACAGAACTCATGTTGATGATACTCCCTTTCTTCTGCTTGAGCATCGTACGTTGTACGGCTTTGGTCATATTGAAAATTGACTTTAAGTTGACTTCGATGACCTTATCGAAATCCTCTTCCGTCATACGCATTAACAAGTTATCTTTGGTAATTCCTGCATTATTTACTAAAATATCGATACTTTCGAAATCGTTATTTACCTGATCGATCAAGGCTTGGGCTTCTTCAAAACTAGCGGCATTACTTTTATAGCCTTTGGCTTTTACCCCTAAACTTTCCAATTCTTTTTCTAATGCTCTAGCCGCTTCTTCTGACGAACTATAGGTAAAAGCAACATTGGCACCGTGTTCTGCAAAGACTGTCGCAATACCCTTACCAATACCACGGCTTGCTCCGGTAATAATGGCGTTTTTTCCTTCTAATAATTTCATTTTTTTATATTAAAACCAGTTAGTTCACCAAATATAACAAACTCCCACTTTTGAGCATAAAAAAACCGCTCTTAAATGAATAAGAGCGGTTATAATTTTATCGAATCTATGTTTAGCCTAAAACTTCGGCTACTTTTTTACCAATTTCAGCTGGAGAATCTACCACGTGGATTCCGCAATCTTTCATAATTTTCTTTTTTGCTTGAGCCGTGTCTTCACTTCCGCCAACAATCGCTCCTGCGTGCCCCATGGTTCTACCTGCTGGAGCAGTTTCACCTGCGATAAACCCAACGATAGGCTTTTTAGAACCACTTTGTTTGTACCAGTTTGCCGCATCTGCTTCTAACTGACCTCCAATTTCACCAATCATGACCACAGCTTCTGTCTCTGGATCGTTAATGAGCATTTCTACCGCATCTTTTGTTGTCGTCCCGATAATTGGATCTCCACCAATTCCGATTGCCGTAGTAATTCCTAAATTTTGCTTGACCACTTGGTCTGCAGCTTCATAAGTTAAGGTTCCTGATTTAGAAACAATACCTACTTTTCCTTTTTTGAAAACAAAACCTGGCATAATCCCAACTTTTGCCTCCCCTGGCGTAATCACACCCGGACAGTTTGGTCCGATTAAACGGCAGTCTTTGTCTTTGATATAATCCGCCGCTTTTACCATATCCCCTACAGGAATACCTTCGGTAATGGTGATGATGACTTTAATTCCTGCGTCAGCAGCTTCCATAATGGCATCGGCAGCAAAGGCTGGTGGAACAAAAATAATGGTGGTATCTGCGCCTACTTCTTTTACCGCTTCTGCAACGGTATTGAATACAGGTTTATCTAAATGTTTCTGACCTCCTTTTCCCGGAGTTACCCCACCAACAACGTTGGTACCGTATTCTATCATTTGTTCGGCGTGAAACGTACCTTCACTACCTGTAAAACCTTGTACTATTATTTTGGAATCTTTGTTTACTAAAACGCTCATATTATTTTCTTGAATTTATGGAATGCAAATTTAATTTTTATAACGCAACTCTAAAAAGATTTTACTCATTTTTTGAGAAAAACGAAGTCATGTTTTCCGGACTATCGTCATCCAATTGGCTTATGATATACATTTTATGGATTTTTTCTTCTTTTATTTCTGCCATCACCATAAAATGTGCCAACGGAATTTCCGTACCTGGATTTTCGATAATGTCTGCAAAATAAGTAAATCGGGCACTCACCTGATTGTTTTCTGCTATGAGGTGGGTAAACTCACACACCAAGTTGTTGTATGATTTCCCCATTTCTTTTACCTTGCTTTTAAATTTATCGAAATCAAGGTGAAGAAAACCAATCGTACTATTCCAGAAGAACTCTACTTCCGGATGTAGGTATTTTTCTAAATCGCTAGAGTTCTTGTAAAATGAAGAATTAAAAAAATCTTTTATAATCTGTTTGTTGTTCATCACTTCGATGATTTTTGTTGTTGAATTAAATATGGAATTTGTCGAATGGATGCAGCTTCTTTAAACCATTTTTTAGCTTCAATGGCAGGCGAACCAAAATACTGTTGGTTTCCTTCTAAGGTTTTACTTACGCCCGATTGTGCAAAAATTTCGGCTTTCGTTTTGATGGTCACATCACTTCTAATCCCTACTTGCCCCCAAATGGTGACTTCGTCTTCGATGATCACACATCCTGCAATTCCTACTTGCGAGGCAATCAAACATTTTTTGCCAATCACGCAATCGTGACCGATATGCACTTGGTTATCGATTTTAGTGCCTTCGCCAATGGTTGTATCTCCGCTAACCCCTTTATCGATCGTACAAAGCGAACCAATATGCACATTGTTTTCTAGAATTACCCGTCCACCCGAAACTAATTGATCGAAACCTGTTTCCCGCTTTTTGTAATAGAAAGCATCGGCTCCTAAAACGGTTCCCGCGTGAATGACAACATTATCGCCAATTTCGGTATGGTCATAAATGGAAACGTTGGAGTGAATGATACAATTTTTACCAATTTTCACATGATTTCCCACAAAAGTGTTGGGCTGAATCACCGTACGCTCGCCTATTTGAGCGGTTTCGGAAATACGGTTTGACGAAGATTGAAAAGGTTTAAATTTGCGCGTCAGCTTATTGAAATCCCTAAACGGATCGTCTGAAATTAGTAAAGCTTTCCCTTCGGGACAATCTACTTTTTTGTTGATTAAAACAACAGAAGCCTTAGAGTTTAAGGCTTTGTCGTAATATTTTGGATGATCTACAAAGACGATATCGCCTTCACGAACCACATGAATTTCGTTCATCCCCAAAATTTTATAATCAGGGTTTCCAACAAATTCAGCCGCTATTATGGAAGCAATTTGCTGAAGTGTCTGTGGTTGTGGAAAATCCATTTATTCTTTGATTCTTTCTTTGTAAGTTCCCTTTTCGGTTTCAATACGAATTTTATCGCCTTCGTTGATAAATAAAGGCACGTTTACTTCCGCCCCTGTTTCTACCGTTGCTGGTTTGGTGGCATTGGTGGCGGTATTTCCTTTTACACCCGGTTCTGTATGCGTCACTTCTAACACTACACTTGCTGGCATTTCTACTGAAAGTGGCATACTATCTTCTGTATTTATTAAAACAGTTACCACCTCACCTTCTTTCATCAAACCTGGCATATCTAAAGCAGACTCCGTAAGACGAATTTGTGTGTAGTCTTCTGTATTCATAAAATGGTAAAACTCACCATCGTTGTACAAAAACTGAAATTTGTGTGTTTCTACGCGCACATCTTCGATTTTGTGACCGGCAGAAAAAGTGTTTTCGATGACTTTTCCTGTGGTAACACTCTTGAGTTTGGTACGTACAAAAGCTGGTCCTTTTCCAGGTTTTACGTGTAAAAATTCGATGATTTTATAAATATCGTGGTTGTATCTAATACATAAACCGTTTCTGATGTCACTTGTACTTGCCATATTTTATTTTGTATAATTTAATTTGAAAAATAGCCTTTCATAATTCCTCGTTGGGAGTTTTTGATAAACTCTAAAATATCATCTCTCTCTGGTGTAGCCTCCATTTCGGCTTCAATAATGGCTACCGCTTGAGAATTGTTATAATTTTTTTGGTAAAGTATTCGATATATATCTTGAATCTCTCTTATCTTTTCGGTGCTAAAACCTCTTCGGCGTAAGCCAATAGAATTGATACCCACATACGAAAGCGGCTCACGTGCTGCTTTTACAAACGGAGGAACATCTTTTCTTACCAAAGAACCTCCAGTGATAAAAGCGTGACTACCAATACTACAAAATTGTTGCACAGCTGCCATACCAGCCAAAACTACATAATCTCCAACGGTAATATGTCCGGCTAAGGTACTGTTGTTTGAAAAAATACAGTTATCTCCCACAAAACAATCGTGAGCGATATGGCAATAGGCCATAATCCAGCAATTGTTACCAATAACTGTTTTCATTTTATCGGTTGTGCCACGATTGATCGTAACACATTCTCTGATAGTGGTGTTATCGCCGATAATAGTTACCGTATCTTCGTCGTTAAATTTTTTATCTTGTGGAACTGCAGAAATCACCGCTCCTGGAAAAATATTTACGTTCTTCCCGATTCTTGCGCCTTCCATAATGGTAACGTTAGAACCTATCCAAGTTCCTTCGCCAATCACTACATTGTTGTGAATAGTCGTAAAAGGCTCTATCACCACATTTTTGGCAATCTTTGCTCCTGGATGAACGTATGCTAAAGGTTGATTCATAACTTTATTTTGATTTTACAATTTGTGCCATCAGTTCAGCTTCAGCACACAATTTTCCATTCGCGTAAGCGTAACCTTGCATATGACAAATTCCTCTTCTGATAGGTGATAACAATTCACACTTAAACACCAACACATCTCCCGGAACTACTTTTTGCTTGAATTTTACTCCATCTATTTTCATAAAATAAGTAAGGTAATTTTCCGGGTCCGGAACGGTACTTAAAATAAAAATCCCGCCTGTTTGTGCCATGGCTTCTACAATAAGAACGCCGGGCATTACTGGAGCGCCTGGGAAGTGACCTCTAAAAAAATCTTCGTTCATCGTGACCGATTTTGAACCAATAACGTGATTGTCGGTAAGTTCAAAAATTTTGTCAATCAGTAAAAATGGCTGTCGGTGTGGCAACATCTTCATGATTTTATTGACATCCATAAGCGGTTCTTGGTGAAGGTCTACTTGCGGAATGGTATTTCTACGCTCATTTTTGATATGATTGGCCATTTTTTTGGCAAACTCGGTATTGACTTTATGACCAGGTTTGGTCGCAAAGACTTTTCCTTTGATTTTTGTTCCGATTAAAGCTAAATCACCAATAACATCGAGTAATTTATGTCTTGCAGCTTCGTTTGGATAATGAAGTGTCAAATTGTCTAAAATACCATTTGATTTGATAGAAAGTGAGTCTTTATTGAAAACCTTCTTTAGTTTTTCGGTAGTTTCTGGAGATAGCTCTTTATCTACATAAACGATGGCATTATTCAAATCTCCTCCTTTGATTAACCCGTGGTCCAACAAAGTTTCTATTTCGTGAAGGAAACTAAACGTTCTAGAATCTGCAATTTCTGATTTAAACTCTGAAATCTTATTAATGGAGGCATTTTGAGTTCCTAAAATTTTAGTCCCAAAATCTACCATGGTTGTAATCTCATACTCTTGAGAAGGTACAATCATAATCTCACTTCCAGTAGCTTTATCTTTATAGCTGATTACTTCTTTTACTTCGTAAACATCTCTTTCTGCATCTTGCTCTTCAATTCCAGCTTTTTCAAGTGCTTCAACAAAATATTTTGCTGACCCATCCATAATTGGAGGTTCACTCGCGTCTATTTCTATCAAAATATTGTCTAAATCTAAACCTACACAAGCCGATAACACGTGTTCTGTGGTATTGATTTCTACACCTTTATTTTCGATAGTTGTGCCGCGCTGTGTATGGGTAACAAAATTTGCTTGCGCAGGAACTTCGGGTTGGTTTTCTAAATCGGTTCTTTTAAAAACAAAACCGTGATTTACAGCCGCAGGTTTAAAAGTTAAAGTTACTTCTTTTCCTGTGTGAAGACCAACACCTTTTAGTGAAACTTCTTTTTGAATAGTTTGTTGTTTCATTATATCAATTTCTAGCTATTCAGCTTTTTTTCTAATTTATTTAATCGTTCTATATTTTGAGGTAAATTTTTAAAGTGTACATAAGATTTATTGAAATCTCCATAATTTAGAGCGGGTGAACCCTGTAGGATTTCTCCATCTTTTACATGTCTACCTATGCCTGTCTGCGCTTGTATCCTTACATTATTTCCAATAGTAATATGTCCTACAATTCCAACTTGACCACCAATCAAACAATGTTTACCGATTTTGGTCGATCCTGCAATGCCTGTTTGAGCTGCGATAGCGGTATGTTCGCCAATTTCTACATTATGGGCAATTTGTATTTGATTGTCAAGCTTTACTCCTTTTCTAATGATCGTTGAACCTAAAGTTGCTCTATCGATTGTGGTTCCCGCGCCAACATCTACAAAATCTTCGATGATCACGTTGCCAATCTGCGGAACACGTTGGTATTCTCCTTTTTCGTCAGGCGAAAACCCAAAACCATCTGCACCAATCACAGCACTACTGTGAATAACACAGTAATCACCTATAATGGTTTCTGAGTAAATTTTTGCACCAGCAAAAATCACTACATCATTACCAATACTTACATTATCACCTATGTAAACATTGGGATATATTTTTACGTTGTCACCAATTTTTACATTTTTACCAATATAAGCGAAAGCTCCGATAAAAATTTCGTTGCCATAGCTAGTGTTTTCACCAATAAAATGTGGATCTTCTTTGCCTGCCTTATTTAGTTTTACCTGATTGTAATACTCTAAAAGCCTGTGAAAAGACTTGTAAGCATCATCTACCTTGATGAGTGTGGTGTCTACTTCTTTTTCTAATATAAAATCTCTATTGATGATACAAACGCTTGCGGCAGTTGTATAAATATGGTGCTGATACTTTGGATTTGCCAAAAAAGTAAGCGACTCGTCTGAACCTTCTTCTATTTTAGAAAGTTTAGATACTTCAGCTTCTGGGTTACCTTCTATTTCCCCTTCTAAAATATCGGCGATTTGTTGAGCTGTAAATTTCATTCTGACAAAAATAGAAAAAAATGTTTATTACGGTTTAGGGTAACAGATATAATATTTAACAACAGGTTTGGTGAGTGCGTTTAAATTGAGTTGATCTGAAGCTTTTACGACATCGCTCACTTTTCCGTTTTTATGTAAAACCTTTACACTTTCTTGATTTTCGCTGTAAGCTAAATTATCTACACTTCCCGTAAACACAAAATACGCGGCTTCTTCTTCGCTTATTTTATATTTCTCGATAAGTTTTTTCTTCTCTGCGTTTACTTTCGAGATTTCAATTGACTTTTTCTTGAGCTTTACTTTGAGCAAGTCTCTATTAATAATAGTGCCACATAAATTAGACAGCACAAAATCATCACTATGCTGCCATTCTTTCATAGCTGAAATGATATCATAATCATCTAATTTACTGAAAATTTCTAAGGTTTCCTCTGTAAAATCATCTATGGTAATTTCATTTTTCAGAAAATACCCAAAAGCCGAACTCGCGGGTAAATCGACACCTTGACTTACCAAATATTTTACTCTTTTCAGTACTCTTATCAGTAATTGTTCTGCTCCTAAACTGGTTTTATGCAAATAAACCTGCCAATACATTAGACGTCTTGCTACCAAAAATTTTTCTACAGAATAAATTCCTTTATCTTCAATCACTAACTGATCATTGTGCACATTCAGCATGGTAATGAGACGTTCTGAATTGATATTTCCTTCGGCAACACCTGTGTAAAAACTATCTCTTTTGAGGTAATCTAACCGGTCTATGTCAAGTTGACTTGAGATAAGGTCTTTAAAAAACTTTCGGTGGTATTCTCCTTTAAAAATTTGAATCGCAAGCGTTAAACTTTGGTTAAATTCTGTATTTAATTTCTCCATAAACTGAAGTGAAATCCACTCATGGTTCACATCGTTTACGATACTGTTTTCCATGGCGTGAGAAAAAGGGCCATGACCAATATCGTGTAAGAGAATAGCCTTGAGCAAGGCATCTGCTTCTGTTTCAGAAATATCAACACCTTTAAAGCGAAGCACTTGTATGGCTTTTTGCATCAGGTGCATACAACCTAAGGCATGGTGAAATCTGGTGTGATGTGCTCCAGGATAAACCAAATACGACATTCCCATTTGGGAAATTCGGCGCAATCTTTGAAAGTATTTATGTTCAATAATATCAAAAATGCCCGAGTTGGGTATTGAAATAAATCCGTAAATTGGATCGTTAAATATTTTGAGTTTATTACGGTGATTCAAAATCAAACAATTTTAATAACAAAAATACAAATATGAGCAATATAAGTGTACTTTGGGTAGATGACGAAATAGATTTATTAAAACCACACATTCTTTTTTTAGAGAACAAAGGTTATAAAGTCACCACTTGCCAAAGCGGTACCGAAGCTATAGAAGAAATACAAGATCAAAATTTTGATATCGTCTTGTTAGATGAAAATATGCCAGGTTTAACTGGATTAGAAACCTTGACAGAAATAAAATCGAAACGAAATAGTCTTCCCGTGATTATGATCACCAAAAGTGAGGAAGAATATATTATGGAAGAAGCCATTGGCTCCAAAATCGCTGATTATCTAATAAAACCTGTTAATCCCAACCAGATTTTACTAAGCTTAAAAAAGAATCTTGACCACTCGCGATTAGTTTCCGAAAAGACCACTTCTAATTACCAACAAGAGTTTAGAAAGATTGCGATGGATATGAATATGATCAACTCTTTTGAGGAATGGCAAGAACTCTACAAAAAACTTATCTATTGGGAAATTCAATTAGAAAATATAGAAGATACTGGAATGTTCGAAATTTTGGAATCCCAAAAGATTGAAGCCAATAATTTATTCTGCAAGTTTGTTGAAAAAAATTACACCAATTGGTTTGAGGGCGATGACAAACCAACCATGTCGCATACCTTATTTAAAGATAAGGTTGCACCTGAATTATCTAAAGAACAACCTACACTTTTGGTGGTAGTAGATAATTTACGTTATGACCAATGGATGGCGTTTGAACCTATCATCAATAATCATTATAAAAAAACCAAAGAAAACTCGTATTATAGTATTCTACCAACAGCAACACAGTATGCAAGAAATGCTATTTTTTCAGGTTTGATGCCTTCCGAAATGGAAAAACGCCACCCCTACTTATGGCTTAACGATACCGATGAAGGCGGAAAAAACATGCATGAAGAAGCGTTTTTACGTGCGCAGATGAAACGTCTTGGACTCGATTACCAAATGGAATACCATAAAATAACCAGCCTTCGAGACGGAAAAAGCCTTGCGAACAACTTTAAATCTCAAAAAGATAATGACTTGGTTGTGGTGGTTTATAATTTTGTAGATATGCTTTCACACTCCAAAACCGAAATGGAAGTCATCAAAGAGTTAGCTTCTAACGATAAATCATACCGTTCGCTTACAGAGAGTTGGTTTAAGAACTCACCATTGTTAGAAATGATACAAAAAGCACAGCAATTAGGCTTTAAATTGATCATCACTACCGATCACGGAACCATCAATTCTAAAAACCCTTCAAAAGTTATTGGTGATAAAAACACCAGTTTGAATTTAAGGTATAAAACCGGGAAAAGTTTGACTTACGAAGAAAAAGATGTGATTGCAGTAAAAAACCCAAAAGACTTTTACTTACCGAGTATCAATATGAGCAGTTCTTACATTTTTGCCAAAGGTGATTTATTTTTTGCTTACCCCAACAACTACAATCATTATGTAAGTTACTATAGAAATACCTACCAACACGGTGGTGTTTCACTAGAAGAAATGATTATTCCTTTTGCAGTTTTATCTCCCAGGTAATGAATATAGAATTAGATTACAGCTTACGCGAAATTGAGGATGTCGCCAAAACGATTATCGAAAATGCTTCTTCAAAAACATTGTTGTTTTACGGTGATTTAGGCGCCGGGAAAACCACTCTTATTAAAACCATCGTATGTTTATTAGGTTCAGATGATATAGTGACAAGCCCTACTTTTTCTTTGGTAAATGAATATAAAAACAAAAAAGAAATCATGTATCACTTCGACTTTTACCGTATCGAAAATGAAGATGAAGCCTACGATATTGGTTTTGAAGAATATTTTACCTCTGGAAAATGGCTTTTTATCGAATGGCCTGAAAATATTTCGAATATCTTGTATGGAGAAGCGATTTCCATCAAAATAGAGAAAAACGAAAAAACAGAAGGAAAAGCAAGAAATGTTAAGATAAATTCAATAATTTTATAAAAAAAATGATTATTTTTCATTAAAAATTTGCAAAGGTACGGCAAAGAAAATTATTTTTTTTAAGTATTTTCGGCTTAGGTTTGTAGTGTAATTAAGTAAAATAAACAACTAAATATTTACACTATGAAAACAAAAAACTTTATTTTCGCCCTTGCAACATTAGCATTTTTAACTATTTCATGTACTCCTCAATCTATTGATGAAGATACGACAGACATCCAACAAACGACAGACATCGAAAAGAAAGATATCAAAATCCCTAGTAACGGGTAGTATTATCGCTGCTATCATTGCAGCGACACCATACTTATTTTATATATACGAAAGTTTTCCAGATGAAAAAATTTGGAAAACTTTTTTGTTTACTTACGAAGCTAATTACTACGAAATGGTAAACGTAAGTGTGTGGACCATCATGAGTAAGTTTGTTCCCTTACTATTACTAGTTATATGGTTTTTTACATGTAAACATTGGTGGTACCATGTGCTGCTTATCCCTATGGGAATGTACTTTTTTCAATTGGTAACTGTTCTTAATGATGATTTGAGTTTTACCGATGAAACCGAATTTTGGTACGTTTTCATCATTATGGTTATTATTGTGCCTTTTATTTATCTTATTAGGACTAAGATTTTCACCAACGTTCATTATAGTGATCTAGAAGACGTAGAAAGAGAAATGCTCGAAAACAAAGGTTTTGTTCAGCAGATTAAAGATTTATTCAAATAAACTTACTATTTTAGTGTTTAATCTTTTGATGTATGAATCAACCTAAAACACCTTTTAGTCAATCTGAGCTAATCCCGCAAGAAGAGACCTTAGAAATTCAAAAAAAGAAAGGGCAACTTTATATAGGTGTTCCTAAAGAAACGAGCTATCAAGAAAAGCGAGTTTGCCTCACTCCAGACGCTGTGGCGGCAATTACTGCAAATGGTCATCGTATTCTTATGGAAAGTGATGCTGGAAAAGGCTCTAATTTTACTGATAAAGACTATAGCGACGCTGGCGCAGAAATTACCAAAGACACTGCTAAGGTTTTTGCTTGTCCTATGATTCTAAAAGTAGAACCACCTTCTTTTAAAGAATTAGAACTCATCAATCCGCAAACGATATTAATTTCTGCCGTACAGTTAAAAACGCGTGATAAAAAATATTTTCTAAAACTAGCCGAAAAAAGAATTACCGCTTTAGGGTTTGAGTTTTTACGTGATGAAGATGGCAGTTATCCTGCGGTAAGAACTTTAAGCGAAATTGCAGGAACCGCTTCTATCCTTATCGCTTCAGAACTTTTGGCAGATCATCGAGCAAGCAGGGTTATGTTTGGTAACATTACAGGTGTTCCTCCTGTAGAAGTAGTAATTCTAGGCGCAGGAACTGTTGGCGAATTTGCAGGAAAAGCAGCTATTGGCCTTGGGGCTAACGTCAAAATTTTTGACAATTCACTTACCAAACTTAGAAACATCCAAAACTGTCTTGGAAGAACAATCTATACTTCGACTGTACAACCCAAATACCTTCTAAAGGCTTTGAAAAGAGCAGATGTTGTTATTGGTGCTGTTCGTGGTGATAATCGTTCACCAGTACTGATTTCAGAAGACATGGTCATGCAAATGAAAAAGGGCGCGGTCATTATAGATGTAAGCATCGATATGGGTGGCTGTGTAGAGACTTCAGAAATTACTTCCCATAAAGAACCTATTCATATAAAACACGGAGTGATTCACTATGGTGTCCCTAATATTCCGTCAAGGTATGCGAGAACTTCTTCTATTTCTATTAGCAATATTTTCACACCATACCTCTTGCATATTGGTGATGAAGGCGGGTTGGAGTATGCTCTACGTTATGACAAAACCTTACGTAGTGGTTTATATTTTTATCACGGGGTGCTCACCAACAAATCTATTGCCGAATGGTTTGGGTTAAACTATCGTGACATCAATCTTTTAATTTTTTAATGTATGAAACTCATTCATAGAATAGGCTACTACTCTATTGGTTTATTTTTTGGTATTATTATTTTAATCTTTTTCCTTGGCGGAAAAAAAACTTCATGTGATTACGGCCCAAACGCAAGGGTCCTAAAAAGCATAAAAAACAAAGAGAAAACCTATTCTCCTGAAACCTTATTGTTTTTCAATAACAATGACACCACAAATTTTCACCTAATATTCGAAAATGGGGAAGTTAATTTCAACGAAAGCGAGGTAAAAAAAGACACTTGCAGTTGGTATGTTATTGAAGGAAAACTACAAGCAAAAGCTATCGCTCTAAAGGTAGAAAACTGCGACTCTATTGCAAAAATTCAACAGGTAAGTTTTAAAAATTAATTTTTTTAAAATTTTTAATAGAAGCTACCTAATTAAAAATCTTTTTATATACTTGCTCTAAACTTACAAAGCTTAAATACCATATTCATATGAAACGAGTAATTGTTGATTACAAGAAACTTACCCCCGAAATTCTCGGCCTATTGGTCGAAAAATATCCTGACGGATATGATGATGATCATATAATTACCTTTAAAAATGCAAAAAACGAGACCATAGAGGCTGTTGAAGTAAGAACAGAAGACGCTATTTATCTCGTAAAAGTAAGTACACGATTAGAAAACACCATGGCAAATTATGACGAAGATGATTATGAAGATGGAGACTTTAATGAGCCAATTGTTGAGATTTCTCAAAGTGACAAAAAGCTCATCGAAGAAGAAGATGATGATTTAAACGATGAAGATGAAGACGATGATGATTTAAACAACGATAATGACGACAGCGAAGAATAGATTTTAAGCTACCACACTTGGTAGCTTTTTTATTTATTTAGAAATGATTTCTGCGTCTATAATTTTTGGTTCTTGGTTGTGGTTTTCTACATTTTTACTGAAAACAAAAGTATAAAACCACATGATGGTAAAAGTGGGCACAAAATCAGTAAATGGTAAAATCTCTTCCACAAAAACAATTACCGAAGCTATTTTTCCTTTTCTATCAGGATACATTTCGCTCATTTGTTTAGCCGCAAACGGTGCCCATACAATATCCAAAAAAAGTCCGATTGCAGGAATAAAACTAGTAGCCATCCCAAGAGCATCAAACAAAAGACCTTTCAAAAGCAAATTACTTTTTAGGTTATTCATAGTGTTTTTTATGTATTATCAACAATAAAAATGCCAAGCTTAAGCCAAATCACTACTGATGAGTTTTAAAAACTCATTTCTGGTTTCAATTTTCTCAAATTGACCTCTAAAACCAGAAGTTGTTGTCGAACTATTTTGTTTTTGCACACCTCTCATCATCATACACATATGCCTTGCTTCGATAACCACAGCAACCCCTTTGGGTTTTAAAGTGTTGTTGATGGCTTCTAAAATATCATGCGTTAAACGTTCTTGCACCTGCAAACGCCTTGCAAAAACATCGATGAGTCTTGGTATTTTACTCAACCCAATAATATGACCGTTTGGGATATAAGCCACATGTGCTTTTCCGTAAAAAGGCAACATATGGTGTTCACATAGCGAATAGAGCTCGATATCTTTTACGACCACCATATCGTCATAATCTTCCTTAAACATCGCTTTTTTGATAATCTTTTCAGCATCCATGGTATAACCCTGCGTAAGAAACTGCATGGCTTTGGCTGCTCTCTCGGGTGTTTTTAAAACTCCTTCCCTATTTTTATCTTCACCCACACCCGTAAGAATCGAAGAAAAATTTTCTTTCATTTGGTTGGTCGCTTCTTCCGAAAATTCTTCAAAATATTTATAGCCCATAGATAAATCTGTCATGATTGATGCTTTAAAAATAAAGACTATTTCATAAATCTTAATATATTAGCACTACTTTTTACCAAGAAAATGATTAAAGTAAACCATCTACATAAATATTACGGCGATTTACATGTTTTAAACAACGTAAATTTAGAAATAGCTCAAGGCGAAATCACTTCTATTGTTGGAGCCTCTGGTGCCGGAAAAACGACACTTCTTCAAATTTTAGGAACTTTAGACAAAGCCAGTAACCCAAAAGAAAGTGTAGTAGAAATCAACCACACCAATTTACATCATCTTTCGAAAAAAGAATTAGCACGATTTCGTAACCAACAAATTGGTTTTATTTTTCAGTTCAACCAACTTTTACCCGAGTTTACGGCCATAGAAAATGTTTGTATTCCTGCTTTCATTGCCGATAAATCGAAGAGCGAAGCCGAAAAAAGTGCCAAAGAACTTTTGTCATTTTTAAACCTTGAACAACGTATGCATCACAAACCTTCTGAATTGAGCGGGGGTGAACAACAACGTGTTGCGGTTGCTCGTGCACTAATGAACAATCCAAAAATCATTCTTGCCGATGAACCTTCAGGAAATCTAGATTCGGAATCTGCAGAAAATTTACACCAGCTTTTTTTTAAACTTAGAGAAGAGTTTGGCCAAACCTTTGTGATTGTAACCCACAACGAGCAATTGGCAAATATGGCAGACAGGAAACTTACGATGATTGACGGAAGTATAGCACAATGAAATGAACCGACAAGAACTGAAAGATTTTCTAGACTACAAAGCAGATTTTTATGAGAATTCAGATTTTATCAGTTCAGATCCTATCCAGGTTCCTCATAAGTTTTCTAAAAAAGAAGATATAGAGATTATCGCTTTTTTAGTATCGACCATTGCTTGGGGTAAGCGAAAAATGATCATCAACAACGGTAAAAAAATGGTTGAACTCTTAGACCATCAACCTTATGATTTTATTCTCAACCATCAGGAAAAAGATTTAAAAAAACTAGCAGCTTTTGTGCATCGTACTTTCAACCATTTAGACTTTTGTTATTTCCTAAAAGCCCTTCAACACATTTATAAGCATCATCAAGGTTTAGAGACTATTTTCACCAAATACAGTACTTCCTATTCTACACAAATTGCCATCACAAAATTTAGGGAAATCTTTTTTGAAATTCCGCACTTAGCAAGAACAGAAAAACATGTGAGTAATCCGCTTAAAAATTCCGCTTACAAGCGTATCAATATGTTTTTACGTTGGATGGTTCGAACGTCAGAAAATGGTGTTGACTTTGGACTTTGGAACAATATTTCTACATCAGCTTTATCCTGTCCGCTAGATGTTCATTCAGGGAATGTTGCGAGGAAATTAGGTTTACTTTCGCGTAAGCAAAATGATGGAAAAGCACTAAAAGAATTAGACGAAAATTTAAGGAAATTTGATGCGGAAGACCCTGTAAAATATGACTTTGCTCTGTTTGGTTTAGGTGTTTTTGAGAAATTTTAAAATTTATGATTTTTGTATGGAAATATTACTATCTTTAATAACTTAAAATTTTGTTAAAGAAAGAATGTTACCAAAAGTATTACTTAGTGAAAGAGAGCGACTTAAAGCATTAAAATCTTATAAAATTCTTGACACTGCTAGCGAAAAAGAATATGATGATATCGCTAAACTCGCCACACAAATTTGTGACGTTCCCATTGCACTAATTTCATTTATTGACAAAAATAGACAATGGTTTAAAGCAAAAGAGGGTTTTGATGAGCAGGAAACACCTAGAGACATTTCGTTTTGCACCTATGCTATCGAACAAAAAAATGATGTTTTAGAAATTCAAAACGCTTTGTTTGATGATCGGTTTAAACATAACTCTTTAGTTACTTCAGACGAAACCCCAGTTATTTATTACTTAGGCCAAAAGCTAATTGATGAGAATGGTTTTTCTTTAGGAACTTTGTGTGTCATCGACCATAAGCCCCGAAAACTGACAAATGCCCAGAAAGAAGCGATTGCCATATTGGCAAAACAAGTGGTACAACTTTTAAAACTTCGTAAAAAGAACAGAGAGCTTAAAAAAACAAAGAAAAAACTTGTAGAGAAAAACAACTTACTTCGTGACTTTGCAGGAACCGTAAGTCATGACATCAAAATGCCTTTATCTAATATCATCATGATTTCAGATATTCTAAAGGAAAAATACAATAAGAGTGATGATAAAGAGAGTTTAGAATATTATAATTACCTCAAAAATTCATGTTTCCACTTAAGTGATTACATAGATAGTCTATTAGAATATTACGAAACCGATACTGAGAAAGGTATTGTTAATAACAAGGCTAAAGAAAAGTTTGATATCCACCATTTGCTTGAAGATATTATCGATCTTCTACAAATAAAAAATAATTGCCATATCAACCTTCCAGAGAAAAATATGGAGCTTTTTGCTAATAAAAGTGCCCTTGAGCAGATTTTACTTAACCTTATTGGAAACAGTTTAAAGTATAACAATAAAGAAACTGCTGAGGTTAATATTGATTGTTGGGAGGATATAAAAAGCTATTATTTTTCTGTTTCTGATAACGGAATGGGAATTCCAAAAGAAAATTTCAAAAAGATTTTCAATTTGTTTGAAACAGGTGGTTACACTGATAAAAACAACAAAAAAGGAAACGGAATTGGTCTTTCGACTGTAAAGAAACTCGTAAAGAAAATGGGTGGTAAAATTACGGTAAGTTCAGAAGTAAATAAATTTACTACTTTTACCTTCAGTATCGCAAAATAACAGATAAATGCAATTTAAGAATCCAGCGTTTTTATATGCTCTTTTCCTTATTCTCATCCCGATTCTTATTCACTTATTTCAGTTTAGAAAATTTAAAAGGCAGTACTTTACCAATGTCAAATTCTTAAAAAGACTCCAAGAAAAGTCTAGAAAAAGTAGTCAAATCAAAAAATGGTTGGTACTCACGACTAGAATCTTGGCATTGGTAGCAATGGTTTTAGCTTTTGCACAACCTTATTTTCCTGCAACTCAAGGTAAATTAAAGAACGAAGAGCTAGTGATTTACCTCGATAATTCGTTTAGCCTTCAGCAAAGCAACCAAAATGGCAAACTCCTGCCTCAAGCCGTTCAAAAACTCATACAGTCTGTTCCGTTAGAAAAAGAGTTCACGCTAATTACCAATGACAAAACTTTTCCTAAAACTACGACTTCTAAAATCAAAAACGAACTGATAGATTTGCCTTACAGCGAAAAGAAAATCAGTCTGCAAAACACCTATCTCAAAGCAAAAAATCATTTCTCAGATGCCAAAAATAGTACGAAAACTTTTTTGGCAATTTCAGACTTCCAAAGCAATCAGTTTTCAAGTAATGTGATTTTTGATCCCGAGGTCAACAACCAATTTTTACCTTTAAAAGGAAATGAAAACATCAATATAAGTATCGATACTACTTATATTACTGATAAAGTGGGTGATAATTATAAGTTACACGTACAGATTTCAGCATCAAAAAAAAATAACGAAAATTATTCCGTAGCGATTTACGACAGTATTCAACTTTTGGCAAAAAACAGTGTGCGATTTGATGAAAATTTAAGCAATGAAATTGTTTTTAACCTCAATCATCCAACCATAAAAAACGGAAAAATTGCACTCGAAGACAAATCTTTAGATTATGACAACGAGTTATTTTTTAGTATCAACCCTATTGAGAAAATAAAAGTTGCTGCAATTGGTGCAAACAACCAGTTTCTAAATAAAATTTTTGTCAACCAAGAGCAATTTGATTTTCATGCTTTTACCGAAAGCAATATCGATTTTAATATTTTGGAAAAAAGTGATTTGATCGTGCTCAACGAACTCAAACAAATTCCTAATAGTCTACAAACCCTCATACAGCAACATTTGCAACAAGATAAAATTGCAGCTTTTATTCCAGCTTTAGAAGGTGACATTAACAATTACAATACGTTTCTGGTCAACACACAAGCAGGTGATTTTTCCGCTATAAGCGAAAACGAACTCAAAATTATCGATATCAATTTTTCGCATCCATTGTACCAAAATGTGTTTGAAAGACAAATTTCAAATTTTGATTACCCACAAGTAAAATCAGTGTTTACTACAAACGCCAGTCGAAAAGTTTTGAGTTATGCCAACAATCAAGCTTTTTTATATGAAAACAATGGTCTGTATGTTTTTACTTCATCTTTAACTACCGAAAACTCTAATTTTACCAATTCGCCTTTGGTTGTGCCTACCTTTTACAATATGGCAATTTTGTCTTCAAAGTTTCCAAAACTCTATTACGAGATTGGCAAAAAAGCCGATATCGACATCAATTATTCACTCAATAACGATGATGTCTTAGCCTTAGAAAAAGAGGATGTAAAAATCATTCCGCTACAAAGCGTAAAAGACAACAAAGTTGCTGTTTCTACACTCGAAACTCCAGAAATATCAGGTGTTTACAAGGTAACACATCAAGAAAATACCATTACCCATTTGTCCTATAATTATGCACGCAACGAGAGTGATTTGCAGTTCTACCCAATAGAAGATATCGAGAATGCTTCGGTGATTTCCGATTTAGAAAATTATTTTGACGAAAATAGAAAGAACAGTCAAGACGTCGAACTTTGGAAATGGTTTATTATTTTTGCCTTACTATTTCTGATGATCGAAATGTTACTTTTAAAGTTTCTGAAATAAAAAACCTATGAAAATACTTTTAAAAAACGTCACGGTAATACAGCCACAAAGCAAGTTTCACCAACAAAAAGTACATCTATTCATAGAAAACGGAATCATCAAAAAGATCGATAAAAAAGGCGATTCAAAGGCCGATAAAGTTATCGAAATAAAAGACTTACACATTTCAGAAGGTTGGTTTGACAGTAGCGTTTCGTTTGGCGAACCAGGTTATGAAGACCGAGAAACACTTGAAAACGGCCTAAAAACCACTGCCAAAAGTGGGTTTACACAAATCGCACTCAACCCCAATACTCTTCCGGTTTCAGACACAGCAACAGCTTTAGAATTTTTACAGAAAAACAATGCGAAAAGTCCGGTTCAGGTTTATCCTGTCGGAGCTTTAACCCAGCAAAGTAAAGGCGAACATCTTGCCGAACTTTTTGATATGCAAAAAGTAGGAGCAATTGTCTTTGGCGATTATAAAAGACCAGTTGCCAATGCCAATCTGCTTAAAATCGCTTTACAATATGCTAAGCCTTTTGGCGGAATCATACAATCGTTTCCGCTAGACCAATCAATTGCGAGAACGGGTTATGTCAACGAAGGTAAAGAAAGTACGATTCTAGGTTTAAAAGGCATCCCAAATATTGCAGAAGAAATGCAAATCGAACGTGATTTGACCTTATTGGCTTACACCGAAGGTAAACTGCATATTCCAACCATTTCTACCAAAAGATCGGTAGAGCTCATCAAAAAAGCAAAGAAAGACGGTTTAGATGTGAGTTGCAGTGTTTCGGTACATCATCTTTTTTATACAGATGATAAGCTAGAAAGTTTTAACGCCAATTACAAGGTTTTGCCACCTTTACGTACTAAAGAAGACAATAAAGCCTTGCAAAAAGCCGTAAAAGATGGTACTATCGATATGATTACTTCTGACCATCAACCGATAGAGATTGAAGGTAAAAAAGTAGAATTTGAAAATGCTGCTTATGGAACTATTGGTTTAGAGTCTGCTTTTGGAGTTTGTAATAAAATTCTGGGAACAGAAAAAACGATTGAAATGTTTACCCAATCTAAAAAGCGTTTCGGCATCGAAAATTCGATTATAAAAGAAAACGAAAAAGCTAATCTTACACTTTTCACTACGAACGAAACTTCGACTTTAAGTGAAAGTAACCTCTACTCTACTTGTAAAAATGCTATTTTCCTTGGCGAAAAATTACAAGGAAAAGTAGTGGGTGTGATTGCCAACAAAAAAATAATTCTGAATGACTAATCCAGGAATTAGTAAACAAGGTAAAATAAATGCGATTGTGGCTTACCTCACTTTTGTAGGAGCTCTTATCGCTATTTTTATGAATATTGACGAAAAAAGCAAATTTGCCACTTTTCACATTCGTCAAGCAGTTGGTATTCATCTTTTCCAGATTGCCGTATTGCTTACCGTAAGTGGTTTTAATGAGTTATATGTTGTGCTTCCGTTCTGGATCTTTTTTTTTATTTTGTGGTTTTACGGTTTTATCGGAGCCATTTCAGGTAATTATAATTTAATTCCTATCATCGGAAAATATTTTCAAAACTGGTTTAACAAAATTGTACCATGACAACTTTAGATTTATCGCTAACGCATTTGGTAAGACCATCTAATTTAAGTGAAAAAGCACCTGTAATTTTGATGCTTCACGGTTACGGAAGTGACGAGAACGATTTGTTTTCTTTTGCATCAGAGTTGCCAGACAAATATTTAATTGTTTCAGCAAAAGCCCCGAATGCGATGATGCCTTACGGAAATGCCTGGTATGATATCAATTTTGATGCTTCGGGAGATAAGTTTACCAACGATAAGCAAGCAATTGCTTCCCGGGATTTGATTACTAAATTTATTGATGAGATAGTCGAAAATTATAACGGAGACAAAGAAAATATGACTCTGCTAGGCTTTAGTCAAGGGGCTATTTTAAGTTATGCGGTAGCGATTTCTAACCCCAAAAAAGTACAACGTGTAGTCGCTTTAAGCGGATATGTTCATCCGTCTATTTTTAAAGAAGGTTATAAGGATCTTGATTTTTCAAACCTCAAGATTTATGCTTCACACGGAAGTGTAGACCAAGTAATCCCCGTTGATTGGGCAAGAAAAAACAAACCATTTCTCGACAACTTAGACATCAAAAATACCTACTCGGAGTTTCCCGTTGGTCACGGTGTAAGCCCACAAAACTTTTTTGAATTTAAAAAGTGGTTGGAGGAAAATTAATTTGCAAATAAAAACGAATCAATCACTTCTAAGGTAATGGTTTTATCGTCATTGATAAAGTAACTCAACAAAACTTCTCCCCAATAGGTTCCGTCGGTAAATTCGGCGATGATCCATCGATGATTGAGCACTTTCATACTGTTGATACGCATCATACCAGCCATTCCAGAGTAAGGCACAAGCGGGTTATCGCTATCTACCGCATTTTTAGAAAAAATCTGATTTTCCAATATTTTTTTAAAATCGTAAACATTGTAACCAAAGTCTTCGATATACATTCTTGCTTTGTCGTTGTTTTGCAGCGAAAAACGCGAACTTTTATCTAATAAAGTAGCTATAGAATCGTTGTGCGTTCTAAACGTTTCTACTTCTGTGGTGAGATCTGCAATTTCTTTTTCTTGTTTTTCGAGTCCTTTTTTAGAATTTACAAACTGAAATATGATGTATAGTACCGCAAACAAAAACAGGTACATGAATATTCTTCCTTTCATGAGATGGTAATTTTTAAATTATCGTAAGCCAAAAATACATTTTTTGGGAGACTTGCTTCTACTTCATCGTGAAAACCTAGCAAATGACTTATATGCGTAAGGTAAGCTCTTTCTGGTTTTACCTTTTCAATTATTTCTAGGGCTTCTTGTAAATTAAGATGTGAGTGATGTGGCTCTATCCGCAACGCATTCAACACCAAAACTTTTATACCCTTCAACTTTTCAAGCTCTTGCGCTTCAATTTTTTTAGCATCAGTAATATATGCAAATTCGCGAAAGCGGAACCCCAAAACAGGCAATTGGTTATGCAGGACCTCAATGGGTTCTACTTCTATACTTTTGAGGGTAAAAGGCCTGTTTTCTATCTCGTTGATATGTAGGGTTGGCGCTCCAGGATATTTGTTTACCGTTTCAAAAACATAGGCAAAACGATGTTGAAGTTCTTTAATTACACGTTTGTGAGCGTAAATAGCAATATCGCCTTGGCGGAAGTAAAACGGACGAACATCATCTAAACCAATCACATGATCATTGTGTTCATGGGTAAATAAAATACCATCAATTTTTTGTACATTATTAGCAAGCATCTGCTGCCGAAAATCTGGTCCACAATCAATAACATAAGTAAAATCGTCCCATTCTACCATCGCAGAAACACGCAACCGCTTATCTTTCGGATTGTCGCTAAGACAAACTGGATGGTTTGATCCGATGACCGGAATACCTTGAGATGTACCTGTACCGAGAAAAGTTACTTTCACTCCTTAAATTTATCACAAAATTAATTATATTTTTTTGTTTTTAGGGCAATTCGTTACCTTTGATAATAGAAACAAATTTTAAATATATTATTGAGCTATGCCAATAACTATAATGGGTGACAAGGAGTTTGAAAACATTCCTTCGATAAGCACTAAAGCACTTCGTATAAATCTCAACGAAAATATTTACGGTACTTTTGCAGAAATTGGTGCCGGACAAGAAACTGTTCGAAATTTCTTTAGAGCTGGAGGTGCTTCTGGGACGATTGCAAAGACGATGAGTGCTTACGATAAAGACTTTAGTGATGCAATCTATGGTATAGAAGATGACAAAAGATATGTTACCGAGTCGAGACTTAAAAAAATGCTTTCTCACGAGATGCGACTTATTGAAGAACGAATGGATCGTGAGAAACACCCTAATAAACTATTTTTTACTTATGCAAATACCGTAGCAACCATTGATTTCGCAAAAAAATACAAAGGACACGGTTGGGTAGGTATACGTTATCAAACCGACCCTAAAGAAGGTTATAACGAAATTATATTGCATGTAAGATTTCACGAAAATGATGCTAGGTTACAACAAATTACATTAGGAACCTTAGGGGTAAATCTTATCTACGGAGCTTATTACAAGCATGATAATCCAAAAAAACTATTAAGATATCTGTACGATCACATCGATAAAGACCAGATAGAAATCGATACTATCAATTTTTCTGGACCAAGATTTGAAAAGGTAGATAATCGATTAATGAGCTTACAATTGGTAAAAAACGGAATGACCGAAGCCGTAATGTTTTCACCTGAAGGAAATAACGTATTACCAGCCAAAATACTTTATAAAAAAAATGTCCTTGCGTTACGAGGAAGTTTCCGTCCTGTGACCAAAGTAAATATGGATATTTATAAAAATGCCCTTGAACTGTTTCTGGAAGAAAATAATGTTACCAAAGAAAGCACTGTTAGCGTTTTTGAGATTACCTTATCTAACTTAAGAGCAGAAGGAGAAATTGACGAAAAAGATTTTATGGACAGGGCAAATTTACTCTGTTCACTAGGTCAAACGGTTATGATTTCTAATTTTAAAGAATATTATCGCTTAGTAGAATATTTTTCTCGACTCACCAATGAACGAATGGGATTGGCGATGGGCGTTAATAATTTAATAGATATTTTTGATGAAAAATATTACCGTCATTTAAGTGGTGGGATTTTAGAGGCTTTTGGTAAGCTTTTCTTTAAAAAACTAAAAGTATACCTCTACCCACTTAAAGACCCTAAAACTGCAGAAATTACAGATAGTGACACCCTAAAAGTTCACCCACGAATGAAGGAGTTGTATAAATTCTTTAAATACAATGGTAAGGTAATCGATATCAAAGATTACGACCCAAGTATAATGGATATTTATTCGCGCGATGTCTTGCAACGAATTCACAACGGAGAAAGTGGTTGGGAAGAAATGTTACCCGAAGGCACTTCACAACTTATCAAAGAAAAAGGTTTGTTTGGTTATCATCAAACCGATGTTGATGAAGGAAAATTAGAGAAAAGTAAAAATTAGTCTCTTCTTTATAAAAAATAAAATCCGCTTAAAGCGGATTTTTTTAATTATCTAAACGCTCAATCTTCGCTCCGATAGCGCGTAAACGTTCATCTATATTTTCGTAACCACGATCGATTTGTTCGATGTTATGGATGATAGAAGTTCCTTTAGCAGAAAGTGCTGCTATCAATAGCGAAATACCAGCTCTAATATCTGGACTGGTCATCGTGGTGGCTTTTAGTTGTGACTTGAAATCATGACCAATAATCGTCGCTCGATGCGGATCGCAAAGAATAATTTTTGCTCCCATATCGATAAGCTTATCGACAAAGAACAAACGGCTTTCGAACATTTTTTGGTGTATCAAAACACTACCATTGGCTTGTGTGGCTACCACCAACATAATACTTAACAAATCGGGCGTAAAACCAGGCCATGGCGCATCGCTGATGTTCATAATCGAACCATCGATAAAACTTTGTACTTCATAGCCATTAGTATGTGCTGGAACAAACAAATCATCACCTTTTTGCTCGATCGTAATTCCTAATTTTCTGAACGTATTCGGAATTAAACCTAAATTTCCCCAGCTTACATTTTTGATAGTGATTTCACTTTTGGTCATGGCTGCAAGACCAATCCAAGAACCGATTTCGATCATATCGGGCAGAATGGTATGAGTACAACCACTTAGTTTTTCAACCCCTGTTATCGTGAGTAAGTTAGAACCAATTCCTTTGATATCGGCTCCCATAGAAACCAACATTTTACATAGTTGTTGTAAATAAGGTTCACAAGCAGCATTATAGATGGTGGTTTCGCCTTGAGCGAGAACTGCCGCCATCACAATGTTTGCCGTTCCGGTAACCGATGCTTCTTCCAGTAACATATAGGTTCCTTGCAAACCATTGGGTGCTTCTACCCCATAAAAACGTTCTTCTTTGTTGTAACGGAATTTTGCACCGAGTTTGATAAAACCTTCAAAGTGTGTATCTAACCTTCTTCTTCCGATTTTATCGCCTCCAGGTCTTGGGATATAACCTTTACCGAAACGAGCCAATAATGGTCCAACAATCATAATCGATCCGCGTAAGCTACTGCCTTCTTTTTTGAAAAGTTCGCCTTCAAGGTAATCTAAATCGAGTTCGTCACTTTGAAAAGAGTAACTTCCTTTCCCAAGTTTATTAACTTTTACACCAAGATTTTTTAAGATTCCGATAAGTTTATTGACATCTAAAATGTCTGGAATATTGTGAATGATAATCTCTTGATCGCTGAGCAAAACAGCACATAAAATTTGTAATGCTTCATTTTTTGCTCCTTGTGGTTGAATTTCACCTTTGAGTTGGTGACCGCCTTCAATTTTGAATGTTGCCATAGATTAGTAGCGCTTTCTTTTTTTGCTTCTTTTTCTGTTGTTGCTGCTGTTGGTCTTTTTGTAGTTTTTCTTATTATGAATAAGGTTTGAAGCTTCCGATAGGTCTTCTTCTTTTTTGTTTAAATTTATTTTGCCTTCGCTCAACTCAAACAAATGATCAAAAATCACTTTATCATCCACCGTGTCTTTGTTCCAATTGAGGTAGCACTTTTTCATATGATTGGCAATCGCGTAAATAAGTGCCTCTTTTTTCTCGCCATCTTCCCATTTTAAGGCTTCATCAATCATTCTGTTGATGTTATTTCCGTAAAATCTATATTTAGGATGATTTTGAGGATAATCTAAAGGTGAAGGTGATTCTTCTAGCTTTTCTTTTGAAGGTTTTGGAAAGGGCGATTCTACATCAAGCTTAAAATCACTGATGATAAAAAGCTGATCCCAAAGTTTGTGCTGAAAATCGGGCACATCACGTAAATGCGGATTGAGGTTTCCCATCACGGCAATAATTGCTTTTGCTACTTCATTACGCTCTTTGTCATCTTCTATCGCAATAGCGTGTTCTACCATTTTTTGAATATGTCTACCATATTCCGGAATAATAAGTTTACTCCTTTCTGAATTATATTCTAACTGATCGACCAAAATAAAATTTGTTTAGTGATTATATTTAAGCGGTGAGTCTTTGCTTAAACTGTTGCAAAATAATAAATCTTAGATTTATATTTCTATAAAAAAGCTTTTTTTACAAAGAAATAACATCTGGTACTTTCTCTCCTACTTCTTTGTACTTTTCGATAACGGCGTCAGGACTTTCCATCTTTAGGTTCACCGATATACTCGTATAATTTCCGTTAGAAGATTTTATGGTATTGATAACCGCACCCATATTGTCGAAAATGTCTTCTATTTTTACGATTTTGTCTTGCTGTGTAGGAACAATAAATTTATATAAATATTCGCTTGGCCAATTGGTAGTATCTTCAAGTTTTTCCTTTAGTTTTTTATAAAATTCTTCTTGTTTACTATTTTCGCTCATAAATTATTCATTACTTTAGAATCACAAATATAAGGGTAATTCCCTCATTTTAGGATATTGTTTATTATTAATTGACATAAGCTTGCATACTACTAAAATAGTTATTATTGGCGGTCCATCGACCGGAAAATCGAGTATCATCAACCAACTCACTGATTTAGGTTATTACTGTTTTGAAGAAATTTCACGTCAAGTAACACTCCAAGCTCAGGAAGAAGAAGGTATTGCCCAACTTTTTTTGGATAAACCCTTGCTCTTCAGCGAAAAATTACTTGAAGGCAGAATACAGCAATATTTAGATTCTACCCAAATAGATGATACTATTGCCTTTTTTGATAGAGGAATTCCAGATATTTCTGCTTACATGGATTATAAGGGAAAAGAATACCCCGACACATTTCATGAAGCGAACAAAAAATACAAATACGACAAAATCTTTATTTTACCTATTTGGGAAGAAATTTACCTTTCGGATAACGAACGTTATGAAAACCTAGAAGAAGCTAGAGAAATTCAACAATACTTGATTAGGACCTACACAGATTTAGGTTACGAGCTCATAGAAGTGCCTAAAGATACGGTAGACAACAGAATTAGTTTTATTTTTAATCATCTTAATGAATGAAACACCACTACATATTCTCCAGAAATATTGGGGTTACACGTCTTTTAAGCCTGCTCAAGAAGCTATAATCGAAAGTGTTTTACAGCAAAAAGACACTTTAGCTCTTCTTCCAACAGGCGGCGGAAAATCTATTTGCTATCAGGTTCCCGCGCTGCTTAAAGAAGGCATTTGTATTGTCGTTTCGCCACTCATCGCACTTATACAAGATCAAGTGGCTCAATTACAAAAGAAAAATATAAAAGCAATCGCTTTAAGCGGAAAATTAAGCTTTGCCGAAGTAAATCAATTGTTGGATAACTGCCTATACGGAAATTACAAGTTTTTATACCTTTCGCCAGAAAGACTGCAAAATCAATTGGTACAAGAACGTATCAAACAAATGCAAGTTTCACTTATTGCTATCGATGAAGCACATTGCATTAGCCAATGGGGCCACGATTTTAGACCTGATTACAGAAAACTTACGATTCTAAAAGAACTACAAGCGCAAACCCCTATTATTGCACTTACGGCAACAGCGACACCACAAGTTGTCGATGACATCATCAAAACATTAGAAATAGACGAACCACAGGTTTTTAAAAGTAGTTTTAAAAGAGAAAACATACATTTTTACATTCAAGAGCGAGCAGACAAAAATTTATATTTACTTGATTATCTAAAGAAAAATGAAGGCTCAAGTATTATTTATGTGAGAAACCGTAAAAGCACGTTGCAACTTCAAACACTTTTATCAGAAAATAAGTTTTCCGCGGAAGCTTATCACGGAGGAATTGCCAACGACGAGCGAAAAAAAATACTAAACCATTGGCTGGCAAATAAAACCCAGATTATCATAGCAACGACCGCCTTTGGAATGGGCATCGATAAAGCTGATGTGAAGAACGTAATTCATTACCACATCCCTGAGAGTATTGAAAGTTATTACCAAGAAGCTGGTCGTGCAGGAAGAAACGGTAAAAAAGCGACAGCACTTCTGCTCTACAATCAATCAGATTTTGAGTTGATAGATAATCAGTTTGTGAGAAATATTCCTACCAAAAAACAAGTGGCGTTTATCTATAAAAAACTCAACAATTATTTTGAAATCGCTTATGGTGAGCTACGAGAAGAAACACTCAACTTTGGTTTTTATGAGTTTTGCAAAACCTATAAGATTCCGCTGCAAATAGGGTATAATAGTTTAGAAACCCTAAACAACTGTGGCATTTTACAATTAGAAAAACAATACCAACAGCAAATAAGTTTGCAAGTCATTATTTCCCAAAAAGCTGTAATAGCCTATGCTCAAAATAATTTTAAATATAAATTTTTAATTGAATATTTACTGCGTAATCAAACGGCTATTTTTGATGAAATGATCTCCATTAAGCTAGAAAAAATAGAGAAAAAAATCGATTTACAACCACAGGATATCATAAAGAGGCTTCAAGAGCTACATGACAGTGAAATCATCCGCTTGGAAATCAAAAATCAAGATACATCGATTCGGTTTTTGGTGCCGCGAGAAGATAAATATACCCTAAACACCAACACAGAATCTATCAAGCAGATTAGAAAAAGTAAACTCGATAAAATTGAAGCCATAAAAAAACTTATTCTTCAACAAAAAACTTGCATCGTTATACAGATATTATCTTACTTTGGCGAAGAAAATAGCAAGCCTTGCGGAAAATGCTCGGTTTGTGCTGGAAATAAAAATTCGCGACAAGCGATAAATAAAACAGAGATAAAAAATAAAATCATCGACTTACTAGCACACAAATCTTTCAATTTAAAAGACTTGGTATTGCAGTTTGATGAAAATCATGAAACGGTCATCAACATCATCAGAGATTTAAACGAACAGCAAATCATCAAAATTTCTGAAAATAATATAGTAAAGCTCCAAAAGAATGAATAGAAAACTTCGTGTTTTATTTATGGGAACACCCGAATTTGCGGTCAGTATTTTAGATAAGATCCTACAAGAAAATTATGAAGTAGTTGCCGCAGTAACTGCGCCAGATAAACCTGCTGGTCGTGGACAGAAATTACATCAATCTGCCGTAAAAAAATACGCCGATAAAAACAACCTACCTGTTTTACAGCCTACCAATTTAAAATCAGAAAGTTTTCTGGAAGATTTAAAAAAATATAACCCCAATGTGATTGTGGTGGTTGCTTTTAGGATGTTGCCCGAGCAAGTTTGGAAGTATCCTGAGTTTGGTACTTTTAACCTTCACGCTTCACTCCTTCCGCAATATCGTGGAGCAGCGCCTATCAATTGGGCAATTATAAACGGAGAAAGCAAAAGTGGTGTGACTACCTTTTTTATTGACGAAAAAATAGATACCGGAGAAATTATCCTACAGAAGGAAGTCGCTATCGAAAACGATGCTACTGCTGGTATTTTACACGATAAATTGATGAATGAAGGAGCCAATTTGGTTATTGAAACCTTAAAATCTCTTGAAGAAGATTCTATCAACACTCAAAAGCAACCGCAATCAGGAGAATTAAAAACCGCTTACAAGCTCAACCCTGAAAACACCAAAATCGATTGGCAAAAATCAACCACAGAAATTTATAACCTGATTAGAGGTTTGTCTCCTTATCCTGTAGCTTGGTCATATTTTATAAATGAAAATAAAAAAGACCGCTGTAAAATTTATTCCGCGAAAGCTGAAATAACAGAACATAATATAGAAATTGGGAAAATAATCGTAGCAGGTTTTGAAATGAAAGTTTCCACCAAAGATGGTTTTATCGTTATAGAAGAAATGCAATTACCAGGAAAGCGAAAAATGAAAATAAAAGAGCTTTTGAATGGTTTTAGTTTCGAAGATGGAGCAACCATGCTGTAACACCCCATAAACACTGACTTTCTTAAAATTTACATAAAACCAACTGGTTTTATCAACAATATGTTAAAGTTATCAACAATACAGCGTATTTCCCTTGCTATTACTTGCGTGAATGAAAAAAGCGTATAAATTTGTAGGAGTAAATCATTATTGTTTAACCAACAAACACTTAAAAAACAAAATTATGAACAAAACAAATTTGATCGACTCGATGGCTGCAGACGCAGGAATCTCTAAAGCATCTGCAAAGAAAGCATTAGAATCATTTTTAGGAAACGTAGAAGGCTCTCTTAAAAAAGGAGACAGAGTTTCTTTAGTAGGTTTTGGATCTTGGTCTGTATCTAAAAGAGCTGCTCGTGAAGGAAGAAACCCACAAACAGGAAAAACCATTAAGATTGCTGCTAAAAATGTAGTAAAGTTTAAGCCAGGTTCAGATTTACAGAAATCTGTAAACTAATTTTAGGTTTTCACAAAAAAACCAAGAGGCTCATAAATTGAGCCTCTTTTTTATTAAAAAAATTGCACTTTTTCTTTTTTTGTTTTAGCTTTAAATAACAAATCAATATATTTTGACAGAACTTAAACCCAAAAAAGGAAATCTCCTTGTAGCCGAACCCTCTATTATTGGTGACATATCTTTTCACCGATCTGTTGTTTTGTTGGCAGACCATAACGAAACCGGATCTGTTGGCTTTATCTTAAACAAAACTTTAGACTTTCAATTAGACGAGTTACTGCCAGAACTGAACATCGCAAGCTCTTTTCCTGTGTATAACGGCGGACCTGTAGAACAAGATAACCTATATTTTATACATAAAATTCCTGAGCTTATACCCGACAGTATCGAAATTACCAACGGTATTTTTTGGGGTGGTAATTTTGATGCCGTAAAAGAACTTATCGAGAAAGGACTCATTTCACAAAAAGATATAAAATTTTTCTTGGGTTATTCAGGTTGGGATTTTTTACAGTTAGATACTGAGCTAGAAGCAAAAGCATGGATCATCATTGAAAATTACCGACAGGAAGAAGTGCTTAAAAACAATCAATCTTCTTTTTGGAAAGAAAAGTTGGAAGAATTGGGCGGCCAATACCTTATTTGGTCGAATGCGCCTGAAAACCCGAGTTATAACTAACTTTTCTACCCTAACCTTGCGATGGTATTGAGTTTTCCTCTCAATAAATCTGCTTTCTCAGAACTGTAAGACTTTTTTCTATAATTGGTTACTGACTGTATGCCGATAATGGTATTGGTCAAAAACAACTCATCTGCTTTTTGAAGTTCAAAGGGCGAAATACTTTCTTCTTTTATCGTTAAACCTTCGGTTTTTTCAATAATTTCTATAAGTTTTTTTCTGATAATTCCGTTAAGACAACCCTCTGCCAATGGCGGAGTTTTTATTTCATGACCATTTACCAAAAACAAATTACTGTTTAAAGCTTCTATCACCATTTTCTTTTCATTTAGAATAAAACAGTTGTCGTAGTCGTTTTCTTGTGCATAAATACTCCCTAAAATCGCTATGTTTTTTGTCGTTGTTTTTAAGGTGGAAAGCAAGCCTGAAACTTGATAATGATCTTTAAATAATTCGACAGTATAATTTTTATGATCTGATATGTAAAACTGATTTTCTAATTTTTTAGCTGAAATAAAATAATTGATTTCTCGATGTTCGGGCAAGTAGAATCCACCAGCTATTCTATAAACATTTATTTTTACTCTTGCAGCATCGTTTTCGAGGCCATTTGCAGCGACGGTTTTTAAGATTTCTTCCTCTAATATTTCAGGAGAAAAATTCATCGGAATTTCCATACGCAACACCCGCATCGAAGCCATCAATCTAAAATAGTGATCTTCCCAAAAAACCACTTTGTTGTTGATGACTCGTAAAGTTTCGAATAGACCATCACCGTATTGAAACCCACGATTATCGATATCTATAGCTACTTCGTTTTTGTTTTGTATAATTCCGTTATTATTGATCATAAAAAAGCCCGAAAGTTTAATTTCGGGCAAATTTACTAATTATATATGGCTTTATACCGAACCTAAGACATGTTTTAAATCGGTAATCATATTATCCCAAAGCATTTTTCCCTCTTCGATATCTTCTTCGTCTTCGGCAAAATCGGTTACCATAAGTGACACGTCTTTGGTAATCTCATCTACCTGTATACGCATTTCAAAGAAATAAGACTCTCCTTCGTCTGCTAACCAACGCATCTTAATACGTTCGCCGCTTTTTTTACTCAATAGTTTTGCTTGCTCTTCGCTCCCTTCCCAAATAAAGGTGAATATTTCACCACGTGAATTCACGTTATCGGCAAACCATTCGCTTAAGCCCGAAGGCGTAGAAATGTATTGGTATAAAAGTGATGGAGATGCTTGAATCGGAAACTCCATTTCGTATTTAATTTTACTCATGTAAGTTATTATTAGTTGGATGCACAATATATAGAATCTTGCGAAAATAAAAAGCGAAATAGGTGTTTTTTTATTTTTAGTTTCTATTTGTTCAAATACAAAATAGTTTTATATTTGCACCCTCAAACGGCGAGGTAGCTCAGTTGGTTAGAGCGTCGGATTCATAACCCGGAGGTCACGAGTTCAACTCTCGTCCTCGCTACACTTTTAAAAGAAACTCTAATTTTATTAGAGTTTCTTTTTTTTTGACATAAGAAAACACGTTACACTCAAATTTTATGAAAAAAATACTCTTTATTTTTATTTTATCTGCTATACTTTCTTCTTGCGATAATGATAGTTCTCACACGGAAGATAAAAGTATTCCGGATTTGTTAATTGAAGGGAGTCCTTGGGTATATAATAGTACTGAAATAATTGAAATCACGCAAAACTCAACTCCTCCAACAACGGAAGAAGAACTAGAGCAATTAATAGATAATGCCCAACAATATTTAACTTTTAAATTTTATCAAAATGGTACTGCTGAAATATGCACTTCAGAAATTCAAAACTTTTTTTCTGTTGACTATATTATAAATACAGAAGAGCAAAGTGTTGAGTTTATAGATGATAGGTTTTACACTTTAGATGAAATAGAAGTAACTGAAGACAAGTTTACATATACTGTAGATTTACTGTATGGACTCAGCATCAATAATGGCGTAGAATTTAAAGCAAAATTAATTTTAAAGTAAAGAAGTTGATCTATAACGTAGATAAAGTAATCCTTAGTTTTTACTAAGGATTTTTTATTTCTTTGGAGTTTGGCGAAGTATATTATCTATTGTTGGTTTCCAGGTATTGATTCTTTCTAAAATAGGCAAACTATCATCATATAATTTGTCTTCAATGACCTGTAATTCTTCGTAAATACTATCTCCTATTATTTCTAAATCTGAAAAACTTTTCTGTTCAATATTTTTTATTTCATCTAATTTCTTTTGATATTTCCGAGCATGTACTTCATATAGATCAAAACGAATTTGAAGTAATCTCATTTCATATTCAAAATTAATTCCAATAGTGTCTTTTATCCAAGATCTACTTTTATCAAAAACAGCATAAACCTCTTTATCGTGGATGTTAACTGCTTTTAAGTATAAAGCTTGATAATTTGATATTTTTTTATTTGAATTGATGTCTACCTCTCCTTCAAAATCATCATAATCAATTCGAACATCATCACTCCAGTATATAAAATCTTTAGCGTAAAAATAGTGTTGAATTTCAATCTTATAAGCAAAAAGCAATATAATTAAAGTAAAACATACACCTATAACTCCCAATATGAACCAAACTGGCTTAGACATAATCTAAAATTCTACTTTTCAACCCCTCAAAATCCACCAATTCCTGTTCCCCTGTTTTCATATTTTTTAAGGTAAACTGTTCGGCTTCTATTTCTGAAGTTCCTGCTAAGACTACAAAGGGTATCTCTCTTTTGTTGGCGTAATTCATTTGTTTTTTCATCTTGGCAGCGTCCGGATATAGTTCTGCGCTGATGTTTTCCTTTCTTAGTTTTGTGATAGCTTTTAAAGCATACAAAGCTTCTTTTTCTCCAAAATTGATAAAGATAATTTTAGTTTTCGCTTCCGCGGAAGTTGGGAACAAACCCAATTCTTCCAATACCAAATAAATACGATCCAGCCCGAACGAAATCCCTACACCGCTCATATTTTTGAGTCCAAAAATACCCGTAAGGTCATCATACCTTCCGCCACCACCAATCGAACCCATTTTTACGTTCTCGGGAGCAGCAACTTCAAAGATGGCACCTGTGTAATAATTAAGTCCACGTGCCAAGGTAATATCCAGTTCTAAAGTAGCCGATTGCAACGGAATTTCCTGAAGTGTATCTAAAATAAACTGTACTTCTTCAATTCCTTTTTGGCCGATAGTTGATTCTTTTAAAATAGTGTTTAACACTTCGAGTTTGGCTTTATTATCGCCTTTCGCATCAAAAATCGGGTTGATCTTTTCTATCGCCTCTTGAGAAATATCTTTTGAAAGCATTTCGTTGATCACACCATCTTTTCCAATCTTATCCAATTTATCTAGCGCTACCGTAAAATCGATGAGTTTGTCGGATTCACCAATCACTTCGGCCATTCCGGTTAAGATTTTACGGTTATTGAATTTGATGCTTGTTCCTCCTAATTTTAAATCCGTAAAAACGTCATCGTACAATTGTACCAGCTCAACCTCTTGCCATAGACTCTCGCTACCTATCACATCGGCATCACATTGGTAAAACTCCCTGAACCGACCTTTTTGAGGTCTATCGGCACGCCAAACAGGTTGTATTTGATAACGTTTAAACGGAAATTCAATCTCGTTTTGGTGCTGCACTACATAACGAGCAAACGGAACAGTAAGATCATAACGGAGTGCTTTTTCTACAATTTGTGGTGTCATCTTTTGGCTATCTTTTTCCGCGAAAGTGTCATCTTTAACCTTGCTTAAAAAATCACCACTATTTAGAATTTTAAAGATCAATCGGTCACCTTCTTCTCCGTATTTTCCCATCAAGGTTTCGTAGTTTTCAAAACTTGGGGTTTCAATCGGTTGAAATCCGTATTTTACAAAATTACGCTTGATGATCTCAAAAATGTAATTTCGCTTATTCACTTCTTCGGGTGAAAAATCTCGGGTTCCTTTGGGTATAGAAGGTTTTTGTGCCATAATTAAAAATAAAGTGCAAAGATAATTAAACAAAATACATTTTTTAAGTAACTTTTTGGCGATAAAACAGTCTTATAACTAAACTACAACTTTCTACATGTTTTCATTAGTACGCGAGAATATAAAAATTGCCTTTGATAGTATTAGAACACAACTGCTTAGAACTATTTTAACTGTTCTGATTATTGCTATTGGCATTACCGCTTTGGTGGGTATTTTAAGTGCTGTAAATGCGTTGGAAAACACGATTAATAATGATTTTGCGAGTATGGGAACCAACACCTTCAACATCCAGCGGTATGATTTTACCGTGCGAACTCGTGGTAGTGATGAAGGTTTTAAAGTAAATCCAGTTATAGATTACCGAGAGACCTTAGAATTTGAGAAAAACTATCTTTACCCCAACACCAGGGTTTCTGTTTCTTTTGCCGGAACCGGAACTGCAGAAATCAATTACAACAAAGTAAAAACAGATCCTGAAGTTGCCGTTTACGGAATCAATGAAAACTATTTAGGCAATTCCGGATTAAAACTTGAACAAGGTCGAGATTTTACTGCCTCTGAAATAAAAAATAACGCCAATAGCTGTATTGTCGGTGCCGATTTGGTCGAAAAGCTTTTTAAAAATATCGATCCTATTCATAAAACTATTTCGATAAGAGGCAACCGTTTTAAAATTATTGGTGTGTTAGAAGGAAAAGGCTCTACCTTTGGAAACAACCAGGACTTGCGTGTACTTATTCCGTTGCAACGTGCAAGAACCATCTACAATTTACCCAATACCAATTACAACATCAGTATAAAAGTAGATGATAAAGAAATGATGGAAGGCGCTCAAGACGAAGCAATTATTACTTTTAGAAAAATTAGAAAGTTACAACCTAAAGAGGAAAATAATTTTGGGATTGAGCGTAGCGATAGTTTACTCAACGAAATCAATAACATTACCGGTTATTTAGATGCTGCCGCTTGGATCATTTCGATTATTACTATTTTGGGTTCATCCATTGCTTTAATGAATATCATGTTGGTTTCGGTAACCGAGCGAACACGTGAAATTGGGGTAAGAAAAGCGCTTGGCGCGAAAAAGAATACCATTGCTTTTCAGTTTTTTAGCGAGACCATCATCATTGGTCAACTTGGCGGAATTATCGGAATTATTCTCGGGATTTTAATTGGTTATATCGTTGCTAAATCTGCTGGTTTTAATTTTACTATTCCTTGGATGGCGATGTTCTGGGCCGCGTTTATTTCCTTTGTCATAGCCATTATTTCCGGAGGTTATCCAGCAATGAAAGCTGCAAAACAAGACCCAATTGAATCGTTGAGGTACGAATAAAAACTAATCAACCATATTGTCGAAATAATTGAATAATTCACCTTTGGTGATGTTGGCTCCTTGCTGAATCAATGCAAAAATATCTTTATTTCTATCGTCTTTAATAACTTTCGTAGAAGTATATATTTCTACATTTTCATCCATCAAGTTGCCTTGCAACCAAGCATAACCTTCTTTGGTAGTGATATTTATCGCTTCGTTTTTTACTTTGATACCGATGAGTTGCATTTGTACTTCGCTAATTTTAAAAAGAAAAATATGCTGGGGCGAAAAATGCTCTAGATATTCTGCTTTAGATAGTACACCTTCCCAAACCAAGTCGCTAAAAATATCGAGTTCTTCTTCGGCAACTTCAGGTTTGTTTTGTTTGATGTCTTTCCATTCTTCGGCAGTTATCGATTGTGTTGCCAAAAAATTGATGAATTCTGGATGTAACTCTTCAAGTTGTTCTTTGGTAAGTCTCGTGTATTTCAAAATAATTTCATTTTCAATGATAAAAAAGAAAAAAGCCTACTCAAACGAATAGGCTTTTATAATTTGCATAGGAAACGATTAAGCTTCTTTGATTACGTCGAAAGTAAAGTTAGAAATAACTTCTCTGTGGAAACGTAATTTCGCTTCGTATTGTCCTAATCTTTTGATGTTTCCACCTAAAATACTGATGTATTTTTTATCGATTTCCACACCTTCTTTAGCTAAGGCATCGCTTAAATCTGCAGCGGTAATACTACCAAACATTTTATCGTCGTTACCAGCTTTTGCGGTAAGTTTAAGTTCGATACCGTTTGCTTTTTCAGCGTTTTTCTTAGCTTCGTCTATGTTCTTTTGCTCTTTATAAGCTCTCTGCTTTAAGGTTTCTGCCAACATTTTTTTAGCAGAAGGGGTTGCAAGTTCTGCAAATCCTTGTGGGATAAGATAGTTTCTTCCGTAACCGTTTTTTACGGTTACTACATCATCAGCAAAACCTAAATTCTCTACGTCTTTCTTTAATATTAATTCCATAATTGCTGTTTTTTATTTTAATAAATCACCAACGTAAGGCATTAATGCTAAATGGCGAGCTCTTTTTACGGCAGTTGCTACTTTTCTTTGGTATTTTAAAGAAGTACCTGTAAGACGACGTGGTAAAATTTTACCTTGCTCATTTACAAATGCCATTAAAAAATCTGGATCTTTATAATCGATATACTTAATACCCGATCTTTTAAAACGGCAATATTTTTTTGTTGATGTTGTCTCTATATTCAACGGAGTTAAATATCTGATTTCTCCGTCTTTTTTTCCTTTTGCTTGTTGTTCTATAGAAGTTGCCATAGCTTAAGATTTGTCTTGGTTTCTTTTTACTCTTTTTTCTGCCCACTCTACAGCGTACTTATCTAACTTTACCGTTAAATAACGCATAATACGCTCGTCACGTCTAAACATCAATTCTAGTTCATCGATAACCTCACCAGCAACTTGGTACTCAAAAAGGTTATAGAATCCGCTTTTTTTGTGTTGAATTGGGTAAGCTAATTTTTTTAGTCCCCAGTTCTCTTTGTTAACCATCTTAGCGTCTTTAGAAACAAGAAAATCTTCGTATTTCTTTACTGCTTCCTTTACCTGATCTTCAGATAAAACGGGATTTAAGATGAAAACAGTTTCATAATGATTCATAAATTATTTATTTAAATTTGGCTGCAAAAGTAAGTGTTCTTTTCGATAAATCAAAACATTGTTGTATAATTGTTAATCTATTTTTTTAGAAGTGACCTTTTAAGGTTTTAAGTGTCATAATGTAAAATGAGCAAACTGAAAGAAAAAGTTTCTACACTTTTAAGTGACGAAGATTTGGTTGATAGGATTGTCCAGACCAAAGACACTTGCCTATTTGCTGAAATTTATGACCGGTATGCTCAGAAAATATATCACAAGTGCTTAAGCTTTGTAAAATCTACTGAAGAGGCACAAGATTTAACACACGACATTTTTGTAAAACTATTTTTAAAACTTAAATCCTTTAAACATCAATCTAAATTTTCTACATGGTTGTATTCATTCACCTATAATTTTTGCTTAAATTACGTCAATAGAGAATTGGCAAAGCAAAAAAACATTTTTGTAAATTCTTATGAATTAGATGAAAACCGCCTAGAAGAAATAATTTCGGATGATGAAATATATAAACTTAAAACAGAAAAATTAGAGCTCGCTTTAAAAAAAGTTGACCCAGAAACAAAATCTATCTTATTGATGAAGTATCAAGATGATTTTAGTTTAAAAGAAATTATGGACGTTTTTGATATTGGTGAAAGTGCTACAAAAATGAGACTAAACAGAGCAAAACAAAAACTAATCGAAGTTTATAAAACGATATAAATGCAAAACCCATTTAAAAATATAATCAATAACGAAAAACTTCCAGACACTTTAAAAAATAAAGTGATGAATGATATCGATTTGATTAAACTTTCGTTAGACTTTACAGACCTAATCGCTATAAAATACCCTGCTTCTTTGCAAGAGCTTTTAAATTTAAAAAACAAAAATAAAAACAACCAAAATAATGAATAATCAATTAGATTTTAAAGTTTTAAATGAACTCTATTCTAAAATTGCTGAAATAACCCCTAAAATCATCTTGTTTATCCTTTTCGTAATCATCGCCTGGTTATTACTAAAAATAGTTTTAATAATTGTGCGTGGCTTACTCAAAATCACGAAAATAAAAAGATTAGAGGAAAAACTAAATGACAACGAATTAGTAGAAAAACTAAATATCAAAATCAAACCAGACAAAATCATCTTAGCTTTTGTAAAATGGTTTCTAATTTTGGTTTTTATCATTATTGGTGCAGAGTTTTTAGGTTTAAAAGCTATTTCAGATGAAACTTCAAACCTCATCTCCTATTTACCACAATTTTTTACAGCCTTATTGATTTTTATAGGGGGTATTTATTTTGCAAACTTTATCAAGGTTTCGGTAAGAAATATCCTGAAGTCTTTTGATATAAATGGCTCTAAAACTATAAGTCTGTTGGTATTTTATTTCTTAGCCATAATGGTTTCTATTACTGCTTTAAATCACGCCGGTGTCGAAACAGAATTAATTACCAACAATTTATTTTTGATTATTGGAGCTTTTTTAGTAGCTTTTGCGATAGCTTTTGGTCTTGGCTCAAAAGAGGTAGTATATAAACTTTTGATAGGTTTTTATAGCCGAAAAAATATTGCTGTTGGTGATTTTATAAAAATTGATGAAATTGAAGGAATGGTTTTAGCTATAGAAAACATCTCTCTTAAGGTGAAAACTGTTGATAATAAAACAGTTATCATTCCCGTAGCAAATTTAGGTGAAAAAAATGTAGAAATTTTGCCTAAGTAATGTGACAAATTATAGAAATTTGTTTCTAAAATTATAAAGCATAATCATCAAAACTTAAAAAAGTAGCCCTTGAGTTCTTTAAAGTTAAAAACAATTGTAATTGACGATTCCACTATACAGCGTCTCACCATTTCTAAAATGGCTAAGAACAATCCACATATAGATTTTTATGCGGATTACAACAACGCTGTAAAAGCAAAAGAAAGCATAGTCAAAAACCAAATAGATTTAGTTTTTTTAGATGTTGAGATGCCATTATTCTCAGGTTTTGATATGCTAGATAGTTTAGAAAAACCACCTATTGTTATCTTTATTACTGGAAAGCAAAAATATGCCTTGCAAGCTTTTGAGTATAAAGCCATCGATTTTCTTCAGAAACCTATTCAAAAAAACAGGTTTGACAAAGCAGTGGAGAAGGCCTTAGAAATGCATAAGCTTAAACACAACTATGCACAAACAGCTCAAGAAGAAAGTAAATATATTTTTGTGAAAAGTAATTTTAAAAATCACAAAGTTTATCTCAACTCCATAAAATATATCGAGGCTTTTGGAGATTACGTAAAAGTACGTACCGATAATGGAAGTTACACTGTTTTATCTACCATGAAAAATTATGAAAAAGAATTGGCAAAAGACAACTTTTTCAGAATTCATAAATCTTTTATAGTTAACCTTAACCGTGTGAAAAACTTTAGTTCTAAAAGTGTTTGGGTAGGAGAACAGGAATTTCCTTTGAGCAGAAACAAAAAAGACAAACTCAAGGATTTATTAGAAAACCTCTAATAAGGGTCGACATCAAAAATTAGACGAATACCCCTAAAAGCAGCTACAGCCTCGTAACTCTTTTTTATTTTTAATAAATACTGCTTGGTTTTGTCTAAAGATTGCTTTGGTGGGATTTTCAGAATAATATTTTTGATAAAATCGTTATTAATCCGAGCTATTGCAGGAAATTCTGGCCCCAGAACATTTTCTTTAAACTGCATCATTAAACCTTTCGCAAACCAATCTGCAGCTTCATTCAGCCGGTTATAATCTCTTCCTTTAAAGATGATTTTAACCATTCTATATACAGGCGGATATTTAAAGTTGTAGCGATCATCAATTTGTTCTTTGTACATCGTTGCATAATCATTGGTAGTGACTTGCTGTAAAATCTGGTGATTAGGATTATACGTCTGTATCAAAACCTTACCTCTTTCTTGGGTTCTTCCTGCTCTACCCGCAACCTGAACCAACAGCTGAAAACATCTTTCGTGGGAACGAAAATCAGGGAAGTTCAACAAATTGTCGGCATTCATCACACCTACTAAATCTACATTTCTAAAATCGAGCCCTTTAGTCACAATTTGGGTACCCACCAAAATATCTATCTCTTGTTGCTGAAACCTGTTGATGATTTTTTCATAACCATATTTTCCTCGCGTGGTATCTAAATCCATTCGCCCAATTTGATGTTTCGGAAAAAGCACTTTCAACTCGGTTTCTACTTGCTCTGTTCCCAAACCTTTGGTAGATAATTCTGGGCTTTTGCAAACCAAACAATGACTTTGCATAGCCATTTGATAACCACAATAGTGACAACGCAAGGTGTTGTTTTGCTGATGATAAGTCAAGCTCACATCACAATTGGGACATTGTACCGAATGACCACAAGTGTTACATTCTAAAATAGGCGAAAACCCTCTTCTATTCTGAAATAAAATCACTTGTTTTCCTTTCTCCAAAGTCGCTTCAATTGCCAAAAAAAGCGTTTCAGAAAAATGCCCTTTCATTTTCTTTTTTTTGTGCGCTTCTTTCAAATCGACCAATTGAATTTCTGGGGGTAAAATGTTTTTAAATCGATTTTTTAATTCCACTAAAGTGAACTTAGCGTGCAAAGCGTTATAATAACTCTCTATGCTTGGTGTTGCCGTACCTAAGAGAATATTTGCTTTAGCAATTTTCGCTAAAACAATAGCAACATCACGTGCGTGATATCTTGGCGAAGGTTGGTATTGTTTATACGTATTTTCGTGCGATTCATCTACAATGACCAACCCCAAATTTTGAAATGGAAGAAATACAGACGAGCGAACGCCAATTACAATTTTTCCACCAGTATTATTTAAAACATGTTTATATACTTCTACCCTTTCGTTAGAAGTATATTTACTGTGATAAACCAAAACCTCGTTACCAAAATAAGCTTGCATACGACTCACCAATTGGGTAGTGAGCGCTATTTCTGGTAGCATATACAAGACTTGTTTTCCTTTTGCCAGTTGCTGTTTGATGAGTTCTATATAAATTTCGGTTTTACCCGAAGAAGTTACCCCATGTAACAAGCCAACCTCTCCTTTAGAAAAAGCATTTTTTATTTCATTGAGCACTTGTATTTGTTCTTCAGAATAGCTGATTTCTGATTTGTAACTTTCTGTATCTGTTTTTGTTCTGTCGGCTTGTAAATGATATTCCTTAAATATTTGCTTATCGATCAATGCTCTTAAAACTGCATCTGAAACCTCTTCTTCTTTTTTAAACTTCTTTTTGGAGATTGGTTTTGGTGATTTCGCTTTTAGCGAATAAAATTTTAGCAAGGCTTCCTTTTGTTTGGGCGCATTATTTAAGTCTTCTATAATTAGCTGTAAATTTTGCCCTACATCTTCTCCTAACTTTAAATATTTTACCAATTTAGGTTGGTATTTTTTGTAGATTTCCTGATGCAGCAAAACGGCATTTTTATCGACCATTTTCTTTAGGAGTTGCAACACATTTTTCTTTTCCAGAAGCTTACCAATTTCCTTAATTTTTATGACCGATTGGTTTTGCAAAGCTTCAAAAACAAGGTATTCTTCATCGGTAAGTTCATTTTCACTTAAAGTGAAATCTTGATTACGCTCGACAATTGTTTCGCTTTCCAACAAAAAAGCATTGGGTAAAACGGCTTTCAGTACTTCGCCTTCGCTACAGAGATAATAATCAGAAATCCATTTGATGAGTTGAAACTGGTTTGGTGTAATTAACGGATGCTCATCAATGATCTGCTCTATTTCTTTTAACTCGTATTTTTCTGGAAATCTATCGTGTATTTCTGCAACAATCCCAGTGTAAACCTTGGTTTTCCCGAAAGGCACCGCTACTCTACTTCCTATATTTATCTGACGAAAATCACTTTCGCTCACCGCATAAGTAAACCTCGCATCGAGCGGTAATGGCAAAATAACATCAATTAAATTCATAGGCGTTTTGAAATGAATTTATAAAAATAAAAAAGTCCGAAATAAAATTCGGACTTCAATTTAAAAAGAAATATATTTTTACTCTTCTTCTCCAAAAGTATCTTCCGTTTTTTCTTCTTCGGCAAAATTGTTAATTCCAGATTTTACCAACATATTATACCATTGCACTACTTTTTTGATGTCACTGGCATAAACTCTGTCTTCATCATATTCTGGTAAAACTTCCTGAAAATAACTTTCTAATTTTGCTTTAGACTCTTTGTGGCTTATGGTTTCTCCTCCGTTTTCTTTATCGGCAATTTTCTGAAAAACCTCTCTTAACGGAACTTCTTCTGTGTAGGTGTACATCGCGATTTCGCTAAGCATACTTACGTTATGTCTTAAATTGACATTTAGTTTTTTCTTGTCATCAATCTTTTGGGCAATAAAACCGCCTTTGGTTTGGGCTTTAATTTCATAAAGTCCTGGTTTTCCTGAAATAGATAATATTTTATCGAAACTCATAGTTAGGGTTTAATTTTAAGGATAGCAAATATCTAATCTTTATTGAATTTTGCAAAAATTATCTTGCTTTTTTAGCTTTAGGAAAACGCATACGGTAATCGATACGTATTTTCCCTTTTGAAATGTTTTCCAGTTTTCCTTTTATCAATCTTTTTTTGAGGGAAGAAAGCTTATCGGTAAACAAAACTCCTTCGATATGATCGTATTCATGTTGAATCACACGCGCTAAAATTCCGTCGAAAGACTTGACTTGTTTTTTAAAGTTTTCGTCTTCGTATTCTATAGTGATTTTAGGTTTTCGAAACACATCTTCACGAATTTCCGGAATGCTCAAACAACCTTCATTAAACGCCCATTCGTCACCAAATTCTTCAACAATCTGAGCATTGATAAAAACCAATTTAGAGTCTTTAAGACTGTTGATTTCTTCTTCGCTTAAATCGTCATCTTCGGCAAAGGGCGAAGCATCAACCACAAATAAACGAATAGGTAAACCTACTTGCGGAGCTGCCAAACCAACGCCAGTGGCATTGTACATGGTTTCCCACATGTTTTCTAATAACTCTTCTAACTTTGGATAATCTTTGGTAATTGGTTTTGCTTTTTTCTTCAATACCGGATCTCCGTAAGCAACAATTGGTAAAATCATAGGTTTTATTTTAACTCGCGCAAAGGTAAGCAATCGTATTTATCTTATCGACTATACAAGTAATTTTGAAGTATAATTGTAGCCGATATTTCATCTATCAAGGCTTTGTCTCGTCTTTTTTTCTTTTTTAATCCACCGTCAATCATGCTTTGGAAAGCCATTTTAGACGTAAAACGTTCGTCTACTCGTTCTACTTTCATAACTGGAAAATTTTCGCGAAAGCTCACTAAAAATTCTTGTATATAAACTTCTGATGGTGAAGGTGAACCATCTTTTTGTTTGGGTTCTCCTACCAAAACCAATTCTACGTTTTCTTTCTGAAAATAATCTTTTAAAAAAGAAATGAGATTTGGCGTTTCTACAGTTGTCAAGCCCGAAGCAATGAGTTGTAATTCATCGGTTATTGCAATTCCTGTACGTTTGGTACCATAATCTAAAGCGATAATTCTTGCCATCAAAAAACTTTTTACAAAAGTAATACTTCTTTCTAAAAGTTCTAAAATACGCATTAAACCTTATATTTGCGAAAAACAAAACCCAAATGAATAATATACAAACAATAATTGAGCAGGCTTGGGAAAATAGAGATTTATTGCAAAATCCAGAAACTCAGCATGCGATTAGAGAAGTCATCAACAAAATAGATATAGGCGAATTGCGTTGTGCAGAACCTACTAATGAAGGTTGGCAAGTGAACGAATGGGTAAAAAAAGCGGTGGTGCTTTACTTTCCTATCCAAAAAATGGAAACTTTAGAAGTTGGTATTTTTGAGTACCACGATAAAATTCCACTTAAAAGAGGTTATGAAGAAAAAGGAATTCGTGTAGTACCGCACGCTGTTGCAAGACACGGAGCTTATATTTCTAAAGGTGTGATTATGATGCCAAGTTATGTAAACATTGGCGCTTATGTAGATGAAGGAACGATGGTGGACACATGGGCAACTGTTGGTAGTTGTGCTCAGATTGGTAAAAACGTGCATCTTTCTGGCGGCGTTGGTATTGGTGGTGTCTTAGAACCTCTGCAAGCTGCTCCGGTAATTATTGAAGATAATGCATTTATTGGTTCACGTTGTATTGTGGTTGAAGGTGTAAAAGTAGAGAAAGAAGCTGTGTTGGGGGCAAATGTAGTGCTTACTGCTTCTACCAAAATTATTGATGTAACGGGCGACGAACCCAAAGAAATGAAAGGTTATGTTCCGGCGCGTTCAGTAGTGATTCCGGGAAGTTATACCAAAAAGTTCGCTGCAGGCGAATACCAAGTACCATGTGCTTTGATTATTGGTAAACGTAAAGAAAGTACCAACAAAAAGACTTCGCTTAACGACGCTTTACGCGAATATAACGTAGCGGTATAAATGAAAATATTAGTAATTCAGCAGAAAATGATAGGTGATGTACTAACGACATCACTCCTCTTTGAAGTATTAAGAAGCAATTTTCCTTCTGCTGAATTACATTATTTAGTCAATAAAAACACTATTCCTGTTTTAGAAAACAACCCATTTATAGATCAACTTATAATGGTGACTCCTGAAATGGAGAAAAGTAAAAAACTGTCTTTTCAGCTATTAAAACAGGTTCGCCAAGAAAAATATGATATTGTTATAGATGTCTACTCTAAGTTGTTTAGTGGGTTTTTGACTTATTTTTCTGGTGCCAAAACCAGAATTGGACTTCATAAAAGTTATACGAAATTATTTTATAGCCATACCGTAAAAACTTCCAAAACCAATACTTATGGTTTACCCATGGCTTTTTACAATCGGTTAGAATTTTTGCAGCACTCGGGTTTAGACATTGATTATGCTGTAAGTCCGAAAATATATATTCACGAAAGTGAAAAAGAAAAATTGATAGAAAAACTAAGCCATCAAGGTATCAATATCTTAAAAGGAGATTACCTCATGGTAAACTGCTTAGGAAGTGGAAAAGATAAAACTTACCCGCTCAAGTATATGGCAGAAATTCTAGATGCTGTTGTTGTAAATCATCCTGATAAAAAGTTTTTTTTAAATTATATTCCCAATCAGATAGAGGAAATTGAAGAATTGAAATCTTATTGCACCGCAAATACAAAAAAACAAATCTTAGATTTTTATGCGCCAAGCTTACGCGAATTTATTGTACTCACTTCATTTTGCCAAGCTGTTTTTGGTAACGAAGGTGGAGCTATAAATATGGGAAAAGCACTTGGTATAAAAACCTTTGCTATTTTTTCGCCGTGGATAAGACCAACTTCTTGGATGCATCAAAATAATGATTTTCATCAATATGCGCACCTAAACTTATACTGCCCTGAACGATTCAATCCATTTGATAAAAAAGAATTGAAAGCTGAAGTAGAAAAGCATTATGGTGATTTTACCCCAAATTTATTTAAAGAAAAACTGGTTCAGTTTTTAAACTGAATCTGAAAATATTCTGCCAAGGCATCCCATTGAACTCGGTTTTTATCCTCTCCAACATTTTCTTTTTTCAGAGAAACTCTTTGAGTTCCCAAAATTGGTATGGCTTGTTTAGGACTTTTTAAAGCTTTCATCGCTTTTTTTCCTTCAGCGAAAGCTACTGCTTTAAACCATAAATCGTCCGCTTTTGGCGCTAACTTTAAAAAAAGGTTTTCGTCGTGAACAATATTAGAAAAAACATTAGGGGGATATAAAACTCCTTCTGCACCAATAGGCAAAAATCTTTCTGAGGAACAATCATCGTTTAAATTCCAAGACTTGTAGGGTTTTGCTTTTCCTTTTTCATCGGTTTTGATACATCTCAAACGATGAGCCACAATTTTATCCGGATATTTAAGATATGTATCATATAAATCTTGTAGCCAATTTTGCCGATAGATCAAATCATCATCACAAGTAACCACAGGGAAATTGGGGTATAATTTTAAAGTATGAATTAGTTTGTTGTGCGGACAGTCTAATGAAGTGTATCTGATTTCGAATATTTCACCTTCTAACTTGGCTAAACTTTTCGGGATGTTTTTTTTGACACTCTCATGCAGCCATAATACTATTTTCTTTGGCGGGTAATTTTGCGCTAAAACACTTTTTATTACTATATGTAAGGTGCTAAACCTCGAAGGAATTGCAGTTAAAGAAACTACTATCGGTAAGCGCTGTTCATCTGAATTTTTAAGCTCTTTTACAGATAAGCATTTCAATTTTAGTGTATGAAATAAAGAAACGGGTAATTCTTTTAATTTCATGCACTAGTTTTTTTTATTCCGTAGTCTGTCCAAGTTTTATTTTCTAACTTTGTGGTATCTCTAATCGCTCTATTTTTTTCAATAGACTCTTGATTTTTATAACTTCTAGGATGATCTAAATGTACACAAATAGCGCTATATCTAATCTGTTTTGATTTTATGCCGTAATTCATCAGGCGCTCACCTAATTCTCGATCTTGACCTCCATATTGCATGCGTTCGTCAAATCCGTTTACGGCAAGTATATCTTTTTTCCAACCACTAGCGTTATGCCCATTCCAACTAGCATTGGTTGGTGTGATTAGGTTTAAAAATTCACTCACAAAACCTCTAGCCGTTAATTTGTTGTTCTTAAATGAAGGTGTTAGTCCTTTTCTCTTGAGCCAATTTACTTTAAAGCAATCTTGCGAATCGATATCTTTTTTGGTAATCGCTTCAGAAATATTCATCGGTAGCATAAAATAGCCCCCAGACAAAAAATAACCTTCTTTTCTGTACTTGGCATGAATTTTTAAGAAATCTTTACGAGGAATGCAGTCGCCATCACTCATTACAATATATTCTGCTTGACACTTTAAAATAGCCTTGTTGAGAATTTGGGATTTCTGAAAGCCATTATCTTCTTGCCAAACGTGGGTAATTGGGTAATTGACTTTCGTTTGCATTTCTTCGATCAAGTCGAAAGTGGGTTGTTTTGAGCCGTCATCTGCAATTACAACTTCAAAATTGGTAAACAATTGGTTGTTATAACCCCACAAGACTTTTTCGAGCCAGGATTCTGAGTTATACGTACTAATAATTACCGAAATTGCAATTTTATTCATAAAGATTATTAATCAAAACAATATTTATTTAGCTTTGCTACCATACAAATGTAATATTTTTTGTTTCGAAATCTGATAATATGATAAAACTTTCGGGGGTAATTATCACTTACAACGAAGAGCGTGCTATCGAAAAATGCATGCAATCGCTACAAAATGTGGTCGATGAGATTGTTGTAGTTGATTCTTTTTCGACCGATAAGACCAAAGAAATATGCCAAAAATACGGAGCAAAAATTATCGAGCAGCAATTCTTAGGTTATATTGAGCAAAAAAACTTTGCGCTAGAACAAGCAAGTCATAATTACATTGTTTCTTTAGATGGTGACGAATCTTTATCAGAAGAGTTACAAAAAAGCATCATTGAGTTAAAAAACAACTGGCAATTAGATGGTTATTATTGTAATCGTTATAATAATTTCTGTGGTCAGTGGATAAAATACTCAGACTGGTATCCTGAGAAAAAACTACGCGTCTTCGACCGTAGAAAAGCAAACTGGAAAGGAATTAACCCACACGATCAAATAAAACTACATAACAAAGAAAGTAAAATTGGTCACTTGAAAGGTGATATCCTCCATTGGAATTATCAAACCTATTCTGAGTATAACCTAAAGATGGAAACCTTCTCTTCTATCTCTGCAAAAGCCTATTATGATTTAGGCAGAAGAGCTACTTTATTTAATATTGTTTTCAATCCGTTTTGGGCTTTTGTGAAATCCTATATTTTGAGGCTTGGTTTTTTAGATGGCGTAAATGGCTTGGTGATTTGCAGTATTAAAGCACATTATACTTTTCTAAAATACATCAAGCTTTTAGAAATAGAAAGGAAAAACAAATAAGTTTAGGATTTCCAAAACTTTATTTTCTTTTTGATTCTTTTCTTTCGATGAAAAGCTTCTTGAAATTTATTTACATAAAACAACAGTTTTTCATAAATCATTTCTGGGTCTTCGTTTATCAATTCTGCATATTGTTGACTGATGATGCGGTGAATTTTTTGATGCGTGGTTATTTTAGCAAAATTCTTGATTCTATCTTCAAAAGTGAGCCTTTTGAAATTCATCCGATTTAAGTCTACAAGATAAAACTTATATATTCCGTTCTCTTTTTTAATAAGAGTGTTGCTTGGTGTATGATCGATAAACTCAATATCGTTTTGATGTAATTGATGTGTAAAGACAGTAAATTGCTTTACAATACTTTCTATATCTGGGTAATCAAGATTTTCGTTTAAATCTTTAAAAAGTAAATCGTATTCTAAATGCTTACAGACATAAAAACTCTTGCCAAAAAGATATTTATCTTCCTCGAAATAAGCAATAGGTTCTGGGGTTAAAATTTCAGATTTCAGTAATTCTTGGGCATATTCAAAAGAGCGCTGTGCCTTGGATTTTCTAATGAATTTATAAATAACTTTATTCGGAATATTAGGCTTTTTAAAAGCTTTTATGTTCACAAAAAAATCGTCGATAGAAAAAATTTTTATCTCATTTCTTTTTCCTCCATAAATAGTTTTCCCTTCCACATCGAAGTTTCGAATGAAAAGCTCTATCTTGGGTTGTAAATCGAGGTATTTTTCTGAAAAAATCATCTTCATACTGCAAAAGTAAAATAATTTAAAAGAAGAAAAGAGACTCTATTTAAGTTATAACATAAGTTTATAATAGTAAATTGCAAAACGAAAGTAAAGTTAAATTACTTTGTCATATGCTTAAGGAAAAACATAAAATAGCTTTTATTTTTATTGAAGAAATCCATCATCTCTACCATTTTATTTCGGTGGCAGATGAACTTTCCAAAAAAAACCAAGTACACATTCTTACTTTTCCTACACAAGATGTTATCTTAGAAAAAACTTTAGCTATTTTAAATAATAGCAATATCATTGTTGAAAGAAAATCAACCCATTTTTTTAGAGCAATTACCGATAAACTTAAAAATAGAAAACACCCGAGAGCTGGATTTTGGATGAAAAAAAATGCCCGTTATATTTTAAATAATTTTGATGCGGTTGTTTTTTCTGATTATAACCATCAAAAATTATTAAAAATCAGAGGTGATAAAAAGTACCCGAAATTCATCAAATTTCCTCACGGTATTGCTGGTAGAAAATATGCTTTTAAGAAAGAAATCACAGATTTTGATCAGCAAATTTTATTTGGTGAGTTTTATGCACAAGCACTACAAAACCAAAACTTACTAAAAAAACACGCCATTGTGGGCTATCCTAAATTGGATGTCATAAAAAAATTAAACACTAAAATTATTTTTGACAACCATAAAAAAACGGTAATCTACAATCCGCATTTTTCTCAACCTACTTCTTCTTGGCACAAGTTTGGAATCGATATTTTAGAGTTTTTCTCACAACAGAGCGAGTTCAATCTCATTTTTGCACCTCACATCAATTTGTTTCATAAACGTGGTGCTTCCGACAAAGAAGAAATTCCTGAAAAGTATTACAACAATCCTAATATTCATATCGATTTAGGGAGTCACCATAGTGTAGATATGACTTATGTAAAAAACGCAGACATATATCTTGGTGATGTTTCTAGCCAAGTATATGAGTTTATCATCAACCCAAAACCAACAATTTTTATCAATGCCAATCAGGCTGACTATAAAAATGATATTGGTTATCGTTTTTGGAAATGTGGCAAAGTAATTGACAAAATAGACGATCTACCCAATGCTCTCGAGCAAGCATTTAGCACTTTTGGAAAATTTAAGGAAACACAGAAAAAAATCAATAGTGAAAATATTTTAGCCTCTAATACTCAAACTGCTTCGGAAAAAGCGGCTGAAAAAATCGAAGAACTTTTGGCTCAATAAAAACTATAAATATTTATCGATTCCGTTTGGACAGTAAGTCAAATTTTCGTCGATTGCTTTTTGCTGAATACTTTCGTTGATGTTTACCCTGCTTTTTGATTTAACGGTATGAAAAATATGGTAGATAATTCCGCCATAGCGAATTCTTCTTCCTTTTACGCCAGTATTCAAAAGCCGAATGGCCATTTCTGAGTCTTCTTTTCCCCAACCTGTCATATCTTCGTTATAGCCATTTATTTTTAGGATATCCTTTTTCCAATATGACAAGTTACAACCGCGTAATTTGGAAGAAAGTTGATCATTAGCTTTGTACATTTTCATTAAAAAGGGAAGATGCAGATTTCGGGTTTTATTTTTTATACCACTATTAAAAAAGCCAATTTGAGTTACTTTATTTTGAAATAATTCTGGTAAAAATTCTTCTCTAATGTTTACTCGACTACCATACAAATACTGATTTTTTACAGCCATTTCTGTGTGGTCTTTTACAAAATCTGGATGCATCAAACAGTCGCCATCCAGCTGAATGATATATTCGCCTTGGGCTTGAGCAATGGCTTTATTCAAAATTACCGTTCGCCTAAAGCCATCGTCTTCATGCCATAAATGTTTTAGAGGTAGTTTATCTTTAAATTGGTCAATGACAACTTTTGTTTCATTACCCGAACCATCATCGGCAATAATGATTTCGTACGGCATTAGACTTTGTTTTTGTGCGGTAAGCAAAACCAATTCTAGTGCTTGATGCCAATTGTAAGTCGTGATGATAAGGCTTACTTTCAAAATTTGAGTTTTTTAACTTTCAAATATATAGCATTCTTTTTGATAGTCTATGTTCAAAAATCTAAATTTGTATAGTAATTGTTGATTTATGTCTTTAAAAAAATCACTTGGGAAAATCTTTCCAGTTATTGATTCCAATCAGAGAAAAAAAATGATTGAAGATTCCATTTTAAATGGAAAACAAAGCAATAACGGCGTTGTCAATGTACATCGTTATACCTTGGGAAATGTTGGCGATTTATATGCTGGACCACATCATTATTTTGATGAGTTAAAAGGAAAACAAGTAGATATTTTAGGTTTTAGAAAGATTAGCAAAAAAAAACGTTTAGACTGGATCAGCAAAATAAACGATAATGCACTTGTTATTGGCGGCGGAGGTTTACTCAACATCCGTCACTTCGAAAGACAGATGAAACTTTTTGAAGAGTTAAAAGCAAAAGGAAAGAAAACAGTAATTTGGGGAGCCGGACATAACCAACGTGACTTATCAAAATATCAAAACAATACAGTTTATAATATCAATCCTTCAAACTTTGGCATAGTAGGCACGCGTGATTATTCTGCCAAAACAGAATGGGTTCCTTGCGTGAGCTGTTTACATCCTATTTTTGATAGAAAGTTTACAGTGAACAAAGAAGTTGGAGTAATTTATTGCAATAAAACCTCCAAACGAAAAGACTTACTTCAATACTTTAAAGATTTTCCTTCTACATCAAACACCACAGATTTAGAAGAAATGGTCAATTTTATAGGAAGTTCAGACACCATCATTACCGATAGTTACCATGCCATGTATTGGGGAATCTTACTCAACAAAAAAACAGTAGTCATACCCACTACTTCAAAATTTTACGATTTTAAATACAAATCTGTTATTTCAGACTACGAAAATTATAGAGAAGACATCAAAAAAGCACAACGTTATTCGGGTGTTTTAGAAGAATGCCGAGAAATAAACCGTAATTTTGCCACAAAAGTTTTTGACTATTTAAATATTTAAGATGCGAGAAGAAATCATCAAATGTATAGAAACCTTAAAACGTGGCGGACTCATTCTCTACCCTACCGATACCGTTTGGGGAATTGGCTGTGATGCAACCAATTATGATGCTATCAAAAAAATATATGAACTCAAACAACGCAAAGAGTCAAAAGCAATGATATGCTTGGTTTCAGACTTTAAAATGCTCAACCAATATGTTGAGGAAGTTCCTGAAGTGGCTTACGATATCCTAAAATATGCCTCTAAACCTACTACGATTATTTACGATCAACCTATACGGGTTTCAGAAAATCTAGTTGCTCCAGACAATACCTTAGCGATCAGGGTTTGCAAAGATAATTTCTGCAACCAGCTTCTCCGAAAATTTAAAAAACCCATTGTTTCTACTTCGGCAAATATCAGCGGACAATCCACCCCTAAAAACTTTTCGCAAATCACTCCCGAAATTTTAAAAGGAGTAGACTATGTTGTAAATTTGCCATCAGCAAACAAAAACGCCAAACCATCAGCAATTATTAAGCTAACCAACGATGGGAAAGTAACTATTATCAGAAAGTAAAAAATGCCCAAAAAAGAGTTATATCCTGAAGCATTACAACATCAAATTTTTAAATACATCACGCAGGCTGCAGACGAACTTCGGTTAGAAACCTACGTTATTGGCGGTTTTGTTAGAGATTTTTTCTTAGATAGAAATCAGAGCAAAAAAGATATTGATGTCGTTGCTGTGGGTAGCGGAATCGATTTAGCTCAAAAAGTAGCCCAATTGTTACCTGAAAAACCAAAAGTACAAGTGTTCAAAAATTATGGAACCGCCATGATAAAAGCGCTTGACGCGGAAATAGAATTTGTAGGGGCAAGAAAAGAGTCTTACGCCAAAGATAGTCGAAACCCCTCGGTAAAAAGCGGAAGTTTGCAAGACGACCAAAACCGTCGTGACTTTACTGTAAATGCGTTGGCTTTACAACTCAATCAAGATCATTTTGGAAAGCTTTTAGATCCGTTTAACGGAATTGAAGATTTAGAACAACAGATTTTAAAAACTCCGCTCGACCCTGCGGAAACGTATAGCGATGATCCTTTACGGATGATGCGAGCCATTCGTTTTGCTACACAACTCGATTTCATGATTGAAGAAAATTCGCTACAAGCAATTACCGATAATCACGAGCGTATAAAAATTATTTCGCGAGAGCGCATTGTAGATGAGTTACACAAAATATTACTTTCTGAAAAACCATCAAAAGGCTTTGCTTTACTCAGAAAAACAAAGCTTTTACCTATCATTTTACCCGAACTAAGCGCTTTACAAGGTATTGAAGAAGTAGAAGGGCAACGACATAAAGATAACTTTTGGCATACGCTAGAGGTGGTTGATAACATTTCGGAAAACACTAATAATCTTTGGTTGCGTTGGGCAGCTTTATTACACGATATCGGCAAGGCACCTACCAAAAAATTTGATAAAAAAATAGGATGGACATTTCACAACCATGAATTTGTGGGTGCAAAAATGGTTTTTAAACTCTTTAAACGACTCAAAATGCCCTTGAACGATAAAATGAAGTTTGTTCAGAAAATGGTGTTGCTAAGTTCTAGACCTATCAATGTTATTGATGAAAATGTGACTGATAGTGCGGTTCGTCGTTTAATTTTTGATGCAGGTGATTATATGGAAGATCTAATGACACTGTGTGAAGCCGACATCACAACCAAAAACCCAAAAAAGTATAGAAAATACCATCAAAATTTTCAGAAAGTAAGAGAAAAAATAAAAGAGGTAGAAGAAAGAGATCGCATTCGTAACTTCCAACCGCCAGTAAGTGGTGAAGAAATTATGAAGACCTTTGGTTTATCACCTTCGCGCGAAATAGGAATTATTAAAAACACCATCAAAGAAGCGATTTTGGAAGGCGAAATCCCAAACGAATATGAAGCTGCAAGAAAACTGATGCTGGAAAAAGGAAAACAACTTGGGCTAACAGCTAACAGCTAACAGCTAACAGCTAACAAAATTAAGATGTACAGAAAGCTTATAAAAATATCGATCGTATTGGTGTATTTGGTAATTATTGCTGGTGCAGTAGTGCGAATGACAGGAAGCGGAATGGGTTGTCCAGACTGGCCAAAGTGCTTTGGGTATTACATACCGCCAACAGAAAAGTCGGATTTAATTTGGGAAGAAAACCATTTTTACGAAAAAGGACAAGTCATTATTTTGAATAATACTTTGCAGGTTGCCAAAAACGATTTTACAAGCCAAAATAGTTTTAATAAAAGTAATTGGAATTTATACACCAAACACGATTATGCCGAGTTTAACGCTACGCATACTTGGGTAGAATACATCAACCGTTTGTGTGGTGCTTTGGCAGGTTTTGCCGTATTACTAATGGCGTTGTTTTCTTTCCGTCAGAAGCGGAAAATAATATTACTTTCCTGGCTTAGTGTTTTTTTAATGGGGTTTCAAGCTTGGCTTGGCGCAGTGGTTGTTTACTCGGTTTTAGCGCCTGTAAAAATTACCATTCATATGTTGATGGCTTTTGTTATAGTGGGAGTATTGCTCTATTTGTTACACCAAAGTAAGGTTGAAAAAAACAACAAAACTTATCCTAAAAAGCTTAACTATTTACTTTGGGCAACTATGATCTTGTTTTTAATTCAGGTGGTTTTGGGTACACAAGTTCGACAGTTTGTCGACGAGCAAATAAAAGCAATTGGTTACCAAAAAGAATTCTGGCTGGTAAATCCTGAAATCACTTTTTATATTCATCGCTCTGCTTCCATTTTATTGTTGGCACTAAGCTTTATGCTTTGGCGTATTCATAAAAAGCAAAACCTCAACCTAAAATTAATCAGCACCAAATTGGTTTTAATGGTTTTAGGAGCTACGAGTGGTGTTCTGATGGCCTATTTCGATTTTCCTTTTGCTACACAAGCGATGCATTTGGTACTTTCTTCATTGATTTTTGGGGTATTATTTTATGTGATTTTACAAACAAATCACTCTCAAAAGATGATAAATAACTAACTTTGTAGCCTAAATAACAATTAGAATGGTTTATAAGTTTAGAGTAGTTTTAGACGTGTTAGATGATGTTTTTAGAGATATCGAAGTGCTTGACAACATCAATCTAGAAGATTTTCACAACACCATTTGCCAAGCTTTTGGTTTTGATGGGGTAGAAATGGCTGCTTTTTACCTCAGTGACGAAGACTGGAACCAAGGTGAAGAAATTGTTCTTTTTGATATGACCGAAGGTTACGAGTCTAAACGCGTTATGAACGAAACCTACCTTGAAGATGTCGTTTCGGAAAAAAACACCAAACTTATCTACGTTTATGACTTTTTAAGTATGTGGACTTTTTATGTTGAATTGGCCGATATTACTGAAGTGGAAGACGGAAAAAGCTACCCTAACTTACTCTATGCACAAGGACAATTACCCGATAGCCCTCCAGACAAACAGTTTGAAGCAGAAAACTTAGAAGATGATTACGGTGACGAAGACGATATGTTTGATGATGACTTCGATCTCGATAACTTTGATGATAATTACCAGTGGAATTAAATAGTTTACTTTCAATTATTAAATAAACAACCCTGAATAATAAAACTGTTCATAACTCTGAACAGTTTTTTTATGCATTCGATATAAAAAAATATAAATTTCGCCCCTCAAAAAGACCCTTTATGATCAATTTATATAATGCCCAAATAGAATCGTTATCCATACACCGAATCGGCAACAAAAGTAGAAACGAAGATTTATTTACTTCCTCTATACCTTATGAGTTAAACGACGAACTTCATGCATTATTAAAGGAGTATTTTTTAAAATCCTTTCGGGAAAAAGAAGAAAGTTATTACCGTTTTGAGCACGAAGCAGATCTAGAGTTTCACGAATTATATAACTGTGCCAATACCGTTTTTAACAACCCGTCTGAAATTCACGAGCAATCAAAAAAAATAGCACAATTACTTTATAACCAAGGAAATCACCCACATATTAAAAGCGGAGAATTATATGTAGTTTACTTTGATGGTTTATTGGTAGACAATCAAAAAGTAGATGGTTTAGGAATCTTTAAATCTGAATTAAAACATGACTTTCTACAGTTTGAGGAAAAAACAGAAAACCTGGAAGTTATCCTACAACAAGGCATCAACCTTAAAAAATTAGATAAAGGCGCCATTATTTTCAATACCAATAAAGAAGAAGGCTACAAAGTTTTATCAATAGATTCTAACCGTTACGACACCAAGTATTGGCTAGAGAACTTTTTGGGAGTAGATATTTTTACCGATGAAAATTATTACACCAAAAAATACCTGAAATTCTGTCAAGATTTTGCCAAAGACGTGGTTTTACCTGCCGAAGACAAACAACAGGAAGTTTTGTTTATGAACCGAGCGGTCAATCATTTTGCCAAAAACGACAACTTTGAAGAAACCAATTTCTTGAACGAAGTGATGGAAAACCCAGAGTTGATTCCTGAGTTTAAAAACTACAAAGTAGATAAAGCACCGAAATACAAAATTGAAGATTTGACTTCTTTTCCGGTTTCTAATACGGCTGTTTCTGCTGCAAGAAAAACCATTAAAAACGTGATTAATCTCGACACCAATGTGCAGATAAAAATGGATTTTATCAACCCAGAAAGTGCCGAGAAGTTTATTGAAAAAGGCTGGGATGAAGAAAAGCAGATGTATTACTATTTGGTGTATTTCAATAAAGAGGAAAAGAAATAACTTTTAAAATTCCATTATTTCTTTTGTGTTGGTATCAACATAGTTACGCTTCACAAATTCAAGTGCAACTTTAAGTATATTACCCATACTTTTTGCTTTTTTAAATTTGATATCCCTCGAAAATTCAACTAAATCTGCACGTAATTCTTTTACATTTTCATCGGTAGAAATTTGGTCGTTAATCATACAGCGTATCAATTCGCGGTAACGTTTTTGTGAAGCAATTAAGCGTTTGGCAACTTGCGATCTTTCTTCTCGCCGATACTGCTCGATAGAAGTATCTTCTAACTTGTCGGAGACCAATTTTACCATCGTATAATTTTCTTTAAAAAACTGCGGGCGATACACTTTTAGGTTTCCTTCATAACATTGTTGGTCGAAATCTATCGCTCTAATCTGGTAAGCGACGTGATCAAAATCATGAGTAGGAATAATCACATAATTATACGACCGCATATCACCCAAAAGCCTTATGGTACAGCGTTCATTAAATTTCACAAACTGCTTGGCTATTTGGGTTTTTGATTTTTCGTCGCATAACGGCAACTCATCGTCTATAAAAACATCACCGGGAATTCCCGCGATATGTTCTTCAATCAAAGTATCTTTATAAATCAAAAAATTAATTCTGAAAGGGGATAAAATATGCTCAAATTCCAATCCGTAAATACGAGAAGCATCTGCCTTTTTTACATAAAAGTAGGTAAAACTATCATTGAGAACATTTCTCACTTTTATACGAAAGGGTTTAGAGTTTCCAAAAGTGCAGTAATCAATTGCATCAACATTCAAGAACTCAAAAGAGTCGTCACTACCATCAGAATGCAAGATGGTATAAATTCGCTTTAAGCTTTTATCGATATCCTCCCGCTCAAATTCAGGGTAATAACACCTGATCCAAAGTGTATCCTCATCGTGTTTATCATAGACTTTTACAGAACCTGAAAATCGTAATAAATCTTCGTAGGAAACCGGTATTTTAGACATTCGGTTGTATTTCTGAAGGTATTTTTCCAAGCGTTCTGTAATCGGAAAACTAGGTTTTTTTCGAGACATCAACTTCTCTTCCATCTTTTTTATTTTTAAGATACAAAATATTTTTTTGTAACAAAATTTCATTAGGTTCGTCATCTAAACACAAACCGATATCATTTCTATTTTGGAAACAATTCTTACACTCAAAAATATTACAAAAAAATTTGGTTACCTCACTGCTGTGGATAATCTCTCGTTTACGATTAAAAAAGGTAAGGTTTACGGTATTTTAGGACCAAACGGAAGTGGAAAATCGACCACTTTGGGTATTGTCCTGAATGTAGTAAACAAAACATCAGGTGAATTTTTCTGGTTCGACGGAGGCACCTCAACGCACGATGCTTTAAAAAAAGTTGGTGCTATTATAGAGCGACCCAACTTCTACCCCTATATGACAGCCAAACAAAACTTAGAGTTGGTTTGTAAAATTAAAAATGTTGATTACACACAAGTAGATAAAAGTTTAGAAACAGTAGGACTTTTAGATCGGAAAAACAGTAAGTTTTCTACCTATTCACTCGGGATGAAACAGCGTCTTGCCATCGCTTCGGCTTTGTTAAACGATCCTGAAATTCTGATTCTAGATGAACCAACCAATGGTTTAGATCCACAAGGAATTCATCAAATCAGGGAAATTATAAAAAAAATTGCTTTACGCGGAACTACTATTTTATTGGCTTCCCACTTATTAGATGAAGTAGAAAAAGTGTGTAGCGACGTGATTATTTTACGAAAAGGTGTAAAACTATACGAAGGTCCAGTTGATCAGCTCAACGCAAGTTTTGGTTATTTTGAACTTAAATCTTCCAACACTTCTGCACTCGAAAACCATTTGAAAAACAGCGCTGCTTTTAATTCTATCAAAAAAGATGAAAACGATTTGATTACAGCTGTTTTAGCTGAAGAATTGAATGCTGAAGAACTCAATAAAATATTACAACAAAACGGAATCTACCTATCACATCTGGTAAAACGTAGAGAAAGTTTAGAACAACAATTCTTACAATTGACCAACCAAATACAACAAGAAAATGCTTAGACTATTAGATATAGAATTTCAGAAATTTAGATTTAGTCGATCGTCTAAAATCATCACGATCGTTTATTTTGCCCTTTTTATAGCGATTGCGCTAATTGCTTCAATTAACTTTAATTTTTTGGGACTAGATTTTAGAATGGCCGATCAAGGTATTTTTAACTTCCCTTTTATTTGGCATTTCAACACTTATATTGCTGCTTTAGTAAAGTTTTTCTTGGCTATTGTGATTGTATCGATGATGTCTAACGAATATAGTAATAAAACACTCAAACAAAACCTAATTGATGGATTAAGCAAGAAGGAGTTCATCTTATCGAAGTTTTATACTGTAATTGGTTTTTCGTTAGCTTCTACTCTATTTATTTTTATGGTATCGATGGTCTTAGGACTCACCTTTTCAGACTATAACGAATTTGGTATTATTTTTTCTGATTTAGAATATTTATTGGCTTACTTCGTAAAACTATTGGGCTTTTTTACCTTCTGTATGTTTTTAGGGGTATTGGTAAAACGCTCTGCTTTTGCCTTAGGTTTTCTCTTTATCTGGTGGATTTTTGAAAATATTCTCTTTTTACTCTTACGATTTCAGGTGTTTAAAGATAGTGACAAAACAAGTCAAGTGATGCAGTTCTTTCCTTTAGAATCTATGGCTAATTTAGTTGTGCAACCGTTTTCCAGACTTAATTTTATACAAACAGCAGCAAATCAATTGCAAACCAAACTCGATATCGATTATACGATTCATTGGTATCAAGTTACGATTGTGCTAGCTTGGACAGCCATTTTTGTTTACGGTTCTTATTACATTCTGAAAAAGAGGGATTTGTAGGATTTAGGTCTTAGGTTTAAGAATATAAATTTATTTTCTTAAATTTAAAAGCTAAACACCCCATATGAAATTAAATACGTCGATAACGGTATTATTCTTTGTCGTAAATTTTTATTGGGTTTCTGCTCAAAACATTACTCAATTTACACAATTCAATGGTAATTATGATTATACTGCCATTGGAGCAACGCTTAATCAAGACGAAAATAATCTAACTAGCACTTGTGTAATCAATACGGGTGCAACGGCAACGCTCAATCTTCTTCCTACACAAACGATCGAGGCCGCCTATTTATATTGGGCAGGTTCAGGAAATGGTGATTATACAGTGAAACTCAATAATGTTGATATTGTTGTAAATAAAACTTTTCTATATGATTTTGTTTCTAACGATGGAAATACATACCATTTTTTTGCAGCATTTTCTGACATAACATCTCAAGTTCAAACGACGGGTAACGGTAATTACACCTTAACCGATTTAGATTTAAATGCTGCTATTCAACCCAATTGTAGTAACCGAACCAATTTTGGAGGCTGGTCTATTATAGTTGTTTACGAAGATCTTACACTTCCGCTAAATCAAATAAGTATTTATGACGGACTACAAGGTGTAAATGTGAGCAATAATAACTTACAAATTGTTTTAAACAACCTCAATGTTATTGACAATGAAGGTGCAAAAATCGGATTTTTAGCTTGGGAAGGCGACGAAAATTTAGCAGTTAACGAAACATTACGTCTCAACGGAAATATTTTAAGTAACACCTTGAACCCTGCAAATAATGCTTTTAATGGAACAAACTCCTTTACCAATGACATCGACTTTTACAATATGGATTTGGATGTCTACGATGTAGAGAATTATATCAATATAGGAGATAATTCTGCGACTATAGAACTCACTTCTGGGCAGGACTTTATTATGATAAATAATGTTGTTACGGTTTTTAACAGTACACTTCCAGACCCTGCAGTTACAATAGGTAACGTAAGCAATAACTGTAATGACAGAGAAATTACGGTAGATTACACTATCGATAATTATAATGGAACAGAAGATTTACCTGCGGGAATTTTAGTTAGAATTTTAGCTGACAATCAACTTGTTTTCCAAACCAACACTCCAAACATAATTCCTATTGGAGCTGATGAAAATTTCACACAAACCATCAACCTACCGAGTAATATCCCGGTGAGTTTTAATCTAGAAATACAAGTAAACCTTAATGCAGCAGGAAATACGATTATCAACGAAATTAATCCTGCCAACGATACTGACCAACAAACTACAGACTTAACATTTGCTGAAATTGCTTCGCCTCCACTCGATTTAAAATTGTGTGATGATGTGAGTAATGATGGGGAAGAACTTTTTGACCTCACCCAAAATACACCAATAGTTACCGGAGGTCAACCCCATGTTGTAGTCAACTATTTTTTAGACCAAAACCAAGCTAATCAAAACATAGGTGCGATTACCAACAATACCAATTACCCGAATATAAGTAATCCGCAAGAGATTTTTGTGAGGGTAACATCTTCTTTCGATGATACATGTTTTGTGACAGATTCTTTTTTTATTGAAGTTTTTGAAACTCCTGATCCGAGTCTACCACAAGACTTAATTCTTTGTGATAAAAACGAACTCGATGGAATTTCTACTTTTGATCTAACGGAGAACACTCCTCTTTTAGAAAACCAGGTTAATAATATCGTGGTGAGTTACTATAACTCTTTAACCGATGCTCAAAATTTTACAAACCCCATTTCAAATTCCCAGAATTATCAAAATTCCGCTTTAAGCGAAACCATTTACGCCAATATCTACAATCAAAATCACCCTGAATGCCAGACTGTTGTTTCTTTTCAAATAGAGGTTATTCCGATAGACATTACAGAAATAGACGGCAAACTAAAATGTGACGCTGGTTTTGATGCTAATGAATTTGATTTATACGAGATTGCCAATCAATTAACCCTAAGTCCAACAGAAGTCATCGATGGTTTTTACCTTTCTGCCAATGATGCCAATGCGCAATTCAACGCGGTTTTTTCTCCTAGTTTCTATACAAATACAACAAATCCGCAAGAGATTTTTTTCAGCATAAGCGATACTTCTACCAACGAATGTAAAGAAATATATCATTTTACGATTTCTACAGAACATTGTGAGCCATTTATTCCGCAAGGTTTTTCTCCCAATAACGACGGAATAAATGACACATTTTTGATTACTGGTTTGTATGATATTTTTGAAGATTTTCATTTAAAAATATACACACGCTACGGGAATTTAATATATGAAGGAGGTAACCAAACCGAACCTTGGGACGGAACAAGCAATAGAGGTCTTAATAATGTTGGAAAACAGTTGCCAACAGGAACTTATTTTTATGTATTGAACTTGAAAGATCCCGTTTTTGGACCCTATAAAAGTTGGGTATACCTCAATCGTTAATCAAATGTGTTAACAAAAGGTAAATCGCTACATTCATTCTTAAGAATATACTATGTTTGCATAGTATTTTAAAACGATGGTTAAAAACTTCATTTATTTACTGTTTTTTCTTTTTTCAACCTTAACCTATAGCCAATATGTTGATGTTGACCATACCTATTCTGCACAAGATTTAATCGAAAATGTACTTATAAATAATAGCTGTATTCAAAACATAACAGTTACCAATGCTGTTTCGGGAAATTTTGCAGGAACAGACAAAAGTTTTGGCTTATTTACTAACAATAACAGTAATTTTCCTTTTGCAGATGGTATTGTACTTTCTACAGGGAAACTCTCAAATGTTCCTGGTCCAAATACAAGTTTAAGTGACGATAATGCGCCAAGCTGGGGAAACGACCAAGATCTGGAAACTGCTTTAAATATTTCTAACACCACCAATGCAACAATCATTGAGTTTGACTTTACTCCGGTATCAGACATTATACAATTCAGGTATATTTTTGCTTCAGAAGAATACCAAGAAAACGACGAAAGTACTTGCACCTATTCCGATGCTTTTGCTTTCCTAATAAAACCTGTCGGTGGAAATTACACCAACATTGCTGTTGTTCCCGGAACAAATACTCCTGTAAAGGTAACTACAGTTCATCCAGAGATTCCAGGAGAATGTGCTGCACAAAACGAGCAATATTTTGGTTCGTTCAACGGAAATAATGCTCCCATCAACTTCAACGGACAAACCAAACCTTTGATTGCCAGCTCATATGTCACACCAAATACAACTTACCATATCAAACTTGTGATTGCAGACCATATCAATCACAGATACGATTCGGCAGTATTTTTAGAAGGTGGAAGTTTTAATATCAGTGCTGATTTAGGGGTTGATTTAGTAGATGGAAACGCTTTATGCGAAAACGAAGTGTACACCCTTTCGCCACAAGGCAATTTTGGGAGTCTCACTTCACTCAATTTCTCTTGGTATGCAGTTGATGACCAAGGCAATGAACAACTTTTGGCTCAAGGCCCACAAGAATATACATACGATGTAACCATAGAAGGAACCTATAAACTTGTCCTCGATATAAATGGTAATTGCAGCGTTGAAGATACCATTGTAATTGAATACGAAGACTTTACTTCGCTACCTGTTGTCAACCAACTTAACGCTTGTGATCCTAACGATACTTTTAATCTTGATGATGCTGAAAGTATCATGACTTTAAATATTCCAAAATTTCAGGTCGAGGGTTACTATCAGTCGCAACAAGATGCTGAAAACCTTCAAAACAAAATTACCAATACCCAGAACTATTCTTTTGACCCAAATTCTCCGACTCTATACGTAAGAATAGAAAATGACAGAGGTTGTTTTACCATCAATCAGTTACAATTGAGTATCAACAACCAAAACGTTGGACCGCTCTATTTTACAAAATGTACCGGCGAAACTCAAATAGATTTCGATTTACAAGAAATGGTTCCTGAGGTTGAAAATGAACTTAACCAAACCAATCTAGCAATCAATTTTTATGCAAACCTACAAGACGCTTACACGGAACAAAATACGATTCCTGAAGATCAGAGTTTCAACGTAAGTGAATTACCAATAACTATTTTTGCAAAAGCTAATAACGGGCAAAGCTGTGTGAGCATTATCGAAATTATTTTAAATACCTACACCGCTCCCGAAATTTCAGATGACAACACCTATTTTTTATGTGAAGGTGAAACTTCTATTGTGATAAGCGCAGGTATTACCGAAAACCTTGAAGGTTACGAATTCCTTTGGCAAAACAATTCCACAACGCCAACAATTACTGTTTCTGAGGCGGGTTTGTATGAAGTCGAAATTATAAAAACCATTACCCAAAACGGAACTACTTCAACTTGTAGTTTTATCAATACCATTGAAGTCATACAAATAGAACCCCCTGTTATTGATATTGAAACTTTCGGTGATTTAGGGAATCAAAGTATTCAGGTAAATGTATTGGGGAGTAGTAATTACACCTATGCCATCCAACAACCTGCAAATTTCACACCTCAGAACACTTTTCCCCTTCCTGGCGGAAAACATACGGTGTACATCAACGACGAGAGTGGCTGTGGTTTGTATGCTCAAACGGTTTACATCGTAGATTACATGCCTTTTTTTACACCAAATAATGACGGAATCAATGACAGATGGAAACTTCAAGGAGTACAACTCGAAAACCTTACGGTAGAAAAGATTTCTATTTTTAACCGTTACGGAAAACTACTCACGATTTTATCCCCCACAAAATCTTGGGACGGAACTTACAACAATAAAAATGCACCTTCTGGGGAATATTGGTTTCAAATAGATTTTATAGAAGGAGATTCTTTTAACGGACATTTTTCTTTGATTCGTTAGTTTACTACCTTTAAAGTTTAAAACTTTTTACTTTGAAATTTCAACTTCAATCAGACTTTCAGCCAACTGGCGACCAACCCGCAGCGATACAAGCCTTGGTTTCTGGTATCAATAATACCGAAAAATACCAAACTTTGCTCGGTGTTACAGGCTCGGGTAAGACCTTTACCATGGCTAACGTCGTCGAAAAAGTACAACGACCAACCTTGGTTTTAGCACATAACAAAACGCTGGCTGCACAATTGTATTCTGAATTCAAAGCTTTTTTTCCGGATAACGCAATTGAGTATTTTGTTTCGTATTACGATTATTACCAACCCGAAGCCTATATTCCAACCACAGGAACATATATCGAAAAAGATTTATCGATTAATGACGAAATCGAAAAACTACGTTTAAGCACTACTTCTTCCCTACTTTCTGGGCGAAGAGATGTGTTGGTCGTCGCTTCGGTAAGTTGCCTTTATGGAATCGGAAACCCTGTAGAGTTTCAAAAAAATATTATCTCGATAGAAGTCGGACAAGAGATTACGCGTACTAAACTTTTACAACAGTTTGTACAAAGTTTATACTCCAGAACTGAAGCCGATTTTATCAACGGAAATTTTAGAATCAAAGGTGATACGGTTGATATTTTTCCAGGTTATTCTGATATTCCTTATCGAATACATTTTTTTGGGGATGAAATAGAAGAAATAGAATCATTTGATGCTCAAAACAATGAGGTCATCGAGCGTTATGAAAAACTGAATATTTATCCCGCCAATATGTTTGTCACTTCGCCTGATGTGCTTCATCGAGCGATCGATCAAATTGCATTGGATCTAGGAAAACAGGTTGAATATTTCAAAGAAATAGGAAAACACCTCGAAGCTAAACGTCTCGAAGAACGCACCAATTTTGATTTGGAGATGATCAAAGAACTAGGTTATTGCTCGGGTATCGAAAATTACTCCCGTTACCTTGACGGAAGATTGCCCGGTACCAGACCTTTCTGTTTGTTAGATTATTTTCCCGATGACTTTTTAATGATTATCGACGAAAGTCACGTGACCGTTCCACAAGTTAGTGCAATGTATGGTGGCGATCGTTCCCGTAAGGAAAATTTGGTAGAATACGGTTTTAGACTTCCTGCTGCGATGGATAATAGACCTTTAAAATTTGAAGAGTTTGAAAGTTTACAAAATCAAGTTGTATATGTGAGTGCTACGCCTGCCGATTACGAACTTCAAAAAACCGATGGCGTGTATGTCGAACAAGTGATACGACCAACCGGTTTATTAGATCCTGTGATTGAAGTTAGGCCTTCGCTCAACCAAATTGATGATTTGTTAGAAGAAATTCAGAAACGAGTAGAAAAAGACCAGCGTGTTTTGGTGACAACGCTCACCAAAAGAATGGCTGAAGAGTTGACCAAATATTTACTCAAAATAGATGTACGTAGCCGTTACATTCACAGCGATATCGACACTTTAGAGCGTGTAGAAATCATGCAAGACTTACGCAGAGGTTTGTTTGATGTTTTGGTCGGGGTAAATTTATTGCGTGAAGGATTAGACTTACCCGAAGTTTCGCTCGTAGCTATTCTCGATGCCGATAAAGAAGGATTTTTACGTAGTAATCGTTCACTCACGCAAACCATTGGTCGTGCGGCGAGACACCTCGAAGGAAAAGCAATTATGTATGCTGATAAAATCACCAAAAGCATGCAAAAGACGATTGATGAAACGGAATACCGCCGACAAAAACAGTTGGATTTTAATGCAAAACATAACATTACCCCCAAAGCGCTTAAAAAAGCTTTAAGTAATGCTTTAGAAAAGAAGAAAGCAGAAAATAGCTATACCACCGAAACAAAATCACTAAAAGCAGCTGAAGAAGAAGCCACCTACCTTTCAAAGGATAAAGTAGAAAAACGGGTACGTGAAGTAAGAAAACTGATGGAAGCAGCCGCAAAAGAATTAGATTTCATCAAAGCCGCACAATACCGTGATGAACTAAAAATGTTACAGGAAAAAGTGAAGGAAAAGCAGGATTAGTTGTGAGTTGTGAGGTTAAAGTTTTCGGGTGTTCGAGTAAGTGAGTAAACGAGTTCAATTTTGGTTTTTATTTATTATTCGGGTGGGATGCTGAAACAAGTTCAGCATGACGACGAGTTTTATCTCTTATCTCAAATCTCACATCTAAAAAACATTAACTTACATCCACTTTTTTTGTGAAGTTTCTATTTTATAGAGGTTGTAATTCACCATTTCAATCACTTTTCTAGGCAATAAGCTCATCCCAATGTTTCCTGAAGCAGTATGAAAAGTAACATTGTATAAATCTCTTTTTTGATACCAAATGGGCTGTGTTACGGTAATTGCTTGTACTTTGTACAAATCTACGAAAGTGATGGTTTTATCCCAAATACCGCTCTTTCTGTAGAGCTTGTGCTCATCAAAATGTAAACTCAAATTGTGATAGGCGATAATTTGAAGATAGAATAAGAGTCCAAAATAGAGAATGTAAATGATGAGTAAAAAACTCCAATTCACAATTTCAAAAAAATAATTTACAGTTGTAAAAATTACAATCGGAACACATAAAAACAACAAACGTTTAAGCAACCACCTTTTGTTGGGTTTGATTTTTACAGCCAACAAATCTTGTGATTGGCTCACAAACATTTGTGCCAATTCGTTTATTTTTAGTTTTGGTAAACCCGGAATGTAAATCTTACTTTTTTTATCGTTTTCTTCACTACTCGTAATTTGCAGTAGCAAATGATGTAAATTCAGCTTTCGCTGTACCGGATTGGTCACCATACTCAATACTTGAACTCTAATGGGTTTAATGGTCTGCTTGGTGTTTTCAAATAAGCCTTTTTCTAATTCTAGGTGCTTACTGTTTTTTGTGAGTTTTAAGTTAAAGTTTTTAATCACAATTTCAGCAACAGTCACCAAAATACTCACGAAAAATAGAATTAAAAAAATGATGCCAAAAAAAATAATGAGCGAAGTAACATCTCCAAAAGAACCTGCGACTTCACGGAATTTTTCTTGGTAGTTTATCTCTTCAACAAAATTACTCACACTGTCATAAACAAAACTGAAAAACACAAAAATTAAGGCAAGACCTCTAAAATAATTGGTCGTTAATCCCAATTTTATCAAGTCAAGAATTGACAATTCGTGTTTCCAATCAGGTTCTGTTGGTGTGTTTTCTATAATTTCTTCAGAAACATCTTCTATATTTTCTCGTTTTTCTGTCTTGATGAGATGAAACAAAGTCGCTTTTAAAGCTTCGGCTTTATCTTTTTTGAGTCCGAGTATTTCTATTTCCTCTTCTTTACTCCCAACCGACTCGATGACTACACTGTAAATTCCGAGTAGTCGCTGAAAAATATTCCGCTTAAATGAAACTTGTTGTATTTTTTCGAATTCAATGGCAATTTCTTTTTTAGAAAGCACCCCTTTTTTTAGGATAAATTCGTTTTCTTTTTCATTAATGTAAAAAAAGAAATTTCGGTATTGCAAATAGGAGTTAATCAGAAAAATCACAAGAATCGCAATGGCACCATAACCTAAATAATCTATGATTTTGTCCATTTTACTACTCAACGCACTATAAACCACTACCGCAATAAAAGCTCTTATAAAGTGATAAATAGACTTTACCCAATAGATACCAATGGCTTCTATAGCTTGTCTTTGCGGAATAGAAAACGGATTATTCATCGAGATTTTCGTCTTGTATTTTTCCTATGATGGTTGCTTTTATTTTTTGTGAAACTGCGGGTTCTAAGCCAGGAATATTGATATCACTTGACGAACCTCCGGCGGTAAATATTCTAAGTTGCGATAAATTGAATTTCTTATCTAAAAAACTTTCCACAATAGTGACATGCTGGATGCGATTATACGGAATAATCGTTACCTTTCCATATAACAAACCACGCTTGAAAATAATATCCTTTTCCCGCACTTGATAAGCATATCGCTTGACGTAAGCTTTTGATAATAGAACAAAGACCAAATGAAGCAAGACAATTCCCGCGATAATGCTAAAAGCAATGTTAAAACCTAAAACTTCTGTAAAATAGAGAATTAAAAATACCGAAGAAAAAGTCATCATTGTTATGAGAAAACTGATGAGACTTTTCATAAAAAGTTTAGGTTGGACTTTTTCTAATGAGACATCCTGAAAATCAGGTAAACTTTTCAGCGAAAGTGATTCATTAGAAAAATTTTTGTCGATTAAGGAAGCCATTTTTTGTCAAAATTTGGTTTTCTCTTTTCTAAAAATGCATTGCGACCTTCTTTGGCTTCATCTGTCATATAAGCTAATCTGGTAGCTTCACCCGCAAAAACTTGCTGGCCTACCATTCCGTCGTCGGTAAGGTTCATGGCAAACTTGAGCATTTTGATAGAGGTTGGACTCTTTGCCAATACTTCTTGTGCCCATTGGTAAGCTGTATCTTCTAATTCGTCATGCGGAACAACAGCATTCACCATTCCCATTTCAAAAGCTTCTTGAGCAGAATAATTGCGGCCCAAAAAGAAAATTTCACGCGCTTTTTTCTGCCCTACCATTTTGGCAAGATACGCCGAGCCATAACCTCCGTCAAAACTCGTCACATCGGCATCGGTTTGTTTAAAAATAGCGTGTTCTTTACTTGCTAATGTCATATCGCAAACTACGTGTAAACTGTGACCGCCACCAACAGCCCAACCCGGAACCACACAAATCACTACTTTAGGCATAAAACGAATGAGGCGTTGTACATCGAGAATATTTAAGCGATGGTACCCATCATCACCTACATAACCTTGATGGCCTCGTGCTTTTTGATCACCTCCGCTACAAAAACTATAAACGCCGTCTTTAGAAGACGGTCCTTCGGCAGAAAGCAAAACCACTCCTATCGAAGTGTCTTCTTGCGCATCGTGAAAAGCATCTAACAATTCTGAAGTGGTATTGGGACGAAAAGCATTACGAACATCTGGTCGGTTAAAAGCAATTCTGGCTACACCATCACATTTTTTATAGGTAATATCTTCGTATTCTTTGGCAGTTTGCCAATTTATTTTAGTCATATCTTAATTTCTATTTACATTTTATAAAGTCCCAAATTTAAGATTTTTGCTTTTAATTCTTTATATTTATGGAGGTTGATTACAACTTTAATTAAATGAAAAAATCGTTAGAATTCTATTTGAAACATAAAACTATATTCTTAATTATTATTATGCTTTTCTTTATAAACTGTAATAAAAATAAAAAGCAAGCAAAAACTTCAAATAAAAACTTATCTATAGAAAATATTGAAAAACCTGATACCATAACACGTGCTAAATTAACTTCAAAAATAATTGAACCTAAAGGCAATCAAGTATTTAGTAACAGTAAAAAACTTCACACCTTAAAATGGGAAAGTGGTTATATTCTTGACTTAATAGAAGTTTCCAAATGTGATGAATCTGCTGACGCAATAGCGAAATATTCATTAGAGAAAAAAATAGAAAATATAATTACTGAAGAAGATTCTTTTACAATTAGATTTAGAACTTTAGAAAATTGTTGTTCAAATTTTCTTTGTGAGGCTGAATTAAACGATCAAACTCTAAATATTATTTACCATTCATTTGGCTTTCAATGTTCTTGTAAGTGCCTTTTCACTCTGACTTATAGATTTAATTTCAATGAAAGCTTTAATGATATAAACATTGAAAGAACTGTTATTAAAAATGTAATCGTAAACGGAGATAAGAATTCTAAAACAGAATTTAAATAATAAATTCAATCGTATAAATTTTATACATTTACCAAGTTTTGCATCATTTTTGATAAATTCTAGCTATGAAAAAAATTTGGGGTTTATTTTTTACCTTCTGTTGTTTTGCTTTCGCCAAAGCACAAAAACTGGATGACTTTTCTTTTGAAAGCAACTTTAGAACCTTTGAAGGAAATCAGATCAATACCATTAATAATTTCTTTTACAATCAGGAAAAAAAGCAGTACTTGTTCGGTTTACCCGAAGTGAACTTTTACCAATTTTCACAATTTCAGAAAATAGATATCGGACTTTATGCCGAGGAAAAAAGAATGGCTGATGCCCAAAATTCCTATCAATACTCGTTAGCAGAGGATAATAAAAATCCTAAAAAAGTAGATTTTAGTGTGAATATACAGGATAACTTTAACCGACGAACCCACGACGATTTAAATTTTTACGGAAGAAGAACGCGTGATGGCGGAATCAAAAATGAAGTTTTCCAGAGTCAAGAGCGCCCAATTTATTTCGGTCTTTACCCTCGAAATGGTTATTATTACTATCGTTAGACAATAAAAAGTTTGTTTTTTCATTTTAAATGAAATGCCCCTAAATTTTATGAATAGATTTTTTTTCTTGGTTCTTTTTATAGTTTCTTCAACTGGTTTTACGCAGACAGATTCGATAAATAATAGCATACCTTATCAAGCTTATCCCGATAAACTCACAACAAAGCTTTTTACCATTAACACTTCAAACGATTTTAAGCTTTATTTTGAAGAAGAGGATTTGCATGTTGAGTTGGTTCCGAACAAAAAAACAATTCTCGGAATTGGAGCGCATTACGATATTTTGGCTTTTAGTATTGGTTATTCGCCACGGTTTTTAGCCGAAAACAAAGATAATGATGGTTCTAGCCTTTTTACTTTCAGTACCGATTTATTTTTAGGACCTTGGATTCAGCATCTAGAATTTATCTACCAAGACGGAATGACCGTAAGACCAAGAAATTTAGCCCCTTATTATCAAGACGATTTAAGCAGCATGAAGGTTGGCGGGAGCACATCTTTTAAATTTAATCCTCGTTTTTCGTACAATGCGATGCGTTTTCAAAACCAAAGACAACTGGAAAATGCAGGAAGTTTTATCCCTACGCTTTCTTATTATTACACCACGCTCGACGGAATAGACAACATCACCTATAGTAATGATGCTGGTTTTTTAAACATTGCGCTAACGCCTTCGTATTACTATAATTTTGTGTTTAAAGAACATTTTTTAGTTTCGGGAGGAATTGGCGTTGGCCTGGGTTTTACCAAAACTTTTGATGGAGAGGAAAACCACTCTTCGTTACTCACACGTAGTTTTCTCAGTCTCGCGGCAGGTTACAATACCGATGATTTCTTTGCAGGGTTTCTAACTAGCGGTACTGTACAAAAACATCAATCTGCGGTAAATGTAGATGTGAGTGATACCGTAAAAATGATCTCGTTTTTTGTAGGTTATCGTTTTAATGCGCCTAAACCAGTGGTAAAAGTAAATGATGATGTGAAAGACTTTTTTGCTCGATTCTAAAGTTGACCAATTTTAAGCTGCATTAAGGCAGCGATTTGTTTGGCTTTATAGATAGCCTCTTCGGCTTTTTCTCCACGAAAGTGAAAGTTTACTGTGTTTTCCCAAAGTTTTAGCCATCTTTCAAAATGCGCTGAAGATAATAAGGATTTTTGGTGCAGTTCAATGTGTTTGATCATCGGGTTTCCCTTATAACTTACTGCTCCAAACAAGGCCGATTCCCAAAAATTATACATAATGGGCATATGTTTTTTTACATCTAATTGTGCTACTTCCGTAAATATATAACCTATTTTTTCGTCGGTAAGCACTTGTTTGTAAAATTCATCTACCAAGAAAATGATATCGTCTTTATTTTCGAGCAATCGCTTTTCCAAAACCTATTTTTTTCTCAGCTCAATTCCGTTGGGTTTGATATCTATTTTCTTCTTTTTATACAAAGTTCCCACTGCTTTTTTAAAGCTCTTTTTACTCATTTGTAAGATATCTTTTATTTCTTCTGGAGAAGACTTGTCATGTAAAGGTAAAAACCCGTCATTTAGCACCAATTCGTTCAAAATAGTTTCGGTGTTTGGCTCGATAGAGCGATAACCCGGACGTTGTAAAGTGATATCTATCTTATTGTCCTTTCGTGTTTTTTTTACCCAACCTGTTAACTGGTCTCCTGTTTTTAAGTCCTGGAAAATCTCATCGTGGTAAATCAAGCCTTGATGTAATTTATTTACAATCACATTAAAGCCCAAATCGGTTTTGTTGGTCACAATCAGCTCTACTTCCTCATAGGGCTCAACTGTAATTTCTGAATTATCGAGAAAATGATTTACCTTGCTAGAAGCCACCAAACGATTGGTTTCTTCGTCGAGGTAACAAAACACCAAGTACCACTCCTCTTTTTTCATCGGGTAAGCTTGCTCTTTAAAAGGAACAAACAAATGTTTTTCGAGACCCCAATCGAGAAAAGCCCCAATTTTGGAGACTTCCACACACTTTAAAAAAGCAAAATCATCTAAATGTACATACGGGTTTAAAGTTGTTGCAACAGGTCTTTCTTCGTGATCGAGATAAACAAAAACTTTAATTTCGTCACCTATTTCAAAGCTTTCTGGCTTGTATTTGTTGGGTAACAAAACTTCGTTTCCTACATTATCTTTTAAAAATAATCCTGGAGCGGTATCTCTGTCAATCTCTAAGGTATGAAATTCACCAATGGCAAGCATAATCTTTATTTTTTGCAAATATAGCATAAAAAAACACCACAAAATTGTGGTGCTTTAAGTATCTCAAAAAAAGTGTTTCTTATTTATAAACACTTTCTTTTTTAAAGTGTTTTACCAATAAATAGTAAACCACAACTCTGTATTTATTTCTTCGAGATTTTCCGTATTGGTCAATCACTTTATCGATAGCTTTATCTAAATCTGCACTATCTTTAAGACCTAATTTCTTTATTAAAAAGTTATTCTTTACCGTTGCAAGCTCTTTAGAATCTGTACCTGAAACTGTAGAAGCATCGTCTTTATAAATAGAAGGGCCGAGACCTTTAGCTACTTTTCTTACTAATTCTTCATCAGCTTTTACGCCAATCTCTTTAAAATGAGCCATGTAGCTCTCTACTTTTTCATCTAGTTTACTCATAATTATGTATGTTTTAGAGTTAGTGTTTTCAATAAGATTTTCATCTTAAATGTTGAGTTTCTAAATATATAAATACTCTTTTAAAAAAATTATAAAATAAACTTAAAATAATTCTTAAGATAGGTATCGTTATTCTCTCTCGGAGTGAAAACCTCTAATATTTTTGGTTGCTCAGAAGCACTAAAAAAGTCGTTGAGTTGTTTGCTAAGCGTTTTTTCGCTTTCCGCGGAAGCGTAATCGAAGTGGTACATTTTTGCCAAATGTTCAGCTGTAAAATTGTGTTGTGTTTCTAAAAACTGATCAAAATTTTTAGTGTCTTTTGCTCCTGGCAAAATTCTAAAAATTCCGCCACCTTGATTGTTTAAAATGATGATCCTAAAAGATTTGGGAACGTTGTTGAACCATAAAGCATTACTGTCATACAGAAAACTTAAGTCACCAGTAATCAGCAAGTTATTTTTTTTAGAAACTATAGAGTGACCAATAGCTGTGCTTGTGCTTCCATCAATTCCGCTGGTGCCACGATTGCAATATACAAACTGATTTTTAGTGAATTTAAACAACTGTGCATAGCGAATAATACTACTGTTTGAAAAATGAATGATGTGACTTTTCGGAATCAATTTTAAAATCACCTCAAATGCTTTCAGGTCACAAAAAGGCAAATCACTCATATAACTTTTGTGATGCTTATCTCGTGATTTTTTAGCTTCCAACCAATAGTGTTGATAATTGCTTTTTACATTTTTAATTTGAGGTAAAAACTTACCAAAAAACTCATTGGGGGAAACATCAAAATGTTTGTTGAGACAGAAATAGGTATTCAAAGCTTTTTTATTGTCGACATGCCAATGCTGCTCGGGTTGGTATTTTCTCAAAAAGGCTTTTATTTTTTTAGAAATCACCATGCCGCCAAAAGTGACTAAAATTTCGGGTTGAAGCTTTTTAAACTCCTCATCGGTACTTTTGCTTACTTCTATGGGTGCAATAAGCTTATCGATACGGGTAATAAAATTTTTGTGATGAATGTTTGAAGTGGTCTCGCACATGACCAAAACCGATGCATCTTCGGCTAGTACATCCAAATAGTGCTGTTCGATTGCATTGGGTTGATTCACTCCTACCAAAACCAACTTTTTCGTTGCCTTATTCCAAGCTTTTGCGAAAGCAGACAAACTCTCTTTACTTATAATCTTTGGCTCTCTTATCGGTTGAATTTCTAAAGGCTCGACCGTTGGCTTGTCTATAGTTTCATACAATGGTTCGTAAAACGGAACATTGATATGCACCGGCCCTTTTTGCTCGATAGCTGTATTTAAAGCTAAATTGATTTCGCGTTCGTTATGCTTTTTGGCTTCATAAAATTTTTGCTGCAACTTTTGATTGTCTGGAAAAGTATCTAACGTCAATTCTGAATACAAATTAGCCGAGTACAAAATATGATTTTGATACACATTTTTCTGCCGTATGGTTTGTCCATCACCAATATCAATACGCTCTACAGGCCTATCGGCAGAAATTACTACTAATGGAATATCGCTATAAAAAGCTTCCGCGACAGCGGGGTAATAATTGAGCAACGCACTTCCTGAAGTACAAACTACCGCCACAGGCTCGTTGGTTTGTTGGGCAATTCCCAAAGCGTAAAAAGCTGCACACCGCTCATCTACAATACTGTATGCTTTTATTTTAGGATGATTTGAAAAACTTATAATCAGTGGAGCATTGCGAGATCCGGGCGAAATCACCACATGTTTGATGCCTTTAGAGACACACAACAAAACAATAGATTGCGCTAACGGAATGCGAGATAATTGCATAAAATGAGATTTATCACACAAAAATAAAGTTATTTATCAAACTTTGAGGTACTATGCTTTTTCTTGAATGATTTTTAACATGGTTTCTGACTTTCGGCAGATTTCCTCCCACTCTTTCTCAGGATTAGAATCTGCAGTGATTCCTCCGCCCACATAAATTTTTACACAATCATCGAAAACCTGCATACAGCGTAAGTTTACAAAAAGATGGGTTTGTATACTTTTAGTTTTATAAACCGAAAGTTCTACATTTTTTCGCCTTTGTTTGTGATTAGATTCAATACGCTGATTGATTTCTCCCAAAAAACCCGTATAAAACGCTCTTTGATAATTTTCATTTGCTATGATATAATCACAGGCTTGTAATTGCGGAAGTCCGCCCACAGCAGGAGTTGGATGTAAGTTAGACAGAATTTCCGTTAAACTTTCTGGTTTGAAATTTCCTGAAATATCGGTTTTTAAATGCACTATATTTCCTGCACGATGATTTTTAGTTTCACTTTTGGTAAGGTTTTCTATACCTTTTGTGTCGTTTAACCGATCGAAAATAAAATCGGTTACAATAGCTTGTTCTTCTATTTCTTTTACCGACCAAGCTATATTTTCACTAAAAACCTGAGTACCTGCCAAAGCCATCGTTTTAAAAGCTTGGTTATGCGTACTCAACAAAACTTCTGGAGTAGCTCCCATCCAAAGTCCAATTTTTGGGTGATACCATACATAGGTAAAAGCGGTTGGGTAACTTGCTAAAAGATTTTGAAAAGTCTTAAAAACATCAATCTTTGTTGCTGCTTCAAACACTTTAGAAAGCACTACTTTTTTTAAATCAGTGCTTTTAATGGCTTCCACAGCTTTTTCTACTATCTTGATATGATGCGTCTTGTTTTCTTCTTGATTTTTAACTTGAACATCAGAAGTTAATACCGATGAAGGTTCTAGAATTTCTGTTTCGTAAACAGCACATTTTTCTGTGGCAAAAAAAACTGGTGGTTGTTCTTTTTTAAAAGGAGCAAAAACAAATCCGCTTTGAGTGAAATCACTCACATACTCTACCTCATTATTCGGTAAAAACAAGGCTTTTAGGGTATTTTGAGCTGGTTTTTGATAAGCCACAAATGGCAGTTGTGCCTCAAACTGATGTTGCAACAACTGGAAAAAATCATTCACTTTCATAGCTTACTTTTTGGGCAAAGTGATGGTAGTGAGTTTGATAAGCGAAACTAAATTTTCTTCTTCATCGGTCACTTTAATATTCCAGAGTTGTGTGGTTTTTCCGTTGTGTAACATTTCCGCTTTAGCGAAAACATAACCCGATTTTACACTTTTAAGATGATTGGCAGAAATCTCGATACCGCGTACGTAATATTTTTCTCGATCGACAAATAAAATACTGGCAGCACTACCAACACTTTCGCCAAGAGCAACCGTGGCTCCGCCATGCAAAACGCCATCGGGTTGATGTACTTTTGCGTTAACAGGCATTTTGGCTTCCAAAAAATTTTCACCAAAGTCTGTAAACTCAATATCAAGGGTTTGCATCAGTGTATTGGCACACATCTGATTAATTTTATGTAAGGTTTGTTGTTTACTTGTTATCATTGCAAAATATTTACGACGTAAAAATACAAAAAAGCGCTTATGAGTTCGACAGAAAAACAGATTTCCTACCAAACCACCAACTCCTATTCTACCCTAAATACGTTGACCAATGAAACCAAAAATGCTTGGTTGGCGTGTCATGGGTTGGGTTATTTGAGCAGGTATTTTATACAGTATTTCAAAAAACTTGACGAGAAGTATAATTATGTGGTTGCTCCGCAAGCGCCTTCAAAATATTACCAAAAAACAGATTTTAAGCACGTTGGCGCTAGTTGGTTGACCAAAGAAGAAACCCAACAGGAAACAAAGAATGTACTGAATTATTTGGATGCCATTTGGGAAAAAGAACTGTCGCAAGTTCACTGTAATCGACTATTTTTAGGTTACTCACAAGGAGTTTCGGTCATCACTCGTTGGATCGCTTCTCGAAAAATAGATTTCGACAAACTGATTATTCACTCAGGCAGTATTCCTAAAGAGCTAAAATCTGAAGATTTTGAGCATATCACCGGAAAAGTCTATTTGGTTTATGGCACCAAAGATGAATATTTAACTTCCGAAAGAATTAAACTAGAAACTGCTTTCGCGGAAGCTTTATTCGGGGAAAAGTTAGAAATAATTCCCTTTGAAGGAAAACACATCGTGAATACAGAACTAATCAAAGAAATTAGTTTAATTTAGTACTTTAAAATAAAAATCATATGAAACGAACTATCTCTATTTTCACCCTATTTTTTGCCATAAGTTTAGCTTTAATTTCTTGTAAAGAAGAAACCAAAAAAGAGGAACAAACGCAAGAAGAACAGAAACAAGAAGAGCAAAAAAGTGATCTTGAAACTGAAAAAGGTTTAGCTTTTACTACCGAAAATCAAAGTGACATCACCACTTTATATTTTGATATGAAAGATGCATTGGTTAGTGATAAAGGTTACCATGCAATGAAAATTGCCCAAGTGATGCAAAAACGTGTGACCGATAGCGAAATGTTGGCAACCATTAATACCATTGCGGGTACAGAAGATATCGAAAAGCAAAGAGACGCCTTTTATGTTTTGAGTCAGCAGATGCTCAAGTTTGTGGAGGAGAACATCACCAACGGAACGGTTTACAAACAATATTGTCCGATGGCGTTTAACGACACGGGCGCTTTTTGGTTGTCTGAAGAAAAGCAAATCCTTAACCCATATTTTGGTAAAAAAATGCTAAAATGTGGTTCGGTGCAAGCTGAGATTACGAAGTAAGTTTTATTTTTTATGCCAACTCCTCAAATCCAAGTCAAAAATATGGTTTGCCCTCGTTGTGTGATGAGTGTCGAGCATATTTTACAAAAACTGGATATAGGCTTTCATAAGGTAGAATTGGGTTGGGTTAAACTCAAAAAAGAACTTACCAACAAACAGAAAAGCAAACTTCAACCCGAGCTCGAGAAAGTAGGTTTTCTACTCATCGAAAACCCAAAAGAAAGTCTGGTGAATCAGATAAAGAGTATTATCGTCAAACAGTTTGAGAGTGAAAACCCAAGTTTCGGAACTTTTGATGAGTTGCTCAAAGACCTTTCTTACAATTATACCTACCTTTCACACCTTTTTTCAGAAGTTGAAGGCGAGAGTATTCAACAATATTACCAGCGAGTTCGCATCGAAAAAGCTAAAGAATTACTTCAAAACCAACACAAAAACATCAGCGAAATTGCTTATCATTTAGGTTATTCTTCTAACGCCAATTTCTCTACTTCTTTTAAGAAACTTACAGGTTTTACGCCTACTCAGTTTAAAAATAATTTTACCAACGAGCGTCATTTTTTAGGAAGCGAAACACAAAAAATCAAAACAAATTAGCAGCTAATAACAAGTGTTTCAAGTTTTGAAATCTTACTTTTGAAGAAAGAACAAAACAATGAAACATACTTATAAAATCACCGGAATGACTTGTCAGGGCTGCAAAGCATCGGTGACAAAACATCTTGAAGCCATAGAAAACATCACGCAAGTAGAGGTAAATTTAGAAAGAAGTGAAGCAGAAATCACCATGACCAAACATGTGATGATAGCTGAACTCCAACAAGCTTTACCCGAAAAATATACCATTACCAAAAAAGAAGAAAACCCTGAAAATAATATTTTTGAATCTGTAGGAAATCAAAAGGAAGAAAAAAGCAAATTACAACAACTCAAGCCTTTATTGATTATCTTATTTTATATTGCCACAGCTTCCGTTTTACTGCATTTTGAAAATTGGAATTGGCAAGGCTTTATGCTCGATTTTATGGGATTATTCTTTGTGGTGTTTAGTTTTTTTAAAATGCTCGATTTACAAGGTTTTCCACAATCATTTATGATGTATGATCCGTTGGCAAAAAGACTCCCGATTTACGGGAAAATATACCCTTTTATCGAAACCGTTCTCGGAATAATGTTTTTGATGCGTTTTGAAATCAAAATCGCTTTAATCATCACCATTATCATTCTAGGAATTACTACTTACGGCGTGACCAAAACCTTACTCGACAAAAAATCGATTAAATGTGCTTGTCTAGGAACAGCACTTAATTTGCCCATGACCGAAGCCACTTTTATCGAAAACGCCATCATGATCCTCATGGGAATATTAATGCTATTAAATATATAAAAATGAAAAATTCAAATCACTCAACTCCCTACAACACATTTTTTCTGATGCTTTTAGTTTCATTTTTAATGATGTACAGTATTATGTTTTTAAATGTATTTGAATTTAATCATATTTACCTTAGTACTACTCGAACTTACATGACGTTTTTAATGGTTGCTCCAATGGCATTATCTATGTTATTTTTTATGCGAAAAATGTATCATAACAAAACTAAAAACATAGCTATTATAATTTCATCAATAGCGGTGTTTGTTTTATGTTTATTTGGTTTAAGAGCTCAGAAACCTATCAAAGATATTCAATGGATGAAAGCTATGATTCCCCACCATTCTTCAGCAATATTAACGAGTACTTATGCTGATATTCAAGATCCGGAAGTGAAAAAACTAGCAGAAGAAATTATTGTAGCACAAGAAAAAGAAATCAAACAAATGAAAGAAATGATCAAACGTTTAGAGAAAAAAAGATAGAAAAACTTTAAAAAATCGATCTTTTATCAAAGTCCTTTCCATAAAATATTATTTTTGTAAACAACAAAAATAAGTTTATGCTAATCATAGGAATTGCTGGCGGAACAGGTTGCGGAAAAACAACGGTTGTCAATACGCTAATCGATGAGTTACAACACGAAGACGTGGCTTTAATTTCGCAAGATTCTTATTATAAAGACACGAGCAATTTAAATTACGATGAGCGCGCCAAAATTAATTTTGACCATCCGCAATCGATAGATTTTAAATTATTGGTAGAACACTTACGTGAACTCAAAAAAGGAAACGCCGTACAGCAACCTATATATTCGTTTGTAGAACACAACCGCACAGGCGAATTTATCACCACACCCCCAAAAAAAGTAATGTTGGTAGAAGGGATACTTATTTTCAACAACGCAGAATTACGGGATTTATGTGACATCAAAATTTTCATCCATGCCGATAGTGACGAACGTCTGATCAGAAGACTCAAACGCGATATTAACGAGCGCGGCCGTGATCTGAACGAAGTACTTGATCGCTACCAAAATACGCTCAAACCCATGCATCAGCAATTTATCGAACCCACCAAAGAGTTTGCCGATATCATTATCCCAAATAACCGGTACAACAACACGGCTATAAAAATGGTCAAGTCGATTATTGAGCAACGTTTACACTAATTTAGTATCTTCGTGGCTATGAATCTCAAGAAAGTCAGAAACAATAAATGGTTTAAGTTTTTTACCAATAAATATATTTTGGTATTGCTTGTTTTTGGCGTGTGGATGTTGTTTTTAGACAGTAATTCTTGGTTGGTACACAATGAACTCGACCAAGAAATAAACGAATTGGAGAACAACAAAAAATATTATCGCACTGAGATAAAAAGAGACCAACAAGTTTTAGAAAGCTTAAACGATAGCAATAAACTCGAAAAATATGCTCGTGAAAAGTATTATATGAAACGAGAAAACGAAGATGTATATATTATCGAATTTGACAGCAGCCAAACAAAAAAGTGATTTATGAGCAAGCATTTGATGAAAGATTTCCCTCCAGTTTCTGCCAAAGAATGGAAACAAAAAATACAAGTCGATTTAAAAGGCGAAAACTACGAGAGTCTAATTACCCAAACCCCAGAAGGCATTCATATCAAACCTTTCTATCATCAAGACGATAGATCTGGTTTCACCACTTCTTATCACCCAGAAAGTTGGAAAGTGACCGAAAAATTTGTGATTGATGGAAAAAATGAGTTGCAAGGTTTAATCGAAAATTCACTCCAAAAAGGCAGTGAAGCTATTTGGCTAGAATGTCAAGATTCGAGTAAGTGTATAGAACTTTTAGAGAAAATAGACTTCCATCACACATCGGTTTTTGTTGAGCTAAAAGCTTTCGCGAAAAGCGATATCGACACTATAATTGCCTTAGCGAAAAATAAAAACATCAACCTTGGCGTCGACATTATCGGAAATCTAGCCGAAACCGGAAATTGGTATGAAAATTTACAAAAAGATCATGATCTTCTGAATGAATTGATCCAGAAACCCAACGTAAGTCTGGCCATACATTTAGACCTTTTTCAAAACGCAGGCGCCAATATGGTTCAGCAATTAGCCTATTCTCTCGGACAAGTTAATGAGTACTACAATCACTGCAAAAACCAAAAAATCAAACCCAATGAGATTGTCGTTATTAATGCTGTAGGAAGCAATTATTTCTTTGAAGTTGCAAAAATAAAAGCTCTGAGAAATTTAATTGCAACACTTTCTTCGGCATATGGTTTCGAAGAAAAAATAAGCGTCTACTCTACTCCTAGCCATCGCAACAAAACCGTTTATGATTACAATGTAAATATGCTTCGCACCACCACAGAATGTATGAGTGCGATTATCGGCGGAAGTGATTTTGTTGCCAATATGTCTTACGACGGAATTTTTCATCATCCTAACGAGTTCGGAAGTCGTATTTCGAGAAATCAGTTGTTGGTATTGAAAAGCGAAAGTTATTTTAACGAATTGGGCAACGTAGCCGACGGAAGTTACTACATCGAAGAAATTATCGATCAACTTTCAGAAAAAGCGTGGTCTTTATTTAAGGAAATCGAAAAATCAGGCGGATTTCTAACACAGCTCAAAGAGGGTACGATTCAAAGAAAAATAAAAGAGCAAGAAAAGCAAGAAAGAGAAAGCTACGAAAACGGAAAAAAGATTTTAGTCGGTAGCAATAAATACCTAAACAAAGAAGAGAAAGTAAAAGAAACCTTAGATGTTTCACCTTTTTTAGAAAAAGAAGTAAGAAAAACATTGTTAGAGCCAATTCTTAAAAAGCGTTTGGCAGAAAACATAGAAAAAGATAGATTGAATAATGAGTAGAAAAGATATATCCCAAATAACACTAAAAAAGATTGATTCTTCTACTTCAACTAAGAAAGAATCTTCTTTCGATGACATCAAAAATTTAGACCATCTTAATTTCGTTGCAGGAATTTCTCCTTATTTACGTGGTCCTTACAGCACGATGTACGTCAAAAGACCTTGGACGATCCGCCAATATGCCGGTTTTTCGACTGCCGAAGAAAGCAATGCTTTTTACCGCAGAAATCTAGCGGCAGGTCAAAAAGGTTTATCAATTGCTTTCGATTTGGCAACACACCGGGGTTATGACAGCGACCACGAAAGAGTAGTTGGTGATGTTGGTAAGGCAGGTGTAGCCATCGATTCGGTTGAAGATATGAAAGTGCTTTTTGATCAGATTCCGTTAGATAAAATGTCAGTTTCCATGACGATGAACGGAGCCGTTTTACCCATTATGGCATTTTATATTGTCGCTGCAGAAGAACAAGGCGTTACGCCAGCACAATTGGCAGGAACCATTCAAAATGACATTCTCAAAGAGTTTATGGTGCGAAACACCTACATCTATCCGCCAAAACCTTCCATGAAAATCATTTCAGATATTTTTGAGTATACCTCGCAAAATATGCCGAAATTCAACAGCATCAGTATTTCGGGTTACCACATGCAAGAAGCTGGAGCAACGCCAGAAATAGAACTGGCTTATACGCTTGCCGACGGACTCGAATATATCCGTAAAGGAATTGAAGCCGGAATGGACATCGATACCTTCGCTCCTCGCCTATCATTTTTCTGGGCGATTGGGATGGATCACTTTCGTGAAATTGCCAAGATGCGTGCTGCCAGAATGTTATGGGCAAAAATTGTGACACAATTTAACCCAAAAAACAAAAAATCCTTGGCATTGCGAACGCATTGCCAAACCAGTGGTTGGAGTTTGACCGAGCAAGATCCGTTTAACAATGTGGCACGAACTTCTATCGAAGCAACGGCTGCTGCTTTCGGCGGAACCCAAAGTTTGCATACCAATGCCTTGGACGAAGCCATCGCTTTACCAACCGATTTTTCGGCTCGTATTGCGAGAAATACACAATTGTATCTACAAGACGAAACCATGATCACCAAAACGGTCGATCCTTGGGCAGGAAGTTATTTCGTTGAAAAACTAACTGACGAAATGATGCAAAAAGCTTGGAAATTGATTGAGGAAGTCGAAGAATTGGGCGGAATGACCAAAGCCATCGAAAAAGGAATTCCGAAACTAAGAATTGAAGAAGCTGCGGCTAAAAAACAAGCCAAAATCGATAGCAATCGAGATGTCATTGTAGGTGTGAATAAATACCGTTTGGAAAAAGAAGATCCGATTGTAACGCTTGAAGTAGATAATCAAACCGTACGAAAACAACAAATCGAACGATTAGAACACATCAAAGCCACAAGAGATAACGAAAAAGTCAATCAAGCTTTGACGGAATTAACACAAGCTGCTGAAAAAGAATCCGGAAATTTATTAGCTTTAGCAGTAAATGCCGCAAGAGAAAGAGCAACGTTGGGCGAAATCAGCGATGCATTAGAGAAAGTTTATGGCAGGTATAAAGCACAAATCAAATCATTTAGTGGCGTGTATAGCAGAGAATTAAACCAAGATCCATCGTTTGAAAAGGCAAAAGCCTTAGCAAACGAATTTGCCGAAAAAGAAGGTCGTCGACCAAGAATTATGATTGCCAAAATGGGACAAGACGGTCACGATCGTGGTGCAAAAGTAGTGGCGACAGGTTATGCCGATGTTGGTTTTGATGTCGATATTGGTCCGCTTTTCCAAACCCCAGAAGAAGCCGCCAAACAAGCGGTAGAAAATGACGTGCATATTTTAGGAGTTTCCTCTTTAGCAGCAGGACATAAAACTTTGGTTCCGCAAGTGATTGAAGAACTTAAAAAGTACGGTCGCGAAGATATTATGGTGATTGTAGGTGGAGTTATCCCGTCGGCAGATTATGAGTACTTGTTTGATGCAGGAGCGGTTGCTGTTTTTGGACCTGGCACTAAAATCAGTGAAGCGGCCATTCAGATTTTAGAGATTTTGATTGATTAAAACTCTTTTATGAGAACCATTATTCTCGAAACTATCATAAACGCCCCAATAGAAAGAGTGTTTGATTTAGCTAGAAGCATAGATCTTCATAAACTATCTACAAAAGGCACAAACGAAGAAGCAATTGCTGGCAAAACAAGTGGACTTATTGAACTAGGAGAAACTGTAACTTGGAGAGCAAAACATTTTGGAATATATCAAAATCTATGTGTAGTAGTTACTGATTATAAAAAACCTTATCTTTTTGTAGACAAAATGACTAAAGGTGCTTTTTCTTCAATGAAACATATTCATCGCTTTGAGGGAATTAAAGACAATAAGACTAGAATGATTGACCGTTTCACTTTTGAGGCACCACTTGGATTCGTGGGTAAAATTGTAGAAAGCCTTTTTTTAGAATCCTATATGAGAAAGTTTCTCACCGAGAAAAACAAAGAGTTAAAAACTGTTGCCGAAGGAAATGAATGGCAAGAAATTTTAAAATAACTTCTAATTAACAAAAATGAACTACACTCAAAAAATGTTACGTGATGACGCTTTACGCGGAAAAAATATTGTGGTAACTGGAGGCGGAAGTGGTCTCGGTAAAACCATGACCAAATACTTTCTTGAACTCGGCGCTCAAGTCGCTATTACTTCGCGTAACCTCAAAAAATTAGAAACCACCGTTGAAGAGTTGGAAAAAGAAACTGGCGGAGAATGTTTTGCGATACAGTGTGATGTTCGTAATTACGATGAAGTTGAAAAAATGCGTGACGAAGCTATCAGTAAAATGGGAAGTGTAGATGTTTTATTGAACAATGCTGCAGGTAACTTCATCTCTCCTACCGAACGCTTGTCTTCCAACGCTTTCGATACCATTATCGATATTGTTTTAAAAGGAACTAAAAACTGCACCCTTGCTTTTGGAAAACATTGGATAGATCAAAAAGAAAACAATAAAACCGTTTTAAATATTGTAACCACTTACGCTTGGACAGGCTCTGCCTATGTAGTTCCCTCGGCAACAGCAAAAGCAGGCGTTTTGGCGATGACACGCTCGTTAGCAGTAGAATGGGCAAAATATGGCATTCGCTTTAATGCCATTGCTCCTGGACCATTTCCTACCAAAGGTGCTTGGGACAGACTTTTACCTGGCGATTTAAAAGATAAGTTTGACTTAGCTAAAAAAGTTCCGTTACAACGAGTGGGCGAACACCAAGAGTTGGCTAACCTTGCCGCATATCTGGTTTCTGATTTTTCGACGTATGTCAACGGCGAAGTGATTACCATTGATGGTGGTGAATGGTTGAAAGGTGCGGGCCAGTTTAATTTGTTGGAAGCTATTCCAGAAGAACTTTGGGATCAATTAGAACAGATGATAAAAGCAAAAAAGAATGCTTAATTCTTCATTTAGCATAAGTTCTTAACATTTGCAACTACTGTTAACAAGTTTCATTTTCTTTTGCGATAATATATTGTATTTTTACTCCAAAAAGTAAGCAAATTGATGGGTAAAATAATTGCAATTGCAAATCAAAAAGGTGGCGTAGGCAAAACTACCACTGCAGTAAACCTTGCAGCCTCGTTGGGTGTTTTAGAAAAAAAAGTATTGTTGATTGATGCCGATCCACAAGCAAATGCTAGTTCTGGTTTGGGTATAGATGTAGAAAGTGTTGAATATGGAACCTACCAAATTTTAGAGCACACCATAAAACCCGAAGAAGCTATTATTGCCACCGATTCTCCTAATTTAGACATCATTCCAGCCCATATCGACTTGGTAGCGATCGAAATAGAACTCGTCGATCAAGACGAACGCGAATTAATGCTCAAAAAGGCGATACTTCCGCTTAAAGCGAAGTATGATTATATTTTAATCGATTGTGCCCCGTCATTGGGGTTACTAACACTCAACGCCTTAACTTCTGCCGATGCGGTGATTATCCCCATTCAATGTGAGTATTTTGCCTTGGAAGGTTTAGGAAAATTGCTCAACACCATCAAAAGTGTACAAAAAATACATAACCCAGATTTAGATATCGAAGGTTTATTGCTCACGATGTACGATTCTCGTTTACGCCTATCGAACCAAGTGGTAGAAGAAGTCAAAAAACACTTTGACCAGATGGTTTTTAAAACAATTATTCAGCGAAATGTACGTTTGAGTGAGGCGCCAAGTTTTGGAGAAACCATTATCAATTACGATGCAACTAGTAAAGGAGCTTCAAATTACTTAAATTTGGCAGAAGAAATTATCAATAAAAACAAATCATAATGGCAAAAGCCACAAAAAAGCAAGCTTTAGGAAGAGGGTTATCCGCACTTTTAAAAGATCCTGAAAACGATATCAAGTCAGCTCAGGATAAAAACGCAGATAAAGTAGTCGGAAATATTGTTGAACTTGATTTAGCTGCTATTGAAGTCAATCCGTTTCAACCACGTACGAGTTTTAACGAAGAAGCTTTGGAAGAACTCGCTACTTCTATCAAAGAATTAGGTGTCATTCAGCCAATTACGGTTCGCAAGATCGATTTTAATAAATACCAATTGGTTTCGGGAGAAAGACGTTTTAGAGCTTCTAAATTAGTCGGACTCAAAACGATTCCTGCCTATATCAGAATTGCCAACGACCAAGAGTCGCTAGAAATGGCTTTGGTTGAAAACATACAACGTCAAGATTTAGATCCTATCGAAATTGCCATGTCTTACCAACGTTTGATCGATGAAATCAACTTGACCCAAGAACAAATGAGTGATCGTATTGGTAAAAACCGTTCGACCATCGCCAATTATTTGCGTCTGCTGAAATTAGACCCTATCATCCAAACCGGAATGCGTGATGGCTTTTTATCGATGGGGCACGGAAGAGCACTCATCAACATCAATGATGCTGATGCGCAATTGGAAATATACGAAAAAGTACTTTCAGATTCACTCTCGGTAAGAGAAACTGAAAAGTTGGTAAAAAGTTGGCACGAAAAAAAATCTGGAAATAAGAAATCATCAACGGTAACTGTTCCTACGAAAGTAAAAAAATCGATGAAAGAATTTTCTGACTACTTCGGGGCAAAAGTCGATGTGAAAGTCACCAAAAAAGGTGCTGGAAAAATTATTGTTCCGTTCTCTTCTGAAGAAGATTTTGAGCGACTAACCAAACTCATTAAAGGTGAAGCCTAAGTTTTTATTTCTTTTTTTAACTTTCTTACTCGCCGGAAATTGGCTTTCTGCGCAAAGCGATAGTCTAGAAGTAAAACAAAATAAAGTGAAAATAAAAAAGGAGGAGGTTGTTCTAGAAGAATATGATCCTTTAGCGCCCTCAAAAGCAGCTTTTTACTCTGCAGTTTTACCTGGACTGGGACAAGCCTACACCAAAAAATACTGGAAAATACCATTGGTTTATGCAGGCCTTGGAGCAGGTGTTTATTTCTATATAGATAACAATAATAAATACCACGAAATAAGAGATATTTACAAAAGAAGGCTTGCTGGATATGAAGACGACAAGTATCAAGGTATTTTTACCAATCAAAACTTGATTGACGGACAGAGAGAATATCAGCGGAACAAGGAAATCTCACTTTTATTTACCATTGGTTGGTACATCATCAATATTATAGACGCCAACGTTACGGCTCATTTACAGCAGTTTAATGTCGGTGAAAATTTAAGTTTACGACCACAAATGCAATATGACGAGATTTCTGGAAACCCAAATTTCGGTTTATCTTTAAATTTTAATATCAGTAAATGAAAATAGCACTTTTAGGTTATGGAAGAATGGGAAAAGCCATCGAAGAAATCGCTTTAGAAAGAGGGCACGAAGTGATCTATAAGACTTCCGAAAATATCCGTGTAAACGAATTTAAAGAAGCAGATGTCGCTATTGATTTTAGTATTCCCGATGTGGCTTTCAGTAATATTTCCACTTGTATTGAAGCGGGTATTCCTGTAATTTCAGGAACCACAGGTTGGTTAGAAAGATACAAGGATGTGGTTGAGCTTTGTCAAAAGGAAAAAGGTACTTTTTTGTATGCTTCTAACTTTAGCCTGGGCGTAAATTTGTTTTTTAGTCTCAATGAGTATTTGGCTGATTTGATACAACCTTACAAGGAATATCAATTAGAATTAGAAGAAATTCACCACACCAAAAAACTCGACCAACCTAGCGGAACCGCAATTACGCTAGCAGAAAATATTATTGAAAAATCTGCATACAACGACTGGTTTTTAAAAAATAATGAAACAAAATCAGAGAAAAGCATACCTATAGTTGCCAAGCGCATCGAAAATGTTCCTGGAACCCACGTTGTATCTTACAATTCTGAAATCGACAGTATAGAAATTAAGCATACCGCACATAATCGTAAAGGTTTTGCGCTCGGAGCAGTAATTGCTGCTGAATATGTAAAAGACAGACAAGGCATTTTTACGATGAAAGATGTACTTGGTTTAAAAAATTAAAAATAGCACTATGACAATCTTACAATGGTTTATTTTTTTCTTAATCGTACAAATCATTCACGGTTTAGGAACTTGGAAACTTTATAAAGCAGCAGGAAGACAAGCTTGGGAAGCCTTTATCCCGGTTTACAACGCAGTGATTTTAATGAAAATCATCAACCGACCTTGGTGGTGGACTATCTTACTTTTTTTACCTATTATCAATCTTATTATGTTTCCGGTGGTTTGGGTAGAAACCGTCAGAAGTTTTGGAAAAAATTCTGTTGCCGATACGTGGTTAACCATACTTACCCTTGGTTTTTATATCTATTACATCAACTACACCCAAGAGCTTAATTATATTGAGGAAAGAAGTCTTAAACCAAAAACTGAAGTGGGCGAATGGGTAAGTTCAATTTTATTTGCGGTGGTGGCTGCAACCCTTATCCACACCTATTTTATACAACCCTTTACCATTCCTACTTCGTCTTTAGAAAAAACATTACTGGTAGGTGACTTCTTGTTTGTAAGCAAATTTCACTATGGCGCAAGAGCACCAAAAACCACGGTGGCTTTTCCTATGGTTCACGATACCATCCCAATTTTGGGAATAAAATCCTATACCGATTGGCCACAACTCCCCTATTTTAGATTTCCAGGTTTTCAAGATATTGAAAGAAATGATATTGTGGTATTTAATTGGCCGACAGATACAGTTCCTTATTTTGGTTATACGGGAAATCAAACTTACATCAAACCTTTAGATAAAAAATCAAACTATGTTAAGCGATGTGTCGGAATTCCTGGTGATTCTCTAAAAATTGTTGGCGGAAAGGTTTACATCAATAACCAAGCATTACAATTACCAGAAAGAACGAAATTACAATATTCATATGTCGTACAAGGCAAAGGACAAGGCTTTGACTTAAATGCTTTGTATCTCAACTATGGTATTACAGATCCTGTTGGTTGGTATAACGAAGCCCAAAAGCAATATTATTTTTCGGCAATCGATGACGAAACTATTGAAAGGTTTAAAAATCATCCTAATGTAGCCAGCGTACAAAAAATGCTGAAAACTCCAGATGTCAATGACTTTAGAATCTTTCCAAACAGTAAAACTGTCAACGGAAATGCAGATGAGTTTCCTTCAATTTATATTCCCGAAAAAGGAAAAACAGTGTCGATTACCACAGAAAGTTTGCCTTATTACAAGCGAATTATTGAAGTTTACGAAGGTAGCGAACAAAATATCGAACAAAACATAACGACCAACGGCACACAAGTTTTATTAAACGGAAACCCCATTACGGAATATACGTTCAAACAAAACTACTATTTTATGATGGGTGACAACCGACATAACAGTGAAGACAGTCGTTTTTGGGGCTACGTTCCCGAAACCCATATTGTAGGTAAACCCGTTTTTATTTGGATGAGTTGGGATAGCAATGCTACCGGATTTGCCAATAAAATTCGTTGGGAAAGACTCTTTACCACTGTTGGTGGTGAAGGTCAACCGGTTTCTTATTTCTATTATTTTCTGATTGGTGTCGTCATACTTATCGGAGTTAATTTCTTTAGAAAAAGGAAAAAGAACGAGTAACCTATGGAAATTGTCTTGCAGCCAGCATATTTTGGTTCGATTGCACAATGGGTAGCTTTCGCGAAAGCAGCTAAAGTTCACTTGGAAGTTTTTGACAATTACCAAAAACAAACCTACCGCAACCGACAGTATATTTATGGTGCCAACGGAAAATTACTATTAAACATTCCGATAAAACACAGCAAAAATAACAAAAGACAAAAAACCAACGAAGTAAAAATAGACAACAGTTTTCACTGGCAAACCGTGCATTGGAAATCTTTGCAAACTGCCTACAGAACCTCTCCTTTTTTTGAATTTTATGAAGATGAGATTGCTCCGCTTTTTCAAGAAAAATATAAACTTCTAATCGATTTTAACTTGGCTTGTCAAGAAGTAGTTTTAGAAGCTTTGCAATTGGAAAAAAAAATGGAGCATACAGCAACTTACCAAATAGAGGTCAGTAAACCTTTGGTAGATGGTAGAACCCTGATAAACGCAAAAACAAAACACAATTTTGATTTCGAATCTTATCATCAGGTTTTTGCAGATAAACATGGTTTTATAGAAAACCTATCTATCTTAGATTTGTTATTTAACGAAGGTCCAAATGCTATAAATTACTTGACAAGTCAAGCCTTTGATGCTATAGAATTCAAATAAATAACATGAAAGATACGCTTGTAAAAGTTCTCTTTTTTGTGATTATCCTTGTGAGTTTACTTGGCTTTTTTACAAGTGCAATGGCTTTAATCGCGGGTGTTTTGTTTACCCTGTTTTTTGGAAACCCCTATCAAGAATACACTAAAAAAGCTTTTAAGCTTTTTCTGAAAATTGCGATCATCGGTTTAGGCTTTGGAATGTTTTTTAAAGAAACCCTCAAAACCAGCAAAGAAGCTTTTATCATTACGGTAATCTCAATTTTTCTGACCATAACCATAGGTCTATTGCTAACCAAAGCTTTGAGGTTAGAGAAAAAATTAGGCTACCTCATTTCTTCAGGCACTGCTATTTGTGGTGGAAGTGCTATAGCGGCAATTTCTCCTATTATCAATGCCAAGGGAAAAAACATTAGCCTAGCTTTGGGTATTGTTTTTTTGTTGAATTCGATAGCCTTATTACTATTTCCCAGTGTTGGCGAATGGCTAGACTTAACACAAGAGCAGTTTGGTTTATGGTGTGCGATTGCGATACACGACACCAGCTCTGTTGTTGGAGCCAGTTTAGATTATGGCGAAGAAGCATTAAAGGTAGCCACAACCACCAAATTAGCACGAACACTTTGGATCATACCACTTTCTCTGTTTTCGATGTTCTTGTTTAAAGGTAAAAACAGTAAGATAAAATTTCCTTTTTTTATTCTCTACTTTATTATTGCTATTGCCATCAATAGTTATTTTTCTTTACCTAAAGAGCTGACCAATACACTTGTACTTATGGCTAAAAGATTAATGGTTTTAACCCTGTTTTTAGTAGGTCTGGAAATTTCCGTAAAAGAACTAAAAACCATCGGTCCCAAACCTATTTTACTAGGGCTATCACTATGGATTTTTGTTTCTATATTCTCGTTACTATATATTATTTACTAATAAAAGTCCCTTCTAAAAAGAGGGAATTTAGAGGTGTGTAAAAATCGTGATTATTTATCAATAATAACTTCCGCAGAAATAGGATAATGGTCAGAATAATTTTGTGGGTAACTCGTAAAATCCTTGATGATAAACTCAGGTGAACTCAAAATAAAATCGATTCGCAGCGGAATAAAATCAAAATCAAAAGTTTTTCCCAAACCATTGCCAGCCTCTCTAAAAGCATCGTTATGGTTTTCGGTAAGTTTACGATAGACGTAAGAAAAAGCACTGTTGTTAAAATCTCCTGCAATAATCGACGGATAGTTGGTTTGCCTTAGCTCATTTAAAATCAATTCACTTTGCTCCTCTTGCATCTTAAAGGCATTACCTACACGAGTAATCAACATCTCCCTTTCTTCTTTATTTAAGGTTTTTACTTTAGGAATAATTTTTAAACTCTGCAGGTGCACATTAAACACGCGAATGGTGTCATTCATGATTTTAAGATCTACATAAACAGTATTATTACCAGAGTTTTTAAAATCTAGGTTTTTCTGATTAATAATGGGATATTTAGAAAACACAGCCAGACCATATTGGCTTTTAGGATTGATCCCTTGAAAGTTTTTGTGCTTGAATGTGCTAAAATCAATCCCCTGAATACTGTTTTGAAAATCTTGCATCACCAAAATATCAGGATCTTCATTGGCAATAAAAGCACTTATTTTTTCAGGAACGCTGTCTATTTGAGACCATTTATACTGATTGAACAAACGCACATTATAACTCATCACTTTTAAGCTTTCTACGCCTTTATTTTCCATCCCATTATCAGAAAACTTATAAAGAGATATCAGATGATTAAACCCGATGAGCAATACAATTGCAGATAATAAGAATTGCCTGCGAACCTGAATAACCCAATAAGCCAAAAACAAAATATTGATGAGCAATAAAAGAGGCATTCCCAAACTTAAAATAGATAAAAAAGGAAAGGTTTTTGGTGGAATATAGGGTAACAAATAAGCAAAGAGCAAGGCTACCGCAAAAAGCGAGTTAAAGAAAAACAAAACTTTATTGAAAAAACCTAATCGCCTCTTTTTAATCATAAATTTTTACCTGCTTGGTAGAGAAAGTCTTTCTCTTCTTTGGTTAGACTTTCATAGCCATTATTTTTTATTTTTTCTAAAATAGCATCAACCTTAAACTGATTTTCTGTTTTATAACTTCCAAACGATTGTTTGCTTTTATTATTACTTTTTGGGGTTTTGTTTTTGTATACTTTTTTAAACGGATGCTTTGTTTGTTTCCAATTTTCAAAAAACAATCTCGAAATGATATTTTCAAGCCAAGCACCAATGTTTACACCTTTCTTGAGTTGATGAGTATATAAGAATCCAGCAAAAGCACCACCCAAATGAGCCAAATGTCCTCCTATATTGGAAATAGGCGTTTGTATCAAATCTAATAGCACAAATACTGCAGCGATCCACCATAATTTTACACGGCCAATGAGACGCAAATACACTTCCATATTAGGCGATTGGGTGATTGCACCTATTAAAATCGCCATAATTCCTGCAGAAGCACCCACCAAGGGAATTGCTGCAAAACTTGATGAAATCTGGTAGAAAACTACAAAAAACAATCCACCTACAATTACCCCAAGTGTAAAATAGGATAACAGTTTGATTTCATTAAAAAACGATAAAAACAAATTGGCAGAAAAATACAATACCAACACGTTGAATAAAAGGTGAATAAAGCCTCCGTGTAGAAACCCGTAGGTAATAATCGACCAAGGGTGAAACAGTAAGTGATTCATGGGTGACCAAACCGCAAACCAATCGATGAACCATCGTCTGTCAAAACCAAATAATGTCCCAGAAACTTCCACAAGTTTTTGAATTACAAAAACAATAACCAAGACTGCTATTAGTTTTTGGACCACATCTGCTTTTTGGTAATGGTATTTTAGTTTTTCCTGCCAAGTCATCAGTACCAACGATTTGCGTTAAACTGATTTTTTTTCCAATACCACATCATCAAAAAACCAATGACAGCGCCACCAATATGCGCCCAATAAGCCGTGTTTGATGGCCCGAATATGGTTGCTCCTGTGATAGCAGAATATACATTAATAAGGAAGTAACCTCCAATTAAGTATTTGGCTTTAATAGGAATCGGGATAAACATCAAATACAAAGGTAAGTTAGGGTAAACCACGGCAAAAGCAGCTAAAACTCCAAAGATAGCTCCAGAAGCTCCCACCATAGGTACCATCAAAGAATCTGCAAAGTCTCTAATTAAACCATTCTGTCCAACATACATCATCCCTGCTTGTTTTCCGCTAAACTCTGAAATGAGCGCTTGAACTTGTGGCTCAGTCATTCCACTACTCAATAAGTTTTCATAAGCTGCATTAAAATCGAGGTAACTAAACAAAATCTGTAATCCTGCGGCTCCTAGTCCCGCAGAAAAATACAAGAACAAAAACCTATTTTTACCAATGGTTTGCTCTAAAACACTTCCAAACATATAAAGGGCAAACATATTGAACAAGATGTGTGCAAAATCACCATGCATAAACATATGTGTTACCAATTGCCAAATCCCGAAATTGGAATTTTCTGGGAACCAAAGTGCCAATAATTGAATAGCGTAACCGCCTACAAATTGAGTTCCTATAAAGAACAAAATATTAACAATGAGTAAAACTTTTACGGTTTCTGTGATGTTATTCATTACACAAATTTTTTATCTAAATCGTTGGTGGTAAGTTCTGCAAATACTTTTTTATTGGCAGGTGTGAATTTGGGTTCTTTACAAGCAAACAAAGCATCTATCAATTCTTGTTGCTCAGATGGGTTGAGTATATTTCCGTTTTTTATCGCCATACTTTTTGCCAAAGACTTGGCCAACATATCGGTTTGTGTAAACCCGTTTTCAGGCACTTCATCTTTAAAGTCAGACATCAGTTGATCCAACAATATAGAGACTTCGCTTTCGCTGATCAATGTTGGAATTCCCGATATTTCTACTCCATCTTTTTCCACTTTCGTGAAAACAAAACCGGTTTGGGTTAAATTGTCTTGCAACTCTTTTAAAATTTCAATCTCATCGGTAGAAAAATTTAGCGTAAGGGGAAACAACAACTGTTGACTTACAGCTCCTTTTATGGTAATGCTTTTTAAAAGTTCTTCGTATAAGATACGTGTATGCGCACGATGTTGGTCGATGACCAAAATGCTGTTTTTAAGTGTTCCTACAATATATTTTCGGTTAAGCTGAAAGGTGTTTGAGTTTGTCTGACTTTCTTTTTCATCAAACAATTTCCCGTTCACCACTTCGCTTTCTACCTCGATATTTGCAAAATCTACCTCTGTTTCTACAGTTTCAGGATATAAAACTTCCCAGTTTTTAGTCGCCTTTGAAGTGACATGTTGATAAGAAGGATTTGACTTTTTTGTTTCTTGCTTAAACGGATTAAAATTTCGATCTACCTCTACTTTTGGAGTGATACTTTCTTTATTTCTATAGGCATAAGGTGTGTCGAGATTTGGATCTTTATCAAAATCTAAAACCGGAGCGACACTAAACTGCCCTAAACTATGCTTAATGGCACTTCTTAAAATCGCATAAATAGAATGTTCGTCATCAAACTTAATCTCGGTTTTGGTCGGATGGATATTAATATCGATACTTTTGGGGTCAACTTCTAAATACAGAAAATAACTCGGTTGGTAACCATCACGCAGCATTCCCTCAAAGGCAGCATTTACAGCGTGGTGCAAGTAAGCCGATTTGATGTAACGGTTATTCACAAAGAAAAACTGCTCGCCTCTGGTTTTTTTAGAAAACTCTGGTTTACCTACAAATCCCGAGAGTTTTACGAGTTCAGTATCCTCGTTTACAGGAACCAATTTCTCATTGGTTTTTCCTCCAAAAACATTTACAATTCGTTGTCGTAAATTAGATTTTTCTAATTTAAACAGTTCACTACCATTATTGTACAGACTAAACTCAATCTGCGGATGAGCTAAAGCAACCCGTTGAAATTCGTCGATGATATGCCTGTTTTCTACATTATCCGACTTTAAGAAATTGCGTCTAGCGGGAATATTAAAAAACAAATTCTTAACACTTATCGTTGTTCCCTTTGGAGTGACACAAACCTCCTGACTTTCTACCTTGCTTCCTTTAATAATAATTTCAGTACCTACCTCTTCCTCCTCTGGTTTCGTTTTTAAACTCACATGAGCAATTGCTGCGATTGAAGCCATAGCTTCTCCCCTAAAACCTTTGGTTTGCAAAGCAAAAAGATCGTCAGCCGTTTTTATTTTTGAAGTCGCATGCCGTTCAAAACACATACGAGCATCGGTTTCTACCATTCCGATGCCATTATCGGTGACCTGAATAAGCGTTTTGCCCGCATCTTTAATAAGTAATTGTATGTTGGTAGCTTGAGCATCGATGGCGTTTTCTAACAACTCTTTGACGACAGAAGCGGGTCTTTGTACCACTTCTCCTGCAGCAATTTGGTTAGCAACATGGTCTGGTAAAAGCTGTATGATATGCTTCATTTACTATAAAAAATTGAAAGGTCGAAATCGATGATGAATAAAAAAATAAGGATAAACAAAACCACCAATAAAATAATGATGTGCTTTGATTTCTTATCTTCTTCTAGGCTTTCTTCGCGTAATTCATCCCACGCGCGTTTAAAGCGTGTAAACAAACCTCCCGTTTTACCAATGGTCGATCTGTATTTGTCGTATTTAGACTCTACAGCAAACGGACTTTTCTCACTGTCGTGATTGTAATAACGTGGCTTATAGCTGAATTTTTTATTTCCTTTCCTGCTTAGAAATCCCATAATGAATAATGAATCTCAAAGTTAAAGAATTGTGATGAAAGCGAGTAAAGCTTTCGCGGAAATTATTAAATGAATTATTAAGTTAAAGGTTAAAGGTTTGAAAGTTAGCTTACAGCTTTTAGCCTACTGCTATTAGCTTTCAGCAAAAAAGAGACTGCTTCGTCGATTGGATCCTCACAGTGACTAATTTTCAACTTAGATTTCAAATTCTTCTTCAATTTTTCAAATCTCAAATCCCACGTCTCTGATCTCACTTTTCAGATCTCACGTCTCAGGTCTAAAAGTCTATCAACCTTTATAGAATTTGGCGTCTTTACGAAGTTGGGCCATTTTTATGGCAGCAACGGCAGCTTCAGCACCTTTATTGCCGTGCTTTCCTCCTGCTCTGTCGATAGATTGTTGCTTGGTATTATCGGTGAGTACACAAAAAATCACCGGAATATCACCTTGAATATTCAAATCTTTAATGCCTTGTGTAACGCCTTCACAAACAAAATCGAAATGCTTGGTTTCCCCTTGTATGACATTCCCCACAGCGATAATCGCATCAAGCATATCGAAAGCTTCTTGCATTTTTTTACAACCGTAAATGAGTTCGAAGCTACCCGGAACATTCCAACGAACGATGTTTTCTTTTAAGACATTATTCTCGATCAACACATCAAAAGCCCCTTGAAAAAGAGCTTCGGTAATGTCTTCGTTCCATTCTGAAACAACAATCCCAAACCGAAAATCTTTTGCGTTTGGGATCGTGTCTTTGTTATATTCCGATAAGTTTTTTCCGGCAGTAGCCATATTTATTCGATACTTTCGGCTTGACCCATATAAACAGCAGTTTGACTCGCTTCTTCTGCTTCGCTAAACTCCTCGTTGATACGAGTTAAGTGTGTTTTTGCTTTTTCGCCATCTTTTAGAACAATAGCGGTAATAGCGGCCTTCAACAAAAATTTTGGGGTCGTAAAATCGTTGGTACGCATCGTAGCTGCTTTCTCGTAATAACCTAAGGCTTCTTCAGGCTGGTTAAGTTGTAAGAAAGCATCGCCAATAGCTCCTTTTGCCAATGGTGCTAAAACCTCATCATCACTAGAAAAATTCTCTAAATGTGAAATCGCTTCTTTGTATTTTCCTGTGTTTAAATAAGCAATACCAGCATAATAATTGGCAATATTTGCCGCATCTGTTCCTGAATAGTTGTCGATGACATCAATCAATCCGAATTTTCCACCATTTCCCGTAAGGGCTAAATTATATAAAGAATCTTGATCTTTACCAGTAGCGTTCAATGCATTTTCGAAATAGATTTGAGCTTGAGCCATATCGTCTGCAGCTTCGTATTCTTTAGGCTCTTGAATAAATTTGGTGTAACCGATATAAGCCAAAACAGCTACGACAACTACTCCTATTACTCCAAGTATAATGTTTTGGTTTTTAGAAATCCATTCTTCAGTTTTGTGCGCTCCTTCATCTAGGTTGTGAAAAACCTCTGCAGTAGTCGAGTCTCCGTCATAAACTACGTCATCTACAATTTCGTCTTGCTCTTTGTTTGCCTTTGGCTTATATTTCTTTTTATAGGTTGCCATAATGTTAATTGATTGATGCGCAAAAATAAAATTTTTATTTATAAATAAAAGTAATTTAATTTATATTTTATAAAGGCTAGTTGTCAAGCGATTTGTATTTTTAAACCCTCAAAGCTAATTTGCATTTCATCTACATTTATGGTATTAAAAAACTTACACCTGATCAATTATAAGAATTTTCAAAATACTGAATTTCAATTCAATAAAAACATCAATTGTTTTGTAGGCTTAAATGGTGTAGGAAAAACCAATGTCTTGGATAGCATCTACCACCTAGCCAACGGAAAGAGTTATTTTAACCCCATTACGAGCCAGAATATTCATCACAAAGCTGATTTTTTTCTCATTGATGGTGAATTTGATATTACTGAACGTTCAGAAAAGGTAACCGTAAGTGCAAAAAAGGGACAAAAGAAAATCCTAAAAAGAAATAACAAGGCTTACGAAAAATTTAGTGAGCATATTGGGTTGATTCCCGTGGTAATCATCTCACCTTCAGACAGAGACTTGATTGTTGAGGGAAGTGATGTACGCCGTAAATTTATCGACAGTATTATCGCCCAGAACGATAAAACCTTTTTAGAAACGCTTATCAAGTACAACAAGATTCTGGGGCAACGGAACTCGTTACTAAAATACTTTGCCTCCAACCAAACTTTTGATAGCACAACTTTAGAGGTTTACAACGAGCAGTTACAACCTTATTCGGACATGATTTATCAAAAAAGAAAGGCTTTTTTAGAAGAATTTATTCCTTTCTTTCAACAAAAATATGAGGCAATTAGCAATGGTAAAGAAAAAGTTTCGATTACCTATAAAAGCCAGCTTCACGAAGACTCCTTTCTAGATTTATTAGAAGAAAACCTCAAAAAAGATTTACAATATACCTATACAACTTGCGGTATTCATAAGGACGATTTAAGGTTTAAAATAAATGGCTATCCTGTAAAAAAATACGGCTCACAAGGACAGCAAAAAACATTTTTAATTGCTTTAAAATTAGCACAATACGATTTTATCAAAGCTCAGAAAGGGCTTAACCCTATTCTTTTGTTAGATGACATTTTTGATAAATTAGACGAAGAACGTGTTGGTTTTATCATTAAACTAGTCACACAAGATAATCTGGGGCAACTATTTATTTCAGATACGCACGAAAATCGTACGGAAAATGTGGTACAGCAATATGCCGACGATTACCAAATTATTACTTTATCATGAAAAATTTAATCTATCTCCTTTTCGTTTTTTTCGCTTTAAGCTGTCAGCAAAAAATAGATAAAAAACAATTAGAAAACCTTAACGGATATTGGGAAATAAAAGCCGTTTACCAAGACGGAAAAACTGTAAAAGAGTTTACTTTTAATCCAATGGTCGATTATTTTTTTATGAAAAACAACCAAGGTTTTCGTAAAAAAGTACAGCCCCAGTTCGATGGGTCTTATAAAACGTTTGATAACCAAGAAGATTTTAAGGTGGTGACAGAAAATGACTCCATATATTTACATTATAAAACACCACAATCTCAATGGAAAGAATTAATTTTGGAAATAGATGCAGAAAATCTCAAAGTAAAAAACGATAGGAACCTCACCTATCATTACCAAAAATTTAAAGGCTTTAGCGAAAATGGCTCGAAATAGTGAAGAACAAAATGTTGGTAATGTTTTAAAAGACTTCATCGAAAAAAACAAACTCGATAAAGGTTTGGATATCGTACAGCTTCAAGAAGTTTGGAACACCCAAATGGGTCCAGCCATAAGAAAATACACCACGCAAATTCAGTTTAAAAATGAAACTTTGTACGTAAGTTTAAGTTCTTCTGTTTTACGGGAAGAGCTTAGCTATGGCAAAACTCGTATCATACAGATGTTGAACGAGGAAATGGGACGAGAAATCGTAAAAAAACTAGTCTTGCGATGAAAAATGAAAAAGATTCCAAGCTTCAGCATTTTACAGCTTGGTTAACGCAAGTAATGGATAGCCAATTTACCATTCCGGGCACAAAAATCAGGTTTGGTTTAGACCCTATTTTGAGTTTAATTCCTGGTGTTGGAAATGCTTTATCGACTGGGGCTTCGATAAGTATTTACGGATTGATCCTCGCCAAAGGTGTGCCGTTTAAAACAGCATTACAAATGATGGGAAACATTATTATCGACACTATTTTTTCTTCCATTCCGCTTATCGGAACCATTGCAGATATTGGTTTTAAGGCCAATTCTAAAAACCTAAAGCTTTTACAAAAACACCAAGAAAAAAACCCAGAAGGTAAATATTACTATGGTGTTTGGATATTGTTTGGTTTAACCATTTTGATCACTATTGTGTTACTGATTTTCTTTATCCGTTTGATCTGGAATTTTATAGCTCAGCTATTGGCATAAAAAATCCGCTTGAAGCGGATTTTTAACAGATATAAATCGATTACATCTCCATATACTTTTGATAAATGGTTTGAAATTCCATCATAAAACTTTGCGTGATTAGCATTTGTCTTTCTGTGATTTCAGGAGTTTTATCTAAAATTTGTTTTCCAAGAGGAGTTTTATAAAATTCTATTAAAGCATTAATCTCTTCCTTGCTATAAACTTCAAGAAAGATATCAACTGTCTTATCATAATTAGCACTCATTTTAGCCTTAATTTCAGACTTAAAAGCCTCTTTGTTTCTGTCAGGAATGCTCGCAATTAACTGCTGAAACTGAGGTGTATCAATCACACCGCCTGATTGTTTCTCTACTATTTCTTTAATCGCAGCTTTTAAAGCTTTTTTTTCTTGTGCAAAAGTAGTTAAGCCTACAAGAGCAAAAACTAACAATAAAACTGTCTTTTTCATATTGATATTAATTAAATAAGGGTTTATTTTTCATTAAAGCGATGACATCGTTTTTTACTTGACTTAAAACTTTATCATCATTTGGGTTTGTAATTACTTTATCTACCAAGGTTACCACGATTTGCATGTCGTTTTCTTGTAATCCTCGAGTTGTTATAGCAGGAGTACCAATTCTTATGCCAGAAGTTACGAATGGCGATTGGTCATCAAAAGGCACCATATTTTTATTGACGGTAATGTCGGCTTTTACCAAGGCCTCTTCTGCTTCTTTACCAGTAATGTTTTTATTCCGCAGGTCAATTAACATCATATGGTTATCGGTACCATCAGAAATTACTTTATAGCCTAAGTTGACAAATGCTTTAGCCATGGCTTCGGCGTTTTTCTTTACTTGTACTATATAATGAAGAAACTCATCTGTCAATGCTTCTCCAAAAGCTACTGCTTTGGCTGCAATGATATGCTCTAAAGGTCCGCCTTGGTTCCCTGGGAAAACTGCGCTATCAATTAGCGAAGACATTTTTCTTAAGTTGCCATTTTTAAGTTTAATTCCGAAAGGATTTTCAAAATCTTCACCCATCATAATAATTCCGCCACGAGGACCACGTAAGGTTTTGTGTGTAGTGGTCGTTACAATATGACAATGCGGGATTGGGTCACTCATCACTCCTTTAGCAATTAATCCTGCTGGATGCGAAATATCAGCCATCAAGATGGCACCTACTTCGTCGGCGATCTCTCGAAAGAGTGAGTAATCAAACTCACGCGAATAAGCAGAAGCTCCGGCAATAATCAATTTTGGGTTTTCTTTTTTAGCCATTTCACGAACGTGATTGTAGTCTATTCTTCCAGTACTTTCTTCTACCCCATAAAAAATAGGTTGGTATAGTTTTCCTGAAAAGTTAACGGGCGAACCATGCGTAAGATGTCCACCGTGAGACAAGTCAAACCCAAGAATCTTATCTCCTGGTTTCAGACAAGCCGCATAAACAGCAGTATTCGCTTGCGAACCGGAATGAGGCTGTACGTTAACGTGTGTAGCTCCAAACAATTCTTTGGCTCTATCGATAGCGATGGTCTCTACTTCATCTACTACTTCACAGCCACCATAATATCTTTTCCCGGGATATCCTTCTGCATATTTATTGGTTAAAACAGAACCTGCAGCTTCCAAAACTTGATTGCTTACAAAGTTTTCGCTCGCAATAAGTTCTAAACCGTTGATTTGTCTGTTTTTTTCTGCTTCTATTAAATCGAAAATAGCAGTATCTCTGTTCATAGTTTTGTTATTCGTTAAATTTTTTTCAAAAATAAGAAAAGCATTCGGTTAATGTTTAGAAAATAATATATTTGAACATAATATTTATAGACTTGAAACTTAAAATATGGTAATTACAGCAAACAATCCTGATAGAAAAACTTGGTTAAATATTCCTAAAAATACCGATTTTCCTATTCAAAATATTCCTTTTGGTGTTTTCTTAACCCGTGATGATATCATCACCATAGGAACACGTATTGGTGATTATGCCATCGATCTAGGAGCATTACACCAATTAGGCTATTTTGAAGGTATTGCGTTGACTGACGATATTTTTCTTCAAGACAGTTTAAACGATTTTATTGCCGATGGCAGAAAAACTTGGCGCGCCGTAAGAAATCGTATTGCCGAGATTTTTGACGAAAAAAACAAAAGCCTTCAAGAAAATAAAGAACACCAGAAAGTCATCTTATTTACCTTAGACGAGATCGAAATGCAACTCCCAGTACAAGTGGGTGATTACACCGATTTTTATTCGAGCAAAGAACACGCCCAAAATGTAGGCGAAATGTTTAGAGGAAAAGACAACGCACTTTTGCCCAATTGGCTACACATTCCGGTGGCTTATCACGGGAGAAGCTCGTCGATTATCCCAAGTGGAATTCCCATAAGAAGGCCTTTAGGGCAAAAAATGCCTAACGGTGCAGAAACTCCTGTTCTAGGGCCATCAAGAGCACTGGATTTTGAACTCGAAATGGCTTTTATCACGACAGACGCCAACCATATTGGGGAACCTATTCCTGTAGCCGAAGCCGAAGAACATATTTTTGGATTAGTACTTTTTAATGATTGGAGTGCTCGTGACATCCAACGTTGGGAATATGTTCCTTTAGGACCATTTTTAGGAAAAAACTTTGCCTCAAGTATCTCCCCTTGGATTGTTACTTTAGATGCTTTAGAACCTTATAGAACCACAAGTCCAAAACCTGTGAAAGAACCACTTTCTTATCTAAAATCGGAAGGAAAGAAAACTTTTGACATCAACCTTGAAGTCGCCATTCAACCTGATGGTAAAAAAGAAACGATAGTCTGTAAATCTAATTTCAAATACCTGTATTGGAATATGAGCCAACAATTGGCGCATCATACCATTAATGGATGTCCTGTGAAGAGTGGCGATATGATGGGAAGTGGTACTATTTCCGGAAAAGAGAAAGATAGTTACGGGTCTTTGCTCGAACTTTCATGGAACGGTAAAAAGCCGCTCAAACTAAAAGAAGGCGGTGACAGAAAGTTTGTGCACGACAAAGATACCGTAATTTTACGGGGTTATTGTGAAAACAAAAAAGTAAGAATTGGTTTTGGTGAGTGTAGTACCAAAGTTTTACCCGCCATAAAACCCAAATAGGCGTTCAACAAAATATCTGAGTATTGAAAAAAATTACATACATCCTTTTTTCGTTGCTGCTGTTGGCTTGCACGAGCACCAAAATGGTAGAAAAACAGCTTCTGGTCGGTAATTACGACCAAGCTATAGAACTTTCTGTAAACAAACTTCAAAAAGGTAAAAATAAAAAATCTGCTTTACCATATATCGCTTTGTTAGAAGATGCGTTTGAAAAATATACGCACCAGCAAGAAAGAAAAATAGAATTGCTTTCATTGGAAAATAATACTGAGAATAGCGAGAAAATTTACAGGGAATACCGAAGAATGATCGAAATTCAGAATCAGATTTATCCGTTACTTCCTTTGATAAAAGCCAATGGTGAAGAAGCTAACTTTTATTTTACCAACTACAACGAAAAATTGGTTGAAGCCAAAAACAAGCATATCGATGAATTGTTGAAATCGGCGTCTGTAGAAATGCAAAAAGGCCACAAAGACAATTATAGAAAAGCCTACGAAATCTATGAGGAAATCGAAAAACTAAACCCTTCGCAAGAAAAACTCTTTCAGCTAAAAGAAGAAGCTCACCAAAAAGGAACTTACTTTATTTATGTAGAGCTCACTAACAATACCGAACAAATTATTCCGCAAAGTTTAGAAAGTGAACTAACCAACTTCAAAACTTTCGAATTAGATAATTTCTGGACAGTTTACAGCAATGTCCAAGACAGTAACACCGTATACGATTATGCCATTTATCTTGATTTTACCACAATTGAAGTTTCGCCAGAGCAAATAAGAGAAGTACAAAAAGAATTAAGTCGCGAAGTGGTCACCGGAACCACCTACAAAAAAGACCGTGAAGGTAATTTTGTAAGAGACGAAAACGGAGATAAAATTAAAATAGATAAAACTGAAACCCTTTCGGGAACTTTAAGCGAAACCATTCAGTCAAAACAAATTTTTGTTGGTGGAATCGTAGCATACGAAGACCTTCGTCAGCAGAAAATTATTGAGAGATACCCGCTAGAAACCACCTTTATTTTCGAAAATGTTTATGGAACGTTTAGAGGAGACAAAAAAGTGTTGAACGACGAAGAAAGAAAAACGCTTGGTGGAGCGCAAATTCCCTTTCCTACAAGTGAAAAAATGCTAGTTGATGCTAGTAGTCTACTGAAAGAAAACCTGAAAAATATTATTCTCGCTCACCCGATTGTTGAAGATATCAATACTGATAATTAACCGAAGAATAATCTTTGATGTGAAGTACAACTTCATTCGTTCCGTCTACTCGTAATGCTGTGATATCAAAAGATGTGATTTCTTGAAAATAAGCCAAACAAGCCTCTTCATTTTTTAGCACAAAACGCACATTTCGCTGTGGCGGAAAGGATTCCATAATTACACCCGCATCAATCAACATGGGTTGCCAAGTGCTACCGTCACAACCACTTGCGCCATATTCAACGATTAAACAATCACCTTGAACACTCACATTGTCAATATTTCCGTGCATAGATTGCTCGTTTTCATATTTACTTTCGCTTATTTCCACAAACAAATCACAGTTGGTTGCTCTGCTAATGTCGTCACCTCCATCATCACTACAAGCAGTATTCAGAAAAAAGAGTGCAGAAAAAAATACTAGGATTGTTTTCATCTTAAATATTATTTAGGTGAATACCATTATGCGAAGCATCGTGAACCACTACTCCATTTTCTAAAACAATCAACTGTGGCGACTCGTGAGGCACACCAAATTTTTCAGCAATCTCATTACTGATATCACGGTGATTTAGTAAATCTAAAAAGTAGAATTTTGTAAGATTATTTTGTGGTTCAAAACTTTTTTCAAATCGTTTTAAAACACCCCGACTAATTCCGCATCGTGTAGAATGCTTAAATATAGCCACTTTCGTGGAATTTGACTCTTGTGCTATTTCGTCTAGTTGTGTAACTTCTGTGAGCTCATTCCAAGGAAAATTATTTGCCTCTTGTGTTTCCGATTCACTTTTTCCAAATATTTTATCAAAAAATCCCATCTGCTTATTTTTATCATAAAATTAAGGAATATTTACGTGATTTCATTTTAAATTTATAGAGAATTTTCGCTTTAAACTGAAATTTTGTCTTGAATATTTCGACAAATACTGACTTTTTGGCATTATTTTAAAAAGGCATATCCTTTGAAATGATTCTGGAAAACACAAAATATGAACTTAAATAAATTTACTATAAAATCACAAGAGGCCATTCAGCAAGCACAACAGCTTACGCAAGAATTGGGTCATCAACAGATAGAAGCCGAGCATTTGTTTAAAGCCATTACGATGGAAGATGAAAATGTAACGCCTTTTATCTTCAAAAAACTGAACATCAATTTTCAGTTGTTCAACCAAATATTAGACAAATCACTTGAAAGCTATCCTAAAGTTAGCGGAGGCGATCTTGTTTTGTCAAGGGAAACTGGAAAGGTATTGAACGAAGCGCAAAGCATCGCCAACAAAATGAATGATGAGTATGTTTCTATCGAGCATTTAATCTTGGCTGTTTTCAATTCGAAAAATAAAGTGGCCCAAATCTTAAAGGATCAAGGCGCCACCGAAAAAGGCCTGAAAGCAGCAATAGACGAACTGCGCTCGGGTGATCGCGTGACTTCACAAAGCGCCGAAGAAACCTATAACTCGCTAAATAAATACGCCAAAAATCTTAACCAATTAGCCGAAACAGGAAAATTAGACCCTGTTATTGGAAGAGATGAAGAGATCAGAAGAATTTTACAGATTCTATCACGTCGTACTAAAAACAATCCGATGTTGGTTGGTGAACCCGGAACGGGAAAAACCGCTATTGCCGAAGGTTTAGCGCATCGTATCATTGCTGGTGATGTACCCGAAAACCTAAAATCGAAAGAAATTTATTCGTTGGATATGGGTGCTTTAATCGCTGGCGCTAAATATAAAGGAGAGTTTGAAGAACGTCTCAAAGCGGTTATCAAAGAAGTCACTTCCAGCGATGGAAATATTGTTTTGTTTATTGACGAAATACACACCTTAGTTGGTGCTGGTGGTGGTCAAGGCGCGATGGATGCTGCCAATATTCTTAAACCTGCTCTCGCTCGAGGCGAATTAAGAGCTATTGGTGCAACCACGTTAGATGAATACCAGAAATATTTTGAAAAAGATAAAGCTTTAGAACGTCGTTTCCAAAAAGTAATGGTTGACGAACCCGATACCGAAAGTGCGATTTCGATATTACGAGGTATTAAGGAAAAATACGAAACCCATCATAAAGTCCGTATCAAAGACGAAGCAATTATCGCAGCGGTAGAACTCTCTGAAAGGTATATTACCAACCGGTTTTTACCCGATAAAGCGATTGATTTGATGGATGAGGCAGCTTCTAAACTCCGTATGGAAATCAACTCGAAGCCAGAGGAGTTAGATGTTTTGGATCGTAAAATCATGCAATTGGAAATCGAAATTGAAGCCATTAAGCGTGAGAAAGACGAAACCAAATTAAAGTCACTGCAAGCAGATTTGGCTAACCTAAAAGAAGATCGAGCAGAAATTAGTGCCAAGTGGAAAAACGAAAAGGAATTGGTCGATAACATCCAACAAACCAAAACCGATATCGAAAACCTAAAGTTGGAAGCCGATCGAGCCGAACGTGAAGGGGATTACGGAAAAGTAGCTGAAATTAGGTACAGCAAACTAAAAGAAGCACAAGAAAAGTTAGAAAACCTTCAAAAAGAAGTAGAAACCAATAAAAAAGAAGGGAAGAAATCACTAATCCAAGAGGAAGTTACGCATGAAGATATTGCCGAAGTAGTGGCAAAATGGACTGGTATTCCGGTAACGAAAATGCTACAAAGCGAACGTGAGAAGCTTTTGAAATTAGAAAGTGAGCTTCACAAACGTGTGGTTGGGCAAGAAGAAGCCATACAAGCGGTAAGCGATGCGATCAGAAGAAGTCGTGCCGGTTTACAGGATCAGCAAAAACCAATTGGTAGTTTCTTATTTCTCGGAACTACTGGAGTTGGTAAAACCGAACTTGCCAAAGCCTTGGCGGAATATTTGTTTGATGACGATAGCGCGATGACCCGAATCGATATGAGCGAATACCAAGAACGCCACAGTGTGAGCCGATTGGTCGGTGCTCCTCCAGGTTACGTGGGTTACGACGAAGGTGGTCAGTTGACCGAGGCAGTTCGCAGAAAACCTTATTCGGTGGTGTTGTTGGATGAGATTGAAAAAGCACACCCAGATACGTTTAATATATTATTGCAAGTATTAGATGAGGGTCGACTAACAGATAATAAAGGTCGCTTGGCAGATTTCAGAAACACTATTATTATTATGACCTCCAATATGGGAAGTCATATTATACAAGAGCAGTTTGAAAATGTAAAAGATATCGACACTGCTATGGAAACCGCAAAAGTTGAAGTTTTAGGTTTACTAAAACAGCAAGTACGCCCAGAGTTTCTCAATAGAATTGATGATATCGTGATGTTTACACCTTTAAACTCAGAAAATATTCGTGAAATTGTAGAATTACAATTAAAAGGTGTCACCAAAATGTTGTCACAACAAAACATCGTTTTAGATGCTACACCAGAAGCGATCAAGCTTTTAGCAGAAAAAGGGTTCGACCCTCAATTTGGAGCAAGACCAGTAAAAAGAACTATTCAAAAAGAAGTGCTCAACCAGCTTTCAAAAGATATTCTAGCCGGTAAAGTTTCTGCGGAAAGCATTATTTTGATCGATGCTTTTGATGATGAACTCGTTTTTAGAAATAAAGTTGAAGAAAATTTAGAAGCCTAGCTCTGTAATTATGTAAAAGTAAAAAAATCCGCCTTGAGCGGATTTTTTATTGATAGTTGTCTATTTGTTTATCTTTTTGAATGGTTCCGATATGGTAATAGGAAACAATTTTTTCTATTAGATCGTTTTTAAAATAATACCATTCGCTCACTTGCATTTTAAATCCGTCACTTTGTGTAGTAAGATAACGAACACAAGCCTTCTCTTCTTCGGTAATTTCATCTATAATTTGGAACTGATGTCCCAAAAATTTATCCTGATTTTCCTTTACGACACTTAAATAAGCATCTTTGCCCTTAATAACCCCAAACGGACTTTGATGTGTAAAATTTTCGGTAATAGGTAAGTTATAAAAGTCTCCTCCTTCCCATTTTTTAAACCAAACTTGTATCAACTCTTTAGGCTTCATTGTATAAACATTTAAAAATAAACCCTTACAAAAGGCATCAAAGGTGTTCCGTATATACTTTTTTCTTCATCATATAACACATCATATCGTACCCCAACCGTAACATTTCCTGTGTCATAACCCAAACCTAAAAATAAAGCAGGATACCAATAATCTTCTTGATAAGAAATACCATTAGCATTGTATGCTCTGTCTACTCTCAGTTCTTCAAATTCTGCTGAAAGCTGTAAACCTTGTGTAGGTCTAAAAATATTAATCACACTTCCACCATAGACAAAAGTATCGAAGTTGTTACTGCTGGCATAAGTGAAGTTGAGGCCCACTCCTACTGAATAAAAATTATTGACATCATAAATTGCTGACGGTAATAACGAACCCGAAAAAAACCCATCTCCAATTGATAAACCCAAACCACCACCAAAACGAACATTCTCCCAAAAATGGTTACTGCCTTTCTTTGCTTTTACTTGTGCGTTAATGCTAAAACTGGTAAGCATCAGTATTCCGATAAAAAGTATTTTTTTCATATATCTTACAAGGGTCTCGGCTATGAAATCATTACGGAAAAATCCGCAGGATTTTTTTAGGTATAGTCCAAAGTTAGTAAAAAACAGCGGAATTTCAGTGGTGAAATTCCACTGCAATTTTTATTGCCTTAGTTGTTTGCAGTCTATTTAATTATTTACTTCTTTTAATTCTGGATTTTTATTCCGCAAATCATACCCTGTTTCATAAAACGATTTTAGGTTTAGTAGGTAAAAAGTCCAACCCTGCAAACACCCAATTCTGATATTAAACTTTGAGTTTTCGTCTGTTGGGATATTGTATTGTTTCAATGGTGCTCTTTACTTTATTACCCGGCTTCATCTCAAATTGCTTACAACGGTAAAGTGTATGATTTCGTTGCGTGATTAAGAACTAGAGTTAGTAAATAATCACAGATAGAAAATTTCAACGGAATTTTCGTAAGCAAGCCTTTACTAGCAATGAATTATACACAGTGTTAGCAAATCATTATTTGTTTTTTTGATATTGTTTTATCTGTTCCCATCGTTTTGGATTAACTGTTTTCCAGTAAATTTCATAAAAATCTCTTTTCTTAGAATTATTGGTTTTAATCATTTCTGAAAAGTATTCTATTAATTTAGTTTTGTATTCAGATTCGTCAGATAATAAATCTTTATTTTTTTTATCAAAAACCAAAACTGAAGCATAAATAGTTTCTACGCTTTCTAAACCGTGTGTAGCAACAATGAATTCGGTTGTGTCGTTCGGAAAGAGTTTTACATTATTCCACAATAAAATTGGATGATTTCGTCCATTTGGATAAACTTCTTGATTCCATTTTCCAAATCTGTCATACATTCCTTTTTTTGTATACAATGCAGTATACACACATTCATATTTTATTTCGTTCAGAAATATTGTGTCATTGCCTACTACTGACTCAAATTTTTCTTCAAGGATGGTTTTATAATCATTTTTCAAAATCGACTTACACCGCTTTTCAGTTTTTCTTTTTGTTGAAGAGCAAGAAATCAAAATTAAAGCTGTGATTATTGTAAACATGCCGCTTTTCATAATGTTTGCCAACGGTCTCGTATTACCTTTAGTTACGGGATTAAAGTTAATGATTTTCGGTTTAGCACAGGCTTTAGCAATTCCGAGTAGATTTGGACGAAGTCAAATCTGCCGTAATTGCGGTTATACATTGTTATCTACCGTTTTTATTATCAAATTCTATTATAGGAAACATAGGTTGCCAAATTTTATTTAGTTGTTCTTTTCTTTCCGCAAACCTTATGTCAGTTATTTTTTCTTTTTCCATCTTATTCTTAAACCTTTCAGATACGTATTCACCAGAAGAGTATAAAGGTATTTTGAAAAAATCTATTTCAAAGTCAAAATTTTTTCCAAAAAATACTTTTTTAGTCTCAAACGAATAATTTGTTTTTGAATCAGATTTGTTTTCAGAAATCAAATCTAATTTGTGTTGATGAGACTTGATTTTAAATTTTTCTCCATTGCTATCTGTTGCAAATATTTCGCTTTTCTCGAAGTCAATCCAATTGTAACATTCGTTTGCGTATTTGTCAGGAAAAGTCAAGTCAAAATAATCGTAGGATTTATTCTTTTTTAAAATTCCGAACAGTTTTTCTTTTCGAAGAACTTTTGCTTTTCTCAAATCATATTGAATCGTTTTACTACCTTTCAAAATGTTCAATGCTTTTTCATTCAGTATGAACTCATTTATAGAATGTAAAATGTCATTCAGCTTGTTGAATTCATCGTCGTCATACATTTTACAAATCGTGATATTTTGTCCATTTACTTTTTTATAATCAATGTCTTCAATTGCTCCAGAATCGTCGATGTGAAATGTAAAGTACTTCATTTTTTTCAAATGGTAGGTAACGTGTTTGTATATGATAAGTAGTGTGTAAATTAGCGAATATTTTTCCGCCATAAAACAAGCCAAATCTTTGTATTTTGCTTTTACCTTTTTTGTTCAAACGCCAAATCAAAAGATTTGGCGGCTTCCCTAATATACCAAAATTTTCGTTTTAGAAAAGACACAGCTATTTATTATATACGGTGTTCTACAACGTTTTATTTTCCTTCTTTTGCATAAATCATTTTATAGTTTTTCTCGTATTTAATTTCCAATTTTCTATCGGTTAGTTTAAGAATTATATAGGTGTCAAGAACCAAAAAATTCCCTTTCTCATCTTCTTTATAGTTTCTTCTAGGAGAAAGCTTTTGAAGCGTAATCATAGCTTTACCTTGTTTAGAATTTTTGGAAATGAGCATTTCATATTCAATTACATCATCAGATTTTATTCTCCAAAAACCATTGCTTACTTTTTCTTTTTCAATTTTTTTTAGAGTACCGTCATTATTAATAATTATATCCGGGCCAATTGCTTCAAGTATAACCGGCTTCCCTTTGGGTGTTATTCTGTTGCGCGAAGTAACTTTTTTAACTTCATTCCCGTTTTGATCTAAAGTCTTTAAAAACTTCCATTCTCCTATTAAATTTTCTTCTATTAATTTAGAGTCATTATTAGTATCATTTTGACCAAATGTGATTATTGAAGTGAAAAATAGTATAAATAGTATTTTCATTTTTTTTAATGCTGTAGAACTACCGAATAAACACCGGTTCGTTTTCTTTTTTGGTTTCCTTTTCGCTGTAGTTATAACCATCATAGTCAAAACTTTTTAAACCTTCCAAGGTTTTGATGTCTTTGTCAATAATATAACGCACCATCGATCCTCTTGCTTTTTTTGCAAAAAAACTAATTACTTTCAACTTTCCGTTTTTCATGTCCTTAAACACAGGAGAAATTACTTTTCCTTTTAACTTTTTTGTATCAATCGCTTTAAAATACTCATTACTGGCTAGATTTACAAAAAGCTCTTCTTTTTCCATCTCCTCATTTAGCGATTTCGTCACCTTGGTTTGCCAATATTCATACAGGTTTTTCTTTCGTTGTATGGGTAAATTGGTTCCCATTTCCAAACGGTAAGCTTGTATGAGGTCTAAAGGTTTTAAAATTCCGTAAAGCCCAGAAAGAATACGCAATCTGTCTTGAACAACATCTATTTTCTCTTTTGGAATCGTGTAGGCATCCAAACCTTGGTACACATCACCATCAAAAGTATACATCGCTGGTCGTGCGTTTTTTGCCGTATGCTTTTCTTCAAAATCTTGGTAACGTTGGTGATTGAGCGCTGCTAAGTTTGCACTAATTCCCATCAGTTTTTGCAGGCTCTTTTTACTCTGTTTCGCCAGTTTTTTATTGATTTTAAAAGCATCTTCTACAAAAATGGGTTGCGTGTGTTTTGTGGTAGGCAGTTCTGCTTCGAGGTTAAGTGATTTGGCAGGAGAAATAACTATTTTCATGTATGTTTTTTGTTTTAAAGATACATAACCTCTACCAAAAAACAATTTTGTTGTAGGTTCGAGGCTGTCTAAAAAGTCCATTTTCGTCAACCTGAACTTGTTTCAGGTTCTTATACGGATCTGTAAATCAGCAAAATGAGATTCTAAAATAAATTCAGAATGACGTTTTTCAATACTTTTCAGACAGCTCATTACTGAAATTCTTTTTGACTTTTTGCGTAAGCACGCCATTTTTCGACACAGTCTTGTATATCTTGTGGAATATCCGAATTAAAATCCATCCATTTTCCTGAAGTTGGGTGTTCAAAACCAAGGGTTTTGGCGTGAAGTGCTTGTCGTGGCAAGATTTTAAAACAGTTATCTACAAACTGTTTGTATTTTGTAAACGAAGTTCCTTTTAAAATTTGGTTTCCACCATATCGCTCATCGTTAAAAAGTGTATGCCCTATATGCTTCATATGCACTCGAATCTGGTGTGTTCTTCCGGTTTCGAGTTGGCAAGAAACCAAGGTCACATAACCCAGTCTTTCGATAACTTTATAATGGGTAACCGCAGGTTTTCCTTTTTGTTCGTCGTCACCAATAAATACGGTGTTTTGTAATCTGTTTTTTGGATGTCTTCCAATGTTTCCTTCGATAGTTCCTTCATCTTCTTCTACATTTCCCCAAACCAAAGCAACATACTCCCGTTTACTGGTTTTATGAAAAAATTGTTTGGTGAGGTGTGCCATCGCTTGTTCGGTCTTGGCAACGACCAAAAGTCCGCTTGTATCTTTATCGATACGATGCACCAAACCAGGTCGGTTACTACTATTTTGTGGCAAATTTTCGAAATGGTAAATGAGCGCATTGATTAAAGTACCCGAATAGTTTCCGTGACCGGGATGAACCACCATTCCTGCAGGTTTATTGACCACTAAGAGTTCGTCATCTTCGTAAACTATGTCTAAAGCTATATTTTCTGGCGTCAGCAGGTTTTCATAAGGCGGATGTTCGAACAAAACCTTTACTTCGTCTCCTGCTTTTACTTTATAATTCTGCTTAACTGTTTCCCCATTTACGTAGACATTTCCGTTTTTGGCTGCTTGTTGTATTTTATTTCGCGTCGCGTTTTCAACAAAATTCATTAAAAATTTATCCACGCGAAGTGGCTTCTGCCCTTTTTCGGCTATAAAATGGTAATGTTCATAAAGCTCATCACTTCCGTTATCGTCTTCGAAGTCTTGTTGCATAAAGGAAATTTAGAGTTCTAAGTCGTCAGAAGTTTCCGTAGCCGTTTCTGTGCTTTCTGAGCCTTCGCTGGAATTATCGTCGGAGGTGACATCGTTATAGCTTTCTTTTCCGTCACCCAGTACCAAATCGATGACCGAAGTTTTCATCAACTCGTCTCCTTTTTTTACCGCAGCACCTTTGTGCCGAAGCTCTAACACAGCATCTTTGGCAAAACTTGGTTTGTAAGTAATGCTTCCTATCTGAAAACCTAAAGCCAGTAAAGTCGGTTCGATTTGTCGGCGTGATCGACCATTGTATTCTGGAATTTCCGCTTTTGCATAACCCGAAGGGTTTAAGGTAAGGTAAATCATACGGTTTTCTTTTACAAAATCACCTGCTTTTGGCGATTGTTCGATAACCGAATATTTAGGGTAATCTGGATTATAATTGGCTGAGTCGTTTACTTCTCTTCGCAAATCGGCTTCTTCTAGCAGTTCATCAACTTGATCTAACGTAAGTTTAGACAAATTGGGAACTTCTATTTTCTGATCGTGATTGGTACTATAATCTAACCATTGCATCACTAAAAATAACAAAACACAGAAAACAACTAGGGCAATCGCTAACTGTATCAGAAAAGCTTTGCTAAAGACAAATTTTATAAAACTCATTATTTTTATGCATTAAAAGAACAAAGATATAAAATCAAACGTATTTTTGTGGGGTATCTTATTTCTTAAACTTATAAAATGAAAAAGAAACGTATTGCCATTGCCATGGGCGGTTATTCCAACGAATACGAAATATCCATTAAGAGTGGGAATTTGGTCTATGAATATTTAGATAAAGAAAAGTATGAACCTTATAAAGTCCATATCCTGGAAAACGAATGGTTTGTAGCGCATCAAGACCAAAAATATCCGATACAAAAGCAAGATTTTTCGTTTGTTTTAGACGGAAAAAAAATAAATTTCGATTTGGTGTTTAATATCATTCACGGAACCCCAGGAGAAGATGGTTTACTGGCTGCTTACCTCGAAACCGTTAAGCTCAAACAGACTTCCTGTGATTTTTATCAGTCGGCACTCACTTTCAACAAAAGAGATTGCATCAGCGTTTTAAAACCTTACGGTATCAAAACCGCTGAAAACTATTTTCTCAACCTTGGTGATGAAATCAACGAAGAAGAAATCATCGCTAAAGTTGGCTTACCTTGCTTTGTAAAAGCCAACAAAGCAGGCAGTAGCTTCGGAATTTCTAAAGTTTATCAAAAAGACGAACTCAAAAAAGCTATCGATTTCTCTTTTAAGGAAGATGACGAAGTAATTATCGAGTCTTTTTTAGACGGCACCGAAGTTTCTGTAGGTGTCATTGAGTACAAAGGGGAAATTAAGGCTTTACCGGTGACCGAAATCATTTCAGAGAATGAATTTTTTGACTATAAGGCCAAATATTTAGGCGAATCCCAAGAAATTACGCCTGCTACGATTTCTACTGAAATGACCGAAAAGGTTCAAGCGATTGCCGTGAAGATTTTTAAAACCTTAAAACTCAAAGGTTGGAGCCGATCAGAGTTTATCTTTCACCAGAATGAACCTCATTTTCTAGAAATCAATACCATTCCTGGAATGAGCGAAGCCAGTATTTTACCACAACAAGCAAAAGCTGCGGGTATTAGCCTAAAAGAATTATTCGAAAACACGATTGAAGCTGCTTTGCGATAATTTTTTTAACTTGCAAGAAACATTTTTATGAAAAGAGCCGTTTTTCCAGGATCCTTCGACCCTATTACCTTAGGACATTACGATATCATCGAAAGAAGCTTGAGTCTTTTTGACGAAATCATTCTCGCTATTGGTATCAATGCCGATAAAAAATACATGTTTCCGCTTGAAAAGCGAAAAAAGTTTATCGAAGATGCTTTTGAAAACGAGCCTAAAATAAAAGTAAAAACCTACAAGGGTTTAACCGTAGATTTTTGCCAAAAAGAAAATGCTCAATTTATTTTACGTGGCTTACGCAATCCTGCCGATTTTGAGTTTGAAAAAGCGATTGCACATACCAACAGAAAGCTTTCCCAAATAGAAACCGTCTTTTTATTGACCTCTAGCGGAAAAAGTTATATTTCTTCTTCTATCGTGCGTGATGTCATTAGAAATAAAGGAGATTATACTGGGTTAGTCCCTGATTCTGTAAGGGTTAAATAAATTATTATGAAGTTTTCTGTTAAACATATTTCTGTTTTTTTATTTATTTTAATTTCTTTCACTAGTTGTGATTTCTCTAAGTATCGATTGGTCAAAACCTATGATTTTGAGACTCGTTTTGAGAAATCGAAAGGGAAAGAAACCGCTACTTACAAAGAAGTTATTGCCTTTTACAAAGACCTTGACAGCAAATATAACAGCATTAGATTACAAGTCTTTGATACCACCGATGCTGGAGAACCTTTGCATTTGGTTATTTTTAATCCTGACCGTGAGTTTGATTGGGAATACCTCAAAGATGAAGAAAAAACCATAGTCCTTATCAATAATGGTATTCATCCGGGAGAAAGTGATGGTATAGACGCCACGATGATGATGCTTCGCGATATGGCACAAGACTCAATTCCTGCCCCTAAAAACACCATTATTGCCGCGATACCTATTTATAACATTGGTGGAGCACTCAACCGAAATACAGCAAGCCGTGCCAACCAAAATGGCCCAGAGGCTTATGGCTTTCGCGGAAATGCTAGAAATTATGACCTCAATCGTGATTTTATTAAAATGGATACTAAAAATGCCCGCGCTTTTGCAAAACTTTTTCATACGGTAAATCCTGATGTGTTTATCGATACGCATGTGAGCAACGGTGCAGACTACCAATATACGCTTACCCATTTACTCACTCAGCACAACAAAATGCAAGGTGCATTGGGCGATTATATCCACCAAGAGTTTTTACCCGAATTGGTCGATAGCCTTTCCAAGAAGAATTTAGATATTACTCCATACGTCAATGTTTTTAATGAAAAACCCGAAAAAGGTTTTGAACAATTTTTAGATAACCCTAGATATTCTTCGGGTTATGCTGCGCTTTGGAACAGCTTAGGTTTGATGATCGAAACGCATATGCTCAAACCTTACCAGCAACGAGTTGATGCCACCTACGAAATGCTGTTAACCGCCATCGATTTGGTTGAAAACAGCAACGGAAAAATCAAAAAACTTCGGGAAGATAACTTCAGGCATTTTGCTGAAGCGGAAATTTACCCACTCAATTATCAAGTGGATAAAGATTCAGTAAGTCTATTGAATTTTAAAGGTTACGAAGGAAGCATCAAAAAGAGTGAAGTAACAGGACAAAACCGACTTCAATACAATAGTGCCCAACCTTTTGAAAAAGAAATTGAGTATTACAATCATTTCACGGCAAATGACAGTATAAAAATCCCAAAAGCCTACTTGCTTCCGCAAGGGTATTGGGACATCAAAGAAAAACTAGAAGCCAACAACATACAACTGCAACGTTTAGAGAAAGACAGTATTTTTATGGTTGAAGTTTATCACATACAGGATTATCAAACCGTTGGATCTCCCTACGAAGGTCATTATTTGCACTACAACACGGAAGTAAAAAAATCTACAGACAGTATTCAATTTAGCGAAGGTGACTACCTTATTCCTACCCATCAAGCTGGAATACGTTATTTGTTGGAAACACTCGAACCACAAGCTGTGGACTCTTTTTTTAATTGGAATTTTTTCGATGCCATACTCCAACAAAAAGAACATTTTTCCCCTTATGTTTTTGAAGATATCGCCGAAAAGTTATTAGAAGACTATCCGGAGCTCAAAGAAAGTTTTGAGCAGAAAAAAAGAAACGACTATTCGTTTAGGAGTAATAGCTACGCTCAACTCGACTGGATTTACAAACGCAGTAAGTATTACGAAAAATCACATTTACGATACCCTGTTTTTCGGGTGTTGCACTAAATATTCTGGCGGAAAAAGCAGTTTGATGTTTTCATAGGACTTTTGAAGTGCTTTTTGGGATTTTTCAAAATTCTTCCATTTTACTTTTTTGATGCCTTCACTTATTTCAGGTGACAATTCGCCTTCAAAGTCGGTGGTCATCTCAAACCAATGGGTTTCTTTTAGGCGTAACTTTCCGTTTCGTACAATGATATGATAGGTAATTTGTAAAAACTTTGTGATTTTTAGGTTTTTTACATTGGTCTCCTCTTCTACTTCGCGCAAAGCACATGCTTCTATGGTTTCGCCTTTGTCAATTTTCCCTTTTGGGAGGTCCCATTTTTTATTGCGGTAGATAAAAAGAATTTCACCTTTTTTATTAAAAACCATTCCGCCGCCAGCAATAACAGTTTTTAATTGTTTTTTTAAGTGCTTAAGCAACTTCTCTTCCTTTTTATGGTAAAGATTTACATAAAAAAGTTCGCCATTAAGTACTTTTCTAATAATCTGTTTTATCTTCGCCTTTTTTATAGGATATGAAGTATATTGGTTACCAATATTTTCTTTTGTCGAAAGAATAATTGGTATATTATTCACAAAAACTTTATACATTTGACGTATGATTTTAAATAACGAAACCGCAAGAAAGACTGCAGAATTGTTGTTGCAAATTAAAGCAATAAAATTAGAACCGCAAACACCTTTTACATGGGCAAGTGGTTGGAAATCGCCAATCTATTGTGACAACCGTATCATTCTCTCTTTTCCGCCCATCAGAAACTACATCAGGGAAGCGATGGCAAAACAAGTAGAAGAACTTTACGGAAGACCCGACGTGATTGCCGGAGTCGCTACAGGAGCTATTGGCATTGGGATGTTGGTGGCAGATTACCTGAATTTACCTTTTGTTTACATTAGACCTGAAGCAAAAAAACACGGTCGCCAAAACCAGATAGAAGGCAACCTTAAAAAAGGTCAAAAAGTGGTAGTCATCGAAGATTTGATCAGTACTGGAGGAAGTAGCCTAAAAGCAATCGAGGCTTTACGAGATCACGAAGCCGATGTCAGAGGGATGCTCGCCATTTTTTCTTATGGGTTTGATCTTTCGGTAGAAAATTTTGAAAAAGAAAACCTGCAAGTCAACACCTTAAGTAATTATGAAGTTTTGGTAGAACAGGCTTATAAAACTAGTTACCTCAACAAAGAAGAGTACGAAACGCTACAAGAATGGAGAAAAAACCCTTCGGAATGGCAACAAAACACAGCACCAAATGCACTTAGAAAGTAATACCACCACGGTCAACAAGTCTCAAGAAGAGTTATTCAACTTTTTATCGGATGTGAAAAATTTTGAAACGATTATGCCCGATTCTATTCAACGTTTTGAGTTGTTAGACGAAAACAGCTTTTTGTTTCAGCTAAAGGGAATGCCCGAAATTGGTTTACAAATCAAAGACAAAACCCCGCATAGCCAGATTGTTTTAGGAGCCAAAAGTGATAAATTTCCGTTTACGCTAAAAGCAGATTTAACCCCGATTTCGGAGAACCAAACCGAGGCTCAACTTATTTTTGATGGCGAGTTTAACGCCATGATGGCGATGATGGTAAAGTCACCGCTCAAAAATTTTATAAATACCCTAGCAGAGAAAATAGGTCAGTTATAAAGAAGCTTGTCAGTTTGAGTGATTCCGCAAACGTGCGGAATTGTACCTGCCTGGTATGACCACGGCAGACAGGTCGAAAACTAGACTATTGCTTCTCGATACATTTTACTTCCGTAAAATACCTGTCAGCCGAAGGCAAGGCTCGAAGCGACAATCAATACAACAATTTTATTTCTTTAAGGTCAAAAGTTTGTTCTACAGATTCGTCTTCAAATAAAACTTTTAAATGACCTGCATGATCAACTCCTTTGATGATTCCTGTTTTTAATTGTTCCTCTTGTAGCTGAAACTAGCGACTTTACCTTTCTTAAAAGATGGGTTTCGTAGGCTTGCTGTAATACTTTTTCCATTGATGAAAAAGTATACAAAAAATCTAGGCTGAAGTTTCTTGTTCACCCATGACGCTTTATGAGCTAAATTAAAAGAACTTGTCCACTCGTGGACTTCAAACAACTTTTAATTGTAACGCTCGATTTCAGCTATGGGTACCCGAAGGCGAAACTTAGGCCATTCTCGATATAAAAGTTTAGTTTCTATTGAAAAATAAAACACATCGAATAAAGATGATATGTATCAATACAACAATTTTATTTCTTTAAGGTCAAAAGTTTGCGCTACAGATTCGTCTTCAAATAAAACTTTTTAATGACCTGCATGACCAACTCCTTTGATGATTCCTGTTTTTAATTGCTCCTCTTGTAGCTGAAACTAGCGACTTTATCTTTCTTAAAGAGATGAGTTTCGTAGGCTTGCTATAATACTTTTTCCATTGATGAAAAAGTATACAAAAAATCTAGGCTGAAGTTTCTTATTCACCCATGACCCTTTATGAGCTAAATTAAAAGAACTTGTCCACTCGTGGACTTCAAACAACTTTTAATTGTAACGCTCAATTTCAGCTATGGGTGCCCGAAGGCGAAACTTAGGCCATTCTCGATATAAAAGTTTAGTTTCTATTGAAAAATAAAACAGATCGAATGAAGGTGGTAACTATCAATACAACAATTTTATTTCTTTAAGGTCAAAAGTCTGTGCTACAGATTCGTCTTCAAATATAACTTTTAAATGACCGGAATGATCAACTCCTTTGATGATTCCTGTTTTTAATTGTTCCTCTTGTAGCTGAAAAGTAGCGACTTTATCTTTCTTAAAGAGATGGGTTTCGTAGGCTTGCTGTAAAACTTTTTTTGGTTGTTGCAACAACGTATAAAACCTGTTCTCAAAAGTTTCCACGAAAGTGTGCAACAATTTCTCTAAATCAAAAACCTGATTGGTTTTTAGACTTAAGGAACTCGCCTGTGGTAAATTTTTAAAATTTTGTTGGTTCACGTTAATTCCTATTCCGATAACCGTTTTTTTAATTTGCTGTTGCTGACAAATATTCTCGATGAGAATTCCGCAAATTTTATGTTTGTCTGCCAAAATGTCGTTTGGCCATTTGATGTGAATTTGTTTTAAATTTAAACCCAACAAAAACTCTTTAATCAAGATAGAAATTGCCATATTGAGTACAAAGTTATCTTTGAGTTGAATACCTAAATCGTTTACCAACACACTGAACGTAAGGTTTTTTCCCGATTCTGTTTGCCATACATTACCCATCTGCCCTTTTCCTTTGGTTTGGTGTTCTGCCCAAACAATACTATCGCTTAAAAGCTTATTTGTAGCCATAAGCTCTTTTACAAAGGCGTTGGTTGATGGCGTGGTATGGACTTTGATTATATTCATACAAAAAAGTAGCTTAACAATAAAGAATAAGTTTATGTTAACAATGCAAAAAAACTATAAAAAATAATAACTTTGCGGAAAAGAAAAATATTTTAATGACAAAGAAAAAAAATAACACAGACATACTTATTACACATATCATTGAGGGCATAGAAGAAGTAAAGGGAGAAAACATAGACATTCTTGATTTACGTGAGATAGAAAATACCGTTTGTGATTATTTTATTATCTGCGATGGAAATTCTAATACGCAAGTAAACGCCATTGTTAATTCTATTCAGAAAATTGTAAGCAAATCTCTTAAAGAAAAAGCTTGGCATGTAGAAGGTACCGAAAATGCAGAATGGGTACTTATCGATTATGTAGATATTGTAGTACACGTTTTTCAGAAACACATTAGGGAATTCTACGACATCGAAAGTTTATGGGGAGACGCAAAAGTTACTTCTATAGAAACCAATTACTAATTTTATTGTCTTACAACACACATGGCTAAGCAACAAAACAAAAACTTGCCCGAAGGCAAAAAACCAAAATTCAATACTTATTGGCTTTTCGCAGGAATCATCCTGTTTTTTATATTCATCCAATTTTTCAGTTCAGGTTTTAGCGAACCTGCTAAGATTACTCCCGATAAATTTGAGCAACTGCTCAGAAATGGCGATGTAAAAAAGTTGATAGTGATCAATAACAAAAGAGCTGATGTCTACCTTACTGCAGAAGCCCAAAAAGCCGAAAACAAGCCACAAACCAATCCTGGGTTTATGAATGTAGGCGAGGCTCCTTCTTATTCCTTTATGATTGGTAGCTTAGAAAAATTTCAAGAAAGTGTCGATGAAATTGAACGCGAAAACAATGTTTCTGCCAACATGATTTTTGAGGAAGAAAGCAATGTTTGGGGCGAATTTTTATGGACGGTCTTACCTTTTGTAGTTATTATCGGGGTTTGGATTTTTATCATGCGAAGAATGACTGGCGGAGCTTCTGGTGGTCCTGGTGGTCAGATTTTTAATATCGGAAAATCAAAAGCCAAGCTGTTTGATCAGAACACCGACGTAAAAGTATCTTTTAAAGACGTTGCCGGGTTAGAAGGTGCCAAAGAAGAAGTACAAGAAATTGTAGATTTCCTCAAGAATCCAGAAAAATATACCGCTCTTGGCGGAAAGATTCCTAAAGGAGCATTATTAGTAGGACCTCCAGGAACAGGAAAAACTTTATTGGCAAAAGCAGTTGCGGGTGAAGCCAAAGTACCTTTTTTCTCACTTTCAGGTTCAGATTTTGTCGAAATGTTTGTAGGTGTTGGAGCTTCAAGGGTAAGAGATTTATTTAAACAAGCCAAAGAAAAATCACCGTCGATTATTTTTATCGACGAGATCGATGCAATTGGTCGTGCCCGTGGAAAAAACAATTTTTCAGGTTCTAACGACGAACGCGAAAATACCCTTAACCAATTGCTTACCGAGATGGACGGTTTTGGCACCAATACCAATGTGATTGTGATTGCCGCTACCAACCGTGCCGATGTGTTAGACAAAGCATTGATGCGTGCCGGTAGGTTTGACAGACAGATTTATGTTGATTTACCAGACATTAGGGAGCGAAAAGAAATTTTTGAAGTTCATCTAAAACCTTTAAAAAAGGTAGACAACGAACTCGATATCGAGTTTTTAGCCAAGCAGACACCTGGTTTTTCGGGGGCAGATATTGCCAACGTCTGTAACGAAGCTGCGCTTATTGCTGCGCGTAAAGGTAAAAAAGCGGTGGGCAAGCAAGACTTCTTAGATGCTGTAGATAGAATTGTTGGCGGATTAGAAAAGAAAAACAAAATCATCACCCCAGAAGAGAAGAAAGCCATTGCTTTTCACGAAGCGGGTCACGCCACCGTAAGTTGGATGTTAGAGCACGCTGCTCCGTTGGTAAAAGTAACCATCGTACCTCGAGGAAGATCTTTAGGTGCGGCTTGGTACTTACCCGAAGAAAGACTCATTGTAAGACCTGAACAAATGTTGGACGAAATGTGTGCAACCATGGGTGGAAGAGCAGCTGAGAAAGTCGTTTTCAATAAAATTTCTACAGGCGCTTTAAGCGATTTAGAAAAAGTCACCAAACAAGCAAGAGCCATGGTTACCATATACGGTCTTAATGACAAAGTAGGTAACTTGACTTATTATGATTCTTCAGGTCAAAGTGATTATAACTTTACTAAACCTTATAGTGAAAAAACATCTGAACTCATTGATAAAGAAATTTCTAATATTATCGAAGAGCAATACCAAAGAGCTATCGATTTATTGACAGAACACAAAGATAAGCTTTCGCAGTTGGCGGATATTTTATTAGAAAAAGAAGTAATTTTTAAAGACGATTTACAAAAGATTTTTGGTGATCGCCCCTTCGAAAAGAAAGAGGAAGGCAACCAAAAAGAGACCTTAGTCAATGATATAGAGGAAAATAAAGAGTAAAATCTTTATTTTATCGGAAATAGTCGTCAAAAAACGTCAAAAAATCTTGAATTAGCCATAAGTTATTCAAGATTTTTTATATTTGAACTTATCAAATCTTACATTGCCTTTAAAACAATATGAGTATCATAAAGAAAATTCTAAAGTTTACTTCAAAATCAGATGAAGAAAATGTAGAACCTCGTAAGGTTGAAAGCAAATTTATGCCTGAAGAGGAAGCTCCTACAGATGAAAATTTCATGGAGAACTTCAAAAAGAACGGAGGAAAATTTCTTTATTGCGCTGATATGGATGAAGTACATATTATCTTTCAAAAAATATTGGATGAAAATAACTGGCATGATACTGAAGTTTTCTGTCGCGACAATCAGCTAAGAGATACTTTTAAAGATTTTAACCTCACGTATGGCAAAAAAAGTGAAGAAGCCAGTTTTTTCCTGACTACTTGTGAGTATTTAATTGGCAATACAGGGGCTTTACTCATTTCTTCTAACCAAATTGGGGAGAAAAAACTTATCGAATTACCGCATAATTTTGTAGTATTGGCAGGTACAAGTCAACTTGTAAATGGGGTAAGCGAAGGTTTGAGAGGCATCAAAAATAAGTCTACCGATAGAATACCTACCAACATTACTACAATCAAAACTTTTGAAAACAAGCCGAGTGACGACTTTATGAGCTATGGCAGTACTTCAAAAAATTTATACCTACTACTTCTGGAAGACTTATAAAAAATGAGCGACATCTTAAAAAGAAGCCTTTCGGGATTATTGTACATGATTATTTTAATTTCGGCACTACTCTATTCTGAAATTTCTTTTTTAGTCCTACTTTTTGTTTTTGGTATTGTTGCCATCTATGAACTTCAAAAACTATTAGACCTCAACAGTTATTTATCCTATTTCTTATTTATTGCCCTCTACGGAATTTTTTCCTTTTTTAGGATAAGTCACGAAACGCTCTACATATACCTCATCATTACTTTGTTGGTAAAGCTTTTGCTCATTAGGGATTTGGTCGCCATTAACCGTATACCTTTGTTTGAAAGAAAAAAATACATCTTGGTCATTTTTTATCTCATTGCTTCTTTTGTTTTTATTAGCAAAATACCTTTTCAGGGCGATGATTACCGTCCTAAAATATTATTAGCTATTTTTGTGATGATCTGGACCAATGATACTTTTGCTTACCTTATCGGAAAACAATTTGGAAAGCGAAAATTATTGGAGCGTATTTCACCTAAGAAGACCATAGAAGGCTTTCTTGGCGGAATGATTTTTACGGTTCTTGCAGGTTATGTAATTTCATTGTATTTACCTGTATTTACTTATAAAACCTGGGTGTTTCTAGGTTTTTTCACTAGTTTGTTTGGCACTTACGGAGATTTGATTCAGTCGAAACTAAAACGCCAAGCCAACGTAAAAGACAGCGGAAGCATTATGCCAGGTCACGGCGGATTGTTAGACCGATTGGATAGTATTTTGTTTGCAGGAACTTTTATTTATACATTTTTACTCATCATAGATTATGTTTCATAAAGAAGGATATAAAATTTTAGCCATTACGCTAGGCTTGTTTTTGATCGTTAACTTACTCAACTTATTTTTAGTTGAAACAACTTGGTTAAAATACAGTATTCTGTTTGTTTCTTTTGTGCTTTTCATTTTAGTGGTTCAGTTTTTTAGAAATCCGAAAAGACATACAAACATCAACGATCTATCGGTGGTTTCTCCCGTAGACGGAAAAGTGGTCGTGATTGAAGAAGTGGAAGAAAAAGAATATTTTAAAGACAAAAGATTACAAGTTTCGGTCTTTATGTCACCTATAAATGTACACGTCACAAGGTACCCAGTAAACGGCGAAGTTACTTTTAGCAAATACCACCCAGGAAAATATTTGGTCGCTTGGCACCCGAAATCAAGTGAAGAAAACGAACGCACAACGGTGGTCGTCAAAAACCAAAACTTTGGCGAAATTTTATACCGACAAATTGCAGGAGCTTTAGCCAAACGCATTGTCAATTACGCTAAAGCAGGAGATCAAGCCATTCAAGGAGCCGACAGCGGATTTATAAAATTTGGATCGCGTGTCGATGTCTTTTTACCCGTCGGAACCCAACTTAACGTAGAACTCAATCAAAAAGTGAGAGGTGGAGAAACCATCATTGCTCAACTCTAGAATGCCTACAAAAACAGAAAAACTCAACCAAGAATTTGAAGAAGCCTACGAAAGAGCTTCCAAGACATCTTTACAATTTCCACCGGACATTTTGTTGCAATTTTACGGTTATTACAAAAGAGCCACCAAGGGCAAGTATTTTTCTGAAAGCAATCCCAACGATTCCGAACTTATTTCTGCTTTTAAAATGAATGCTATTTTTCAAGTACGGGACATTTCGCCTACCCAGGCCAAACGAGAATACATCAAAATCGTTAACAAATACATTCCAAAAGAATAAAGCATATTTCAGATTTTAAATTTCTATCAATCTACAGATATTTGGTTTTTATATTTTTATGAAAACACAACAAAATATAGACTACCAACGCATTGCTAAAGCAATAGCATTTCTCTACGAAAATTTCAAAGAACAACCTAGTTTAGACGAAATTGCAGCACATATTCATTTGAGTCCAGCTCATTTTCAGCGTCTCTTTACCCGTTGGGCAGGCACGAGTCCTAAAAAGTTTTTGCAGTACCTAAGCGTCAACCACGCCAAAAGTTTATTGCAAAAACCCCAAGTTACACTTTTTGACACCACTTTAGATACTGGTCTTTCCAGCACGAGTAGGTTGCACGATTTATTTGTAACGATTGAGGGAATGACACCTGCAGAATATAAAAACAAAGGTGAAAACCTGGTCATTCATTATTATTTTTACAACAGCCCTTTCGGGGAAATATTGGTCGCTTCGACTTCAAAAGGGGTGTGTCACTTGGCTTTTTCAGACGACTCCATACAAGCCGTCGAAGATTTAAAAAGTAAGTTCGCGAAAGCAAAATTTGAAGAAAGACCAGCTGTTTTTCAGCAAAACGCCATCGCCATTTTCCAAAAGAACAAAACCGGTTTACAACAAATCAAATTGCACCTTAAAGGCTCCGATTTTCAACTCAAAGTTTGGGAAAGTTTGTTAAAGATACCTTGTGGTCGATTAACCACTTACGGAAATATCGCCAACGATATCGATCAACCAAAAGCATCACGCGCGGTTGGAACAGCCATTGGAAGCAATCCTGTGGCCTACCTTATTCCGTGTCATCGGGTGATACAATCTTCGGGAGTCATCGGAAATTATATGTGGGGTTCGACCCGTAAAAAAGCAATCATTGGGTGGGAAAGGGTAATTAGGAGTTAGGAATTAGGGATTAGTAGTTAGGGGTTAGTAATTAGGAGTTAGGAATTAGGTGTTTGGAGTTTGGAGTTTGGAGTGAAATTGTGTACGTCCCTGATATAGGTTGACCACTAAAGTCAATTTATATGAAAGCTAATTTAAAATTAATCAAGAAACAACGTAAGTTTTCCGAAGCATTT
>NZ_QKQV01000007.1 GCF_003233725.1 Mesonia sp. K7
TGCTTATTGTGGGAGAGTAGGTCGCCGCCTTTTTTAAGCCCTCATCTTTTGATGGGGGCTTTTTGTTTTTATGGACTCCTATAGAAACAATACCAAACAAAAAACCCGATGAAAACTCATCGGGTGGTTTTCCTTATTTTTGGAATAAAGCCTATTTCCACTCTTCAGGAATTTCACAAACCGGTATCGGAATCATTTTATGAAGGTTGGCTCGGTGTCGTTGTTGGTATATTTTAAAAACTTCCGCTTGACGACCCGAAAAATCATCTAAAATCTTTCCTTGGGCAACTATTTTCATCGCCCATTCCAGTTCGTCGTATGAAGCACCAATTTGGTCTTCATCGGTTCTGCTGTCGCCAAATAAACCATCGGTTGGAGCTGCTTTTTGTATCGAACTCACAACGCCAAGGTACTCCGCGACAGCGTAAACTTCACTTTTCATCAAATCGGCAATCGGACTCAAATCGACACCGCCGTCACCATATTTAGTGAAAAATCCTACACCAAAATCTTCAACTTTGTTTCCTGTTCCGCAAACTAAAAATCCGTTAATTCCTGCCAAATAATAAAGTGTGGTCATACGTAACCTTGCACGGGTATTGGCAAGTGAAAGTTGATAGCTGTCTTCATTTTTGGCAACAGGCAAACTCGCTTTGATGCTTTCGAACGCATTTGTTAAATCTAGGTCTTCGTTAAGGACATTGTCATAATTTTCCATCAACCAGTCGATATGTTCTTGCGCACGATTTACCTGACTCTTTGCTTGATGTATGGGCAATTCTACACACAGAGTGGGTAAACCAGTCCTGGCACAAAGGGTTGAAGTTACCGCAGAGTCAATTCCACCACTGATTCCAACCACAAAACCTTTAGTTTTACTTTTTTCAACATAATTTTTTAGCCAATTGGTGATGTGTTGTACAACTTTTTCGGTTTGCATGACGTTGTTTTTTTAGGTTACCTTTGTCAACAAAAATAAGCAAAGCGAAAGAAATAATATGAAAAATCTTATTCCTCTATTTTTTGTACTTTTTTTAGTTTCCTGTCAGGAAGACAATAAATTGGAAGCAGAAATTGCAACAATTCCTATGGATGTTGAAGTGCATCGTTTTGACCAAAAATTTGCGAAAGCAACTCCAGAAACTTTACCACACCTGAAGGACGAATATCCGTATTTGTTTCCAGAAAATATTGCTGATTCGGTTTGGGTCGAAATGTTGAGTGATACTTTGCAAAATGAGTTAGAAAGTGAAGTGAATATCGCTTTCGCGGATTTTAACTCAGAAACAGAAGAACTAGAAAATGCTTTTCGTCATTTTAAATACTATTTCCCAGAGTTTATAACACCAAAAGTGGTGACGGTAATTTCTGAAGTAGATTATCGAAATAAAGTGATTGCAGCAGATGATTTACTTTTAATAGGTTTAGATAATTATTTAGGCGAAGACCATAAGTTTTACGTAGGCATACAAGATTACATCGCCAAAAATCTTAAAAAAGAACGTATTGTAAATGACGTTGTTGAAGTTTATGGCAAGCAACTGATCAATCAACCGAAAGATCGTACTTTCTTAGCGCAAATGGTTTACTACGGAAAAATTCTTTACCTAAAAGACAAAATACTTCCCGAGAGTTCAGATGCTTTAAAAATAGGTTATACAGAAAAAGAAATGGACTGGGCAAATACTAATGAGGAAGAAATTTGGCGTTATTTTATCGAAAACGAATTGTTGTACGACACCGATTCACAGTTACAATCTCGTTTTATCAATTTGGCTCCTTTCAGTAAGTTTAGGTTGCAGTTAGATAATGAAAGTCCACCACAATTGGGGCAATACATCGGTTGGCAGATTGTACGACAATTTGCTGAGAAAAATGAAGCGATGAGTCTTCGGAAAGTCTTAAATTTGCCAGCTAAAACCATTTTTGAAAATTCAAGTTACAGACCAAAATAAGCTAGATGAACAAGAAATCTGAAATAAAAATACAAGTAGAAGTAGACGAAAATAATATTCCTGAGAATTTACACTGGACGGCTCGTGATGGTGGCGTTGCCAACGAAAAAGCCAAAGCCATGTTGCTCTCTATTTGGGACAGCAAAGCCCAGGAAACCTTACGGATCGATTTGTGGACAAAAGATATGCCCGTAGATGAAATGAAAGTTTTCTTTCATCAAACTTTAGTAGCGATGAGCGATACGTTTTACCGTGCGACCGACGACCAAAAAATGATGGAAACCATGAAGGATTTCTGTGATTATTTTGCCGATAAACTAGAGTTGAAAAAGAATTAATTCAATGAATTATTAATCTCTCCAATATAGTTCAACACTTCATCGGCTCCAATTTTATTAGAGGAAGAAGTCAAAAAATAAGGCGGTAATTCTTCCCATGTTTCCAAAAGAGTAGCGTTATAACTATTGATTTTATTTTCTAAGGCTTTGGGTTTTACTTTGTCGATTTTAGTAAAAATAATCGCAAAAGGAATCGCGTTTTCTCCCAACCATTGCATAAACTCCAAATCTATTTTTTGCGGCTCGTGCCTACTGTCAATTAACACAAATGCCGATATCAGTTGTTTACGTTTGTTAAAATAGTCGGTAATAAACTTCTGGAAAGTCTTTTTGGATTGTTTGCTTACTCTGGCATAACCATAACCTGGTAAATCTACCAAATGCCAGTTTCCGTTAATCAAAAAATGATTGATAAGCTGTGTTTTTCCAGGTCTTGCAGAAGTTTTTGCAAGATTTTTTCTGTTGGTCAACATATTGATGAGCGAAGATTTCCCAACATTACTACGGCCGATAAAGGCATATTCTGGCAAGTTGTTGTTAGGGCATTTAGCGACATCGCTATTGCTCATCACAAAAGTAGCCGACTTGATTTCCATAGCTTAAAACTTTTTGCGTTGCAGCCATTTTAATAAAATCGCGTTGAATTCATCAGGGTGTTCCATCATTGCGGCGTGACCACATTTGTCTATCCAATACAAATGGGAATCGGGTAATAAATCGTGAAATTCTTCTGCCACTCGAGGTGGAGTTACATTATCTTGCTTTCCCCAAATAATGCAAGTTGGCGTCTTCATTTTAGGCAAATCTTTAGCCATATTGTGGCGTATTGCACTTTTTGCAATCGCTAAAGTTTTGATAAGCTTGTTGCGATCGTTTACAGTTGCATAAACCTCATCTACAATTTCTTTGGTCGCTACTTTTGGATCATAAAAAACGTTTTCTGCTTTTTTCTTGATGTAATCGTAATCGCCTCTTTTGGGATACGTTTCACCCATTGCACTTTCGTAAAGACCAGAACTTCCCGTAATAACCAAGGCTTTTATTGATTCAGGGTAAAGTTTGGTGGCCAACAAAGCAATGTGTCCGCCAAGCGAGTTCCCTAAAAGAATCACTTCATCATAGCCTTTGTGATCGATAAACTCTTTAATGAATTTTGCAAAATTACCGACACTCGTTTTAAGAAGTGACATGGTATAGAGCGGTAACTCTGGGATAACAACTTTATAACCGTGTTGCGGAAAAAAATGAGTGACTCCATCAAAATTACTCAATCCACCCATCAAACCGTGAAGAACAATAATTGGAGTTCCTTCTCCAATTTCTAAGTAGGTAAACTTCCCTTCCGATTTAAGATGTTTTTCCATTCAGTAGTTACTAGTTAGTTATCGCAAATATAAATATTCTTTCACAAGTATAGGCTTTTTAACAAAATCAAACAATTTATTTTATCACATTCAAGCAAAACTTTACCTCAATCAATTCACAATCAAGCCTCAGCAATTTTCCATTATTTCACCAAAAAAATCAACCTTCGTAGGCTGCTTTTACTTAAAAACTTATTAACAAAGTGGTAAAAAGTGGTAAAAAGTGGTAAAAAAATCAATATATTTGACCTAATAAAGAAACGAAGTGGTAAACCTCATAGGAACATACGAATGTAAAATCGATGCAAAAGGTAGGCTCATGCTACCTTCTGCACTGAAAAAGCAATTGTTACCTGTGTTGGAAAAGGGTTTTGTTGTCAAACGCGCTGTTTTTCAGCCATGTTTAGAGATTTATCCGATGGATGAATGGAATTCGCTGATGACGAGAGTCAATCAGTTAAACCGATTTAAAAAGAAGAACAACGACTTTATTCGTCGTTTTACTGCAGGAGTAAAAATGATTGAGATTGATGCCAACGGAAGATTGTTGGTACCAAAAGACTTATACACTTTTGCGGGATTAGAAAAAGAAATCGTGCTGTCATCGGCGATTAACATTGTAGAAATTTGGGATAAATCGAAATACGAAAAAGCCATAGAAGATGCCGCAGGAGATTTTGCTGATTTAGCCGAAGAAGTAATGGGAAACACAGATGATGAATTTGGAATATCATAAACCGGTCTTACTACAAGAGTCTGTTGACGGATTAGGCATCCGACCAAACGGAATCTATGTAGACGTCACTTTTGGTGGCGGTGGTCATTCTTCTGAAATCCTGAAAAGACTTGGTGATAAAGGAAAACTTTTTGCTTTCGATCAAGATAAAGACGCGCAAGCCAATATTATAGACGATGCACGATTTGCACTTATTCCGGAAAACTTCAGGTACCTCAAAAAATTCTTACGCTTTCACGGAATTAAAAAAGTTGATGGTATTCTAGGTGATTTTGGCGTTTCTTCACATCAATTCGATGTGGCAGAAAGAGGTTTCTCCACCCGATTTGATGGCGAGCTCGATATGCGCATGAACCAAGAAAGCGAGCTTTCGGCTTATCAAGTGATTAATAATTATGCTGAAGCGGATTTGCGTCAAGTGTTTTACGAATACGGCGAACTGAAAAACGCACCAAAACTAGCGCGAACAATTGTAGAAAGCAGAAGTAAGCAGCCTATAAGAACCAGTGAGCAACTAAAAGAGCTATTAATGCCTTTGCTGTTTAAAGGAAAAGAGTTTAAAATTTTAGCACAGATTTTCCAAGCCATTCGCATTGAAGTCAACCAAGAAATACAAGTGCTGAAAGAGTTTCTGCAGCAAACCGAAGAAGTATTAAAACCAGGTGGAAGATTGAGCTTGATTTCTTATCACTCACTAGAAGATAGATTAGTAAAAAGGTACATTAGAAGTGGTTTGTTTGAAGGTGAACCCGAAAGAGATTTCTATGGAAATATTAGAGTTCCTTTCAAGAAAGTGGGTGGTTTGATCATTCCTTCGGAAGAGGAGAAAGAAAAAAACAACAGAGCGAGAAGTGCCAAATTACGAATAGCAGAAAGATTAAAAGATGAGTAGGGTTTACGATTTTTTAAAAGGGAAATTTCTGATTAGTGATGACGCGATACATAACTGGCGTTTCATTTTGTTTTGTACAGCTTTGGCAATTTTTATGATTGCTTGTTCGCACGATGCAGAACGAAAAGTGCATCAGATTGCTCAACTCAATAAAGAAGTAAAAGACTTAAGGTCAGAATCGATAGAAGCAAAGAAAAACGTGATGAAACTCAAAATGAAATCGGCGGTAGAAGAAAAAGTATTGCCCTTGGGAATCATTACCGCTAACGAACCGCCAAAAAAACTTAAAATCTTAGTAGAAAAATAATGACCACAGAAAAAAAGGTGTTGAATAGACTTTACATCATCGCGGCAGGAATTTTCTTGTTTGCGGTTGCTATTGCTGTAAAGTTGGTCAATATACAAGTGGTCGAAGGTGATAAATACCGTGAACTATCAGAACAAAGGGTTTTCAAAAGTTTTGTAATTCCTGCCAACAGAGGAAACCTTTACGATGCCAACGGAAATTTATTGGCGATTTCAGTACCCGAATATGAAATAAGGTTTGATGCCGAAACCGTTTCTCAGGAAAATTTTGAAAAAAATTTGATGCCACTTTCTAAAGAGTTGGGAAAAATGTTTGGTAAACCAGCCAGTCATTATGCGGCAAGACTAAGAAAAGCGAGAATAGACAAGAACCGATATTACCTTATCGAAAAGAATGTAGGTTACTCTGATTATATCAAAATCAAGAGTTTTCCGATGTTTGAGTTGGGTGCTTACAAGGGTGGTTTTATTGCTGAGCAACATACGGTAAGAGAATTGCCTTTAGGAAAAATTGCCGAAAGAACTGTAGGACGCGGTCAAGCCGGATTAGAAGGTGCTTACAACGAATATTTAACAGGTCAAGACGGAAGAAGGCTTAAGCAAAAAATTGCTAAAGGGCAATGGAAACCGATTGGCGATGAAAATGAGTTGGAGCCAGAAGATGGTCTCGATGTGGTTTCTACCATCGATATTTCTATTCAAGACATTGCGCATCACGCTTTATTAGGTCAATTGGAAAAATACAAAGCCGATCACGGAACAGTTGTCGTGATGGAGACCAAAACAGGTGAGATCAAAGCCATGGCGAACTTAGGTCGTACCGAAGAAGGAAAATATTATGAAAAGAGAAATTATGCCATTTGGGAATCGCAAGAGCCAGGATCAACCTATAAGTTGATGACTTTGGTGGCAGCACTCGAGGACAAAGTAGTCGATTCTGCTGATGTTTTTGATTCTGAAGGTGGAAAAATAAAATATTACGACCGTACGGTAAAAGATTCGCGTGTTGGTGGTTACGGTGAAATTACTGTTGCTAAAGCGTTTGAAGTATCCTCAAACACGGTTTTTTCAAAATTTATTGTCGAAGGTTATAAGGACAATCCAGAAAAACTGGTGAACCGTCTCAACTATATGGGCTTAAACCAAAAAATTGGCCTAGAAATAAAAGGAGAAGGAACTCCAACAATTCCGCATCCGGATGATAAAAACTGGTATGGGACGACACTTCCGTGGATGTCTTTTGGTTACGGAGTGACGATTACGCCTTTGCAAACCTTAGCTTTTTATAATGCTATTGCAAATGATGGCGTTATGATCAAACCAAGATTAATCAAAGAGATAAGAAATAGAGATCAAGTGATTCAGAAGTTTGAAGAAGGTCAGATCAAAAACACGATTTGTTCGAAAGAGACGGCGGCTGTAGTTCGAGAAATGATGAAAAATACGGTTATCAGAGGAACGGCAGCAAATATTCATACCGAAGATTTTAGTATGGCAGGAAAAACGGGAACGTGTTTGACAGGTTATGGGAAAAACAAATCAGGCGAATATGTTTCTTCGTTTGCGGGTTATTTTCCAGCGGAAAACCCGCAATATTCCTGTATTGTTGTGATTACCAAACCCGATAAAAGTATTGGTTATTACGGAAATATTGTGGCAGCGCCGGTTTTCAAAAAAATTGCCAAAGAAATTTATACCGACACGCCAAATGTGCAAGAGGTAAAACCATCCGAAAATTTGAAAAGACAAATCGATAAGAGTTTTAACGGCTATTACGATATCACCCAAAACTATAAAACAGTCATGCCGAATGTCACAGGTTTACCAGCGATGGATGCGGTTTCTATTTTAGAAAATTTAGGCTTGACCGTAAAAGTTTCTGGAATGGGTAAGGTTACCAAGCAATCGGTCGCTAAAGGAGAAAAAATAAAGTCGAACCAAATCATTTTTTTACAAACAAGTTGATTTTTTTAAAAGACATATTATATAAAGTAGCTATCAATTCTGTGGTGGGAAATACGAATATCAGTATCAATAACCTGTATTTCGATTCGCAGAAAGTAGAACTCAATGATGTTTTTATTGCTATAAAAGGCGAAAATGCAGATGGCCATAATTACATCAAAAGTGCAGAGGATAATGGAGCTTTGGCGATTATTTGTGAGCAATTACCAGCGAGACAAGTAAGTGGCATCACTTACGTTGAAGTGGAAAATTCAAAAAGAGCTTTGGCAATCATAGCAAGCAATTATTACGGAAACCCCTCTTCAAAATTAAAACTTGTGGGGATTACCGGAACCAACGGTAAGACCACCGTTTCGACACTGTTGTACCAACTTTTTACCAATTTAGGTTATAAAACAGGTCTGATTTCTACCATTAAAATTATGGTGGCAGATCAAGAGTATGCAACCTATCTCACCACGCCAGATTCACTTGCCATCAATAAATATTTGGCAGAAATGGTAGAAGAAGGTGTCGATTATTGCTTTATGGAAGTAAGCTCACACGGGATTGCTCAGCATAGAACAACTGCTTTACAATTTGCAGGTGGAGTGTTCACCAACCTTTCTCACGACCATCTCGATTATCATAAAACATTTAAAGAATATCGGGATGTGAAGAAAATATTCTTTGATGAATTGTCTAAAAATGCATTTGCACTCACCAATCAAGATGATAAAAACGGTGAATTTATGGTGCAAAACACCATTGCTAACAAGAAAACTTATGCTTTAAAAACCAACGCCGATTACAAAGCACATATTTTAGAAAACGAAATCAGCGGATTGTTACTTAAAATAAACAACCACGAAGTTTGGACGAAGCTTATCGGAAGTTTTAATGCATATAACTTAACAGCCATTTTCGCTGTAGCGGATTTACTTGGAGTTGATATGTTAGAAAATCTCCGCCACTTAAGTCAACTAAATTCTGTGAGCGGAAGATTTCAGTATTTCATTTCCGATAAAGAAAAAGTCACGGCGATTGTAGATTATGCACACACACCTGATGCGCTTAAAAACGTTTTGGATACCATCAACACGATAAGAACCAAAAACGAGACTTTGATTACCGTTGTGGGTTGTGGTGGAAATAGAGATGCTACCAAAAGACCAAAAATGGCACATATCGCTTCCGCAAATAGCGATAAAAGCATTTTTACGAGTGACAACCCTAGAAACGAAGATCCTGATGCCATCATTAGAGATATGGAAAAAGGCGTTGAGTCGCAACATGTGTCGAAAGTCATTTCGATCGCAGACCGGAAACAAGCCATCCAAACCGCATGTGTTTTGGCCAACAAAAATGACATCATTCTTATTGCAGGAAAAGGTCACGAAACTTATCAAATTATCAAAAATGAACGATTGGATTTTGATGATATGAAAATTGTAAAAGAAATTTTAGAACAACTCGATAAATAAAAACTATGCTGTACTATTTGTTTCAATATTTAGAAGAACAATACCAGTTTCCAGGAGCCCAGATATTTGAGTTTATCTCTTTTAGAGCGGCCATGGCTGTGATTTTTTCTTTGTTGATTTCTACCATTTTCGGTAAGAAAATTATCAATATTTTATTAGCAAAACAAGTAGGAGAAAGTGTAAGGGAGTTGGGTCTTGAAGGGCAATCAGAAAAAGCGGGAACTCCAACAATGGGGGGAATCATCATCATTATGGCAACGCTTATTCCTGTCTTGCTATTTTCCAAATTAGAAAACATCTATATCATTTTACTGATTGTGACCACACTTTGGATGGGAGCCATTGGTTTTTTAGACGATTATATCAAAACCTTTAAGAAAAACAAAGAAGGCTTAAAGGGGAAATTCAAAGTATTTGGACAAGTTGGTTTAGGGATTATTGTTGGTGTCACGATGTATTTTCATCCCGATATCACCATTAAGGAAAAACCAAAAGTAGATCAAGTAGAAGTGGTAGAAAACACGATGGAAGTCCAAGAGAAAAGCTATAGCTCTGTCGAAGAAAAATCAATAAAAACAACAATTCCGTTTTTTAAAAATAATGAGTTTGATTACGAAAGTCTCATCACCTGGATAAATCCAGCTTATGCCAAGTATGCTTGGTTGGTTTTTATTCCCATAGTGATTTTTATTGTGACTGCTATTTCCAACGGAGCGAATCTTACCGACGGTATCGATGGCTTAGCCGCAGGTTCGTCGGCAATTATTGTACTTACTTTAGGTCTGTTTGCTTGGGTTTCGGGTAATATTATTTTCTCCGATTACCTCAATATCATGAACATTCCCAATTCGGGTGAAATGACCATTTATATTGCTGCTTTTGCAGGAGCTTTAGTTGGGTTTTTATGGTACAATACCTATCCAGCACAAGTATTTATGGGTGATACCGGTAGTTTAACCATTGGTGGAATTATTGCGGTATTGGCAATTGCTACCCGTAAGGAATTATTGATTCCTCTCTTATGCGGAATTTTCTTTGTCGAAAATTTATCGGTTATTCTTCAGGTAGGCTGGTTTAAGTACACCCGAAAGAAAACAGGTACAGGAAGACGCATCTTTTTGATGTCGCCATTACACCACCATTACCAAAAACGAGGTTACCACGAAAGTAAAATTGTGGTTCGCTTCTGGATTGTAGGCGTATTCTTAGCCATTTTAACTGTCATTACCCTAAAACTAAGATAATGAGCAAACGATTGGTCATATTAGGAGGAGGAGAAAGTGGTGTAGGAACAGCTTTGTTGGGCAAGCAAAAAGGCTATGAAGTTTTTTTGTCTGATAAAGGTGTATTGACTGATAAATATAAAGAAGTTTTAAAAAATGAGGCCATAGATTTTGAAGAGAATCAGCATACAGAAAAGAAAATACTAAATGCAGCTTTAGTGGTAAAAAGTCCGGGAATACCAGATAGTGCTTCATTAATTGTTTCGCTTAAAGCGGAAAAGATACCCGTAATTTCTGAAATCGAGTTTGCTTCTTGGTTTACCGATGCTACCCTTGTGGGAATTACCGGAAGTAACGGAAAAACCACGGTAACGAGTTGGACAGATTATACCTTAAAAAAGGGTGGACTGGAAACTATTATGGCGGGAAATATTGGGGAAAGTTTCGCGAAAAGCGTAGCCACCAAAAACTCAGATTATTATGTGTTGGAGTTGAGTAGTTTTCAATTGGACGGAATCGAAAAGTTTCATCCGCATATTTCGGTGATTACCAATATCACACCCGATCACCTCGATCGATACAATTATGATTTTGAGGCATATATCGCTTCTAAACTTAGGATTACCAAAAACCAAACCTCGGCAGATTATTTTATTTACGATGCCGATGACAAAGCCATTTCTGGTTGGTTGGAAAAAAATGAGGTAAAAGCACAACAGCTTCCGCTCAAATTTGAAAAGCACAACCAAAACGGAGGCTATATAGACAACAACCAATTACATATAATTATTAACGATAACCATTTTACTATGCCACAAGACACCTTAGCACTAAAAGGCCAACACAACACCAAAAATGCAATGGCAGCAGCAACAGTTGCACAGCTTCTCAAAATTAGAAAACAAACCATTAGAGAGAGTTTAGAACGTTTTCACGGAGTAGAACACCGTTTAGAGTTTGTGCTAAAAATCAATAACGTACAATACATCAACGACTCTAAAGCAACCAACGTCAACGCAACTTATTATGCATTAGAAAGTATGAAATCAGACACGGTTTGGATTGTCGGAGGAGTAGATAAAGGAAATGATTACAGCGAGTTGCTTCCTTTTGTGAATGAAAAAGTAAAAGCTATTATTTGTTTAGGCTTAGACAACCAAAAAATCATCGATGCTTTTAGTAATTGTGTCGACCTGATCATAGAAACCAACAGTATGGAAGAAGCAGTGCATCAAGCTTACCATATTGCCGAAAAAGGCAATAATGTGTTGCTTTCTCCAGCTTGTGCGAGTTTTGATTTGTTTAAGAATTACGAAGAACGAGGCAGACAATTTAAAGAACAAGTAAGAAGATTATAAATTTTGGCGATCAGCACCAACATATCAAAAAAGAATATTTTTTATTACCTCAAAGGGGATAAGATGATTTGGGCATTGACCGTGCTTTTAGCGATATTTTCTTTTATTCCGGTCTATAGTTCCAGTAGCAACTTGGCTTACCTTTATGGAGACGGTGGTACTTTTGGCTACTTGCTGAAGCATTTTGTTCACCTCTTCTTAGGCTTTGTCATGCTCTTTTTTGTGCATAAAATACCCTATCATTATTTCAAGGCATTTTCTATTTTACTCATGCCGGTGATTGTCGTATTGCTTGTTTATACTTTAGCTCAAGGTGAAACGATGGGCGGAGCAAATGCAAGCCGTTGGATAAAAATCCCATTTTTAGGTGCAGGTTTCCAGACTTCAAACGTAGCATCGGTGGTTTTGATGATTTATGTGGCAAGGTATTTATCAAAAATCTATCAAAAAGAAATCACTTTTAAAGAAACACTGCTTCCGCTTTGGGTGCCGGTGGGTATCGTTTTGGCATTAATATTACCAGCAAACTTTTCGACTACAGCGATTATATTTTCTATGGTGATTGTACTGGTATTTTTAGGAGGTTATCCGTTAAAATATATTGGAATTATCTTATTGGCTGGACTTATTGCATTGTCTTTATTTGTGCTTGCGGCAAAAGCATTTCCAGATGTTTTTCTGAACCGTGTAGACACATGGATAAGTCGTGTCGAAAACTTTACCAAAGAAGGAGATTCAAAAGAAGATTACCAAATAGAAAGAGCAAAAATAGCAATTGCCAATGGTGGTTTTGCAGGTGAAGGCATCGGAAAAAGTATCCAACGTAACTTTTTACCCCAATCTTCCTCCGATTTTATTTTTGCCATTATTATAGAGGAAATGGGACTTATTGGTGGTTTTGGGGTGATGTTAGCTTACTTGCTGATCCTATTTCGACTAGTGATTATTTCTACCAAAGCGAATACTATTTTCGGAAAACTGCTCGTCATAGGGGTTGGTTTACCTATTATTTTTCAGGCTTTGATCAATATGGCAGTTGCGGTCGAGTTGTTTCCCGTTACAGGGCAAACTTTACCACTAATTAGTAGCGGAGGAACTTCTATTTGGATGACGTGTATTGCGTTGGGAATTGTACAAAGTGTAAGTGCAAAACGCGAAGAGATTAGAGAAAAGGAAGAATCAGAAAATGCGGAAAGCAGTATTGAAAATCCGCTAGATATATTGAGTGAAACATTATGAGCAGTCCAAGATTTATCATATCAGGAGGAGGAACAGGAGGACATATATTTCCGGCAATTGCGATTGCAGATGAACTGAAATCGAGATTTCCTGAAGCAGACATTTTATTTGTAGGAGCCAAAGATCGTATGGAAATGCAAAAAGTTCCTGCGGCAGGTTATCCTATCAAGGGACTTTGGATTAGTGGAATCCAACGTAAGTTGACGTTAGATAACTTAAGCTTTCCGTTAAAGCTTATCAAGAGTATTGCTAAATCACGTCAGATCATCAAGCAATTTAAGCCTGATGTAGTGATTGGTACGGGTGGTTTTGCAAGCGGTCCGTTGCTAAGGGCGGCTAACCAAAAAAAGGTTCCTACCGTTATTCAAGAGCAAAATTCTTATGCAGGGGTAACCAACAAATGGGTGGCAGCAAAAGCTAATGCCATTTGTGTGGCCTATGACGGAATGGAAAAATATTTTCCGAAGCATAAACTCAGGTTCACAGGGAACCCTGTGAGACAGGATTTGTTGGAAATCAATTCAAAAAGGGAGAAAGCCATCAGCTATTTTGAGTTAGACCAAAACAAAAAAACACTCTTGGTTTTAGGGGGAAGTCTAGGTGCTCGAACCATCAACGAATTGATAGAGAAACACCTGGATTTTTTCGAGGAACAAGATATTCAGGTTGTTTGGCAAACAGGCAAGTTATATTTCGATCGATTTCAGCAATATAATGACAAAAAGCATGTCAAAGTGCACCAGTTTCTTGATAAAATGGATTATGCTTACGCTTGTGCGGATTTAATTATTTCACGTTCGGGAGCAGGTACGGTAAGCGAGTTGTGTGTGGTAGGAAAACCGGTCATTTTTATTCCTTCACCAAATGTAGCTGAAGATCATCAAACCAAAAATGCCAAAGCCATTGCAGAAAAAGAAGCAGCAATTTTACTGAAAGAATCGGAGTTGGAAAACTTTTTCAAATCCCTTTTTCTCGCTTTAATGAACGACGAAAAGAAGCAGAAGAAAATGGCGAAAAACATACAAGATTTGGCCAAGCCAAATGCAACCAGAGATATTGTCAACGAAATTATTAAACTATTGTAAATAAGCGCTTGAAAAATTTAAGTCACATACAGCATTTTGTATTTCTCGGCATCGGTGGAATAGGAATGAGTGCCATTGCACGTTATTTTGCGCTGCAAAACAAGCAAGTTTGTGGTTATGACAGAACACAAACCCAACTGACGACGACCTTGCAAAATGAAGGAGTAGATGTGATTTATACGCAAGAGATACAGCAGCTATTCGTAAATAAAAATATTGAAAAAGAAAACACCATAGTGATATTTACTCCCGCTGTTTCAAAGGATAATCTTTTGTATATCTATTTCCTTGAAAAAGGATTTAGGATGATGAAACGAGCACAGATTTTAGGCGAAATCACAAAAGATTTACCAACTTTAGCGGTTGCTGGTACCCATGGGAAAACCACGACAACTGCCATCTTAGCACATATTTTGAAACAGTGTGGAGTTAAATTAACCGCTTTTCTGGGCGGAATTTCAGAAAATTATAAGACCAATTTTATCTCAGACGGGAACGAAGTGGTTGTAGTAGAAGCCGACGAGTTTGATCGCTCTTTTCTGCAACTCACGCCAAATATTGCAGCCATCACTTCTATGGATGCCGATCATTTGGATATTTACCAAGAAAGAAACCTATTAGAGACTTCGTTTAGAGACTTTGCAGCAAAAGTAAGTTCAGAAGATTTGTATGTTGCTCAAGGTTTGCCTTTACAAGGGAAAACTATTGGTTTTGAAGCCTCAGCGGATATTCATATCACAAACATCAAAATAAAAAACGGAACTTACATTTTCGATGTGATTTCACAAGATTTTCAACTTACAAACATCCAGTCTTTTTTGCCGGGAAGGCATAATCTTTTTAATGCCACAGTTGCAATTGTTTTGGCAATTGCTTTTGGATTAGATGCTACAGAAGTAGCGTCAAAAGTAGAAAGTTTTAAAGGGGTAGAACGAAGATTTACCTACCACCTCAAAACCAATAATTTGTTAATTATTGAAGATTATGCTCATCATCCAAACGAAATCAGTGCGGTATATGAGGCAGCACGAGAATTATATCCCAATAAAAAAATAAGTGTGATTTTTCAGCCGCATTTATATAGCCGAACCAAAGATTTTGCAGACGATTTTGCTACTAGTTTAAGTGCTTTTGATGAGGTAAACTTATTAGAAATTTACCCAGCTAGAGAAATACCCATCGAGGGAATTAACGCCCAGTTTTTATTAGAAAAAATCAATAATAAAGATAAAAAAATAGTCAAAAAAGAAGCATTGTCTGCTCTTGTGAAACACAGTGATGCACAAGTGTTTATGTTTTTGGGTGCAGGAGATATTGGTGACGAAGTACCAAAAGTTATAAAAAAATTACCGTATGAAAAAGTTTAAAGAACTCTTCTTTTTTTTGGTGTTGTTGGGCGTCATTGCTTTTCTCTACAGCTTTTCTGTAAAGAGAAATGCCAAGAAACCCATAGCAGAAATTGCTATCGAATTTACCAACGGTGACAATTTATATATCAACGAATTAGACGTTAATAACTTGTTGATACAAAATAAGACCGAGTTTAAAAATCAATCAAAAGATGTTTTAGATTTGAATGAGTTGGAGCGTAAACTCGAAAAAAATCCAATGATTTACGATGCAGAAGTTTACATAGATGTCGAAGGAAAATTAGGGGCAATTATCACACAAAGACAACCTGTGGCAAGGGTTTTTGGAGAACAAGGGTTTTACATCGATACGCATGGTGAAAAAATGCCTTTATCAGAGAATTATGCAGCGAGAGTTCCGTTGGTGAAAAATGTGAGTGAGAAACAGATGATGGCAATTCATCCTTTTCTGATGAAAATTCAAGAAGATGAGTTTTTGAAAAAAGAAGTCATCGCCATGAGTATAGAAAAAAACAACGAATTGGTTTTGTTGCTGCGCGATTACGATTTTGAAGTTTTTTTTGGCAAGCTTCAGCAAATAGATGAAAAAGTAGAAAAACTAAAAGTGTTTTGTCAAAACTATAGTCAACAACCAGTAAAAGTAGCTTACGACAAAATCAGTTTAAAGTATAAAAATCAAGTAGTAGGTACTAGAAAATAACCTGAATTAAGAATGGAAAATAACCAAATTGCAGTAGGATTAGACATTGGAACTACAAAAATTGTAGCCATGATTGGTCGCAATAATGAGTACGGTAAAATGGAAATTCTTGGGGTAGGAAAATCAAAGAGTTTGGGTGTTCATCGCGGTGTGGTCAACAATATTACGCAAACCATACAGTCGATACAGCAAGCTGTACAAGAAGCAGAAGACAATTCTGGGGTGAAGATAGAAGATGTGGTCGTTGGTATCGCTGGTCAGCATATTAGAAGTTTGCAACATAGCGATTACATCACTAGGCCTAATTCAGACGAGGTAATTAGTGCCAAAGATATCGATAAGCTCTGCAATCAGGTACACAAATTGGTCATGCTTCCGGGAGAGGAAATTATCCATGTGTTGCCGCAAGAATTTAAAGTAGACGGTCAAGCCGAAATCAATGAACCGATCGGAATGTATGGCGGAAGGTTAGAAGCCAATTTCCACGTGGTAGTGGGGCAGATTTCTTCGATAAGAAATATTGGCAGGTGTGTAAAGAGTGCAGGTTTAGAGCTTTCAGGGGTAACTTTAGAACCACTGGCTTCCGCGCAAGCGGTCTTGAGCCAAGAAGAAAAAGAAGCAGGAGTTGCGCTCATCGATATTGGTGGCGGAACAACCGATCTCGCTATTTTTAAAGACGGTATTATCCGACATACGGCTGTCATCCCTTTTGGTGGAAATGTGATTACAGAAGATATCAAAGAAGGTTGTTCGATTATTGAGAAGCAGGCTGAGATGCTAAAAATAAAATTTGGTTCGGCTTGGCCAGGAGAAAACAAAGACAATGAGATTGTTTCTATTCCCGGACTCAGGGGTAGAGAGCCAAAAGAAATTACACTAAAAAACCTTTCTAAGATCATACATTACCGTGTGGTTGAAATTATCGAACAGGTTTATTTGGAAATCAAAAATTACGGCCACGAAGAACAAAAGAAAAAACTTATTGCCGGTATTGTGATTACAGGAGGAGGAGCACAACTCAAACACCTCAAGCAATTGGTAGAGTACATTACGGGGATGGATACGAGAGTAGGCTTTCCTAACGAACATTTGGCTGGTGATACGAGCGAAGAGGCAACTAGCCCGATGTTTGCCACGGCAGTTGGTTTGGTGATGAACAGTTTAGAGAAAAAGAAAAATAAAGAAAACGATTCTGACCAAGATAAAGAAGTAGAGGAAAAAGTTACGGAAGGCGCCAAAGAAATGAATGTTGATGCAGCCACACCGTCAGAAAATACCATAGAAGAGGAAGAGCAAAAACCATCTTCTAAAAAGGAAATCAGAAAAAATATTTTCGAAAAATGGTTCGAAAACTTTAAAGATTTTTTAGACAACGCAGAATAAAAAGAAGCTAAGAAAAAGAAAAAAGATAAACCCAAAAATAAATTATTATGAGCAGCACAGATTTTGACATTTCATTCGATCTCCCCAAAAACCAATCCAATGTGATCAAAGTAATTGGAGTTGGCGGCGGCGGCTCTAATGCCATCAATCACATGTTTGAGCAAGGTATTAAAGGAGTAGACTTTGTGGTATGTAATACCGATGCACAAGCCCTACAAAACAGTCCTGTGCCCATTAAAATTCAATTGGGTGTTAACCTTACCGAAGGTTTAGGTGCAGGTGCAAATCCAGAAGTAGGGGAAAAAGCAGCTTTAGAAAGTTTCGACGAACTTAAAAATATGCTCACCACCAATACAAAAATGGTTTTTATCACGGCTGGAATGGGTGGCGGAACGGGAACGGGAGCAGCACCAATTATCGCTAAGCAAGCCAAAGATATGGATATCTTAACGGTGGGTATTGTAACCATTCCGTTTATGTTTGAGGGTAAAACCAGAAACGAACAAGCACAAATTGGTGTAGAAAAACTACGTAAAAATGTAGATTCGCTTATCGTCATCAACAACAACAAGCTTAGAGAAGTATACGGAAATTTAGGGTTTAAAGCCGGTTTCTCAAAAGCAGATGAGGTTTTAGCTACCGCTTCACGCGGAATTGCAGAAGTTATCACGCACCACTATACACAAAACATCGATTTACGTGACGCCAAAACCGTTCTTGCCAATAGCGGAACAGCGATTATGGGTTCTGCGGTAGCTTCAGGAACCAATCGTGCACAATTGGCTATCAGCAAAGCATTGGATTCACCATTGCTAAATGACAATAAAATACAAGGTGCCAAAAACGTATTGCTATTGATTGTTTCCGGCTCTGAAGAAATTACGATTGATGAAATCGGAGAAATCAACGACCACATCCAGCAAGAAGCGGGTCACAGTGCCAATATCATCATGGGTGTTGGTGACGACGAGAGTTTAGAAGACTCTATTTCGGTTACCATTATTGCCACGGGTTTTAACCTTGAGCAACAAAACGTGATTGTAAATACCGAGGCAAAAAAAATCATTCATACGTTAGAAGATGAACAAAAGGCAGAACACGATTTGTCTCCGAAGTCTACAGGAATGAGCAAACCTGTTTCACAACCACTTCCAAAGGAGGAGGAACAAGTGCAAAACAGAATTGTTCATACCTTAGAAGAAGAAGTTCAGCCCGTAACAAAAGTAAAAGAAGTAAAAAATGAAAATTCGCTTGAAGCGGAAATGAATTTGATTCCCACTTCAGAATTGATTAGAAATATGGAAGTTTCTTACGAAGAAATTAACTACAACGAAGAAGATTTTGTGATTATCGATACAACAGAAGACATTCAAGAAATTGAAGTGAATAATGCGGTAGAAGTTGAGAGTGATTTTAAGGAAGAACAGAACTTATTTTCGTTTGATTTTCCGATGGAAAAAGAAGAGAAGAAAATACCTGTCGAAAGTGAGGAAAAAGTGGTGTATCGTTTAGATGATGATACAGAAGCTAAACAAACACCAAAAGCGGAAGAAAATGTAAACAATGATGAAGCGGTAAAATATAATCTTGATGATTATATGGAGTTAGAAGAAAAACTGACCAATGCTCAACCAAGTGTACAAGAACCAAAGGAAGAAATCAAAGTAGAAACAAAAGAAATTCCAGCGAAAGCGGAAGAAAAAGCAGACGAAGAAATAGATCCTTTTAACAATCCAATTTCAGAAGAGCTGATAGCCAGAGCTGCAGAACGTCGGGCAAAGATGAAAAACTTTAATTATAAGTTTAGAAACCAAGCCAATATCGACGAGATTGAGAAACAACCAGCTTACAAAAGAGCAGGAATGGAATTGGACAACGATAAAAAACCATCCGAAAAACTTTCAAGAACATCGGTAAGCAATGATAGCAATGATGAAATAAGTTTACGTACCAACAACTCTTTTCTACACGATAATGTAGACTAAAGTAAACTTATATGGTCATGGTTAACCCGAAGTTGATGATCACTTCGGGTTTTTTATTTATCTTCGTAAAAATTTTTGAAAAATGAGTTTAGAACAAGACGTCATGCAGCAAATGAAAGCTGCGATGAAAAATAAAGATACGGTTGCGTTAGAGGCTCTTAGAGCTGTAAAAAGTGCTATTTTATTGGCTAAAACCGATGCGGGTGCTCAAGAATTGAGTGGCGATGACGAGCTAAAATTGGTGCAAAAATTGGTAAAACAACGTAAAGATAGTGCGCAAATCTATCAAGAACAAGGACGTGAAGATTTAGCGGCACCAGAAATCGAACAAGCCAAAGTCATCGAGCAGTTTTTACCAGAACAATTAAGCGAAGAGAAAATTGCGGCTATTGTCAAAGATATTATCCAGCAAACAGGAGCTACAGGAATGCAAGATATGGGGAAAGTGATGGGTGCCGCTTCTCAAGAAATGGCGGGTAAAGCTGACGGAAAAACCATTTCTACAATTGTAAAACAACAATTGAGTAAGTAAAAGTATAGAGCCTTATTAATATTAAAAAAGGATGCAGAACAGCATCCTTTTTCATTTTAGGTAATAACGGAAGGATTTTATTTCCTGACAAAGCTCCGCTTTGAAAATCAAAAACAAACTAAAATAAAAAAGCAAGCTTTATATTTTAGCTTGCTTTTAATTTATTCGTGACCCCGGCAGGATTCAAACCTGCAACCCTCAGAGCCGAAATCTGATGCGCTATTCAGTTGCGCCACGGAGCCTTAAAGTCCTTGCAAAAATAGCAATCTAAAATTATTTTTCCAATTGAAACTCCACTGAATCATTCACCTGTATATTCCACTGGTCGGTAAAACCAGCATTTACTTCCAACACATATTTGGCAGGAGCTTGTGCAGATATAGGTTGTGAACTTCTCGGTGTAGTATTTTTATTGATTTCTACGACTTGATTTTTGGCATTGATATACACTAGATCTAAAGCAATATAGGTGTTTTTCATATAAAAGTTTGGACGTGGTCGCTCGTTTTCGTAGATAAACAACATGCCTTGGTGAGGTTGCATGCTTTCGCGATACATCAAACCTGTTTGCTGTTCATAATCAGAAACGGCGGTTTCGATGTCAATTTTGGTAAGTATTTCGCTGTTCTTATAAAAAGTGAGTTCGCCGTCTTTGGTAAAACTTACTTCAGACGTTTCAACCTTGTTTTTTTTATTATCTTCTTTACAAGCAATGATGACGCTTAGGCTGAATAACACAAAAATAAACTTATGCATCTTGAGGAGTATTAGATTTTCTAAACAACAAGTATAAGCCTATCAGAATAAACGGAATACTCAACCATTGTCCGGTATTGAGTGCCCAAGTAGCGCGTTCTTCTACTTGTGCTTCTTTCCAGAATTCGATGACCAATCGTACGGTCCAAAGCATCACGAGAAACAATCCAAAAATAAAGCCTAATTTTTCACTTTTGTTGGTTTTCCAATAAGTGAAATATAAAATCAAGAAAACCACCACATAACAAGCAGCTTCATACAATTGAGTAGGATGTCTTGGGAAATCTTCGCCCAATTGTTTAAAGATGACACCAAAATCACTGTTGGTAGGCTTTCCGATAATTTCTGAGTTGATAAAATTTCCCAAACGGATAAAAACGCCACCCGAAGCTACCGCAATGACAATGCGGTCTAAAATCCATAAAATAGGTTTCTGAATCACCTTTTTCGAATAAAAATACATTGCCAAGATGATTCCAATTGCGGCTCCGTGACTTGCCAAACCTTGAAAGCCCGTAAACTCAAATTCAGGGTTAAAACTCACCGGTAGAATAATCGATAACGGATCTTCAACAAACAATTCTTGCTGATAAAAAATAACGTGCCCTAATCTTGCACCTACCAAGGTCGCAATAACGGTATACATAAAAAGCTTGTCGAGTTTTTCTTGGCTGAGGTTTTCTCTTTTATATATCGCTTTCATCAGGTACCAACCTAAACCAAAAGCTACAAGGTACATCAAACTGTAATAGCGAACCATAAAAAAACCTAAGTCGATACCCTTAGAAGGGTCCCAAGTAATTGCGTCGAAAATCATCACGTAATTTTAAAATTTTGGTAAATATAGGTTGAATAATACGGATTTGTAGTAATTATTCTTCTTTTTTGGGCACAGGATCATAACCGCTTTTTCCCCAAGGATGACATTTACTTATACGTTTAATTGCTAACAGCAAACCTCTTCCTAGTCCATGAACTTCTAGGGCTTCTTTGGCGTAATGTGAACAAGTAGGGGTAAACCGACAACTTGCAGGTGTCAAAGGTGAAATAAGCGTTTGGTAGAATTTTATCAGTAACAAAAAAGGCGCTATGAGTATTTTTTTGAGCGACATCTTATTTGATACTAAAAGTCGTCCCGTCTTTGCCGTCTTTCAGTTCGATACCCATTCTAGCAAGTTCGTCTCTTATTTGATCGCTTAAAGCGAAATCTTTATCGTCACGGGCTTTTTTACGTAACGTAATCAGTAAATCGATCACTTGACTGAGCTTGTTGTCTTTTCCGTTTTCAGAAGTACTTCCATTCATCACGGGAACCAAGCCTAACACCTCAAAAGTAAAATCGTGTAGGGTCTTTTCTAACGTCGCTTTATCGGTTTCCGAAATTGTCGCTTGGTTAGTCGCTACCGAATTGATAAATTTTACTGCTTCAAATAAATGTGCAATTAAAACAGGGCTGTTAAAATCGTCATTCATTGCATCGTAGCAATCTTGTTTCCATTTTGAGATGTCAAAACTCGATGGCTCACTGGTCGAAAGATTGGGTAATAAAGCAATCGCTTCCATCAAACGGAAAAAACCTTTTTCAGAAGCTTGCAATGCATCATCTGAAAAGTCTAAAATGCTTCTGTAGTTTGCCTGAAGCATAAAAAAGCGTGTTACCGAGGGATGATATGCTTTGCTTAAAATATTATTGTCTCCAGAAAAAATTTCCTCTGGAAGGATATTGTTCCCGGTACTTTTTGCCATTTTCTTTCCGTTAAGGGTAAGCATATTGGCGTGCATCCAGTAATTGACAGGGTCGTGACCTGTTCCGGCTTTTCCTTGTGCGATTTCACACTCGTGGTGCGGGAATTTTAAATCCATTCCGCCGCCGTGAATGTCAAAACGTTCGCCGAGATATTTAGTGCTCATCACAGAACACTCCAAATGCCAGCCCGGAAACCCAACGCCCCACGGCGAAGGCCAACGCATAATGTGTTGCGGTTCGGCTTTTTTCCATAAAGCAAAATCCTGCGGGTTTTTCTTATCCGATTGGGCGGTAAGTTCACGTGTGTTGGCAATCATATCTTCCAACTTACGCTTGCTTAAAGTGCCATAATGGTTGGTTTCGTTGTATTTTAACACATCAAAATAGACAGAGCCTTGAGCTTCGTAGGCGAACCCGTTATTGATGATTTCTTTGATAAATTCTATTTGCTCGACAATATGACCAGTGGCGGTAGGCTCGATACTTGGCGCAATATTGTTAAATTTTTGTAAGGTATTGTGAAAATCGACAGTGTACATTTGTACAATTTCCATCGGTTCGAGCTCTTCGAGGCGTGCTTTTTTGGCAATTCTGTCTTCGCCTTCTTCTGCATCGTTCTCGAGGTGTCCGGCATCGGTAATATTTCGCACATAGCGAACTTTATACCCCAAATGTTTGAGGTACCTAAATACTAAATCAAAAGAAATAAAAGTGCGGCAATTTCCTAAATGTACGTTGCTGTAAACGGTTGGCCCACAAACGTACATCCCAACATAGCCTGGAGTAATCGATTGAAACACTTCTTTTTCTCCCGTAAGGGAATTGTATATTTTTAAATTTTGATTTTCGTATAAAGGCATTTTGTTGATGCGTTTTTTAAAATTCGGTATCCATATTGATGTAGTCGAGAAATTCTCTTTTGGTAGCGGCTTCTTTAAACTTTCCGCCAAATTCGCTAGTCACGGTACTGCTTTCTATATCCCTGATACCGCGACTGTTCACGCATAAATGCTTGGCATCGATCACACAAGCGACGTCTTGAGTGCCTAAAACTTCTTGGAGCTCTCTCACAATTTGCATGGTCATGCGTTCTTGTACTTGCGGTCTTTTGGCATAATAATCGACAATACGGTTCATTTTTGATAAACCAACAACGGTTCCGTTAGAAATATAAGCGACGTGAGCTCTTCCAACGATAGGTAACAAATGATGCTCGCAGGTAGAATAAACCGTAATGTTTTTTTCGACCAGCATTTCGCCGTATTTATATTTGTTTTCAAAGGTAGAGGCTTTTGGCTTTTTATCTGGATGTAATCCATCAAAAAGCTCTTTCACAAACATCTTTGCCACCCGTTTTGGTGTACCTTTTAGACTGTCGTCGGTTAGGTCCATTCCTAAAGTCTCTAACATGTTTTTGACGTCCTGTTCAATAAGGTCAATTTTTTCTTCATCAGACTTTTCGAAAGCGTCTTTTCTTATCGGATTTTCTGTACTCGATGAAATATGATTGTCACCTTGCTCTTCAATCTCCTCAAATAATTTATCTATTTTCATCAATCTTTAATTCTAATAAATTGGGTGCAAAGATAAGTAATTTGAACGGTTTTTGAATTATTTATAATTTCAAATTGCTGTAGCTGAAAAAAGCTGCTCAAAGAGACAGCTTTTTGTAGTGTCTTCACGAAAGTGATTTTTTAAAAATCGAACGAAAGCGAAAGGATGATATTATGCCTTTCGTTTTCTATCTGAATAGGTTGGCTAATACCTGAATCTGAAGCGAAGGTCTGAAAATCTTGTGATGAATAGTCATAAGCTGCATCGAGTTTTATTTCGCCAAAGTCATAGCCAATTCCACCGGAATAACCATTTAAATCGCTCATTAAATCCTTGTTTTCATAAGGGCTTTCTTCCATACGGTAACCTGCTCTAAAACTCCATTTATTGTAACGGTATTCACCACCAAGTCGGTAAGTTGAAGCCGAAGTGAATAAAGTTTCCATTGCTTGATTTTGTGCGTCGTAATCATAAGTGCCCTCAGTTGCCGAAAGTCGAGTGTTGCTATAATCTTTATAGCTGTAGTCAAAACTAATCAAGCCAAACTGTTTGAACACCAGTCCTAAACTACCGGTTACTTTTCCAGGATTTTTCAGTCTATAATTAGGGTATACATTAATAACGTTCGGATCTGCATAAACTTCGCCAAACTCGTTACTATAAGTATATAGGAATTGGGTGGTTTCATCAGAAATGCTGTACCAAGTGGGTGAGTGGTAAGTGGCACCTACACGAACATAATCATTGAGGTTGGCAATCGCACCCACTTGTGTGGAAAAACCAATCCCAACAGAGGAAAGGCTGTTTTGAAAGTAGATGTTGTTGATCTCACTTTGATTTCCAATAATTTCGTCAAAACCGGTCGTTCTTTCGTAATAAAGGGTATGTAAATTAAGATTTACACCCACATTCAATTTCTCATATAGCTGTATCGAACCGTTAAAGGATAACTTTCCGTTATAACCTCGTGAGGAATGACTGTAAAATTGGTCAAAACTTGAGCCCGTTACATTGGAAGTATAAGCAGTGTTATCTAAATTGTTTGGGTCATTTGCATCAAATAAAAAAGCTTCATACCCTAAATAAGCACTTTGTAATTCTGAGTTGGAAATATTTAGATTGTCAAAGCGGGTTTCTCCTAAATAAATATATAAATCTTGTAAACTTTCACCATTTCTTGGAGTGAAGTAATCTAGCGGAACACCGTTGGCTAAACCTTCAAAATAGCTAGCAATAGACGTTGAATTTTCTCCTTGAGCATTATAGCGTCTATTCAAACCATTAAGCATATCGTAAGTAATACCAAACGCTAGCTTGTTGATGGTAGCTGCTTCGTTGGTATTGTTAAAGACAAAAACGGCACCCGCTTGCTCGATGTTAAACGAATTGTTTCGTCTATTTTCAAGGTTGTCTATAAAAGTAGCATCGTTGGTATAAGTTTCGCTGGAAAGCGTAAAGGTTGCATAATTATGGAGGAAGATTGCCGAACCTGCAGGGTTGACCTTCAAAGCGGATAAATCACCGCCCAGTGAACCGAAAGCTCCTCCCATTCCGATAAAACGCGCACTTCCCGATAGTCGCTCTTGCGAAAAGAGCAAAGCATCTTCTGTAGTTTGACTAAAAAGACTTAAGCTTGAGAGTCCAACTAATAAAAGGGTAAAAATAGGTTTCATAGCAATGTTTAAAATTATCTTCTTCTGCTTCCGCCACTTCGTGTAGCACCTCCGCTACTTCTAGACGAGCTTCCACTTCTTACAGAGCCACTACTTCTTGTAGAGCCAGATCGCGATGGCGATACCGATCGTGTAGGCGAACTAGATCTCGATCTTACAGAATTATTGTTAGAACTTCTTCTGGTAGAAGAGTTATAGTAAGTGTTTCTAGAAGAACGACTAGTATTTCTATAAGTAGAACTCCTATTGGTTCTTGTCGTTGCCGAATTTCTTCTCGCATTTACTCCATTAGAATTTCTCACTCTACTTGTGTTTTGAGATCTTGGGCTATAGCGAGGTGAATCGGTTATTCTGGAATCCCTTCTACCAATATTGTTAGCATCCCTTCTTCCGTTATAGGTTCTCGCGTAAGAACTTCTATAGTTTCTGCCATAAGATTGATAAGCTACACCATAATTTGCACCATAATGATATGGGTGATAATAACCCCAATTGTTCCAGCCGTAGTAACCCCAGCCGCCATAACCATAGTAACCAGGCCAACCCCACGCATATCCTACTCTCCAGCCTGGGCCGTAATAAGGGCCATAATAACCCCAGCCGCCCCAAGCGTTATACATCCAAGGGTCATACCAGCCACCGTACCAACCGCCCCACATATAAGGGTTATTGTTATAATAATTTACATTTACAGTGGAGGCATTACTTCCCCAACTTCCGTAACTGTTATAATCGTCGGTTTGGTAGTTTTGACTATCCGTATAAACCTGATTGTCCTCATAATTCTGATTATTCTGATTAGAAGAATAACTGTCTATATCTGTAAAAACAGCATTTTGGTCGTTGTAATCTTTTGCTTCAGAGATTTGCTGACCTTGTTCTCTAAAATAATTTTGATAATAATTACCTTCCGTATTTGGAGTGGCACTGATGTTTTCTGTGTTTTCAACTTCCGTTACGTTTTCACTTGAAGTGGAATAAATACCATCGTTACTAGCGTTTTCGTAGCTTCCGCAGCCGAAAAGCACAGAGAAGACCAAAACCCCAAGAGGTAATCTTAGTAGTTTTTGTATATATGAGTTGTTGTTCATCATTTCTCAGGAGTTTTTAGTTAAACATTATTCAAATTTACTTAGTTTTGCTGAAATTTGAAATTTACTAATAAAACACAATATTTGTGCCAAAATACAGACAATGGGTAATAAGCTAACGTCAAGAAGTCAAGATTATTCTAAATGGTATAACGAATTGGTTGTCAAAGCAGACCTTGCAGAAAACTCTGCGGTAAGGGGTTGTATGGTCATTAAACCCTACGGTTTTGCTATTTGGGAAAAAATGCAAGCTGAGCTCGATAAAAAATTCAAGGCTACAGGACATCAAAACGCTTATTTTCCGCTGTTTGTACCTAAAAGTTTGTTTGAGGCAGAAGAAAAAAACGCCGAAGGTTTTGCCAAAGAATGTGCAGTTGTAACGCATTACCGTTTAAAAACCGACCCTGATAATCCTTCAAAACTTATTGTCGATCCAGAGGCTAAACTCGAAGAGGAATTAGTGGTAAGACCAACTTCCGAGGCGATTATCTGGAACACGTATAAAGGTTGGATACAGTCGTATCGTGACTTGCCTATCTTGATTAACCAATGGGCAAATGTGGTTCGTTGGGAAATGCGTACCCGTTTGTTTTTACGTACAGCAGAATTCCTTTGGCAAGAAGGTCATACAGCACACGCAACAAAGGAAGAAGCGCTACAAGAAACCGAACAAATGAATGATATTTACGCCGATTTTGTAGAGAATTTTATGGCAATTCCGGTAATAAAAGGTGTGAAAACTGCAAGTGAGCGTTTTGCTGGCGCGGAAGAAACCTATTGTATAGAAGCGCTGATGCAAGACGGAAAGGCCTTGCAAGCGGGTACTTCACACTTTTTGGGTCAAAATTTCGCTAAAGCTTTTGATGTGAAGTTTACGAGCAAAGAAGGAAAATTAGAACATGTCTGGGCGACCAGCTGGGGTGTTTCTACACGATTGATGGGTGCGTTGATTATGACGCATAGTGACGATAACGGCTTGGTGTTACCGCCAAAATTAGCACCGATACAAGTGGTTATTGTTCCTATATATAAAGGAGAAGAGCAATTGGCTCAAATTTCTGAAGTTGCCAATCAACTGGCTGATGATTTGAGAAATGCTGGTGTTTCGGTAAAATATGACGATCGGGATACCCAGAAACCAGGATGGAAATTTGCCCAATATGAATTACAAGGCGTTCCGATTCGTTTGGCCATTGGTCCTAAAGATTTGGAGAAAGGAAGTGTAGAGTTGGCAAGAAGAGATACCTTGACAAAGGAGTTTGTCAATCAAAGTGATGTGGTAGCGAAGGTGCAAGTTTTGTTGGAAGAAATGCAAAAGAGTTTATACCAAAAAGCTTTTGATTTCAGAAAAGCGCATACTACTGAAGTCAATTCTTTTGAAGAATTTAAAAAAGTACTGAAAGAAAAAGGAGGTTTTATTTCGGCTCATTGGGACGGAACTTCGGAAACCGAAGAGAAAATCAAAGAACTTACAAAAGCGACGATCAGATGCATTCCTGTAGGAAATAAATTGGAAGAAGGAAGCTGTGTTTTTTCAGGGAAAGCCTCGAAACAGCGTGTGCTTTTTGCGAAAGCTTATTAATTTAAAGAAAAAACAAAATAATTTTTGGTGCATTAAAAATAAATATTATTTTTGCATCCGCATTTATGGCGAAAAATGGTCCGTTCGTCTAGGGGTTAGGACGCCAGGTTTTCATCCTGGTAACAGGGGTTCGATTCCCCTACGGACTACAAAAAATAAAGTTCATCAAATATTAAGTTAATGGTCCGTTCGTCTAGGGGTTAGGACGCCAGGTTTTCATCCTGGTAACAGGGGTTCGATTCCCCTACGGACTACAAAAAATAAAGTTCATCAAATATTAAGTTAATGGTCCGTTCGTCTAGGGGTTAGGACGCCAGGTTTTCATCCTGGTAACAGGGGTTCGATTCCCCTACGGACTACAAAGAAAATTAAGAAATTAAACTAGGAGTTATGGCAAATCATAAGTCGGCATTAAAGAGAATACGTAGTAATGATGTGAAGCGTTTGAGAAACCGTTATCAACACAAGACTGCGCGTACTGCCATCAAAAAATTGAAAGAAGCAGACAAGAAGGAAGCAGAAAAAATGTTTCCTGGTGTAGTTTCTATGATCGATAAATTAGCAAAACGCAATATTATACATTCTAACAAAGCTGCAAACTTAAAGTCGCAATTAGCGAAACACGTAGCTGCTTTATAAGTCAGTGTAATTTTAGTGTTCAAAATTTTAGAGCTCCCAAATTGGGGGCTTTTTTTGTTTTGAAATAAGTTAAGAGAGGTTTAAGAATTAAGCTTTACACCAAAAACCTGATCTTCTGCTTTAAGGTATTTGTTGAGGTGGATAAGCAGCCAGCTTACTCCCGTATGAAAGACGACCAATAAGCCAATCGCGTATAAAGGAACACCTAGAATTTGATAGGGCCAAGCATAAGTCCATACACCAAGATAAATAGTAATCATTTCACCTAACGTAGGAAAGATAGCCGCAACTAAAACGGTAAGGAGTAATTTTGATTTTAGTGAATTTAAACGATACTTCTTAACAAAGAACAACTCTATTTTGTATAAAAATTTAAAGGCCCAAGCCCAAGCAAAAACTAACCAGTAAGGAAACATTTTCCCATCGATGTTATGATATTCCCAATGGTTATTGTAAACACCCCAAAATTCGGCGAGTAAACCTAAGACTCCCGTAGTGATAATGCCGATAAAATAAATCTGTTTGTGCTTTTTCCTTCTTTTTAGAAAAAAATCCAATCCTAAAAGAGTTGCTAAAAATAACATGAGTGCAAAGTCATGTTCATGAAAAATCCCAATAACCGCACCGGCTGCTACCAACTTAAGTGTTTGTAGCGTTAAAAATAACCACGTGTTATTGGGATTCATATTTTAGTGTATCGGGATACTACTTATCCGTTCATCGAAATCAAAAACTCTTCGTTGTTACGGGTTTGTTTAATTCTGTCATGAATAAACTCCATCGCTTCAACTGGATTCATATCGGCAAGGTATTTTCTTAAAATCCACATGCGTTGTATGGTGTTTTCGTCAAGTAATAAGTCATCACGACGTGTACTCGAAGAAACCAAATCTATCGCAGGGAAAATACGTTTGTTGGAAATACGACGGTCTAATTGAAGTTCCATATTTCCAGTTCCTTTGAATTCTTCGAAAATCACTTCGTCCATTTTTGATCCCGTATCGGTTAAGGCCGTTGCGATAATCGATAATGAACCACCGCCTTCTATATTTCTTGCGGCACCGAAGAAACGTTTAGGTTTGTGTAAGGCATTCGCATCTACACCGCCACTTAAAACCTTTCCGCTGGCAGGTTGTACCGTATTGTAGGCTCTTGCCAAACGCGTAATCGAATCTAACAAAATCACCACATCGTGACCGCACTCTACCAAACGCTTTGCTTTTTCTAACACAATATTCGCAACTCTTACGTGTTCGTTGGCTTCTTTATCGAAAGTAGAAGCAACAACTTCACCTTTTACGTTGCGTTGCATATCGGTTACTTCTTCCGGACGTTCGTCAATCAATAATATAATCTGGTAAACTTCTGGATGGTTCGCTGCAATTGCATTTGCCACGTCTTTTAGCAACATGGTTTTACCTGTTTTGGGTTGCGATACGATCATTCCTCTTTGTCCTTTTCCTATCGGAGAAAACAAATCGATGATACGGGTAGAAAGTGTGCTTTGCTTTTCGGCAATGTTAAACTTTTCGTTAGGGAAAAGCGGTGTTAAATGATCAAAAGAAACACGATCTCTCACCACTTGTGGGTCTAGACCATTAATTTTTGAAATCTTAATTAGAGGGAAATATTTCTCGCCTTCTTTTGGGGGTCTTATTTGTCCCAAAACGGTATCTCCGGTTTTTAAACCAAACAATCTAATCTGCGATTGTGATACATAAATATCGTCTGGTGAAGAAAGGTAATTGTAATCGCTCGACCTTAAAAAACCATAACCATCTTGCATGATATCTAAAACACCTTCGCTTTCTACAATGGCGTCAAACTCATAATCGGGTTCGCGGTAACGGTTTCTATTGTCTTTGTTTCCGTTGTTTTTATTGGAATTATCGTTTTTGTTTTGACCTGGGTTGTTTTTTTTCTGAGGAGGATTATTAGTTCTCTTCGTATTTTGAGTAGACGATGACTCTTTTTTATCTTGTCTTTTTGTATCGTCTTTGTCAGCTCTTTTAGGGTCTTCCTTTTTACTATCACTGCTTTTATTGCTATTTTTAGCGCTCGGTGCAGATTGCTGTTTAGGCTCAGGTTTTTGTTCTTGCGTTTTTGCAGGCTTTCTAGTTCTAGTTCTTTTCTTTTTTACGGTAGTATTGTCTTTTTTATCCGCGGAAGCTGGAGTTTTACTCTCGTCACTGCTCAACTTTTCCTTAGTTTTTACAGGGTTGGCCGCTTGGTAATCTAAGATTTGATAGACCAAATCTAATTTTTTTAATGTCTTGTATTTAGGAACATTAAGAGATGCAGCTATTTCTTGCAACTCTGGCAATTTCTTAGCTTTTAATTCTGAAATTTCTAACATTTATATTGGGTAATAAATAAATTTATAAAGAATAGATACACTTGTTTTTTGTATCGTGGGTTTTTTGAAAAAAAATTGGAATTATAAGTAACCTTAATTGAGTTGGTTACGAATTGATATTGCAATAATACAACTTTATTTTAAATATTGGTAATTGTAGAATAAAATTAATATTCTATTTTTGTGGCGAAAACAAGCTGTGATGATACAACGTATACAAAGTATATACCTTTTTATAGTCGTACTGATAAGTGCCGTTGGCTCTCACTTTTTGTATTTATGGAATACTGCTAACAATGTGCCTATCTATGCCATCGATAAACCCATGGTTTTGGCAGCATTTTTGTTCAGTGCTTTATTGGCATTGGTTACCATATTTTTATTTAAAAACAGAAAACTTCAATTTGTGATGAACAGATTGAACATCATATTAAACCTTATTTTACTAGGATTTTTTGTTTACTGGTTGCTAACTATACCTGGAGAATTGATTTCTGAGAAAGGTATTGGGATGTTTCTTCCGATCATTTCTATCGTTTTTTTAGTGATGGCCAATAAAGCCATCAAAAAGGACGAAGCACTCGTAAAATCTGTCGACCGTTTACGATAAACCTAACATCTTAGTAGTATTAGTGCGAAGAAACCCCAAAAGCTTGCTTTTGGGGTTTTGTTTTTATCCTTTGCCCAATTCGATTACTTCCAGGTTTTTGATGTCACTTTCGTGGATTTCGAATCGTAGCATCGTTCGTACTTGGTGAAAACCGTGTTTTCCTGCTGCTCCAGGATTCATGTGCAACAAACCTAAATCTTTATCGGGCATGACTTTTAAAATGTGTGAGTGTCCGCAAATAAATAACTTCGGAGGGTTCTGTCTGATTTCTTCTCTTATCGCAGGACTGTATTTTTTGGGATAACCGCCAATATGTGTGATCCAAACATTTACATTTTCGCAAGTAAAACGTTGGTGTAACGGAAATTCCTTTCTCGCTTTGGCATCGTCTATGTTTCCGTAAACCGCTTTGAGCGGAGCCTTTTGTTGTAGTAAATCGGTTACTTGTAAATCACCAATATCACCCGCATGCCAAATTTCATCGGCTTTTTCCGCGTAAGCGAGGATGCGATCATCAATATAACTGTGGGTATCACTCAATAACAAGATTTTTGTGGGCATAGGTTGAGAAAATAGAGATTGGTGTTATCTTTGTCGCAAAAGTAAAATAAATTGAGGTATTTTATAGAATTGGCGTTTAACGGAGCAGATTTTTACGGTTGGCAACGGCAACCCAATGTCATTTCGGTGCAAGAAACCCTAGAAGAAAAATTGGCTATCGTCTTGCAAAAAGATACCGAAATTATTGGCGCAGGAAGAACCGATACTGGTGTTCACGCTAGACAAATTTTTGCTCATTTTGAAGCCGAAGAAATACCAGATTACCAACTGTTTTTATACAAACTCAACGGAATGCTTCCGAAAAGTATTGCTGTAAAAAATGTGTATAAAATGTTTCCGGAAGCGCACGCAAGGTTCGATGCGACCGCTAGAGAATACCAATATTTTATCGATTTAGAGAAAAATCCGTTTACGGAAAAATATGCCTTATTTATAAAGAATAAGCTTGATGTAGAAGCGATGAACGAAGCTGCAGGAATTTTATTGGCGTATAAAGATTTTCAATGCTTTTCTAAGTCACGAACAGATGTTTTTACTTATAATTGTGACATCGAATATGCTTATTGGAAAAAGAAAGATCACCAATTGGTTTTTACCATCAAAGCCAACCGATTTTTAAGGAATATGGTGCGTGCTATTGTCGGAACGTTGATTGAAATTGGTTCGGGTAAAAAAACCGTGGAACAAATGCACGAAATCATACAGAGTAAAAGTAGGAGCGAAGCAGGAGTTTCGGTCGAAGCCAAAGGGCTTTTTTTAACCAAGGTAGAATATCCGTCATCAATTTTTTTAACAGAAAATGAGTAAAACCGGAAACGCATTTGATTTAAAGCTTTTTAAAAGACTCTTGAGTTATACCAAGCCGTATCGACTCACCTTCTTTTTTGTAGGCTTTACCGCGATTCTTATTTCCGGATTGGCGATTTTACGGCCTTACCTGACCAAAGTGACCATCAACGAAAGTATTCTGTACAAAGACCAAGAAGACTTGTTGTTTTATGTGGTGATGATGATGGTGGTATTGATTTTCGAAGTCTTGGCTCAATTTAGTTTTGTATTTTACTCCAATTGGTTGGGGCAAGAAGTGATCAGGGATATTCGTGTGAAGTTGTTTGATCATATGTTGCAATTCAAAAAGCAATATTTTGACAACACTCCTGTCGGAAGATTGGTCACTCGTGCGGTGAGCGATATCGAGACCATTGCTAGTATTTTTAGTGAAGGTTTGTTTATGATTGCGAGTGATTTACTAAAAATGTTGGTCGTTCTTGGGTTTATGTTTTACCAAAACTGGCGATTTACACTTTTGGTTTTGATCATTCTTCCTTTTATTTTATATGCTACGCGTGTTTTCCAGAAGAAAATGAAAATTGCTTTTGAAGAAGTGCGTACGCAAGTATCTAATCTCAATTCGTTTGTGCAAGAGCGTATTACCGGAATGAAAATATTACAGCTTTTCAACCGTGAAAAAGTAGAATATGAAAAGTTTAAGGAAATTAATGAAAAGCATAAAAAAGCTTGGGTGAAAACGGTTTGGTACAACTCTATTTTCTTTCCGATTGCCGAAATGTCGAGCTCTATTGCGATTGGTTTGGTAGCTTGGTATGGCGGATTACGGGTTATTGCTGGGCAAGAAGCAACAGTTGGAGATATTGTGATGTTTATTTACCTGATAGAATTATTGTTTAGACCACTTCGCCAAATTGCCGATAAGTTCAATACCCTACAAATGGGAATGGTGGCTGCCAATCGTGTGTTTGGAATTTTGGATACCGATGCTAAAATACAAAATGGAGGGAAAAAGATTGCCCATGATTTTAGAGGTGATATTCAGTTTGAAAATGTGGTGTTCAGTTATATTGAAGGCGAAGAAGTGCTTAAAAATATCTCTTTTGAAGTCAAGTCGGGTGAAACCATTGCCATTGTCGGGGCGACTGGAGCTGGTAAAAGTACCATCATCAATCTGTTGAGTCGTTTTTACGAAATCGATAGTGGCGTCATTAAAATAGACGGAACGGATATTAACGAGTTTACTTTGGAATCGTTGCGAAGTGAAATTGCAGTGGTGTTACAAGACGTGTTTTTATTTGCCGATAGTATTTTGCAAAACATCACGCTCAACCATCCCGAAATTACAGAAGCGCAAGTAGTCGCTGCGGCAAAAGAAATAGGTGTACACGATTTTATCAATTCATTGCCCAACCAATACCAGTATAATGTCAAAGAACGCGGTGCGATGTTGTCGAGCGGGCAACGTCAGTTGATCTCTTTTTTACGCGCTTATGTGAGCAATCCCTCAATTTTGGTGTTGGATGAAGCTACTTCTTCGGTCGATAGTTATAGCGAACATCTCATCCAGCAAGCAACCAACAAAATTACCGAAGGACGAACTTCTATTGTGATTGCCCATCGTTTGGCCACCATCAAACAAGCCGATAAAATCTTGGTCATGGATGCAGGAAAAATTGTGGAAATGGGTAATCATCAAGAACTGCTGCAAATCGAAAACGGTTACTACCGAAATCTTTACGAAGTACAGTTTATGCAGGAGGAAAGTCAGGTGTAAACGTCATTATGTACTTGACAAGGTATTTAATTTTACCTCAAATCCTTTTTAATTTTCTCAGTCAACTCATCAATGTCTTCAAAGAGTTCAAACGAACCGTTTTTTATATAGGAGATCTGTCCGCTTTCTTCACTCACGACAATTGCCAGTGCATCTGTTTTTTCGGTAATACCAATTGCCGCACGGTGGCGTAAACCAAAACGCAGGGGAATGTTTCTATCGTTAGAAACGGGTAAAATCACACGTGTTGCGGTGATTTTATTATCTTCGATAGTTATTGCCCCATCATGAAGGGTAGAGTTTTTGTAAAATATAGATTCGATAATCGGTTGGTTGACCTCAATCTGCATTTTGTCGCCTGAAGTCTTCACAAAATCGAGGCTTGTATTTCTCCGAATGACAATGAGCGCACCCGTATAAGTTTTTCCTAGATTTTCGCAGGCTTTGGTAATGGCGTTGATGTTGGTTAGGATTTCTTGTTCGTTCTCACGGCTGAATTTAAACTGCTTTAAAAAATTACGTCTCGCACCAAAATTGGTCGAACCAATCATGAGTAAAAACTTTCTGATTTCTTGTTGGAAGACCACAATCAGCGCAAACATCCCTACGCCAATAAATTGTCCGAGTATGCTGCTGAGCATTTCCATCTCCAGTAATTGGGTGAGTTTCCAGATGAGGTAAATCATCACAATTCCGATAAAAATATTGATGGCAGCCGTACCTTTTACGAGTTTGTAAACGTAGTACAATAAGATAGCGACCAAGACAATATCGATGATGTCTAAAATTCTAAGGTCAAGAAATTGAAGTGAATCCAAACGTTGCTTTTTTGTAAAAATAAAAAATTTAATTGACGTGTTGTGCTTTTTGAGTTAAGTCAACTCTAAAAATGTCAGTTCGAGTGATTTTTTGATAAAAAAATTGTATCGAGAACTATTCCATAAACTAAAATTCTTATTCTCGACTTGTCTGCCGACAAGCAGGTATAAATTTTACTGATTTCACTTGTAAAATTTACTCGTTCCGAGATTTCGGCAGAAAGAATTTTATCAAAATACATATAGACTTTAATTGATTATATTCTGCATCAGCCTCACACATTCTTTGGCTTCTTTTACATCGTGCACCCGCAAAATGTTAGCTTTGTTATACAAAGCAATCGCGTTAAGCGCGGTCGTTCCGTTTAAAGCATTTTCGGGTGTGGTTTTTAGGGTTTTATAAATCATCGACTTTCGTGAAAGTCCAGCCAGAAGAGGTAAATCTAATATTTTGAAACTTTCGAGATGGTTTAATAATTCGAAATTCTGTTGGATATTTTTGGAAAATCCAAAACCAGGATCGATGATTATATCGTTAATTTGATGTTGCCTCGCTTTTGCCACCTGTTGTGAAAAATAATAGATGATGTCTTGAATCAAATTTTCATAATGATTGTTATCTTTCATATTCTGCGGATTCCCCTGCATATGCATCATCACAAAAGGTACTTGTAATTTTCCGACGGTCTCCAACATATTTTCATCCAAGCATCCGCCAGAAATATCATTGACAATCGCTGCGCCGGTTTCCACACATTTTTGGGCGACTTTACTTCTGAACGTATCGATAGAAAGAAGAATCTCTGGAAATTTTTTTAGCAGTAATTCAACGATAGGTAAAATTCGCGAAAGCTCTTCTTCTGTCGAAATATCATCTGCTCCGGGCCGCGAGCTATAAGCACCAACATCAACACAAAAAGCACCTTCGGTAAGCATTTTTTCAGTTTGTGTGAGAATTTCTTTGTCAGATTTATATTTTCCACCGTCGTAAAAAGAGTCGGGCGTGAGGTTTAAAATGCCCATGATTTGGGGTGAGTCTAAACAGATTAACTTGCCTTTACAATTGATCTCCATGCTTTTTTTAAAATAACCTTGAATATTCAAAATAATTCTACGAAATTTACGCAAAATACAGTGTTTTTATGCAAAAAACTTCTCAACAATACGATGCGGTGGTTCAAAAATGCCGTCAATTGTTTGAAAATAAACTCAAAGACTACGGTGCCGCTTGGCGTATTTTACGTTTGCCTTCATTGACGGATCAGATTTTCATCAAGGCACAACGCATTAGAAGTTTACAAGAAAACGCTGTTAGAAAAGTAGATGAGGATGAGGTTGCTGAATTTATTGCTATTTTCAATTATTCTGCTATCGCTTTGATCAATCTCGAAAAAGGAGTGGTCGATCAACCCGATATGTCTGCCGAAGAAGCCATAGAATTATACGATAAGCACATCCAAACCACACGTGATTTGATGCTTAACAAAAACCATGATTATGGCGAAGCTTGGCGTGATATGCGGGTGAGTTCCCTTACCGATTTGATTTTACAGAAAATTTTACGCGTCAAGCAAATAGAAGACAATAGCGGCAAAACCTTGGTGAGTGAAGGCATCGATGCCAATTACCAAGATATGATCAATTATGCGGTTTTTGCCTTAATTCATTTAAATTACCATCAAGAAAATTAAACTTATTATATGAACGTATTAGTCAATTTTGCAAGAGTATTTGTAGGGATTTTATTTATTTTTAGTGGATTTGTGAAGCTTAACGATCCGCTCGGGTTTTCGTATAAACTGCAAGAATATTTTAGTCCTGGGGTGTTGGATATCCCATTTTTGGTGCCTTATGCGCTAGGTTTGGCCATAATTTTGGTCATTGCCGAAATTCTGTTAGGTGTAGCACTTCTATTGGGGTATGCTAAAAAATTTACCAAATGGTCGTTGCTATTGATGATTTTATTCTTCACCTTTTTGACGTTTTATTCGGCCTATTTCAATAAGGTGACCGATTGTGGCTGTTTTGGTGATGCGATCCCGTTAACACCGTGGCAATCGTTTTATAAGGATATTATTTTGTTGGTTTTGATTTTGATTATTTTCTTTTATGATCAACATATCAAACCATTTTTCAGTAAAAAAGCCAACAGTGGAATTATTTTTTTAGTGTTTATAGCCTGCCTTAGTTTTGCGTATTATGTGTTGATGCACTTACCGGCAATCGACTTTAGAGCCTATAAAGAAGGAACGAACATTGAGGAAAATATGATTCCGAAAAAGGGTGAGTTGCTACCGCCAATCAATGATTTCGGTTTCTACAATCAAGAAGGCGATTTTACCGATGAAATTTTAAACGAAGAAAAAATCTTGATGATTGCAGCGTATAATTTGGCAAAATCTGAAGACGAAGGATGGTCTAAAATCCAAGAGGTTATTAACAGAGCTAAAGAAAATGGGTATCGTGTGATTGCATTGTCCGCTTCTGGATTACAAGACATAGAATCGCTTAAGTCAAAACATCATATGGATATTGATTTCTACTTTACCGATGAGACGGCAATTAAAACCATTGTTCGGTCTAACCCCGGTTTGGTAACTATTAAAAAAGGAGTTATCATTCAAAAGGCTCACTGGAACGATGCCAACGACATCGAGTTAAAGTAATTTTTGGAATTTGATCACGCTGGTTTTACATAAAATAGGCTATGCCTTACTAACGCTCATCGGTGTGATTACGGTTATTTTCTTGTTGTTTACGGTATTACCTGGCGATCCAGCCCAGATGATGTTGGGACAAAACCAAAGCGAAGAGCAACTGAAAGTCGTTCGCGCCAAATATGGCTTTGATCAACCACTTTCCAAACAGTATTTGTATTATTTGAATGATTTATTACCCATTTCGTTCCATTCAACAAATCCTGAGGATTATACTTACTTAAATGAAAAAAAATACGCTGCTCAAGCTCTTTTTGGTACAGAGAAAACAGTTTTAGCAATTAAGTTTCCGTATTTACGGGAGTCTTTTCAGAAAAACGATAAAAAAGTTTCTACCGTGATTGCCGAGACCTTGCCCAATACGATGATTCTTGCTATCTCGGCTATCGGAATTGCGATGTTGGTGGGCGTTTTTCTAGGTATTGTTTCGGCACTACAAAAAGACAGTTGGTTGGATAAAACCATTCAGGTAGTAAGTACCATCGGGATGAGTGTTCCATCGTTTTTTAGTGCGATTATTTTTGCTTGGTTTTTTGCTTATGTTTTACACGAATATACTAATTTGAATACCACAGGCTCACTTTATGAACTCGACGATTTTGGTGAAGAAAACCAGCTGGTTTTAAAAAACCTGATTTTACCGGCATTTGTGTTGGGAATTCGTCCGTTGGCAGTTATTGTGCAGCTGATGCGAAACTCTTTACTCGAAGTGATGGAACAAGATTACATCAGAACAGCCAAAGCCAAAGGTTTGTCGCCTTTTAGGGTAGTGTATAAACATGCTTTTAAAAATGCTTTGAATCCTGTGATTACAGCTATTTCGGGTTGGTTTGCCTCGATGTTGGCGGGTGCTGTTTTTGTAGAATATATTTTTGGGTGGAATGGTCTTGGAAAAGAGATTGTAAATGCTCTAAATACCTTAGATTTGCCAATTATAATGGGTTCGGTCTTGATTATTGCCATGATGTTTATCCTTATCAATATTTTGGTGGATATTATTTATGGCTGGTTGGATCCGCGAATAAGAACTTCATAAAAAAATAATGGAAATGAGACAGAAAATAGTTGCTGGAAACTGGAAAATGAATAATGATTTACCGCAAAGTATTTCACTTTTATCAAGCTTAGTGAGTAAGGAATTGCACAACGAAGTAAAAGTAATGGTGGCACCAGCTTTTCCATTGTTGTATCCTGCCAAAGAAATAGTAAAAGAATCGAACATAGAAGTGATTGCCCAGAATATCAACGAAAATAAGAATGGTGCTTTTACAGGTGAAGTCGCTGCTTCGATGTTAAAAAGTATTGGAGTAACAACGGTTATTATAGGGCATTCTGAACGTAGAGCGATTTATAATGAGACTTATTCGATTTTGGCAAAAAAAGTAGAGGCAGCTTTGGCGCAAAACTTTCGAGTGATTTTTTGCGTAGGAGAGGAGTTAGATGCGAGAAAGAAAAATGAGCATTTTAGTGTGGTTGAAAATCAGTTGGCAGAGAGTTTATTCCAAGTCAGTGAAAACGACATGAAAAATGTGGTGATTGCCTACGAACCCGTTTGGGCAATTGGTACCGGCGAAACGGCAACTCCAGCCGAAGCACAAGAAATGCATGCTTTTATTAGAACTAAAATTTCAGAAAAGTACAATAATGCTGTTGCGGAAAGTATTTCGATTTTATACGGGGGAAGTGTGAAACCCGATAACGCTCAAGAAATTTTCTCTCAACCCGATGTCGATGGAGGTTTGATTGGTGGAGCTTCACTTAACGCGGATGATTTTACAGCAATAATTAAGGCTTTTTAGAGATGACGCCTAGCTATATTGGTTACTTTTTTACGGTAAACCCGCCACAACCTGCTTCCGAAATTCTGATGGCGGAACTGGCAGAAATCGATTTTGAAAGTTTTGTAGAAACCGAAACAGGTCTCGAAGCTTATGTGTTAGAAGGTTTACACAATGCAGAAAAAGTGAAAGGGATTCAGATTTTAAATACGGATGAATTTGAAATTTCTTACGAAAGTAAAATTATTGAGCAAGTCAACTGGAATGAAGAGTGGGAAAAGAACTTTCAACCCATCGAAGTGAACCAAGAATGCCACGTGAGAGCACCTTTTCATCCTTCCAAAAATGTAAAATACGATATTGTCATCGAGCCAAAAATGTCTTTTGGTACGGGTCATCACGCTACTACGCATATGATGATTGAATATATTTTAGAAAACCAATGGCAAGACAAAAAAGTCTTGGATATGGGTTGCGGAACCGGAGTTTTGGCGATTCTTGCAGCGATGAAAGGAGCCAAACCTATTGATGCCATCGATATCGATAATTGGTGTTACCTCAATACCTTAGAAAATATTGAGCGCAACCGTTGCCAACATATTACTGCTGTAGAAGGTGAAAAATCGCTGTTAAAAGGAAGAAGTTATGATGTAGTCATTGCGAACATCAACCGTAATATTTTGTGGGAAGATTTGCCCACTTACGTGAAAACACTTACCGAGAAAGGCGAGGTTTATCTTAGCGGATTTTATCAGGAAGATTTGCCGATCATAAGGGAAAAATGTGAATCTTTAGGTTTGAGTTATCAAAGTCACAAAGAAAAGGAGAACTGGGTAGCCGCTAAATTTGTAAAATAATTTAGCTATCATTTTAAAATTTATTATTTTTGAAAGGTAAACTTATCAAAATGAGCGTACAAGAAGAAGTTTTAGAAAAAGTACTCACCGTCGAAAAGACAAATAAAGAATACGAGATTATTGTGTATAACGATGATTACAACACTTTTGATCACGTCATCGACACGCTTATTTCTACTTGTGACCATAATCCTATTCAGGCAGAGCAATGTACTTTACTTATTCATTATACAGGAAAATGTGCTGTAAAAACAGGAGAAATGAACGACTTAAAACCTAGATGTAGCAAAATTTTGGATGCTGGCATTACTGCAGAAATTTTATAAATATTTTTCACTTAAATACTTCCAATAGCGTTTAGGTACGTGTTGTTGGTGCAATTTCACGTTTTTTCGAGATTTGATATTCGTACTGTCAAAATAGTTTTTCCATAAGTGTTGGAATTCTATTTCTTCAGAGGTAAAAAACTCAGATGAAGATTGTAAAATATTTTTTGGTAATTCTAAATGCACAATATTCACCTTTTCCAAATCATAGTAGATTCCATAATTTCGTTTTAAATCATAGATACACCATTTTTGATCGGCATAACGATTTTTAAAATGTTTCACATTGAGTGGAAGCACATTAAAATCAGGTTCTATCGTGGCAAAATAGATACCGTCTCTGGTTTTTCTAAAACGAACAAAAGCATCCATTCGGTGTTTTTCTCTACCTACTTTTTTTACCGTTTGTACCACTTCTAAAACTGCAGGATGAGCATAATCTTTAGTGATGTTTTTTGAGGAACTCATGGCGTGTCGGATGTATTGAAAAAGTGTGTTTTCAATTCCTTCTATTTCGCTTAAAAAAGCTCGGTAGATCTGGTTACAACCTGATTTCCCACAATTTTTTTCTAATTTTTTCCAGACTCGTTTGGCCTTTTCTTGTGAAGTAAAAACGGTCTCACTTTCTTCAAAAAAACTTTCTATAAATTGGTGATGCTTTAGAATTTTAGGATTGTTACATCTTTGTTCGTAAGCAGAAAACACCGTGGTTAAAAACCCCTCGAAAGAGGCGTCATAGATGAAAATCATAGTTTTTTTAAATACTTATTAATTGATCATGTTTATCGAACAAATTCAGTTGGTTGCCATAGGTATTTCTGAATTTACTTTGTGAATTTTGTAAAATCAAATTCTTTATTGAGGCAGCAGACAAATCTCTTTTTTCGAAATCTCGAGAATCACACACCATAAAATACCTAGCTCGATTTAAGGCAACACCAATTTTTTTTAAATGTTCCCAATTAAGGTTTCTGTACTTTCTGGCACCTAATATTTTATAGACAGATTTCATCCCAAGCCCAGGAATACGAGCTAACATTTGCTTATCGGCTTTGTTGACATCTACTGGGAAAAGGTGTAAATTTCGCAGTGCCCAACTCAGTTTTGGATCGACATCACTATCGAGGTTAGGATGCTCTTTATTAAGTAATTCCTCAATCGAAAACCCATAAAAACGCATGAGCCAATCGGCTTGGTAAAGTCGGTTTTCTCGTAATAAAGGCACATCGGTACCGATAGACGGTAATCTAGGGTCGTAACTAATGGGAATATAGCCAGAATAATATACACGTTTCATCTGGTATTTTTTGTAGAAATATGCAGCGGTGTACATTACCTGTGCATCGGTCTCGTTGGTAGCTCCCACAATCATTTGGGTGCTTTGCCCTGCAGGAGCATACTTTGGCGTGCTTTTAATGATTTTCTTTTCTGCTTTGTAGCGTATAATTTCATTTTTCACTTTGTTCATGGGTTGCAGAAAATCTTTTCGATCTTTATCGGGAGCTAAAAGCTTTAAGCCTTCCCTTGTCGGAATTTCAATATTTACCGAAAGGCGATCGGCATAAAGTCCCGCTTCAAACATGAGTTCATCGCTCGCTCCTGGAATTGATTTTAAATGGATATAACCATTGTAATTTTCTTCTAAACGCAGTTTTTTAGCAACTTGCACCAAGCGTTCCATTGTATGATCTGGACTTTTAAAGATACCCGAACTCAAAAAAAGTCCTTCGATATAATTTCTGCGATAAAAGTGAATGGTTAAATCGACTACTTCTTGAACTTTAAACGCTGCTCTTTTAATATCGTTACTTTTTCTTGTCACACAATAAGCACAATCAAAAATACAGTGATTGGTCAGTAAAATTTTAAGCAAAGAAACGCAACGACCATCTTCTGTATAGGTATGACAAATACCCGAACCACTTGAGTCACCTAAACCCTTATTGGTGTTTTTTCGCTTACTTCCGCTGCTGGAACAGGAAACATCATATTTTGCTGCATCTGCAAGAATATTTAATTTCTCTTTTATTCTTTCGTAATTCATATATTTGGATATAATACAAACTTATGGAAATATTCTTTTGTTTAGGAAAAAATCCGAATATTTAGGATAAATTCCTATAAATTGTTATTTTTGAATTATGGAACTACCAATAGAGACCCTTCGTTTTAAAGAAATTAGAGAAGAGAACAATTACACCCAAAGTGATTTTGCAGATTTACTAGGAGTAAAAAACTCTACGGCAGATATAGAAAGAGGCCGCACTAAACTGCCAGGCTATGTGGTCATGGGATTGTTGAAACATTTTCAAATCAATCCTTTATGGCTGTTTGGCGAAAGTCATCAAAAGCAGATTCCGTTGAATAGAATTGATACCTTGCCAAAATTCATCACGCTTAATTCAGAAGAAAATGAGAATATGTTGTTGGTGAACCAAAAAGCGGCTGCAGGTTATCCGCATAATGTGCAAGATGCTCATTTTTACCAACAATTGCCCGCTTTCGATATGCCTTTACCGCAGTTTAGAAATGCCACTTACCGTGGATTTCAAATAGAAGGGGATAGCATGTTGCCCGACTTTTATCCAGAAGATTGGGTGTTGGCAAAAGCGATCTCGAGTTTGGACGAAGCCAGCGATCATAAAGTATATGTATTTGTGTTATATGATACAGTCGTCATCAAAAAATTACAGAAACTCTCCGACCCTTCAAAAATTCAACTGATTTCTTTAAACAAAGAATATGCTCCTTTTGAAATCGAGGTTTCTGATATCCAGGAAATTTGGCAAGTGAGTAGTAAGCTCACGTTTAATCTTTCTAGCCATTCTGAAAATAGTGTGCTTCGAGAATTACAAGCCTCGATGGAAGAGCTGAAACAGCAGTTCAATCAAATAAGAAAATAAAAAAAGCGAGATTTTAAATCTCGCTTTTTTTATAATAGTGGAGTCGGGGAGACTCGAACTCCCGTCCTAACAAGCAACTCAACAGCTTTCTACACGTTTAGTTTTTATTTGGGTTTTCGAGAAAATGCTGGCAAAAAACTTCCTACATTTTCCTTAACCTTTATGGTTTAAGTAGCCCTTAAAGGTGTCGAACTACCTAGATTTATTTTACCGGTGCCTCTTTGTAGAACGCCATAAATCAAGGCTTTCTAGAGACATCTTGGCTCTCTACCTTGTAGAGACTAAGCAAATCTTACTATGATTCAGATTATGCAGCCAAGGCGTAGTTATTCTCGCCGTTTAAAAAAGTGTGAAACATGAGATTAACGAGCTATGTTCCGGCGCTCGACGTGCTTACGATTCAGTTTTACTCGCAGTCAAAACCAAGTCGACCCCATAATTTCAAAGAGCGCGTATAAATTCCGCTTAAAGCCAAAAGATATACCTTAACAATTGAATGGCGAATATACTAATATTATTATATATTTACCCAAAATGATAGGGTATGATAAAATTTGCACTAATCAAAGAACGAAAAACACCACCAGATAGAAGAGTCGTATTTTCTCCACAAAAATTACAAGAATTAAAGTCAAAGTTTCCTGATTGTGAGATTTTAGTAGAATCTTCAGCTATTAGAGTATTTTCTGATAAAGCTTATGAAGAAGCAGGATTTAAAGTAACAAGTGATGTTTCTGATTGTGATGTTTTGCTGGGCGTCAAAGAAGTGCCCATCGAAGCCTTAATACCCGACAAAAAATATTTTTTCTTTTCGCACACCATCAAAGAGCAACCTTATAACAGGGATTTGTTGCGAGCCATTCTCGATAAAAATATCGAACTCTACGATCACGAAACCATTGTAGACGAGCGAGGTAATCGACTCATCGGTTTTGGTCGTTATGCGGGAATTGTCGGTGCCTACAATGGTTTTCGAGCATTGGGTTTGCGTGACGGTTTGTTTGATTTGCCTAAGGTAGAAAATTTACCGGATTACACTTCCGTGAAAAAAGAGCTGTCGCGAATACAGCTTCCGAACCTAAAAATTTTATTGACAGGCTCTGGAAAAGTAGCTTATGGAGCGAAAGAAATTCTGGATTACCTTAATATCAAAAAAGTGGGTATTGAAAGTTATTTGTCTGATAATTTTGATGAGCCTGTGTATTGTATGGTTGATGTGTTGGATTACAACAAGCGAAAAGACGGTCAACTATTAGATAAATATGATTTTTACAATAATCCGACAGCTTATGAAAGTGATTTTATGCGTTTTGCTAAAGTAACCGATTATTTTATAGCGGGGCACTTTTACGATCAAGATGCACCTTTTTTGTTTACAAGAGAAGATGCAAAAAGAAAAGACTTTAACATCAATCTTATTGCTGATGTGAGCTGTGATATCGATGGTCCAGTAGCGTCAACCATAAGACCATCGACAATTGCTGAGCCTTTTTATGGCTATCATCCTAAAACTGAAAACGAAGTTGAATATAATGATCCTAAAGCGATTACGGTTATGGCGGTAGATAATTTACCTTGTGAATTGCCTAAAGATGCAAGTGAAGGCTTTGGAGAAATGTTTTTACAACATGTCATTCCTGCTTTTTTTAATAATGATAAAGATGGTATTTTAAAGAGAGCAAAAATCACCGAGAATGGTCAACTCACTCAAAGATTTTCATATTTGCAAAATTACGTTGATGGAAAAAATTAAGTTTCTAATCTTATTAGTTTTACTTAGTAGTTGTGCGAGTAAGAAAATCCCTGAAAAGAAAACAATAACGCTTCTAAATTATAATATAAGGTATGCACAAGAAGATGTAGGTGATATAAGTTGGAGTAATAGAAATGTTAACTTTTTACAGCTTATAAAAGACAATCCTGCTGAGATCTATTTGTTTCAGGAGCCTACAAAAGATCAAGTCTTTTTTTTGGAAAATCAATTTCCTGCATTTCATCTTATTGAGAATGGATTAAGGCCTTTTGATTCTTTGTCAACCCATAATGTGATGTTGATTCATGAAAGTCTAAAAATTATAAAACATGATGCTTTTTGGCTTTCCGAAACTCCGGATAAAATCTCAAGAGGCTGGGATGCCTCTACCGAAAGAATCTGTCAATATGTTTTAGTGAAAGATAAGATTAGCAAAAAAGAGTTTTATGTGTTTAATGTTCATTTAGACCGTAAAGGGGAAGAGTCTAAAAGAAAAAGTCTTGAGCTAATTAAGCAGAAGGCTAAAGAAATTAATACAAAAAACTTACCCATTTTTATAGGTGGGGATTTCAACTCTATGGAACACACGAGTCAAATCCAAGATTTTAAAGATTTCCTAAGAGATAGTAAAGAAGTGTCTTTGACACCGCCAAAGGGACCCTCAGGAACATTTAATTTTTTTGATGTTAACCGAGAAAATTTCCCTTACCGCATAGATTATATTTTTGTATCAGACAGTATTAAAGTTAAGAAATATGAAGTGATTGATACAAAGTACAATAATCAATTTCCATCCGATCATTTTCCTGTAAAAATAGAAGTGGAGTTTTAAAACTTATGAATGGTTTGTCTAATTGCGACTAAATGAGAAAGCAATTTTTCTAGGTGTTTTAGATCGAGCATATTGGCGCCATCACTTTTGGCGTTTGCTGGATCACAGTGTGTTTCGATAAATAAACCATCGACATTATTCACCACACCAGCTCTAGCAATGGTTTCAATCATATCAGGTCTTCCACCGGTTACGCCAGAGCTTTGGTTAGGTTGTTGTAACGAGTGGGTAATGTCTAAAACCACAGGAGCATATTGTTGCATGGTCGGAATTCCACGATAATCTACAATCATATCTTGGTAACCAAACATCGTACCTCGATCGGTTACCATCACTTGGTTATTTTTGCTGTCGGTTACTTTTTTAACCGCATGTTGCATACTTTCAGGACTCATAAATTGTCCTTTTTTAAGGTTAACCACTCTACCCGTTTCCGCAGCAGCAACCACCAAATCGGTTTGACGCACCAAAAAAGCGGGAATCTGTAAGACATCTACATATTCCGCAGCCATTTTTGCATCTTCGCTTTCATGAATGTCTGTTACTGTAGGGATATGAAAAGTTTCGGAAACCTTACGAAGAATTTTTAACGCCTTTTCATCACCAATACCTGTAAAACTGTCAATACGGCTGCGGTTTGCTTTCTTAAAACTTCCTTTAAAAATATAGGGTATTTTTAAATCGTCTGTAATTTTTACTACGCGTTCTGCAATACGCAGAGCCATTTCTTCCCCTTCAATGGCACAAGGCCCAGAAAGTAAAAAGAAGTTGTTGCTGTTGGTATGTTTTAACTGTGGGATTTTATCTAATTGCATCTTGCTCTATTTGATAAGACAAAGATAAGTTTTTATCACTAAAGTCGGTTGAAAGTTAACTTTATGATATGTAGTTGTTTCAGAAACATAAAAATGCTTTTTTCTGTAATGTTTATATCAAAATAAAGACTACATTTGCACGCTTTTAAAAGAGGGCTCAGATTATGACTAAAATCAAAAACATTGCAATTATTGCGCACGTAGACCACGGTAAAACTACTTTGGTAGATAAAATTATGTATCACTGTCAGTTGTTCCGTGAAAACGAAAACACGGGTGATCTTATTTTAGATAACAACGATTTAGAACGTGAAAGAGGGATTACCATCACTTCTAAGAACGTCTCGGTAACCTATAAAGATACCAAGATTAATATTATCGATACACCTGGTCACGCCGATTTTGGAGGTGAAGTAGAGCGTGTTCTAAATATGGCAGATGGTGTTTTGTTGTTGGTTGATGCTTTTGAAGGACCAATGCCACAAACGCGTTTTGTATTGCAAAAAGCCATTAGTTTGGGCTTAAAGCCTTGCGTGGTCGTGAATAAAGTAGATAAGGAAAACTGTACGCCAGAAGAAGTGCACGAAAAAGTTTTCGATTTGATGTTTGAGCTAGGAGCAGAAGAATGGCAATTAGACTTTCCAACAGTTTACGGTTCAGCAAAACAAAACTGGATGAGCGAAGATTGGAAAGTGAAAACCGAAAATATCGAACCATTGTTGGATATGGTTTTAGAACACATTCCGTCTCCAAAAATAGAAGAAGGAAATACACAATTGTTAATCACGTCGTTAGATTATTCTTCTTTTACAGGAAGAATCGCTATCGGTAGATTGCAACGTGGTGTTTTAAAAGAAGGGATGCCGGTTTCTTTGATAAAAAGAGATGGAAAGATTGTAAAGTCAAGAATAAAAGAATTACATACGTTTGAAGGTTTAGGAAGGAAGAAAGTAGCAGAGATTCAAGCGGGAGATATCTGTGCTTTGGTAGGATTAGAAGGGTTTGAAATTGGCGATACGGTTGCCGATTTTGAAAATCCAGAAGCTTTAAAAACTATCGCCATCGATGAGCCAACGATGAGTATGTTGTTTACGATTAACGATTCGCCTTTCTTTGGGAAAGATGGTAAGTTTGTAACTTCACGCCATATCAAAGAACGTTTGACCAAAGAATTGGAGAAAAACTTGGCCCTTCGCGTAGAAGAAACCGATAGTGCCGATAAATTTATGGTTTACGGTCGTGGGGTACTGCACTTATCGGTATTGATAGAAACCATGCGTCGGGAAGGCTACGAGTTACAAATTGGTCAACCACAGGTAATCATTAAAAAAATTGATGGGGTCGAGTGTGAACCGGTAGAAGAATTAACGATAGATTTACCAGAAGAAGTTTCTGGAAAAGCCGTAGAAATGGTAACCATGCGTAAAGGTGAAATGCTAAGTATGGAAGCCAAAGGTGATCGTATGGTTTGTGAGTTTATAATCCCATCACGCGGAATTATAGGTTTGCGTAACCAATTGCTTACCGCTACGGCTGGAGAAGCGATTATGGCACATCGTTTTAAAGAGTTTCAACCTTTAAAAGGAGGTATTCCAGAGCGTCTAAACGGAAGTTTAGTTTCTATGGAAAAAGGAACAGCCATTCCTTATTCGATAGATAAATTACAAGAAAGAGGAAAGTTCTTTATCGATCCAGGAGAAGATATTTACGAAGGTCAGGTCATTGGTGAGAATTCACGTCAAGACGATATGGTGGTGAATGTAACCAAAACCAAAAAACTGACCAACGTTCGTTCTGCAGGTGCCGATGATAAAGCTAAAATTGTTCCGGCGATTAAATTTAGTTTGGAAGAAGCTTTAGAATATATCCAAAAAGATGAATACGTAGAGGTGACTCCTAATCACTTGCGATTACGAAAAATTCTGCTGAAGGAAGTAGATCGAAAAAGAGCGAAAGCGATATAAGTTAAAACCCGAAATGAAAGTTCCGGGTTTTTTTATACTTTTTCAAATCTGTGATTGTTGTATATTCGTATGACAACAACAAACAATGATAAAATCCTTTTTCAATAAAAACAATTCATTAATTAAAGCTTCTTATTATAATGTTATTATTGTTATTGTAAAAGTAATCTCAGGGGTTATAACTTCAAATGTTTTAGCAAAAGTTGGTCCTTCTGGCTTTGCCATAATTGGAAACTTTCGGAACTTTATAGAAGGAGCTTCTAGTTTTACTGCAGAAGGTTATCAAAACGGGACTATTCGATATATTTCTGAAAATCAAAATAACAGCGTAAAACAAAAGCAATTGTTGGCAACTGTTTTTCAGTTGAGTTTAAGCTTTTCTATAATTGTAGGCCTTGTTCTTTTTTTGTTTTGTGATTTTTGGTCACAGATGGTTTTTCATCATCAAGAGTACAATAGCATTATAAAAATTACTGGTATTGGACTACCTTTTCTATCCTTCAACCTTTTACTGATATATATATTTAATGGATTTGAAAAGTATAAAAAACTAGCGATTCTCAATTCTATTTTAAGTTTGGGTAATATGGTTGTTACCGTTCTTTTAACCATAGAATTTGGGTTAGAAGGGGCTTTATATGGAATAATACTTGGGCCTTTTTTTGTTTTTTTAATATTTCTAATCGTTTTAGGAGAACAACGAAACATTTTACTTCACCTTTTTAAATTTCAATATTTTAAGTTCAATGTGGTCAGAAACCTAAGTAGCTATTTATTTATGGCTTTGTACTCTGTACTTATTGTGTCTTCATCATTTTTAATCATTAGAAATTTTATTATTGAGAAATTAGGTGCTGACCAAGCAGGTTATTGGGAGGCGATGAATAAAATATCTAGTTTTTATTTGATGTTCTTTGTTAGCTTAACTACATTTTATTTGTTACCTAAATTTTCTAAAAGTAACCTGTTTTCCGAATTCATCGAAGAATGTAAACGGTTTTACAGCTTAATAATACCTGTAGTTGTTTTTGGGTTCATAGTTATTTATTTTCTTCGTTTTTTTGTTTTGGATATAGTTTTAAATAAAGACTTTTATCCAACAGAAGAACTTTTTTTATGGAAATTGATAGGTGACTTTTTTAATATTTTATCACTTGTGCTTATCAAAAAAATACTTTCTAAAAAAAATGTAATAGCTTATTTAGTGAGTAACGGAATGTTAAACCTTATGTTTGTCATTTTTAGTTATTTTTTCTTGGATATTTTTGGTTTAGAAGGTGTGTTAAAAGCGCAGGCTTTAAGTTATTTTTTATATTTGTGGATAGTGGTTTTCTTTTTAAGAATCTATTTTAAAAAACAAAACAATAGCTTTGGATAGGATTTTCAATATTGATGAAAAGAAATTATGTATACTGCTATTGTTTCCAATACTTATATCTTTCCTTTTAGAGTTAATTGTCGGGTTAAATAATACAAGCGGATTAAATCTTACAGAAAATTTTTTATTCGGGACGATCGTATTCTTTTTAACTAATATTTTTTCTAATAATCGTATTTTAAGAAAAATTGCTGTTGCGGGTGTTTTTTTATATTATTTATCTTTTGTCATCGAGTCTGCAGTTTATCTTCTTTTTGAAACTCGAATAAACGCATCTTATATTTATGTTACTCTTAATACCAATGCTCAAGAAACTCTAGAATTTTCAGAAGTTTATTTCACTTATCAAATAGCGTGGCTTTTTTTATACTTAATTTCAATTACTCCAATTATTTCAAAAAAAATTTTCCGGAGAGAAACTTTAAGACTAAAGTTTAGTTTTCTAAGTTTTATCGTTATAGTAATAACGATCTTATTTTTAAAACTTTCTACACTGATTATTTATAACTTACCTTACACCGTTATAAAGTCTATTTCTCAGTACAAAGAGCAAATAGCGGCAATCAAAAACTTTAAAACAAACACACCAAAATTAGACCTAAAACACAAAACCAATAATGATTTGACTGTTGTTGTTATAGGTGAGTCTCTTTCAAGAAACCATATGAGTTTGTACGGTTATGATAGAAAAACCAATCTATTATTAGAAAGACAGAAAGATGAGATATGGGTTTATGACAATGTGATTTCACCTCATGTTTATACCACTGGTTCAATAAATAAAATTCTTACTTTCTCAAGCCATGAAAAAGAAGACGTTGCTACTTTAATTTCCTATTTAAAAAGTGCTGAAAATCAAGTTTTATGGCTTTCAAACCAGCGACCAGTTGGATTTCATGATAATTTAGTTTCATTATTAGCATCTGAAGCAGATGAAACTTTGTTTTTAAACTACAATGAGTACCAATCAAAAACTAATTTTGATGAAATTTTATTACCTATTTATAAAGAAAAAATTTACAAACCTGGTAAAAAAGTAGTTTTTGTGCATCTTACAGGAAGTCATTATGACTATAAACTTCGATCTCCTGAAAAGCTAAAGAAATTTAATGAATACCTAAATGATGAAAAAAAATCAGTTGTTAATGCCTATGATAATTCGGTGATATATAATGACTTTATTATATCAGAAATTATAAATATAACACGAGAAGCCAACCTAAAAAGTACAGTGGTTTATTTTTCTGATCATGGGGAAGAAGTTTATGATACTAAAGATTTCATTGGTCATTTTGAAAATAAACCAACCAGAAACATGTTCGAAGTTCCTTTTTTGATTTGGATGTCTAAGGATTTTGAAAAACCAGATGATTTTCAGTTTGATAGTGACCGATCCTTTATGTTAGATGATTTTCCACATAGTCTATTACACTTAATGGGGATTGAAGGAGATAAAATAAATAAAGAAAGAAGTATTTTTAGTAATTATTTTATAGAAAAAGATAGAGGAACATACGATAATTTATAATAGTGAATACAAAGAAAATATGCATACTGGTAGAACAACTCAATAAAGGAGGTGCGGAACGAGCTTCAGGTCTTATTTCTTCTATTCTTTCTGGTTTAGGCTATCAAGTTTTTATTTTTATTTTTTTTGATGATACTGGTTATCCTTATGAGGGTAAACTAATAAATTTAGGGAAGCATGAGGATGGTTCAAGGTCTTTCAAATCTAAATATGGAAGATACAAACAACTTCATATTGAACTTAAAGAAATAAATCCAGATTTAATATTAGATTTTAGGATGAAAAATTTTTTGCTAAGAGAAATATTATTAAATCTGATAGTTTTTAAGTATCCTATCATAAACATGGTTCGTAGTTATAAGCTAGATTGGTATTTTTCTAAACCAAAGCCTCTATCATTTTTAATTTATAGAAATTATACAAAAATTATTTCGGTTTCTAAGGCGATTTCAATGAAAATAAAAAAGGATTATGGATTTTCAAACGTTGCAACAATTTACAATGCTGTAGATATACAAAGAATTAGTAGTGAGTCTAAAAAACAAAAATTAAGAATAGAAGGAGACTATATACTAGCTGTTGGAAGATTTGATAAAAACAAACAATTCAAAAACTTAATTGAGTCTTACGCAAAGAGTCACTTGGTAAGACCTAAAATAAAACTTCTTATTCTCGGAGAAGGAACAGAAGCTGAAAATCTTAAAAAGAAAATAAAAGCATTACGTCTTGAAAGTTTGGTTAATTTAGTTCCTTTTCAGGAAAACCCTTTTGTCTATATGAAATCTGCCAAGTTTTTAGTGCTTTCTAGTAAACATGAGGGTTTCCCTAACGTAATTATAGAAGCACTTGCTTGTGGAGCTCCAGTAGTTTCTTTTGACTGTGAAACAGGACCAAACGAAATTATTGAAGACAGAAAAAATGGGTTATTGGTAGAAAATCAAAATTTTGAAGCTTTAACGGAAGCTATGAATAATATGGTTTTTGATAAAGAGCTGTATCAAACCTGTAAAGAAAATAGCAAACAAAGTATAGAACGATTTTCGTTAGAAAATATCAAAGAAGATTGGCGTAAACTTTTTGATGATATTTTTAGTAAGGATGAACGTGAACCCCTTTCTTAATCAAACTCGACTTTACTTTCTTTAAGATTCTGTATAACCACAACGGACTTTTTATCATAACTTTCTGTTTATAAGAAAGCTCAGAAAAATCTATTTCTTTGCTGAACTTTTTAAATAAATTCTGCTGACCATAATTTTTAAACTGTGAAGCATAATAGTACCTTAGACTATTGAGGTATTTTTTAAGACTTGTATTCTTTTCCGCTTGACGGTCAAACTTTTTAAAATCGATAATTCTCTTTTGAGCAATAGTACTGTTGGTCATTTGTTCTGGAATATCGGCATGATAAATCACACATGCTTTATTGCAATACGCTAAAGAAAAGTTGGAGTTTACCCTAATATTAAAGTCAAGGTCTTCACCTAAATCTAAAGATGTGTCAAAACCACCAATTTTATCAAAAACATTTTTCTTGAATGCTACGCTGCTATAATTATAAATAGGATGGTGTGTGTTAGCCTCAAAAAAATCGGCGATTTTTACTTGATCATTTGATGAGATATGAGTAGGTAAATTTTTTTTAGTCTGATATCTTTTTTGGTCGATTTCTATTTCGTAGTCAGTTCCATAAATGGCGCAATCAACAAAACTTTCAGAGAGCTGAAGAATTTCGGACAAGAAAAAAGGCTTCCATTTATCATCTGCATCTATAAAAGTAATTATTTCGCTTAAAGCGGAATGAATACCCGTATTTCTTGCTGCAGATAAACCTTTGTTTTTAGGGTGTTCAATTATTCTAATACGCTTATCTTGTATGTTTTTGACACGTTCAAGACTTTTGTCTTTAGAAGCGTCATTAACAATAATTACCTCAAAATCAGAAAAAGTTTGTTGTAGCACCGAATTTAAAGTTCTTTCTATATACTTTTCCTTATTATAAAGTGGTATGACAACAGAGATTTTAGGCATTTTTCTCTAACTGAATAAGATGATATAAACGATAGAAATCAAATAGGCGTAAAGAAGGTTTGTTGCCAAGTAAATTTCGTTCTATTTTTCTGATTATTTTTTGAGGAATTATTGAAATACCGCTCTCTAATTTTACTTTTTTAAGTTTCTGTCGAATTGAAAGAAGCTTGATATAATTTGGGTCGATGAGCTTATGGTTTTGTAAGTATAATGCTCCTTCAATAGATTCGATAGATTTTCTTAAAAATACTTTGCTGCTTTCAATACCTAAGTGATACACCGGGTTTTCGATATGAAAAATTGGTACTTTAGCTTGCTTTAGTTGATATGAGAATAGCGTGTCTTCGTGTCTTAAATTGGGTATCTCTTCGTTAAAACGAACTTTTTGAAAGACTGATTTTTTAATGAGAAAATTGAGTGTTAGGAAAGAAATATATGGTTTCTCGTTTCTTTTCTTTGCATCAAGAGCCTCTCTTGCATTTCCATAATGCCATCGCAAATTTGACGAATTATCAATCTGTGGTTCATATCTAATTCCTCCATAAACAATATCATAATGAGCAGAAGTGTAATTTAAATAATTTTTTATAAAATTATTTTTTATTGGTATTACATCGGCATCAAGAAACAGCAGCCAATCATATTTTGCAGTATCTGCCAAAAGATTTCTAATTTTACTTCTTCCGATATTTTCGGGTAAAACATGGTAACTAGAATTGGAAAGGCTATTGATTTTTTTGTTTGCTTCAATAAAACTTATTTCAGGAGAACCATCATCAAAGCAAATAATTTCGAATTCTATTTTTTCTCTCTCTAAAAGTAAGTGAATTTTCTGCACTAATGGGAAAATAGGATAATTATATGTCGGAATAAGCACAGAAATCATAGGAAAGTAAAAATTTTAAGCACTTTTCTGCACCACCTCAAATACTTTTTGACCGTCACATTTTAAAGTTTTGCTCGGGTACTTTAGCAGTAAAGCATAATCGTGAGTTGCCATTAAAATGGTGTTTCCGTTTTTATTAATCTCCTGTAATACTTCCATCACTTCAACCGAAGTTTGGGGGTCGAGGTTTCCCGTAGGCTCATCGGCAAGAATTAACTCCGGGTCATTAAGCAGAGCTCTCGCAATGGCAATACGCTGTTGCTCACCTCCAGAAAGCTGATAAGGATATTTAAAATTTTTGGTTTTCATATCTACTTTCGCCAAAACTTCATCTATTTTCTTTTCCATCGCTGGTTTTTCTTTCCAGCCCGTAGCTTTCAAAACAAACATTAAATTGTCTTTTACTGTTCTGTCATTCAGTAGCTTGAAGTCTTGGAAGACAACACCGAGTTTTCTTCTTAAAAACGGAATTTGTTTTTCTTTGAGCTTTCGTAAATCAAATCCCACAATGTTCCCTTCACCTTCTTTTAGTGGAATGTCACCATAAAGGGTTTTCATAAAACTACTTTTTCCTGTCCCGGTTTTACCGATGAGGTAAACAAATTCTCCTTTCTGAATTTCGATATTCACATCAGATAAGATGAGATTTTCCCGTTGGTATATCGAAGCATTATTTAAAGCTAACATAGCATCTGCCATAGGTGTAAAATTTAGATGTAAAGTAGTTTGGTTCCCAAAAATAGTAAAATCAAATTTACCAATAAACTTAAGATAATAAAATAGAAGTAAAACCGAGTTATTAATAATTTATTGTTGATAGGATTATTGATAACTCATACTTAAACCGCAAATTTAGCGTTAGCTAATAAAGTATATTTGAGTATTAAATAAATATCAACTTGATGATTAAGAAAGTAATTTTCTCTATGGCCGCGTCAGTTATCATCGCTACAACTGTTCAGGCACAGCAAACCGAAATTTATACCAACAACCTCGCCGATTATAACAAGGCGTTACGATTATACAACAGCAATCAATTTGCTGCTGCACAACTGTTGTTTAAAAAGGTAAATGACAAAGCAGAAAGCCACGAGCTTAAAGCCGATTGTGCTTTTTATATTGCCGATTGTGCCGTGAAACTCAACCATCCCGATGCTGATGAATTGGTCGAAGGTTTTGTGGAAGATTACCCTACGAGCACACGTCGTAATTCCGCTTATGCGAATGCAGCGATGTACTATTTTAATACCGGCGATTACGAGTCTGCAGGCGAGTGGTACAACAAAGTAGACATCAGCAGTTTGTCTAAAAAAGAACAAGAAACCTATTACTTTCAAAGAGGTTACGTTCATTTTAAAAACGGGAAAACCGCCCAAGCGAAAAAAGATTTCAATCAGGTTGTAGATTCAGAACAATATGGGCGTCAAGCGAAATATTATTTAGGTTTTATGGCATACGAAGGCAACAACCTGGAAGAGGCCGATGAACTTTTTGAGGCAATAAAAACAGGAGATCGTTCCGATAAAAACCTATCTTATTTCCAGAGTAATATTCGCTTTAAACAAGGAAAATTTCAAGAAGCCATCGATTTGGGAGTTCCGCGGTTAGAGCGTTCTAATCGAGTTGAGCAGTCGGAGTTAAATAAAATTATCGGCGAAAGTTATTTTAACCTTGGCGAGTACGAAAAAGCTATTCCTTATTTAAAAGCATACGACGGCAAAGACCGCAAATGGAGCAATACCGATTATTATCAGCTCGGTTATGCCTATTATAAGCAAGGCGATTACCAAAATGCTGTAAAAGAATTCAGTAAGATTATCGATGGTAAGGATGCGATTTCTCAAAATGCGTATTATCATTTAGCAGAGTCGTACATCAATTTGGGGCAAAAACAACAGGCTTTAAATGCGTTTAAAAATGCTTCGGAAATGAGTTTCGATAAGGAAATTCAGCAAGATGCGGCATTCAATTACGCCAAGTTGAGCTACGATATCGGAAACAGTTACAAAGCAACCCCAGAAGTTTTAACCGATTTCCTTCAGAATTATCCAAACCATAAAGCTAAAAGCGAGATCGAGAGTTTACTCATCGATTCGTATATTACTTCTAAAAACTACGATAAAGCCCTCTCGTTATTAGAAAACAGCAATGATTTTTCGGATAAAATCGTCTATCAAAAAGTAACTTACTTCAGAGGTGTTGAACTCTATAACCAGGGTAAATACAGCGAAGCCATAACCATGTTCGATAAATCCTTGGCACAACGAAAAGATGCAGCTTTTACCGCGAAAGCTACCTTTTGGAAAGCCGAAAGTGAATATAATCTCGACAATTTCGATCAGGCACTTATCGGCTACAAAGAATTTAAAGGAATGCCGGGAGCTAACCAGACAGATGAGTTTACCAACATCGATTACAACTTGGGATATGCTTACTTCAAGAAAAAAGATTATGCTGCGGCAGCAAAGCATTTGAAGGCATTTACCCAAAAATCCACTTCAAGTGAAATCAAGCACGATGCTTACCAACGTTTAGGCGATAGTTTTTTTGCAGAAAGAACTTATTGGGAAGCGATGGAAGCCTACAATTCGGCGATCAAAATAGATGCGGCAAGATCAGATTATGCCGCTTTTCAGAAGGGAATCAGTTATGGTTTTGTCGATAGAAACAGTAAGAAAATTGAAGATTTAGAAAATTTTGCCAATACCTACAACCAAAGTGTTTACCGTGATGATGCTTTGTACGAATTGGCCAACACATATGTGGCAGAAGATAAAAGTGCCGATGCCATTCGGGTTTATCAAAAACTTCAAAGCGAAATGCCCAACAGCGCTTTTGTTTCCCGTGCGATGCTTAAAGAAGGCTTGATTTATTACAACGATAACCAATCACAAAAAGCATTAGATAAATTTAAAGCAGTAGTGGCAAAATATCCCAAAAGTGATGAGGCCCTGCAAGCGGTAAAAACAGCGAGGACGATTTACATCGACCTCGGACAAACAGACGAGTATGCCAATTGGGTAAAAAATATCGATTTTGTTGAAGTTGCCGATGCCGATATCGACAATGCAACATACGAGGCCGCCGAACAACAGTTTATCAATAACAATTCCGCGGAAGCAATCAAAGGTTTTGAAAAATACTTACAGCAATTCCCAAATGGAGTACACGTACAATCGGCTCATTTTTACTTGGCACAACTGTATTTCGATGCCAATCAAAAAGGCAAAGCAACTCCGCATTACGAATACGTAGTGAAACAAGCCAGACACCAATATACAGAACAAGCCTTGGCGAGACTTTCACAAATTTATTTAGAGCAAAAAGATTACAACAAGGCGATACCGGTGTTGCAACAGTTAGAAACACAAGCTGAGTTTCCGCAAAACATCACTTTTGCCCAATCTAATTTGATGAAGGCCTTTTACCAGCAAGAAAATTATCAAAAGACGGTAGCGTATGCCGAAAAAGTTTTACAAAACAATAAAATCGAAGACCGGGTAAAGAGTGATGCACAGATTTTTATCGCACGCTCGTCTATCAAAACAGGTGATGAAGCTAGGGCTAGAAAAGCTTATGCGGAAGTAAAGAAAACCGCTACAGGCGAACTTGCTGCAGAAGCACAGTATTACGATGCCTATTTCTTGCGTCAAGATAAAAAATATAAGGCATCAAACGAATCGGTACAAGTGATTGCCAAAGACTACTCAGGTTATAAAAAATTTGCTTCGAAAGGCTTAATTGTGATGGCAAAAAACTTTTATGATCTAGGCGATGCTTTTCAGGCGACTTATATTTTAGAAGGCGTGATCAAAGGTTTTGAAGATTACCCTGAGGTGGTCGAAGAAGCCAAACAAGAACTTATTCGCATTAAAACCGAAGAAGCAAAAACCAATTCCTCTGTACAATCGGGTTCAAACTAATTATTAAAAATAAACTTTCTATATAGATGATTCGTATCACAAAAAATAGCATTTTTACTCTATTAGCGACTGTTTTTATCGCTTTCGCTGGATTTTCCCAAGAAGATGATGAAATCGATACCGAACGGTTGATTATTGTCAAACCTTATTCGCCAACGGTGAGCGACGCCAATAAAATCAAGCAAAAAGCCACGATTAACGATTCGCTGGAGCGAAAGAAAAAAGAAGTGAAATACAATATTTTTTCTTTTCCGGTTGCTTCTACTTTTGTGCCCGATAAAGGCCGAGCAGCGGGTGTGTCTACACAAAGACCTCCAATGTCTTACCAAAATTATGCTTCGCTTGGTTTTGGAAATTACAGTCGTGTAGAGGCCGAGTTTTATAGCAATATGAAACTCGATAACAACGCCGATTTTAATGTGTTCTTCAATCACAATTCTTCGCAAGGCGGAATAGAAGAAGTAATGCTCGATGATAAGTACTACGATACCGATATAGAATTGGGCTATGCTTCACAGCAAAATGGTTTCAATTGGGGCACACAATTGGGTTTTCAGCACCAACTTTTTAATTGGTATGGCATACCTGATTACCATCAACCCACAGCAGAAGTTTTAGGTGCTATCGAGCCACAACACAGTTTTATGAGTGTATTTTTAGGTGGAGATATCAATGTGCACGAAGGAGTTTTTGATCAAGCCGATTTTAAGTACCGTCGCTTTTTCGATAATTTTGAGAGTGGTGAAAATTTAGTGCTTTTTACGCCCAAGTTTTCTTTTCCTGTAGGTGAAAATAAAATTGATGCCGAAGTAAGTTTCGATTTTGTCAATGGTGATTTCGCGAAAGCTTACGAAACCATGCCTTATACCGAAAAATATGGCTTTTTGAATATGGGCGTTCTACCGAGCTACCAAATCAACACCGAAGATGTTTCGGTAACCTTTGGGGCGCAATTAGTATATTCCTTAGATATTCAGAACAGTGATAACAACATGTATATTTACCCAAAATTTACAGGGAGTTACCGTTTGGCGGGAGATTATTTTATTGTTTATGGTGGGGTAGAAGGTGAGTTAAGACAAAATTCCTATTATAACTTTAGCCAAGAAAATCCGTTTGTGTCACCAACCTTAGCCGTAGCTCCAACCAATAGCGAATATGATATTTACCTTGGCGGAAAAGGAAAGTTTACCGAGCAACTGAGCTATAATATTCGAGCGAACTATTTGTCGGAAAAAAACACGCCACTTTTTGTACATAATCCGTATATCGAAAGTATAGCGGACAAAGAAGCTTATGAAAATTTCAATTCGTTTGGAGTCGTTTATGACGATATGACGACCTTCTCCTTTTTTGGCGAATTACAAGCGCAGGTCAACAACGATTTTTCGATGTTTGTGAATGCGACCTTCAATAGCTATAGTGTTGATAACCAAGAAGAAGCCTGGAATTTACCAAGCATCAAAGGAACTTTAGGAGCCAACTACAAACTCATGGGCAAATGGAATTTTGGACTCAGTATGTTTGCGATTGGAGAAAGACACGTTTGGTTAGATTACCGATCGTCAGCAAACACCTTTGCCGTTCCCGGAAAATTAGACGGTTATATCGATGCCAATGCCAGAATCGATTATCAAATCAACGAACGATTAGGGGTTTTCCTAAAAGGAAACAATCTCTTTACCGAGCATTACCGACCTTGGCTGGGTTATCCGATGCAAAGCGTACAAGTTTTGGGTGGCTTAAGCTACCAGTTTGATTGGTAGGATAAAGTCCTGGGGTTCGCTGAAGCTTTAGCAGAGGCGCAAAAGCAGGAATCTCTTTGATTTCCATTCTATTTTTTCAAAATTTTACAAAGGATTTACTTTTCGTGAATCCTTTTTAAGTGTATGCTCTGTTTTTTTTAGTATATTGTTGTGCTTTAAATCAAATAGTTATGAGACATTTTTACCTAACAATTTTTTTTATTTTTTTCACTTTTTTCACTTTTTCCCAAAATCAACCATTTATTACGACCTGGGATGCAACTAATAATACTACAATTACTATCCCTACTCATCCTGGCTCAACTTATAATTACACTATTGATTTTGGTGATGGAACCGTTTTGAATAATCAAACAGGAGATGCAGTACATACCTATAATGTTCCAGGTAGTTATACGGTTAATATTACAGGTACTTTTCCTCGTATTTATTTTGATTATAATCATCCTGGAAGTAATATCGTTTCAGTTGATCAATGGGGGGATATTCAATGGCAATCGATGGAATCCGCCTTTAAAGGTTGTACAAATTTAGTTGTTAATGCTATAGATGCTCCAGATTTGACACAAGTGACAGATATGTCATATATGTTTTTTAACTGTGGTAGTTTAAACCAATCAATAAATCACTGGGATGTTTCTAATGTGGAAAATATGGAGCGTTTATTTTATCAAGCAACTTCATTTAATCAACCCTTAAATAATTGGGACGTTTCTAGCGTGACAAATATGAATCGTACATTTGCATACCTACCTTATTTTAATCAACCGCTTAATAATTGGGATGTTTCAAATGTAACCAATATGGCTGGGATGTTTAGAGAGTCACCATCATTTAATCAGCCTTTAAATAACTGGGATGTTTCTAATGTGACTTCGATGAGAAGTATGTTTATAGGAGGACATTCTTTTAATCAAAACATTAATAATTGGGATGTGTCCAATGTTACTAACATGGCTTATATGTTTAGTGATGCTATGTCTTACAATCAACCACTTAATGGCTGGGATGTTTCTAGTGTAATAGATATGAATAGTATTTTTGATAAAGCTATTTCTTTCAATCAGCCTCTAAATAATTGGGATGTATCAAATGCTGTTTCTTTACACTATGCTTTTGATGGGGCAGTTCAATTTAATCAGCCTTTAGATGATTGGAATATTATATCAACTTATTTGGCTGGGTTTATAGATGATACAGCTTTAAGTACTCATAATTATGATAATTTTTTATCAAAATTGGTGACCTTAGGTCTACAGCAGGTAAGTCTAGGTGCAACAGGGTTAGAGTATTGCAATGTGGCTGCTAGAGATGAATTAATAAATAATCAAGGCTGGAATATATCTGGAGATATTGCATCTCAAAACTGTAACTCAATAATAGGAGAAGTAGTTTACGACGAAAACAATAACGGTTGTGATCCCAGTGATGTAGGTGTTTCTGGGTTTATGGTGAATGCTCATGATGGAGTTAATAATATTATTTCATATAGTAATAATGGAAATTATGAAATAGGAGCTATAGGTACTAATTTTACGGTTTCATTGATGAATACCCCTGGTTATTATACAGTCACACCAGTAAGTCAACAAGTAAATTTTACGACGACAAATATCCAGATAGTTGATTTTTGTGTCACTGCTAATCAAACCATCGAAGATTTAAATGTCACTCTGTTGCCAACAAGAGAAGCTCGCCCTGGATTTGAAGCCGATTATAGACTTATCGTCGAAAATATAGGTACACAAGCCGTTGCTAATGCATCCATAACTTTAGATTTTGACGATACCATGCAAAGTTTTGTAAGTGCTAGTGTGACACCGATTTCTACCACTGCGAATCAGTTGACTTTTGATATCACCAATTTACAACCTTTGACCTATCAAACGGTAGATATCACGATGCAAACCTTTCAGCCGCCAACGGTAAATGGTGATGATGTTTTAAGTTTTACGACGAAGGTTACTCCAGACACCAATGATTATACACCTAATGACAATACCTTTTTATATGATCAAATCGTAGTGAATTCTTACGACCCAAACGACAAACAAGTTTTACAAGGGGAAGAAGTAGAAATCAAAAATGCAGATGAATATTTAGATTATTTGATTCGTTTTCAAAACACAGGAACCGCTAGTGCAATCAATGTAAGGATTTTAGATACCTTGCATCCAAAATTAGATTATAGCACCTTAAAGCCGGTCAACGCAAGTCATAATTACCGTATTGAAATCACCAATGATCATGAAGTAGAGTTTATTTTTGACGGTATCAACCTTCCGCACGAAAGTGCCAACGAACCTGCAAGCCACGGTTTTGTAGCTTACAAAATCAAACCAAAAAGTGATGTAGTTGTGGGTGATTTTATTACGGGCGACGCCAACATCTATTTCGATTTTAATGCCCCAATTATCACCAATATGGTTTCTACTGAAATCATTGATAACATCGTTGGAACGGAAAATCCTATAGCTAACCAAATTGTGATTTATCCCAATCCAACGCAAAGCGTTTTAAATATCGAAGCCGGAAACACCCAACAAATCGAGGAAATAAAAATTTATAACCTCCATGGTTTAGAAATTCAAAGTCTTAAAGGTAATCAAGAGCAAATAAATTTAGAGAGATTAAGTTCGGGAGTTTATTTTATACAAATCACCACCAATAAAGGCGTGGTTACCAAGAGAATTTTGAAGAATTAATAAAAAATCCCTGCGAAGGCAGGAATCTTTTTCAATTTTCTAAATAGAGATTCCTGCCTTCGCAGGAATTTCTTTTACCTCCGTTTTAACTCCGCTAAAAAATCATAATGATTACTTTGAGCGATAATTCTACAATCGAAGCCCATTTGTTGGGCTTCTTTTTTTAAAGTGTTGGCATCGATAAATAACCAGTCAAATGGAACTGAGGTTTTACCGCCAAAAGCAATTTGATAAGTAAGTTCACCGTAATAATAATCTTTTTTGACCCAAATTCCGCCGTCTTCGTCTTGCTCAAAAAGGTATTGTAAATCGGAAGAATCGACAAGTACTTTTCCGTTTGGAGTGAGGATTTTATCAAGCTGACTAAAAAAGAGGGGTAAGTTCTCTAGTTTTCCGACAATGCCAATGCCGTTCATGAGCATCAAAATAGTATCATACTTTTTGTTGACTTCAAAAAAGTTTTGAACGTTTGCGTTTTTAATTCCGCGTAAGCGTGCAATTTCGATGGCTCCTGGCGAAATATCGATAGCAGTAACTTCTTTGTTTTGTGTTTGCAAAACCAAGCTGTGACTGCCGGCACAACAACCCACATCCAAAATTTTTCCTTTGCAAAGTTGTAAGGCTTTTTGTTCAAGTTTGGGCATTTCACTATACGTGCGAAACAAATGCGAAACAGGAATCACATCGTCATCAAAATCTTCTGAAATCACGGTGATCTCTTGACTAGAAGGCTTTTGAAAATATGCTTTTACTGCATCGCCAAAAATATCGGGAGTGTTCAAAGGTTGATTTTAAAATATTACTTTTGCAAAGATGGAAGATTTTATCAAACAATTACCTGCTTTGGCGAAAGATAAACAGCAGGAAAACAAAAAGTTTTTTACCAAGCTGCGGAAAAAGCCGCCCAAAAACTTAGACCGATTGATGCAGGGTTTGCATCACGAGGAGTTTGAGCGAACCGATTGTTTAGAATGTGCCAACTGCTGTAAAACTACGGGACCGCTTTTTACCGATAAAGATATTGATAGAATTGCCAAATACCTTAGGATGAAGCCACAGCAATTTATCGATATGTACTTACGTATAGATGAAGATAATGATTATGTGTTACAAACCTTACCTTGCTCGTTTTTGGAGGCCGATAACAAGTGCTTTATCTATGAGGCTCGTCCAAAGGCTTGCGCAGAATTTCCGCATACCGATCGGAAGAAATTTCAGCAAATTAGTAATCTTACCATGAAAAATGTGGCGATTTGCCCAGCGGCGTTTAATATTGTAGAAAAGATGAAATCGCTCATGAAATAAGGAGATGAAAAAGCAGTGTGAAAAATGTAAAAATATGTTTGAATGTCACGCTCAAACTATAGCTGCTTATGATTGCAAGCACATATTTTTAAGTGAAAAACAAACCAATTTTCTTAAGAAAAACTACCGAGATTGTCTTTGCTTAAATTGTTTGAAGGAATTGTCGGTTCGAGTGAACTTTACCAAATAGAATGAGTGAAGTTCGCACCGTGAATTGATAATACCTATTGATACATCAAATATTTTTCTCTCATTTTATCATACGCCTGTAAATCTGCTTGCCAAGAAAGCCGTATTTCATTCGCAGTTTTTCCTGCTTCTATTTGTTGCTGTAACTGTTTCGTTCCTGCTAATTTGGTCAAAAACGAATTGAAAAATTCTTCTTTCTTACTCGTGTTTTGATATGCCTTAATGAGCCAGTCGAGATTGATGTGGTCAAGCATATTGGCATTGGTTAAATCCTCGCCGTAACATGTTTTACCCAAATGTTTAGGGTTTTTAGCACCTTCATTAGCTATTGGAATATAGCTGTAGCTGAATTTTTCTGGGTTTAAAAAAGGCGAACCAAATACCTGAAACTGGTTTTCTGTGCCGCGGCCAGCGTTGACGTTTGTGCCTTCAAAAAAACATAAACTAGGGTAAAGATTAATTGCCAAGTCGTTAGGCAAATTGGGTGATGGCTTTATCGGAAGCGAATAAAACTGATTTTTGTTATAGTTTTTGACTTTAATTACCGTGAGTTGAGGTTTTTGAGTAGTTTCTATCCAATTTTCGCCAACAATCATTTGGGCATATTCGCCAATCGTCATGCCGTGCACGACAGGAACGGGATGCATACCCACAAAACTTTGGTGTTCTTTTTCGAGCATTGGGCCGTCTATATAATGTCCGTTTGGGTTGTGTCTGTCCAAAACCATCACTTCAATATTATTTTCCGCAGCAGCTTGCAAAACATAATGCAAAGTCGAAATGTAAGTGTAAAAACGCACGCCAACATCTTGAATGTCAAACACTAAAATATCGATATCATGAAGTTGCTCATCAGTTGGTTTTTTGTTGTTTCCGTAGAGCGAAACAATAGGGATTCCCGTTTTGGTGTCGATATTGTTTGCTACTTTTTCACCCGCATCGGCTTTTCCTCTAAACCCGTGTTCGGGAGAAAAAACCTTCGTGATATTGATATTTCGGCTTTTTAGCGAATCGACCAAATGGGTAAAATGACCGTTTTCCTTAAAAATGACTGAAGTTTGGTTGCCTACGATACCCACTTTTTTTCCGCGTAAGCCTGTGAGGTATAATTCGGTTTGGTTGGCGCCCACCACGACAATTTTTTCTTCAGTTGGTGGTGATTTCACTTCCGTGGAAACGGAAACTTCTTCCGATTTTTTTTTAGCATCAGGCTGACTTATACACGAAACCAAGACTGTTGAAAAAATAAAAAATGTATTTTTGAAAAAATGTAAAAACATACTTCGAGTTGAATTTTGAATGGTTTGTCTCTAAACGTTTAATAAACGCTAAAGATTATAAAAGTAGTATTTCGGCACCAATAATAAAAATTGCGATTACCGCAATTGCGATTGGCGTGGTGATGATGTTGGTTTCGGTAGCTACGGGTTTTGGGTTGCAACAAAAAATACGAGACAAAATTGCGGCTTTCAAAGGGCATATTTCTATTTCTAATTTTGACAATAACAACTCGCAAATATCCATCAAACCCATTGCCGATACCCAAGAATTTAGAAATCGATTAGATCGAGTCGATGGCATTACAGAAATTCAACCTGTAATTACCAAATATGGTGTGATCCGTACAGAAAAGGACTTCGAAGGTGTGGTGGTAAAAGGGGTGAAACCTGATTACCGTTGGGAAAGTTTTGAAGAATTTTTGGTGGAAGGGAACATTCCTAAATATAAAGATAGAAGCTATAGCGATGAGATATTACTGTCACAATATATAGCCGACCGTTTAGGCTTTAAAATAGGTGATAAAGTAGTGGTTTACTTTATGAATAATCCCGAACAAGAAAGACCTCGTCCTACAGGTTTCACGTTAGTAGGAATTTTTAGTTCGGGTTTTCAGGAGTTTGATGAGACCTATTTAATCGCCGATTTACAGCAATTACAGCGGATCAATAAATGGAAGAAAAACCAGGTTGGGATGTTTGAAATTTATATTGATGATTTCGACCAACTCGAACAAAAAGGAGGAGAAATCAATGCCAATATCACTTCGTTTCTTGAAGCCAAAACCATAGAACAAAGTTACGAGTCGATATTTGAGTGGATTTCTTTATTCGATTTTAATATCTTTTTGATCATCTGTGTGATGATTTTAGTATCAGGAATCAATATGATTACAGCTCTATTGGTTTTGATTTTAGAACGAACCCCAATGATTGGAATGCTGAAGGCTTTGGGAAGCGAAAACTGGAGTATTCGAAAAATCTTTTTATACAATGCGACTTACCTTATTCTCAAAGGACTATTCTGGGGAAATCTAATTGGTTTAGGTTTGTTGTTGGCCCAAAAATACTTTAAAATTATTCCGCTCAACCCAGAAACTTATTACGTTTCTGAAGCTCCGGTTTATTTAAATTGGGATTATATCCTACTCATTAATCTTGGTACCTTATTATTATGCTTGGCGATGTTGATCATTCCTTCGGTCATCATTACCAAAATAAATCCGACCAAGGCGATTAAGTTTGAGTAGCATTTTACTTTTTATTCAAAAGCTATCTTTTATCTTTGTCGCTGCAAAAAGAAAAAGATGGATTACAAAGAAAATATATTAGGTACGATTGGTAACACACCTTTGGTAAAAATCAATGCATTAGCGGAAGAAATACCAGCATTGGTGCTAGCCAAATATGAAACCTTTAACCCAGGAAATTCCGTAAAAGACCGTATGGCGTTAAAAATGATTGAAGATGCCGAAAAAGACGGAAGATTAAAACCCGGAGGAACCATTATCGAAGGGACTTCAGGAAACACCGGAATGGGTTTGGCTTTGGCTGCAATTGTCAAAGGCTACCAAATGGTTTGTGTAATTGCTGACAAACAAAGCAAAGAAAAAATAGATATTCTGAAAGCGGTAGGTTGCGAAGTGGTTGTTTGCCCAACCAATGTTGAACCAGATGATCCACGATCTTATTATTCCACTTCCAAAAGACTGGCAGAAGAAACGCCCAATTCTTGGTATGTTAATCAATACGACAATCCGTCTAATACCCAAGCGCATTACGAATCTACGGGACCAGAAATCTGGGAACAAACCGATGGTAAAGTTACTCATTTTGTCGTAGGAGTGGGAACTGGAGGAACCATTTCTGGAGTTGGAAAATACCTAAAAGAGAAAAACCCCAACATCAAAATATGGGGAATCGATACCTACGGAAGTGTGTTTAAAAAATACCACGAAACAGGAGTTTTCGACGAAAAAGAAATCTATCCATACATTACCGAAGGTATTGGCGAAGACATTTTGCCTAAAAATGTCAATTTTGATATCATCGATGGTTTCACGAAAGTGACCGACAAAGACGCAGCGATTTACACACAATTGTTGGCTAAAAAAGAAGGCATGTTTTTAGGAAATTCTGCTGGAGCAGCAATGAAAGGTGTGTTACAACTCAAAGAGCACTTCAAAAAAGATGACGTCGTAGTGGTTTTATTTCACGATCACGGAAGCCGATATGTAGGCAAGATGTTTAACGATGACTGGATGCGCCAACAAGGTTTTATTGAATAAAAAGTTAAATCTCACTTCAACGGTGAGATTTTTTTTACCTTTAAAATAAACTTTTCGGTCATGAAAAAGCTAGCTATATTGCTATCGTTAACTCTTTTTTGTGCTTGTCAAGAAACCAAAAAAGAAACGATTGATAAAAGTAATTCCAGTAAAAGCGATAGCACTTTCGTGAAAACGGGTCCTGAAGAAAAACCAGGAAAAAAAACCATTAGGGATACGATAATAGTCGATTTTCCTCAATCAAACCAGGAGGTAAAAAGCCCTATTACCATTAAGGGAAAAGCCAAAGGCTATTGGTTTTTTGAAGCCGATGCTCCTGTGCAATTAGTAGATGAAAAAGGTGGTGTCATTTCAGAAAAATACATTCAAACAACCGAAAACTGGATGACTACCGACTGGGTTCCATTTGAGGGAGATTTATCTTACGAAGTAATCTCCAAACAAAGAGCTTTTTTGGTTTTTAAAAAAGCAAATCCTTCAGGGTTTTCAAAGCATGATCAAAGTGATACCATTCCGGTTATTTTGAAATAAAAGTGATTTCGGTTACCTTTAGTAAATGAAAATTTACCATTTACTGCTTTTTACGACGTTTGTTTTTTTGAGTTGTGCTTCGCAAAAACAAGACGCTTTCGCGAAACCAAAAACTTATTTAGCGCTTGGTGATTCTTATACCATTGGTGAAAGCGTCGCCGAAAATGAACGTTGGCCAGTGCAATTGGTTGAGAAGTTCAATAGCGATCAAATCTCTTTTCAATCTCCAAAAATTATTGCCAAAACAGGTTGGCGAACCGATGAATTACTCGAAGCAATTGAAAATGAATTGCGTGATGAAAAATACGATTTGGTTTCGGTTTTGATTGGGGTAAACAACCAATATCAAGGAAAAGAAATGGCTCAATTCGAACGAGAGTTTGAACAGGTTTTACGGAAAGCAATCGAGCATTCAAAAAAAGGAGCAAAAGGTGTTTTTGTGGTGAGTATTCCCGATTATGGTGTCACGCCGTTTGCCAAAAATGCTGATAGCGATAAGATTGCTAAAGAAATTTCTACTTACAATGCTATTTCGGAGAAAACAGCCGAAAAATACGAGGTCGATTATTATTTCATCACCGATATTTCTCAAAAAGCAGCGAGCGATCATTCGCTTTTAGCGGAAGATGATTTACACCCAAGTGGAAAAATGTATGAACTGTGGATTGAACGTTTTTATGATACAGTGAAAGCAAAACTGAAGTGATGAGAGAAGATTTGCTTCATTTTGTATGGAAATACAAGAAGTTTGACTTTCTCAATCTTCAAACCACCGATGGCGAAGGCTTGGAGATTATCAATATAGGAATCCATAACCAAAACGAGAGCGGTCCTGATTTTCAGCAGGCACAGATTGTAATCAACAATATCAAATGGGCAGGAAATGTAGAAATGCATTTGAACTCGAGTGATTGGTTTGCGCATCAACATCAAGAAGACGACAATTATAACAATGTGATTTTACACGTAGTTTGGAATGACGATGTTGAAGTTTATAGAAAAGACCAGACCAAAATTCCAACACTAGAGATTTCTAATTTTATTTCTACGGAAGTTATAGAAAACTATCGCGAATTGTTAGCTTCTAAAAATTATCATTTTATCAATTGTGAAAGTTTTTTTGGTGAGTTTTCTGACTTTACGCTCCAGAATTGGTTAGAACGTGTTTACCTTGAAAAATTAGAGGAGAAATCTGTTCTTGTGAACCAATTATTGAATCAAAATGCAAACCATTGGGATGAGGTTTTGTTTTTGTTGTTGGCAAGAAGTTTTGGTTTGAATGTCAATGGGCAGGCTTTTTTTGAAATTGCCCAATCGATAGGATATAAAAACATCCAAAAGCTAAATGACTCTGCACAAATCGAAGCGCTATTTTTGGGTCAAGCCAATTTGCTGAAGGATAAAAAGGAAGATGTGTATTACCAAAATTTGCAGAAAGAATATACATATTTAAAAACAAAATTCGATTTGCCAAACTCATTTACACAAGTAGCTTTTTTTAAACTTAGACCGCCTAATTTTCCGACAATTCGACTTTCACAATTAGCACAAGTTTATACCAAACATAAAAACTTGTTTCGAGAAGTTATTTCTGCAAAAAGTACAGAAGAAATATATAAGCTATTTGATTTTTCGACTTCCACTTATTGGGAAACGCATTACACTTTTGAAAAAGAGAGTAAAAAAAGCAAAAAGAAAATCAACCAAAAATTTATCGATTTGTTGGTGATCAACACGATTGTTCCGATAAGGTTTGCCTACCAAAAACACAAAGACGTGCTAAAAACCGACGAGCTGTTGACTTTTATGAGGGATCTTAAAAGAGAAGAAAATACGCTTGTAAAGAAGTTTAATCAACTAAAAAACAATCTTGCCAAAAATGCTTTAGAAAGTCAAGCCCTCATTTTTTTAAAGAAAAATTATTGTGATAAAAACAAATGTTTAGATTGCCAATTGGGCTTACAGTTTTTAGAAAGAGCATAAAATTTACCTAAATTTGCAGTATGCTAAAATTGATCTATAAAATACGACATTTCTTTGAACGCCACGGTTTTTATGTAAGTACGAGGTTGGCCGATCGTTTTGGGGTAAAAGTAAAAAGTGTTCGTTTGTTTTTTATTTATCTTTCTTTTGCCACACTTGGCGTTGGCTTTGCCATCTATGTCACCATGGCTTTTTGGTTGAAATTAAAAGATTTGGTCTATACCAAGCGTACTTCGGTTTTTGATTTGTAATCAAAAATCTAAATGTTAAGGTTTTGTTAGCATTTTTTTTTACTTTTATTGAATATCCATATTTTTTTTAAGATATTGCGGTTCAAAATTAATTAAAACCATATAATGAAGAAACTACTCTTTTCATTGCTATACATGTTAAGTCCATTAGCCATATTTGCCCAAGACAAAGGGATTGATGAAAAAATAAACGATGCATTTATGCCAGTTGCTGTAGCTTGGGAAGAATTGATACTTACCTCCATCCCTATAGCAGGGTATGATATCCCTATTGTATTGATACTGTTAGTTGGCGGTGCAACTTTTTTTACCATTTATTTTAAAGTGCCTAGTATAACAAAATTTCCAACGGCAATTAATACGGTAAGAGGAAGGTATGTAGATATCGAAAAGCACGGGGTAGATAAGTTATATGATAACGATGAAGCTTTGGCAGAAGAAGACATACAAGATACCATTCGTGATGAAAGTGCTCACGGAGAAGTTTCCCACTTTCAGGCATTAGCCACAGCAGTTTCAGGTACGGTTGGTTTAGGTAATATTGCAGGAGTTGCTATTGCAATTGGTTTAGGAGGGCCTGGTGCAACCTTTTGGATGATTATATGTGGTCTTTTAGGAATGTCAACTAAGTTTGTAGAATGTACTCTTGGTGTAAAATATAGAGACGTAGGTAAAGACGGGACTATTTTTGGTGGCCCTATGTATTATTTGTCTAAAGGACTACAAGCACGTGGTTTGGTAGGACTAGGAAAAGTGCTAGCTATAATATTTGCTGTTTTATGTGTAGGTGCTTCATTTGGAGGAGGGAATGCTTTTCAATCAAATCAAGCAACGGTTCAATTATCTTCACTCTTAGGATTGCAAGGAGGAGCAACAGGAGTAATTATAGGTACTTGCTTAGCTATTTTAGTAGGAATTGTAATCATTGGTGGGATAAAGCGAATTGCAAAAATCACCGAAAAAGTGGTTCCTTTTATGGCAGGGATATATGTTGTAGCTGCATTAATTATTATTTTTGCGAACTTTAACTATATCGATGATGCTTTTGGTTTGATTGTCGAAGGGGCATTTACACCAATGGCTGGCTTAGGAGGAATAATAGGTGTGATAATTGTTGGTTTCCAACGAGCTGCTTTCTCAAATGAAGCAGGAGCAGGTTCTGCAGCTATTGCTCACTCTGCAGTGCGTACCCAATACCCAGCTTCTGAAGGAGTGGTTGCCCTGCTAGAGCCTTTTATTGATACCGTAGTGATTTGCACCATGACTGCATTAGTGATCATATTCTTTAATATTGATGGGGCAAATATGCAAAGCATTTTTACTTATGGTGCTGGTGATACGAGCAATGTAATATTAAACGCAACAGGTGATAAAATAGGAGGTGTAGATTTAACCTCAGAGGCATTTGACTCTGTCATACCAGGATTCTCTTATGTTTTGACCATCGCAATTGTTTTGTTTGCATTCTCAACCATGATATCTTGGTCTTACTATGGTTTACAGTCTTGGAAATTTTTATTTGGAAGAGGTAAAACAGCCGATTTAGCTTATAAAATTTTATTCTTACTTTTTATTATTATTGGAGCTGCAGCAACATTAGATGCAGTTGTGAAATTTTCAGACGCTATGATTTTGGCATTAGTGTTCCCCAATATGCTAGGACTACTATTGCTTTTCCCTAGGGTGAGAGAAGAGATGAAGCGTTATTTAAAAGCTATTTCAATTAAAAGAGAAGCGATACAAGAAGGTGCAGAAGATGTTACCAAACATATGTAGAATGTAAAGTTGTGCCAAATGAAAAATCAGTCCCATTTCGAGCTTACCAAAAGCCAACGGAATGGGATTTTTCTTTTGTTGATCATTATCTTTTTGATTCTTGTCGGAATTTTTTTCATCAGAAAAGTACATGCTTCTTCCTATAAAGAAGTTGAAGCTGATGAAGAAATTGTAGAAATTCAGCGAAAGCTGGATTCGATCGCAAGAGAAAAACAGAAAGCAAAAGTTGCTTATACCATTTATCCTTTCAACCCTAACTTTATTACGGATTACAAAGGTTACCAGTTAGGAATGTCTGTAGAGGAAATTGATAGATTGCATGATTTTAGAGCGCAAGACAAATGGGTGAATTCTAAGGCAGATTTTCAGCAAGTAACAGGTGTTTCCGATTCGCTTCTCGCGGAAATAGCACCGTACTTTAAATTTCCCGAATGGGTGAGTCAGTCTAGAAATAATTATACTCAGCAGAAAACAAATGCGCATAAGCGTTCTTATGCCCAAAAAGCAGATTTGAATACGGCATCGCAACAAGATTTAGAAGCAGTTGCAGGAATAGGAGAGGTGTTATCAGTTAGAATTCTTAGGTACCGTACAAAATTAGGAGGGTTTATCGATGACAGCCAATTAAAGGATATTTACGGGTTGAATTATGAAGCTGAACAAAATTTGCTCAATCACTTTACCGTAAAGACAAAAAGAACGATTGAAAAGAAAAACATCAATACGGTTTCTATTTTAGAGTTAACAGAAATTCCTTATTTTGATTACGAATTGGCAAGGGCGATTGTCGAATATCGAAAATTGCACGAAAAAATCACTTCTTTTGAAGAACTCTCAAAAATTGATGATTTTCCGAGTCATAAAATAGAAAGAATAAAATTATATTTGTCATTAAATTAGAAATAAGCACAAATGAGTTCATTATATTTTACAGAAGAACACGAATTATTTAGAAAAAGTTTAGCCGATTTCCTTCAAAAAGAAGTTGTTCCGCATATCGAAAAATGGGAGAAAACAGGGACGATTGAACGCTTTATTTGGGAGAAGTTTGGTGAGATGGGTTATTTCGGTATCAACTACCCAGAAGCTTACGGTGGATTGGATCTTGATATTTTTTATACGGTAATTTTTCTGGAAGAGTTGCAGAAAATCAATTCAGGTGGTTTTGCGGCGGCCATGTGGGCACATGCTTATTTGGCGATGACACACCTCAATAAAGAAGGTGACGACCGAATAAAAAAAGAATACCTTACGCCGAGTATCGAAGGTAAAAAAATAGGTTGTCTTTGTATTACAGAGCCTTTCGGCGGATCTGATGTAGCAGGTATGAAAACTACAGCAATTAAGAAAGGAGATAAATATATCATCAACGGTTCGAAAACTTTTATTACCAATGGTATTTATTCAGATTATTTGGTGGTAGCTGCCAAAACAGCTCCTGAGCTAGGCAATAAAGGAATGAGCATTTTTGTGATGGATAGAGATACACCGGGAATCGCATCTACCAAGTTGGATAAGCTAGGTTGGCGTGCTTCCGATACGGGTGAGATTTCTTTTACAGATGTGGAAATTCCGGTAGAAAACTTGATGGGCGAAGAAGGAAAAGGTTTTGCTTATATCATGCAACATTTTGCTTTAGAGCGTTTAATTATGGGTGTCAATGCGCATGCAAGAACAGAGCACGCGCTCAATTATACCTTACAATACATGAGTGAGCGTATGGCTTTTGGAAAAACGATAGATCGTTTTCAAGCTTTGCGTCACAAAATGGCAGATATTGCCAGTGAACTCGAAATGATGAAAGCATTTAACTATTCAGTTGCAAAACGACTTAATGACGGAGAATATGTTGTAAAAGAAGCAAGCATGTCAAAACTGCTTTCTACCAAAATTGCAGACCAAGCGATGTACGATTGCTTGCAAATGTTAGGCGGTTATGGTTATATGGAAGATTACCCATTGGCGAGAATGTTACGTGATAGTAGACTTGGTCCTATTGGCGGAGGTACATCTGAGATATTGCGTGAAATCATAGCAAAAATGATTATCGACGGTAAAGAGTATAAACCAGCTGCAAAATAAATTTTTGTAATAAATTTTGTAGTTTGTAAAATTAAACTACTTTTGCAATCCAATTTTTAACGAAAGGAGGTGATACGTATATGTTAATAATACCAGTAAAAGACGGAGAGAATATAGAAAGAGCGTTAAAACGTTACAAGCGTAAATACGACAAAACGAAAGTAATGCGTGAGTTGAGATCAAGACAACACTTTACAAAACCTTCTGTAAAGAATAGAGACAAGATCCAAAAAGCAGAATATATTCAGCATTTAAGAGATCAAGAGAATATCTAAGATATTCTGTTTGATATCTAAAGATTAAAAACTATTATTGGTAACTTTACTGGTAATAGTTTTTTTTATGTCTTTACTTCAGCGCTATTGCGAATACTTGCTCTTGGAAAAAAAATATTCCAAGCATACGGTTTTGGCTTATGAGAATGACATTCTTCAGTTTCAAACATTTATCAAAAGACAATTTCAAGAAGACCTATTAGAGAAAGTAAATTATACGCTTATCCGTTCTTGGATTATCAAGCTGTCTGAAGAGGGGCTTTCCAATAAATCCATCAACAGAAAAATCACTTCACTCAAAGGTTTTTATAAGTTTTTACTAAAAGTAAAGAAGATAGAGCGCTCGCCGTTAGCACAACACAAATCACTGAAGGTTTCCAAGAAGATTTCCATTCCTTTTTCGCAGACAGAAATAGAAACGGTGCTCAACCATATCGATAGAGATAGTTTTGAGAATGCTCGTGATTATTTGTTGGTAGAGTTACTTTACGCAACAGGAATGCGTCGAGAAGAAATTGTGAATTTACAATTGTCCAATTTCAATTCGGATTTTACGCAAGTAAAATTTTTAGGAAAGAGAAATAAAGAACGCATGGTTCCGATTATAAAAATGATCAAACCGAGTATCATACATTACCTAACTTATAGAAAAGAACTTTTGCAGGATTTAGAGATTTCTTCCGGTCATTTTTTTCTCACCAGTAAAGGGAAGCCTATCTATCCCAATTTGGTTTACAGAAGAGTAAATGAGTTCTTTAAAAAAGTTTCTACCAAGACCAAAACCAGTCCACATATTTTACGGCATAGCTTTGCAACACATTTGCTCAATCAAGGTGTCAACCTGCAAGAAGTAAAAGAATTGTTGGGTCATGACAGCTTGGTTTCTACGCAAGTTTATATCCATAACGACATCCATAGCCTTAAGAAAGTCTACCAAAATTCGCACCCGCGAAATAAAGATTAAAAAAATATAAAAAAAAGATATATTTTTTTTGCGTAATAAATAATCTGTTTTATATTTGCACTCCGTTATAAACAACGGTCTTTTTTGTAGTGAAAAAGAAAGAAAATTGCCGATGTAGCTCAGCTGGCTAGAGCAGCTGATTTGTAATCAGCAGGTCGTGGGTTCGAGTCCCTCCATCGGCTCTTTTTAGTTCTGTGAAATAACAATTTTTTTGGGAAGATACTCAAGCGGCCAACGAGGACAGACTGTAAATCTGTTGGTTTTTACCTTCGCAGGTTCGAATCCTGCTCTTCCCACAATAAAAACAAGGAATGCGGGAGTAGCTCAGTTGGTAGAGCGTCAGCCTTCCAAGCTGAATGTCGCCGGTTCGAACCCGGTCTCCCGCTCTATTTTCATTTAAAATAAAATGAAATAGAGCTTACTTGCTTTAAAAACATTTATGGTTTTATTGCCGACGTAGCTCAGGGGTAGAGCGCTTCCTTGGTAAGGAAGAGGTCACGAGTTCAATTCTCGTCGTTGGCTCTACATTTTAAAAGAAAGCAACTTTTAAGGTTGTTTTTTGGTATTTGTAAAAATTTGAACACTAATATATAACTAAGATTAAAAAGGATTAATTATGGCAAAGGAAACTTATGACCGTTCCAAACCGCACTTAAATATTGGGACAATTGGTCACGTAGATCACGGAAAAACAACTTTAACTGCTGCTATCACTAAAGTATTAGCAGATGCTGGTTTTTCAGAAGCAAGAGCATTCGATCAAATCGATAACGCTCCAGAAGAAAAAGAAAGAGGTATTACAATTAACTCTTCACACGTAGAGTATGCGACTGCAAACCGTCACTACGCTCACGTTGACTGTCCTGGTCACGCCGATTATGTAAAGAACATGGTAACTGGTGCTGCGCAAATGGATGGTGCTATTCTTGTGGTTGCTGCTACAGATGGTCCAATGCCACAAACTCGTGAGCACATCTTATTAGGTCGTCAGGTAGGTATTCCTAGAATCGTTGTTTTCTTAAACAAAGTTGACTTAGTAGATGACGAAGAGTTATTAGAATTAGTAGAGATGGAAGTGAGAGACTTACTTTCTTTCTATGAGTATGATGGTGACAACGGTCCTGTAATTTCAGGTTCTGCTTTAGGTGCCTTAAATGGTGAGCAAAAGTGGGTTGACACTGTTTTAGCATTAATGGAAGCTGTAGATAACTGGATTGAAATGCCAGAAAGAGATGTTGATAAGCCTTTCTTGATGCCTATTGAAGATGTATTCTCTATTACAGGTCGTGGTACTGTTGCTACTGGTCGTATCGAGACTGGTATTGCTAAGACTGGAGATCCTGTAGAGATTATTGGTATGGGTGCAGAAAAATTAACTTCTACGATTACTGGTATCGAGATGTTCCGTCAGATATTAGATAGAGGTGAAGCTGGTGATAATGCTGGTATCTTATTAAGAGGTATTGAGAAAACTCAAATCTCTAGAGGTATGGTAATCACTAAGCCTGGTTCTGTAACTCCACACGCTAAATTTAAAGCTGAGGTTTATATCCTTAAAAAAGAAGAAGGTGGTCGTCACACGCCATTCCATAACAACTACCGTCCGCAGTTCTACGTAAGAACAACAGACGTTACAGGTACTATCAACTTACCTGATGGTGTAGAAATGGTAATGCCAGGTGATAACTTGACTATAAAAGTAGATTTGATCCAACCAATTGCAATGAACGTAGGTTTACGTTTCGCTATCCGTGAAGGTGGTAGAACAGTTGGTGCTGGTCAGGTAACTGAAATTTTAGATTAATTTTTTAATTGATCTTTAAAGTAAATTAAAAGTTAAGGTGTTTTTGCTGAAAATGCAAAGCACCTTGACTTGTAATACGGGCGTAGCTCAGCTGGTAGAGCAGTGGTCTCCAAAACCAAAGGTCGTGGGTTCGATCCCTTCCGCCCGTGCAAATTAAAAAATTATGTCAGGAATAGTAAATTATATATCAGAGTCATATAACGAGTTAAAAAACCATGTTTCTTGGCCGTCTTATGCTGAAGCGCAAAGACTAACGGTAATTGTTTTAGTTTTTTCTATATTGTTTTCTTTAGCAATTTGGGGGGTAGATACGGTTTTTAGCTCGATGATTGAGAATTTCTTTAATTGGATTAAATCCTAAAAATTTACTAGGTCATGTCAGCAGAAGTTAGTAGTGTAAAAAAGTGGTATGTCGTAAGGGCTGTTAGCGGGCAAGAGAACAAGGTGAAAGATTACATCGAAAAAGAAATAGCTCACCTGCAGTTAGAAGATCATGTGGAAGAAGTGCTTGTTCCTACAGAAAAAGTAATACAAATCCGTAACGGAAAGAAAATCAACAAAGAGAGGGTTTATTTTCCAGGTTATGTGATGGTTAAAGCTAATTTAGGAGGAGAGATTCCTCATATCATAAAAAGTATCAATGGGGTTATTGGGTTTTTGGGTGAAACAAAAGGAGGAGATCCTGTGCCGTTAAGAAAATCTGAAGTAAATAGAATGTTAGGTAAAGTAGATGAACTGTCTGTAAAGCCAGATAGTGTTTCGATACCTTATGTGATTGGTGAAACTATAAAAGTAATCGATGGTCCGTTTAACGGATTTAACGGTACGGTAGAAAAGGTAAACGAAGAGAAGCGTAAGCTTGAAGTGATGGTAAAAATCTTTGGAAGAAAAACACCATTGGAGTTAAGTTATATGCAAGTAGAAAAAATATAAGTGTTACATATTTCGAATTATTTTAATGCTTCCAACTTGAAATAATTCATTTTAAATTCAATTAAAAATGGCAAAAGAAGTAAGTAAGGTTGTAAAACTACAAGTTAGAGGAGGGGCAGCAAACCCATCTCCACCTGTTGGACCTGCTTTAGGTGCTGCCGGAGTAAACATCATGGAATTCTGTAAGCAATTCAATGGTAGAACTCAAGACAAAGCTGGTAAAGTATTACCTGTAGTAATTACGGTTTATAAAGACAAGTCTTTTGACTTTGTTATTAAAACTCCACCAGCGGCAGTTCAGATTTTGGAAGCAGCTAAAGTAAAAAAAGGTTCTGGAGAGCCTAACAGAAAAAAAGTTGCTAGTGTAACTTGGGATCAAGTAAAAGCAATTGCAGAAGATAAAATGCAAGATTTAAACGCATTTACAGTAGAATCTGCTATGAAAATGGTTGCAGGTACAGCACGTTCAATGGGGGTTAATGTAAAGGGTAATGCACCTTTTTAATGTAAAACACTAGAAGAAATGGCAAAAGTAACAAAGAAGCAAAAAGAAGCAAACGCAAAAGTAGATAGCACAAAAACATATACGGTTGCAGAAGCTTCAGCTTTAATTAAAGAAATATCAAACGTAAATTTTGATCCTTCAGTAGATTTAGCTGTTCGTCTTAATGTAGATCCGCGTAAAGCGAATCAAATGGTTAGAGGTGTGGTAACTTTACCTCACGGTACCGGGAAAGACGTTAGGGTTTTAGCATTGGTAACTCCAGACAAAGAACAAGAAGCTAAAGATGCAGGAGCAGATTTCGTTGGTTTAGACGAGTATTTAGACAAGATAAAAGGAGGTTGGACAGATGTAGATGTCATCATCACGATGCCAAGCGTTATGGGTAAATTAGGTCCTTTAGGTAGAGTTTTAGGTCCTAGAGGTTTAATGCCAAACCCAAAAACAGGTACTGTAACGATGGACATCGCAAAAGCAGTTTCTGATGTAAAAGCAGGTAAAATCGACTTTAAGGTTGATAAAACCGGTATCGTACACGCAGGAATTGGTAAAGCCTCTTTTGATGCTGAAAAAATTGCTGGTAACGCAAGAGAATTATTAACTACGCTGGTAAAATTAAAACCTCAAGCGGCAAAAGGTGTATACATCAAGAGTATCTTTATGTCTAGTACGATGAGCCCGAGTGTTGAGATTGATACAAAAAGGTTTACTGAGCAATAAATAAATTATTATGACTAGAGAAGAAAAATCACAAGTAATAAAAGATTTAACTGCCCAGTTAACAGATACATCAACCGTTTACATTGCAGATATTGCAGGTCTTGATGCAGGAGCGACTTCTAACTTAAGAAGAGCTTGTTACAAGGCAAATGTAAAGTTGTCGGTAGTTAAAAATACATTACTAGCAAAAGCTATGGAAGCTACTGAAAAAGATTTCGGTGACTTACCATCAATTTTAAAAGGAAACACTTCTATTCTGATTTCTGAAACTGGTAATGCACCAGCGAAAGTAATCAAGGAATTTAGAAAAAAATCAGAAAAGCCAATCCTTAAAGGAGCTTTTATTGATGAAGCTATATTTGTAGGTGACGAGTATTTAGAGGCACTTTCGAATATCAAATCTAAAGAAGAAGTTATTGGAGACATCATCGGATTGCTTCAGTCGCCTGCTAAAAACGTTGTTTCTGCACTTAAATCGGGTGGAGGAAAACTGGCAGGAATTCTTAAAACACTTTCTGAAAAAGAAGGTTAATCAAATAGTACGCACTTTTTAATAAATAAATTAATTTACACATTTTAAAACGATAGAAAAATGGCAGATTTAAAAGATTTCGCAGAACAATTAGTTAACTTAACAGTTAAAGAAGTAAACGAGTTAGCTGATATTTTAAAAGAAGAATACGGTATTGAGCCTGCTGCTGCAGCTGTAGCTGTTGCAGGTGGTGCTGCTGCTGGTGGAGACGCTGGTGATGCTGAAGAAAAATCAGAATTTGATGTTATCTTAAAGGCAGCTGGTGCTTCTAAATTAGCAGTTGTAAAACTTGTAAAAGAGTTAACAGGTCTTGGTCTTAAAGATGCAAAAGAATTAGTTGATGGTGCTCCTAAACCAGTGAAGGAAGGAATCGCTAAAGACGAAGCTGAAGCATTAAAAACTCAATTAGAAGAAGCAGGAGCTGAGGTTGAGCTTAAATAAGCTGACCGCTGATATTTTTAGGTTTAGACCTCAAGCATAGCGCTTGTAGGTCTAAACCATTTTGCGTATTTGTACGCCGCGTTTATTCGCAAACATTTTTTTTAATCAAGTTGTTGTTTTCTTAAGAAACAAAACTTTAAAATTCCGTTCAATAGATGTTAGAAACGCAAGCTGAAAGATTGAATTTCTCTTCTGTAAAAAACAGACCTGACTATCCGGACTTTTTGGATATTCAGATAAAATCTTTTCAAGATTTTTTTCAACTTGAAACCAAATCAGAAGAAAGAGGAAATGAAGGGCTTTACAACACCTTCATGGAAAACTTCCCGATTACAGATACCCGTAATCAATTTGTATTAGAATTTTTAGATTACTTTATCGATCCACCTAGATATTCTATACAAGAATGTATCGAAAGAGGATTGACCTATAGCGTACCCTTAAAAGCTAGGCTTAAGTTATATTGTACCGACCCAGAGCACGAAGATTTCGAAACCATCGTGCAAGATGTGTATTTAGGTACGATTCCTTACATGACGCCAAGTGGTACTTTCGTAATCAACGGAGCAGAAAGAGTGGTGGTGTCACAGTTACACCGTTCTCCAGGAGTATTCTTTGGGCAGTCTTTCCACGCTAACGGAACCAAACTATATTCAGCAAGAGTTATCCCTTTTAAAGGATCGTGGATAGAATTTGCTACAGACATCAATAGCGTGATGTATGCGTATATTGATCGTAAGAAAAAACTTCCGGTAACCACACTTTTCAGAGCTATTGGTTTTGAAAGAGATAAAGATATTTTAGAGATTTTTGACCTTGCAGAAGAAGTGAAAGTTTCTAAATCCGGACTTAAAAAAGTATTAGGTAGAAAACTTGCCGCGAGAGTATTAAACACGTGGTACGAAGATTTTGTAGATGAAGATACAGGTGAAGTAGTTTCTATCGAAAGAAATGAGATTGTTTTAGACCGTGATACCGAGCTTGAAAAAGAGCACATCGAAGAAATCCTAGAAACAGGAACTAAAACTATCCTTTTACACAAAGAAGACAGTTCTACAGGTGATTATGCGATTATTCATAATACCTTACAAAAAGACCCTACCAACTCAGAAAAAGAAGCGGTAGAGCATATCTATAGACAGTTACGTAACGCAGAACCACCAGATGAAGAAACGGCTAGAGGAATCATCGATAAGTTATTCTTCTCAGACCAACGCTACAATTTAGGTGAAGTAGGTCGTTACCGAATGAACAAAAAACTTGGTTTGGATATCGAAATGGATAAGCAAGTACTTACCAAAGAAGATATCATTACCATTATTAAATATTTAATTGAGCTTATTAACTCTAAAGCAGAGATTGATGATATCGATCACTTATCAAACCGTCGTGTAAGAACTGTTGGTGAGCAATTATCACAACAGTTTGGTGTTGGTTTAGCCCGTATGGCAAGAACCATCCGTGAACGTATGAACGTGAGAGATAATGAGGTGTTTACACCAATCGATTTGATTAATGCCAAGACTTTGTCTTCGGTTATTAATTCGTTCTTTGGTACTAACCAGCTTTCTCAGTTTATGGACCAAACCAATCCACTGGCAGAAATTACGCACAAGCGTAGATTATCGGCTTTAGGACCAGGAGGTTTATCTAGAGAAAGAGCAGGTTTCGAAGTACGTGACGTTCACTATACACATTATGGTCGTCTTTGTCCTATCGAAACACCAGAAGGACCAAACATTGGTTTGATTTCTTCATTGGCAGTTTATGCTAAGGTCAATAACTTAGGATTTATTGAAACCCCTTACCGCAAAGTAGTAAATGGTAAGATGGACGAAAAGCCAGTTTATTTCTCTGCAGAGGAAGAAGAAGAAAAGTTAATCGCTCAAGCGAATATTCCATTAAAAGATGATGGAACCATCGATACCGATAAAGTAATTGCACGTATGGAAGGTGACTTCCCGGTAGTAGACCCCAAAGAGGTTCACTATATGGATGTTGCTCCTAACCAGATTGCTTCAATTTCGGCTTCGTTAATTCCCTTCTTAGAACACGATGATGCCAACCGTGCGTTGATGGGATCGAATATGATGCGTCAAGCCGTACCATTATTAAGAGTAGATTCGCCAATCGTAGGAACAGGACTGGAAAGACAAGTAGCTTCAGACTCTCGTGTCTTAATGAATGCAGAAGGAGACGGAACCGTAGAGTATGTAGACGCTCAGAAAATTACCATTAAGTACGATCGTACCGATGAAGAAAGAATGGTAAGTTTTGATACCGATTCTAAGACTTACGATCTGATTAAGTTTAGAAAAACCAACCAAGGAACTTCAGTGAACTTGAAGCCAATCGTAAAAGTAGGTGATCGAGTAGCTAAAGGTCAGGTGCTTTGTCAAGGTTATGCTACCGAAGCCGGAGAATTAGCTTTAGGTAGAAACATGAAAGTTGCCTTTATGCCTTGGAAAGGATATAACTTTGAGGATGCGATTGTAATTTCGGAAAAAGTTGTTCGTGAAGATATCTTTACGTCTATCCACATCGATGAATATTCGTTGGAAGTAAGAGATACCAAATTGGGTAACGAAGAGTTGACCAATGACATTCCTAACGTTTCTGAAGAGGCAACCAAAGATCTTGACGAACACGGTATGATTAGAGTGGGTGCAGAAGTTAAACCTGGTGATATCCTTATCGGAAAAATTACACCAAAAGGGGAAAGCGATCCAACTCCAGAAGAGAAATTACTAAGAGCAATCTTTGGTGATAAAGCAGGAGATGTAAAAGATGCATCGCTAAAAGCTTCACCATCGTTAAGCGGTGTGGTAATCGATAAAAAACTTTTCGCAAGAGCGGTAAAAGATAAGCGCAAGCGTGCTCAAGATAAAGAAGACATCGTAAGGTTGGAAGATAAGTACAGAGTGAAGTTTGAAGCCTTGAAAAACGAACTTATCGACAAATTATTTGCTATTGTTAACGGAAAAACAGCACAAGGTGTTAAAAATGATTTAGGAGAAGAAGTTTTACCAAAAGGAAAGAAGTATACTTTAAAGATGTTAGCATCGGTAGAAGATTATACGCATTTGACTTCGGGTACTTGGACTACAGATGACCATTTAAACGCTTTAGTAGCAGATTTAATCCATAATTATAAGATTAAGGAAAACGATCTTCAAGGAAACTTGAGAAGAGAGAAGTTTACCATTTCTGTGGGAGACGAATTGCCATCAGGAATCATCAAATTGGCTAAAGTTTACATTGCTAAAAAGCGTAAACTAAAAGTAGGTGATAAAATGGCGGGTCGTCACGGTAACAAAGGTATCGTAGCGAGAATTGTTCGTGAAGAAGATATGCCTTTCTTAGAAGACGGAACTCCGGTAGATATTGTATTGAATCCATTGGGTGTACCATCACGTATGAACATTGGTCAGATTTACGAAACTGTTTTAGGTTGGGCAGGTCAGAAGTTAGGTCAGAAATATGCGACTCCAATTTTTGATGGAGCAACGATTGACCAGATCAACGACTTGACTGATAAAGCGGGTATTCCAAGATTTGGTCATACTTATTTATATGACGGTGGAACAGGAGAGCGTTTTGACCAAGCGGCGACGGTGGGTGTGATTTATATGTTGAAATTAGGACATATGATCGAAGACAAGATGCACGCACGTTCTATCGGACCATACTCATTGATTACGCAACAACCACTTGGTGGTAAAGCACAATTTGGAGGTCAGCGTTTTGGTGAGATGGAAGTTTGGGCACTTGAGGCTTATGGAGCATCGAGTACGCTTAGAGAAATTTTGACCGTGAAGTCTGATGATGTAATTGGTAGAGCCAAAACTTACGAATCTATCGTAAAAGGTGAGCCAATGCCAGAACCAGGATTGCCAGAATCTTTCAATGTATTGATGCACGAATTGAAAGGTTTAGGATTAGATATTAAATTGGAAGAATAAAAAAATAGTTGTCAGTTTCAGCATATAGCTTTGGTTGTATGCTGATGGCTGAAAGCTGAAGACTATAAGTAATTATGGCAAGAAATAGAGAAAACAACACACAAAAGAGATTCAATAAAATCTCGATTGGTTTAGCTTCTCCAGAAGCAATTTTAGCAAGTTCGCAAGGAGAGGTTTTAAAGCCAGAAACGATTAATTACCGTACACACAAGCCAGAAAGAGACGGTTTGTTTTGTGAGCGTATTTTTGGTCCTGTAAAAGATTACGAATGTGCTTGTGGTAAATATAAGAGAATACGTTACAAAGGTATTGTTTGTGACCGTTGTGGTGTTGAAGTAACCGAAAAGAAAGTAAGAAGAGATCGCGTAGGGCATATCAATTTGGTAGTGCCTGTGGCTCACATCTGGTATTTCCGCTCGTTACCAAACAAAATTGGTTATTTGTTAGGCATTCCTTCAAAGAAGTTGGATATGATTATTTACTACGAACGTTACGTAGTAATCCAACCGGGTATTGCTAAAAACGAAGAAGGAGAAGACCTACAAAAAATGGACTTCTTAACGGAAGAAGAGTATTTAAATATCTTAGATACGCTTCCTCAGGAAAATCAATATTTAGAAGATAGCGACCCTAACAAGTTTATCGCTAAAATGGGAGCAGAGTGTTTAATCGAATTATTACAACGATTAGACTTAAACGAGTTATCTTATGATTTAAGACACAAAGCAAATCACGAAACTTCTAAGCAACGTAAGACAGAAGCTTTAAAGCGTCTTCAGGTGGTAGAAGCTTTTAGAGATGCAAACAAAGAAAGAGAGAACAAACCCGAGTGGATGGTAATGAAGGCGATTCCGGTAATTCCGCCAGAATTAAGACCTTTAGTTCCGCTTGACGGAGGTAGATTTGCAACTTCAGATTTAAATGATTTATACAGAAGAGTAATTATTAGAAACAATCGTTTAAAGCGATTGATGGAAATCAAAGCTCCAGAAGTAATTTTACGTAACGAAAAACGTATGCTTCAAGAAGCGGTAGATTCTTTATTTGATAATACCAGAAAATCTTCTGCGGTAAAAACAGACTCTAACAGACCTTTAAAATCCTTATCGGATTCCTTAAAAGGAAAACAAGGACGTTTCCGTCAGAACTTACTTGGTAAGCGTGTAGATTATTCGGCACGTTCGGTAATTGTAGTAGGACCAGAAATGAAATTGTACGAGTGTGGTTTACCAAAAGATATGGCTGCAGAGCTTTACAAGCCTTTTGTGATTAGAAAACTGATTGAAAGAGGAATTGTAAAAACCGTAAAGTCAGCGAAGAAAATTATCGATAAGAAGGAACCCGTTGTTTGGGATATCTTAGAAAACGTGTTAAAAGGACACCCAGTTTTACTGAACCGTGCTCCTACCTTACACCGTTTGGGTATTCAGGCATTCCAACCTAAACTTATCGAAGGAAAAGCAATTAGATTACACCCATTAGTATGTACGGCATTTAACGCGGATTTCGATGGGGATCAGATGGCGGTACATTTACCATTAGGGCCAGAAGCTATTTTAGAAGCACAATTATTGATGTTGGCTTCGCACAATATCTTAAACCCTGCCAATGGTTCGCCAGTTACTGTACCTTCTCAGGATATGGTTTTAGGTCTATACTATATGACCAAAGAAAGAAGATCTACCGAAGATCGTAAGATGTTGGGTGAAGGTTTAACTTTCTACTCTCCAGAGGAAGTAATTATTGCCTACAACGAAAAGAGAGTAGAACTCAACAGTGTGATTAAAGTTAAAACAAAAGACTTTAATGAAGAAGGTGAGTTGGTAAATCAACTTATCGAAACCACTGTTGGTAGAGTTATCTTTAACGAAGAAGTGCCAGAACAAGCAGGCTACATCAACGAAGTATTGACCAAGAAGTCTTTAAGAGATATCATTGGTAATATTTTAAAAGTAACAAGCGTACCAGAAACTTCAGAGTTTTTAGATAAAATCAAAAGTTTAGGGTATAATTTTGCCTTTAGAGGAGGTTTATCATTCTCATTGGGAGATATTATTATTCCTGAGGAAAAAGAATCTATGGTAGATGACGCCAATGAACAAGTAGAAGGTATTATGGCCAACTATAACATGGGGCTTATTACCAACAACGAGCGTTACAACCAAGTAATTGATATATGGACAGCGACCAATGCTAACCTTACGGAATTGGCAATGAAACGTATCCGTGAAGATAACCAAGGTTTCAACTCGGTATATATGATGCTTGATTCTGGAGCTCGTGGTTCTAAAGAGCAGATTCGTCAGCTTACCGGAATGCGTGGTTTGATGGCAAAGCCTAAAAAATCGAATTCTGGTGGTGGTGAAATTATCGAAAACCCAATTATCTCTAACTTTAAAGAAGGTCTTTCGATTTTAGAGTACTTTATTTCTACGCACGGTGCCCGTAAAGGTCTTGCTGATACCGCGTTAAAAACTGCCGATGCAGGTTACTTAACCCGTCGTTTGGTAGATGTATCGCAAGATGTAATTATTGGTGAAGAAGACTGTGGCACATTAAGAGGTATCGAAGTGAGCCCGTTAAAGAAAAACGAAGAAATCGTAGAATCTTTAGCAGAGCGTATTATTGGTAGAACTGCATTAAATGATGTGATCAATCCGTTAACGGAAGAAAAACTCATTAGTGCAGGCGAAGAAATCTCTGAAGATGTTGCGAAGAAAATAGATGCGACGATTTTAGAGAGCATCGAAGTAAGATCGGCTTTAACTTGTGAAGCAAAACAAGGGATCTGTAAGAAATGTTACGGAAGAAACTTAGCAACGGGTAAAACCGTGCAGAAAGGAGAAGCTGTAGGTGTTGTTGCTGCTCAGTCTATTGGTGAGCCAGGAACACAGTTGACACTTCGTACTTTCCACGTGGGAGGTATTGCAGGAAACATTTCAGAAGAAAACAAAGTAGTATCTAAATTTGATGGTATTGCAGAGATTGACGATCTAAAAACCGTAAAAGGTGAAAATGCAGCGGGAGAGAAAGCAGAAATCGTGATTTCGCGTACCTCTGAAGTAAAAATCATGGATACCAAAACAAAAATTGTTTTAAGTACCCATGTGATTCCTTATGGTTCTCAATTGTTCATCAAGTCTGGTGACAAAGTAAAACCAGGGGATGTAGTTTGCCAGTGGGATCCTTATAACGGTGTTATTATTTCTGAATATGCAGGTAAAATTAAATTCGAAAATATCGAGCAAGGGGTTACTTACCAAGTAGAAACTGATGAACAAACAGGTTTCCAAGAGAAAGTGATTTCTGAATCGAGAAACAAGCGTAAAATACCTACACTTTTAATTTTAGATAATAAAGACGAAATCATTAGATCATACAACTTACCGGTTGGTGCTCACTTGATGGTAGATGATAAAGAGAAGATTAAAGTAGGAAAGATTTTAGTGAAAATTCCACGTAAGTCTTCTAAAGCAGGTGATATTACAGGTGGTTTACCAAGAGTTACCGAGCTTTTTGAAGCGCGTAATCCTTCTAATCCAGCTGTCGTAAGTGAGATTGATGGTGTGGTTTCTTTCGGAAAGATAAAACGTGGTAACCGCGAGATTATCGTAGAGTCTAAATTAGGAGAGATTAAGAAGTATTTAGTAAAACTTTCTAATCAAATCTTAGTTCAGGAGAACGATTATGTAAAAGCAGGAATGCCTTTATCTGATGGTTCTATTACACCAGACGATATTTTAAATATCAAAGGACCAAGTGCTGTACAACAATATCTTGTTAATGAAGTTCAAGAAGTTTACCGATTACAAGGTGTGAAGATTAATGACAAGCACTTTGAGGTAGTCGTAAGACAGATGATGCAGAAAGTACAAATTCAAGACTCAGGAGATACCCTTTTCCTAGAGAACCAATTGGTACACAAATCTGACTTTATCGAAGAAAACGATGAAATCTTTGGGATGAAAGTCGTTGAAGAAGCAGGAGATAGCGAAAACCTAAAACCAGGGCAGATTGTTTCGCCAAGAGAATTGAGAGACGAAAACTCTCTCTTGAGAAGAGCAGACAAGACTTTGGTGGTAGCAAGAGACGCAAATCCAGCGACAGCGACACCTATTTTACAAGGTATCACAAGAGCATCGTTACAGACCAAGTCGTTTATATCGGCAGCATCGTTCCAGGAAACCACAAAAGTTCTTAACGAAGCAGCAGTAAGCGGTAAGGTAGATAACCTTGAAGGATTGAAAGAAAACGTTATCGTAGGACACAAAATCCCTGCAGGAACAGGATTGAGAGAGTACGATAACATCTTGGTAGGCTCAAAAGAAGATTTAGAGTCGATGATGGAAAATAAACCAGAGGTAAATTATAATTAATTAGTATGAGCGACGATAATTCAAAGAAATCACAAAAACAACAACTCAATATCGAGTTAGACGAAGCGATGGCAGATGGCGTTTATAGCAATTTGGCCATCATCAACCATTCCCCTTCAGAATTTGTGGTCGATTTTGTAAATATTATGCCTGGAGCACCAAAAAGTAAAGTGAAGTCAAGGGTTATTTTAACCCCACAACACGCTAAAAGACTTTTAAAAGCGCTAGGGGATAATATTGCAAGATTTGAAAGCGCTCACGGCGAAATCAAAGATTATGACAAACCTCCGATTCCATTGAATTTTGGACCTACAGGACAAGCATAAACATAAAAAACTCCGAAACTTAGTTTCGGAGTTTTTTTATAACACACCCCTAAATCCCCTCTTATTAGAGGGGACTTTTTTCGTTTCAGGTTCTTGTACTTGTTTATAAATCACAACCCAACTTCTCTTTTTCTTCATCTTTTTTAAAACTCTGTCCTGTCTTCAGGATTGAGAGATTCAGATTCTCGCTAAGTTAGCGCTTGAGGGTATCGGGAGTTGGAGAATTTGTCTATTTTTCATTGGTTTGGTTAGTAGGTGATCACACGATGCAAGGATAATTTTTATACTTATTTTATATATCATACTTTTTCCATTGATGAAAAAGTATGCAAAAAATCTAGGTTTAAGTTTCTTATTGACCCATTAGGCTTTGTAGGCTAAATTAAAAGAACTTGTCCGCTTTAAGGACTTCAAACAGCTTTTAATTTTTTACGCCTACTTCAGCTATGGGTGCCCCAAGTCGTAACTTAGACCGGGTGTGAACTGAAATTTAGCGAGGCAGGTTGTATTTTTTCCTCTACCAAGAGGGGAATATTTTTGAAGCATGAAATGCTGAGAAAAATCAAGGGAGTGTTATTTGAGTAATCATAAGAAGATGTGATTTTGATATGTACACACCCCTAAATCCCCTCTTACTAGAGGGGACTTTTTTTCTTTTAAAACTCAGAGGTAAAATGAAACTTGATACTCGGGTATTTTTGCTGTGTCATTTGTAACGAAAAAGCAGAATCGGCAAGGAAAACCAGTTGACCACGTTTGTCTTTGGCTAAAAATTTGTTTTTTACCCGTTTGAAATCTGCAAACTCTTCGTTTTTAGGGTCTGAGGGTTCTACCCAACAAGCTTTGTGTACGTTTAGATTTTCGTAAGAACATTTAGCTCCGTATTCGTGTTCCAATCGGTATTGAATCACTTCAAACTGTAGTGCGCCAACGGTACCGATTACTTTTCTTCCATTCAATTCGAGTTTAAAAAGCTGTGCCACACCTTCGTCCATCAATTGGTCAATACCTTTTTCCAATTGCTTCGATTTCATCGGGTCAGCGTTGTTGATGTACCTAAAATGTTCGGGTGAAAAACTAGGGATTCCTTTGTAATTTAACTCTTCACCAGAAGTTAAGGTGTCTCCAATTTTAAAATTCCCGGTATCGTGTAAACCCACAATATCACCAGGATAAGATACATCTACCACTTCTTTCTTTTCCGCAAAGAAAGCATTAGGACTACTAAAACGAAGGTTTTTACCGTGGCGTACGTGTAAATAAGGAACATTTCGTTCAAATTTACCCGAAACAATTTTTACAAATGCCAGACGGTCTCGGTGTTTCGGATCCATATTGGCGTGAATTTTAAACACAAAACCGGTAAAGTCTTTTTCGGTAGGTTTTACCAAACGTGTATCACTTTCTTTAGGTCTTGGGCTTGGTGCAATTTCTACAAAACAATCTAACAATTCGCGAACCCCAAAATTATTCAGTGCTGAACCAAAGAAAACAGGTTGTAATTCTCCTCCTTGGTAGCTTTCCTTTTCAAAATCAGGATAAACCGATTCGACCAATTCTATTTCTTCTCGTAATTTTTCGGCGGCTTTTTCACCAATCAGATCATCTAATTCTGGGTTAGACAAATCGTTGATTTCTATCGTGTCTTCGATATCTTTTCTCGGGTCGCCCGTAAAGAGGTTGATGTTTTTCTCCCAAAGGTTATAAATTCCTTTAAAATCATAACCCATTCCGATAGGGAAACTCAACGGCGTGACTTTGAGGTGTAGTTTTTGCTCGATTTCGTCTAAGAGATCAAAAGCATCTTTTCCTTCACGATCTAATTTGTTGATGAAAACTATGATAGGAATGTTTCGCATACGACAAACTTCGACTAATTTTTCGGTTTGTTCCTCGACCCCTTTAGCCACATCTATCACTACAATCACACTGTCAACAGCAGTGAGTGTTCTAAAAGTATCTTCCGCAAAATCTTTGTGACCAGGCGTGTCTAATATGTTTATTTTGATGTTTTGATATTCAAAAGCCAGCACCGAAGTCGCGACAGAAATCCCTCTTTGGCGTTCTATTTCCATAAAGTCACTGGTGGCGCCTTTTTTTATTTTGTTGGATTTTACGGCTCCAGCTTCTTGTATTGCACCACCAAAAAGAAGTAATTTTTCTGTTAAGGTAGTTTTACCCGCATCGGGGTGGGAAATAATTCCAAAAGTTCTTCTTCGGTTGATTTCCTTGATGTTACTCATAGTAAAAGTGTTAAATTATTTTAAGAAAACCGTCATTGGTCGGATCACGTATGTATTTTAACGACTATTCCTCACATCTTAAATTAAAACCTTTATCTATATGTAAATTTGATTCTCAAATTTGTGACCTCAACTAGAAATAGGTGTCCTAATTTAAAACGCAGAATAGAATTGTAATTGGTATTATTACCCCAAATTAATGAGGCAAAGCTACAATAATTATATCTCTTATTTTACTACTATTGGCTTCGAAAAATTCATAAAGTTTTTTGGGACACTAATGGATTATGCGGGTATACAAAAACATTACCTCGTTACTGTTTTTATTTTCTTTGTTTTTTCTTTAGGGGTGTTTGGACAAACAGATTTGGTAAGGTGGAATAATCATACGTCAGCACCAACCCCTTTAGTGGGAAATATGACGGCAAACCAAATGGTGTTAGGCGGAGGAGTAACTATAAGTGATGCAGCCTGGTCTGGTTTTAGAGTAAACAACCTTCATAATGGAAGTAGCAATACAATAAACTATAGCAAGTATATAGAGTTTAGAGTTACTCCTAGCGCAGGATACAAAATAGCGTTATCTCAATTTAAGCTCAATTATAACTCGCCAAATAATGATAACGGCCCGACAACATTACAGGTTAGATATTCAACTAATTCCACTTTTCCTTCAAATGGAACACTTTTAGGTAGTCCAGTAACTCTTACGAGAGGTTCAAATCAATATTTAACTTTAAACTTTCCTTCTGGATATGAAGTAAATCAAACTTTATACATTAGAATATATCTTTATGGTCAACCTAGTGTATACTATACAGACTTTTACATAAGAAATACAACTTATAATGCTTCTACGCAAGGACCCACTCTCACAGGTACAGTTTCTGCGGCGCTCCCTATCGTACAAAACGATAATGCAGTAACCGCAGAAAATACAGCTGTAAACATAGATATTCTAGATAATGATACTTATGGCACTTTAAGTGCTATAAATATTACTCAACAACCTACTAACGGACAAAATATTACCGTAAATGGATTAAGTGACGTTACCTATACTCCAAACACCAGTTATATAGGAACAGATAGTTTTAAGTATACCATCACAGATGAAAAAGGAACTTCTTCTGAAGCTACTGTAAATATTAATGTAAGTGCACCAACAGCTCCAACAGCAGTTGCCGATGTGGTTTCAGTTCCTACGGATCTAACGACTAATATAAATGTGCTTAGTAACGATTCATCTGGGAGTGGAGCTTATGATGATGTTATAATAGTCAGTAATCCTACGAATGGTGCAGTAACAGTCAATACTAATAATACAGTCGCTTATACGCCAAATAGTGGTTATACAGGTACTGATAGTTTCCAATATAAAGTTACAAACATTCATGGTTTAACCTCTAATACTGTCACGGTAGATGTGAATGTAACCTGTAATTGTACAAACAATATTGTTAGCGGTTCAGGTGGGGCCATTATAATTAATTCTGGTCAAACTTATTGTCTTACATCAGGATCTTGGTCTGGAGGTTTAACTATGAATGGGGGAACTCTATGTGTCTCGGCAGGAGCTACATTTACTGCATCTTATACTACTGGTGCTTTTAGTGGTAATGTTATCAATAACGGAACGATAACAGCTTTTCCTTTAAGTACTGGTTCTACGCATACAGTAGATATTTTGAATAAGGGATCGCTTACTTCGGCTTACTTGCAGAATTTTGCAGGTGGTATCGAAAACTATGGAACTCTTACTGTAAATGGCGGGCTTGAGACATTAAATGGCGCCGAAATAAATAATTATGGAAACTTAACTAGTAACTCAATTAGTTTTTATGATACTACCGTAAACAATTATAGTAATGCTAATTTTACAGTGAATAGTAGTGTAAATGTATATAGTGGTTCTTGGGATAATCGTTTGGATGGAGAGGTTTATTTAAACGGATCTAACGTTAACTTTACAGGTGCTTTAGATAACTCGGGTTATTGGGAATTTGAACGTTTAAGTGGGTTGTCTGCTACTTTAAATAATTATGGTCATATGCAAGTGCATAACCAAGCAAGTAATATCTCTTCTACTACCTATTTAACCAATGATGATTTATTAGAGTTTATTGATGTGCCAGAAATTCAATATAATGGTCCGATGCTGACCAACAATGGAACACTAACAGTTACCCATTCAACCTCTGGTAATTTTAAAATGAATCAATCCATTAACCAAGTATTTAATAATGGTAAAATTGAAGTGTCTGGGCAATTTGAACAAAACGCTAGTGGTTCGAAGTTAGTAAACAATTGTCATATCGTTTGTAAAACTTATTTTTTAGGAAATGGGGATACCACTAATAACGGTTTAATTCATGCAATTGGGACTGGTACTACTTCTGGGAGGCCTGATGGAATAAATATTGAAGGTACAACATCAGATTTTTATAACTCAGAAACTGGTTTTGTAAGAGGGGTTAATTTTAGGAATTCTGGAGACATAAAAGGTTACGGAAGCTTCTACTTTACAGGAACAACAAACAATAACAGTGCTGGTACATTTATAGGTGATAGCGCTTCGCAACAAATCTTATTTTATGATACCACACAAACGGGAAGTAATATTTTTGATGCTCCAGGGGGAACTGTGACTAATGTATTACGTCCTTCATCGATGACACCATTAGATGAATTGTCCTATAATTGTACGGCTCCACCATCTTCTGCGGGTTCACCACCAGATACCGAAGAAGTAGAGTTTCTTTATTGTGATCCTCAAACCGTAAATTTTGATCTTGATGATTATGCAACACCGGCTCCTGCTGTTGGAGGTGATCCTTTTGTGTTGTTATATTCCTCTATCAAACTCTTTGAGTTTAATAACAGTAGTAATCCAACTAATAACTCAACAAATCTAGTGATTTCAGGAAAGGGAACTTTTACGGCTAATACCTCTAATGGTGAAATTCAATTTATTCCTAATGCGGGGTTTACATCAGGAGTGGTGGAAGCAGAGTATAGAATATCTAACAAAAGAAGCGGAGACCCAATTACATATCCAAGTCCGAAAACTAAAATAACAATCACTTTTATTTCGATTGATCCTCCAGCTATAACGATTGAATCAGGAACTAATCCTGTGTGTATAGATGATACCGTGACTCTTTCTAATGAGATTGAAGGAGGAGTCTGGGAAAGTAGTAATAATGCTATAGCCACTGTTGATGCGAGTGGTGTGGTTACAGGAATTTCGGTGGGTACGGCAACCATAAGCTATACGGTGACGGAAGAAACATGTGAAGAAACAGTGGAACAAGAGATTAACGTTGAGGCTTGTGCTTCGGGTTTTATGATTACGAATCCTATGACTCGCCAAAGAATTAAGTCTAATTGATTTTTATAGTAAACGAATTATGCTTGTAATAGATAAAACAATGTTGATTTTAATAAAGAATGATAAAGTGTATGATTTCAATTTTTTCATCAAAATCTTAATATTAGTCTGATTCTATGATAAAAACATGCACTTTATCGACTATTTTTTTATTTAATCAAGTTTATACGCAGATATGATTTTTAACTCGATTTCGGTTTTATATTTGTCCACCAAAATTTTTTATAAAAAATTGGTTGACTTGATTTTACACTTTTTTGGTGATGATAAATAATAAAATAAGTCTCAAAATTTTATAGAAGTTAGGAACGAATGATTTTTTACATTTTTAGTGTATTTAAAATTTTAACAATTAGAGTATTTAAAAAAGAACTAATAAATATTTTTCAGTAACCCCATTTATGAAGAAATTATTATTTTTTTATTTTTTACTGATAGGATTTTATACTTATGGTCAAGTAGGTATAGGCACTGCTATGCCAGATCCTTCAGCTCAGTTGGATGTTACTGTGGCTGCTGGAGATAAAGGGGTGTTGTTACCACGCGTGGCCTTAATTAATACTACTGATCAAACTACTATTACCAATGGCAATGTAGAAAGTCTTTTGGTTTATAATACAGCTACACAAAACAATGTAACTCCTGGTTATTATTATTGGTACAACGGAAGCTGGAGAAGACTTACTGCACTGGGTGATCACCCAGAAACCATAACTACCCTTGTTAACAATACTGATGGATCTTATACTTATACTAGTGAAGATGGAACCATGACCACATTTACAGTTGGCGGAATGATGGTCGATAATGGTGATGGCACTTATACTTTTACTAATCCTGATGGAACTAACGTTACCATTCAAGGAGTTTCGCAGGCACTCACTATTTTATCGTACGATAATAACACAGGAATGATATCCTATATAGATGAAAACAGCACACTAACCCAACTGGATATGTCTCTTGCTATCGACTCTTGGGAAACCCTAACAGATCTAAAATTGAACCCAGATAATATTCATTTAGATTATACCGATGAAGATGGAGTTACAAATCAAATAGATTTAACTACGCTTGTTCAAAACCTAGAGACCCTTACCACCATTGTAGCCAATGCCGATGGCACTTTTACCTATACAGACGAAAACGGAAACGCAACGCAAATTGATATTTCAAATTTAGAAACACTCACCTCTTTAGCGCTTAATGCCGATGGTAAAACTTTAGAATACACTGACGAATCAGGAACGGTTACAACTGTCGATTTAAGTAGCGTCATTACTAATTTTGAAACCATTACTACGCTGGTGGATAATGGTGATGGTACTTATACCTACACTAACGAGAGCGGAAATACCACCGTTATAGATGTTAATAACACAGAAACGCTCACTGAATTAGTTCTAAGTACAGATAACTCTACGTTGACTTATACCGATGAAAATGGGAATGATACGATAATCAATTTGAAAACTGTCGTACAAGCTAACCAAAAAACAACTACACTGGCAGATGGTGTAAATACTACGGTAAGCTCTACAGTCTCTGGAGATAATACAGCATGGCAAGTAAATGTTGCAACTGCTAAAGGAGCTAATAACACACAAAACTCAACTTTAGGAGTCGTGAAAGAAGCTGATAGCAACCCTACAGTAAATATAGCTAATGACGGCTCACTCTCTGTAAACCTAGAGAATACCAATGACATCAAAGAAGTTAGCGGAAATTATACCGTATTACCTAACGACACCATTTTACTTGGAAATGCAAGTACCGCCGATGTAAGTATTGTAATGCCTAATCCAGTAGGAAAAAAAGGAAAAACAATTACCATAAAAAAACAAGATACCAACGAAGATTATTATATAAATGTCTATGGAAATATTAATGGCTTAAGCCAATTATATACCGCATTGCCCTATTCTGGGTGGCAATTGACCTCTGATGGAACACAATGGAAAATAACAAATAAATTTTAAATCAATAAATCAATCAATAATCAGTAAAATAAATAATTATGAATACTAAATCTAAAACAAGTAAAAAGAACGTTAAACTAAATTTAATTCCAATGAAAAAGTTATTACTTTATTCGCTATTTGCATTTGCCATTTTACTATCGCCAAGTGTAATGGCACAACAAGGTATCGGGACAAACACACCTGATAAATCATCAGCCGTAGACATCGTTTCTACCAAACGAGGTTTATTAATACCTCGACTCGCATTAACAGCAACAAACGTTGCGACTCCAGTTGCATCTCCAGCCAACTCATTGTTAGTATACAACACTGCTACTGCGGGAACAACACCTAATAACGTAACTCCTGGTTTCTATTTTTGGGATACAGACCATTGGGTACGTTTTGTAGATGAAGATGGAGAAAAAACAGTTATTGTAGAAGAAGGTGAAAACATCGACGTTGAAGAAACAGTAAATGGGAATGAAACTACTTATACCGTAAGCGTTGAAAACGGAGGCGCTGATAATCTGGTAATGGTTACGATAGCAAACCCTGACTTTCCTGGTACTCCAGGCGCACCAGAATTTATAACAGATTGGGTAACTTACGACGAATTGATTGATGCAACCAATGGTTTAAATTATGATGAAACAACAGGGGAGTTAAAATTAGGAGGAACTTTAACTGAAAACACCACCATTTCAGTTGATGAATTCGACATGATCTTTGATGGAGGTTTTAGTGAAGGAGGTACGATAAAACTTACCAATTTAGAGGCAATGGATCCTGATGCTGCTATACCTGCAGGTGCTAATGTAGCAGTAATGTTGGCAGATGGTACTTTACAAACGTATTCTCTAGAAGATCTTTTAGAAGATTTAACAGTTACAGCAGACAATGGTCTAACGATGGATACTAATAACAATATTCAATTAGGTGGAGATTTAATCACACCAACTACTATTGTAACGGGTACTGATGGTTCTGGTGGTACAGATACTGCAAATACCATTGCTATTACCAACCTCGAAGCAGCAGATGAAGCCAACAACATTGTGGTGTCTGAGACGAATGGCGGAGTATTACGTACCGTAAAGAGAACGGTTTCTAGTGCGATAACTGCCGACTTGACTATTAATGACACTAATATATCTGATTATAGCCCTTATGTACAAGAAATAAATATTTCTGCAACCATACCAGCTACTGGTGATATCGATGTCACACTTCCTGCTGCAGGTGGTGCTAATAGCGGACAGGTAGTCAATATTAAAATAGCAAACACGACAGATGCACATACGGGATATCTTAATATTATTGCTAACGGAGGTACGCTTACTTACGGAGCCATGCCTTTTCAAGGTTGGATTTTAAAATCTAATGGTACGAGTTGGGTTATCGTAGGGCGTAATTAAACACCACATAACTGTTTTACTTAATTAAAGATTTTTTATTCTACAGCCATGCATTTTTGTTGACTTATGTTATTTATAATGTAAGTCAACAGCTAATGGTTGTAAGAAACAATACAATACAGTGTTATTTTAAAATAATCTTTTAAAAAGTTCAAGAACTATAGAGGATTACTACAATTACTTACCCCAATTTTATGAGGCAGTCTTTTAGAAGACATATTTTACTTATTTTCCTGCTGATTTGTGTCGGTATGACCACTTATGCCCAACAAGGCTTTGGAGTTAATATTCCAAGTAAGGCGTCTGCTGTAGAAATCAAGTCAAGCGATAGAGGGCTTTTAATTCCGAGGGTGGCTTTATTAAGTCTGACGAGTTTTTCTCCTATTACAGGAGAACCTTCAACAGATGTCGCCAAAACAAATTCTTTATTGGTCTATAACACTGCCGATGTAGATACAGCTATTTTTCCGGGTTATTATTATTGGACAACCGATGGAACTACAGGAAAATGGAATCGATTGGTAACTGCTGAAGAAATTGAAATTAGCCTTACCGCTAACAACGGTCTAACCAAAAATGGAGATAATATACAATTAGGAGGAACGCTGCTTGATGATACGGTAATTGATCTTGATGTTCATAATTTGGCATTAGAAAATTTACCAACAGGTACAGCAACAGATAATATGGTCGTTGCAGATCCTACGACAGGAGACTTAAAACAAGTAAAACAAGCGCCTCGCACGTTTTATATGCCATCAGTGATTTTTAATACCACTACAACAGGAACAGGTTTACAAAGAAATCTATATCAAGAATATGTAGATCAGTTTCAAGGAAACGCACTTAATATCGCCCACGGACAAGGTGGTTATTCTATGCCTTACAATGGTGGTTTGGTGGGTAGTGCAGGAGCTCCAGCACAAATTGATGTATATGCAGCTACAGAATTGTATTATTATATTACCTATTATGACGAAACGGTATTTGATAACTTAAGTATTAGTGCCAGTGGAGTTTTAACCTATGATATTATTGGTACAGCTACCGATACTTCGTATATGGTAATCGTGTTTGTTGTGAAAGAATAGTAGAAAAAAGAATGTGAATAAACTAAAGAATATATTTGTTATTTTGTTTTTCATCGTTTGTGGAAACATGTTTTCGCAAACCGTGAACACCGGAGTGATGTATGTAAGTGAAAACACCACATTTTCTACAGTAAAAGAATTTAATAATACAAACACAGGAACATTTTACAACGACGGCGATAGCTATATCTACAGCCACTTCAACAATGATGGTATTGTCGATTATGTTGATGGCGATGGTCTTACCCGATTTATAGGAACAAGCATACAACAGATCACAGGCTTAAACACACTTTATTTTTATAATGTATTGTTCAATAACACTTCAACCCAAGTTCCGTTTGAGTTGCATAATAAAATTAGTATTGCTAACATAGGTGATTTTACCAACGGTATTGTAAATAATGAAGATTATGGCGGGTTATTTATTTTTGAAAACAATGCCACACATCTAAACGTTTCAGACTACAGCCACGTAGACGGTTATGTTTTGAAAAATGGTGACGCCGAATTTAAATACCCTATTGGCGATGGGGGTTATTACCGTTTTGCGACGATTGGCGAAACCGAAAACACTGCCAATATATTTCAAGGAAAATACTTTCTTCAAAACTCTGATCTAAATTACCCTCACGAAAATAAAGAAGAAAAGATAGAATTTATTGATGATACAGAATATTGGGTGATAGAAAAAAAAGAAGGTTCCCCAGAAAATATAATTCTAAGCCTTTCTTGGAATGAAAACACTACGCCTTACACGATTACGGAGAATCCAGGCAGTGACTATATAAGTATCGTACGTTGGGATACTGCAACCCAAAAATGGATTAATGAAGGAGGATTTGTCGATGAAACCGAAAAAACAGTAACTTCGCTACTTACAGGTTATGGTGTTTTTACACTTGCCAAAATACAGACACCGTCTGAAAGTGCAGAAGATCATGTCATTTATAATGAGTTTTCACCAAACGGCGATGGCATCAACGATACTTTTATCATTGAAGGAATAGAAAATTACCCTAATAATAAGCTAGAAGTTTACAATAGATGGGGTAATATGGTTTATGAAAAGAGAGGTTATGACAATAGTTGGGATGGAATTTCGACAGCTCGTGCTACTTTAAATATCAATGAAATTTTGCCGGTAGGTACGTATTATTATATTTTGAAACTTGGTGCACATAAAGTAACAGGAAATATTGCAAGAACCAAAACGGGTTGGATATATATAAACCGATAAAATGATAAAAGTATTCCGAATAAAAAAGATATTGAAGCTTATCATTTTTCTGATGACGTGTAGTGCATTTGCTCAACAAGACCCGCAATTTACGCAGTATATGTACAACACCTTAAGCATCAATTCTGGATATACAGGACAAAGAGATGCGATAAGTGCTGTCATCTTATACAGAAACCAATGGGTAGGTTTAGATGGAGCTCCTCAAACACAAACCTTAGGTATACACGGACCTTTAAGAAATGACGCCTTAGGCTTAGGTCTTTCTATTGTAAATGACATCATTGGTCCGACAAACGAAACTTACCTTAACGGCAATTTTTCTTACACGATTTTTGTAGATGATTACCTCACAGAATTATCATTTGGTTTAAACGCAGGATTACATATTCTGAATAACGACTGGACCAAAGGTAATTTTAGGCAAGAAGGAGACCCTTTGTTTTCCGATAATATTAATCTGACTTCACCTATGATTGGAGCAGCACTTTATTTGCATAGTGAAAATTATTATGTGGGTTTCTCAGTGCCTAATTTTTTAAAAACAGAACATTACGATACTTTTAAGAAGTCACTAGCAACAGAAAGGATGCATTTTTATTTGATAGGAGGTTATGTTTTTGATATCAATAGAAACTTAAAACTTAAACCTGCTTTTTTAGCAAAAGCAGTAAGCGGAGCTCCTATTATTGCTGATATTTCCCTCAATGCTTTGGTAAATGAAAAAGTACATTTCGGACTTTCCTATCGTTGGGACGATTCCTTTAGTGGCTTAGTAGGGTTTAATATAAATCAGGATTTGTTTATAGGTTACGCCCACGACAGAACGACGACAGGTTTAAGTGGCTATAATTATGGAACCCACGAAATTATGATGCGGTATGAATTTATGAAAAATAGAAGAGTAATTTCCCCTAGATTCTTCTAAATCAGAGAATTTTAATTATTTTTAGCGTGTGAAAAATTACATTTATATCATTTTTATAATTTTTCCTTTACTGTTATTTTCACAAAAAAGTAAAGTTAAAAGCGCAGACAAAAGTTTTGAAGATTATCATTTTGTAAAAACTTCAGATATTTTGTTGGATGTAGTGGGTAAAGGCTATGAAAGCGAAGATGTTTTAGCGCAATTAGCACAGTCTTATTACCTCAGAAATAATTTTGCTGAAGCGGAAAAATGGTATGGAAAACTTATCGCTTTAAAAGAAAAAGAAGGCACATTAAATAATATCAATCCAGAATACATCTATCGTTACGTGCAAACCTTAAGGTCTTCACAGAAATATGACTTAGCAGAACAATGGATGATTAAGTTTAAGGAACTCTTACCTGAAGATTTAAGGGTTAAAAATTACGAACAAGAAAAAGATGAGATAGAAGCGCTTAAAGATAAGCCTAAGTTTGTCAATCTTAAAAACATTAATATCAACTCTAAAAATTCAGATTTTGGTGCCTATCCGTACCAAGATATGATTTTATTTTCATCCTCTAGAGGTGAAGGAAGAAAATATGAATGGAACAATCAGCCTTATTTAGATGTTTATCAAGCCAAAAGAAGAAACGATTCTACTTTTTATAACGTAGAGAAATTCAGTTCAGACATCAATTCAAATTTACACGAATCTTCCATCGCTTTTTATGCCAACGATTCGATTATGTTTTTTACCAGAGATAACGATCGGGTTTCAAGAGATAACACTATAAAACTTCAAATTTATAAAACGGTATTAGGAAAAAAAGGATGGTCAAAGCCAAAAAGAGTGAGTTTTTGCGATGACAACTACAATTTTGCCCATTCTACGATCAACAAAGCAGGAACCTTTATGTATTTTGCTTCAGATATGCCCGGTTCGCTAGGCCAGTCAGATATATACAAAGCACCCATACACAAAGACGGGACTTTGGGTATACCCGAAAATCTGGGGGAACTCATCAATACAAAAGGAGTAGAATCTTTCCCTTTTATCAATGAAAATGGTGATCTTTTCTTTTCTTCCAACGGAAGACCAAACTTAGGAGGTGTCGATATTTTTGTAATTCGGGATTTTGAAAATAAAATAAAAAATTCTGAAGAAATAAATATAGAAAACCTGGGGATACCTTATAACAGTCCGAAAGACGATTTTGCCTATTTTGAAGATGAAGGTGGAGAAACAGGTTTTTTAGCATCCAATAGAGATGGAGGAAAAGGGGATGATGATATTTACAGGTTTTACAAAACAGTCGAAAACATAGAGGAGCAGCCGAAGCAAGAGTTGATTGTACACGTATTGAGCAAAAAAAGCTCAGATTCATTAACTCATTCAACGGTGTCGCTCTTTAACAGATTTGGAGACGAAATAACCAGAGAAGAGATAGACAAAGCAAGTACACTTATCGAAGGCTTAGAAGAAGATCAAGAGTATATTGTAAGGGTTTATAAAGAAGGCTATATTTTGGAAGAAACAAGATTTAAGACCTCAAACCAAACCTACACACAAAGACTGAGTATTTATCTTGATGAAGAGGAATCTACCAAGTTTAAAATAGGTGACGATTTAGCAAAGATTCTCGATATTCCGTTTATTTATTTTGAGTATGACAAAGCCGAAATTACCAAAAAAGCGGAAGTAGAATTGCAGAAAGTAATTTCGTTCTTAAATAGTTATCCCGATGTAAAGATAGATGTGCGTTCCCATACTGATAGTAGAGGTTCAGACGCTTATAACCTAGAGCTTTCTAAGAGAAGAAATGACGCCACCAAAAAATATATTATAGAAGTTGGCGGTATTACCGCCGATAGAATTTCTGGTGAAGGTTATGGTGAAACAAAACCTGTCAACCATTGTACCAATGGTGTAAAATGTACTGATCAAGAGCACCAGCTTAACAGACGGAGCGAGTTTATTATAGAAGAATTGTAATACCAAACCCTACATTTTTCAAGTCGGTTTTTTTAGGTTAGAATTTTTATAACTTGTATTTTTACCAAATGAGTAAAGAACAAGTTATTCTGGTAAACGAAAAAGACGAGCAAATTGGTGTGATGGAAAAAATAGAAGCACACCAAAAAGCACTTCTGCATCGAGCCTTTTCAGTATTTGTATTTAACGATCAAAACGAATTACTTCTTCAGCAGAGGGCAGAATCCAAATACCATTCACCGGGTTTGTGGACCAATACCTGCTGCAGTCATCAGCGCGTTGGAGAAACCAATATAGAAGCAGGAAAAAGAAGATTGAATGAAGAAATGGGTTTTACCACAGATTTAGAAGAAGTCACGTCGTTTATCTATAAGACGTCTTTCGATAACGGTCTTACCGAACACGAATACGATTATATTTTGGTGGGAAAGTATAATGAAAATCCAAATGTAAACCCTGAAGAAGTGAGTGCGTACAAGTGGATGACCTTAGAAGACACCAAAAAAGATATGCAGCAAAATCCAGCGAATTATACTTCTTGGTTTAAAATTATCTTCGATAAATACTACAATTTTATCTCGTAAATGAAAGTAACCGTACATAGAAAATCCCATTTTAATGCCGCCCATAGACTTTACAATAAAGAATGGAGTGACGAAAAAAACATGGAGATTTTCGGGAAATGTAGTAACCCAAATTACCATGGCCACAATTATGAATTGATTGTTTCCGTCACCGGAGAAATCAATCCCAAAACAGGTTATGTCATCGATTTAGGTAAACTTAAGGAAATTATAAGAGAAGAAATAGAGGAGAAGTTCGACCATAAAAACCTTAATTTGGATACCAAGGAGTTCCAAAACCTTAATCCTACCGTCGAGAACATTGCCGTGGTCATTTACCACAAGTTAAAGCCCAAATTAAAACCTGCTTTGGACTTAGAGATCACTTTGTACGAAACGCCGCGTAACTTTGTAACTTATAAAGGTTAACTTTTGATGCAGTCACCACTCTATCCTTTAAAATTTCAGCCAATTCTCAAAGAAAAAATTTGGGGCGGAGAAAAATTGCATCAAGTTTTAGGGAAGCAGAAAATTTCTAATCAAATTGGGGAAAGTTGGGAAATCAGTGCGGTCGAAAATGATGTTTCGGTAGTTGCCAACGGAGTTTTAAAAGGTAAAAGCTTACGCGAAATAGTAGAAGCTTACAAGGCAGATTTAGTAGGTAAAAAAGTTTATCATAAGTACGCTAACAACTTTCCGTTGCTCATCAAGTTTATCGATGCGACAGAAGATTTGTCAGTGCAAGTTCATCCTGGAGACAAAATTGCCCAACAACGTCATAATTCTTTTGGTAAAACCGAAATGTGGTATGTGTTAGATGCCGAAGAAAATGCTTCTATTGTGGCGGGATTTCATAAGAATACCTCCAAAGAAGATTATTTAGAAGCACTTGAACAAGAAAATTTAGAAGCGGTTTTAAACAAAACTTCCGCGAAAAGTGGCGACACTTTTTTGGTAAAAGCGGGTTTAGTTCATGCGATCGGAAAAGGAGTTTTATTGGCAGAAATACAACAAACTTCAGACATTACCTATCGCATTTACGATTACAACCGTACCGATAAAGAAGGCAACAAACGCGAGTTGCATACCGAAGATGCTATTGACGCGATAGATTTTGATAGTCATGATTATAGAGTAGCTTATACAACTAAAAACAACCAACTACAAGATTTGGTGAGTTGCAAGTATTTCAATTCAGAAATCTTACAATTAGAAAATACAACCGACTTTAAGCTTCACATCAACCCAGATTCTTTTGTGATTTTAATTGGGGTAGAAGGAAAAGCCAATATCAAACATCACCAAATTACGATCAAAAAAGGAGAAACCGTATTGATTCCGGCCAATTTAGGGGAAATTTCGCTTCAAGCGGAAAGCAGTAAAATTTTGGTGGTGACTATCTAATTATTGGCTTTCAGCAAAGGCCTTAAAAGTTTCCATATATTTCATCGATTGTTTTTTAAAGGCACCCGGCATCAAAAAGCCCATCACCTTCATAAAGCCTTTAAACTGAAATTCGTTTTCGGTAATGTGCTTGGTCTGATTTTCCGAAAGTTCGACAAACTTATTCCTGACCATATTAAAAACGCCGTCGGCTTCGTAGGTTCCAGAAAACTCGTGCGGAAGGTTTTTTACCGTAATGGTTTCTATCATTTCGATTTCCCGTTTTCCCATTTTAAACTTCAGTTTCGATTTGGCGCCAACTTCACCTGGAGTTCCACTCAAGTGCTCAAAACTCTGTAAACCTTCCATCCATTTGTCCATATTCTCGACGCTGTCAAATAACTGAACCACTTCGTCAATGGGTTTGTTGATGATAATTTCTTGGGTGTATTTCATTTTTATATAAGTTTTTTAGCTTTTTATATCTTCCATTTTACTCCAGAATTCAACCTGATTTCTCTTATCAGCACTCATTTGTAGATATTTATTTTTAACACTTTCAAATTGATTTATAAAATTGATAATAATTTTAGAAGTTAAAATGGAGTTTATTGATAACACCAACGAACATTCTTTTAATACAGATTTTTCAATTCTATATATGGAATTATATTGTCTATCACTTATGTGTTCCGAGTGTGCATAATTTGAATAGATCTTCCACATTTCATCCACTCTTTCGTCTTTGATGCCACTTTTTTCAAACAAAACTTTACTTTTAATAAGTTTTGCATATTTTGGATTTAGATAGTTGTATTGAGTCTTTTTGTCAGCACTATTATAAATTTCTGAATTTTTAATGTTTTTTATAGCTTCATTGCTTTCTTTCTTAATTTTATTTAAGAATTCTTTTCTTTTTGGAAAATCTGAGGTTATATTAAATTCAAGTTGTTTTTGTAATCCGTGTAATTTATAAACGTTATATCGGAAGTTCTTTTCTTGGGTAGAAATATCATCAAAAAGTAAATAATAAATAATGAGAAATGATTCAATTTGCATTCTAGTAATACTATTTATAGAAAATATATCTACAATTTTTGCATTCTGATTCACTAAATTGAACTCATTTCCTTTTATTAGGTTTATAAGACTTTGATTTGCTAATCCAAATCTGAAAAACTTCCCTTCTAACTCCCTTTGGAAATACTCGATTTTTTCTTTGTTATCAAAAAGACTTTGAGTTAAAATAAATAATGAATTTGTTATCTTATCAAAATGATTTATTTGTGAAATAATATTATTGCTCGCCTTAGCAAAATATATATCAATTAAATCTTTTAATTTTTTATTCATTATAAAACTTATAATTTTTATGAAACCAAGATAACCATTATTCCCAAACCTTAATTCGTCAAAAAGACTTTTCTCCCTTTTTGTATTCACTATCAATATTTCAAGTATCTTTGCATTTTAAAATAAATCATCATGGCGAACAAAAGAGAGTTAAAAAGAGATTTGAACTATGTAATGGGCGATATTATAGAGGCGGCTTACATTCATCAGATTGCAAACCCAGAAGCAGATCATTCAAAATCAGAAGCAATTGTAGATAAAGCGATCGAGCATTTTGACCATTACATCACCAAAATCAATGAAAGAAAGGTAGAAAACAGAGGTGCTCACTTAAAGCAAGTGAACCAAGATATCGAAAAAGATGCGAAAGCACTTATCAAAGAGCTAAACGCGCTTTAATTTTTGATATACTTTTTGCGTCTTATCGTATAAAAGATAAACCCAAAAAGTAACAATAAAATTATCGGAAGTAACAAGTTAAAAAGTTGCCAAGACGTTCTGTTTTGAGCAACTTTTTCGGTATTTAAAAACGCCAGTTTTACCTCTTTTCCTCTAATGTTGAGCAACCCGGTATCGTCTAATAAATAATTCACCGAGTTCATCAAAAACTCTTTGTTCCCGTAAGTGGTTGCGGTATATCTGTCGTAACCCAAAGGAATAGGCCCTTGTCGCGAAAACTCATTTTTGATCACATCACCGTCGGCAACCACAATCATTTTAGTTGCTTTTCCTTGGTTTTGGTAATTTTCAAACTCAAAAGGCAAAATCCTGTTGTTGTAAACCGACGTAAACTCACCTTCCAACAACACCGCTAAGTTTTGTTTTCCGGCGTTGTATTTTTCGAGGTCGGGCTGCTCTTTGATTTTATCTAATTTTACAATTGTTGGTACGCCTTCCAGATACGATTTTGGCGAACTGTGCAACAATACTTTTTTACCGATATTATTTTTTAAGGTGTCTATCGCTGTTGCGAAATCAAATTTTACCGCTTCGATATTGTTGTTGATCTGGTGCTCTTGGTTAGAAACCGCCAATGGCGAATAAAACCACGGAAAAGGATTGTAGCGTGTCTGATTGCCCGAGCCTTGCGCCAAAACAATAGGAGCAGAAACCATATCATTTACCAAAGCCGTATTGATACGAACCCCGTAAGAAAAGAAAAAATCGTTCAAATTCAAATCCCTAATGTAAGCCAACGCAGAATTATCCACATTGGTAAACAAACTGTCTTTTTCCATCGCTACCTGATCGACCAACCAAAGCATTTTTCCGCCTTTCATCACATATTGGTCAAGCACTAGTTTTTCGCTTTCGCTAAATTTTTCGGTCGGTTTGGCCTCGATGACCAAATCAAATTTTTCTAATTCCTCTAGCGTTTTTTCAGGATGTTTGGCAACAGAATCCAACGTAAAAGGGGCGATAAAATAATATTCGCGTAAGCCTTGTAGGAAGTCAGTCAGGTTTCTATCGGGCAACTCACCATTGCCGCGCATGACAGCAATTTTTTTACTTCTTCCGTTGATAACTTTACTAAACGCATCCGAAAAAGCATATTCCAGATTTTCTACTGATGCGTTGACGATTTGCTCGTTATTATCACCAATTTTTCTTTTCAATAAAGGGATTTGTACCGACTTACCATCATAAGTTGCTACAGCCCAAGGAAAGAAAATAGTTTCGGTTACTTTACCATTTTCGGTCACGTTGATGGTTTCAGGCATCATTCCGCTTTGATAAAACTCATTAGCAACCGTTTCAGCATTTTTTCCGCTTTCAAGCGGATTGATAAAATCAAACTTAATGTTGCTGTTTACCGTCTCGTACTCCTCAAGAATGTAGCGGGTTTCGTTTTGTAAACGTTTAAACTCTGAAGGGAAGTCACCTTTTAAAAAAACTTCTACAATAACAGGGTTTTCTGACTGATTGACAATATTTTTGGAAGTTTCAGAAAGCGTATAACGATTGTTTTCGGTTAAATCTGTTCTAAAAAAGAATTGTGTCGCCAATAGGTTAATGGCGATAATCATGATAACAAAAATGATAATTTGTTTTTTGTTTTTCATAGTGCGATTAGACTTTTTTAGTGGATAGAGTAAACTTGGTGATTCCGAGAAAAAAGAGGGTTGCCGAAACGAAATAGATCACATCTCGACTATCGATAACACCTCGACTTATACTTTTATAGTGATAATTGATGCCTAAATACTCCAAACCGTAGGTTTCTGAGCCCAATAGGTTGGTATCGGCAATTCCTTCAAAAAGATAAAACAGCAAAAAACAAAAGAGTAAGGCAATAATAAAAGCCACAATTTGATTGGTGGTTAGACTCGATGCAAAAATACCGATGGCTGTATATAAACCAACTAAAAATATCAAGCCGAGATAACTTCCCAACATCGCACCTGCATCAAAATTCCCAACAGGATTTCCGTTATAGTAAATGGTAACCACATAAAATAAAGTGGGTAACAAAGCGATTAGGCATAACAAAAGCGAACCTATATATTTTCCCAAAACCAATTGCCAAATACTAAGTGGTTTGGTGAGTAAAAGTTCGTAGGTGCCTTGTTTCTTTTCTTCGGCAAAACTGCGCATGGTTACTGCAGGAATGAGTAAAAGTAAGATCCATGGAGCAATTTGAAAAAAAGAATCCAGCGAAGCAAATCCTGCATCAAAGATGTTATAGCCACCTTGAAAAAACCATAAAAACAAACTACAAAACACTAAGAAAATGCCAATTACCAAATAACCGATAATAGACGAAAAAAAGGCATTGATTTCTTTAAGAATAATAGCGTTCATTAGGGCAAACTTACAATTTTATCGACACTCCAAGCTTGAGGTTTGTCATTAAACATCGCTTTGGTTTTTGCCCAAACCTCTTTAAACAAGTTTGAAGTTCGGTAGTTTTCCAAAGCATTTTCATCCTTCCAGTAACTGTACGTAAAAAAGATATTTTTATTGTTTTTGTCTTGGTATAATTCTAAAAATTGACAGCCTTCAAAACCCCGAATGTATTGTTTTTTCTCTTCAAACATGGTTAAAAAGGCATCGATTTTCGTTTCATCAAAAGACATTTTTACAATTCTTATCAGCATCATTCAAATTTTATGTTTACCGTGTCTCTAAGTGCCAAACCAAAAAGCGTACTGGCGCTTCCCACATTTTGCGGATTACTCTTGTAAATGGCCAACTCGATATAATTTGCAGTGTTAAAAATAGCCAGCTTTTTCCCATCGGCTCCACGAGTTTCCTTAGGTTTGGTAAAATCTATTGCATCACTATAATTTTCATAGACTTTTTTAAAAGTTACTCCACGTGCAGAAATGACAAAATTTCGCCCTTTTCCAATAGTTTCATAAAGCTTTCGCGAAATATTGGTTACGACGTTTCCATAATTGTCGATGTAAATCACGTGACCCATTATCTGGTTTTGTTGCTCATTTACAATCGGGTTGAACTTAGAGATTTGCTTAATTTTTGAAATGTTTTTTCCAATAACGTCTAAAGTTCCGCCTCGAGCAATATGACAAGCCACTTTTACAAAAATATCCAACACCGGAAAAACCGTTTCTACATTGTCATGAATATTGATTTCGACAATCTTCTGCGGATTGATTTCAGAAGCTATTAGCGACATAATCCCATTATTGGCACAAATAAAAAAGTGGTCGTCGAGTTGCAGTGCAATATGTTTGTTCTCGGGTGTAATTTCAGAATCTACCCCAATGATATGTATCGTCCCTTTCGGAAAACTTTTATAGCTATTTTTGATGATATAAGCAGCTTCACTAATGTGGAATGGCGAAACCTCATGAGAGATATCAACAATGGTAATGTCGTTGAGTTCGCTCAAGATAGCACCTTTAACCGCTCCTGTTGATGGGTCTTTGAGACCAAAATCTGTTGTTAAAGTAATAATTGCCATCTAGTTATCTGTTAATATTTTTTTAGTCCAGTTGCTACAAAAATTAGTTAGATTTGTAATGCGAATTTAATTATAAATGCTTAATAAATATACCTGCTTTTGAACGAATTAGAAATTGAACTTTCAGAAATCAATCCGCAAGAGTTTTTCGGATATCAAAACACTAACATAGAGCTACTTAAAAAGTACTTTCCTAAAATAAAAATTGTAGCTCGAGGAAACAAAATAAGAGTTTACGGCGAAGAAGAGCGTCTTGAGGAGTTCGATAGGCGTTTTAATATGATTTTGGAGCATTTTGGAAAATACAACCAAATAGACGAAAACAGCATCGAGCGTATTCTCACCAGCGAAACCAAAGAAGATTACGAAACTTCTAAAGAAAGCGGTGATGTTTTAGTCCACGGTGTTAGCGGAAAGCTCATCAAAGCACAAACCGCTAACCAACGAAAAATGGTAGAATTAAGCCGTAAGAACGATATGGTTTTTGCCGTTGGTCCAGCCGGAACAGGTAAAACCTATACTGGTGTCGCTTTGGCAGTAAAGGCACTCAAAGAAAAACAAGTTCGTAGAATTATCTTAACGCGTCCAGCAGTAGAAGCAGGTGAAAATCTGGGTTTCCTTCCGGGAGATCTCAAAGAAAAACTCGATCCTTACATGCAACCTTTGTACGATGCGTTACGCGATATGATTCCGCACGAAAAACTGGAAACTTTTTTAGAGAAAGGGGTGATACAAATTGCACCGCTGGCATTTATGCGTGGTCGCACACTCGACAACGCTTTTGTGATTTTAGATGAAGCGCAAAACACTACCCATTCGCAGATGAAAATGTTTTTAACCCGTATGGGAAAAAATGCAAAATTCATCATCACGGGTGATCCAGGACAAGTAGATTTGCCGCCAAGAAGTATTTCTGGTCTTAAAGAAGCTTTGTTAGTACTCAAAGACGTCAAAGGAATTGGTATTTTATACCTCGATGACAAAGATGTGATTCGTCACCGACTCGTCAAAAAAGTAATTGCTGCTTACAAAGCCATCGAAAATCAAGAATAAATAGTTGCCAGAATGAAAAATACCCTTTTAAAAACCAATTATAATTTCCCAAACCAAAAAAGTGTTTACAAAGGTAAAGTACGCGAAGTTTATGAGCTTGATAACCATCAGGTGGTAATGATTGCCACCGATAGGTTGAGTGCTTTTGATGTGGTGATGCCAAAAGGAATTCCCTACAAAGGGCAAATCCTCAATCAGATTGCGACCAAAATGATGCAAGATACCCAAGATTTGGTGCCCAATTGGTTAGAAGCAACACCAGACCCAAATGTAGCGATTGGTAAAATGTGCGAACCTTTTAAGGTAGAAATGGTCATTAGAGGTTATTTGGCTGGTCATGCTGCACGCGAATACAAAGTGGGTAAACGCGAATTGTGTGGTGTGCAATTACCCGAAGGAATGAAAGAAAACGATAAGTTTCCTTCGCCAATAATTACACCAGCAACCAAAGCCGAACAAGGCGATCACGACGAAGATATTTCTCGGGAGGATATTCTGAAACGAGGAATCGTAAGTGAAGCCGATTACCAACAATTAGAAGATTATACCTACAAACTTTTTAAGCGTGGAAGCGAAATTGCCGCTTCACGCGGATTGATACTGGTAGATACCAAATACGAATTCGGTAAAAATCCCGAAGGTAAAATTGTATTGATAGACGAAATTCATACGCCTGATTCTTCCCGTTATTTTTATGCCGAAGGTTACGAAGAGCGCCAAGCCAAAGAAGAGAAACAAAAACAATTGTCGAAAGAATTTGTAAGACAATGGTTGATCGAAAATGGTTTTCAAGGCTTAGAAGGACAAAGCTTGCCTGAAATGACTGATGAATATGTAAACTCAGTTTCTGAACGCTATATCGAATTGTATGAAAACATCACCGGCGAAAAGTTTGTAAAAGCAGATATCTCTAATATCGAAAGTAGGATAGAAGAGAATGTGTTGGGGTATTTAAAATAGATGAATACTCAGGTTTTAATGAAGCTAATAATATTATGTTGAAACAAAATCTAATTCTAATATGTGGTTTCATTTTTATTCTCAGTTGCAACTCTCCTAAAAATGAAACTCAAAAAGAAGAAACCACAGAAAACAATTTTCAATTAGCTACTTCTACCGAGGAGGTAAAGCTTTTTGCGGAAGACATTGTTTCTACTTCGCTTTACGAAAGAGATCTAGCGATTTCACCAAAAGGAGACGAAATCGTTTATACCTTAGGGAATTATAACCAAAAGAAGCGAAGTTTAGTAAGTATCCAAAAAATAAATGAGGTATGGATTTCGCCAAAACTGTTAAGCATTTCAGGAAAATACCAAGATATCGAGCCTTTTTTCGATCCGAGTTCAAACCGATTGTATTTTGCCTCTAACCGACCGATGAATGGTGATACTACTCGTGCCGATTACAACATTTGGTACAGCGAAAAAATAGCAGGAGTTTGGAATGAGCCTGTTGCCTTAGATCCTATTATCAATACGAGAAGTGATGAGTTTTATCCTTCCTTAAGTAAGTCTGGAAATCTTTATTTTACGGCAACCAGAGGAAACGGAATTGGTGGGGAAGATATTTTTATGGCTCAACCTGAAAATGGCCAATTTAGTGAACCAATTTTACTCCCTGAAACCATCAATACGGTTTTTTACGAGTTCAATGCTTTTATTGACCCTGAGGAAAAGTACCTCATTTTCAGCTCCTATGGTAGAGCAGACGATTTAGGTGGTGGCGATTTGTATATGAGTGAAAAAGATAGCGATGGCAATTGGATGTCAGCTCGGCATTTGGGAGATCAAATCAATTCTGATAAATTAGATTATTGCCCATTTGTTGATGTCAATGCTAAAATCCTTTATTTCACTAGCGAAAGAATAGACCAAGAGGTTTCTGAAATAAAAAGCGTAGAACAATTAAGAGCGTTGTCCAACAGCATCCAAAATGGTTTCGGAAATATTTATAGTATAAGTCTTGAAGCGGTAAAATCAGAATAAAAAAGCCTTACAATAATTGAAAGGCCTTTTTGGCAGTAAACCCATAATTCTGGCCCACTTATTTTTTAATCTCAACTTTTTTTATATTTTTGAACCGACTTTAGGGGTGCTCTAGATTTTTCTAGGACTGAGAAATACCCTTTGAACCTGAATAAGTTAGTACTTACGTAGGGAAAAGCCGATTTTTTCATAAAAGTATGTTCGAAGAACATATTTTTATGACTTTCTATATCAGTTTCAAACAGGCAATCTGCCTGCTAAGGTTATCAAAAATAAACAAATGCGCGATGATAACCGTAAACGTAAATTCAACTCACCAAGAAATTTCTGAGGATACCAATATTACTCAATTATTAGCCCACCTCCATCATTCTGGTGATGGTATTGCTGTTGCCATCAATCAAGAAGTGATTTCCAAAAATGACTGGAACACTACAAGATTGGTTTCTGGAGATGATATTTTGATTATACAAGCCACTCAAGGAGGGTAATTGTCAACCTAAAATCTAATAAAGAAAGTCAAAAATACTTATGAAAGGAAAAGACACCGCACCACAAAAAGATAAGATTACTAGAAAGCCATTTCCCAATTCTAAAAAAATATATGTGCAAGGCAACTTGTATCCAGAAATTCAAGTGGCAATGCGCCAAATTAATCTTAGTGACACCAAAGATTCGATGACAGGGAAATCGACACCTAACGAACCGATTACTGTTTATGATACATCAGGACCATATACCGATCCTGAAAAAGAAATAGACGTTCATCAAGGGATAGAGCGTATCAGAGCCTCTTGGATTTTAGAAAGAAATGATGTCGAACAATTAGAAGCATTTACCTCTAAGTATTGTAATGAGCGATTGCAAGATAAGAGTCTAGATCATATGCGTTATGCCCATTTAAGAAAACCACTTAGAGCAAAGAAAGGAAAAAATGTCACGCAGTTGCATTATGCGAAACAAGGCATTATCACTCCCGAAATGGAATATATTGCTATTCGCGAAAACCAACGTATTGATGAAATGGTTTCTCTGGCTCATCAACACCCAGGAGAATCCTACGGAGCGTCGATTCCTAAGAAGATAACACCTGAGTTTGTACGGGATGAAGTGGCTCGAGGTAGAGCGGTAATTCCTAATAATATCAATCACCCCGAATCCGAGCCAATGATTTTAGGGCGAAATTTTTTAGTGAAAATTAATGCTAATATCGGAAATTCTGCGACCACCTCCTCGATAGAAGAAGAAGTAGAAAAAGCCGTTTGGGCTTGTCGTTGGGGTGCAGATAGTTTGATGGATTTGTCTACAGGTAAAAACATCCATGAAACTCGTGAATGGATCATAAGAAATTCTCCAGTACCTGTTGGGACAGTGCCAATTTATCAAGCATTGGAAAAAGTAAAAGGTGTCGCCGAAGATTTAACTTGGGAAATTTTTAAAGACACTTTAATAGAACAAGCCGAACAGGGAGTAGATTATTTTACGATTCATGCAGGGGTTTTATTACGCTACATCCCCATGACAGCAAAAAGAGTGACAGGAATTGTATCAAGAGGAGGTTCTATTATGGCTAAATGGTGTTTGGCACATCATAAAGAAAGTTTTTTGTATACTCATTTTGAAGAAATCTGTGAAATTTTAAAACAATACGATGTGGCTTTTTCTTTAGGAGATGGTTTACGTCCAGGTTCTATTGCCGATGCTAATGATGAAGCGCAATTTGCAGAACTAGAGACATTAGGTAAGTTGACCAAAATTGCTCGAAAACACGATGTACAATGTTTTATCGAAGGGCCAGGGCATGTGCCTATGCATATGATTAAAGAAAATATGGATAAGCAATTGGAGGTATGTGACGAAGCCCCGTTTTACACCTTAGGGCCATTAACAACCGATATAGCACCAGGTTATGATCACATTACATCAGGCATCGGGGCGGCGATGATAGGCTGGTATGGCTGTGCAATGTTGTGTTATGTAACGCCAAAAGAACATTTGGGCTTACCCAACAAAGAAGATGTGAGAACGGGTGTGGTCACCTATAAATTGGCAGCTCACGCAGCAGATTTAGCTAAAGGTCACCCCGGCGCACAACACCGTGATGATGCGCTAAGCAAAGCAAGATTTGAATTTAGATGGGAAGATCAGTTTAATTTGAGTTTAGACCCGGAATTGGCCAGAAGCTATCACGATGAGACTTTGCCGGCGGAAGGAGCAAAAATCGCTCATTTTTGTTCGATGTGTGGGCCAAAATTTTGTTCGATGAAAATATCACAGGAGGTGAGGGATTTTGCGGCAAAAAATAACGAGATAGAAGAAGGTTATAAAGAAAAATCAAAAGAGTTTAAAGAAAAAGGCTCTGAAGTATATTTATAATAAGGGGAGTTGTGATGGTTGTTTTTTCACCTGAAGGAAACATAGAAAATGAGATGACTATGTTGCATCATTTATTTGAGTGTGGCCTCAACTGTTTTCATCTTAGAAAACCTTGTTTCAGTCAAAATGATTATGAAATTTACCTTCATAAGATTAAGCCCATATACCATAATTTAGTCGTGTTACATGAGTATCATCATTTGGTGGAAAAGTATCTATTAAAAGGGATACATCTTAAAGAAGAACATCGGTTGAAAATTACTGATACAAAAGCTTATGTTACAGCTTTAAAGAGTAGGAGCAAATTGACGATAAGTACGGGTTTTCATAGTTATGAAGCATTAAAAAGCGACACATATAGTTATGATTACTGTTTTTTAAGCCCTGTATTTGATTCCATTTCAAAGCCGGGTTATTTAGGAAAAGGCTTTAAAGTAGCCTTAACGGAACAGAAAATTTTAGCACTAGGAGGAATTACTTTGCAAAACATCAAGCTGGCAAAACAACTAGGTTACCAAGGCATAGCTTTATTGGGAGGTGTTTGGAAAAGTAAATCGCCTGTAGAAGAGTTTATAAAAATAAAAACAGCTTACCTTGATGCATAGACAAAACATACTGACCATTGCAGGGTTTGACCCCAGTAGCGGTGCGGGGATTACTGCCGATATCAAGGTTTTTGAAGCCTATAAGCAATATGGTTTTGGAGTATGTACAGCTTTAACTGTTCAAAACGAAGCTACTTTTAAGTTATGCCATTGGGTAGATGCTGATCTAATTTTAGAACAACTAATAATTATTCTGAATAAGCATAAAATAACAGTTGTTAAAATAGGAATTATAGAAAATTGGGAACTTTCATTAAAAGTACTACATACGTTAAAACAGTATAATTCAGCTATAAAAGTGGTTTTGGATCCTGTTTTAAAATCAACGACAAACCATCAATTTATAGAAGGGATTGCTGGACAAGTTTTCACGGAAGTATTAAAACAATGCTTTGTCATCACACCTAATTACCTTGAGTTATTGTCATGGAGCAAAAATGAAGCAGTAGAAAAAACGGTACAAAGAATAAGCCACTTGACGAAAGTATATGTAAAAGGTGGACATCGAGAAGACGGACGAAAAGGCTATGATTTACTATACGAAAACGGAACTTTGAGTGCTGAATTTCCTCCCACAATAAATCCAGTTTTTTTGAAACATGGCAGCGGATGTGTTTTGTCTTCTGCTTTAGCATGCGAGCTATTAAAATATAATGATTTTTTAAAAGCCTGCGAACAGGCAAAATATTTTACAGAAAAGTTTCTGGCCTCAAATACAAGCCTTTTAGGAACACATTATTAAAGTTTGATGATAGAGAAATTGCAATACATATCACATGGAGAAACCCCAGTACAGCATATAGAAGCAATAAAGTTAGCTTGTAAACATGGCGTTAATTGGGTGCAATTGCGTCTTAAAGACCAATCAGAGCACGTTTGTTTACATACAGCTAAAAAGGTGAGGGAAATAACTCAAAAGTATAGCGTGAAGCTCATTATAAACGATCATTATAAAATAGCAAAAGACGTTGAAGCCGATGGTGTTCATTTAGGAAAATCAGATTTTTGTCCTGTAGTTGCCCGTCAATATTTAGGGGAGAAATTTATCATTGGCGGCACGGCCAATACCATAGACGATTGTAAAAGATTAATCGCAAAAAAAGTAGATTATATTGGTTTGGGGCCTTATAAGTTTACCACAACAAAGAAAAATTTGAGTCCGATTTTAGGACTTTCAGGATACCAAAAGATTAAAAATCAATTAGGCGAATCAATTCCTATGATTGCGATTGGCGGAATTACGCTAGAAGATGTTTCCCCTTTATTAGAAACAGGTGTATACGGTATTGCCGTTTCTGGTGTGATTACCTATGATTTTTCAACCATAACCCATTTTAAAAAGAAATTATATTCCTATGAAAGACATCCTTCAAATTGCCGATAAAAAGTTTAGTTCACGATTGTTTACAGGTACAGGTAAATTCAGTTCTAACCAATTGATGAGCGAGGCCATATTAGCCTCAGAAAGTGAGTTGGTCACCGTGGCTTTAAAGCGTATAGATTTAGAGCAAAAATCAGATGATATGATCAAAGCTTTACAACAGCCAACTATCAGTCTTTTGCCTAATACCTCTGGGGTAAGAAATGCAAAAGAAGCAATTTTTGCTGCGGAACTGGCGAGAGAAGCTTTACAGACCCATTGGTTGAAGTTAGAGGTTCACCCCGACCCTAAATATTTACTTCCCGACCCTATAGAAACTTTAAAAGCTGCCGAAGAACTTGTAAAAAAAGGTTTTGTCGTGATGCCTTACATCCATGCCGATCCTGTTTTATGCAAGCGATTAGAAGAAGTTGGTGTGGCTTGTGTGATGCCTTTGGGCGCACCTATAGGAACCAATAAAGGTTTGCGAACCCATGATTTTTTAGAAATTATCATCGAGCAAAGTACAGTTCCGGTAGTTGTAGATGCAGGAATAGGGAGTCCGTCGCATGCTGCTTACGCTATGGAATTAGGCGCAGATGCTGTTTTGGTAAATACAGCTATAGCGGTTTCGAATAATCCTGTAGAGATGGCAAAAGCCTTTAAGCTGGGAGTTGAAGCCGGAAGAATGGCGTATCAGGCAAAACTTGCAAAAGTAACTACTCATGCAGAAGCGAGTAGTCCGTTGACACGTTTTTTAAATTAAAATAAAAATCTCGATGAGAAAAGAAAAACTGTATAAACGAAGTGGCTTAGAAAAAAGCTTTGAAGCGGTTTTCAACACCTATCAGTGGGATGAGGTTTTGGACAGTATTTATACAAAAACAGCTATAGATGTAGAGAGAGCCATTAACAATGCTCATAGAGATTTAGAAGATTTTAAAGCATTGATTTCACCTGCTGCCCAAGATTATCTTGAAGTTATGGCCGCAGCAAGTAAAGCTATTACCAAAGAGCGATTTGGGAACACTATGCAAATGTATGTGCCGATGTATCTGTCAAACGAATGTCAGAACATTTGTACCTATTGTGGTTTTAGTTTAACCAATAAAATTCCGAGAAGGACACTTACGGACGAAGAAATTTTAAAAGAGATATATTTTTTAAAAAAGAAAGGGTATGATCATATATTATTAGTCACAGGCGAAGCTAATCAAAAGGTAGGGGTAGAGTATTTGAAAAATGCTATTCGATTAGCAAAAAAACATTTTTCTAATGTTTCTATAGAAGTACAACCTCTTCTGCAAAATGAATATGAATTGTTAATAGAAGAAGGCCTATACGCAGTATTAGTTTATCAAGAAACCTACCACAGAGAAACCTATAAACAACATCACCCAAAAGGAAAGAAGTCAAATTTTAATTATAGGTTGGAAACCTCAGACCGATTGGGTCAGGCCAATATTCATAAAATAGGTTTAGGCGCATTGTTTGGTTTAGAAGATTGGCGTTGTGATGCTTTTTTTACAGCCTTACACTTAAAATATTTACAACAAACTTACTGGAAAACTACTTATTCTATTTCTTTTCCTCGATTAAGACCTTTTAGTGGAGGAGTTGACCCTAAAGTAGAAATGACCGATAAGCATTTAGCACAAACTATTTTTGCTTTTAGGATGTTGGATAAAGAGGTAGAACTTTCTTTATCGACTAGAGAGAATGAAGTTTTTAGAAATAACATTGTCAATTTAGGGGTAACTTCTATCAGTGCGGAATCAAAAACCAATCCTGGAGGTTATACCGTTGAGAAACAATCTTTAGAACAATTTGAAATATCAGACGAGCGCTCTACAGAAACCATTGTAAAGATGTTGAAAAATAATGGCCTTGAACCTGTTTGGAAAGATTGGGAAAAATTTAAGTGAAATGCAACTATCAAAAAACGAATATAAGCATTACAGTAGACACTTGCTACTGGATGAAATAGGAGAGAGCGGTCAACACTTACTCAAAAAAAGTAAGGTTTTGGTTATTGGCGCAGGAGGTTTAGGTTGCCCAACTTTACTTTACTTAACCGCAGCCGGAGTAGGCGAGATAGGAATTGTAGATAACGATAAAGTAGAGGTGTCTAATCTACAACGTCAAATACTATATACCGTAGAAGATATTGGTAAGTCAAAATCTCATTGCGCAGCGATGAGGTTAAAAAAGTTAAACCCCCATATCAAAATTACAGGGCATAATGAATTTTTAAATAAAAATAATGCGCTTTCTCTTTTTAAAAATTATGATATTATTGTTGATGGGTCTGATAATTTTGCTACACGCTACTTAACTAATGATGCAGCAGTTATTACAGATAGACCATTTGTTTATGGAGCAATACATAAGTTTGAAGGGCAGGTGAGTGTTTTTAATTACCTAAATGGTCCTACCTATAGATGTTTGTATCAAAGTCCACCTCAAGAGCATATCCCTAACTGTAGTGAAATAGGTGTGTTGGGAGTATTGCCAGGAATTATTGGTGCTTTTCAGGCGAATGAAGTGATAAAAATTATTTGCGGATTAGAAGAAGTACTCTCAGGAACTTTGTTGATATTTCAAGCAAAGACCTATCAAACAAACAAACTGAAAATCCTTAAAAATGAAAGGATAAATATTTCTTCTCTACAGGAAAGTTATTCAATAAATTGTGATTCTCAGCAATCGTATCAAGAACTAACTTGGCAAGAGTATAAAAAAAATAAAACAGAATATCTGTTATTGGATGTACGGTCAGCACAAGAATATTTTTTAGCCAACCGAGGCGGTTTACATATCCCGATAGATGAATTACCACAAAAATTAAAAGAAATTCCTGCAGGAAAAAACCTTTTGGTTTGTTGTCAGTCTGGAGCAAGAAGTAAAAAGGCAATTAGGATCTTACAGGAAAATAAAATGGGCAATAAATTGTTTAACCTTAAAGGGGGTTTAGCAGCCTATCAATAAAAAACCCAAGTTCTACTCGTATAAATAGAAGTTGGGTTTTATTCCACGAAAGTGAATTGTTATTAATCGAAATAACTAAAAGTTTCTCCTTTTTTGATACTAAGAATACTTTGGTAAATAAGCTTGATCACATTTTCTACATCTTCTTGATGCACCATTTCTACAGTGGTGTGCATATAGCGAAGTGGCAACGAAATTAACGCCGAAGCTACACCACCATTGCTGTAGGCAAACGCATCGGTGTCTGTACCTGTGGCGCGACTACAGGCCGAACGCTGAAACGGAATTTTATTTTTTTCTGCGGTTTCGATAATGAGTTCGCGTAACTTGTTTTGCACTGCAGGCGCATAAGCAATTACGGGACCTTTACCCAATTGCAAGTCACCTTCTTTTGATTTTTTAATCATTGGGGTAGTCGTGTCGTGGGTAACATCGGTTACAATCGCAACATTAGGCTGAATGCGATTGGTAATCATTTCTGCTCCGCGTAAGCCAATTTCTTCTTGTACCGAATTGGTAATGTATAACCCAAAATCAAGTTTGTGTTTATTTTCTTTGATGAGTCGAGCGACTTCTGCAATCATAAAGCCACCGATGCGATTATCGAGTGCACGACAAACAAATTTGTCTTTGTTTAAAACGAAAAACTCATCTGGATAAGTGATGACACAACCCACGTGAACGCCCAGTTTTTCAACTTCTTCTTTGGTCGTACAGCCAACATCTATCGTAATGTTCTCGAGGTTGGGAGATTGTTCTTTCTCTTTATTTCTGGTGTGAATGGCAGGCCAGCCAAAAACACCTTGTACAATCCCATTTTTGGTGTGAATGTTTACGCGTTTGGATGCCGCAATCATATGATCACTACCGCCATTTCTAATGACGTGAATTAGTCCGTTATCGGTAATGTAATTTACGTACCACGAGATTTCATCAGAATGCCCTTCGATGACAACTTTATATTTTGCTTTCGGATTGATAACACCAACTGCAGTACCGTAAGTGTCGGTAATAAACTCATCTACATAAGGTTTGAGGTAGTCCATCCAAATTTTCTGTCCTTCCCATTCATAACCTGTGGGAGCAGCATTGTTGAGGTATTTTTCTAAGAAAGTAAGTGATTTTTTATTGAGAATGCTCTTTTTTGCCATATTTTTTATTTTAATTGAACTGCAATTTAAGAAGAAAAAACAACAGTAACGATACTATGGCATACTTTTGGAATGATTTTAGATGTATGTTTGCAGCCGATATATTTAAAATGAAATTGAAGTTTTTTTATTTATTATTACTTTCTCCAACACTGCTTTTTTCTCAGATAGAAAGCGGTAAAAGTAATCTTGTTTCTAATTTCGGGAAGAAAAAAAGTGATCCCGTTTTGATTCAGCAAAATGACACCACTTATGTCGATGCAGAGGCTCTAGATGAGGTTTTTTTGGTGAGTCGTTTTAAATTTGAAGATCGTGAAGAAAGGCGTACCTATTTGATCTTACAACGAAAAACTAGAAAAGTTTGGCCTTATGTAGTTACGGCAACAGATAGATTGAACGAACTGACAGCACGTTTAGAAAAACTTAAGAAAAAAAGTGATAGGAAAAAATATACTAAGATTATTCAAAATTATTTGGAAGACCAGTTTAAGGAAGAGTTAAAAAACTTGACCAAAACCGAAGGACAAATTCTAGTGAAACTCATGCATCGCCAGACAGGGGAAACAACTTTTGAAATTGTAAAAGAACTTAAAAGTGGTTGGAATGCTTTTTGGTATAATACTACCGCTAGCATGTTTAATATTTCTTTAAAAGAAAATTACAGCCCAGAAAACGTAAAAGAAGACTTTTATATTGAGCATATTCTTCGTAGAAATTTCCAAAGTGAGCGTTTAGAAAGACGTGAACCAAAAATTGAAATCGATTTTATCCAGAGTTTACATAACTGGAAGCAGTAAACTACTCAAAATTTAAAATTTTAAATTCGCACCTACGATTAATCTCATGTTGCTCTTCATTGCATGCTTCTTCAGTTTCACAATAAACAATTGGGAATTTTTCACCATAACCAGTTGCTTTGATTCTCGATAAAGCAATACCATTTTCACCTAAAAATTCCTGAACAGAATTAGACCGTTTTTGTGATAACTCTTGGTTGTATTTATTGTTTCCTCTAATATCGGTATGCGTACCAATTTCTATTTGCATTTTCGGATATTTCTTCATCAGGGTGATAATGGTTTGTAGCTTAGCCCGTGATTCTTTTCGCATGTACCAAAGGTCATAATCAAAATAGATGGGTTCGGTTTTGATGAAATATTCGTTGTCTTTTTTGATGATGTCTTTTTCGGTTTCGGCAATTTTGGCAATTCTCTTTTTCTTCTGTATTTCTTTTTCAGCAGCTTCTCTTTTTGCTTTTTCTTCGGCTTTTTTCTTTTCTTGTTCGGCTCTTGCGATGGCTTCTTTTTTATCTTTTTCCGCTTGAGCGATTGCTTGTTTTTCTTGCTCTTTTTTGATTTCTTCTAACTTCTCAAAACTTTGTAAATATAAAGTTCGCTCGTGTTGTAATTTTCTTTTGCCATTCGTTTTCACGAAAGTACTATCAGACGTATAGGCTTTTTTGCTTGCGGTAATTTTATAGTTGTTGTTACAGAGTATTTTAAAATTGAAAACTCCTTTTTCATCTGTGATTAATTTTTGGATTTCTTCGTTATCAAGAATCAAATTTACACTAGCATTGCTTAGTAATTCGTTGGTATGCTTATCACGAACTGTTCCTACAATCAATTGATAGCAGTCTTCGATCATGAGCGGTTGCGTTTCTTTAAAATGATAAATATCGTCGCTACCTTTTCCTGAAGGTCGGTTAGAACTAAAAAATCCTTCTTGTGTTGAGGTATTCACTACATAGGCAAAATCGTCGTAGCCCGAATTTACAGGAAAACCAACATTATCGGGTTTGCCAAAACCATTGTTACTGGGTTTAGCTATAAAAACATCGAGAAACCCAAAACCTGGATGACCATCGGAAGAAAAATAGAGGTTTCCTTTGTCATCGATAAACGGAAATTGCTCTTTGTGTTTGGTGTTGATAACAGCACCAAGATTTTCGGGATCTGAAAAATTATTGGTATTGACTTGATAAATATCAAAACTGCCAAAACCACCAGGTCGATTTGAAGCGAAATAAAGTGTTTTTCCGTCTGGGCTTAAAGCCGGATGTTCGTTAGAAAATTCATCACTGTTGATAGGTAGTGAACTGATGTTTTTCCATTTACCATCAATGAGTTCTGCTTTGTAAATTTGTAATTGTGTGACTTTTTGGTCATCTCTTTTGAGTTTTCCGTTAAGGTAATTATTACGGGTAAAATAAACCGTTTTTCCGTCGGTGGTAAAAACAGCATTCGATTCGTGCAGTTTACTGTTAATCTCGTCTGAAAAAACTTTGGTATTAGTACTCTTGGTAACCGAATCTAAAGCGATTTGGTACAAATCTAAATACGGGTGGTTGTTCCAATAATAGATTTTTTCGAGAAGTGAAGTTTCTTTTTTGGTGGCAGCAAATACCAGTTGGTCTCGGTAAAAAGTTCCGCCAAATTCAGATGCTGCGGTATTAAGCGGTAAATTTTTGATTTGGAATCTTTCGCCAAGAGCGGCTACATTTTCTAAATAGTTTAGATTTTCTTTATGTGCTGTTTTATTTTCGCTTAAAGCGGATGCTGTCTCATTTGCTTTTTGCTCGTTGCCTGAAGCTTTTAAAGTTTGAAGGTACATAAACAGGTGTTTTTCATCCATCAATTTGGGGTCACGCGCTAAAATTTTCTGGTATAAACTTGCTGCTTTTTGTACTTGGTAAGTATAGGTGTAAGCATCGGCAAGATTTAATAAAGTTTGGGTTGGCGTATCGTTTTTTAGAGCTTCTTCGTACAAAGGAATCGCTTTGGTGTAATACGTTTTTGCAAAGTAGATGTCTGCTTTTTTGGTCTGGAAATCTTGACTAAAAATGAATTGTGATAAGAAGATAAAAAAGAAAAGTAGTTTTAATTTCATAATTCAAATGTTAGAAAAATCGAGGAGATTTGTGGTATCCGCCAAGCAGATTTAAATCGAATAACAAGTAGATTTCGTGGGTTCCTGAATTAAAATTACCCATATTGGTCAACGTATGGTCGTAGGCATAACCAAAGGTTAAACTTGGTGTGATGCCAATGCCAAACATTCCGCTTACCGAATCATCAATGCGATGCGAAACACCCAGTTCAAAACGGTCTAAATACCTCACGTTGAGCGATAAATCATACATTAGCGGAGCACCTCTTACATTTCTGATTAAAAAAGAAGGTTTGATTTTGTAGTCTTGGTTCAGATCAAAAACATAACCACCAGTTAAATAGGTATGAATTTCTTCGCTGCCCAATCGCTGAATTCCGTTCGGGTCTTGTAGGTGTTTGCCTTTTAAAAAATTAGGAGCCGATAAACCGATGTAAAAACTTTCGTGGAATAAAAACGCACCTGCACCAAAATTAGGAAAGGTTTGATTGATGTTTTCTTGAAAAGCAGCATCTGTACTCGGGTCGCCACTTTCTAATCGCAAACCTGTAAAATCAGTATTTAAAAAAGTAACTCCAGCTTTAACGCCCATTGAGAGTTTAATCTTTTCCGTCAAGGAAATGATATAAGCAAAATCGGCGTAAATATTATTTTCTTTCAGTGCACCTTCGCCAATTTCATCAGTAATAAACGATAAACCTGTCTCTATTTTATGGTTGATGGGCAAATGTGTGAAAAAAGAAAAAGTTTCGGGAGCTCCAATGGCTCCGACCCATTGTGTTCTGTAAAAAGCACCAAAATTGATAATTTCTGGTGTATGGGTTACATAAGCTGGGTTAATCACATTCATATTATACATATAATGTGTGAACTCAGGATCTTGTTGAGCAAAACTAACTTTTGAGCAAAGCAATATCAAAAATGTAACAAGGGTAATTTTCTTCATAAAAGATTATCGGTTTAAATACAATCTGCCTTGTTGAGGTGGTTTGTTGTCTTTATTAAAGTAAACAATGTAAAAATATACTCCGTTAGGTGCGACACCATCAACAAATGCGTTGGTTTCACCATTCCATTCTGGATTTTGAATGTCACCGACAAAAAGGCGTTTACCGTAACGGTTATAGATTTCATAGCTATAATCGGGAAACAAAAATGAGATGTTTGGTATTCTAAAAACATCATTGTTTCCGTCGTTGTTGGGTGAAAAAGCATCGGGTATGAAAAAGTCGTAAACAGGATTATTGGGGTCACAATTGGTTAATGTAACTTGTATTTCTAAATTGGTTGAAGAATCACATCCCGTTACGGCGTCATTTAAATAGGCATAATAAGTTTCATTGTCATCTAAAAGAGTTGAGGGCGGAAGTTGATTTCCGTTTTGATCGTAGCAAACAACATTATAGGTAGTTCCTTGAATAATATTTGAAGTTAAATCGGCAACGGTTGGGTTATCGATACCGCAAAATTTATTTCCGTCTTGAACGAGCGTTGGTTGAGGAACTTGATTGACAATTACGTCGACAAATACTTTGTCTGACACGCATCCTTGGGCGTTGGTTTGTGCTACCCAATAAGTAGTATTGGTTAAAGGTTGAGTTGCGCTAAGCGGAGTTATCGAAGTTTGGTTTTCGTACCAAAAAATATTCGTAGCATTTGGAGATAAATCGGCAACCGTTGGGTTATCGGCTTCACAGAATTCTTGAATAGGATTTACATTTGGTGGATTTGGAATTGGATAGATTTCAAAATTTAGGTTACTTGTAGAAAGTGATGAACAACCAGTTTGTAAATTTGTAATTTCGTGAATTTCAAAATCATAAGTTCCTGGTGTTGTGAAATTAGAGCCATCAACCGTAAAATTAGTCATTCCGTTGTTTACTGAAAGATTAATATTTTGCTGTGAAATAATTCCTGTTTCAATAGAATAAATAAGTTCTATTTGGTTAAGGTTGGTAAGATTTCCGAGTTCAATTGTAATAGCTTCTCCCAGACAGACATCGTCAATAGTAATTCCAATAGTTGAGGGTGGTAATTCAAAAATTTCAAAATCATCAGAAAAATCAGTATCAACAACACAACCAAATTGGTTGGTAACAGAAGTGATTTCAAAGGTATGATTGCCAATGTTGGGAAACTGAGAAATGTCTATGGTAATAGTAGCTTCTCCGTTTGTAAAGGTTAATGTTTCGTTTGCATTACTAATGGTGTTTGCTCCCGAAACATCGTAAGTGATGTCGAGCGTTTCTCCAAAAGTATTGTCAGGATGAGTGATAAGAATATCGATATTTTCACCTTCACAAATATCATCGATGTTAATATCTAAATTGTCTTCGAATATTGGCCAAATTTCAAAAGTATCTTCTAAATCATAAATAATGTTACAGATGAGTTCATTGGGGTCATTGAGAATAATAAAATCATCAATTATAATGGTGTAAGTTCCTTCTTGTAAAGGATTGTCTGGAGTTATTGTAAAATTTACAGGGTCATTTAAAATAAACTGATATGTTCCGCTAAAATTCGTAGGACCATTTAATTGATATGTGATTTCAAATAAATTACTCGGTAAATCGGTTAAATTGGGTAAATCTAAAATTTCAATATCTAAGCTATTATTGTTTATTTCATTAATACAGATAGATTCAATGTTTATGGTTGCAGCAGAAAAATCTAATTCTCTTTTTATTTTTATAATAACAGTTACTACTTGTGGCTCACATACAGGATGACTTGGTAAAGAAGTATAACTAAAATTATAATCACCATAACCAAAAGTGTTGAAAATATTTTGGATATCAATAATAGTATCTGAAGGACTTGTGAGTTCGTTGGTTCCAGAGTCTTCTGTCCAAAATCCGTTTGTGGGCTGTACGATAGTCAATAGATCGAAATTAGCGTGATTTGCAATCTCATTCGGTCCACATATTTCAAACTCATACGTAGCCTCATTAGGATCGGGTAAAGGGTGTACTGTTAGTTCAACTGTTACGGTTTGAGCGGGACAACTTCCAACGGCAGGTACTGTATAAGTAAATGTGTAAGAGCCGACTCCCTGAATAGTAGCATTATAAAAGCTGCCAGTAAGAGCCCCTGTATTATCTACGTCAACCCAAGTTCCGAATAGATGAGGGTTAGGGTTATTTCCAATAAACTGAAAAAGATTGACGCTGGTATCATTTTCACAAGCATTAGCATCAAAATTATTAACACCTGCATAACCGCCAATATTTAAAGTTAATGTAGCTGTATTGTCTGTACAGCCCGTAGAGTTAACAGTATAGGTATAAGTGTAAGTGCCACCTTGATTAATTTCCCATATATTAATAATGTCGGTAGACGAACCGACATATATATTTAAATTATCATTGTCTGTCCAAGTTCCTCCAGCTTGAGGAGCCCCTTGAAGCGCATTAAAAAGATTGAAGTTTTGGTTGCTTGAGTCAGGGATGTTACAAATAGTGATCGTAGTATCATTACCAGCACATTGAGCATAACTTTCTTGTTGAGTAAAAGCAGCTAGGCTAATTAAAATGAAATAAAATAAATTACTTTTAAAGTAATAATGTTTCATGAAGGCTTGTTTGGTTTGCTATATAACAACTAAATATGCTTTTTTCCTACCGTTTAGGTCTATTTTTTTATTGAAATTATTTTTTAGAATTTTTCTTTCAAAAAGATTTGTGGGATAACAAATAGTGGTTATCTTTGCAGTCCCTTTTTTTGTGAGGGAAGTTCATAGGATATTGGTGCAAAAATTTTAATTAAAAAAAAGTATTTTTTTTATTGCCGAATTAAAAAAGAGTTATACATTTGCACTCGCAAAACGGGAAAGAGTTTTGAAAAGGTATGGTCTGGTGTCC
>NZ_QKQV01000008.1 GCF_003233725.1 Mesonia sp. K7
AATGTAAATTTACACCAACTCAACATCTAAATATTAAAATATAGCTATCAAAAAAGAGTCAACCTATATCAGTATAATACACTAACCAATGTCAGCAGATAAAACAAAGGACTTTTCCCATATTAAATTCGGATTTCGAGGAGAAGGAATTATATACAAACTGAATGGAAAAGAATATGAATTAAATTCTACGTGGATAAATGGAATTAGAATTCAGTTTGACGATTTGACAAATACGGACTTAAACGAAAAGCAGAAAACTAAAATGTTTGCGGAAATTATTCAGTTCGTTAACCAAAGTGATAATGAAAAACCAATAATCTGTTATAATTCGGACTACAAAGACGCGGAATTGTGGAAAAGACTCTCGACTGAATTTAGCTCTGAAATTAAAAATGTAGAGATAAGCGATGTTGAAAAAGACAATATTGCATTATATAAAACAATGTCCGAAGATTTAAAAACTGGAATGACAGAAATCAATATTAGAGGTCTGAAATTAAAAACAGTTAAGGACTTAGACAAACATTGGAACAAAACAAAGTTCACAAAAGATGGAGAATCTAACGAAAAAGTCATCTTTTGGGACAAATAAAAAACATTAACTTAAAACAACTGACTAAATGAAAAAAATTGGACTTATTAAACTTGCAGGAATTCTTCTTATGACATTTGGAATTACAGATTTGAATTTCGAAAACCTAAATATTGATGCTAATTATAAAGCATATGCTTCAATAATAAGTGGACTAATTATAGCTATAATATCATTTTTTATGCCTGAAAAGTTGAAAGATTAATTTCTGAAAGCTCATTTTTAGTTCATTTATTGAATTAGAAACTGAACTAAAAACCAAAAATGGAACTGTATGTGCAATTAAGGAAATTAAGGAAATGCTCATTCAATCAGAATTAAAAAAGCCTGAGAATAAAATGCTGATTGAGTTTACTCAAACTCTGAAAAAACAACGAAATAGCAACAATGTATAACCGCAATTACGGCGGAATTCCTTATCGGAATTCACACCTTTTTACTAACTTTAAACCGTCAGCGGAAAAATCACTGCTGATTTTCCCGTAACTGACGGTTATACCAGACCGTTGCCCACAATATGAAAAAAGAACTTTCCTGAAAATCCTCGCGGATTTTCTATTCGGTTTTTATTTGCTAAATTCCGTGCTTAAACACGCAACAAAATCTTACCGTTAGCTACAATATTTATGAAGAAATATATATTAACTATTATTACATTCATTCTATTTATTTCTTGTTCTACAACTAAGAAAAACAACTTCAGAAAAATTGGTTTTACTGAATTAAATTCTTATAAATCCAGCAGCTATGCAACTCCAAAAAGTATTAAATTTATTCTCGTTGGCAAATCTCAATATGAAGAATATTTCAATGATCTAAAAGAAAAAATTATTCAGACCTTTTCACATACCAACATAGAATTATCTTTTAAGAATTCGAAGTCAAGTATTGCGTATTATAGACAGCATCAGGAAAAAAATGAATATTTATTTTACATAGAAGTTTCTGGTATAAGAACTAAAAAAGTTGATGAGGATTCGAATGTTCGCCTGAGTTATTACTTAAAAGGTTACCTTCAAAAAGATGAAAAATCCGAATCAATCTTCTTTTTTAATGGTGAAGTATTTGCTATTAATGATGTAACTAGCCAAAACAATGAAGTCGTAAAATATCTATTCACAAAAATATTTTTAAACTAACTATTCAACAAATACAGTAGCCAACAACGTATATCGCAAATTACTGTCTTCGATTTACGCTGGAGCCCCAAAGTCAGGGCTCGTAATAAATTGCATTCCGAATACACATAAAGCTTACAATAGAACCCTTCTTAACGTTTTTGTACTTTTAGCGTCTGCTGAACCGTATTGCTAAAAAGTTTTATAAAATACAATCCAGCCTTTAAATGCGTAACATCAAGTGCTTGATTTGGTTGTAAATCTGTTTCTATCAAGAGTTTTGCTGATATATCATAAACCTTAAGTCTAACATCATCTTCTAAATGACTAAAATACAAATGTTGCTCCATCGGATTAGGGTAAGTCTCTACCCTATTATTATCTTTTTGATCCATTTTTAGACTTGTGCTCTTTTGATAAGCAATGGTATTTGCTGGTGAACACCAAATAAATTCTTTATCTGACTGATTATCAATATCCGCGACAGCGACATTATCTACAAACAAACTAGAGTTGTTATCCAAAATTATTTCTTGGGAAAAGTCAGAATTATTTCCTTGTATAAAAACTCTCGGGTTACCAGAAAAAGCGGTATAAATATCTTTAAGTCCATCGTTGTTTACCTCTATTACAGCAAGTCTTTTTATACTGTTTGGTGTTGCGCTAAACAGATCACTGTGATGAGTAAAGGATGTTCCTGTATTGTTGTTGTTAAGGTAAAGGCTTGCATCACCGGTCGCACTTGTAAAAATAAGATCTAACAAATTATCACCATCAATTTCTTCGAGTGCAAGGCTGGTAATGGTAGTATGATTGGTTTGGGTAACAGTATGTGGTGTAAAGTTACCGTTTCCATTATTAAGATAAACCACCGCACCTATGGTTTCCCCAGTTACAATATCCATATTTCCATCTGCATTTACGTCTGCTTTGGTAATGGTCCAACACTCTAAAATATTAGGAGAACCACTCGTCGTTAGAATGGCAGTTTTAGAGAAAGTACCAGTACCATCATTTTCGTAATAATTAATAGCATGTTGCCAAATCGCAACTATATCCTGATCTCCATCATTATCAAAGTCATCAATCACCAATCCTTTTCCAAAAGTACTTTCGGTATCAATAACTGTTCTTGTGACAAAACTTCCATTGTTATTCATTCGCAATATCAAATCGCCATTGCTTTGGGTCATAAGCAGTAAATCTTTAGCACCATCACCATTAATGTCTCGTGCGTCTACATAGATAGGGTCACTTTCTACGGCAATGATTTGTTGATCAAAGCTACCATTACCTTCATTAAAATAAATGGTAATGTTATCTGCTGCATATGCTTTGCTCACTAAGACATCAAGAAGTGCGTCATTGTTGATATCTGCAGTAGTAATGTAGGAAGTATCTCCTGAATCACTATCATTATCAATGTATTGAACAGGGCCAAACTGAGCATACATAAAGCTTTGGCAACACATGTAGATTAGAATTAGTATTTTTTTAATTTCCATCAACTACTAGTTATATGATTTTTAATACTTTAAATTTATCATTTACACTGGAATACAAAAAACTTTTAGCAAAGCATCTTGTATTCTTTTTAAAATTGAATTTTTTAAACCTTTAAAAATCCTTAAATTCGCAACTATTTTTAAATAAATCTAAATTTTAATGAAAATCCAATTTCGCTTTTTACTCCTCTTAGCCCTATTTTGTTCAATTTCATTTCAAGCTAAAGCCCAAGTTGACGAAGACAAATTAGGAGCTTGGTATATGTATTTTTTTGATACCACTTTTGGTGAAAGTAATTTTGGAGTTCAGGGTGATATTCAATACCGAAACTGGAATCTCATAGGCGATTTAGAACAACTTTTGCTTCGCGGTGGTTTTACTTACAAGCCTACAAATAGCAATATCAAATTTACATTGGGTTATGCTCATATCACCACAGGTGCTTTTGGTGAAGATAACTCAAACACTTCTAATGAAAGTAGAATTTACCAAGAGATACTTTTTCCTACTAAAGTTGGAAGTAGGTTTTATTTTAACCATCGTTTACGATACGAACAACGTTTTGTAGAAAACCAAGATTTCAGAACACGTTATCGCTATAATCTTTTTCTAAATATTCCGCTAAATAATAGCTCTTTATCTGCTAAAACTGTCTATTTGGCCTTATACGATGAGATTTTTATCAACGGGCAACGCGAAATTGGCAATGGTGCTGAAGTAGAAATTTTCGATAGAAATCGTTTTTATGCAGCTTTTGGCTACCTTATCAAAGACGGCTTAAAAGTGCAATTGGGTGTGATGCGACAATCTACCGATAATTGGAGCAAAAATCAGTTACAATTGAGCTTACACCACTCTTTTTAATTCTTTTGAAGTGTTGGATTATATTTAAAGTCGTCCAATTCGGTTAGTTCCTGAGCAATTTTAGCTGACCACCTTTCTTGTATCTCAATTAAAATACCGTGTTTGGTTTCTCGATCGTAAAGATTTTGATAGATTCTACTTTCAGAAAATAGCTTTTTCATTTCCTTAATATATACAGATATTTTTGTCTCATTAGTTGCCCTTAATTCATCAAAACGCTTTCTCATTTTTCGTGCAAAAAGTTCAGAAATATCAAAATGCAATTGCTCATGTGCTAAAAGTGATTCTGATTCAACACGGTTCCAAGATTCGAGTTTAGAAAAAATAGCGTAAGCTGTTAATCTTCCGTAATCTGTTGCATAAAAGTATTCCGGAAAAGTAAAAAACCGACTTGCCGTGATGGCTCCAGAACGTTTTCCTGCAGCTGGTTGGCCTTTAAAGTCATCCCATGATAGCTTTCTAGTTTCACTCCAAGTCAAAATACTATCATTATCGATGTAATCTAAATCAGCTTGAGAAAAACCAACCAAATAAAAACCGAAAATAATGAAGAAAAGAACTTTTTTCATGATAAACAATTGTAACAAATTTATAACATCAAAAACATAAATTTTATTATACCTTTAAGCAAAATATGGCTCAACCTATACATTTATTTTGGTTTCGCAGAGATTTACGCCTCGAAGATAATCATGGTCTTTACCAAGCGCTTTCGAGCGAAAATAGGGTTTTTCCCATTTTTATTTTTGATGAAAATATTCTCGAAAGTTTACCCAAAAATGATGCCCGAATAACTTTTATCTATCTACAATTAGAAGAAATAAAAAAACAGCTTCAAAAATTAGGTTCTAGTCTTGCCGTTTATCACGGAAAACCAATGACAATTTTTAAAAGCTTAGTGAAAGAATACAATATTCAAAAAGTTTTTACCAACCACGATTATGAACCCTATGCTAAAGAACGTGACAAACAGATCGAAGAATTTTTAACATCAAAAGAAATAGAATTCTTCACTTTTAAAGACCAAGTCATTTTCGAAAAAAACGAAATTACCAAAAAAGACGGAGATCCATACGTGGTGTTCACGCCTTACGCTAAAGTTTGGATGGAGGAATATGCTAATAGTAGGATAGAAAAATACGATTCCGCAGAATTACAGAAAAAATTTTTACAAGATAAAAAACTGCCTTTTTTAAGTCTTGAAGCTATTGGGTTTAAGAAATCGGACATCTTGATTGAAGCTTATGATTTAACTACAGACCTCATCAGCGATTATAAAAAAACTAGAGACTTTCCGGCTAAAAATGGCACCTCAAGACTGAGTCCGCACTTACGTTTTGGTACCATTAGCATAAGAGAAGTTGTAAAAAAAGCTAACCAATTTAAAGATAAAACTTTCCTAAAAGAACTCATTTGGCGGGAGTTTTTTATGCAGATTTTATGGCATTTTCCGGAAACGGTTACCAAAAGTTTTAAACCAAAATATGATAATATTAAATGGCGAAACAATCCTAAAGAATTTGAATTATGGTGTGAAGGAAAAACAGGTTATCCGTTGGTGGATGCAGGAATGCGACAGCTAAATAAAACGGGCTTTATGCACAATCGCGTGAGAATGTTAGTGGCCAGTTTTCTCTGTAAACACTTACTGGTAGATTGGCGATGGGGTGAAGCTTATTTCGCTGAAAAGCTTAACGATTACGAGATGTCTAGTAATATAGGAAACTGGCAATGGGCCGCAGGAAGTGGTGTTGATGCAGCTCCTTATTTTAGAATTTTTAATCCAACTACACAAATAGAGAAATTCGACAAAAATTACACTTATATCAAAAAATGGGTTCTTGAGTTTGAAAGCGATAGTTATTCTGAAAAAATGGTTGACCACAAAGAAGCAAGAGAGCGTTGCTTAAAAGTTTATAAAAAGGCTATTTCTTAAAAAAGAGTATATTTAATACTTGTGAAATTTTCCTATGAAAAATTTTAGACTGACTACTTTTCTCACTTCCAATGTTACTGGTATCGATAATGAGAGCCTAAACTTATTATTTGATAAATGCTCGCTAAAAAAATATAAAGGAGGAGAATATCTTATACAACCTGACGAGAATTGTCAACATTCTTTCTTTGTAGAAAAAGGACTTCTAAGACAATATGCTATCGATAAAAAAGGTAAAGAGCACACCATACAATTTGCTCCCGAAGGTTGGTTGATGACCGATAGGGAAAGTGTCTTTTTTAGTGAACCCTCAAAATATTACATTCAAGCTATTGAAGACAGTACTGTTTTGATGATAGAACCTAAAGTTTTTGAGGCTCTAGCAAAAGAAAATAAAAGTTTCCAGCGTTTTAACAACCGATTACTTCAAAACCACATCCGACAATTACAGTACCGCATCAATCTATTGTTGAGTGCTACAGCAGAAGAACGTTACTTAGATTTCATCAAAACCTATCCTGATATTTTACTACGTGTACCACAAACCATGGTGGCTACTTATTTGGGTATTGCTCCCGAAAGTTTAAGCCGTGTTCGTAAAAACTTAGCCAACAAAAGCAGCTAATTTTTCTTTCTTAACATACATCAATGCGCAACAATTCTTGAACACCTAATTTTGGCATGTAAAAAAGAAAGGAGTATAAAAATGAGAAAGTTAAGCGCAATGCTCGTAAGCACAAAACCAGTTACAAAAACTGTACTCAATTGGCAAATCGAAACCGTTGAAAACACCGAAAAAGCCATCAAAAAAATTATCTGTAAACCTTATAAAGTATTAGCCATTTCTTCAGAAGTTCCTGAAAGTGATTTCGCGAAAGCTAAAAAAATGATTGCTGTGCTACAACCAGAAACTGTAGTGATTAGCATCGCAGGTCAAGAAGATTTAGGAACTCAACTTAATACCGCTTTTTTCCAAAATAAGTATAGAAATAAAGCGTATAAAGTTCTTGATAACTCATTTGAAATCGCTTTGTCGAATGCTTTAAAAAATAGTAATAATTAAAAAATAAAATAAGATGAAAACAAAACATATAGAGAAAATCGTACAACCGGGAATTCCTCATTTTGTAGGAGACGGTTTTAGAGTGCACAATTTTATACCTGGCACTTCGACCATGCAACGTATGGATCCGTTTATCATGTTAGACTACAATTCGAAATATAATTTTCCGCCCAGTAAAATCCCAAAAGGGGTTGGCGTTCATCCGCACAAAGGTTTTGAGACAGTCACTATTGCCTACAAAGGTCGCGTAGAACATGCCGATAGTTCTGGCGGTGGTGGGATTATTGGAGAAGGCGATGTACAATGGATGACTGCTGCAAATGGAGTACTTCACAAAGAATTTCACGAAACCGAATGGAGTAAAAAAGGAGGTGAATTTCAGATGGTACAATTGTGGGTAAACTTGCCAGCAAAAGACAAAGTGAGTCCGCCAAAATACCAAGCAATTGCTCATAAAGATATCACTAAAGTGGAATTAGAAAACAAGGTTGGAATTATTGAAGTAATTGCTGGAGAGTTTCAAGGTAATAAAGGTCCAGCCTCTACTTTTTCACCCATAAATATGTATAATGTTAAACTGAAAAGTAAAGGAAAAACCGAATTGAGTTTTCCTGAAAATTATACCACAGCTTTAGTGGTGATCGAAGGAAGCGTGAAAGTGAATCAAGAAGAAATCTCACAAGATCACTTTGTGTTATTTAAAAATGAGGGTGAAAACTTTTCCTTAGAAGCCAATGAAAACGCAATCGTTTTAGTGTTAAGTGGTGAACCAATCAAAGAACCAATCGCTGCACACGGACCTTTTGTAATGAATACCCAACAAGAACTGATTGAAGCTTTTCAGGATTTTAATGCAGGGAAGTTTGGATATTTAGAAGATTAATTGTTTACCATTTACTATATAAAAAAGACTATCTTAATAGGTGGTCTTTTTTTATTACTAAAAATTATACAAATGGGTGTTTTCATAATTATTACCTATATCATAATTAAAAGTAATAATTAGGAAATAAAAAAATCATTATCTTTTATCTCTAAATTTGAGAAAGCAAACAAACTAAAACATAAAATTATGGATCATGACTCAAACGACATCAGCAAATGCCCATTTCACAATGGTAAAAACACAAAAAAATCAATGTTAGGAACCACCAATAAAGATTGGTGGCCAAACTCCTTAGATTTAGATATTCTTCATCAGCATGATAGAAAATCAAATCCATTGGATGAAGATTTTGATTACGTAAAAGAATTTGCCAAACTAGATTTAGAGGCTGTAAAAAGTGATTTAAGAAAACTGATGACAGATAGCCAAGATTGGTGGCCTGCAGACTGGGGTTATTATGGCGGACTCATGGTAAGAACCGCATGGCATTTGGCAGGAACCTACAGAAAAGCCGATGGCCGAGGTGGCTCTAACACGGGAAATCAACGATTTGCACCGCTCAATAGTTGGCCGGACAATATCAATACTGATAAAGGCCGCAGGTTACTTTGGCCCATCAAAAAGAAATACGGAAATAAAATTTCTTGGGGAGATTTAATCATCCTTGCAGGAAATATCGCTTATGAGGAAGCCGGGCTTAAAACTTTTGGTTTTGGTGGAGGTCGCGAAGATATTTGGCACCCAGAAAAAGATATTTATTGGGGCGAAGAGAAAGAGTGGTTAGCAGAAACCAAAAACAGATATGGTGATGTTGAAAACCGTGAAAGTCTAGATAATCCGTTGGCTGCGGTTCAAATGGGCTTGATCTACGTAAACCCAGAAGGTGTCGATGGAAATCCTGATCCGTTAAGAACAGCAAAAGATATTCGTACTACTTTCGAGAGAATGGCGATGAATGATGAAGAAACTGTTGCACTTACGGCTGGTGGTCACACTATTGGTAAATGCCACGGAAATGCACAAGCAGATAGTTTAGGCGGTGATCCCGAAGCAGCTCACCCAGAGTATCAAGGTTTAGGCTGGTTTAACTCAGAAGGAACAGGAAATGCTGGGCATTCTATGACCAGTGGGATTGAAGGAGCTTGGACGACCCAACCTACTAAATGGGATAACGGTTACTTTGATTTATTGCTTAATCATGATTGGGAACTCAAAAAAAGCCCTGCTGGAGCTTGGCAATACGAACCTATAAACATGGAGGAGTCTAAAAAACCATTGGATGCCCATGATCCAACCAAAAGAAGAAACCCTATTATGACCGATGCCGATATGGCAATGAAAATGGACCCTACCTATAGAAAGATTTCTGAAAAATTTTATAATGATTTTGATTATTTCTCTGAAGTATTTGCCAGAGCTTGGTTTAAATTAACACATCGTGATTTAGGTCCAAAATCCCGTTACTTAGGCGCTGATGTCCCTCAAGAAGATTTGTTATGGCAAGATCCGATACCACAAGTAGATTACACTTTAAGTGAAAGTGAAATTGAAGATTTAAAATCAAAATTACTAAATAGCGGACTTAGCCGACAAGAACTTATCAACACTGCTTGGGATAGCGCTAGAACTTACAGAGGTTCCGACTTTAGAGGTGGCGCAAATGGTGCTAGAATTCGTTTGGAACCGCAAAAAAATTGGGAAGGAAACGAACCAGAGCGTCTTCAAAGAGTTCTTAGTAAGCTAGAAGAAATTCAAAACACGCTCGACAAAAAAGTAAGCATAGCCGATTTGATTGTGCTTGGCGGAAGTGCTGCCGTTGAAGCTGCAATAAAAGATGCTGGTTACAACATTAAAGTACCTTTCTCTGCTGGAAGAGGTGATGCCACGCAAGAAGATACCGATATCGATTCTTTTAATGACTTAGAGCCTATTCATGACGGTTTTAGAAACTATTTAAAGCAAGACTATACAGTTAACGCAGAAGAATTACTCCTAGACAGAACTCAACTAATGGGTCTTACTGCTCCCGAAATGACTGTGCTCATAGGCGGAATGAGAGTTCTCGGAACTAACTATGGTAATTCCAAACAAGGTGTTTTTACCGATAACGTAGGTGTTTTAACCAACGATTTTTTTGTGAATATCACCGACATGAGTAACCAGTGGAAACCCACCGACAACAAAAATTATACGATTATTTTTCGTGAAAAAGGAACGGAGAAATGGACTGCCTCACGTGTAGATTTGGTTTTTGGTTCTAACTCTATTTTGCGTTCTTATGCCGAATTTTATGCACAAGATGACAATAAAGAAAAATTTATCAAAGATTTTGTAAAGGCTTGGACAAAAGTAATGAATGCAGATCGCTATGATTTAAAATAGTTTTAACGAGTTTAGTTCATAGTTTTTACTGAAAATGTTTAACTTTAAGGTTGTAGAGAATATTCTCCACAACCTTTTTAATTTTTTTATTATGAAATCATACGACAATCTCGTTGAAGCATTACAAGGCTTAAAAAAACAAGGCTATACCGAAGATTTTAACCTCAAAGAAAACTGTCTGGAATGCAGTAAAGGAAAATATAAGATTTTTCATAACGAATTTGAAATCGATAAAACATTTAGGTTTGAAGACGATACTTCCAGCCCAGAAGGTTCCTCTATTTTATACGCTATTTCATCAGATAAATTCAATATTAAAGGAACAATGGTCAATTCTTACGGAATCTATTCTGATGACATTGCCGATGAGATGCTTGATAAACTAAATTTCTCTGATTAATATATGTCGAACACTCAACTAATTATTGAAGAACGAGCTGCCAATATTGGTAATTTTCTGGTTGGTAGACTCCTACCCTTTCGTCAGAAAAGAATGGTGGGTCCTTTTATTTTTATCGATCATATGGGGCCAGTAGAGCTCAATGAAAATCAAAATTTAGATATCGCTATGCATCCGCATATCGGGCTTTCTACACTTACCTTTTTGTTTGAAGGTGCTATTTTCCACCGAGATAGTTTAGGCACTGCCGTGGAAATAAAACCTGGAGCGGTCAATTGGATGACTGCCGGAAAAGGGGTGGTTCACACCGAACGCACGCCTGAAAATATCCGCGGAAGCAAAAAAAAACTACACGGACTACAAATTTGGGTGGCACTTCCCAAAGTTCTTGAAGAATGCGAACCTTCTTTTACACACATTGAAGCAAAAGACATCCCGTCTTGGAAAGAAAAAGACGTAAGCTACAAACTTATTGCAGGTGAAGCTTTTGGAAAGAAATCACCAGTACCTGTAAATAGCAAACTTTATTTTATTGAAATAAAAAGCGACACAAAGACAACTATCGAAATCGGTAAAGATTTATATGGTGAAAGTGCTTTGTATATTTTAGAAGGTGAAATCAAAAACGATGGTCATTCTTACGGGCCAAAACAAATTTTAATTGCTAAAGATGCTACACTCTGTACTTTTGAAATAGAAGCCAATACGACCGTTTATATTTTTGGTGGTGAACCTTTTCCGGAAGAACGTTTTATCGAATGGAATTTTGTTTCTTCGGATAAAAAACTCATCGAAAAAGCTAAGCAAGGTTGGGAAGCAAATAAATTTCCTCAGGTTCCTGAAGAAACTGAACGTATTCCCTTACCTCAAAAGAACAATTTTAAGAAAAAATAAAATCTATGTATATAAAAAGACGCTATAGCTTCTGGATGGTTATCAATTGGTCAAAATGGCCATTTATTATTGGCGTAATTTATAGTTACCTTATTTGCACACTTTCCGTACTTCTGGAGGCAAAACTATCGCTGCCTTGGGGGCCGCTTACCGTAATTGGAATTGCGGTAGCTTTTTATTTGGGTTTTAAAAATAATAGCTCTTACGAGCGAACTTGGGAAGCCCGTAAAATTTGGGGAGCTATCGTAAACAACAGTAGAACTTTTGGAGCTGCAGTTTTGGCATTTGTACAGGGTGAAAATACAAAAGAAATTCAACAGGAATTGATCTACAGGCACATTGCTTGGATGACTGCCCTAAGACACCAACTTCGATTGCCTCGAACATGGGAACATCAAAAAAACCGAGTAAAACTTTATGCTCCATCGACTTCTGAAGACTTTCACCATAAAATGGAAAGTGAGTTAAAAGAATTGATATCCAACAACGAAGTCAATTATCTCAAAAAGAAAACGAATCAAGCTACACAAATTTTAAAAATACAATCCGAAAAATTACAGAAATACAGAGATCAAGGATATTTTGAAGATTTTAGGCATATGGAGCTTCATCAACTCATTAAATCTTTTTATGAAGATCAAGGCAAGGCAGAACGTATCAAAAACTTTCCGTTTCCGAGGCAATATGCTTCTGTTGCCTTTTGGATAACCTTAATATTCAGTATTTTTATTCCTTTTGGAATGAACGAAATTATGGACGGTAAACAAGATGGTTTACTTTGGTTTGCCCCGTTTATGAGCGGACTCATTATCTGGGTTTTCTTCTTGATGGAAAAAATAGGTGATTATTCTGAAAATCCTTTTGAAGGAACGTACAATGATGTACCTATTACCAATATTTCGCGAGGTATAGAAATTGATCTTCGCCAAATGCTGGACGAAGAAAATACGCCACCACCAACTTCTGACGAAAACGGTTTTTTGATGTAATTTTAACCTATGAAAAAAAGTATTTCCCTCCTACTCTTTGTTTTTTTACTCGTTGCTTGTGCCACAACAAAACAACAAACTTGCAGTAATGTTTATCAAAACAATTATTCCAGTGTAAGCTACACTAAATTCAAAAATACTAATGGTGAATCAGACTATTACGAAGTAAGTTTTAATTGTGTTGCTTCGTCATTTTATTCACGTAAAGTGCTTTTTGACAATTTCGGAATATGGGGAAGATCTTATTTTGTGGGCGACAACATCCATCCTATTTTGATTTGGGAAAACGTAAATTTGTTTGAAGACGGTAAAAAGTATTTTATTTATGCTGGCGGAACCGAAAAATACCAATACACCAATACTACTTTTATGGTTTTTGACGAAAACTACAAAGATATGCTAGCAGAAAAAACACCCGAAAGAGCTAAAATCATTCAATTCTTAGGTGATTTGATTAAAAAAAATAACCCTGAGAATAAAAAATTTCAAGAAAAATACAACAAGCTGTTCAACCGAGAAATAGCTTTGTAAAATCAATCATGCTTATGGAAAATTTAGCAGCAATACCTATCTTCAAAAATGAGGATAAAAAAAGATTTGAATTGAAAGTGGATAAGCATTTGGCTTTTATCGATTATAAAGAAACTCCAAATCAAGTTGCTTTAACACACACAGAAGTTCCTGAAGAGCTTTCAGGTAAAGGAGTCGCCTCTATGATGGCAAGAAAAGTGTTTGATGAAATCGCACCTACGAACAAAAAAATCATTCCGATATGCCCATTTATTATCACTTTTGTGAAAAGAAATAACGAGTTTAAACCTCAGATAGACGAAAGATTTGCAGGTTACAAATCACTTTAAAATTCAAATTTTATGATTTTTACCATTATGCACATGGGTAAAAGCGTTTCAGAAGCCGAATTATACAAAATTAAAAACGACTTATATACAGACATATTGCTTGAATGCTTATATGAATGTAATTTTCGTGCTAATATTTAATAGTATTATTCCCGAAATGATGAAACTTGGCAATTGGGGTTATTGGTTATCGGCTCCATTAACTGTTTTAATTGGTTGGGTTTATATTGTAATGGAACATATTGGTGATTATTCAGAAAATCCTTTTCAGGGAATGGCTCACGATATCCCAATGCTCTCGTTATGTAGAATAATAGAAATAGACTTACGCGAAATGCTCGGCGAAACCAATTTACCACCAAACATTGAAGCAGTCAACGGAGTTTTGATGTAAATGTTAAGAAATATATAATTTTAAACAATAAATTATTATATTAGCACCTATCAAAAAACAAATTTTATGAAAAAATTGCCCTTATTATTAGTTGCTTTTTTAAGTTTAGTTTTAACTACTTCTTGTGAAAATGAACCTTTAGATCCTAATATTGTTGCAGAAAACCCAAATACAAATCCTAACACAGATTTTCACGGAACATTAACTTATGAAAATGAAAGTTATGATATTCCTAGAATAACCATAGCCAAACAAACATTGGGTGAAGAAGAGTCTTTTATAAGTTATACGCTTTCTTCTGTAAGACAAGTATCAACATCAACTATCAACAATGTACAAATAATATTAATGACTGAAGATACAGAGTTAGATGCTCAGATGTACACACTTGCAAATTATGTAAATTATGGCGGGTCATTAACAACCATAACCGTAAACCCTGATCAAAGTGTAGACACTTCTCAAGAGTATATTTTTAATTTTATAGATGAAGATAAATATTTAGAGGTCGGAGATTTTGAAGTGATAAATATTACTGATAATAATGTAGAACTTGATTTTACATTTACTAATGTTAGTGGTGTTACCATAAGTGGTACTTATAGTGGGCCATATGACTATGTTGAACAAAATCTATAATTTGTCTTATTCAAAAATCATCTATTCAGGTAGTAAAACGGTATCTATTTTATGCATTACACCGTTTATTGCCTGAATATTTATTTTTGTAGATACACCTTGTCTTCCTAAAAAGTCTGTCGCTGTAAAGGTCATATTCTCTGTATCTTTTGTAATACTTATATTTCCCGAAGTATTTGTAATCGTAGCTGGTAAACTTTCGTAACGGTACTCATTATTTTCCATAAAATGATAGTTTAGAATATTGGTCATTTTTTGATCATCTACATCTTCTATCGTAGCAGTTTGATTAGGGAAAAGTTCTAAAATTAGATTATCAAAAGCTATATTATCTGGAGCAAAAACTGTGTAAGGCTCTTGTGAAAAAGGGCCAGTAGCTCCTAACCACAACATATAATTATTTGCAGCCTGACCATCGAGCTTAAAGGCCATTTCTAAAGTTTCAATTTCTGTGTCAGCAACAACAAAAGTAGCTAAAGTTGGTAACTCGAGTACGTCATTAAGAATATGAATGATTCCATTAGTAGTTACTATATCTTGTGAAGTAAGTGAAACTTCTCCATTAATAAAAAAGCCCAAATCTCGGTTAAAATAAGTATCTAAAGTTTGACCAGTGTTAGACAGTGCTAAGTTTTTCTCATAACCAGTCAAAATCTTCTCAGAATGTAAATTTTTATCAAACCAATGATTTTTTAAGATATTTTCTTCAAATCCTTGTTGCAAAGAAAGGTAGTTTTGCAGCGAATCTTTTTGTGCTACAAACAAGGTTTGCCATTCTTTTTCATTCAATTCTGTCGTGAGGTTTGCATTCGCTAATTCTTGATAAAAGGGCTCTGTTTCTGCACTTATCTGTAACATCGATGCCATTGTTGGCAATTCCATCACACGATCTATTTGGTGTATCAGTCCGTTATCGGCCTCAATATCTGGTGTAAGAATTCTGGTTGTTGCGTTAAAAGTAAGTTCAGTATCGTTAAAAACATACATATCCATCGTATAACTCAACGAATCGTTTACAGCAGCTTCTGCATAACTTTTTAGGTAACCCGTATTGAAGTTTTCTTCAAAAACAATATTCGGCAACAAGTGATAATCGATAAGCTGTTGTAAATTTTCTACAGGGATATCATTTACCGAAGCCAAGCTATTTTCTTGTAAATAAACATTCATTGCATCGTTATCTGGCGCAAAAAAAGTATACGAGCCCGAATTTCCGTCTAAACGAGAACTGTATTCTGCTCTTTCTATAGCACTTGCGATTATCGAGTAATTTTCATTTTTTTGTACAAAATCGGTAATCGAATTATTACCTTCAATCACATTACCGTTATCGTCATCATCAACACAGGAGGTGACAAAAAAGAAAATAAAAAGAATTGGCAATATTTTTGCAACGAATGAAATAAAATTTTTCATTTAAAGTTTTTAGATTAAAATTTGATATGAGCAATATACAAAAACCACTTTTTATGGTTATCAATAAAAACACAATATTTAGCATTTTTATTGTATTGGTTAGCATTTTTGGTTACAGTCAGAACGGTGTCAACCAACACGATGCTAATGGTAAAAAAAATGGAAAATGGATAAAGTATTTTGAAGAAGAAGAACCAAAGCAAGTACGTTACGAGGGTACTTTTGAGCACGGTCAAGAAATTGGTGTTTTCAAGTTTTATGAACCCAAAAGCGGGAAGCAGCCAGTTGCTACTAAAGAATATACCAAAGGTAGTAATAAAGTGCTAGTAACCTTTTACAACAAAGCTGGTAAAGTGGTGAGCAAAGGACATATGGTTGACAAAAAAAGAGAAGGAAAATGGGAAATATTTCATAAAAATGGAACACAGTTAATGCTTATCGAAACTTATAAAAATGATAAACTCCATGGTGAAAAAATCACCTATTTCCCAAACGGAAATGTAGCAATGAGCCAGCATTATAAAAACGGAGTACTTCACGGCCAAACCTTAATTTATGGTGATAACAAGACTATTATTCAAAAATATGCCTATGTCGATGGAAAAGTAGAAGGTCACGCTTCTTTCTACGACAGTGAAGGCAATTTACTTACCGAGGGAAACTACAAAAACGGTCTTAAAGATGGTATTTGGAAAATCTACGAAAATGGTGAACTCGTCGAGGAAGAACTTCACCCAAAACCAATTCCTACACCTAAGGCAAAACCCTAAAATATTTCGTATTTTTGCATTTTAAAATTTCTAAAACTTGAAGAACAAAAGAGTAGTTGTTGGCTTAAGTGGTGGCGTAGATTCTAGCGTTGCAGCCTATTTGCTCAAAGAGCAAGGCTATGACGTTATTGGGCTTTTTATGAAAAATTGGCACGACGACTCGGTTACCATTAGCGACGAATGTCCTTGGCTAGAAGATAGTAACGACGCGATGTTGGTGGCACAAAAACTCAACATTCCTTTCCAGACGATCGATCTAAGCAAAGAATATAAAGAACGCATTGTTGACTATATGTTCAACGAATATGAAAATGGTAGAACACCAAATCCAGACGTGTTGTGCAACCGCGAAATCAAGTTTGATACTTTTATGAAAATCGCCCTATCTTTAGGAGCAGATTATGTCGCTACAGGTCATTATTGCCGCAAAAACACTTTCGTGAAAAACGGTACAGAAACGCATCAGCTTCTCGCTGGAAAAGACAAAAATAAAGACCAATCCTATTTTTTGTGTCAGCTTTCACAAGAGCAATTAGCGAAGGCTTTGTTTCCTATTGGTGAATTACAAAAAAGCGAAGTACGAAAAATTGCTTCCGAACAAAACCTAATCACTGCCGAGAAGAAAGATTCACAAGGACTTTGTTTTATTGGTAAAGTGAGACTGCCAGATTTCCTTCAACAGCAGCTCAAGCCAAAATCAGGTGATATTGTGGTCATTTCTGAAAATGATGAAAAGTACGCTTTCGCGGAAACTCACAAAAGTGACTACCAACAACTTTCAGAAAAATTTGTCTACCATAAAAGTGAAGGCAAAGTTGTGGGACAACATAACGGTGCTCATTTTTTTACCAAAGGACAACGTAAAGGTTTAGGTGTTGGCGGTTTTAAAGAGCCTCTTTTTGTGATCGAAACCGATGTTGAGGACAATGTGATTTATGTAGGTGAAGGTAAACAACATCCTGGTTTATACCGTAAAGGTCTTTTTGTAAAGCCTCACGAAATCCATTGGTTACGTGAAGATTTAAAACTCAATTCAGGCGATTCTTTTGAGGTAAAAGCAAGAATTAGATACCGACAACCCCTAGAAAAAGCTACTTTGCACCAAACCGAAAATGGTATGTATGTGATTTTCGAAAATCCACAATCAGCCATCACCGAAGGACAGTTTGTCGCTTGGTATCAAGATGACGAATTACTAGGTTCCGGAGTAATTTCATAAAATACAAAGCATGTTTAAAAACAATAGAATTGTACAATTATTTGATATTAAATACCCTATAATCCAAGCGGGAATGATTTGGGCAAGTGGTTGGAGATTGGCAAGTACAGTAAGTAATGCTGGTGGACTCGGAATTATTGGTGCAGGGTCGATGTATCCTGAAGTTTTACGAGAACACATTCAAAAATGCCAAGCTGCTACTGACAAACCTTTTGGCGTTAATGTGCCGATGCTTTATCCAGATATCGATCAAATTATAGACATCATTATCAAAGAAGGCGTAAAAATTGTTTTTACTTCCGCAGGAAACCCAGCAACTTACACGTCAAAACTTAAAGCAAATGGAATAACAGTTGTGCATGTGGTAAGCAGCGTAAAATTTGCTTTAAAAGCAGAAAGTGCTGGTGTTGATGCCGTCGTGGCCGAAGGTTTTGAAGCAGGAGGACATAATGGTCGAGAGGAAACCACCACTTTTACTTTAATTCCGATGGTAAAAGAACAACTTTCTGTGCCACTAATTGCTGCAGGAGGAATTGCTACTGGTCACGGGATGCTCGCTGCTATGGTTTTAGGAGCTGATGGCGTACAAATTGGTAGTCGATTTGTAGCAAGCGACGAAGCTTCTTCGCACCAAAAATTTAAAGAAGAAGTAGTAAAAGCCAAAGAAGGTGATACCAAACTGACCTTAAAAGAATTAGCTCCCGTCCGATTGATTAAAAATAAATTCTACCAAGCGGTAGAAGAATTGTATAAAACCAATCCTACCAAAGAACAGCTTATCGAACTACTCGGCAGAGCACGTGCTAAACGTGGTATGTTTGAAGGCGATTTAGAAGAAGGAGAACTCGAAATCGGGCAAATAAGTGGATTGATTCACGAGATTAAACCCGCTGCTAAAATTGTAGAAGAGATTATTGCTGAGTTTGCAGTAGCAAAGAAAGAGATATCAATATAACCACTTTTATCATCCTATTTTTTTAAATTTATATAAATAAAAAAACCCTAGAAAATCTAGGGTTTTAATATATCAAAAGACAGGAAAGTGATTATTCTTTTCCTTCCATTCTGTCTTTTAAAGCTTGTAAATCTGCGTTAGCATCACCAAGAGTTGGCTTGTTCTCTTCTTGTGATTTTTTAGCTGCTTGCTTTACAATCTTCGCTTCTTCTTCTTTATGGATAGACATATGAGAAGCAACTACTCTCTTGAATTCTTTATTGAACTCAATGATTACAAATTCTGCCTCTTCACCTTTTCCTAACTTGCTACCGTCTTCTTTTTCTAAATGACGTGTAGGAACAAATGCAGTGATATCTTCGTTAAATTCTATCGTTGCACCTTTGTCTACCATCTCATCGATTGTAGCGGTATGCTTCGTACCTACAGCAAATTCAGTTTCGTATTTATCCCAAGGGTTATCTTCTGTTTGTTTGTGACCTAAACTTAGTTTACGACCTTCAACATCAAGTTCAAGAACGACTACGTCTAGTTTATCACCAACATTACAGAATTCTGATGGATGCTTGATTTTCTTTGTCCAAGAAAGGTCAGAGATATAAATCAAACCATCGATACCTTCTTCTAATTCTACAAATACACCAAAGTTGGTAAAGTTACGTACAACTCCTGTGTGACGTGAGCCAACTGGATATTTTGAAGTAATATCTGTCCAAGGATCTGGCGTTAATTGCTTGATACCTAAAGACATTTTACGCTCATCTCTATCTAAAGTTAAGATTTGTGCTTCTACTTCGTCACCAACGTTTACGAAATCCTGAGCCGAACGTAGGTGAGTAGACCAAGACATTTCAGAAACGTGAATCAAACCTTCTACTCCATCAGCAACTTCGATAAATGCACCGTAATCTGCAATCACAACTACTTTACCTTTTACTTTATCACCAACAGATAAGTTTTCTTCTAAAGCTTCCCAAGGATGCTTGCTTAACTGCTTAAGACCTAATTGGATTCTTGTTTTATCTTCATCAAAATCTAAGATAACCACGTTTAATTTTTGGTCTAATTCTACGATTTCGTTCGGATGATTGATTCTTGACCAAGAAAGATCGGTAATGTGAATTAATCCATCAACACCACCAAGGTCAACAAATACACCGTAAGAAGTGATGTTTTTCACCACACCTTCTAATACTTGACCTTTTTCTAACTGACCAATAATCTCTTTTTTCTGCTCTTCGATATCTGCTTCGATAAGCGCTTTGTGCGAAACCACAACGTTTTTGAATTCGTGGTTGATTTTCACCACTTTAAATTCCATAGTTTTGTTGACGTAAGCATCGTAATCTCTAATTGGCTTCACATCAATTTGTGAACCTGGTAAGAAAGCTTCGATACCAAAAACGTCTACAATCATACCACCTTTAGTACGGCATTTCACAAAACCGTTTACGATCGTACCTTCGTCGTGTGCCTTATTTACTCTATCCCAAGCTTTGATTACTCTAGCTTTACGGTGAGATAATACCAACTGACCTTCTGCATCTTCACGCTGGTCGATCAATACTTCTACTTTGTCACCAACTTTTAAGTCTGGGTTGTAACGGAACTCGTTTAAAGAGATTACCCCTTCACTTTTTGCGTTGATATCGATAATAGCATCACGATCAGTAATATTGATTACCTCTCCTTCTACTACTTCGTCATCTAAAGTGTCTACGAAATTGTCTTCAACAAGTTTTACAAATTCTTCTAATTTGTCTCCATCAATTGGGTCGATACCTTCTTCGTAATTGTGCCAATTGAATTCTTTTAAGAATTTTTCTGGATTTTGCTGTTGTTCAGAAACAGCAGGTTGAGAATCGTTTGCCATTCCAGCAACCTCCTGCACTTCAACCTCTTGTGTGTTTTTTTCTTCAGCCATAGCTGATATAAATATTTGTATTCTATATTCTTACGGAAGATTTAACAACTAAAATATAGAAGCGTTAAAATATAAATTGCCCTTTTCTCTTCCGATTCGCTGTAAAAAGGAGTGCAAAATTACAACTTATTTTTTGATTTTCAAATATTTATGAAGGAAATAAGAATACAGTTAATTTAGAGAAGTTATTAAGAAATATTAAACTTTCAAACAAGCTCTAAATCCGCGTGCAGCGTAATAAGACTCAGCTCCGTTATGGTAAATAAACGTTCGCCCAAAACGAAAATCACCAAAAATAGCTCCACCTAATTTTCTCACTTCTTCAGGAGTCGCGAGCCAACTTGAGGTTTTGGTGTCAAATTTGCCCAACTTTTGCAGTTCGTGATATTGTTCTTCGGTAAGTATTTCTAAACCCCTTTGCTGTGCATAATTTAGAGCACTATCTTTTGGCTTAAATTTCTTTCTAGATTCTAAAGCCTCTTGATCATAGCAAAGACTTCTCCTCTCTTTCGGACTTTCTTTTACACAATCGAAAAAGATATACTCTTTGGTTTTTTCATCATAACCCACCACATCAGGCTCGCCTCCTGTTTTTTCCATTTCGAAAAGTGACCACAATTTTTCTGGAGCAAGTTGGAGTTTTGCTTCTACTTTTTGCCAAGTTATATTGTCGTGACGAGACATATTCTCCTCAAAACGGGTTTTGAGAATTGCTAACATTTCGGTTTGTTGTGCTGAGGTTAGTTTTTTACTCATTTTCTTCTTTTATCTTTTCTTCCGCTAAAGCGATTATTTTTTCAAACTGTTCGTCTAAAGTCAAACTACTGTTGTCAATCTCAATAGCATCATCGGCTTTGCGAAGAGGTGAATCTTTACGCGAACTGTCTATCTGGTCTCGCATCACGACATTATCCAACACTTCATCGTAACTTACCTCTTCACCTCGCTCGAGCAATTCTTCATACCTTCTATGTGCCCTTTTTTCTGCAGAAGCCGTCATGTACAATTTGAGTTCGGCTTCGGGAAAAACCACAGTTCCAATATCACGGCCATCCATGACAACACCTTTTTCCTTGCCCATTTGCCGTTGTTGGTCTACCAGTATTTTTCTAACTGCAGAAATTGCCGCAATCGGACTCACATAATTAGAAACTTCTAAAGTTCTGATTTCGTCCTCTACATTTTCACCATTTAAATAAACTTCGGCAAAACCTTTTTCGGGATTTCGCTTAAAGCGGATTTCTATTTCGTGTAAACGCTGTTCTAATTTTTCCTGGTGTAAAAAATTTTCCCCGATTAAATTTTCGCGCAAAGCAAACAAAGTAACCGCTCGATACATCGCTCCCGTATCAATATAGACATAATGTAATGCTTTGGCAAGTTGTTTGGCAACGGTACTCTTACCAGTGGAGGAAAATCCGTCGATGGCAATGATGATTTTTTTCAAGAGATGGTGTTTTACACAAAACTACACATTTTGAATAAGATTGTTATTGAAGGTTAATATTTACTCCAAAAAAACTCGAGTTTGCTGCACTACTGTAACGTGCGTACGTGTAGCTTAATCGCACTTTATTAAATTTAATGGAAATTCCACCGCTAAGACCTGCAAAAGATCGCTGATCGACAATTCGTAACTCTTCGCTTTTTCTAAAATTATAACCCAATCTGATGTTAAAACCACTTTCAGGAAATAATTCTGCACCAATAATGGTATGTCGCAATACATTATTAAAAAAACCTGGATCATCGGCTTGTACATTTCCGCTAAGGTCAGTTTCGTCACGATTGGTGTTTCTAAAAGCGATATTCCACTCCTGTAGATTTTCGAGTGTGAGGTGCCAACGAATCGGCACGTTATCTGCTTGTTGAGAAATTCCGAGAATTACTTCGGTTGGAATTTTTTCGTAAAGATCATTATAAGGTGTAAACTGAGAGCCTAGATTTCTAACCGCTCCAGCAACAACCAAGTCCCAATCTTCATAAACATACGTCAAGCCTAAATCTACCGCACCTCCAAAAGAAGAATATTGTTCAAGTTTAGAACTAATGAGTTTAAGATTGGCTCCTACATAAAAGTCTGAAAAAGGAATGTTGTAGGCATAACCAAAAGAAAGTGCCGCTTCACCTCCAGTAAATTCACCTGTAGGATCACCGAGTTCGGTATAACCATCAAAGGTCCCGTAATTAATATAAGTAATACCCGTATGCAAAACCTGTGTTCTTCTATCGATAAGATAAGCATAAGAAGCGGTTCCGTAATTGACATCTGCCAGGTAGTTGACATAGTTCAGCGAAAGCTGATTATCCATCTCTGGATTGATTAAAGCCGGGTTATATATAGCTCCCGTTGGATCGTAATCGTAGGTCGTAATGTTTTTTCCACCAAGAGCCGCTTGTCGTGGTGATGCAGTTAAGTTAAGAAACTGATAAGTCGATTGCCCTCCTATTTGTGCATAAGAAGTATAGCTAAACAACATAGCAAAAAGCAATCGACCTATTTTTTGCATATACGCAAAAGATTTATTTAAAATTTAAACGAATGGATTTGCTTTTTATTTTCGGAATTTTTAAATCGTTGGATCTAGATAATCTGGAGTTCCGTCGTTGTTAGAGTCTATAAAGTTGATTTCGTCTAGCGTAATCACACCATCTTCATTTGCATCATTTACTTCAATTTCATCTTTGGTAGGAATACCGTCACCGTCATCATCACTGTCTGCGAAATTTGGCAATTTTGCAGTGGTTGGCTCACCATCTGTATCTGTGTTGTCATCTATAAGCAACTTATTATTATTTAAATCTTCTATATGAGATGGTATCCCATCATCATCATGATCTGTTTGCAGCCCTTTATACATTTGAAAAGTAAAAATAATAGGTTTATATTGTTCTATTTGTGTCCCTGATGGTGGAGCTGCAAAGTAAGCTAATCCTGATGGAATAAAAACTGCTCCGTACCCAAAGTCATCATTAAAGCTAACCGTTCCGTCAGGATTAGAAACAAATCCTGTTGCTCCTTTAAATTCAATGATTCCTTCAACAAACCCCTTTATAATACTATTACCATCACCGATATTTGCCAATCTAAATTTAACAAAGTTTATACCTTGGTCGAAAACTTCTTTTTGTAAGGTTTCTCCCCTATAAGTTAAAATCACATCATCTGCGAAAGTAGGCTGAAAAGAATCAGCTCCTTTTCTTAACTGTAAAAAGTAAAGTTTATATGTAACATCACCATCTACGACTTCTTTAGATTTTAAAAACCCTGAATCAAATACAGGTGTTTCATTACTATTTACACCTGCGATGGTATCAAAAACAATTTTTTTATAGTTTGGGTTTACTTCATTATCCTCCAATCTGTAAAAATGTGTTTTTAAATACTCTTCTATTTGTCCTTGGTTTTCTACAGCAACTTCTGCTCTATCTCTTAAAACAACACCTCCACTACTAATATCATCATCATCTTCACAAGAAACTAAAAAAGCAATTAATAATAAGGCTATAAATTTATATTTCATCATTTCTTTTTATTTGGGCTGCAAGATACAATTTTCTTCTATTTTTGTATCTATAATGTATTTTATCCTGATTTATTATGCGAGTTGATAAATTTTTATGGTGCGTACGGTATTATAAAACAAGAAGTATTGCTACTGAAGCCTGCAGAAAAGGTCAAGTTAAGATTGCAAGCGAAACGGTAAAACCATCAAGAGAAGTTTACCCGAGTGATGAAATTGAGATCAGAAAAAACCAAATCGATTATAAAATACAAGTGCTAGACATACCTGAATCTCGAGTTGGAGCAAAATTGGTTAATATTTATATAAACGATATCACCCCTAAAGAAAATTTAGAAAAACTCGATCTACTGAAATACTCTAAAGATTATTACCGAAAAAAAGGTGTAGGAAGACCTACCAAAAAAGACCGTAGAGAACTCGACGATTGGTTTGACCCAGAAAATAAAAACGATTGAAATGACAAAAAAAAATATCATTCTTACCAACGAGCAGATTGTTCAGAAAACAAGAAGAATTGCTTTTCAGATTTACGAAAACAATACCAGCGAAAAAGAAGTAATTCTTGCCGGAATCGAAAACAAAGGTTATCTCTTTGCTGAAAAAATAGCTCTACTATTAGAAGAGGTAAGTCCGTTAAAAGCAAAACTTTGTAAGGTAAAAATCGACAAGAAAACCCCCTTGAGTAAAATTTCTACCAGTCTGACTTCTGAAGAATACCAAAACAAATCTGTTATTGTGATTGATGATGTTCTCAATACAGGTTCTACCCTAATTTATGGCATCAAACATTTTTTAGAGGTTCCTATTAAAAAACTCCAAACCGCAGTTTTGGTTGATCGAAACCATAAAAATTACCCGGTAAAAGTAGATTATAAAGGCATCTCACTTTCTACTTCTTTAAGTGAAACCGTAAAAGTGAATTTCGGAAAAAACTCTAAGGGAGAGTTATTTTAGATTTTTGATGATTTCATCGGCAATTTCTTCTGGCAATAAAGAATTTGTTTCGATAATCAAATTACTTTGTAGGTAATAAAAATTTCGTTCAAACATATGTTTGCGAATGTATTCTTCTAAATCCTCTCGATGATTTAGAAAGCTTAAAAGAGGACGTTTATTTTTTTCATTCCACAATCTACCAGTCAAGATTTCAAGATTTACTTTCAGGTAAACTAAAATATTTTCCCTGTCAGATTTTATCAAACCGAGGTTATTTCCATAAACTGGAGTCCCACCACCAAGTGAAATAACCTTATCTTTTTCTTGTAAGATTTCTTTTAAAACTTCACTCTCTTTTTTTCGAAAGAAAATCTCACCCATTTCTTCAAATATTTCAGGAATTGGCAGCTGTATTTTTCTTTCAATTTCTTTATCTAAATCGATATATTTTAAATGTAATTTATCGGCTAACACCTTTCCAACGGTAGATTTTCCGCTAGCCATATAACCGCACAAAATGATATTTTTATTTTTTTTCATACTCAAAATTAACAATTTAGAAATATGTCAAAAATAGTTGTTTTATTTACTTGATAAATAAACAAAAGGTTTTATATTTGCACCCGCATTCGAGCAAGAATGTTTTTTATTGAAAAGATCTGGTAGCTCAGTTGGTAGAGCATCTCCCTTTTAAGGAGAGGGTCCTGGGTTCGAGCCCCAGCCAGATCACTTTTTTATTGAAAAAATACCACGATCTGGTAGCTCAGTTGGTAGAGCATCTCCCTTTTAAGGAGAGGGTCCTGGGTTCGAGCCCCAGCCAGATCACTTCCTTTTGCCCAGGTGCTGGAACTGGTAGACAGGCATGGTTGAGGGCCATGTGTCCGTTAGGGCGTATGGGTTCGACTCCCATCTTGGGCACTTCTTTTTAGAAAAATCCATTAATTATTTTTACTTTGGCTTTATTGTAACTCTTCAGTTACAATATTTATGCTTTTCGCTAAAAAAAACCAATTAGGATATACACATTTTAGCTACAAATTAATTTTGTTTAACTTTTTTGAATATACATTAAACACTTTTAAAATTAATTAATATATTTGGTCAATACGTAGGTAAATAAATGGCTAATATCAAACAACATTTTGGCATTAAAGAGTTAGAATTGCTTAGTGGCATCAAAGCACATACCATAAGAATATGGGAAAAGCGCTACAATATTCTTTCTCCTACCAGAACAGACACCAACATACGTATCTATGACAATATTGCTTTACAACGTTTATTAAATGTTGCTTTGCTTAATAAGCACGGTTATAAGATCTCATACATCTCTACTTTATCGACCAATGATATAAAAAATTTAATCCATCAAAAATTCACCCATCAACAAGTAGAGGAAGAAGCCATAAAGCAATTGAAGGTGGCGATGATTAATTATGATGAAACTCTGTTTACATCTATCTACCAAGATTTGAAATCAAAAAAATCGTTTAGAACTATTTTTTTAGATATTTTTTTACCTTTATTACATCAGACAGGGCTGCTTTGGCAAACAAAAGTGATTAATCCCGCGCAAGAACATTTTCTATCTCATCTTATTAGACAAAAACTCTATTTAGAAATAGAAAAAAATTCGGTTATAAACCTTCAAAATAATTCAAAAACTTTTGTACTTTTTCTTCCTGAAGAAGAGATTCATGATTTAGGTCTATTATACCTTAACTATGAATTATTAAACAACGGCTATAAAACTATTTTTTTAGGACATAGTATTCCTAAAGAAAACCTGATTACCTTAAAAAAACTTGATAAAAAACTTTGTTTTGTAAGTTATTTAACCATTAAGCCAGACGATATAAATGATTATACAAATGATTTTAGTCGCGATATTTGTGTGCCTTATCAACATGAGTATTGGCTTTTAGGCAACCAAACTCAAAAGTTGAATAAAAAGAAACTACCATACGGAATCAAAATTTTTGAAAATATCAACCAATTTATCCAGCAGATCTCATGAACAAAAAAGTAATTATTATCGGTGCTGGGTTTTCATCACTTTCGGCTGCTTGTTATCTAGCAAAATACGGGTATGAAGTAAAAGTTATTGAAAAAAACAACCATGCTGGCGGTCGCGCACAACAGCTTATAAAAGAAGGTTTTAAATTTGATATGGGACCAACTTGGTATTGGATGCCCGATGTTTTCGAAAAGTTTTTTGCAGATTTCAATAAAAGCCCAAAAGATTATTACCAATTAGAAAAGCTCAACCCTGCTTATCAAGTATATTTTGGAGAAAATGACAGCATTACCATTGGCGACAGTCTTGAAAAAATCAAGCTAACATTTGAAAGTATTGAAAAAGGAAGCGGTAAAATTTTAGAAGATTTTATCGCTAAAGCGGAAAAGAACTACGACATTTCAATCAATAAATTAGTACTAAAACCCGGTATTTCTCCACTCGAATTAATCACCTTAGAAACACTTACCAATTTAAACTTATTCTTTACGGATATTTCTACAGCCATTAGGAAAAAGTTTAACAACCCTAAGCTGATACAGATTTTAGAATTTCCCGTCTTATTTTTAGGGGCAAAACCCTCAAAAACTCCTGCTTTTTACAGTTTTATGAATTTTGCTGATTTTGGGCTTGGTACTTGGTATGTCAAAGGCGGAATGTTTGAAGTAGCTCAAGGCCTGCACCAACTAGCACAAGAACTAGGTGTGAAATTTTATTTTAATGAAAAAGTAGAACAAATCATCACCGAAAATAAAAAAGCAATAGGAATTAACACCCAAACTCAAATTCATAAAGCTGATATTATTTTAAGCGGAGCCGATTACCACTATACCGAAACCCTATTACCTCAAAAATTCCGTCAATATTCTGAAGGCTATTGGAACAAAAGAACTTTTGCTCCTTCTGCTCTACTTTTTTATGTAGGTTTTGATAAGAAACTAAGAAATGTTAATCACCATACTTTATTTTTTGACACCGATTTTCAAAATCATATAGAAACAATATACGATGACAAAAAATGGCCTAAAGAACCTTTGTTTTACGCTAGTTTCCCTTCGGTAACCGATAGCAGCGTTGCTCCAGAAGGTAACGAAGCAGGCGTTTTTCTAATTCCGTTGGCTATTGATATAGAAGATAACGAAGAAATTAGAAATAGATATTTTGATGAAATTGTTTCTCGGCTAGAAAGAATCACTCAACAAAACATCAAAAAACACATTTTATTCAAAGAAAGTTATTGTCTTAAGGATTTTAAAAAAGATTACAACTCCTATAAAGGTAATGCCTATGGCCTTGCTAACACCTTACTACAAACCGCTTTTTTACGCCCCAAACTAAAGAGTAAAAAACTTCGCAATCTATATTTTACAGGGCAACTTACAGTTCCTGGACCTGGAGTTCCGCCAGCCTTAATTTCTGGAAAACTCGTTGCCGATCTAATCACTAAAAACCACGTAGCATGAAAGAAATATTCGATACCGTATCGCAAAAATGCAGCTTTGAAGTAACCCAAAATTATAGCACTTCGTTTTCTATTGCTACCAAGCTATTAGGTGCCAGCATTCGGCAGGATATCCACAACATATACGGGTTTGTACGTTTTGCCGATGAGATTGTAGACACCTTTCATGCATATGAAAAAGAGAGGCTTTTCAATAAATTTGAAACAGATCTATATGAAGCTATTGAAGAAAAAATAAGTTTAAACCCGGTTCTTAATTCTTTTCAGATGACGGTGCACAAATACAAAATTCCCGAAGAGTTGTACCGTGATTTTCTAAAAAGTATGCGTGCAGATTTACATAAAAGCGTCTATAATTCAGTAGAAGAATACCAAGAGTACATCTACGGAAGTGCAGATGTTGTTGGGCTTATGTGTTTGATGGTTTTTGTAAAAGGAGACAAACAAAAGTATGATGACTTAAAGTACGAAGCCATGAAATTAGGCTCAGCATTTCAGAAAGTCAATTTTTTGCGGGACATCAAAGCCGATTATCAAGAGTTAGACCGTACTTATTTTCCGGGAGCTTCATATGAAAAAATGGATGAAACCATCAAAAATAAAATCATCCAAGAAATTGAAGAGGATTTTGCCATCGCTTATCACGGAATAAAAAAACTACCTAACGAAGCTCGACTAGGGGTTTTTACCGCTTATTTTTATTATAGAAAATTGCTTCAGAAGCTAAAGAAAACTTCTGCCTGCCAACTTATGAATACTCGAATTAGCGTTCCTAATTATCAAAAAGCGGCTATCTTAGCAAAAACTTATGTTGGTTATAAACTAAATCACTATTAAGATGCAGATATTTTTTTGGATCCTTATATTTTTAACCACTTTCTGTTTGATGGAATTTATGGCGTGGTTTACACATAAGTATGTCATGCATGGTTTTTTATGGAAAATACATAAAGACCACCACCAAAAAGACCACAGCAGTTGGTGGGAACGCAATGATCTCTTTTTTGTGTTTTATGCCTTGGTAAGCATTGGTTGCTTTCTACTATGGAAATATGAAGACGTTTGGTATACCCTGCCTATTGGTTTAGGCATTCTCGCCTATGGAATCGCTTACTTTACCGTCCATGATATTTTTATTCACCAGCGTTTTAAGCTTTTTAGAAATGCTAATAATTGGTACGCCAAAGGCATCAGGAGGGCTCATAAAATACACCATAAACACTTAGGAAAAGAAGATGGTGAAAATTTCGGGATGCTGTTCGTTCCTTTTAAATATTTTAAAAAATAAACTTGTGTGAGCAACACCAATTTTGATTATATCATTATAGGTTCTGGTCTTGCGGGACTCCAATTAGCTCTCGCTTTTGCGGAAGATCATTACTTTGCAAATTATAAAATTGCGCTCATCGACTTCGATAAAAAAAACAAAAACGACCGTACGTGGAGTTTCTGGGAAAAACATCCTTCGAAGTTTGAAGCAATTGTTTCTAAAACTTGGGGTAAAACACAATTTATTTCTTCCGAAAAAAAACTGGAAATACCTTTACAGGATTATCAATACAAAACCATCAAAGCGGTAGATTTTTACAATTACTGTAAGAATAGAATTTCTGAACAAGACAATATTCAAATTATAGAAGATTTTATAGAAGAAGTTCGCGAAAGTGACACTCTAGTGGAAGTCATGGGTAAAAACGGTCTGTATCATGCAAAACATGTTTTCGATAGTCGTATTCCAAAAGCTTTTTTTCAAAAACATAACTATATTTTACTCATCCAACATTTTAAAGGTTGGATGATTGAAAGTAAACAACCTGTTTTTGATGATAGCAATTTTACCATGATGGATTATCGCTACAAATATAAAAACACTACTAGTTTTATCTATGTTTTACCTTTTTCTGCCAATAAAGCCTTGATTGAATTTACTTTTTTCTCTCCACATACCGTTGAAAATTCAATTTATGAAAATCATTTAAAAAGCTATATTTCTAAGGAGTTACAGCTAAGCGAATACGACATTTTAGAAGAAGAATACGGTGAAATCCCAATGAGTGCATTTCCGTTTCAAGATTACCACACATCAAAAATCACCAAAATAGGAACCGCTGGCGGTTGGGTAAAAGCGAGCAGTGGTTATGCTTTTAAAAACTCACAGAAGAAAGTTAAAACACTTATAGAAAATATCAAAAAAGGAAATATGACAACCAGAAATTTATATATGAAAAAGTACCAATTTTACGACGACATATTTCTTGATGTACTTTACCATAATAATGATTTAGGCGAACAGTTATTTACCAAATTTTATAGTAATCCTATCCAAAACGGATTTCAATTTTTAGATGAAGCATCTTCACTTGCACAAGACATAAAAATTATCCGTTCGCTTTATCACCCTCAGTTTTTGGTTAGTTTTTTCAGGGTTTTAAAAAGAAAATTTTTTTAACCTAAAAGCAAAAAATCCGCTCGAAAGCGGATTTTTTTATTTAAAAAGAATTGATTAAGCGTTTTGCTTTTTGATTAAGTTCAACGCAGAACCTTCTTTATACCACTCTATTTGACTATCGTTATAGGTATGATTGGCTTTGATTACGTCTTTACTTCCATCTTTATGAACGATTTCTATCGTTAATGGTTGATCTGATGCAAAGTTTTCTAAATCGATAAAATTGAACGTGTCATCTTCCTGAATAAGGTCATAATCGTTTTCGTTGGCAAACGTAATTCCTAACATACCTTGTTTTTTCAAGTTGGTTTCGTGAATACGTGCAAACGATTTTACGAGCACTACTCTTACTCCTAAGTGTCTAGGTTCCATCGCGGCGTGTTCTCTAGAAGAACCTTCACCGTAATTGTGATCACCCACTACTACCGTAGGAATGTCTGCTGCTTTATAGGCTCTTTGCACATCAGGAACTCCACCGTATTCTCCAGTCAACTGGTTTTTAACGAAGTTCGTTTTCATGTTAAAAGCGTTTACCGCACCAATCAAACAGTTGTTTGAAATATTGTCTAAATGTCCTCTAAAACGCAACCAAGGTCCAGCCATAGAAATGTGATCTGTCGTACATTTTCCGTGCGCTTTGATTAATAATTTTGCTCCCATAAGGTTCTGACCGTCCCAAGGTTTGAAAGGCTCTAGCAGTTGTAATCTTTCGCTCGTTGGCGAAACTTTTACCTCTACTCCGCTTCCGTCTTCTCTTGGCGCAATATAACCCGGATCTTCTACATCAAATCCGTTGGTCGGTAACTCGATACCTTTAGGCTCTTCCAACATAACTTCTTCTCCATCTTCGTTGATGAGTTTATCTCTTGTCGGATCAAAGTCTAATCTACCCGAAATCGCAATTGCTGCTACCATTTCTGGTGAACCAACAAAAGCGTGGGTATTTGGGTTACCATCTGCTCTTTTAGAGAAGTTACGGTTAAACGAGTGAACAATCGTGTTTTTCTCATCTCCTTTTCGGTCACTTCTTTCCCACTGACCAATACATGGTCCGCAAGCATTGGTAAAAATAGTAGCGTCTAAATCTTCAAAAATCTTTAGGATACCATCTCTTTCTGCGGTATAACGAATCTGTTCAGAACCTGGATTGATACCAAAATCTGATTTCGATTTGATTTTTTTATCCACCGCTTGTTTGGCAATTGAAGCAGCTCTGGTCAAATCTTCGTAAGACGAGTTCGTACAAGAACCGATTAACCCCCAATCTACATTAATTGGCCAATCATTTTCTTTCGCTTTAGCACTCATTTCAGAAATAGGAGTCGCTAAATCTGGAGTAAATGGTCCGTTTAAATGAGGTCTTAGTTCTGAAAGGTTAATCTCAATCACCTCGTCAAAATACTGTTCTGGGTTTGCGTATACTTCGTCATCACCCGTTAAGTATTCTCTAATTTTATTGGCTTCGTCAGCAACTTCGGCTCTTCCGGTAGCTCTTAAGAAACGCTCCATCGAGTCGTCATAACCAAAGGTAGAAGTAGTTGCCCCCACTTCTGCTCCCATATTACAAATCGTTCCTTTACCTGTACATGACAGATTTTTGGCTCCTGGACCAAAATATTCGATAATTGCACCAGTTCCTCCTTTTACGGTTAAAATACCAGCAACTTTAAGAATTACATCTTTCGAAGCCGTCCAACCGTTAAGTTCACCTGTAAGTTTTACTCCAATAAGTTTAGGAAATTTAAGTTCCCAAGGCATTCCTGCCATTACATCAACAGCGTCTGCTCCACCAACACCTACAGCAACCATTCCTAAACCACCGGCATTTACGGTATGCGAATCAGTACCTATCATCATTCCTCCAGGAAAGGCATAATTCTCTAATACCACTTGATGAATAATTCCCGCTCCTGGCTTCCAGAAACCGATACCATATTTATTAGAAACAGACTCTAAGAAATCGAAAACTTCGTTACTTACTTGATTGGCATGCAATAAATCGGGCTTTGCTCCTTGCTTCGCCAAAATCAAGTGATCGCAATGAACCGTTGTGGGCACCGCACATTTTGATTTTCCTGCTTGCATAAACTGTAACAGCGCCATTTGTGCTGTTGCATCCTGACAAGCAATTCTGTCGGGCGCAAAATCTACATAATCTTTTCCGCGTTCGTACTTTTGGTTGGGTGTTCCGTCCCACAAATGGGTGTATAGTATTTTTTCTGCCAAAGTAAGAGGTTTTCCAACAACTTTACGAGCTTGGTCTACTCTCTCTGGCATTTGGCTATACACCTTTTTTATCATATCGATATCAAATAATGCCATAGTTTTATTTTTTAAGAGCGTAAATTTACAAAATTTTAATGGATTTTAAAAATCGTCATCAATTAGGCTTTTTTAATAAAAATAAAGCAATCAATTGTGATATTTACTGATTATAATGAATCTAAATAACGGTTTTTATCAATAAATTTATGAATATGATAATTTAAAACTTTTAAAATAAGATATTCATAAAAAAAGGCTGAAAATTTTGAGAGATACAAACTTATCGGAATTTATAAATCCATATTTCAGTTTATTCTTTTGAAGAAATTAAAGTTAATTTTAGGGTTTCTCCACCTTAATTTTAACTAAAAAATAACTTTTATCATACTAAACTCCTCTTGACTTTATTTTTCGTAGCAACAATACTAAATAAGTACTTATAGTTAGAATGTTCCATACGATTACTGAGCACCTACTGTTAAATTGAATTATTTTATAGTTTTTTTTATCCAAGATAAAAATCTAATGATGAAAATATCCTTTTAAAAAAATCTCCAAACCCCACGTTAATAGTTCTGAAGATTGTGCATTATCAAGCCCACAAACATCTTTGGTGACAATAAATGGTTCTATACCCATTAGAACTGTTAAAAAGTTTGCTAGTTTTACTTTATCTTCTCTAGGTATTGATGTTTCCTCCAGTGCTAATTCGATTGCTTTAATTCTTCTAGCTCCTCTTTTTTTTCTTACTTCTTCCGAAGTTAAGACCACACTGATATATTTTCTAAAAGCAGTTTCATTATCAATGGTAAGTTGATTAAAATAGTGTTGTATCTTTTGAAGTTTTATTTCGATCTGATCGGTCTTAAAAGTTTCTATCAACCTTTCTGGTTTCATAACTTGAATATCCAACCCAGCTTCACTCGATAATATTTCTGTGTTTGAGAAATAACGGTAAACAGTAGCTCTAGAAATTCCTATTTGTCTAGCAACTTCTTCTAAGGTAAAGTCCTTACCTTGACTTAAAAAATACTTGGCTCCTTCTAAAATTTTTTGCCGAGTTTCTAGCTTCTGTTTTTTTCTTCCTTTATCAACATAATTTTCTTTCATAAGACAAATATCTCATAAAAATTGCATATTAAAAAATCTTCTTTTAAATTTGTGAGACAAAAATCTCATAAAATGAAAGATACAACTACCAAATGGGTCTTAGGCCATAGAGTTACTCCGCATAATACAATAGGGGATTATGATTTATTAACAGGAGAAACACCAGGAAAAACTGACGGTCCTCCTCCGCATTCACACCAAACCTATAAAGAAGTTTTTTTAATTACTGAGGGAGAAATGGTATTTATCGCCGATGGGAAAAGCATCACTTTAAAGGCTGGTGAATCAATAGATATCGCACCAAATACCGTGCATACTTTCACCAACAAAAGTGACAAAGCTTGTAAATGGGTTAATATACACAGTCCAAAAGGGTTTAGACAATTTTTTGAAAGCCTTGGCGTGCCTGAAAAGATAGACAATGCAGCACAGTTATCACTAGCTCCAGAAATTATACAGAAAGTAATTGAAACAGCTTCTAATTATGATATGTACTTAAAGATGTAGTTTTTACAACAACTCCTTAATAATTTGCGCTTCGGTATAACCTTCAGCTTCAGCTTTGTAGTTTTTAATGATACGATGACGTAACACGCCTTCAGAAACCGCTTTGACATCTTCGATATCAGGTGAAAATTTACCTTTGGTTGCTGCGTTGGCTTTGGCGGCCAAGATCAGGTTTTGTGAAGCTCTTGGTCCAGCACCCCAATCGATAAACTCGTTGACCAACTGATGTGATTTATCACTTTTCGGTCTGGTTTGCGCTACTAAATTTACAGCATATTCCACCACATTATCGGCTACGGGAATACGTCTGATCAATTGTTGGAAATGGATGATTTCCTGCGCGGTAAAAAGTGATTTTATATTTACTTCAATATTTGAAGTAGTGTTTTTTACAATATCAATTTCTTCTTGAAAGCTCGGATAATCCAAATATATAGAAAACATAAAACGGTCTAATTGCGCTTCCGGTAACGGATATGTTCCTTCTTGCTCAATCGGGTTTTGAGTTGCCAACACAAAATAAGGCTGTGGTAGTTGGTAACGTGTTCCGGCAACGGTCACAATTTTCTCTTGCATCGCTTCCAATAAAGCGGCTTGGGTTTTGGGTGGTGTCCTATTGATCTCGTCTGCTAACAAAATATTTGTGAAAACCGGCCCTTTTATAAACTTGAAATTTCGGGTTTCGTCTAAAATTTCCGAACCTAAAATATCACTTGGCATCAAGTCTGGTGTAAACTGAATACGTTTAAAATCTAAACCTAAAGCTTGAGCAATCGTGTTTACCATTAAGGTTTTTGCTAAACCGGGAACCCCAATTAACAACGTGTGCCCCCCTGCAAAAACCGATAAAAGTATCTCGTGAATGACTTTATCTTGACCAACAATTTGGTTTTTGATTTCCGATTTTAAAGAATGTATTTTTTCTTGAAACTGTTGAATTGCCGCAGCGTCTGACATATTTTTTAAGATTTAGTTTTTAACCAATTACCTGTAAACTTACAATCTTGGTAATCTTCACTTACTTTTACATAAGTGTCTAAAATATTCTTTTTTTGCCACTTTTCAACCTCTTTTATTTGCTTTTCGCGTAAAGCAAGCTGTTTTATTTTGGTATAATCTTGAGAATAATTGGCCAAATGCTCTGGGTGTTTTTTATTAACGGTAATGATTTTAAAGAACTTTTGTCCCGTTCTCGTCTGATCGGCAAGCACCAAAGAGATTTCACCTTCATCTAAATTGTTGACTTGCTCATAGATAGTTGGATCGATATCGGTCAATTCGAATCGGGTATCGCCTGTTTTAGGATTGATGAGCTGACCACCATCTTCACGGGTTTCCTTTTCATCAGAATATTTACGAGCCACCTCGTCAAAGGTATATTTTCCGTTAAGGATATTGGTACGAAGGGTATCAATGGTATTTTTAGCAATTTCTTCGGTTTCTATTGTATACTTAGGAATGATAATGATATGCCTAATGTCTAACTTCTGTCCTTTTATTTTATCTAATTGTACAATATGGTAACCAAACTCCGATTTAAACGGCTTACTTACTTCCCCTTCTTGCAAGCTAAAAGCCACTTGTTTAAAATCTTTGTCTAAAGGATCTTTTCTGGAAATCGTCATTTGTCCGCCACGAGTACTCGTAGCATCTTGCGAGTACAATACTGCTTTGGTAGCAAAACTAGCGCCATTATTTACAATATCATCACGCATCTGGTTAAGTTGGTCGATTACTTTTTGTTCCTCTTCTTTCGGGACTTTGGGTTTGATGACCAACTGTGAAATCTCTACTTCATCGCCAAACATGGGTAATTCGTCTTCGGGTATTTTATCAAAAAACTGACGAACCTCTTCTGGAGTCACTTCCACATCTTTTACGATTTTTTCCTGCATCATCGAACTCAATTGGCTCTCTCTGTTGATGGCGTTGAGTTCGTCTCTCAACTCTTTTTCAGAATCTTTTCGGTAAAAAGCTACTACTTTATCGATATCGCCCACTTGTGCCACCATTCGGTCTAACTGCTGTTGGGTAATGTCTTCTACACGAGATTGGGTAATCGAAATAAGTGTATCTAATTCGGCGTGATGAGCATATAATTTGTTTTCCATCAGACGACCAACAATCTGACAGTCGGTAATTTCTCCTGTATCCATCCCTTGTGCTTTGATGTCTTCGCGCATTTTGATAATATCGGAATCTAAAATCACAAATTCACCCACAACTGCGGCTACACCATCAGCTTTAAATTTTTTAAAAGGCTTTTTTACTGTATCTTTTTCCACTAATGTTGTCGCTGCCATCAGCGTGTCTGATTTTACTAGCATACTTGAGTTAACAAGTGTGTCTTGCTGTGCTTTCGCGAAAGCGGATAAGTGAACAATAAGTATAAGTAGGAATAGTTTAGTCGTAGGTTTCAAAATTTTTATTTTGGATTGCATCATCTAGTATATCTTTTTCTAGTTTTTTTGAAATTTGTATTTTTTGCTGATTCAAAAGTACTTGTTTGATTGTTGGTCGCACAAATTCTAATGGTGATTGGTCATTTCTTTTTAAATAATCCTTGACGTATATCAAATATACTCCTAAAGAGTCTTTAAGTTGCAAGAAGTTTTCCTTTTTTAGTAACTCCTCTTTATTTTGGGAAGACAACGGACCGATTTTATCGTAAATTTCTATCGTGCTTACCCAAACCGAATCGTTAAAACTAAAAGATTTGAATTTGATGGACTCATCATTGAGATCTTCGATATCTTCTTCGTCAAAATCAATTAGTTTTTGTTGTAAACGCCTATTGTTATCGCTTGCGTAGTTCAAATCTATATTGATGTAACGCAGTTTCACCAAGTCTTGGTTAAGCTTAAAGTTCTCTTTATTCTTATTGTAATAATTTCTTAATACCGAATCTGCAATTAGGGTATCGAGGTTTTTAGAAATCATGGCTTCTTTGTAGGCTTCGGTGTAAAGTTCGGTTTTATAATCTTTGATAAGCCGCTCAAACTGTTTTTGCTTTTCTTCGCTTAAATTGTATTTTGCCTTGTGCATTAACAGTTGTTTATTAGCCCATTGGTTGATATAGTTACTCACAAACAAAATACTGTCGTTACCCGAAATATCTTTTGGTATAATGCTGTCGATATCACTTTTATAAAGGTAATGGTCGTGTACACGAGCTACCGGATTATCTTTTTTGGCGTTGGTTTTCGAAACAAAAAAATCGCAACTCGCAAAAGAAACAATCAATACAAGGTAAAGAAATATAATACTATAGGTTCTCAAACTTCGTTTTTACTTTTTTTAATACATCTTGGTTGACTTCTACTCGATGTTGTTGCCTGAGGTTTTCTAACCAAGATTTTTCTATTTCTTCTTGGTAATCTGCAATCACTTTTCCGGTAGCGTCTTCAAAATTTATAGGTTGACTCGGCTGGATAGCGTTGATGTCCAAAACCACAAAAACACCGTTGTTTTCATATACTTTAGAAACGCCTTTTTTAGCCTTAAAATTGTGTGGCAATGACGAATCTTCTTCTGTAAACGTACCCGATTTAAAAATCACCGATTTGTTTTCTGCTTTTAGCTTGTCTTCTATCGTAGAAACTTCCAACTGTTTTTTCATCATTTTTCGTACTTTCTTCGCCAATTTTTTATCACTCGTCGAGGCAATCACCAACTCATAAGTAGCATTAGAAAAATATTCTTTTTGATGTTGGTCATAATATTTCTTCAGCGCAAGGGTATCTTCCTTGGCTTTGCTCCAGACTTTTTTGTTCATCAAATCATACAACAACAAACCATTTCTGTATTCTTCCAACACATATTTATAATCTTCGTTTACCTCGGCAAGATTATTTTTGTAATAGGTTTTATAAAAATCATCTTTGTAATTTTGGTAAAAACGCTCAATGTTTTCAGCAATACTTTGGTTTTTGTTAGAAAAACTTTGCGAACCCACCAAGTAATTGGCAAAATCGGCATAGGTTTTACCTTCTCCATTAATTTCAATCACATTTTTCTCTGGAAGGTCTAACTTGTTTGGTTCCCAATTGTTGGTAAAAAAGCGCTCGTCTACATTTTTCTGAAAATACTTCAAAGCAGATTGATCTTCTTTAAGCGTAAAATACGCTTTTGCTTTTGCCAGAATATCTTCCTCGATGACTTGGGCTCTCGAATCGGTTTTCATCTGGTTTTCCAAGACTCTCTTTTCTTCTTCGTAGGATTGAATAGGATTTTTTTCCAGTAATTTCACCACGTGCCAACCAAAATCGGTTTTAAAAGGTTCCGAAACATCACCTATATTTTTTAGTGCAAAAGCTTGATTTTCGAAAGGCTCTGATTTTAGTTTTCCTTTCGAAAAACTATTCATTTTACCACCTAATCTTGCGGTATTCTTATCGTCACTATATTGTTTCGCTAAAGCGGAAAAATCTGCTCCCTCATCCAATTGTTTTTTGATTTGCTCAATTTGTGTTTTTGCCGTAGAACTATCTTCATTTTCCTTAATCATAATGTGAGCCACTTTTACCGTTCCTTCAGCTTTTCTTCTATCATTTACCTTGATAAGGTGATACCCAAATCGTGTACGAACCGGCATCGAAACCTCCCCTTTTTTGGTCTCGTAAGCTCCACTCTCAAAAGGATAAACCATGTTAAAAACTGTAAACCAGCCCAATTCGCCTCCGTTTTGTCGTACCGAAGGGTCTTCAGAATATTTACGGGCAACTTCTGCAAAGTCTTTACCGGAAAGGATTTCTTTTCTAGCTTCCAAAGCTTTTTGGTAAGCTTTTAGGGTGTCTGCTGGAGCGTCGTTAAATCTTGCGTTAATGAGAATATGACTCGCGTTGATGTCTTCCAACTTTCGTTGATAAGCTTCCTGCAAAATCTTTTCTGTCACTTCGCTGTTTTTGATGTATTTACTTGCCAACTGACTTTTATACATCTGAAACTCACCTGTAAAACTGGGTAAAGTGTCTAGTTGTTCTTCTTCAGCCTGTAAAACTTTGAGCTTGTAATCGATAAACAAATCGAGGTAATCGTCGATATCTTTTTCGTCTTGCTCGATGATATCCAGGTTTTTAGAAAACACGCGGATAAATTCATCTGCATAAACGGGTTTTCCATCAATACTCAATAATCTTTCTTTAGAAAAATCTTGTGCTGATAAACCTACGGATACCAATAAAATAGCAATTCCTAAAAACTTTTTCATGGGCTTGAAATTTAAGGTGCTCAAAATTAAAAAAATATTCAAGTTTGACAAGATTTTGTGCTTGAAAGTGGATAAGTAAATACACAAAAAAACACAACAATTAAGTTGTGCTTTTTTTTTAATATAGATTGCGTCAACACAAAAGTGTTTCGCAATGACATTTCTATTACCTACTCATTAAAATAAAACCCATTAGGAGCAACACCAACGTTGATATTGGTCACTAAATTGCCTTCTAAATCATAGATATAAGCTTTACTATTAGAAGCAAAGTCTCCGCCATCTGCAATAAAAATATGACCATCTTCTACTTCAAAACCATACATCACCCCAAACTCCGAAGTAGTCTCATAAGTCAAAATTGGGTTGTTGGGCTGTACAGAAGCAGCAGTCGTCATCGTATAAACACTTGCCCCAATCGTAAAATAAATATCACCTTCTTCTACATCGATGTTACTTGGTGAACCTGTAAAGTAGTCTAAGACAACTGTTTTTTCTAATGCTGCGGTTTCTAAGTTATAAACCTCTAACTGAGTAGTCGTTAATGCATAAATCTTATCATTGTCTATGCTAAAACTATCTAAGTCACCTGTAGTGGTAATTGTACTTTCGATGGTATTTGTAGCGGGATTGATCACCGAAATTTTATTTCCAAAACCAAAAGCTGCGTTTTGCACATATATTTTATCATTGGCTTCATAAATATGCTCCACAATTTCATCTGGAATAATTTTCGTTTCAAAAGTCAAGGTTTCAACATCATAAACAGCAATATAATCATCTGCTGTTGTACTGAAATCTGCTTGGTTGGTTACATAGAGCTTACCATTATGAGCAACACCATAACGCGGAGCATTTACCTCTGTCGTAATCACATTTTTATAGGCAAAAGAATAGCGATCTACTACTGTGATGTTATTGGTTCCTGCAATGATATAGGCATTTTCTTCGTCAAAAAAGATATTTTGTAAGTAGTTTCCAATGTCTTCACCCGGATTTACAGTGGCAAATATTTCCTGCTCTAAAGTCTGGAAATCATTACTTAAAAAAGAAACAGAACCAACGGTTTGTCCTTCATTCAAAATAAATATCCCGTTATCATAATCACCTTGTGGCACATCATCGCCTACAAAATCATCGTCAGAGCTACACGAGGCTAAAGTCAATAAGGCTACAAAAGCCCATAAAAATACAGTTGTTGTTTTCATCATTGTTAAATATTTAGGTTAAAATAAAAATTATAATTCCGTAGAGGCATATAGCGCAGCTCTACCACTTGATATTCTTTTTCAAAAATGTTGTTCACCCTTGTTCCTATTTCATAGGTTTTGTTTTTTCCAAACGTGTAGCTTAAAGCGAAATTAGACACCCAATAAGCATCAAGATTGTAACGCGCATCATTGTCGGTTCGGGTATAGACTTCGCTGGTATGTAAACTTTGCCATGAAATTTCCCAGTTTTTAAATTCATAATTCAGTCCAAAAACCAATTTGTGTTCAGGCACATATATGAGAAAGGTTTCTTCTGCTTTGTTTTTTGAAATCGTGTAAGCGTAATCGGCTTTCAGTTGCCACTGATGTTTAGCCATTTCTATGTGCTTTTGCAACGAAATTTCTACGCCGTAGGTGTAAATCTCATCTATATTTTGTGGTCGCCAAATACCTTGATTGGCGGGCAACCACCTTATCATGTCTTTAATGTCGTTATAAAAACCCGTTACCGAAATATAATCTTGTTTTATATAAAATCGATTTCCTAGTTCGTATTGGTAAGAAGTTTCGGGCTTTAAATCTAAGTTGCCACTTTGCTCCCAAAACAAATCGTTAAAAGTGGGTATCCTATAGCTTTTAGAAAAATGAGCGGAAAGCAAATAAAAATCGGTGGGTTTGATTTCTGTCCCTAAGGCATATAACAACGGACTCTCGTATAAACTCGTCCATTCTTTTCTGAATGAAGCCTCATAAGATAACTTTTTATTGACTTGGTGTTTACCAACCAATAAAGCAATAAAACTATCTCGTTCGTTTTCTTCTAAGTTGCTTCCTTCTGCCCGATCATTTCTAAATTTCACAACAGGATTAAGCAAAATACCTTTGTTTAATTTATATTGAAAATCGTAATTCGTCAGCCAAGTTTTTACTTTCCCAAAAGTGTAATTCCCGGTTTCGATATTTTCAAAATATTGATAGTTTTCCAGTAAATAACCCACATTAAAATTAGATACCCATTGCTTGTTTTTCCATTCCCACTCCAATAAACTTCGCGTGTTGAAGTCTTGGTATTTGGTTTTGGTTTCTGTAGGTCTGATAAGCGAAAAATGTCGCTCGCTATCGGTAAGCAAATTATATAACCGAAAAACATGCTTCTGCAAACGAATTGCTGCATTTGCAGTTAAACTATTGTGATAAAAAGCACCGTTGAGATTGTTTTTCCCGTTGGGTAATTCATAATCATTATTCGATTGGTTTCTATTTACGCCAATATTCAAACTCCAATTTTCTTGGCTGATATGGTTTTTATAACGAACATCATAACTATTAAAACTTCCGTAGGAAGCATAGATCTGATGTTGGTCTTCTTGATTAAAAGCCAAATGATTTTCTAAATGTATGGTTCCCCCAATTGCACTGGTTCCGTATAGGTTACTTCCACCGCCAGCTTTGATGTTTACTTGGTCAAAACTGGCAATACTCAAGGTATTAAAATCGGTTTGTCCTGTGGTTTGTGAGTTAATGTTTATGCCATTCCAAATGACAGCGGTATGTTGAGCAGTTGTACCTCTAAAAGAAGGCGAAGAAACCATTCCGAAACCGTTTTCCTTAAAGTAAATCGAAGAATTAAAATGGAGTAAGTTCGTGAGTTGCGGCTGAGATTTCACGAAAGTGCTATCTGAAATCTCTTGAACTTGCTGCCCAACAGAAAACGTCTGTAACTTCGATTTTTTAATCAAAACCGTATCGAGTTGTTCTCTGTTTTCTTGACCAAAAGCGGCAAAAACAGAAGCAAAAAAGACCGTAAAAAATAGACGTATAGCTTTCATAAAATACCGACTTTTTACCCGAAAGTCTTCATTTTTAGTTACCAAATAGGCAGGTCTCCTGGCTTGCGTCTATTTTACCACCTTCCCAACAAAACGTTAGTGGTTTGAAGCTTGTAAAATAGCTTTTTTAGCTTACAGTTGCGGGAACAGCTTAGGTTTTACACCTAATTCCCTTTTCATGCTTTCTCAACAAAAGCAACCTATTTTTGGCAAAAATAAAGAATTTTATAGATAAGACAGCTTAAAGCGAAATAATATTAACTTTGTACTCCACAGAATTTAACAAAATGCGTTTAAAACTATTGCTTTTACTAGTGTTCTCTTTCCTTTTGGCTTGTAAAGAAGAATCAAAAAATAAGGAAGAAAAAGAAGAGAAAAATATCGTTTTTACGGAAATTAAATACGCAACGGGTTTTGAAATTGCCAATTACGAGGGTTATAAAATTCTAAAAGTGAATTCGCCTTGGGCAAATGCCGAACAAACTTTTACTTATTTATTGATAGAAGACCAAAATGCTGTCCCTGAAAACATAACCTACGACGAAAAAATAACCTTACCTATTGATAAATTGGTGGTAACCTCGACAACGCATATTCCATCATTAGAAAGTTTGGGGCAGCTAAACACACTTGTCGGTTTTCCTCATACCGATTATATTTCTTCTGAAAAAGCACGACAGCTCATTAGAGAAAATAAAATCAAAGAAATTGGAGCCGGACAAACCATCAATACCGAAGTTTTATTGGCTTTACAACCGCAAGCCGTAATTGCATCTGCGGTAAACGGTGACGAAAAATCTTACAAAACCGTTCAGAAAAGTGGTATCCCGATTATTTACAATGGCGATTGGACCGAAGAGCATCCGCTCGGAAAAGCTGAATGGATCAAGTTTTTTGGAACTTTATACAACCAAGAAAAACTCGCCGATTCTATTTTTAAAAAGATCGAAACCAATTATAGGATTGCAAAAGCAACCGCAAAAAACACTGAAGATAATCCAAGTGTTTTAAGTGGTGGATTGTACCAAAACACTTGGTATTGTCCGCAAGGCAACTCGTGGCAAGCCCAATTTATTGCCGATGCCAGTGGCGATTATATATTTAAACATACCGAAGGAACTGGAAGTCTTTCGCTTTCGTTCGAAAATGTATTTGAAAATGGAAAAACTGCCGATATTTGGATTTCTCCTGGTGTTTATGCCAGTTATGACGAAATGAAAACGGCTTCGCAGCATTACCAAAAGTTCGATGCTTTTCAAAACAAAAATGTGTATACCGTAACCGAAACTAAAGGAGAAACGGGTGGTTTACTTTTTTATGAACTCGCTCCTAACCGACCCGATTTGGTATTGATAGATTTGATTAAAATCTTTCATCCAGAGTTGTATCAAGACCAACCACTTACCTTTTTTAAACCTTTAGAATAATTGAAAAATCACGATTTATATATCGTTTTCAGCTTACTCATTTTAGTTGTTTTTACATTGACTAATATTAGTTTGGGTTCGGTTTATATTCCTGTAAAAGAAGTCTTTAAAATACTCTTTCAACAATCAGAAAATGAGACTTGGCAATACATTATTTTAGATTACCGATTGCCTAAAGCCATTACTTCTATTTTTGTGGGTTCTGGTCTCGCACTCAGCGGTTTGTTGATGCAAAATTTGTTTCGAAACCCGTTAGCCGGACCTTATATTTTAGGGATTAGTAGTGGTGCGAGTTTAGGTGTGGCATTAGTGATTCTAGGTAGTAGTTTTCTCGGTAGCTTCCTTCTCGGAAACACCTCTATCGTCATCGCCAGTAGTCTCGGAAGTTGTTTGGTTTTATTAGCCGTTTTGGGTGTGGCTTCCAAAATAAAAGACACGATGGCTATTCTTATCATCGGATTGATGTTTGCCAGCTTTACATCTGCGATGGTAAGTGTATTATCTTTTTTTAGTTCGGCAGAGAGTTTACAAAAATATATTTTTTGGTCATTCGGAAATCTCGGAAACATCTCTTGGCAAGAAGTACAAGTCTTTTTTATTTGTTGGTTTATTGGCTTGTTGCTGACGCTTTTTTGTATCAAAAACCTCAATTCTTTATTGTTGGGTGAAGCTTATGCCAAAAGTTTGGGCGTCAATCTTAAGCAAAATAAATTTTTGGTGATTGTTGCTACAGGCATTCTTGCCGGAAGCACCACCGCTTTTGTCGGGCCAATTGCTTTTGTAGGTTTGGCAGTTCCACACTTAACGCGATTGGTCATCAAGTCGAGTAATCATTATATTTTGATTCCGTTTAATCTGATTTTTGGAGCCTTGATTATGCTTGTTTGTGACAGCATTTCACAATTACCAGGTTCGGTTTATACTTTGCCTATCAATGCGGTAACTTCGGCTTTTGGAGCTCCTATTGTGATTTGGTTGTTGCTACGAAAAAAGAAACTGATGTTTTGATATGGAAACCAAAAAACACATCCTAACGACCAAAAACCTAAGCATTGGCTATGAAAAAAAGCAACTTGCCCAAGACGTTTGCTTGCAACTGGAAACCGGAAAACTTATTGCCGTCATTGGAAAAAATGGTGAAGGAAAATCTACTTTCCTTAAAACCATAATGCGGGAAATTTCCGCTTTAAGCGGAAAAATATACCTCGAAAGCAAAAATCTAGACGATTATGATGTCAAGGATTTGGCAACACAAATGGCAATTGTGCTTACCAAAACCTCATTTTCCAAAAACCTATCGGTATTTGAGTTTATAGCTTTCGCAAGACAACCTTATACCAATTGGATTGGAAAACTCACCCCAACAGATCAACAAAAAATTGAAGAAGCGATTTCGTTATTGGAAATTGAAGATATTGTTCAAAAACATTTGTTTGAATTGAGCGACGGACAGTTACAAAAAACCCAACTTGCCCGAGCGGTAGCACAAGACACGCCTATCATTTTGTTAGACGAACCTACTTCGCATCTCGATATTTACCACAAAGCTTTTGTGTTTAAATTACTTAAAAAATTGACTTCTAAGTTTAACAAAACCATCGTGTTTGCCACGCACGAAATTGAATTGGCTTTACAAATTTGTGACCAGATTCTCTTGGTCGACCATCAAAAAATAGAAGCCTTTTCACCTGAAAACCTTATTGCTTCACACCAATTAGAGACTTTATTTCCAAAAAACTTTGTCGTTTTTGATCCTGTTGAAAAAAGATTTAAGATACAACCCGAATAATTTTTTGGTTGGTAGTATATTTGGGTAATTCTTATTCCTATGGACATCAACCTTATTTCTATCATTATTATTTTGGCGGTTTTTACCGTGGCTTTTCTGCTAGCTTGGTTTATTTCAAAAAGTAAATCACAACAAGCGCAAAAACTGCTCAACGAAAAAAGCATCGAGCAACAATCGGCCATCGAAAATTATAAATTGCAGATTGAGCGTTTGGAAATTCAAATGGAAAACAATAAAAAAGAATATCAGACAGGAATTCAAAAAATTATATCTGAAAGAGAAGAAATTCGTAAAGAAAAAGATTTACTGAAAAATTCGCTCACCCAGAAAAATGTAGAGTACGCCAACCTGGAAGAAAAACTTAGCCTCCAAAAAGAAGAGGTTGAAAAGCTGCAAGAAAAGTTCACCAAAGAGTTTGAAAATCTTGCCAATAAAATTTTAGATCAGAAATCAGAAAAGTTTACCACACAGAACAAAGAAAACATCAAAAACATCTTAGAGCCTTTACAGGAAAAAATAAAAGGTTTTGAAGAAAAAGTTACGCAAAATAGAGAAGAATCCATCAAAATGCACGTAGCTTTAGGTGAACAACTTAAACACCTCAACGAACAAAACCTCAAAATAAGTGAAGAAGCCAACAACTTGACCAAAGCCTTAAAAGGCGATACCAAAACCCAAGGAAATTGGGGCGAAATGATTTTGAAAACAGTTCTCGAAAAAAGTGGGCTCGAAAAAGACCGTGAATTTTTTCTGCAAGAAAATCATTATACCGAACAAGGCAAACGCGTGATGCCCGATGTAGTCATCAAACTTCCCGGAAACAAAAAAATGATTATCGATTCTAAAGTTTCGCTAAATGCGTATGAAAAATACATGAACGAAACTGATGATAAAGAACGAGAAGGTTTTCTCAAAAGTCATTTGCTGTCGGTTAAAAATCGGGTTGATGAACTCAGCAAAAAAGAGTATCACAAAATCTACCAGATGGAAAGTCCAGATTTTGTCTTGCTGTTCATCCCAATAGAAGCAGCTTTTGCAGTGGCTTCTAATTACAACCCAAATTTGTATAACGAGGCTTTCGATAAAAACATTATCTTAGTAACACCAACCACTTTGCTGGCGGTTTTAAAAACCATCGACAGTATGTGGCAAAACGAAAAACAAAAACAAAACGCACTCGATATTGCCAATCAAGCCGGAGCTTTGTACGATTCTTTTGTTAACCTTACGGAGGAATTGATTAAAGTAGGAAAGCAAATTGGCACCGTACAAAATAGTTACGAATCGGCGATGAAAAAACTTACCGGAAAGGGGAATTTAATTCGCCGGGTCGAAAAATTAAAGAAATTAGGAGCCAAAGCGAGCAAGCAAATCAATACGAACTTGTTGGCGAGAGCTCAAGACGAAGAAGAATAATCTTATGAAAAAAATCCTTATTTATATTTTATTGAGCATCACGCTCATTGCCTGCCTGTATTTTGCATTTATTTACTACGTGCCTTACAGTGAAGGAACTCGCGCTGGCGAACTCATCAAATTTAGCAACAAAGGCGTGATTGTAAAAACTTGGGAAGGCGAAATTAGCCAAGGTATTAGCGGGGCTCAGATTTTTAGCTTTTCGGTGTTGGATAAAGACGAAGAAGTCATTCAAAAACTGCAAGATTACCAAGGCGAATACGTTAAGCTCACTTATAAAGAACGTTTCGGAACTTTTATCATTTGGGGTGACACCAAATATTTTGTAACCGATGTAGAACTGGCCAACTCACCTCATTTTAGAAGATAATTTATGGATAATTTTAAAACCGTAAGAGCTTCGCAAGTTGTTATTTCAGAACTCATGCTTCCTTCCCACTCCAATTTTAACGGGAAAATTCACGGAGGTTATATTTTATCGTTGTTAGACCAAATTGCTTTTGCCTGTGCTTCTAAACACAGCAGACAATATTGCGTGACCGCTAGTGTAGATACGGTAGATTTTTTGGCACCTATAGAAATTGGCGAACTGGTAACCATGAAAGCCTCGGTAAATTATACCGGCAACAGCTCAATGGTCATCGGTATACGTGTAGAAGCAGAAAATATACAAACGGGCAAGAAAAAGCATTGCAACTCTTCTTACATTACGATGGTTGCTGTAGATAATTCTGGTAAACCGATAAAAATACCAGGTCTAATTCTCAAAACCGATGACGATTTAAGACGCTTTCTAAAAAGCTTAACGCGAAAAGAAATGAAAAGCGAACGCTACGAAAATTTCAATGAGCTCGATTTCTCGAAAGAAAAACATGAGTTAGAGCTAAAAGACCAAAATATTCGTCTTGAGTTATAACTTTCTTTAGCTTTTGTAAAAAAATGTGCATTTCGTCTATATTCCTACTTCTAAGTTGATTTCAATTTATTTTTTTCATACTTTAAATAAAAAATTCAATCGTATGAAAACAAAATTATTACTCATTTTACCCACTCTTTTCTTATTGATAAGTTGCGGTTCTGGTCTTACAGGAACTTGGAATATCGATCGCTACGAAATTGTTCGTGAAAATGGTCAAAACACTTCTGCCGAAAACATAGGTGTAATTAGCTTTCAGAAAAACGGAAAAGGCACTAAAAACATTCACTACAATATCTTTGATAACGAATATGAAGATAAAAGCAGTTTTACCTATGAGGTAAATAAAGAAAAAGCTTCTGTCACTATTAAAGGTGAAAAAGGTGATGAATCTTCCTTTAACAAAACTTGGATTATGATAGAAGACAAAGGTAAAAAGCAAATTTGGAAATCTACCGATGGTGCCAATATCGTACAAACCATAGAACTGAGTAAATAAATTTATTTTAGTTTTCCTAAATATCGTCTTATCAAGCGATTTTTAAAATTATCGTTTTTTAAGACGATATTTGTTTTTATCGTTTTTTTAAACGATATTTGAGTTATGATTGGAGTGATTACAGGAGATATTATCAATTCGCGAGCGGCAAAACAACCTTCAGATTATCTAGAAGTGTTGCAAAGCCTTTTGCCCAAAATAAATGCTCACCCTAAGAGCTGGGAGATTTATAGGGGTGATAGTTTTCAGGTAGAAATAGAGGATGTTGAAAACGCTTTTTGGTACTGTGTTTACCTCAAGAGTGCTATAAAATGCATTAAAAATATAGATGTACGCCTAGCAATTGGTTTAGGAAATAAAGATTTTGAAGCCAAAAGTGTTTCTAAATCCAGCGGAAGCGCTTTTATACGTTCCGGCGAAACTTTAGAGAACCTCAAAAAACAGAAAATACATTTGGGTATTGATACTGGAAAAAAAACTTTAGATCAAGAACTTAATGCTAGTATTCAGTTGACACTTATCGCGATGAACCATTGGACCACTAATTCTGCTGAAATTATAAAACTCAGTATCGAAAATCCCGATAAAAGCCAGCAAGAACTAGGTGAACTTATTGGCATCAAACAAAACACCGTAAGTGAAAGACAGAAACGAGCTTTTTTAGATGAACTAAAAAATTTTAATTTAGTATTTCAGCAAAAAGTAAAACAACTCCAATAAAATGGAAATTCTCATCAAACTCATATTGGCACATCTCATTGGCGACTTCATTTTACAGCCGTATGCTTGGGTAAAAGAAAAAGAGAAGAAAAAACTAAAATCACCTAAACTTTATCTTCATGTTTTAATACATCTCGTTGTGACAGCTCTATTGCTTTGGGATTTGTCGCTTTGGCCAATTATTTTGATCATTACAGGTTCACACCTTGTTATCGATGCCATAAAAATTTCACTCAAAAAGAAAAAAAACAAGCGTTTACTTTTCTTTATCGATCAATTGCTGCATTTGGCTGTTATTTTTTGGGTGAGTTACGCTTTCGCGGATTTGAATGTAGAAACTTCTTTTTTTGATACAAATAAAACACTGCTGGTCATTACTTCGGTTTTGTTTCTTACTTATCCAGTAGCAACCATGATGAAAGTCATTTTCTCAAAATGGAATGTCAAGCAAATTACGGAAGCCAATAACCAATCGTTAGAAAATGCCGGTAAAATCATCGGAATGCTCGAAAGAGTTTTGGTTTTTATTTTTATTATCATGAACCATTGGGAAGCCGTTGGTTTTCTGATTACGGCAAAATCGGTCTTTCGATTTGGAGACTTAAAAGAAGCCAAGCAACGTAAACTCACCGAATATGTACTCATTGGGACACTTATAAGTTTTGGTGTTACTATACTTACGGCAATTGCTTGTCAACAATTTTTATATATTTTATAGACATCTAGACAAAATGAGTTATCTTTAAAATTATGAAAAGCAAATACATCATACTTATAATCATTTTATTAGCCATAGGTTATTTAGGCTATCAGTACCTATATCAAGACCACAGAGATATAGCAGAAGAAGTCGCAGCATATAGTATTGCTTCAGATCAAGTAAACCAAGAATTTGTGACAAATGCAGAAGTAGCAGAAACAAAATACCTCAACAAAACCATCGAAATAACAGGTACTGTTTCTAAAATAGAAGACAATTCGATTACGCTAGATGATGTTATTTACTGCCAATTTACAGCGCCTCTAGAAACAGACATACAACAAAATCAAAATGTGACTATAAAAGGACGCTTTATTGGTTATGACGATTTGTTAGAGTATGTCAATTTAGATCAATGTTCCATCAAAAATTAGCCTATGCGATTATTTTTACTTTTATTTTTAGTTGGTTGTCTCACTGGGTTTGCCCAACAAGATTTATTAGACGAGATTGATCAAGACACCGTAATCAATAGTTATGCAACTGCAGCTTTTAAAGGCCTTAAAATTGTTAATTTTGAATCGACTAAACTCACTGCAAAAAAAGAATTTACCTTTGTGGTAGCACACCGTTTTGGAAGTATAGAAAACGGTTTTGAAACTTTTTTTGGACTCGATGAAGCGGTTACCAAACTCAATTTTATCTACGGAATTTCTGATGCTGTAAATATTGGTATTTCGAGAAGTTCATACCAAAAAACTTACGAAGGCTCACTAAAATACAGATTGGTTCAACAACAAGAAAATGGTTTTCCTTTTACTATTGTGGGCTTTAATGCTATCATGGTTAATTCTGCTCTAGAAGAAGAAAACCTCCCGCTCTTAGAATTTAAGCATCGTTTAGGATATTTGGCACAAGCACTTGTTTCCCGTAAAGTTTCTGAAAAGCTTTCATTAGAAATAGCTCCAACATTTTTTCATGATAATTATGTTTTTTACAACGAACAAGAAAATTCGCAGTATGCTGTTGGTATTGGAGGAAGATATAAGTTAGGAAAAAGATGGTCGCTCAATGCAGACTACGGTTATCACCTGAACCGTGCTGAAAACTCTCCTTTCAAAAATCCACTTTCTATTGGCATAGATTTAGAAACTGGAGGTCACGTTTTTCAGATGCACTTTACCAACGCACAACCTATGAATACTAACGGATTTTTAGGACAAGCCACTGGCGATTGGTCTGATGGAGACATTTATTTTGGGTTTAATTTAAGTCGAGTTTTTTAAAATAGTAATTATGAGATTTTTTATAAGCTTTTTATTAACGGTATGTTTTTTGTTCAGTTGTACTAACGCAAGTGAAGAAGATTTAATAAATATAGAAAACCCAGAGGTCATTACTTACGTGGAACATATAAAACCGATTATAGATAATAATTGTATAATTTGTCACGGAAACCCTCCAGCAAGTGGAGCAAGTATAAGTTTAACAACTTATGATGAAGTGGTATCTGCAATAAATAGTAATGAACTCATCGATAGGATTTCTAGACAACCTGGTGAAGCTGGCGCAATGCCTTTAGGTGGCCCGAGGTTACCTCAACACCTAATAGACCTGATGATACAATGGGAAGAAGAAGGCTTTGTAAACGAATAAATTTTTTAAAAAATGAAGAAGTTAACTCTACTATTATCGTTTATCCTAACAACTACATTTCTTCAGGCACAGAAGTATTACACTAAAGAAGGTTTTGTGGGTTTTGAGGCTTCCGTTCCTTCTTTTGAGGAAGTAAAAGCCAAAAACAATTCCGCGACAGCGATATTAAATACCGAAAATGGAGAGTTTGCAGCTTTAGTGTTTGTAAATGGCTTTCGGTTTAAAAACGCCTTGATGGAAGAGCATTTTAATGAAAATTATGCTGAATCCAGCAAATACCCTAAGGCAACTTTTAAAGGCAACATTTCTAACTTTAGTCCAGAAGAAGATAAAAACTACAGCCTAAAAGGTAGTTTAACCTTTCATGGGGAAACAAAAGAATTCAACAACGTACCTGTTCAAGTCACTTATCGAGACGGCAAATACTTTCTAAAAGGAAAATTCATGACCAAAGCTTCAGATTTTAACATTGATATTCCTAGTGTGGTAAAAAGTAAAATTGCAGAAGATATTGAAGTTGGTTTTAGTTTTGAATTAGAAAAAAAATAAGAGCCTAAATTTAGACTCTTATTCATAAAATTTATTTAATATTTTTCTTTTATTGCTTGATAAACCTCTTCGTAATAGTACTTTCTGAGGAAGAAAGTTTTATAAGGTACATTCCAGCATTCAAATCATTGAGTTCTAATTCTGCACGTTTGATATTTGTGTAAGAATAAGTCTTTATTCTTTTACCTAATACATTATAAACCTCTACTGTTAACTCACTGTAACTCTGTGGTAATTCTACATTTAAAACAGAAACCACATGGGTAGGATAAATACTCGTATTAATTAACGAGTTAGCTCCTTCTATACCTAGCGAACCATCTGGCACAACTGTAATCGTTCCAAACATATTGTTTGCGTGAGGATCACATTGGTAAGGATTATCACCCACTACTGTAAAAGTGTATGAATAAGTTTGCCCAACGCCTGTCTTAAATCCACTATCAAATGATTCTACAGCTCCTGATTTGTTGTGTACATTATGAGTCATCCCGTCTGTCCACGTCCAAATAACCGTATCTCCGTCTTCAATAGTTTTATTGGGATACCTAGGATCACTTTCTGGAAGGCTAGGTGCTGAACCAATTTCCCAGTCTATATGGACTGTCTCCGTACTTTGTGCTAATAAATTTGCACTACATAAAATGATTGATAATAATAGTAAAGTTTTTTTCATAAGGATTATTATTTGATTTACTTATAAAAATAAACCATAACCACCTATATATTAACGAATTAATAATATTTTAACAGTTTTACTATTTGCTTAAATACATTTTTCTACGCGCATACAACTCATAAAAATCATCGTCTTTTAAGCTATCGATAAACAAGATGCTTTCGCCTGTACTCTTCATTTCTGGTCCTAATTGTTTGTTGACATTCGGGAATTTATTGAAAGAGAATACCGGTTGCTTAATCGCATAACCGTCTAATTTAGGGTTAAAATCAAAGTCGGTCACTTTTTTCTCACCCAACATGACTTTGGTCGCATAATTTACATAAGGTTCACCATAAGCTTTTGCGATAAATGGTACGGTTCTAGATGCTCTTGGATTCGCCTCAATGATATAAACTTTTTCATCTTTTATCGCAAACTGAATATTGATTAAGCCTACCGTTTTTAGTGCTAAAGCAATTTTGTGCGTGTGATCTTTTATTTGCTGAAGTACTAAATCTCCTAAATTAAAAGGAGGAAGCAACGCATTGGAATCTCCAGAATGGATTCCGCAAGGTTCGATATGCTCCATTATTCCAATGATGTAAACATTTTCACCGTCACAGATTGCATCTGCTTCAGCTTCTATCGCACCGTCTAAATAATGGTCTAACAACAATTTGTTATTCGGAATGTGACGTAATAAATCTACGACGTGCGCTTCCAAATCTTTTTTGTTGATGACAATTTTCATTCCTTGTCCTCCTAAAACATACGAAGGGCGAACTAAAATTGGGAAATCCAACTGATCTGCCATTTTTAGAGCTTCATCTGCGTTTTCTGCCGTTCCGAATTCTGGATAAGGAATATTGTTTTCTTGAAGAAGTTTAGAGAAACTGCCACGATCTTCGGCTAAATCTAAAGCTTCGTAACTGGTTCCCATAATTTTGATACCGTAACGACTCAGTTTTTCTGCCAATTTTAAAGCTGTTTGGCCTCCAAGCTGTACAATAACACCTTCTGGTTTTTCGTGACGAATAATGTCGTAAATGTGCTCCCAGAAAACAGGCTCAAAATAAAGTTTATCGGCAATATCAAAATCGGTAGAAACAGTTTCCGGATTACAGTTGATCATTATTGTCTCGTAACCACATTCCGCGGCAGCGAGCACACCGTGAACACAACAGTAATCAAACTCGATTCCCTGACCTATACGGTTTGGCCCTGAACCCAGCACAATAATTTTCTTCTTGTCGCCGCTTACTTTACTTTCGTTTTCGGTTGTTAAAGTACCGTCTGCCTTTTCAACTTGATTTTCAAAAGTTGAGTAATAGTAAGGAGTTTCGGCTTTAAATTCTGCTGCACAAGTATCTACCAATTTATAAACTCTATTGATATTCAACTCATCTCGTTTGTTATAAACTTGGCTCTCTAAACACTTGAGCATATGTGCAATCTGTCGGTCACCATAACCTTTTTGCTTGGCTTCCAACAATAAATCTTTCGGTAAAGTATCTATGGTATAAGTAGAAATTTCCTTTTCTAAGTGGTAAAGTTCTTCATACTGCTTTAAGAACCACATATCAATCTTGGTAATCTCGTGAATTCTACTCAACGGAATTCCTAATTGAATGGCATCGTAAATCACAAAGACACGGTCCCAACTCGCATATTTCAATTTTTCGATAATCACATCATAATCGGTATATCCTTTTCCGTCGGCACCAATTCCGTTGCGTTTTATCTCTAAAGATTGTGTAGCTTTATGTAATGCTTCTTGGAAAGAACGTCCAATTCCCATTACTTCTCCTACCGATTTCATCTGCAAACCTAAAGTTCTATCGGCACCTTCAAATTTATCGAAATTCCAACGTGGTATTTTTACAATCACATAATCTAATGTAGGCTCGAATAAAGCTGAAGTAGACTTCGTAATCTGGTTTTCCAGTTCGTCAAGTGTATAGCCTATCGCTAGTTTAGCAGCAATTTTTGCAATCGGGTAACCTGTTGCTTTAGATGCTAAAGCAGAAGAACGAGAAACACGTGGATTGATTTCGATGGCAATGATTTCTTCTTCATCATCTGGACTTACCGCAAACTGCACATTACAACCTCCGGCAAAATCACCAATGCTACGCATCATTTTGATGGCCATATCACGCATTTTCTGGAACGTACGATCGCTTAAAGTCATTGCTGGCGCTACGGTAATCGAATCTCCTGTATGAATTCCCATCGGATCCATATTTTCGATGGTACAGATAATTACCACGTTGTCATTATCATCACGTAATAATTCCAGTTCATATTCCTTCCAACCGATCAAAGCTTTATCGATCATTACTTCGTGAATTGGAGAAATTTCCAATCCATACGTAAGCATCTCGTCAAAATCCTCTTCCTTGTGCACAAAAGACGCTCCTGCTCCACCCAAGGTAAAAGATGCTCTAATGACCAAAGGAAAACCAAATTCCTGTGCTACTTCTTTCCCTTTGAGGTAAGAAGTAGCCGTAGCTTGAGGAGCCATCGGAATACCAATCTTAAGCATCAATTCTCTAAACTTCTCTCTGTCTTCGGTAATATTGATAGCATCGATGTCCACTCCAATAATTTCTACATCAAAATCATCCCAAATACCTTTTTCATCTGCTTCGATACATAAATTTAAAGCGGTCTGCCCACCCATGGTTGGTAAAACAGCATCAATCTGCGGATGTTTTTTTAAAATTTCTATGATCGATTTGGTGGTCAATGGTCGTAAATAAACGTGATCGGCCATCGACGGATCGGTCATAATTGTGGCTGGATTAGAATTGATCAAAATAGTTTCTATACCGTCTTCGCGTAACGAACGTAAGGCTTGTGTTCCCGAATAATCAAACTCACATGCTTGACCGATGATAATTGGTCCTGAACCAATGATTAAGATACTTTTTAAATCTTTATTTTTAGGCATTCTCTTGAATAATATTTAGATTGAAAAAATTTGATGAATTGATATAAAAAAAGGCGTTACCCTTACAAAGTAACACCTTTTATATTTTTACGACCATAACCGCATTAGTGCTTATGTCTATTTTCCGAAGAAACAGAAAGCTTCTTTCTACCTTTAGCTCTTCTTCTTGCTAAAACTTTTCTACCATTTACGGTAGCCATTCTTTCTCTAAAACCGTGTTTGTTTTTTCTTTTTCTCTTTGATGGTTGAAACGTTCTTTTCATCGTAAATATCTTTTTTCTTCTTTTGTATCTTCTTTAGGATGTTTAAAAACGACCTGTTTTTTAAACTGCGTGCAAATATACGATATCTTTTTTGTATTACAAGTAAAACATAAATATTTTTTAGTTTGTTTTTTATACCTTTGTATCGCTAAAAAATAATACCTCGTATGTTCAACAAAAATATCAAATTAGTTCTCGCTATTTTAGTTTTCGCTTTTGCCATATACCAGTTTATCGAAGGAAACATTGGTAATGGTATTGCACTTATTTTCCTTGCGGGAATTTTTATTTTCCTGTATTTCAAAAACGAAATGATTCTTTTGGCTTTTTTACAGCTGAGAAAACAAAATTTTGATGGTGCTAAAAAATGGTTAGATAAAATTAAAAACCCTGAAACGGCATTAGTACAAAAACAACAAGGGTATTATTGGTATTTACACGGTCTGATGAACACACAAACCAACATTACCCAAGCCGAAAAATATTTTAAGAAAGCCGTAAAACTTGGTTTGTCGATGAGTCAAGATATGGCGATGGCAAAACTTAACCTTGCGGGTATTGCTATGACCAAAAGACGTAAGCGTGAAGCACAAATGTTACTAAAAGAAGCGCAACAGCTTGACAAACACAATATGCTAAAAGATCAGATAAAAATGATGAAGCAGCAAATGAAGCGTGTTTAAATATTAGTTGACAATAATTTGAAAAAAACACTTTACATACCATTTTCATTGACATTAATTGTGTTTTGCTCTTGTGGACAAAATTCATCTGAAAAAAAAAACTAAATGGCAAATGGTACGAAACAGAAAACGATAAAATCGTTTGGGAATTTTACCCAGACAGTCTTGTTTTTATTGACGATGATAACGCAAAAGTTGAATGGACCGCAACTGAATCAAAAATTAAATTTGATTATCCAACTTTTTATTGGGATTCATTGGGCAGACCTATAGATATTAAAGACAAAATTGTAATTGACTATAAACTAAATGACAATAACGACAGCTTAACAGGAACATTAACGAATCGATATGGAAAACATCAGTTTAGTTTAATAAGAATTAAAGAATAATGAATGAAGCTCAGTTACTGACTTTTGAAAAATTATTTGACTTGATCAAAGAAAATCAAATTGTAAACGAAGCTGACAGAAAAATAGTAGAAAAGATACTCGAAGCAGAAAATGATTGGGGAGATTGGAAAACTTCTGTTAAGGATTTGAATGAGTTTGTTATAGTATTAGAAAAAGAAGTTGGCGGAACTATAACTAAAACAAGTCTGAACAAACTCTTGAAAAGATATAATCAAAATATTGCGCAAAATGCTTGGAAAGTAGAAAGTGTTTATTCTCTTTTAGAAATATTTGAATTCACGAAAGAAGTTGACTTGAGAATAATATTTAATGAATTAATAAAAAGAATATCAAAGCAGTAGAAAACTATTCCAACAACTTATATCGCAAATTGCTACGGTTTTTTATCCAGAAAAATCTCGCGTCTATGAAATTTTGTAGTTTTTAACTATCTTACGCAACTTGGAGCTGTATACCAAACCGTTCTCGATACAAATTTTACTCGTTGTAACTCGTAAAATCCACTCGAACTGACTAGCTCTATAACTTTAGAGTAAAGGAGCCCAAAGCCTACAAAAAGATTCTTTGAGTTTTTTAGACAATGGTCTTTCTATCCATTGTTTATAAACTACTTCTTCGCAATCTTTGATGTCATCTTCAAAAATTTGGATCATTTGTTGGCTAACACTTTTGTTATATACCAAAACAATTACTTCAAAATTAATTTCGAAACTACGGTAATCCATATTTGAGGTTCCTACAATAGACAAATCATTATCGATCACCATGGTTTTTGCGTGTACCATTCCTTTGGTGTAAAAATAAAACTGGATACCAGCTTCCAACAAACTTTCAATATAAGAAGTCGAGGCGTATTTTGCCGCCCAAGAGTCATTCTCTTTAGGGATGATAATTTTCACCTCAACCCCTCTTCTCGCAGCTGTAATGAGCGCTGTATATATTTCTTCGTTAGGAATAAAATAAGGCGTGGTAATCAAAATGCTTTCTTCTGCAGTGGTAATTGCCGTGAAAATAGCTTGCATAATATGCGGATAGTTAGAATCTGGTCCGCTCACCGCAACCTGAGCGGCAACTTCCCCACAATTTTCCATTTCAGGAAAGAACTCATCGATAATTTCTATTTCTTGTTCCGAAACAAAATTCCACATGAGTAAAAAATGTGATTGTAAAGATTTTACGGTATTTCCACGAATGCGTAAATGTGTATCTCGCCAAAAATGATTATTGATTGAGTTCACATATTCATCACAAATATTTATACCGCCAACATAACCAATTTCTCCGTCGATAATTACTATTTTTCTATGGTCACGGTAATTGAGCTTTCGAGTTAGATTAGGAAACCAAACCTGCATAAACGCATAAATTTCTATACCATGTTGCTCTAATTTCTGTCTCCCTTTTTTCTTAATTTGACTACCTACATAATCATAAATAATACGAACTTTTACACCTTCCTTTGCTTTTTCGCAAAGTAAATCGATAAGCTTCTCTCCTATTTTTTCAAACTTTAAAATATAATATTCTAAATGGATATGCTTTTTGGCGTTCTTAATATCTTCAAAAAGAGCTTCAAATTTCTCGTCACCATTCAGTAAAATTTTGATGTCGTTACCAAACATCAGCGGCTTTTTCTGATTGTTTTGCAGTATTTTAACCACATTTACATTAGCATCTAGAAAAGCGGCTTCGTATTCGTCTAGCTTTTCTTCGGGTATCAACAGTTTTCTTTCCCATTTTTTGATGATCTGGCTGTCAAAAACTTTTTTTCGCTGAAACATTTTATCTTTTCGGTACTCCTGACCAAAAAAGAAATATATCAGTAAACCAACAAATGGCAACAACACCAACGACAAAATATAGGAAAGTGTGGTGGTTGGGTTCCGGTTGTGCAGAATGATAAATATGGCTGTTATAAAAGCGATGATGTAATTTAAAATCATCAACGACTGAAACCAGTTTGCCTTGAGGTATTCCAGCATTTTTATGGCTTATATTTATAATAACCTGTTTTTGGAATTTTTATTTGGTATTTTTTACCACTTCTATTTTCCAGGTTTTTTTCTCTCAACCAAGGGTTGTGAATCTTGAGTATCTTATAGTTGATGCCGTATTCTTTCGCAAATTTAGCAAAATCGGTTACAGCGGTATCTACCTCGACTTCGTAGGTAGGAACCTCGGTATATAAATCGCTTTCGCTAAAGTTAAAACCATAGTTCAACGGATCGCTTAGAATTGTTTTTAAAGCCAAAATTCTAAAGACATATCTTCCTGTTTCGGCATTCAACAACAAATCGTAATAATCCGTCACTTCTTGACGGCTTTGTTGATTGGATATACCATAATTACCAGCATTATAAGCAGCAGCAGCCAAGGTCCAACTACCAAATTTTTCTTTAGATTCTAATAAATATTTACAAGCAGCCTCGGTAGATTTCTCGATATGGTAACGTTCATCTACATTGTCATTTACCTCCAAACCTTTTTCTTTGGCCGTTGCTTCCATGATTTGCCAAAAACCAGTTGCTCCGGCTGGCGATACAATCTGTTGCAAACCACTTTCCGCAATAGCGAGGTATTTAAAATCGTCTGGAACACCGTGCTTTTTTAAGATGGGTTCTATCATCGGGAAATACTTGTTGGCCCTTTTGATAAGCAACAAACCGTTCGATTGCCAATAGGTATTTACCAGCATTTCACGATCGATACGTTCTTTGATATCTGGATCATCAACTGGAACTTTTTCACCAGCAAAATTTAGGTTTTCAGGAACAGGAAGTGCATAAATGTTATAATCTCTTGTAACTTTTTGATAAGTATTTGACTCATTTTTCGCTTTAAGCGGATTTTGAACTTGCACCAAAGGCAAATTTACTGCTTGTATCAAAAAACCGGCGATTGCTACTATTCCAACTCCTGCCAATATATTTTTAAAAAGTCTCATCTCAATGTGTTTAGGTTTCTTCAAATTTAGCAATTATTCTGCCAACTTCCCGTGTAAAATTAAATTAGGTAAATTTTCATTAAACCACTTAAATCTATTGATGATCATCACGTGTGTTCCGCCTTTTACCTCAATACAATCTTCGATATATTTTCGTGGAAAAACCAAATCGTTGCTTCCGTGAATGTGAATAATACTTTCTATAACATCACTTTGTTGCCACCGTAAAATTTGCAAAATCGCCCAATCTAAATACTCTTTTTTATTCATATCGAGGTATTGTTGGTACAGTTTTGCTCTTTTTTTTACCAAATTTCCCACAGGTAATTTTTCTATACTAGATACTTTACCCACTAAACTGGTAGGTAACATTCTGTAAAAACCTGTTTTACGCATAAAGTTCATCCTTCTCGGAAATTCTTTGTTGGTCTTGATACTCGAAATGATAATAAGTCTTTGCACGTCTATTTTTTTACTCATTTCCTGTACAATCACACCGCCAAAAGATACCCCAACTAAAACCGGATTTTTATGTTTTACTTCTTTAAGTAACCTATCGACATAATCACTTAAACTTTCGTTCTTTGTAGGAATTTTCCAATACAACCAATGAATTTTAAATTGATCTTCAGGTAATTTGATACGCTCAAAGATAGAAGGATTAGCAGCCATTCCTGGCATAAAATAAACATGTATTTTTTTTTCTAAATCACTCATTTTAACAACGGTATAACAGGAAAAGTCGTTTAAAAGTATTAATTTTATAGGTATAAATGTAAGGGTATTCGTGTTCGTTACAAAACGGAAAAATAAAATTTGAATATGAAAAATGAAGAAATTAACATTAAAAACAATGAGTTTTTAAGGCAGTTTGAGGCAATGGTCGATGACGATTTTATTAAACTAGAATATTCTGAACAAGAAAGAAAAATTTTTTTATCGAAATTTATCATCGATGATAAAAACACAAAAAATGGTGTTTCTGAAAAATTTTTGACTGCCGTTTTTGACTACGTTTTAGACAAAGGTCGCACACGAATTGTACCCACAAGTAAAGAAGTACGTAAGTTTTTTAAAGCCAATAAACACAAATACGAAGAACTTTTACCTATCGGGATGAGTATCTAAGCTTCTACCATTTCATTAACAAAATCAAACCTTACCAACCCATCTGTGTCGATTTCTGTTAGTTCAACTTCGTGTAAAGTATTAACCAATTCAGGATTCCAAGGGTATTTTACCTTGATATAATTTTCCGTAAAACCGTGAATGTAACCTTCTTTGTTTTCACCTTCAAAAAGCACGGTAAACGTTTCGCCTAAATGTTGTTCATAAAATGCTCGACGTTTTTTTACTGATAAAGCACGTAACATTTTGCTGCGTTTTTTACGGGTTCTAATCGGCACAACACCATCCATTTCTGCAGCTGGTGTATTGTCTCTTTCAGAATAAGTAAAGACATGTAAGTATGAAATATCTAGTTCTTGCAAAAAATGATAGGTGTCGAGAAAACGTTCTTCGGTTTCTCCCGGAAACCCAACAATTACGTCAACCCCAATACAAGCTTGCGGCATGATCCGCTTGATTTGTTCAACACGATCTACATACAGCTCTCGCATGTAACGTCTTCGCATCAATTTCAGCAAATCATTGCTTCCGCTCTGTAAGGGAATATGAAAATGCGGCACAAAAGTATCACTTTGCGCTACGAAATTGATAGTTTCGTTTTTCAGCAAATTAGGCTCGATAGACGAAATACGTAGCCTTTCGATGCCGTCTATTTTATCTAAGGCTTGTACCAATTCTAAAAAAGTATGCTCGTGTTTTTTGTTGCCGAACTCTCCTTTTCCGTAATCACCAATATTTACTCCTGTTAAGACAATTTCTTTGATATCTTGTTCCGAAATTTCCTTGGCATTTGTTAGCACATTTTCTAAAGTATCACTTCTTGAAATACCTCGAGCTAAAGGAATTGTACAATAAGTACATTTGTAATCGCAACCATCTTGCACTTTTAAGAAAGCACGGGTTCGATCACCAATAGAATATGAACCTACATAAAAATTGGCTTCATCAATCTCACATGAATGCACTTCACCTAAACCTTTCTTAGTGAGATCGTCGAGATATTCGGTAATATTGAATTTTTCTGTAGCTCCCAAAACCAAATCAACCCCTAGGGTTTCGGCCAATTCTTCTGGTTTTAGCTGCGCATAACAACCTATTGCTATAATAAATCCGTCTGGGTTTGCTTTTGTGGCTTGTTTTACAATACTTTTAAAACGTTTGTCGGCGTTCTCTGTTACACTACACGTGTTGATGACATAAACATCAGCTTCTTCGCTGAACTCGACCTTATCATAACCTTCATCTCTAAAAGATCGAGCAATTGTCGAAGTTTCCGAAAAATTGAGTTTACACCCTAGAGTGTAAAATGCAACGCTTTTATTGATGTTTTCTATTGGCACAACTAAATTTACTTTCTTTTTAGTATTATTGCTATACGTTTATGATTCCTTAAAAAATGGGTGCAAATATACAACCTATAAATGTTTTTTTAAAATTGTCACGCAGTAGTAAATTGATATTCATCAAGATATTTACATTTTCAGGAATGTTTTTCTTCATTTTTGGTTGTCAAAGTTCTTTAGAAGAAAATCGAAACCATTTAGTTTTTCGTTATAACGAACACGCCAACATCACTTCACTAGATCCCGCTTTCGCGAAAGACCAACGCAACATTTGGCCTTGTAATCAGCTCTATAATAGCTTAGTAAGATTAGACGACCAACTTAACATTCAACCAGATTTGGCTAAAAATTGGACCATTAGTGAAGATGCCAAAACCTACGAGTTTATTTTGCGCAACGATGTGTTATTTCACGAAAGTGAAATTTTCACAAATAAAACACGAAACGTAAATAGCAGCGATGTGGTTTATAGTCTCAATAGGTTGTTAGATCCTAAAATTGCTTCGCCCGGAAGTTGGGTGTTACAATCGGTAAAGAATATTATTGCGGTAAACGACACCATCGTAAAAATAGAGCTGGAAAAACCCTTTCCTGCATTTTTAGGCTTGCTTTCGATGAAATATTGTTCAGTAATCCCAGTAGAAATGGAAAATCACGATTTTAGGGAAAACCCTGTCGGAACTGGGCCTTTTTATTTTAAACGTTGGGAAGCAAACGAAAAATTGGTTTTTCGTAAGAACAAAAATTATTTTGAAAAAGATAGTTTAGGAAACTCTTTACCGCATTTGGAGGCTGTGGCTATAACTTTTTTACCCGACAAACAGAGTGAATTTTTACAATTTGCGCAAGGAAAAATAGATTTTATAAGCGGTTTAGACCCTTCTTACAAAGACGAATTATTGACTAACAAAGGCGAACTGAGGGAAAAATACTCCTCTTCAGTAAATATGTTTCAGCATCCGTATTTAAACACCGAATATATTGGTATTTATTTAGAGCATCCAACTGATGAAGTAAATTCGCTGGCACTTCGCCAGGCCATCAATTACGGTTTTAACCGAAAAGCAATGATCACCTACCTTAGAAACGGAATGGGAACCGAAGCAACACACGGTTTTATCCCTAAAGGTTTGCCTGGTTTTTCTGAGAAAGAATATTACCCATACAACCCATCTAAAGCTGAAGAACTCGTAAATCAGTACAGGCAAGAAACGGGCATTCAAAATCCGGAAATCAACATTAGTACTAATGCTTCATATTTGGATTTGTGTGAATATATGCAACGTGAACTTTTAAAAATTGGCATTACTGTAAATGTAGATGTGATGCCGCCTTCGACTTTGCGTCAACAACGTTCTGCAGGAAAACTGCAAATGTTTCGCGCCAGTTGGATTGCCGATTACCCCGATGCCGAAAATTATTTGTCACTTTTTTACAGTAAGAACTTTGCCCCAAACGGACCGAATTATACGCATTTTAAATCAGAAAAGTTTGATGAGTTTTACGAAAAAGCGACCAAAACTGCCGGTGTAAACGAGCGACTTCTACTCTACCAACAAATGGATTCGATCATAACTACACAAGCTGCTGTTGTTCCTTTGTATTATGATAAAGTGGTACGTTTTACACAAAAAAACGTACAAGATTTAGGCATTAACCCAATTAATTTATTGGATTTACGATATGTAAAAAAGAAGATGCTTAACGATTAATACCCATTTTATTTATCCAAGCTACATATTTCTGTTTGTTGACATTATGTTGTGCTAAAGTATTGGCAAACATATGATAACCAGGTTTTTCGGGATTGGCAACAAAATAGAAATAATTATGGTTCTCGTAATCTAAAACCGCGTTTATCGAAGAAATATCAGGCATCGCGATAGGACCTGGTGGCAAATCTTTATACAAATAAGTATTATAAGGCGAATTAATTGTTAAATCTTTATACAACACTCTTTTAATAATGGTGTCGAAGTTGTTTAGATTTCGCTTTAAAGCGTAAATTACTGTTGGGTCTGCATCGAGTTTCCAACCATTTTTATAGCGATTCATATACACTCCAGCCACACGTTTACGTTCGTCAACTTTGGCTGTTTCTTTTTGAACAATCGAAGCCACAACACTTACTTCTTGTGGTGTTAAATTGTGCTTTTTAGCTTTTGCTTTTCTATTTTCTGTCCAGAAGCGCTGATATTCAGTTAGCATTCGTTCGCGAAACTCTTCTGCAGAAGTATTCCAATAAAACTCATATTGATTGGGGATATACATCGCCAGAGCTGTTTCTTGCTCAAAACCATTTTCAGCTAAAAAAGCCCCGTCTTTAAACGCCTGTAGTAAGCTTAAACTATCGGCTTCGATTTGTGTAGCAATTCTTCCTGCCAGATTTTCCAAACGTTCTTGGTTGTTGAAAACTACTTTTACAGGAATATTTTCACTTCGCAAGGTATTGATGATTTCGTTATTGTTCATTCCTTTCTGAAGCACATAATGACCTGGTTTGATATAATTGTGGTAGCCTTTTTTCTGAGCAATCATATCAAAATTCTTTAGATCTTTGATATGCGGTTGTAATTCTTTCAGTACGTCGTTGTATGTACTTTCAGTTTTGATATAAACCGATTGTGTCTCGGCATCAAAACTGGTATTTGGCCCAAAAATAGTATTGTAGATGTAGTATGAGAAAATACCCAAACCAACAATTCCCAATAAAGAAATGACCAATAAAATCTTCTTAATATACATGATTTATCAACTGATATAATAATTCGTTTTTAAATTTTCCGTCTTCCAAAACCCAATCTTTTTTGGTAGAATAACAATTAAACCCCGCTTTTTCAAACAATTTTATACTTGCCAAATTATCTTCCAAGACATTGGCATAAACTTGATGCAACTTTAAGTGTTTAAAACAATATTTACAGATAAGCTCGATTGATTCTGATGCAAAACCTCGCTTCCGCTGATTTTCTTGAGCGATGAGAATACCGATTCCTGCTTTTCTGTGCGACGGGTCAAACTCAAACACATCTATAAAACCCAGCTTTTCTTCACCAGAACATATTACCAAACGCAATTGTTTGGCTTGGTAAATATCTTGTTGGGCATTTTCGAGGTAGTTTTTTAAAATATAGGTAGAAAACGGAATTTGCGTCTCACTAATCGCCCAAAAATCTTCGTTATTTTCTACTTCTTGCAAAAAATGAAGGTCTTCTGGCTCAAGTGCTCGCAATTGTATATTTTCTCCTTTTAAAGTTAACATGAGATTTCGCCTTGATATACTTGTTTTGCTGGACCAGTAAGCCAAATATTTTGGTAGCCCGAATCATTTTTTTCAAAAGAAACACTCAAGTTTCCACCTTGAGTAATCACTTCAATAGTTTTTCGATTGATTTTCCCTTTTTCATAAGCTGCCAAAGCGGCAGCAGTAACGCCTGTTCCACAAGAGAAAGTTTCATCTTCTACCCCACGTTCAAAAGTTCGCATAACAATTTTATCACCTACCATTTCTACAAAGTTTACATTGGTTCCGCCTGGCTGATAAATTTTGTCATGTCTAATTTTTGCGCCTAAAGTTTTAACATCTAAACTTTCTACATCGCTTTTAAAAGCTATATGGTGTGGCGAACCTGTATTAACAAAAGTACCAATCGCATTGTCACGGACTTCAGTAACATCCTGCATTTTCAGACTGACACTTTCGCCATCAATTTTAGCCTCATGAACGCCATCAACTGCTGTAAAAATAGTTTCCTTGCCAAAAATCCCAAGAAATTTAGCAAAACTTACAATGCATCTTCCGCCATTTCCGCACATCGAACTTTCTTTACCGTCGGCGTTAAAATAAACCATGGTAAAATCATCTTCTTCTCGTTCTGGCGGATTTAAAAGTATCAAACCGTCGGCACCAATGCCAAAACGTCGGTCACACAAAAAATTGATGATTTTGGTATCATTTTTGAAAGTCAAATCACGGTTATCGATCATCACAAAATCGTTGCCCGTGCCTTGATATTTATAAAATTTAAGGTTCATTTTTTGTAGAATAAGTGAGCAAAGATACAATTTATTCCTACAAAAAGGAGTTATAACATCAAGAGGAAAATAATTAAAAAATAAATGCTATTTCTATGAAAAAAATATCAGTTTTATTTTTGGTTGCCCTATTCGGCGGATTTACTTCTCTCGGAATCTATAAATACTTTATTGAAGAAAACCAACCTGAATATATCGTCGAAGAAACCGACGAGCAACCGCAACAAAGTAACCATTTTAAAACACAACAAGTATCTTACGGTACGGCCTTTGCCAATCCAGATTTTACCACAGCAGCCAATAAAACAGTTCACGCTGTAGTTCACGTAAAAAATGTAAGTATTGGCCCACGTTCCATACAAGAATATATGCATGGCATTCAAGGTAAAGCCATTCGTGGTGCTGGCTCTGGAGTAATTATCACACAAGACGGTTATATTGTGACTAACAATCATGTCATACAAGGAGCAAGTGAAATTCAGGTAACTTTAAACAACAACATCACTTATAAAGCAAAAGTAATTGGTACGGCACCAAAAGCCGATATCGCTTTGATAAAAATAGACGCTAACGATCTCAATTATTTACCTTTCGGAAATAGCGACCAAGTACAATTGGGCGAATGGGTTTTGGCAGTGGGCAACCCGTTGAACTTAACTTCTACCGTTACCGCTGGAATTGTAAGTGCCAAAGGTCGCGACCTAAATGAAGGTGACACTTCTTTGCCTTCTTACATTCAGACAGATGCGGCAATCAACCCTGGAAATAGTGGTGGAGCTTTGGTAAACACTAATGGTGAACTTATCGGAATAAACACAGCAATCACATCACAAACAGGAAGTTACATTGGTTATGGTTTTGCTGTACCAAGCAACAATGCTCGAAAAATTGTGGAAGACTTGTTAGAATATGGTGACATCCAACAAGCGATTATCGGAATTACCGGGGGAACCTTAAATCCAGAAGCCGCTAAAAAATATGATCTAAGTGTATCGCAAGGAGTTTATGTAAGCTCAGTAAATGATAACGCGGAAAGAAGTGGTCTACGAAAAGGTGATTTAATCATCAAAATAGATGGTATTAGGGTAAGAAAAATGTCTGACCTTACCGCATATATCAACACTAAAAGACCAGGTGATGATGTTCAAGTAAATTTTATTAGAGATGATGAAGAGAAAATCACCAAAGTACGCCTTTCTAAATATGAAACCATTATTATTGAAAAAGCAGGTTTAGAAGTCACCAATGCCGATGATGATTATTTAGCTTATTTTGACGCTACTTACGGAGTGAAAATTGTTAAACCTATTTCTGAGCATATCAACATTCCGCAAGACCAGTTTATCATCACCAAAATAGACGACATCAAAGTAAATAGTGTAGATGATGTCAAAAGAATTTTGAACAAAACACACAAAAATCAAGCCTTACAAGTTACTTTTAAAAACAGAAGAGGTTATGAAGACACCTATACGTTTAGGTCCTAATTCCCAAGAAACGAAAAATAAAAAATCCTTCATCAAAAAAGTGAAGGATTTTTTATTTTCTGCACTTTAAATAATTTAAAATAACTATTTTTGCAGCACCTTAAATCCTAACACAATATTTCATCATGAACCAACATGAAAATTACGAGAAAGAACTTGCTTTTCAAGCAGATAGAAGGAAAGCAACTGTAGAATTTATCAAAACCGCAAACGACCTATGGTATGATAAATCTATCGAATTAGTTCTTTTTAAAAATCAATTAATCGACAAAAGCGTAAGCGAAATTTTAAACCTTCACGAATACGCTGGAGAATTTGTAGAGAAGCCTATCTCTATTTTTGATTCGGTAGAAATCGCACAAGCTATCAAAGCTTTAGATTTGCCGCCTGCAAAATTAGACATCGGTAAACTTACTTACGAATACCACAAAGAAGGTTCTGATAATGTAACTGCTTTTGTAACCAATAAATTAAGTGATTCTAAAGATTACCAAGAAATCAAACCAAAAGATGTTGTTTTATATGGTTTTGGTAGAATTGGTAGATTGCTCGCTAGAGAATTGATGGTAAAAGCCGGAAAAGGAAACCAATTAAGACTTAGAGCGATTGTTGTAAGAGGAACGGTTGACAAAACGGTTTTAGAAAAAAGAGCTTCTTTACTAAAGAGCGATTCTGTTCACGGTGATTTTTCAGGTACTGTTGGTATCAATGAAGAGAAAAAAGCTTTAATCATCAACGGCACAACCGTACATATCATCTCGGCAAACCAACCAGAAGATATCGATTATACCACTTACGGAATCAATAATGCTTTGATTATTGACAACACGGGAGCTTTTAGAGACGACGAAGCTTTAAAAAGACATTTATCTTCTAAAGGAGCAAGCAAAGTTTTATTAACTGCTCCAGGAAAAGGAGTTCCGAATATTGTTCACGGTGTGAACCATACAGAATACAACCCAGAAGAAGTTTCTATTTTTTCAGCGGCTTCTTGTACCACTAATGCAATTACGCCAGTTTTAAAAGCAATTGAAGATTCTTTAGGAATCAATAACGGGCATTTAGAAACCATTCATGCCTACACCAACGACCAAAACTTGGTAGATAACATGCATAAAAAATACCGTCGTGGTCGTGCAGCAGCTTTAAACATGGTTATTACCGAAACTGGAGCTGGAAGTGCTGTAGCAAAAGCTTTACCTGCATTGGCTGGAAAACTTACGTCAAACGCCATTCGTGTTCCTGTACCAAACGGTTCGTTAGCGATTTTAAACTTAAACCTTAAAAAAGTGGTAAGTTTAGACGAACTCAATAGTATTTTAAAGAAATATGCTTTAGAAGGAGACTTGGTAGAGCAAATTAAGTATTCTATCGATAACGAATTGGTGTCTTCAGATATTATTGGTTGTTCTGCACCTTCTATTTATGACAGCAAAGCAACTATAGTTACCGAAGACGGGAATAACATTGTGCTTTATGTTTGGTACGATAACGAGTATGGTTACAGCCACCAAGTTATTCGTTTAGCAAAATATATCGCCCAAGTAAGACGTTATACTTACTATTAATATAGTATTCGCTTAAAGCGGAAATATAAACCTACCGAAATTCGGTAGGTTTTTTTATAACATAATTTTATAATTTTAGCCATGTTATTCCGTTATCTTTGCAAAATAAATTTCAAGAGACAAAAAACCCTAAAAATGAGAAAAGTACTATTCTTTTTTTTATTAATCACAACTACTTTTATAACCTACGCTCAAGAAGAAATAGAGCTCAACACCCAAAACCAGAGTATAGAATATCAGTTTCATCAACTGATGGAAGATGCTAATAATTATAAAGGCTACGAAGTCATTTCTCGTCAGAGTATTCTTGAACTAAAAGATAATATTTTAGATAGTGTACAAGATCTAAAAACAAAAATTGCTAAATCCCACGATAGCATCCAAAACCAACAAACGGAAATAGCTTCGCTCAACCAAAGTATCGAAAGCTTAAAAACCAATTTAGCTTCTGCGGAAAAAGAAAAACGAACGTATAAATTTTTTGGTTTAGAACTCAACACCGTTACTTACACCAGAACACTTTGGTTTATCATTCTTATTTTTGCTTTGCTTTTTGGCTATTTCTTATACAAATATAGAAGCAGTAATGAAGTGACAAAAGAAGCGCAAAAAAACCTTAAAGAAACCGAAGCCGAATTCGAAGAATACCGCAAAACTTCTTTAGAAAACCAACAGAAGTTAGGCCGAATGCTGCAAGACGAAAGAAATAAAAATGCAAAAAGCTAAACAGCTTATGCGAATTGACATCATTAGTGTAGTTCCCGATTTACTCAGAAGCCCGTTTGAAGCCTCTATCCTTAAAAGAGCAATCGATAAAGGCTTGGTAGAAATACACATCCACAATCTTCGGGATTATACCAACAGTAGCTACAAACAAGTAGACGATTACCAATTTGGTGGTGGTTCTGGCATGGTACTGATGGTAGAACCTATCGATAAGTGTATTTCTCAACTTAAAGCGGAAAGAGATTACGACGAAGTGATTTATATGACTCCCGATGGAAAAACCCTCAACCAACCAACTGCCAACCAGCTTTCGCTAAATAAAAACATCATTATTCTTTGCGGACATTATAAAGGTGTTGATCAACGCGTGAGGGATCATTTCATCACCAAAGAAATTTCTATTGGCGATTATGTTTTGTCGGGTGGCGAATTAGGAGCTGCCGTTTTGTGTGATGCTGTTATTCGGTTAATCCCTGGTGTTCTCGGCAACGAAACTTCCGCTTTGACGGATTCTTTTCAAGACAATTTACTTGCACCACCCATTTATACCAGACCTGCAGATTATAAAGGCTGGAAAGTTCCAGAAATACTTACCAGCGGCAACACCCCAAAAATTGAAGAGTGGCGTGAGCAAAAAGCCTACGAAAGCACTCAAAAAAGAAGACCTGATCTTCTAAAAGATTAATTTTTTATTGCTGGAAACAAAAAAAGTATTAATTTTGCAACCTATTTCAACCTCTGGCGAAAATCGTGAACGTTGTCTTAGTTTTACTTTTTAATTTTTACAATTATGGAATCGTTAGTTAAATTTGTTCAAGACGAATTCGTTACAAAAAAAGACTTCCCAGAATTTAGCGCTGGTGATACAATTACTGTTTATTACGAGATCAAAGAAGGTCAGAAAACACGTACGCAGTTTTTTAGAGGTGTTGTGATCCAGAAGAAAGGAGCAGGGTCTTCACAAACTTTTACCATTAGAAAAATGAGTGGTACGGTTGGTGTAGAGCGTATTTTCCCTGTAAATTTACCTGCTTTACAAAAAATTGAAATCAACAAAAGAGGTAAAGTTCGTAGAGCTAGAATTTACTACTTTAGAGAACTTACCGGTAAAAAAGCTAGAATTAAAGAAAAAAGAACTAAATAATTTTAGTGATTTAATAGCATTCGAAAAGCCTTCTATTCCAGAAGGCTTTTTTGTTTTTCATAACCTACAAATCACACAAATCTAACTTTTATCAACCAGTAAAATTCTGTATATTTGTACGTCAAAAAAATAAATTAAAAACACCTTATCCATGGCAAACCAAGCTAAAATTATATACACCAAAACAGACGAAGCTCCTGCTTTAGCAACGCATTCGTTTTTACCGATTATCAAATCGTTTACTGCTCCGGCAAATATCCATATCGAAACCAAAGATATTTCACTTGCTGGGAGAATTTTAGCCGTTTTTCCTGAATATTTAAAACCAGAACAGCAAATTGGCGATGCTTTAAAAGAGCTTGGCGAATTAGCTAAAAAACCGGAAGCCAACATCATCAAACTTCCTAATATCAGTGCTTCTATTCCACAGTTAAAAGAAGCCATCAAAGAATTACAATATAAAGGTTACGATTTACCCAATTACCCAGACGAACCAAAAACCGACGAAGAGAAAAAAATCAAAGCTACTTACGACAAAGTAAAAGGAAGTGCCGTAAACCCTGTTCTTCGTGAGGGAAATTCTGACCGTAGAGCTCCAAAATCCGTAAAAAATTACGCTAAAAACAATCCCCACCGTATGGGCGAATGGAGCAAAGACTCAAAATCACATGTAGCAACAATGAGCTCAGGTGATTTTCGTTCGAACGAAAAATCATTAACGATTGAAAACGCAGGAAGTGTTTCTATCGAATTAGTGAAAGACAATGGCGAAACCCAAGTTTTAAAGGAAAGCGTTGCGGTACAAAAAGGCGAAATTATCGACGCAACTGTGATGAGTAAAAGCGCTTTATTGAAATTCTTGGAAGAGCAAGTAAAAGATGCGAATGAAAAAGGGGTGCTTTTTTCTTTACACATGAAAGCTACAATGATGAAGGTTTCAGACCCTATTATTTTTGGTCACGCCGTAGAAGTTTTCTTTAAGGACGTTTTCACGAAATACGGAAAACAACTCAAAGCAGCTGGAGCTGATACAACGAGTGGTTTTGGCGATGTGCTGGAAGCCATCAACAGTTTAGATGAGGCGACCAAAAAAGAGATCAACACAGCTATTCAAGATACATTAAATAACGGCCCCGATTTGGCAATGGTCAATTCTGATAAGGGAATCACCAATCTACACGTGCCAAGCGATGTGATTATCGATGCTTCTATGCCAGCGATGATTAGAACATCCGGACAAATGTGGAATAAAGACGGAAAACAACAAGACACCAAAGCGGTTATTCCAGATAGCAGTTATGCCGATTTGTACGAAGAAACGATCGCTTTCTGTAAAGAAAATGGCGCTTTCGACCCAACCACGATGGGAACAGTTCCCAATGTTGGTTTGATGGCACAAAAAGCAGAAGAATATGGTTCGCACGACAAAACTTTTGAAATTCCGTCAAGCGGAAAAGTTCAAGTAAAACAAAACGGAGAAGTCATTATCGAACACAGCGTTGAAGAAGGTGATATCTGGAGAATGTGCCAAGTAAAAGACGCTCCGATTCAAGATTGGGTAAAACTTGCCATTTCGAGAGCAAAAGACACGGGTTGGCCAGCCGTTTTCTGGTTAGACAAAAACAGAGCTCACGATGCAGAAATCATCAAAAAAGTAAATACTTATTTAAAAGATTATGATACTTCTGGATTAGAAATTCATATCCTAAGCGTAAAAGAAGCGACGAAATTCACTTTAGAAAGAGTAAAGAAAGGTGAAAACACGATTTCGGTTACGGGTAATGTTTTACGTGATTACTTAACCGATTTGTTCCCGATTTTAGAATTGGGAACAAGTGCCAAAATGCTTTCGATTGTACCTTTAATGAATGGCGGCGGATTGTTTGAAACCGGTGCCGGAGGTTCTGCCCCGAAACACGTCGACCAATTTGTAGAAGAAAATCATTTACGTTGGGATAGTTTAGGCGAGTTTTTGGCTTTAGCCGCTTCCTTAGAACATTTAGGCAAAAACCACAACAACCCAAAAGCTTTGGTACTTGCAGAAGCTTTAGATGATGCTACCGATAAATTCTTAATGAACGATCGTTCGCCATCGCGCAGAGTGATGGAAATCGATAATAGAGGAAGTCATTTTTACTTGGCAATGTATTGGGCAGAAATGTTGGCAAAACAAAATCAAGACACAGACTTGAAAAATCATTTTGAAAAAGTGGCCGCGCAAATGCAAGCCAAAGAAAATGAGATCATGAGTGATTTAATCAACTGTCAAGGACAACCAGTAAATATCGATGGTTATTATATGCCAGACGACAAACTCACTTCTGAAGCGATGCGACCAAGTGCAAATCTAAATGAGATTATAGGATAATCAATTTTTCACATCCACCGAAGCGGAATGTGAAAGAAGGTAAAAACTAAAAAGCCAAGTTGTTTAACTTGGCTTTTTTATTCACTTAAAAATCAAAATATAAAAAAACCTCATCATACGATGAGGCTTTATCTCTTATCGTAAATTTAGAATTACTTCTTAAACTTAGCGTATTTGTTTTTGAATTTATCGATACGACCAGCAGTATCAACAAGTTTTGTCTTACCAGTGTAAAAAGGGTGTGAAGATCTTGAAATTTCTAATTTCACCAACGGATATTCAGTACCTTCAACCTCAATCGTTTCTTTTGTATTTACTGTAGATTTAGTAATAAAAACCTCGTCGTTAGACATGTCTTTAAAAGCAACTAATCTATAATTTTCTGGGTGTATACCTTGTTTCATCTTCTTTAAACTTTAAATCTTATGATTTTTTAGAGGTGCAAATTTAAGTATTTTTATTTAAAACACAACAACTAAAACCAAAAAATATTGAAATTTAATTTTAGCTAAAATGATGTAACCTTTTTCTATATTTGTGTACTAACTCTAATAAACCAAAAATACACAAAATATCATGGAAAATTCGCCTTCTATTAAACCGATTGCCTATAAGTATGGAATTGGATTAGCTCTATATAGCATATTAGTATTAATCGTTAGTTATGTTCTAAATCTTTCTCCTGAAAATAAACTGAATTACCTTATTGGAGGTATCAACCTGATTGTGAGCATTGCTGTTTTTACTTATGCTATCAAAGAATATAAAAACCAAAATAGAGGCTACCTTTCTTTATCTGAAGCACTAAAAACTGGTTTAGCTGTTGCTGTTGTTTCTGGTGTAATTACAGCTATTTACTCTTATTTTCACTACAGTTATATCTTTCCAGAGTTTATAGAAATGACGATGGAGCAACAAAGAGCTGGAATGCTTGAAGCTGGAATGCCTGAAGAACAAATTGAACAATCGATGAACATGATGAGTTTTATGCGCGCTCCCTGGTTTTACGGCACCATTACTTTAATATACTCTTTGTTCTTTGGTTTTATTCTATCTTTGATTATTGGTTTAATCATGAAGAAGAAAGATCCAGCTTTAGCATAAACAAACCCCTATGCAAATTTCCGTTGTCATTCCGTTATTAAACGAAGAACAATCTTTACCAGAACTCCACAGATGGATAAAAGAAGTGATGCAAAAACATCACTTTTCTTACGAAATCATCTTTGTGGATGACGGAAGCACAGACAACTCTTGGCAAGAGATCCAAAAGCTCAAGGCGGAAAATGACGGAGTAAAAGCAATAAAATTTCATAAAAATTACGGAAAATCACAAGCTTTGCATGCGGGTTTTAAAGAAGCGCAAGGTGAAGTAATTATCACGATGGATGCCGATTTACAAGACAGTCCGGAAGAAATACCAGAATTATACGAACTCATTCAACAACAGAATTTCGATTTGGTCTCGGGTTGGAAAAAAGTACGTTACGATAACAAAATCACCAAAAATTTACCTTCAAAAATTTTTAATGCTGCAGCAAGAAAAGTTTCCGGTATTCAGTTACATGACTTCAATTGCGGTTTGAAAGCTTATAAAAATGAAGTGGTGAAAAACATAGAAGTCAATGGTGAAATGCATCGTTACATTCCGCTTTTAGCCAAAAATGCAGGATTTTCTAATATTGTTGAAAAAGTAGTGATTCACCAACCTCGAAAATACGGTGAAACCAAATTTGGAGCCAATCGCTTTATTCACGGCTTTTTAGACTTGATCACACTTTGGTTTTTATCTAAATTTGGAAAAAGACCGATGCACTTTTTTGGAGCACTCGGCGCCTTGATGTTTTTTATTGGTTTTGTAGCCACTTTATGGATTGGCATAAGCAAACTCATTAAACTCTATCATAACACACCCGATATTCTCATTACCCAAAACCCTTGGTTTTTTATTGCACTTACGGTAATGATTCTGGGTACTTTACTTTTTATCGCTGGATTTTTGGGAGAAATTATCTTACGAACCAATAAAAATCAGGAGCGCTATAAAATCAGTAAGAGGATAAAGTGATATAAATCACCTATTTTCATTACTTTTGCATGACAATAAAAAAGCAATGACCGACATTTTAGAGAAAGCAAACTATTGGTTGTCTCATCATTTTGATGCCCAAACCCAAAAAGAAGTTCAAGCTTTAATCGACCAAAACCCCGAAGAACTCAACGAAAGTTTTTACAAAAACCTTTCTTTCGGAACTGGTGGAATGCGAGGGATTATGGGCGTTGGCACCAATCGCATCAATAAATATACTTTAGGAAAAAACACACAAGGTTTATCAAATTACCTCAAAAAAAATTTTTCTAATCAACCCATAAAAGTGGCGATTGCTTACGATTGCCGTCACAATAGTAAAGAACTAGCAAAAGTAGTTGCCAATGTTTTTTCGGCTAACGGAATAAAAGTCTTTCTTTTCTCTGATCTAAGACCTACTCCAGAGCTTTCTTTTGCCGTAAAATACCTCGATTGCCAATGTGGGATTGTGCTTACGGCGAGTCATAATCCACCAGAGTACAACGGTTACAAAGTATATTGGCAAGATGGCGGTCAGTTGGTTCCGCCGCAAGACAAGGAAATCATCCAAGTGATTGAAAATTTGGAATATAGCGACATTCATTTCGATGCAAACCCAGATTTAATCGAATTAATTGATGAAAAAATCGATAAAGCTTTTATAGAGGCTTCGGTAAAAAATGGTAGCGGTTTTGCTTCCGCGGAAGCGAAAAAAGACCTGAAAATCGTTTTTACTTCCCTTCACGGAACATCCATCACGCTCGTACCAAAAGTTTTAGAAAAAGCTGGTTTCACACAATTACAAATCGTTCCTGAACAAAGCGAACCCAATGGAAATTTCCCAACGGTAAAATCACCTAACCCAGAAGAGCCTGAAGCCTTAAAAATGGCATTAGAGTTGGCAGAAAAAACTACTGCCGATATCGTCATTGGAACAGATCCTGATAGCGATAGATTAGGAATTGCTGTGAGAAATCTCGATGGAAATATGGAAATCTTAAACGGCAACCAGACAATGGTCGTGATGACTGAGTTTCTCTTAAAGAATCACCAAGAAAACATTGGTTTTGAGGGAAATGAATTTATTGCTTCCACCATTGTTTCTACGCCGATGATGCAAGCCATTGCAGGCCGTTATAATGTAGAGTGTAAATTGGGCTTGACTGGTTTTAAGTGGATTGCTAAAATGATAAAAGATTTCCCTAATCAGCAATTTATTGGTGGCGGCGAAGAAAGTTTTGGGTTTATGGTAGGCGATTTTGTACGTGATAAAGATGCGGTAACTTCTACCCTACTTATCTGTGAAATTGCTGCTTTCTTAAAGTATCAAAACAGTTCGGTTTACGAATACCTCATCGAATTATATCAGAAATATGGTTTGTACCAAGAAAAGTTGGTTTCGCTTGTTAAAAAAGGGAGGAAAGGTGCAGAAGAAATCAGCCAGATGATGAGCGATTTACGAGCAAATCCCCCAAAGGAAATAAACGGAATAAAAGTGGTGAAGCAAGAAGATTACCAGACGCTAGAAAGTCACGACTTTGTAAATAATATTAGTTCTAAACTTGATTTTCCAACTTCCAATGTCTTGAAATTTCACTTAGAAGACAGAACAGAAATCGCAGCTAGACCTAGCGGTACCGAACCTAAAATAAAGTTTTACATCAGTGTAAATTCTGCTTTAAGCAATAAAGAAAATTTCGCCGAAAGGCAAAAAGAATTAGACCAAAAAGCCGAAAGCTATCTGACTTTTTTTCAGAAATAAACCCATAGAATGAAATATATCAAAAAAATATATCCTTTTTTACTTCCTTATAAAAAGTACGCTTTTTTAAATATTTTCTTTAATGTTTTCTACGCGCTTTTTAGCACACTTTCTTTTATTTCGCTTGTCCCGATGCTGAAGGTAATGTTTGAAGAAACGGAAACCACATACGAAAAACCAGCCTATCAAGGACTCTTGAAAATCGGTGATTTTCTTGAAGCCTACTCAAATTACTATATAACCTACCTCAACGAAAGTCAAGGTCCAGTTTATACGCTTACCGTTTTAGTCATTATGATTATCTCACTGTTTTTATTGAAAAACTTATGTGGTTATCTCGGTTTATACTATATCGCATATCTGAGAAATGGTATTTTAAAAGATCTACGCAACAAACTGTATCACAAAATTGTAGAATTACCACTCTCCTATTTTTCTGAAAAGAAAAAAGGAGATGTGATTTCCAGAATGACATCAGATATCCAAGAAGTGCAATCGAGTTTTTTATCGGTATTGGAATTGGTCGTAAAAGAACCTTTAACCATTATTTTTACAATTGGTGGTATGTTGGTCTTTAGCCCAAAGCTCACTTTATTTGTATTTATTTTTATTCCGATTTCTGGTTATATCATCTCTATTATTGGTAAAAACTTAAAGCGAAAATCAACACGCGTACAAAATGAACAAGGTCATATTCTTTCTAACCTTGAGGAAACATTAACGGGATTAAAAATCATCAAAGCTTTTAACAGCGAAAAGATTTTTGGTAACAAATTCGAAAACTCAACAAGTCGTCATTTTAGATTTGCCAATAGTTTGATGCATCGTCAGAATCTTGCTTCTCCCGTAAGTGAATTATTAGGCATCATTGTGATTGCTGTGATTCTTTGGTACGGTGGTAAAATGGTATTGATAGACGGCACTTTAACCGGAGCAAGCTTTATTGGTTTTATGGGTCTTGCATACCAGATTTTAACCCCTGCAAAAGCAATAAGTAAAGCCTCTTATAGTGTTAAAAAAGGTAATGCAGCCGCAGAAAGGGTACTCGATATTCTAGAAACCGATAATAACATCAAAGACCAACCTAATGCGATAATTAAAACCGATTTTGATAATCAAATTAACTTTAAAGATATCTCTTTTAAGTACGAAGATCAATATGTCGTGAACAATCTAAGTTTTGAGGTACAAAAAGGGCAAACGGTTGCGCTTGTTGGTCAATCTGGTAGCGGAAAAAGTACAATGGCAAATTTAGCCATTCGCTTTTATGACGTTAACGAAGGTGAAATTTTAATAGACGGTGAAAATATCAAAAACATCAAAAAAAGCTCATTGAGAAACCTGATGGGCTTAGTTACCCAAGACTCTATTTTGTTTAATGATACCGTGCGCAATAATGTTGCTTTAGGAAAAATAGACGCTACCGACGAAGAAATAATTGATGCCTTAAAAGTTGCCAATGCTTGGGAATTTGTCAAAGATTTACCAAAAGGCATCGGAACCAATGTTGGCGATGGTGGCGGAAAGTTAAGTGGCGGTCAAAAACAACGTATTTCTATTGCGAGAGCCGTTCTCAAAAATCCACCGATTATGATTCTCGACGAGGCGACTTCTGCTTTAGATACCGAAAGCGAAAAATTGGTGCAAGAAGCTTTAGAAAATATGATGAAAAACAGAACTTCTATTGTCATCGCACATCGACTTTCTACTATACAAAATGCCGATAAAATCATTGTAATGCGTAAAGGTGAAATTGTAGAAGAAGGCAAACACCAAGAACTTTTAAACAAAAAAGGTATTTACAAGAATTTAGTAGAAATGCAAACCATACAATAAAATGCTTACTCCAGAAGAGGCACATATTGTATCACAACTCAAGCAAGGGAAAAACAAAGAAAAGGCTTTTCAAGAGCTAGTCAATTTATACAAAGAGCCGCTTTACTGGCATATCAGAAATATTGTAAAAAATCACGACGATACTGATGATGTTTTGCAAAATACGTTTATCAAAGTTTTTCGTTACATCGATAATTTTAAAGAAGAATCTAAACTTTACAGCTGGCTCTATCGTATTGCTTCCAACGAAAGTTTTACCTTTCTCTCAAAAAAAGCAAAACGCCTAAAAATATCTGATGAAGAACTACAAGAAAGTCTTATCGAAAATTTAACTTCAGATACTTATTTTGAAGGAAAAACAATCCAGATTGCTTTACAAAAAGCAATTAACACTTTACCAGAAAAGCAAAAAGTAGTTTTTCAGATGAAGTATTTTGAAGATTTAAAATACCAAGAAATTGCTGAGATTTTAGAAGTAACCGAAGGTACTGCAAAATCTAACTATCATCACGCAGTACAAAAGATAAAAAATAATTTAGAAGACCATTCAACCTTTGATTTTTAAAAAAGTCTAACTATTGATATGAAAAAGAAAAGTAACATCCATCAACAACATAGCGGCTTTAAGGTTCCGGAGAACTACTTTGCGAACTTTAAGGTTGCTATAGATGGTGTTATGCAAGAAAAAATCCGCGAAAACAAAAAACAACAAAAAGCTGGTTTTACAGTACCAGACAACTATTTTGAGAACTTTAGTGTTGAAACTCCTAAAAAGCAACCTAAAGTTGTGCAGTTATTTACCAATAAGCATTTCAGGAAAGTAGCAGCTATTGCAGCTATTTTTATAGGAATTTTTGTTGCAGTAAATACTATACATTTCACTTCCATTGAAAATAAAAGTATAAGCGGACTTGCCATCGAAAATTATTTGAACAAAGACTTGTTGCAAAACGATAGTAACGAATGGGATTTGGATTATCCGATTGATGAAACTTATATTTCTGACGAACTCAACCAAGTAAATGAAGAAGCGATTTTAGAATATTTATCGCAAAATGCCGAACTTACAACCCTTATAAATCCGTAGAAAATGAAAATTGCTGTCTATTTTTCCTTTATATTTTTACTTGCTTTTTCTGCTCAAGCACAAAAAATGCACGATAAAGACGACGAAAAAATAAAATCCTTAAAAGTTGCTCATATTACCAAATCACTTGATCTCACCGAAAGTGAAGCAGCAAAATTTTGGGTGATTTATAACAAGTATGAGAAAAAAAATGACGAGTTATATTCCAGTCAATGGTGTGATGTAAAAAACGGTCTCGAAACGGTTGAAAATGTTGATGAAAAAACAGCTAAAACATTGGTAGAGCAATACATCAATATCAAAAAGGAAAGTGCACAGCTTAAAGCGGAATTTGTCAAAGAATTAGAAAAAGTGATTTCGTACAGAAAGATTTTAGCCTTAAAAAAGGCTGAAAACGATTTCCATCGGATTTTAATCAAACAATACAAAGACGACCAAACGAACAATTAATCTTCTGAGCTTGTTTCCAGCAAATCTTTTTCGGTAAAGGTAAGTTTAGCAATTCTACCTTTTCCAGCAGCGTAAGCGGTAAAATCGTTTAAAAATCGAATCGTATAAAAAGCTTCGTCACTTAAAGTTTTCCAGGTTTTTCCGTAATCAGAAGAATAATCGATACCTGTAAAACCAACAGCTACGATTTCTCTTCCGTCGCTATTGGGCACAAAACGAATGCTGCTTTTATAGCCTGGCAGTTCACCATTAGCTACCACTTGCCACGTCTTACCACCATCGTTAGTAATGGCTTTATTATTGGTTTTTCCGTTTGGGTTGGTATAATCACCACCAATTGCTGCTCCAATTTTATCGTTGTAAAAGTCGATGCTGTAAATTCCTGTCGAACTTGAATTATGAATAAACGGTGTTTCAAATACTTGCCAATTTTCTCCTCGATCTTCCGAAAAATAAATACGAGAAGCCTTACCGCCAGTTGCAAACCAAACTTTATCACCTTTTATGGCAATATTACTATTACTTGCCGCAAAAGCTGCTTCCCCATCCATAATTGGCACTAAGTTTTCACAAGGGACTTTTTTCCAAGTTTCTCCACCGTTTTGGGTAATAATCACAGACATACAGTTTTCTGTCGGATCGCCTATTGCTATGCCGTTTTGGGTATCAAAAAAAGCCATTGCGTCATAAAAAACTTTTTCACCTGCTTCTTGATAAACCAACTTTCGTTTTCCGAAATAATTTACTTTATACAACAAAGCTGGATTTCCTGCAGAAAGAATAAAATCATCTTCTTTATTTTTTGCTAAAGCCCTAAAATCTATATTATTGGTATTATTATCGATTTCTCCGATGTAAGCGACAGAATGATCGGCAGTATTTAAATAGCCAAATTCGCTATTGGTTCCACTATAAAAAATATAATCTTTACAAACATGCAAAGCTCTAATGCTTACTGGTCTTTCTAAAATGGTTTCTACTTTAACAGTGGCAAATTCTTTAATTCTGTTTTCGTTTTGAGCAACGTTGATGCACCCCAACAACACAAAACATAAAGCCGCTGTAAATAGTCTTTGCATAAGTTAGTTTTAATTCAAATATAACATTATCCCATTTAAAAATGTTTAACTTTGTAGGCTAATTTTTTACTATGCGATTACACCGAAACCTCGTTTTTGCTTCTATAGATACGTTACATCTCATTTTTAACGAAAATAAATATGCCGATAAAGAGCTGGCAAAAACCTTAAAAAGAGATAAAAGATGGGGTTCGCGTGACCGCGGATTTATCGCTGAAACAGTTTATGACATCGTACGTTGGAAAAGATTATATGCAAAAATTGCTGATGTAAAATCACCTTTTTCGAGAGAAGATCTATTCAGGATTTTTGCAGTTTGGGCAACACTCCGAGGTATTCAATTACCCGATTGGAAACAATTAGAAGGAACACCTACACGTAGAATTAAAGGACGTTTTGATGAACTAAGTAAGATAAGGGTTTACCGAGAATCGATTCCCGATTGGTTAGACGAATTGGGTATAAAAGAACTGAGTGAAAAAACATGGGAAAAAGAAATAGCTGCACTCAATCAGACAGCTCAGGTAATTTTAAGAGTAAACACTTTAAAAACCAATGTAAAAGACTTGCGAACGGCTTTATTGCACGAAGATATTGTGACGCAACCTCATAAAAACTATCCAGACGCTTTGATTTTAGAAGAAAGAACCAATGTTTTTTCTACCAAAGCCTTTAAAGACGGAATGTTTGAAGTGCAAGATGCTTCTTCACAATTGGTAGCTCCTTTTTTACAAGTAGAACCAGGCATGAAAGTGGTTGACACTTGTGCTGGAGCTGGTGGAAAGTCACTACACATTGCTGCTTTAATGAAAAACAAAGGGCAGGTTATTTCGCTGGATATCTACGAGAATAAGCTCAAAGAACTCAAACGTAGAGCAAAAAGAGCTGGTGCTCATAATATCGAAACGCGATTTATCGAAAATAATAAAGTAATTAAAAAGCTTTACGGAAAAGCAGACCGTGTGTTGATAGACGCACCTTGTTCTGGTCTGGGTGTTTTGAGTAGAAATCCAGACGCTAAATGGAAACTGCAACCAGAATTTATCGAAGAAATCAAGCAAACACAACTAGATATCCTTCAAAATTATTCTAAAATAGTCAAGTCTACCGGAAAAATGGTTTATGCAACTTGCTCTATTCTACCATCTGAAAACCAAAAACAAGTACAGACTTTTTTAAATTCCCCAGAAGGAAAAGAATTTACACTCGAAGAAGAAAAAATAATACTAAGTCATAAATCAGGTTTCGACGGGTTTTATATGGCCCGATTATCAAAAAAATAAGATGAAATATTTCGCTAGTTTACTATTAGTTTTTACCACTCTGATAGCTTGTGCACAAGCACCAACAGGTTATTACAACTCGGTTCAAGGTAAAACAGGTTATGCCCTAAAAACCGAATTGAAAAATATTATTACCAATGGACATAACACACAATCATATGGCGATTTATGGAATGCCTATTATACCTCAGATATCGATAATTATTACGAAAATGACGGTACCATTCTCGATATCTATTCTGAAAACCCTACAGGAAACGATCCTTATGAATATACACCAGGAAACAACGATCAATGCGGAAACTACAACAGCGAAGGTGACTGTTACAACCGTGAGCATTTGATGCCGCAAAGTTGGTTCAACGAAAATCTACCAATGAAAACCGATATTCACCATGTGGTTCCAACAGATGGTTACGTAAATGGTCATCGTGGGCATTTACCTTTTGGGGAAGTAAATAATGCCAGTTATACCTCTAACAACGGTTCAAAAAAAGGGAATAACGTTTATAATTATCCGACTACTTATAACGGTGAAGTTTTTGAACCGATAGACGAATTTAAAGGCGATATTGCCAGAGCTTATTTTTATATGGCAACCCGCTACGAAAACGAGATTGGCAGTTGGGAAGGTGAAAACGATGGAAGCCAAAATACCCTTAACGGAAGTTCTGATCAGGTTTTTGAAGATTGGATGTTGAGTATGTTGATCGAGTGGCACATTGATGATCCTGTTTCTCAAAAAGAAATCGACCGCAATAACGAAGCTTACCTTTTTCAAGGAAATAGAAATCCGTATGTCGATCATCCAGAATGGGTAGAAGATGTTTGGGAAAGCTTTATATCGGTCCCAACAAACAAAAGAGAGCAATTTAGCATTTACCCAAACCCAATCATCAACAACGAAGTTTTTATCAACACACCATACCAATCTGGTTTTGAGGTGCAGATTTTCGCTTTAAACGGAAAGAAAATGATGCAGAAAAACTTCTCAAAAAGCAACAATAAAATCAGATTAAACAACTTGAATTCGGGAATATATTTTATTAAAATAAATACTCAAAACCAAAGTTTTATCCAAAAGCTCATCATCCCATAAAATCATAAATTCAAGTTGTTTTTGTCACTACTTTTATATGGTAAATTAACCAGAAAGAAGTAAATTTGCATTTTCAAAAAGCACAATACAAACAACCCACTTATGATTCTATTTTTTGGTCATCCTTCACAAAAAATTTATGCTGTTCAAATCAGTAAAAGCTTAGCTCAAGACGAAATTAAAAAACTCAACTGGCTTTTCGGAAACGCAGAACAGATAGAAAAATCAGAAATTTCAGAGAATTTTGTTGGCCCAAGAGCCGCTATGATTACACCTTGGAGTACCAATGCGGTGGAAATCACCCAAAATATGGGTGTCGAAGGCATCATCAGAATAGAAGAATTTACTCCAGAAGACAAACTTGAAGTCGAGTTTGACCCCATGATTTCTCAGAAATATCAAGGTTTACATCAAGATATTTTTAAGATTGATATTCAACCGGATACCATCAAAGAAATAGACGATATTCAAGCCTACAACGAACAAGAAGGATTGGCGTTGAGTACAGAAGAAGTAACCTATCTCGAAAAACTTTCTAAAAAAATAGGTAGAAAACTGACTGATTCTGAAGTTTTCGGTTTTTCGCAAGTCAACTCAGAGCATTGTCGTCATAAAATTTTCAACGGTACGTTTATCATCGATGGCGAAGAGCAACCCTCTTCCCTATTCAAACTAATCAAGAAAACTTCTCAAGAAAACCCAAACACGATTGTTTCGGCATATAAAGATAACGTGGCTTTTGTTAAAGGTCCGCGGGTAGAGCAATTTGCTCCTAAAAGAGCTGATGTTCCAGAGTTTTACCAAAATACAGATTTCGATAGTGTGATTTCGCTTAAAGCGGAAACCCATAATTTCCCAACCACCGTAGAACCCTTTAACGGTGCCGCAACTGGAACAGGCGGAGAAATCAGAGATCGTTTGGCGGGTGGAAAAGGCTCCTTACCGTTAGCAGGAACAGCAGTTTATATGACGGCATATAGTCGTTTGAACGAAGAGAAACCTTGGGAGAAAAATATCGAACTAAGAGCGTGGCTTTACCAAACACCATTGGATATTCTTATTAAAGCTTCTAATGGAGCCTCAGATTTCGGAAATAAGTTTGGGCAACCACTTATTACCGGTTCTGTTTTGACGTTTGAGCACCAAGAGGGCAACAAAAACCTAGGTTATGACAAAGTGATTATGCTCGCTGGTGGTATTGGTTACGGAAAAGAAAATCAATCTTTGAAAGACACACCCGAAAAAGATGATAAAATTGTGATTCTAGGAGGTGAGAATTACCGTATCGGAATGGGTGGAGCAGCCGTTTCTTCTGCCGATACTGGTGAATTTAGCAGCGGAATAGAACTGAACGCCATCCAACGTTCTAACCCAGAAATGCAGAAAAGAGCAGCCAACGCTATTCGCGGAATGGTAGAAAGTGAAGAAAATACAATTGTTTCTATTCACGATCACGGAGCTGGCGGACATCTTAACTGCCTTAGTGAATTGGTTGAAGAAACAGGCGGAAATATCGATTTAGATCAACTTCCTGTGGGAGACCCAACTCTCTCGGCAAAAGAAATTATTGGTAACGAATCGCAAGAACGAATGGGATTGGTGATTGGCAAAAAAGATATTGATACTTTAAAGAAAATTGCAGAACGAGAACGTTCACCCATGTACGAAGTTGGTGAGGTGACCAATGATGAGCGATTTACTATTTCAGGTAAGAAATCACAACAAACTCCAATGAATTTAGCTTTAGGCGACATGTTCGGAAGTTCACCAAAAACAGTGATGAACGATGTGACCGTCGAAGCAAATTATGATGACATTTCTTTTGAAAAAGGAAAAATATACAATTACACCAAGCAAGTTTTACAATTAGAAGCCGTAGCTTGTAAAGACTGGTTGACCAATAAAGTAGACCGTTGTGTATCGGGTAGAATTGCCAAACAACAATGTGTAGGCGAATTGCAAATTCCTTTAAATAACGTTGGTGTTGCTGCTTTAGACTACAACAGCAAACAAGGTGTCGCAACCGCTATTGGTCACGCTCCTATTTCAGCATTGATCGATCCTGTGGCGGGTTCTAAAAACTCAGTGGCAGAATCATTAACCAACATTATTTGGGCTCCGCTAGAAAACGGATTGAAATCGGTCACGCTTTCTGCCAATTGGATGTGGCCTTGTAACAACAAAGGTGAAGACGCAAGATTATATAAAGCTGTAAAAGGACTTTCTGATTTTGCCATCAATTTAGGGATCAATGTTCCAACAGGAAAAGATTCGTTGTCTATGAAACAAAAATACAAAGACAAAGAAGTACTTTCCCCAGGAACGGTGATTGTTTCGGCTGCAGGTCATTGTAATGATATCAAAAAAGTAATAGAACCTGTTTTACAGCCTAATGAAGGTTCTATTTATTACATCAATTTATCACAAGATGATTTCAAATTGGGAGGTTCTTCTTTTGCACAGATTTTAAATAAAATTGGAAAAGAAACACCAAGCATTCAAGATGATAAGCAGTTTGCCAAGACTTTTGATGTGATTCAGGATTTAATTAAAAACGATCAAATCGTAGCAGGTCACGACATCGGTTCAGGTGGTTTGATTACAAACTTACTTGAGATGTGTTTTGCCAATAAAAATCTAGGTGCAAACCTTGATTTATCTTCTATTCAATCTAAAAGTTTAGAGCATTTATTATTTAGCGAAAATATCGGAATTGTTTTCCAAGCTGCTGATGATAACGCATTAGAATCCGCTTTAAGCGAAAATAACATCAACTTCCATAAAATAGGAAAGGCAAACACTTCAGAAAAATTAACGATTGCTTTTGGCGAAGAAAATCTATCGTTTGATATTCCGGAATACCGTGATGCGTGGTTTGAAACTTCTTATTTGTTAGACCAGAAACAAAGCGGAAAAGTGAAAGCGAAGGAGCGTTTTGACAATTATAAAAACCAACCGCTTCAATATCAATTTCCTGAGAATTTTACGGGAAAACTTCCTGTTTACTCGGACGAAAAAATAAAAGTGGCGATTATTCGAGAGAAAGGTTCAAACTCTGAACGTGAAATGGCCCGTGCATTACATCTTGCAGGTTTTGAGGTAAAAGACGTGCACATGACCGATTTAATTTCTGGTCGTGAAACTTTAGAAGACATTCGAATGATTGCAGCCGTAGGTGGTTTCTCTAACTCAGATGTTTTAGGAAGTGCCAAAGGTTGGGCCGGAGCTTTTTTATACAACCAAAAGGCTAACAAAGCCTTGAAAAATTTCTTCGAAAGAAAAGACACACTTTCGCTGGGCGTTTGTAACGGTTGCCAATTATTTATCGAACTTGGCTTAATCAATCAAGATCACGCTGAAAAGCCAAAAATGTTGCACAACGATTCGCATAAATTTGAATGTACTTTCACTTCTGTGGAAATACAACCCAACAACTCGGTAATGCTATCGAGTTTGGCAGGAAGTAAATTAGGAATCTGGTCTGCTCATGGTGAAGGAAAGTTTAGTTTTCCTTACGGTGAAGAAAAATACAATATCGTTGGTAAATATGGTTATGATACTTATCCTGCCAATCCCAACGGTTCTGATTATAATACTGCTATCTTGACCGACGACTCGGGAAGACATTTGGTGATGATGCCACACTTAGAGCGTTCTACTTTCCCTTGGAATTGGGCTTATTATCCAAAAGAGAGAAAAACAGACGAAGTAAGTCCGTGGATAGAAGCCTGTTTAAATGCTAGAAAATGGTTAGAAAAAAATAGCTAATCGGTTATTTTATTTCACGAAAGCAAAAAAATTTAGAATTATAAAGGAGTTATTTTTATATTTATCATAATTATAACTCCTTTTTATTTATGGAACCTGTAAAACGACTCTTCGATATACCCTATCACCAATTAGAAAAATTCAACTTAAAGGATGCTTTAGTAACCAAATATGATGGAAATTGGGTAGCTACAAGTACCGAAGAATATATAGACAAAGCTAACAAAATAAGTAGGGCTTTGGTAAAAATGGGTGTACAGCCCAATGACAAAATTGCTATTATTTCTACCAATAACCGCACCGAATGGAACATTGTAGATATTGGCATTTTGCAAACTGGAGCTCAAGATGTACCGATTTACCCTTCGATTTCTGAAGAAGAATATGCTTATGTGCTTAACCATAGCGAAGCAAAATATTGCTTTGTTTCCGACAAGGAGGTTTTAGACAAGGTTAGTCGTATCAAAAACCAAGTTCCGAGCTTACAAGAAGTATATACGTTCGATAAAATTTCTAGAGCAAAAAACTGGGAAGAACTTTTAGAATCAGGAAAAGATACTGCTAACCAAGATGTGGTTGAAGATCGTAAAAAAAACATCAAAGAAACCGATATCGCAACACTTATTTACACCTCTGGAACAACCGGAAAACCAAAAGGAGTGATGCTTTCACACAAAAATATTGTAAGTAATGCAGTCCATAGTTCTTCAAGGTTTCCTGTAGAATATGGCAATAGTAAGGCGCTGAGTTTTTTACCTGTTTGTCACATTTTTGAGCGCATGCTTTTATATATGTACCAACTCAACGGTATTTCTATCTATTTTGCAGAATCGTTAGAAACCATAAGCGATAACCTAAAAGAGGTAAAACCAGAAGTAATGACAGCTGTTCCTAGACTTCTCGAAAAAGTGTATGACAAAATTATTGCCAAAGGAACAGATTTGACGGGTATTAAGAAAAAGTTATTTTTCTGGGCGGTAGATTTAGGTTTAGAATACGAACCCTACGAACAAAATGGATGGTGGTACGAGACCAAACTTAAGTTGGCACGAAAACTTATTTTCAGCAAATGGAAAGAAGCTCTCGGCGGAAATTTAGAAATAATCGCTTCCGGAAGTGCCGCTTTACAACCAAGGTTAGCACGTATTTTTAATGCCGCAGGAATCAAAGTGATGGAAGGTTACGGACTTACGGAAACCTCTCCTGTAATTTCGGTAAATGATGTAAGAGATAGAGGTTTTAAAATAGGTACGGTTGGTCGTGCTATACCAGAAACTGAAGTGAAAATTGCTGAAGATGGCGAAATACTAATCGCGGGACCACAAGTGATGCAAGGCTACTACAAAGACGAAGAAAAAACCAAAGAAGTACTTTACGATGGTTATTTTCATACGGGTGATATCGGCGAAGTAGATAACGATGGTTTCTTAAAAATAACCGATCGTAAAAAAGAAATGTTTAAAACTTCTGGCGGTAAATATATCGCACCTCAAATCATAGAAAATACGTTAAAACAATCACGCTTTATAGAGCAGGTAATGGTTATTGGTGAAGGCGAGAAAATGCCTGCAGCTATTATTCAACCTAACTTTGAGTTTGTAGAGGATTGGGCTAAACGTAAAAAAATAGATATTGGGAATTCGCCCAGAGATTATGTAAATAATACTTCCGTCAAGGATAGAATTCAGCAAGAGGTTGATTTTTACAACGAGAAATTCGGAAAGTGGGAAAAAATTAAAAAATTTGAGTTAACTCCTGATGTTTGGTCGGTTGAAGAAGGCCACCTTACACCAACCATGAAAATGAAACGAAAAATCATCCTTGAAAAGTACAAAGATATTTATGATAATATCTACAGATTTCAGTAGCGGTAATACTCACTTATAAAAAGAAAGCCTTGTTAAAACAAGGCTTTCTTTTTATTAAATAATTGAAAAACAAAACAATATGATGTATCTTTAGAAAAACTAAAATCCAGCCTATGAAATATCTCTACCTATTTGTTTTATTTTTTTCAGGAATTACGCTTCAAGCACAAAATGAGTTTATCACCACTTGGCAAGTAACTTCATCAGACCTCAGTATCACTATTCCTACAAATGGCAGTGGTTATAATTATACGGTAAATTTTGGAGACGGAACAATACTGAACAACCAACAAGGGGATGTTTCACATACCTATAACCAGAATGGAACTTATACCGTAAGCATTTCTGGTAATTTTCCTAGAATAAATTTTCAAGGTGTAGCCAACTCAAAAAAAATCATGAGCATTGAACAATGGGGCAATATACAATGGCAGTCTATGCAAGCCGCTTTTAATGGTTGTATTAATTTAGTAATAAATGCTACCGATGCTCCAGATTTAAGTCAGGTTACTGATATGTCAGGAATGTTTAGTTTATGCACCAGCTTAAATCAACCTATCAATCATTGGGATGTTTCCACAATAACCAATATGAATAGCCTTTTTAATGGTGCAAGCTCCTTCAACCAGCCATTAGATAGTTGGGATGTTTCTAATGTTACAAAAATGGCTTATACCTTTGCTTCTGCAAATTCTTTTAATCAACCTCTAGGTAGTTGGGATGTTTCCAATGTAAACAATATGAAATGGATGTTTGTAAGCACTTTTAGCTTTAATCAACCACTTGATAATTGGGACGTTTCTACTGTTACTACTATGGAAAAAATGTTTGGTTTTTCCAGCTTTAATTCCCCTATTGATAATTGGAATGTGTCTAGTGTTACCAATATGGGGTTTATGTTTCAATCATCTGATTTTAATCAATCTCTGAATAGTTGGGATGTCTCTAATGTCTCCGATATGGATCTTATGTTTGCTCAAAGTCCTTTTAACCAACCTCTAGATAATTGGGATGTTTCTAATGTTTCAACCATGTTTAGCATATTTTTTAATGCACAAGATTTCAATCAAGATCTTTCTTCCTGGAACTTCCATCCAAATGTAAATTTCCATGAGATGTTTTACAGCAGCGGTTTAGATGTAGATAATTATGACAAATTATTGGCTCACCTTACTACATTTGGATATACCAATAAAACAATGATTGCTAAAAATTTGAAATACTGTGATATTACCTCTAGAGACTTTCTCACAAACAACCTCAACTGGTCCATTACTAACGATGAACTTGCTCAAAATTGCAATGTTTCTGCCGAGGAAAGTATTTTAGATGCCTTTACCCCTACTCCAAACCCAACCATGGGAATGATACACCTTGACTTACAAAACATACATATAGAAGAAATTTTGCTTTACAACACCATCGGACAAAGAATAAAAACTTTTCCTTATGTCGATAAAATCGATATAAGCGAATTTCACAGTGGTCTATACTTTTTACAACTTCGAACACAAGAAACTCAAAAAACCTACCCTATTGTTAAAAATTAAGCCTTCTTGGTTTATTTATAAATTTTCAATCAATTGCTATGCGCGCATAATATATTTTTCATATATTTGAACATAGCTTAACAATCAATGAAAGAAAAAACTTTAGATTACATCTTGAGAGCCACATGGATAGCAGTAGCAAAGATGTATAACGAAGAGGCCAGCAAAAAAGGAAGCACGATGGCAATTGGGTTTGCATTGCTCAATATCGATCCAGAAACAGGTACACCATCAACTTCTTTGGGACCAAAAATGGGCATGGAAGCCACAAGTTTGTCACGCACGCTAAAAAACATGGAAGACAAAGGGCTTATTTGCCGTAAGCAAAACCCCGAAGATGGTAGAAGTGTTTTGATACAGCTTACTTCCTTTGGGAAAGAAATGCGAGATTTCTCTAAAAACGTAGTCTTAACTTTTGATGAAGCCATTCATGATGAAGTGACAAAAGAAGAAATCAAAACTTTTAAAAAAGTGGCCGAAGCCATTTTAGACATTGTAAATAATAAAAAAATATTCAAAAAGTAAACAATACAATGAATAGAAAAATAAATAAGGTAGCAGTCATAGGTTCAGGAATAATGGGTAGCGGTATCGCTTGTCATTTTGCAAATGTTGGCGTAGAAGTTTTATTGCTAGACATAGTTCCTAGAGAACTTAATGAGAAAGAAAAAAACAAAGGGCTTACGCTAGATAACCCGATAGTGAGAAATAGAATTGTAAACGATTCACTGCAAAGTGCAATCAAATCTTCACCTTCTCCTATTTACGACAAAAGCTTTGTAAATAGAATCACTACCGGAAATCTTGAAGACGATATTGCCAAGGTAAAAGACGTTGACTGGATTATAGAAGTTGTAATCGAACGACTTGATATAAAAAAGCAAGTCTTTGAAAATTTAGAGAAACACAGAACACCTGGCACACTTATCACAACTAATACTTCAGGAATTCCAATAAAGTTTATGAATGAAGGTAGAAGTGAAGATTTCCAACAACACTTCTGTGGAACCCACTTTTTTAATCCAGCAAGATATTTACAATTATTCGAAATAATTCCTGGACCAAATACAAAACCAGAAGTAATAGATTTTCTTAAAGAGTATGGTGAAAAACACTTAGGAAAAAAATCTGTCATTGCTAAAGACACACCAGCTTTTATTGGTAACCGAGTTGGTATTTTTAGCATTATGAGCCTATTTCATACCGTAAAAAAAATGGGACTATCTGTAGAAGAAGTAGACAAACTTACAGGTCCTGTTATAGGTCGTCAAAAATCTGCAACTTTTAGAACAGTAGATGTTGTAGGTTTAGATACATTGGTACACGTTGCTAATGGTTTATATGAAAATGTACCAAAAGATGAAAGGCATGAACTTTTTAAAATTCCAGACTACATCCAAAAAATGATGGATAATAAGTGGCTTGGTAGTAAAACAGGTCAAGGTTTTTATAAAAAAGTAAAAGATAAAGAAGGAAACAGCAATATTTTATCATTAGACTTAGAAACATTAGAATATAAAAAGCAAGGAAAAACCAACTTCCCTACTTTAGAACTTACAAAAACCATCGATAATGTTGCAGACCGATTTGAAGTACTAATAAATGGGAAAGACAAAGCAGGCGAATTTTACCGCAAAAGTTTTGCTGCTCTTTTTGCCTACGCTTCTCACAGAATCCCAGAAATAGCAGACGATTTATATAAGATAGACGATGCTATGCGAGCTGGTTTTGGTTGGGAACACGGGCCTTTTCAGATATGGGATGCTGTTGGTATAAAAAAAGGAATAGAGCTTGTTGAGCAAGAAAATTTAGCTGTCGCGGAATGGGTTAATGAAATGATAAATGCAGGGCAAGAATCTTTTTACTCCATCAAAGACGGAAACAAATATTACTATAATCAACAATCTAAAAAACACGAAATTATACCTGGTCAAGACGCCTTTATAATTTTAGACAACATACGTAAAAGCAACGAAGTTTTTTCGAATAGTGGTGTAAACGTACAAGATTTAGGCGACGGCATATTAAATGTAGAATTCACCAGTAAAATGAATTCTATCGGTGGTGATGTTTTAGGAGGTCTCAATAAAGCAATAGACCTTGCAGAAAAAGAATATCAAGGCTTAGTAGTTTCAAACAATGGTAAAAACTTTTCTGTAGGAGCAAATATCGGGATGATTTTTATGCTTGCCGTAGAACAAGAATACGACGAATTGAATATGGCTATCAAGTATTTTCAAGACACCATGATGCGTATGCGATATTCATCAATACCTACAGTTGCCTGTCCTCATAATATGACTTTAGGTGGTGGTTGCGAACTTTCGCTTCACGCCGATAAAGTAGTTGCACATGCAGAAAGCTACATAGGTTTAGTTGAGTTTGGAGTCGGAGTAATTCCTGGCGGAGGCGGCTCAAAAGAAATGACGCTTCGTGCATCAGATACTTATGAAAAAGATGATGTTCAACTCAACCGTCTTAGAGAAAACTTTTTAGCAATAGGAATGGCAAAAGTATCTACTTCTGCCTATGAAGCCTACCATACAAACATCCTTCAAAAAGGCAAAGATATTGTGGTTATAAACAAAGAGAGACAGCTCACTATTGCACAAAAACATGCACAACTCATGGCCGAGAACGGCTATACAAAACCTCAGCAAAGACAAGACATAAAAGTTCTTGGTCAACAAGCATTAGGTGCATTTTATGTTGGAACAGATCAAATGTATGCTGGTAAATACATTAGTGAACACGATAAAAAAATTGCAAACAAACTAGCATATGTTATGGCTGGTGGAGATATCTCTATGCCAAACACCCTAGTAAGTGAACAATATTTGCTAGACCTAGAAAGAGAAGCGTTTTTATCACTCACAGGCGAAAGAAAAACACTAGAACGCTTACAGCATATGTTAAAGAAAGGTAAGCCACTTAGAAATTAAGAGGTGAAAAATAGAAAGTATCATTAACTGTATAAATGTAGATTGTATAATGAATTATTTTAGAGATTTAAAGGTGTGGCAAAAATCTATTGCTTTAGCAAATAGCATTTATGATAGTAGCCAACGATTTCCAAAAGAAGAAATCTATACTTTAACTTCACAAATTAGAAGATCTGCAGTATCCATCCCTTCAAATATTGCTGAAGGTTGCGGAAGAAATACTAATAAAGATTTTAATAAGTTTTTGGGGATTGCCTTAGGATCTTCCTTTGAGTTAGAAACTCAATTAATCATTGCTTTACAACAAAGTTATATGGAAGAAGCTCAATTCAAAGACATTGAAAGTGAATTACAGCATATCCAAAATATGATTATCAAATTACAATCTACTTTATAACTATATACATTATACAAAAAACAATATACAAACACATAAAAATGAACAAAACAGCATATATCGTAAAAGCATACAGAACTGCAGTAGGGAAATCATCACGTGGTGTATTTCGATTCAAACGTCCAGACGATTTAGCAGCAGAAACGATTAATTATATGATGAACGAGTTGCCAGAATTTGACAAATCTAGAATAGATGATGTCATCGTTGGTAATGCAATGCCAGAAGCAGAACAAGGACTAAATGTTGGGCGGCTTATCTCACTTATGGGTCTTAACACTGTAGATGTTGCCGGAATGACCGTAAACAGATATTGTGCCTCTGGGTTAGAAACTATTGCTATTGCCAGTGCAAAAATACAAAGCGGAATGGCAGATTGTATTATTGCTGGCGGTGCAGAAAGTATGAGCTACATCCCAATGGGAGGTTATAAACCAGCACCCAATTATGATTTAGCAAAAGAAGGTAAAGAAGATTATTATTGGGGAATGGGTTTAACAGCTGAAGCTGTTGCCAATAAGTATAAAGTTACCCGAGAAGATCAAGACGAGTTTGCATTTCAATCGCATCAAAAAGCTTTAAAAGCTCAAGCAGAAAATAGATTTAAAGACCAGATTGTCCCTATTGATATAGAAGAAATCTATTTTGAAAATGGTAAAAAGCAAACTAGAAATTATACTGTAAACCAAGATGAAGGGCCAAGAGCAGATACATCTCTAGATGCTTTAGCAAGACTAAGACCCGTTTTTGCTCAAGGCGGAAGTGTCACCGCAGGAAACTCTTCACAAACCAGTGATGGAGCTGCTTTTGTAATGGTAATGAGTGAGAAAATGGTAAAAGAACTAAACTTAGAACCCATCGCACGACTAGTTAGTTTTACAGCCGTTGGTGTTGAACCTAAAATTATGGGAATTGGACCTGTAAAAGCTATACCAAAAGCTATAAAACAAGCTGGTTTACAACAAAAAGATATTGAATTGATAGAGCTTAACGAAGCTTTTGCTTCACAATCATTAGCTGTAATTAGAGAATTAGATTTAGACAAAGAAAAACTAAATGTAAATGGTGGTGCAATCTCATTAGGGCATCCTTTAGGTTGCACAGGAGCAAAATTATCCGTTCAAATTTTTGATGAAATGAAAAAAAGAAAACTAAATAATAAATATGCTATGGTAACCATGTGTGTAGGAACAGGACAAGGTGCTGCGGGTGTTTACGAAGTATATTAAAAAATAAAGTTAAACAATGGAAACTCAAGACAAAGAAAATTTATTAAGAGGCGGGCAATTTTTAGTCAAAGAAACTGCCTGTGAAGACATTTTTACTCCAGAAGATTTCAATGAAGAGCAAAAAATGATGAAAGAAACGGTACAAGAATTTGTAGACCGTGAAATATGGCCTCATAAAGAACGTATCGAACATAAAGATTACGAACTCACCGAAGAAATCATGAAAAAAGCTGCAGAGCTTGGCTTTCTAGGCGTTGCTGTACCAGAAAAATACGAAGGTCTTGGTATGGGCTTTGTCTCTACTATGCTTGTTTGTGATTATATTTCTGGAGCGACAGGCTCTATTGCTACTGCTTTTGGAGCCCATACAGGTATCGGAACAATGCCGATTGTACTGTATGGTACTGATGAACAAAAAGCCAAATACGTACCAGATTTAGCTACTGGAAAAAAATTCGGAGCATATTGCCTTACAGAACCTGGAGCAGGAAGTGATGCCAATTCAGGGAAAACTAAAGCAGTTTTGTCTGACGACGGAAAACATTACCATATTTCTGGACAAAAAATGTGGATTTCTAACGCAGGCTTTGCAAGCATATTTATTGTTTTTGCAAGAATTGAAGATGATAAAAACATAACTGGTTTTATTGTAGAATTTGACAAAGAAAACCCAAATGGTATCACCTTTGGAGAAGAAGAAAAAAAATTAGGTATCCACTCCTCTTCTACTCGACAAGTATTTTTTAATGAAACAAAAGTACCTGTTGAAAATATGCTCTCTGAAAGAGGAAACGGATTTAAAATTGCTATGAATGCCTTAAACGTAGGTAGAATAAAATTAGCTGCAGCTTGCTTAGATGCACAACGTAGAGTGATTGACGGTTCTGTAAAATATGCAAACGACAGGGTTCAATTTAAACAACCTATTTCTAGTTTTGGTGCAATTAAATCAAAATTAGCCGAAATGGCTACTTCTGCTTATGCAGGAGAGTCAGCTTCGTACAGAGCTGCAAAAAATATTGAAGATCGTATCACAATTCGACTTGAAGAAGGCAACTCACATGCCGAAGCAGAATTAAAAAGTGTTGAAGAATATGCTATTGAATGTTCGCTTCTTAAAGTAGCTTGTTCAGAAGATATTCAAAATTGTAGTGATGAAGGAATACAAATTTTTGGAGGAATGGGTTTCTCTGCAGATACACCTATGGAAGCTGCTTGGAGAGACGCTAGAATTTCTAGAATATACGAAGGTACAAACGAAATAAACCGTATGCTTTCTGTAGGAATGCTCGTGAAAAAAGCAATGAAAGGTCATGTAGATTTACTTGGTCCTGCTACAAAAGTAGCCGATGAACTCACAGGAATTCCTTCATTTGAAACACCAGATTATTCAGAACCACTTTCTGAGGAAAAAGATATGATTAAAAAGCTGAAAAAAGTCTTTTTGATGGTGGCTGGAAGTGCAGTACAAAAGTATGGTCCTGAGCTAGAAGAACACCAGCAACTCTTATTAGCTGCTGCAGATATTTTACTTGAAATTTATATGTCTGAATCGACCATTTTAAGAACAGAAAAAAATGTAAAGCGATTTGGTGAGGAAGCTCAAAAAGAGCAAATCGCTATGGCAAAATTATATTTATACCACGCAGTTGACACAATCAACCAGAAAGCAAAAGAAGGTATTGTTTCTTTTGCCAGTGGTGATGAGCAACGTATGATGCTTTTAGGTTTAAAGCGATTTACAAAATATCAAAATCTTCCTAATGTAGTTGAGCTCAGAAATACAATTGCTAAAAAACTAATCGCCGAAAATGGTTTTGTTTACTAAGCGACACGTAGTTTGATTAAGTTTAGTTGTTTGAAGAGCTCCACTTTCGTGGAGCTTTTCATTTATAGTCTTCAAGTTTTCTAAATTGAAGAGAAAAATGTAATTTAACCTCAAATAAGCCGTTATGAAAAACCATATTCTTTCAATTCTTCTTTTATGCTTTTTATTTTCAAATTCATACGGATTTCAACAAGATTCTATACCAAAGAAAGAGCAAAAACTTCCTACAAAGAAAAGAGTGATTGATACGCTAAGCGATGAATTCAAAGAAAATCCTCTTAAAGAATATAACGAGGCATATTACATCGTCAATCGCCTGAACAAAGCTTTAGGTTTTCCACCAAATCAAATCAATTTACAAACACCACAAGCAACCTTAGAGCATTTTATCATTCAGTCACGGAACAATAATTTTGAAAATGCAGCCTACGCACTTAATGTTAATTTATTGCCTGATGATATCACAAGTGAAGAAATTTCCACTTTAGCGGAGAAGCTATATTTTGTACTCAACCAACGCATTAAAATCGATTGGCATGATATTTCTGATAGACCAGACGGGCAAGTAGATATTACGACAACAACCAACCAAAGTGTCGCCGGAAAACCAAGAAAAAGCATCACTTTTGGGGTTATTACGGTAGATGGCCGCGATATAGAGTTTCGCTTACAGCGAATTAAGTACCAAAACGAAGGGCCTATTTGGTTGATTTCTTCAAATACGGTCGAAAATATAGAGGAGCTTTACGAAATCTATGGTCCTCGAAAACTAGACTTAATGATACCCAGTTGGGCAAGTTTTGACATTCTAAATGTACCCGCTTGGAAGATTTTTGGTACACTCGTTTTACTTTTTCTAGCATTTGTTATAGGTAGATTGACCAACTTTATCATCAATCGTACAACACGAAATTCAGAAAAAAAATGGGTGACTAATTTTGCTAAAAAGCTTGCCAAACCTGCAGGAATTGCTATAGGAATATTGTTTTTCTATATTTTACTCAACGAACTTATTTCCTTTACAGGAAAATTTGCAGTGGCGCTCTACACGACAATTCTTATTGCAGTTATTGCTTCGATCACTTGGTTTGTGATGCGACTTATCGACTATTTACTTATTCACACCATCGAAGAAAATATTGGTGATACCAATCCCGAGGGAAACGATGAAGCGAGAATGAAACTCACTTATATTTCTGTCGCTCGAAGAATTACTACTTTCATCGTTACTATTATTGGTATTATTGTAATTTTATCACAGTTTGAATCTTTTGAAAAACTAGGTATTTCGCTTTTAGCTTCCGCTGGATTAGCTACCGTAATTTTAGGAATCGCGGCTCAAAACACTCTAGGAAATATTATCGCGGGAATACAGATTGCGATGACAAGACCGGCAAAAATTGGAGACACTATTATTGTAGATGATGATTGGGGTTATGTCGAAGATATTAAGTTTACCTATATGGTTGTGCGAACTTGGGACTTACGTCGATTAGTTGTTCCTCTGCAATATCTAATTTCTAATGTTTTTGAAAACTGGTCGATGACAAGTCCACACCAAATACGCTCTATCTTTTTACATGCCGATTATCGCATCGATGTAAAAAAGCTAAGACAAAAATTTAAAGAGTTAGTAGAGGCTGAAGATCTCTGGGATGGTGAAAACGACCCGATATTACAAGTAGTAGATGTAACCGAAAAAACCATCAAAATCAGAGCTTTATGTAGCTCAAAAGATGCTACACATACTTGGGATTTACACTGTATCTTACGCGAAAAAATGGTAGCATATATTTGCGAACTTGAGGAAGGAATCCATTTACCAACTGTCAGAGCAAAAATTCAGGAAAATAATTAAAAATCATGAAGAATAAATTTTACACTTGTATTGTGGTATTATTCTTTTTGTTAACGAATAAGAATTATTCACAACAACAAACAAATCTTTATAAAATTGTTGATGAAGTGTCCAGCAAAAGAATTGAAAGCGATGTTAGGAAACTAGCTGGTTTTGGTACTCGAAACACTTTTAGCGACACTACCTCTAGAACTCGAGGGATTGGAGCTGCTCGAAGGTGGATAAAAGCAGAGTTTGAGCAAATTGCTGCAAACTGTAACAATTGTCTAGATGTTTTCTATCAATCGATTACAGTTACACCAGAAGACGGAAATAGAATTCCACATAATGCTAAAATTGTAAATGTAGTAGCGATACAGAAAGGAACTCGCTTCCCAAACAATTATATTATTATGAGTGGTGATATAGATTCTAGAGCAAGTAACACCACAAATTTTACAATCGATGCGCCAGGTGCAAACGACAATGCAAGCGGAATGGCTGGAACTATCGAAGCTGCACGAGTTCTTTCTAAGTATGATTTCGAAAATAGCATTGTATATGTTGGTCTTTCAGGGGAAGAGCAAGGTCTTTTTGGAGGCAAAGGCTTAGCTGAATATGCTCAGAAAAATAATTGGAATATAATTGGTGTCCTCAATAACGATATGATTGGTAATATTGAAGGTGTGGATGGTGTTATTGATAACAGAAGCTTTAGAATATTTTCTGAACCTGTTCCTCCTACAGAAACTGAAAGAGAAAGAACTATGCGACGATATTATGGTGGTGAAGTAGATGGAATTTCTAGACAATTAGCTCGTTATATTTACTCAACTACAAAAAACATTATGCCCGAAATGAACCCGATGATGATATATCGATTAGATAGATTTGGTCGCGGTGGGCATCACAAACCTTTTAACGACTTAGGTTTTGCAGGTGTTAGAATTATGGAGGCTCATGAAAACTACAATAGACAACATCAAGATGTTAGAACAGAAAACGGAATTAAATATGGCGATGTCATAGAAGGTGTTAATTTTGAATATGCAAAAAAAATCACAGCTGTAAATGCTATAACTTTAGCAAGTTTGGCGTGGGCTCCAGAGGCTCCTAAAAATGTTTCTATTGGAGGTGTTGTAGAACCTTCAGCCAAATTAAAATGGGTAAAATCTAAAAATCCTAATATTTTGGGTTACAAAATTTATTGGCGTAAAACCACTTCTCCTACTTGGGATTATTCTAGGTATGTTGGAAATGTTTCAGAATTCACTTTAGATGGTGTTGTTATCGATAATTTTTACTTTGGTGTGGTTGCTGTCGGAAAAAATGGTTACGAAAGTTTAGTGAGCTTTCCCTCTTCTGTTTTTTAACTGTTAAAACCTTAAGAATTCAGCTGTAAAATTTAAATCAAGATTAACGTTAGCAGCTTTATAATCACTAACTTATTGTTTATTTTTATTGAAAATTAATACTAAAAAAACAATGAAAATGAAAAAAGGAAATTTATTAGCAGGAATCGCTTCAGGAGCAGTTCTAGGAGCAATCGCAGGAATTTTATTCGCACCAAAAAAAGGGGCTGATACCAGAAAGCAAATTGTAGATACCACTAACGATTATGCCGACAACGCAAAAGAAAGAATAAATCGTGCGAAAAGTTCTATCGAAAACAAAATTGAAGCTTTAAAAGCAAAAAAAGATGCAGCTATGGCTGACACAAAAATTGAAGAGCTTGCTCACAATGGCAAAGCAAAATTACACGACGAGTTAGCTTAATCTTAAGCACCAAATAATTAGCCGCTATTTATAGCGGTTTTTTTTATCCCAAATTTTCTCTAGAGTGCTTAATGGCTTCTTCACTATTTCTAAAATAGCAAGTTTTTACGCCTAAACCATCAAGGTTTTTAATAATTTGATTTACTTTTTTTAATGGGTGTTTTCTGGTTTGTCTGATATAAACCGTACTGATATTATTCGGAAAAATTATAGAAATATCTTGATATATGTAAGGATCCTGTTGTGAGTCGTCACCCAAAAGCACAAATCTAAGCTCTGGATAAAATTCGACAATATGTCTTATCTTATAATATTTATGTTGGTGATCACCTCGACCAGTGGCAATAAAATCTCGAAGTCCCGATTTGATGGTTTTTAGTTGTAAAACAGCTTTAGGAAAATTATGAATTTTAGTAAACTCCACAATAAAATTATACAAATTCCACTCACTGCTACTTACATAGAAAAAAGCATTATTGGTATCATTATCTTTTCTGCCTAAGCTATTTAGAAATCGGTAATGCTCCACCACATTTTCAAAAACCTTTCGCTTATTAACATTTCGCGTAAGCATTACATAAAGTTTTTTAAAAAAACTTTTTGAATGTGACACTAAAAAAGTATCGTCTATATCAGAAATAATACCGTATTCTCCAGGATAGGGTTTTACAAATTCTCCTGTTTCTGTTTTTATTTCACCATCTAATTTTACTTCTATTTCAAATTGATGCCAACCCGCATCAATGTCTATATTTTTATAAGGAATCATCAATCTAAAATGCCCATCATCCAAGGTTTTACTTTGCACTTCCAGATCTTTATACCGAAAAACAATCACTGCTTTATTTTCGGTTTTTATCCGAAACATCCTAATGACTTGCCAGATGTGCTTGTACCAGGGTTTGTCTAACTTAAAAACATCGGGGGCATTCTTTTTAAATACATGACCGAGAATTAGTATTTTTCGTTCATTGGCATAACCTCGGTAAATCTTGATATCGAAACTCATTTTTTATAAAAAGTATAACACTCAAATTCGTCAAAAAAAGATAATTTTCAAAACAAATAAGCTATTCTTATGAAAATTTTAATGGTAATCAACCCTATTAGTGGTGACGAAGATAAAGATCACCTCATCGATTTGGTAAAATCTAAAACCGATAAAGAAATAGATATTTTTAAAACTTCTGGTGAAGAAGACTGTAAAAAAATTAGTCAACAGCTAGAACAAAACGATTACGAAAGAATTTTGGTGGCTGGTGGTGACGGAACTATAAAATTGGTTGCCGAATCGATGGATTCCCATCAAATTCCTATTGGCATTATTCCTTTAGGTTCTGCCAACGGTTTAGCTACCGATCTCAATATTCCGCTAGAAGAAGAAGCATACATCAATATCGCTCTTGGCGAAAACAAACGAACAATTGATGCAATCAACATCAACGATGAGCTTTGCCTACACATTAGTGATTTAGGCTTGAATGCCGAATTGATAAAAGAATACCAAAACGGAAAAGTTAGAGGAAAATTAGGTTATGCCCTAAAAACCATTCCAACGTTATTTAAAAATCAAGGGGCTTTTAATTTTACAATCATCACAGACGAGAAAGAAATTCACCGTTACGGAATTATGTTGGCGATTGCTAACAGTAGAAAATTTGGTACCGGAGCCATCGTTAATAAAAACGGAAAAATAGACGATGGTATTTTTGAACTACTCATTTTCAAGAGCTTAGACGTTATTGAGATTTTAAAAACATTAGACGAAGAAGCAGAAATCTCTCCCGAATTTCTTGAGATTATTCCTTCAAAAAAAGTAAAAATCAAGACAGTAAAAAAAATTGATTTTCAGATAGATGGCGAATATTTAGAGAGCACTAACGAAATTAATGCCGAGATTTTACCAAATCGTCTCACCGTTTTTTGTTAAGGTTTTATAAAAACAATTCACTAAGACTAAATAACTTTTTACTTTTATCGAAAAGAAAAACAACTTTATGAAAAGAATCAATTTAATTCTGGTTTTATCGATTTTATTTGCCTTCACAGCGTGTAAAAACGACACTAAAAAAGACGAAAACATCGACGAAGCCGAACAAACAGACAGCCTTCTACAAGAAGAAGTAAAAGAAGAAAAAATCGTTTTGACTAAACTTTCTGGTTCTCCAGCATACGCAGAAGCAAGTTTAGCGATGAACATGCCCAAAGACAAAGTTAAGGCAGGCGAAGTAGATTTCGATTTTGCGGTCAACAATTATGAACTTGGTGCACAAACACAACCTAAATCTCCAAATGGCTTAGCAGCTTCAGATAAAGGGCAACATATTCATCTAATTATAGACAACGAACCTTACTCTGCTCATTATGACCCAAAATTTAAAAAAGAAATGAGCGAAGGTGATCACGTTGTTTTAGCCTTCTTATCTAGATCTTATCACGAAGCCGTAAAAAACGCCAATTCTTATGTAGTTAAAAAGATTTCGGTAGGAAATGTTACTGATGCTAATAAAATGGATTTCGATCCAAAAGGCGAGCACTTATTTTACAGCAGACCAAAAGGAAGCTATAAAGGAAAAGATACCGAAAAAGTATTATTGGATTTCTTCTTGGTAAATTCAAATTTAGCTGTAGATGGCAACAAAGTTAGAGCTCACATAAACGGACAAGAGTTCATTTTAGACAGCTGGGAACCTTATGTGATGGAAAATTTACCTATGGGTGAAAATACCGTTAGATTAGAACTTTTAGACAAAGATGGAAATCTAGTTAAAGGACCTTTTAACGCTGTTACAAGAACATTTATGTTAGAAGAGTAATTTCTTAAAGCAAAAAAAGATAAAAGCTTCTCGCTTTGAGAAGCTTTTTTTGTACAAAATATTTTACTACCTTAGAAAAACTTTTTTTCCTATATGAAACAACCCGACTTGCTCATTTCAAAACTTCAAGAGAAAGACCCTCAGGCTTTCACAAAGATTTACGAACGTTATTCTGAAAGTACTTATGGCATCATCTACAGTATTGTGAGAGATAAAGAAATTGCCGAAGAAGTTTTGCAAGATGTTTTTATTAAAGTGTGGGAAAATATAGAAAGCTACAATCCTTCAAAAGGTAGGTTTTTTACCTGGCTTCTAAATATCGCTCGAAATACTGCAATCGACAAGACCCGTTCTAAAAGTTTTAAAAACCAAAAGAAAAACTTAAATGCCGATTATTTCGTAAGTATTATTGAACAAAAAACCAGTTTTTCTACAGCTGTAAACGCTATTGGCATCAAGAAATATATAAAAATGGTAGAACCTTACTGTAAAGATATTATCAACTTATTATTCTTTCAAGGCTATACTCAAAAAGAAACCGCAGAAGAACTGCAAACACCTATAGGAACCATTAAAACAAGAAGTAGAAATTGTATAAAATCTTTAAGAAAACTTCTGATTAACGAATGAGTGAAATAAATGATATCATAGAATCTGGCAGTTTAGAACTGTATGTAGTTGGTGCGCTCTCCGAAAAACAAAACGCAGAGATTACTGCTGTTTTAAAACAATACCCTGAAATCGAACAGGAAGTTAACGAGATAGAAAATGCTTTGCTACAACTTTCAGCAGCAGCTTCACCCTATAACCCAGAACAACTTCTTGATCGAATAAAAGCAAAGTTAAACATTGGTGATTCCACGAAAGTGATACCTATACAAAAAGAAGACAACAAGACAAAAGTATTGATGTGGTTAGGTTGGGTTGCTTCTATTGCTTTACTAATAGGTATTTTCTCTTTATGGAACAAAAACAAAGAATTAGAACAACAAATTGAAGTAGTAGCTACCGAAAATAAAGATTTAGAAACCCAAATCTCAGAAAGTAGAGCTTCGGAAGAAAAAACAAAAGAGTTATTGGCTGTCTTAAGAGACAGAAATATACAAACGGTAGAATTACAAGGGCAACAAATTGCTCCAGAAGCTTTTGCCGCAGTACATTGGGATAAAGAAAACAACAGAGTCTATATAGATGCCAAGCATTTACCAACACCTCCTGAAGGTAAAGAATACCAAGTTTGGTCGTTAACACTAGAACCGCTAACACCTACGAGCATTGGTCTTTTATCTAACTTTGAAAGTGATGAAAACAAAATATTTATTTTAGAAAACATCAATTTATCTGAAGGTTTTGGAATCACATTAGAACCTAAAGGCGGAAGCGCAACACCTACTTTAGAGCAACTATATACTTTAGGGACAGTAGGCTAAAAAAATAAGGTATAAAAAAGAAAAAGGGTTGTTTATAATAAACAGCCCTTTTTCATACTAACAAAAAAACAAAAACCAAAATTGCATTTGTGAAAAGTAATTACCTTACTTTCTAATACATACGAAAATATAAGTGGTTTGGTTTTTTAAAATTTCGATATTAAAAAATGAATCCTTCAGCTACAGGTTGGCTTAAAAAACATCTTCACCAATTAGAAAAAGATCATGCTATATTTTTTCAGCAACCACAGGCTTTTTACACCTATTTATTAGATTCGGGCTTTATCTATGCCAACAGTATTTCTAGCTTTACCCATCAAAAAAACAGTCGCTGGACAATAGAGGAACTTACCAAAGTAAATCTAATCGATGCACTTATCTATATTGCTCTTCGACGGAATAACACTTTTGAAGTTACTGCAATCGTCACGGATATTTTAGACTTTTATCAGCAAGTAGAGAAAAAAAGCCCCTGGAGTTTTAACTTTCTGCATTTTAAAACCGCGCCTACCGAGAAGTTAGAAAGCATTATTCACCAGCGTATCCAGACCAATGTCACTAAAGTGAAAAAACAATTTAGTCATATCGTAACCAATGCGCTTATTTTTGTAGATGTTTTAGCTTTCGAAAATTACTTGGAAACTAAAGAAAATCCTGCAAAAGCTATTAAAAGACTCGAAGCTGATATCTCGACCTTAGTTTTACAATCGTTAGAATCACGGGCAAAACAAGGCAAATATGATGTTTTGGTAGAAAACCTATTAAAAAATTCACTTCGCTACGACTCGCTGGAAAAGCAACCTAAAGAGGATTTTTTCGAAAAAGAACTTTCTTATTTTACCAAGAGGTACTTTCTCGATTTGGCTTGTGTAACTTTATATAACGACCAAAAAATAGACAGTAAAGAGTTGAAGTTTCTGTTTACTTTCGGAAAAAAATTAGGCTTTGACGGCCAAATCGTCAAGCAGTCTTTGTCTAGAATGCTTTCTTTTTTCGAAAAAAATCAACAAAACATTGCTTATTTTAAGTACAGTAATGCTCTGGGACATTTTTACAACAATACTCAAAGAATGGTCAAGCTTCTGATTATCCGTAACAAAACACGTTTGTTGCAAGAGTTATCAGAAAGTAAAGAACTTGTGGTGTTGCTCACCAAATCTACACACCAAAACCTCAGCAAAGAAGAAAGAAAAAAAGTAAAAAGTCAGTTGTTGGATATTTGTAAATCAATTCCATCTTTAGGAATTTTTATTTTACCAGGCGGAAGTATTTTGTTGCCAATTCTCATTAAATTTATTCCACAGCTTTTGCCTTCTGCCTTTGATGAAAACAAATTAGAAGAATAAATTATTGCGCCAACCAGTCTTTAAAGTCTTTAACACGTTCTCTGCTTACAATTACCTCATTATCTTTTAAGTTGGTTATTTTTAACTGCAAACGACTATTGGAATAGTTTATCATATCTTCGATGGCCTTGATCTGTATAATATATTTTCTACTAATTCTAAAAAAAATATTGGGGTTAAGTTCTCCTTCCAATTTTTCTAACGGCTGATCCAGTAAATAATTCCTACCCTCAAAAGTGTGTAGGTAAGTTCCTTTATTTTCACTATAAAAACATGAGATTTCCTCTATCGGAAACATTTTTAAATGCTGTCCAACTTTTGTCACAAAACGTTTTTTATAACTTTTTTGTTGATGAACCAACATGTTTTTTAACTCTGTTATGGGCAAATCGGCTAAGCGTTGTTGTTTAAACTTAGATAAGGCCTGAGATAACTCATCTTCATCGATAGGTTTTAAAAGATAGTCAACACTATTAAGTTTAAAAGCCTTTAAAGCATACTGATCGTAAGCCGTTGTAAAAATAATGGCGCTTTTTAGCGGAACCTCTTCAAAAATCTCAAAGGAAATACCGTCACTCAACTGAATATCCAAAAAAATCAAATCTGGATGAGGATGCTCCAGCAGCCAAGCAATCGATTCGTTTACAGAATGTAACACAGTACCTACTTCTACTCCTATTTCGCTTAGCATTCGCTGCAGTCTTCTCGCCGAAGGCTTTTCGTCCTCAATAATAATTGCTTTCATACACTTGATATTACTCCCATCGTTGTTGAGCCATTTCCTCTTCCTCTTTCATATACTTTTCTATTTTCTTTTTTTCCCAATTTTTATCAAAAAAAGGATTGATTCTAAATGCACTAGCCGCATTAAAAGCTATACCTATTCCCCAACCCAATGCTGGCCAAAGTACCCACGGATAGGTATCAAAACCGTGTTTAAAATTTAAAAATGCCAAAAAACCGATGACTAAGCCGTAAGCAATAAAATGCATATAAAAGTCTTTGATGTCTTTTACCCGTTGTTTTGCTTCTAAGTAGCGTCTTTCTTGATTAGTGTCCATAATTATTCGTTTTTAAAGTTATTATCTTCCATAAATTGTTTCATCTTTCTTTTTTCCCATTCTTTTCCAAAGAGAAAATTACGATCAAAAGCTTCCATATAATGAAAAAACAAGCCTATTCCCCAACCACCGGCAGCAAATAAAAACCAAGGAATACCAAAACCAGTGCTCAACCAATTGATGAAAAACAAAAACGGGATGACGATACAATAGGCTGTTAAATTTCCGTAAAAGGCTTTTTCTTCTTTTACACGTTCTTGAGCTCGTTCTAATTTTTCTTTTGTGGTCATATCTAACTCATTTATAGAATTTTTAATGTAATGTACTTGCTTTGTTAGAATGGGTAGTTTTACCAAAAAAGCATCTTTGGATTTTTCAATAATCATTTTTCGTGACGTAAGTAAATGGTAGCGTTGCTGGATGTTCTGCAATCCAAAACCCGCACTTTTACCTATAATATTTTTCTGCTGAAGATTGTTTTTGACCACTAGAAATCCTTTTTCTTCGTAGATGGAGATACTGAGTGGTTGCTCAGGAGAGACCGTGTTGTGCTTGACGGCATTTTCTAAAAGTAATTGTAAGGATAGGGGAACTATCTTAGCTTCTGTATTCGAAATTTTGTTTGGCATAGAAAACCGAATGCTGTTTTCAAATCGCATTTCCAACAAACCAATATACCTTTTGGCAAACTGTAATTCCTCTTCTACTTCGACCAATTCTTTATTTTTTTGTTCTAAAACATAACGGTAGACTTTAGATAAAGAAGTGGTAAATCGTTGGGCAGCATCAGGATTTTCTTCAATCAATGAAGTAAGTACATTGAGGCTGTTAAATAAAAAATGCGGATCTAATTGATTTTTAAGCGCATCAAATTTTGCCGAAGCTGTTCCTGCAATAAGTTTTTGTTCGGTTACTTTTTCTTCCTGAATTGCTTTGTAAAAGTAAAATGCATGTAAAAATAAGCTTACAACCAAAGCAATTAAAAAAGGAAATAAATAATAACGTATGCTCTCTTCTCCGTAAAACTGCTCTAGGCTTTTCGACTGCTCTATCACCACCAAATGAAAAAAGCGACAGACATGAAAAGCTAATAAAGTAACAATCGTCGAACCTATTACCCCTATTGTAAATCGCTTTCTACTTTCGGTCTGCCAATCGTATTTTTTTTCTAACCATACGAAATAGACAAAATTGAATAAGGTAATGGTAAAACAATAGGAGAACTGAATCAATAACATTTTACCATCCAATAAAAGCTTCCAATTAAAATTATTAAAAATAACCTCTAAGCCTACGATAAGCAAAGTGACTGCTATCGATATTTTAAATAATAATATGAAATGTTGTGCTTTCATGAGTTCGTAATTTCAGAACAAATATCTTCTAAGTTTAGATTACTCCAAAATAGAGATGACCCAATTGTAGAATTTAAGGTACGAAATGTAAATTATTCAGAAGTTAATGTTTATGAGCCTTAAAAATCATTTTATACTTTGATGTGTTAATTTAAAGAAAATTTTAGGTTTTTCTTTTGTAACAAACACCATAATTAGCCTTCCTTCTTGAGATATTGTAATTTTTAGATAACCTTAATTTGAACTTCACTTTAGGCTTAAAAACTAATTTTGCTGCAAACTAAAAATACACATTATACTTATGAAAAAAACTTACTTCAGTATTTTAATAGCTTTAGTCTCAATGACAACTTTTGCACAACAAGCTTTAATTACAGGTTATGTAGATTCGCCTTGTAGCGGAGCTGCAGGAAGAGTATTAGAAATTTATGCAGACGGAACCATCGATTTTACAGGCTGGAATATACAAAGACAAGCCAATGGTGGTGGTTATACTACCACAATCGATTTATCTTCACTTGGTACAATCACCGATGATTTTATTTATATTACCAACGACCAAACCACTTTTGAAGCTGAGTTTGGTGTACAGACAAACCTTATAGAAAACTCGGTGATCAGTTCAAACGGTGACGATGCTTTTCAAATCATAGATCAAAACACAACGGTTATCGATAGGTTTGGTGTAGATATGCAAGACGGTTCTGGAGAAGCTTGGGAATGAACTTTCCTGAAATAGGTTGACTAAAAATTAGACCATTAATTATAGTCACTTATGAAAACAAAAAATGAACAC
>NZ_QKQV01000009.1 GCF_003233725.1 Mesonia sp. K7
TTTCATCAAAAAACAATTACTATTTTTAATAATGAAATAAATGTTTAATAACGGTCAACTCTATTCAGGGAAGTTCAGTTAATGGTTAATGGAGTTTATGAATTTTTATGTTTATTGTTATCCTTTCAACTCTTTGTTTTGTTTCAGGTTTTAGACAGTGGACTGCTTTCGTGTTACGGGTCTATACCTCAACAGAGTCAGTGACGACAGCAGGCAGCAGGCAAGTTGTGAAGTGTTACTCTATCACTGTCTAGTTCTCGACCTACTTTTGATGGTCTACGCCAGGCAAGTACTTTTTCTTTTAAAAAAAACCTGCCTGCACTTCGAGTTTCCTCAGTGATAACGGCAGGCAAGGCTCGAACTGACAGAAGTATCCACAGGATTAAAGCTGCTTGTTCTTTTGTTTCTCGTGGTGATATAATTTTTATTATTTCTTTTTTGCATGGCCCAAAAAGGAAACGAAAAACGCACTTCCGCTTGATTGACAGCTATTTCTTAAAAGGAGTCGGGTTTTAAAACATAAACTGACTAGATCGCCACTAAAAAGATAGCTTGAAAAGTAAGTCGAGATGTACTTGAGAGGAATCAGAATGACAGATTAATATTCCATCATGGGCATGTAGTCGAGTACCCAAGTGAGATCGGAATAGGGTAAACTATTAACAAACTCCTACCTCCTATTTCCTATTTCCTAACTCCTATTCCCTAATTCCTAATTTCTATCTTTTCCAAAACATCCAAGCAGGCGAACCTTTGACTTTATCGGCTTCGTATCCGTAACCATAACCATAATTATAACCATAAGCTCCTTCAGCTTTTACACCATTCAGTACAATTCCTATAGACTGGAGTTTGTTGTTTTTTCTAAGGTCTTCGATGTGCTGCAGAAGTTTGGTTTCGGTATAACCAGCCCTTACCATATATAAAGTCAGATCAGCATACTTGGAAATCAGCAAGGTATCGGTCACCAAGATGGTAGGTGCCGAATCGACAATGACGATATCATACAAAGCTTTGGCCTCTTCCAATAGTTGTTGAAAACGAGTACTCATCAATAATTCTGCAGGGTTGGGAGGAATACTCCCTGAGAGGATAACGTCCAAATTCGAAAAATCGAAGCTATTCTTGATGATAATGTCATGCAGGGCTGTGCTCGAATCATACAAAAAGTTAGAGACCCCTATATGGTTTTTATCTTTATTGATATAGGTATGGATCTGAGGGTTTCTTAAATCACATCCTACCAACAAGACTTTCTTTTTTGTGGATGCCATCGAATTGGCTAGGTTGACTGCGGTAAAGGTTTTTCCTTCTCCCTTGGTGGTCGAGGTCACGTAAACCACTTGGCCTTTTTCTGCTTCGGAGTTTTTAAAGTAATTTAAATTGGTGCGTAAAATCCGAAAGGCTTCCGCCAGAATACTTCGGTCATTTTTTAAGACCACTTGATGGGAGGTTTTATCCAATTGTGGTAATTCGCCCACTACCGAAACCTGGGGCAGCAACCGCGATACTTCTTGTTTGGAATTGATCTTCGTATCCAATAAAAAGTAGAGATAGAAAAATCCGAAGGGCAATAACAAGCCTAAGATAAGCGCTGCCAAAAGGATAATCATTCTTTTGGGAGAAACCGGCTCTGATCCTGTATAAGCAAAATCCACTACCTTAATGGTAGGCGCCGTCGTGGCATAGCTCAAGGCAGCCTCTTCTCTACGTTGTAACAAAAACAAATACAGCTTTTCTTTGATGTCTTGTTGGCGGTAGATTTCCCTACCTATTTTTTCTTTGGCGGGTAAGCTGGCCAATTGTCCGCTAGAAATATTTTCTTGGCGTTGTATCGAATTTAATTGCAACTGTAAGGCGTTGATATATGCATTGACGCTGGAGATGATATTTTGCTGTATACTTTCTAATTGCTGGTTGATATTGATGACCGCTGGGTTCGACTCAGTAGCACCGACCAATAAGGCGTTTCGTTCTTGTACTAGCCGGTTGTACTGCTCGGTTAAGTTATTGACCGAACCGTCTTGAATTCCGATGTTGGCAGGCAACAGGTTGTATTTTTCTTGGCTGAGCAAGACGTCCTTAAAATCTTTGGTGATTTCCAACTGGATTTCGGCTTCTACCCGCTTTTTTTCAGACTCCGCTTCTTTGCCCAATAACTGTTCTGCGGTGGTTTCTACCGTCAAGATATCATTGTCTTGTTTAAAATCGACAATTTCTGTTTCTACGGTATCCAACTCTTGCTCTAAAAACACCAAACGGTCTTCCACAAACTCTTGGGTACGTTTGGACACCAAACGTTTGTCTTCTATCCCATCTTGGTTGAACTGATTGATCAAATTATTGATAATAGCTTCGTTCTTATTCGCATTTTCCCCTTGCAATTTGATTTGAAGAATATGACTTTCTTTTCCTACCGGAGCGATAAGAACCCCTTTATTTAATTGAGATATGGCCTTGTCTGTTGGGATAAATTGAAAATGTAGTACGGTTTCTTTGCTCAGTATATTTGATTTATCTGTTGTTGTTTTTTCAATTTTAAAACTATAGCCCTGCGAAGAGACCAATTCATTGTATTTTCCGTGTATGACCTCTCCATCATTTGGGGTGATTTTAAACGTATTGGAATTTACACTTCTTTCGAAACGAAACAATACCGATGGATTAGCCAAGCTATCTTTATTGTACCAAAAAATCTTAATCGGTACTTCCTTGTTGTGTAATAAAGCCGATTTGATAGTCGCAACATTATAAAATCTCGTATTTAGGTTTTCTTCATCCACCACTTTTTTCAACAAGCGTCTGGATTTAAAAATCTCGATTTCATTTTCCAGGTTGACTTTACTCAGGTTGAATAAACTTGTCGAACCACTTAGACCCGATAAATCTACCCCGCCGTCATTGGATTCGTCTAAAATTTTAACCTTTGCTTGCGTTTCGTAAATGTTGGTGCTGTACCTTAAATATAAAAACGCAGTAATTAAACAAATTATGATGCTTAGCAAAAACCATGGCCAGTACTGTAGGTACTTATAAATAAGTAGTTTTAAGTCTTCTCCTCCCGCTTGGTCTTCGTAATGATTTTTGATTTCTTCCATAAAACTATCTGAAAATGATAATGGCTGTACTTAATAAAATGGAGAATACGGACAACAAGGTTCCTAAATTCCCAATCACCCCTGCCGATTTTACTTTGGCACTGTTCGGGGTAACATACACAATGTCATTGGGTTTCAAGTAGTAATATTCGCTATTCATCCAGTCAGAGGTGGTTAAGTCGATGACTACTTGCTCCCGCTTGTCTGCTACTTGCCGGATCAACAGCACTTGTTCTCTTTTGCCCTGTATGGTTAAATCTCCTGCTGTTCCCAAGGCTTGCGGTAGAGAAAAGGTTTCTTCGGTAATCTCATACGTACCTGGATTTTTGACTTCTCCAATAATGGTAATTTTAAAGTTCAGCAAACGTACCCTTACCGTAGGATCTATAATGTAAGTGGCTAATTTACTTTCCAATTCCTTTTGTAACTCACTTGTGGTATAGCCTGTTACTTTGAGTTCCCCAAGCCCAGGGTAATTAATCGTGCCATTCTCACGCACCAAATAGCCTTCCAACTTTAAGAGGTCGATCTGACGCGCTTGGGTCGATGCCCCCATCAATGCCTTATCAAACTGAAAAGGAATCAAACTTTTTTCGTTGGCGGCACTGATGTCTATTTTTAGAATATCATTGACTTGTATGTGAGGATGCTCATAGATTTCATCCACACTTTTCAAATTAATCTCTTCGATATCTTGGAAATAGAGAATGTCTTTTTTTGTAGAACAGCTCATCAGTAAAAGCCCTAAGCTCAACAACAGTACTAGTTTTTTCACACGTTTAAGTTTTAATAATTACCACCTGTTATGCATTTTAGCTCAAATCAATTCCAAAACTGTCAGTTCGAATGATTTTTTGCTAAAAAATCGTATCGAGAACTATTTCATAAGCTAAAATCTTATACTCGACCTATCTGCACACGCTCGCTAAGCTTTAGCGTAAGCTTCTCACAAGCAGGTACAAACTTTACTCTTTTCAATTGTAACATAGCGAACAGCTACCACCCCTACGCTGTCTCCCTAAAAATTTTAAACCCTTTCTTTTTTAACGAAATAAAGCTTAAAATTTGTTCATGCGTGTTACGTGGCTGCAAATATAAGGTAAAAATATCAGTCAGCAGAGGTTAAAAAATCTTAAAGTTATTGAAAACAATAGTATTTTGAAGAGAAATAAAACCTACAAGTACAAAATTTAGGTTAAAAAATCGCTTCATGCTGTTTTTATTCTGTAAATTAGAATATTATATTTACCTAATTTATATATTTGGTTTATATATTTGCTGTAGGAATATGACTAACCTATGAAAGGAAAAACTACGATAAAGAAGTACTTGTTGAAATTTATCAAGCCATTCGTGAAAAACTATGTGCCCAGGCCTTATATTTTCACTATTGATGTTTTACTTTCTTTTATAGCGGCCCAGTCTTCCTTTTACTTGATCAACTCCGTCAAAACAAATCCTGAAATACTCACGCTCACCTGGCAACTGTTTACCATCGTAGCTACCCAAGCTATGTATTACCTTATTTTTAAATCTTTTGCCGGTTTGGTGAGGTATTCTAGTTTTAAAGATGTCATTACACAACTCAAAGTGACCACCGCTGCGGTATTTAGCCTCTTAATCATCAATAGGATTTATTTCTTAACACAGGCAGAGAAGCTTATTTTAGACGCAGGGATCATTGTCTATGGTTTTATTGCTTTTTCGTTACTCTTTTTCTTTCGAGTGATTGTCAAACGTATCTACAAAGCCATCAATGCCAATAAAAACTCTAAAATGGCTTATATTTTAGGAACCGATCGCTATGACATTGCCATGGCTGAAGGCTTGATTTCTGAATTTTCTGATGCTTTTAATATTGTGGGGTTTATCAACACAAGCGACAAAAAAATGGGCAACCGAATTCATGGCTTACCTATCTACAATATCCATCAGATTAAAAAATCTTCCAGTTCCAGTATAGATGCGGTGATTGTTAGGGAAGAGAAGATTGAAATTCTTCGGAATAAAAATAGCCAGTTGTTTGCTGAACTTTTAGAATTGAAATATAAAATTTTAAAACTCCCTAAGCCCGAAGATTTATACAATAAAAAATCGATTTCTAAACTCAAAGAGATTAAGATTGAAGACCTATTACAACGGACGCCCATTAGTTTAGACAAAAGAAAGCTCTTCAGTTTATACGCCAATAAAACTATTTTGGTGACCGGAGCTGCAGGGTCTATTGGAAGCGAAATTGTACGACAGCTTATTCCTTTCCAACCCAAGTGCATTGTTTTGGTCGATCAAGCCGAAACCCCTTTGCATGAGCTTTCGGTTAGCTTAGATAAAGATTTTCCGGAGCTTAATTACACTAAAGTCGTCGCCAACGTAAGAAGCAAGAAAAGAATTCGTGAAGTTTTTGAAAAATTTCACCCTGAAGTAGTTTTTCACGGAGCAGCCTATAAACATGTTCCCATGATGGAAGACAATCCTATAGAATCGCTAAGCGTCAACTTCCATGGCACTAGAAATTTGGCGGAGCTTGCCGAAGAATATCATATCGAAAGGTTTGTGTTTGTGAGTACCGACAAAGCCGTAAACCCAACCAACATTATGGGCGCTTCGAAGAGAGCAGCCGAAATCTACATCCAGTCTTTGGCGAGTAAAGAAACCCAACAAACCACTTATATTACCACTCGCTTTGGGAATGTATTGGGGTCTAATGGTTCTGTGATCCCTCATTTTAAAAAGCAAATAAAAAACGGAGGACCGGTTACGGTAACGCATCCCGATATCACCCGCTATTTTATGACCATCGACGAAGCCTGTCAACTGGTCTTAGAAGCCGGAGCCATGGGAAAAGGTGGTGAAATTTATGTGTTTGATATGGGCTCACCCATAAAAATCATCGATTTAGCCAAACAAATGATTCGTCTGTCTGGTCTGGTTCCTAATGAGGATATCAAAATTGAATTCTCAGGTTTAAGGCCCGGTGAAAAACTGTACGAAGAGTTATTGGCCGATATTGAAAAAACATTACCTACCCACCACAAGAAAATTATGATTGCTCAGGCAACACATACCTTTACAGCCTCTAAAAACAACCTACTCTCAAACTTACTCCAACATGTCAAGTTAAATGATTTTGAAAAAGCAGTACTTTGTTTACACGAACTAGTACCCGAATATACTCCAATTGACGTGAATGACTTTCGTTTTGATGAAGCCAAAGCTAAGATTTTATGCCAAGATGACCTTAACGGTAAGGTCTATGCAAAGCCAAAAAATTTCCCTACCAAAAAGGTATCTTAAATACTATTTGATGAGATCTTTCATTTTAAAAATAAAATTTTTATCTTTTTTAGAAAATTTATTTGCGAGAATACAAAAACAGTTTATATTTGCACTCGCAATTAAGCAAACGGTCTGGTAGTTCAGTTGGTTAGAATACCTGCCTGTCACGCAGGGGGTCGCGAGTTCGAGTCTCGTCCAGACCGCAACCAATAAAAAGCTTCAATTTCTATTGAGGCTTTTTTTACGAAGTTGTGTTGTGTGATACCTGTAATAAGGTATCCTAGGTTTAAGTAAATTAAGCCAATGAAGAGCTTTTCCTAATTTGTTGGAAGGGCTTTTTTTGTTTGAAGGGAAATCTTATTAAAAAGTCAAGAAGTCAACTTTCTAAATGCAATAAAGTACTACAATTCAACTTTCAAAGAGTTAACTATTCACCATTAACAATTAACTTTCAACTTCCAAAAAGTTAAATATTCACCATTAACAATTAACCACTAACTATTAACTTTCAACTTTCAACTTTCAAACGCTTACTTAAACTTCTGCCGCTCTAATAAATAAGTGAGTAACACCTTCTCAAACCGCTCGTTGATATCTACCGGAACATAACCAATTTGGTATTGCAAACACATTTCTTTTAGTTGTTTAAAATACTTTTCAACTTCTTCTTGGTATACTTCTTTGATGTTCGCTGCATACAAGGCTATTTTTTCGCCCGTTTCTATGTCTTCGTAACGTTTGGGAAGGTTGTTAAAATCAAAAGCAAATTCTGTTTTCTTATCGTAAGTGTGAAAAAGCACCAATTCATGCTTATTATATTTAAGATGTCTCAGGGCTTCTATCAACCTTTCTTCCGACTCATCGTACTGAAACATATCGGTAAATAAAAAAATAAGTGAACGCCTTTTTACTTTTTCAGCAATCTGATGCAAAATTTCGTAGGTATTGGTCGCCTTGTTTTTATTGCTCACATTCACTGTATTTTGCAATCGGTGCATCAGCAACTGAAAATGCCTTTCATTGCCCTTTTCGGGGAAATAACTCTCATATACATCACTAAAAACACTTAAACCAACGGCGTCTCGTTGTTTTTTCAGGATTTTCATGAGTGCTGCGGTTGCCAAAACTGCAAAACCTATCTTGTTGTAATGCATTAAATTTTGTTTTTGTAGTATCGGATAATGCATCGACGAACTGTTGTCGATAATCACATGGCATCGTAAATTGGTTTCCTCTTCGTATTTTTTGGTGTAAAGCTTATCGGTTTTCGCGTATAGCTTCCAATCGATATGCTTAGTGCTTTCTCCTTGGTTATAGATTTTATGCTCGGCAAACTCGGCAGAAAACCCATGAAACGGACTTTTATGTAATCCAGAAATAAAACCTTCGACAATTTGTCTGGCTAGGTGATCTAAGTTTTCAAATCCTGATGCTTGTTGTAGTTCTTTCTGAATTTCCATAACTCGATTTCTATCTATAATTCTATTGAAATAAAAAAGTTCTCGATACAATCCCGAGTTCTCGGGATCACTCCTTTAGACTTTTTCATAAAAATAAAAAAAGGTTCAGCAACCGCTCAACCTTTTTCTAAATTTATTTTTGAATTCTATCTTACAACAACTGATCGATCGCTTGGGTATAAGTATCTTTTGGCGAAACACCTACTTGTCTTCCTACCAACTCTCCTTTGTTAAAAACCAAAACGGTCGGGATGTTGCGCACGCCGTATTTTGCCGCAAACTCTTGGTTAGCATCTACATCTACTTTTCCTACCACCGCTTTACCATCGTATTCCTTACTGATCTCATCAATGATTGGCCCCACCATTCTACAGGGTCCACACCAAGCAGCCCAAAAGTCTACCAATACCGGTTTGTCGCTATTTAATACTGTTTCTTCAAAGGTTGCGTCTGTTATTTCTAAAGCCATTTTATTTTAATTTTTAATTTTATCTACTACAAAAATACATAATATATTTCTTTTCTGAAGACTTCTCATATTATAAAGCTCAATAAGTATATAAGGGTTTTTTATTAGTTATTGTAATAGAGAAATGATTTTTGTTTAATTCTCGTTGCTTCGTGTGATTTCGCTTTGCGGAATTGTATCGAGAAGTATTTCAAAGGCTAAAATTCTTATTCTCGATACAAATTTTCCTCTTGAAAAGAGTAAAATTCACTCGAATTGACAGAATTTTATCAAAATACGCAGCGGGTTAATTTAGTTAATTCTATACTGCAAACTTTCCTCGTCTAAGCTTTCTAACAATTCTTTACATACATTTACCTTTTGTTTGGCACTTTGCATCTGCAACTTCAGTTTTTCTTTGCGTTCATAGACCAAAAAGTTGAGCGTATGATTGCCTTTATGCTGTTTGATTAAAGTATTCAGATTGTCAATTTTTTCATCTTTTAACTTGTTGACATCTATTTGTATGGTAATCTTTTTGGATAAACTTTCCATCACCTCTTGTAATTGTTTAAACGAATTAAACTGAATTCTCGGAGCTCTCTTGTTTCCGCTTTTATCAGTATAACCTTCTTTGATATAGGCTTTGATATGCACAAAAGTACTAGGTACCAAAAAGTGCCTAAACTTTAAGTATTCTTCCCCAAAAATCATAAACTCACAACTATCTTCATAATCATCTACCGTAAATTTTGCCCAACCTTTCCCATTTTTTGCAATGCGATGTTCTACCCCAGAAATCACGCCTCCCAGTGAAAGTTCTCTATTGATATAAGGCTCCAAGTTTCTAAAATGTTGTAATGTGGCATTACAGAAATATTTCAATTCGTTTTGGAAATCATCCAACGGATGTCCCGAAATATAGATTCCTACCACTTCTTTTTCTTTTTTGAGTTTTTCCATGGTTGCCCATTCTTCACAAGGAGGAACTTGCGGCTCTGGAATTTGCACATCACTGCTTTCGCCGAAAAGGCTTACTTGAGAAGAATTCTGACTTTCTTGGTATTTTGCCGCATATTTGATCACTTTTTCTAGAAACGGAATCCCATCGCCGTCGTCATGAAAATATTGTGCGCGATGAGTAGCTTTAAAACAATCGAATCCACCGGCAAGGGCAAGATTCTCAAATGCTTTTTTATTGGCGGCCCGCAAATCAATACGTTTGGCCATATCAAAAATAGAACGGTAATTGCCATCTTTCTTACGGGTTTCAACTATAGTTTCTACGGCTGCTCCGCCAACCCCTTTGATCGCTCCCATTCCGAAACGAATCGCATTGTCTTTATTTACCGAAAATTTGTAAAACGATTCATTCACATCTGGCCCTAAAACCGGTAGTTTCATACGCCTACATTCTTCCATAAAGAAAGTGACATCTTTGATGTTATTCATATTGTTGGATAACACCGCCGCCATGTATTCTGCCGGGTAATGTGCTTTGAGGTAAGCGGTTTGGTAGGCTATCCAAGCATAGCAAGTCGAGTGTGATTTATTGAACGCATAACTTGCAAAAGCTTCCCAATCTTTCCATATTTTTTCCAGCACATCACGTGGGTGTCCATTTTTCTCTCCTCCATCTAAAAACTTAGGCTTGAGTTGTTCCAACAAATAGAAGATTTTTTTACCCATGGCCTTTCGCAATACATCGGCTTCACCTTTGGTAAAACTTGCCAGTTTCTGCGAAAGCAACATTACTTGCTCTTGGTAAACTGTAATTCCGTAGGTTTCTTCCAAAAATTCTTCCATAGCGTCAAGGTCGTAGGTAATCTCTTGGGTGCCATTTTTTCTAGCGACAAAATCGGGAATATATTCCATCGGACCAGGCCGGTACAAGGCATTCATGGCGATAAGATCCTCAAAAACCGTTGGCTTCAGCTCTCGTAAGTGTTTTTGCATTCCGGGTGATTCGTATTGAAAAATCCCAACGGTTTCTCCTCTTTGGAAGAGTTCGTAAGTTTTTTCGTCATCTAAGGGAAAAGTTTCTGGATCTAATAAAATGCCATGTTTTGCTTTGACAATTTTGACGGTGTCTTTGATCAGTGTAAGCGTTTTTAAACCCAAAAAGTCCATTTTAAGCAGTCCTGCACTTTCTACCACGCTGTTATCAAACTGGGTGACATACAAGTCGGAATCTTTGGCGGTTGCCACTGGAACATAATTGGTAATATCGCTTGGGGTAATGATCACACCACAAGCATGAATACCCGTATTTCTTACCGAGCCTTCAAGTATTCTCGCTTGGTTTACCGTTTGCCCTTCGAGGTCATCTTGTTCAGACAGGTTTTTGAGTTCGTTGATTTTTTCGACATCTTCACTTCTGAATTTCGATTGTACTTCTTTATCGCTTAACGCGAAAATCTTATACAATTTCGACATATCGGGTACCAACTTGGCAATTCTATCGGCATCTTGAAGCGGTAAATCGAGTACTCTTGCGGTATCCCTAATAGATGATTTAGCAGCCATCGTACCGTAAGTAATGATTTGCGCTACTTGATTGGCACCGTATTTTTCGATGACATAATCCATGACCTTACTTCTTCCTTCATCGTCAAAATCGATATCGATATCGGGCATACTCACACGATCGGGATTGAGAAAACGCTCAAAAAGCAAATCGTACTTAAGCGGATCGATATTGGTAATCTTCAAGCAATAGGCGACCACACTTCCCGCCGCCGAACCACGACCCGGACCAACCGAAACGCCCATCTTTCTGGCTTCACGAATAAAATCCTCTACAATTAAAAAGTAACCCGGATAGCCTGTGTTTTCAATCACCGAAAGCTCGAAGTCGATTCGATCTTTAATTTCAGGCGTGATTTCGTTGTAGCGCTGTTTGGCACCTTCATAAGTAATGTGGTTTAGAAAAGCATTCTCTCCTCTTTTCCCACCGTCTTTTTCATCTTCTTCCGATTGAAATTCTTCTGGGATGGTAAATTTTGGTAATAAAACGTCTCTCGAAAGCTGGTAAACCTCTATTTTATCGACAATTTCTTGGATGTTGGTAATGGCTTCTGGCAAATCTTTAAACAAAGATTTCATTTCGTCGGAAGACTTAAAATAATACTCTTGATTGGGCAAACCGTATCGGTAACCACGACCGCGACCAATGGGTGTAGCTTGTTTTTCGCCATCTTTTACACACAACAAGATATCGTGGGCATTGGCATCCTCTTGTGTGGTATAGTAGGTGTTGTTGGTGGCAATGAGTTTTACTTGATAGGCTGTTGCGAATTTTAACAACACTTCATTTACCCTATTTTCATCTTCTTGGTTGTGCCGCATGATTTCGAGATAGAAATCCTCTTGGAACTGTTCTTTCCACCACTGTAAAGCTTCTTCAGCTTGTTTTTCGCCAATGTTTAAAATCTTACTGGAAATCTCTCCGTATAAATTCCCCGAAAGGACAATGAGATTTTCTTTGTATTTTTCTACGGTTTCTTTATCGATACGCGGCACATAATAAAAGCCTTCGGTATAAGCAATGGAAGACATTTTCGCCAAATTGTGATAGCCTTGCTTATTCTTGGCAAGAAATACTATCTGGTAACCGTTGTCTTTTCGGGATTTATCCAATCGATTTTCGCATACAAAAAATTCGCAACCCACAATGGGTTTGATGGGAATCTCATCAAAGTCTTCCGCTCCTTTTTCTAATTGTTCTTTAACTTTTTTATTGTGGTTATGAGCCGCCGAAACAAAGTTGAAGGCTCCCATCATATTCGCGTGATCAGTCAATGCAACTGCAGGCATTTTTTGCTTTGTCGCGGCAGCTACCAAATCGTTGACACTTATGGTAGATTGCAATATCGAAAATTGACTGTGGTTATGTAAATGCGAAAAAGTAACATCCCCTAACTTTTCGAGGTTTTCTTGGATTTCCTGTTTTGTAGGAACCTCAACCTGCGTTTCTTTTTGAAGCTGTTCTTTTATTTTTTTAGAAGCGGCTTTTAGGTTGATGTGCTTTAAACCAATTAGTTGAATCGGTTTTGGGTTTTCTTCCGAAAATTTCTCAAAATAATCGGGAGCCACATCCAGCTCTTCTCTTGTGAATACCCGTTGGCGCACCAACTCAAAAAAGCAACGCGTGGTTGCCTCAACGTCGGCAGTCGCGTTATGGGCTTCTTTAAATGATTGATCGAATAAAAACTGGTGTAATTCTGACAGGGTTGGCAATTTAAACTTACCGCCACGCCCTCCGGGAATTTTACACAATTCTGCAGTGGTTTCCGTACAGGTGTCGAGTACCGGTAAATCGTTAAGTTGCGTGGAAGTTTCGTTTCGGTAAAACTCGCAACCCATAATGTTAAGATCGAAATCTACATTTTGTCCGACTACAAATTTGGTCTTGCTTAAAGCTTCGTTGAACTTTTCCAATACCAATTGCAAATCCTCCCCTTTTTCTTGTGCCAATTCTGTAGAAATCCCGTGAATACGCTCAGAATCATAAGGAATATCAAAACCCTCGGGTTGGATTAAAAAATCTTGATGCTCGATGAGATTTCCCCATTGGTCGTGCAACTGCCAAGCTATTTGTATCGCTCTAGGCCAATTGTCGGTGTCGGTAATGGGTGCATCCCAACGTTTAGGTAAACCCGTGGTTTCGGTATCGAAGATTAAAAACATGTAAACTCTATTTATTATACTTGAAGTATCGTAAATATAAAGATATCCTTACGGTCTAAAAATGAAAAAGACCACCATTTATTAACAGGCGGTCTTTTTGAATAATTGAGGGCAAAAAACGGTTTTCTAAAAAAATACTTTTCTTCAAAACGAAGCGAAATGTTTTTTAGTATAAGGATTTTATCTTTTTTTTTAGATAACCCGGTTGAGCTTTTGGGAAATAATCACTTCCAAACCTTTGTAATCCATCGTTTCCTGAATAACATCTTGGTGGTGGTCTTCTTTGTTTTCTTTGATAGACTCCATCAATTCGTTTACTTTTTCCTTAATAAGAAAACGACGCAGGTTTAAAATGGTCTCTACCACCTCACGGCTTTCGAGTTCGCTTTTGTCTTTTACATAAATATCCTGATCATCCCAACGGTGCAACACATTCTTCTCATGCTGCATCAAAATGGTGGTCATTTCTGCAGCTTCTTCTTCGGTGAGTTGGTTGACAAACGTTTCGACCTTTAGTGTTTCTTTTTGTTGAAACTCATGGATGATCTTCAGAAACAAACTTTTAAAAGTAGGGTTGGTAAATTCGATTTCATCTTCCTGTAAGTCTAAGAATATTTTTTCGTAGACTTTAGCTTTTATCATTTCAGATGCTAATTTGATTTCTCCCAACTCATTTTCCTTCAATACAAACTCTTCAAACTCGTCTTCGACATCACCATAAAAAAGCAATAAACTAATGATGTTTTTTTCCAATATTTGTTGGTGGTTGACTTTTAAGCTTTCCTCTTGGGCTTTTATGACTTCAAGTGGCTTTTTCGTTTGAACTTTTTTGGCTTCGTCCCGTTTATTTTTCGAACTGATTTGAGCCAAAGCACTGTAGAGCACCTCTTCGGAAACCTCCATCATCTGTGCCGAGTCTTTCAAGTAAATCTCTTGTTTAATCGCATCGGGGATTAAAGCAATACTCTTGACCAAATCCCTTACGGTTTTGGCTTTTTTGATGGGGTCGTTTTTGGCTTCTTTTAATAATAAATCCGCTTTAAAGCGAATAAAATCTTTGGCATTTTCTGCAATATACCGCTGAATATCTTCTTGCGTATTTTTCTTGGCAAAACTATCGGGATCTTCACCATCGGGAAACGTACAAACTTTTACATTAAGGCCTTGTTCTAAAATGAGATCGACACCACGAATGGAAGCCCGTAAACCCGCTGCATCGCCATCAAAAAGTACGGTAATATGATTGGTGAGTCGTTTGACCAAACGTATTTGTTCTGGTGTTAAAGCGGTACCCGAACTTGCGACCACATTTTCGATACCGGCCTGATGCATCTGGATCACATCGGTATAACCCTCGACCAAATAGCAATTGTCTTCTTTGGCAATGGCTTTTTTGGCTTGGTAAATACCGTATAAAACTTTACTTTTATGGTAAATATCGCTCTCTGGCGAATTGATGTACTTGGCTACGTTTTTATTATTTCCGAGAATTCGCCCACCAAAACCGAGTGTTCGACCTGCCATCGAGTGAATCGGAAAAATAATTCTCCCCTTAAAACGATCGAACTGCTTGTCGTCTTTGACAATCGTCAGACCGGTCTTCTCTAGAAACTCCAACTGATAGCCTTTCCCTAAAGCTTCTTTGGTAAACGCATCCCATTGGTCGAGCGAATAGCCCAACTCAAAATTTTTGATGGTTTCTGAAGTAAAACCACGCTCTTTAAAGTAGCTTAATCCAATCGATTTTCCCGCATCGGTATTGTGCAAGGTTTGCATAAAATATTTTTTGGCAAATTCACTCACCAAAAACAAGCTTTCGCGTTTGTCTGCTTTTTCTTTTTCTTCTGTCGTTTGTTCGGTTTCTTCGATTTCGATACCGTATTTCTTCGCAAGGTATTTTATGGCTTCAGGATACGAAAAATGTTCGTGTTCCATCAGAAAGGCTACGACATTGCCTCCTTTTCCACTGGAGAAATCTTTCCAGATTTGTTTGACCGGTGAAACCATAAAACTTGGGGTACGCTCATCGGTAAACGGACTCAAACCTTTGTAATTACTTCCCGACTTTTTGAGTTGTACAAAATCGCCAATCACCTCTTCTACACGAGCGGTTTCAAAGACTTGATCGATGGTCGATTTTTTTATCATTTTTCTTAAGAAGTAATTATTTTTTCAAAAGTAAGAAAATAAAAAAAAGGATGTCATCAAAACATCCTTTTAAAGAAAAGATAGCTAAAATTTGCTTTTAATACCCTATGATTAGAGCTGCGCTTAGCATATTTCCATTAGCATTAGAGTTTTCAAAAATAGAGTTTAAGTGATACCTTATGTTAAGTTTTAACGGCCCATAACCTGCATAAGCACTTAATCCGTAAAGAAAATCTTCTGTGTTATACGGCCTTTGAATAGATTGCCTCACTGTCTCTCCTTCGTCTTCGTATTTAAAACTTTGTGAAAAACCTATTTTCACTCCTAAAAATCCTCCTATTCCGTAATTCCAATCGCTATTTAAATCATACATAGCGCGATCTTCTGAATAATCAATTTTTGTTTTCCCAAATTCAAAATGTACAGGAACAACCAAATTTACAAGACTAAAACTTGATCTATCTAATTCTATCGGCGATTCTACCAATTCTGCTTGATTGGCTTGGTTTACAAAAATTTTACTGTCTTTAATTCCAACTATATTACTCGTAAGCTCAAGACCATAGTTTAATCTATATTCTGGAGATGCTCTTGAAAAAACCGTTGTAAATTTTACACCTGCAAAAAAATTAAACCCAACATTTTCATAAGCATCCTGTGATTGATTAGCAACCGTGCTAATTCCTAAACCAACATAGGTATTTGGAAAAAAAACTCTTGGTATGGAATCTAAGGCAGACATTTTTTTGGTATCGGTCAGAACAGCACCTATATCTATATAAAAATCTTGCGCCAGGCTCTCACTTTGGTTTCTTTTAATTAGATCTATATTCAAATCGATTAAATCATATTGATTTTCAATATTCATCGCGTGTAATTTTGCTGCCTCTTGTTTAAGTTCATCAGCTTTTTCTTGACTTATTTCTCTAGCTTCTAAGCGTTCATTTATTGTTTTTACTTTAAGTTTCAGTTTTTCTTTTTCCAGTTTTTCTACCGTCTCTTTTTGAGCTTGCAATTCTTCGATTTTAATTTGAGCTTTAGGTTTTTCTACTTGTGACCATAAAACTGATGAGGTTAACAAAAATGTTATAAAGAATATTTTTTTCATAATGGTAATAGTTTATAGTTATTTATATCGTTTACAGTTAATTTTTCAGAAAGGCAATGGGTGATTTTATTTGAGAAAAGCTATTTTCTATAAAATTATGTATTTGTTTTCCTAAAGAAGGGTTTAAATCTATTTCTACCTCATTAAGTAATGCTTGTGCGTTAATACTATTATTGGTTTCTTTTAAAATTTTATCAGTTAAAATTTCTTTTTGTGCAGCTGCCAATAAACCATCAACTTCTTCTTCGATGTTTTTCGCTTGAAGCGGAGTTTGAGGTCCTTTGCTATTTTCAGCCATCAAAACTTTAATCGTTTTTGTTTCCTTTGTTTTGGATAAATGGTTTTCTGCTGTACCTTTTACTGGCTTTTCATTTTTCAACAATTCTTCTTTAGGGAAAACTTGTTCTATTTTATCAGCAGTATAAACTTTTTCACCTTCTATTTCTTCAAAAAGAAGATTTTCTTTTTTAGTGGTTTCTTGATTATTCTCTATTTTTTCAGGTTTGGTTTCCGTAACTTTCACTTCACTACCTTTATCTAACGTAAAGAAAAAACTCGTCACCAAAATTCCAATCAAAAAACTAGCAGCAATGCCCAACCACCATTTTTTTGAGGATCTTTTAGCTTCCGCGGAAGCTAACTCGTTAGAAAGTTGATCCCAACCACTAGCAGCAGGAGTGATTTCCCTTGCTTCTAACTTTTCTTTGATATTTTTTTCCCAATTATCCATGTGACTTTTCGTTTTTGTCCTGTAACTTTTCTTGTAAAAGTTTCCTGGCTTTGTGCAGTTGTGATTTTGAAGTGCTTTCCGAAATACGTAATGTCTTTGCAATTTCCTGATGCTTAAAACCTTCGATGGCATACATCACAAACACTACTTTATAACCGCTGGGTAAATCATCGATGAGGCTTTGTATTTCGTCTGCGTTTTCGCTTATACTATCGGTCTGTAACTCCAATTTATCTTGGTGTTTTTCGATTTCATCGGTAAGCATCAGTTCTTTTTTTGCTCGGAGGAAATCGATGGCTTCGAACACCATAACCCTACGCACCCAAGCTTCAAAACTACCTTTGTTTTTGTATTGGTTTATTTTGGTAAAAACCTTAAAAAAACCTTTGAGCATGACATCTTCCGCAAAGTGCAAATCTTTGATATACATTCTACACACACTCAACATTTTTGGAGCCAAGAGATGATATAGCTGCTGTTGTGCCAAACGATTGTGCTCTTTGGCTTTTTGCACCATATGCTCAATATTTTTATGTAAAGCAACTACTTTCACTTTGCGGTTTGTGTCTCTATTTATATAGACGAGAAGTTGGTAAAAAAGGTTGCCTTGAAGGTAGAAAAAATATTACTTTTTTCTGTCGATGACATAGTTGATCATCGTCACAAGTGATTCTTTATAAGGCGAGTCTGGGTATTTTTGAAGAATCTCTGAGGCTTCTTGTTGGTAGGCTTTCATTTTTTTGACCGCGTAATCCAATCCGCCTTTTTCTTTTACAAAAGTGATGACCTCTTTGACTCTTTTAGAATTTTTATTGTGGTTTTTGACAGAATTGATGAGCCAACTTTTTTCTTTAGCATCACAATTATTCAAGACATAAATCAACGGAAGGGTCATTTTTTGTTCTTTGATGTCGATACCTGTTGGCTTGCCAATTTTTTCTTCGCCATAATCAAACAAGTCATCTTTGATTTGGAAAGCCATGCCGATGAGTTCACCAAACTTTCGCATCTTTTCGACGTCTTTAGAAGCTGGTTTTACCGCTGCAGCACCCAAACTGCAACAAGCCGCAATGAGCGTGGCTGTTTTTTGGCGGATGATTTCGTAATATACTTCTTCGGTGATATCGAGTCGTCTTGCTTTTTCGATTTGTAAAAGTTCGCCTTCGCTCATCTCGCGTACGGCTACCGAAATAATTTTGAGCAAATCGAAATCGTCGTTATCGATAGAAAGCAACAAACCTTTAGACAATAGAAAATCACCTACCAAGACGGCAATTTTGTTTTTCCATAACGCATTGATCGAGAAAAACCCGCGACGTCGATTGCTATCATCCACCACATCATCATGCACCAAAGTGGCAGTGTGTATGAGCTCTATGACCGAGGCACCACGATAGGTTCTGTCGTTGACTTCGTTGTTGTTACTGATCATTTTAGCCACCAAAAAAACAAACATCGGGCGCATTTGTTTGCCTTTACGGTTCACCACATAATGGGTAATACGGTTGAGCAATGCCACGCGGGAAGACATAAAAAGATGGAACTTTTTTTCGAAAAGTTCCATCTCGTGGGCTATGGGTTGTTTTATTTTTTCTATTGGCTTCAAGATACAAGAATTTTATTTGACCTCTTCTACTTTATTTCGATAAAGTGATTTATCAACACATTTTTCCATTGCCTTTTTATTTAAATCTTTTCCTATGAATGATTCAACCTTTTTGATTTCATTCTGAGGATTTTCCAAAACATTTTTGTAATCTATATATATTAATTCTACCCCGGGTTGTTTTTCTTTCCAATGATCCACAAACTCTAATTGCTTATAGAACGAGTTGTACATACTCACAGAAATAGTTTTTTTATCTTTACCTATCATTTTTTGTTGTGATAATAAAACTTCATCAATATCTCTTTTCATAAAGATAATTTTGTACCTGTATTTTGGGTCTAAAAATTTTAAAAGCGGAGCAACAACCTTTAAAGATTTATTTTGAGCTTCACTTAGCCAAGAATTATCCTTATGCAAACTCATTACTTTTTCATATTCATAATAACCTTTAGGATTTGAGTGGTCTGCTTTTCGCTTACCATCAGTTAAAGTATCTATACCACCTTTGTCCATCATTTGCATCATTAAGGAGGTTCCAGATCTAGGCAAACCTGATACTATAGTAATCTGATTATCCCAACCTTTACTTGCTGATTTATCTTTAAGGTTTAAAGGCTTATTTATTTTTTCCACAACATTCTCTATTGCCTTTTCTACTTTGGAATAAGTTTTTGGTTTTAACCTAGATGCTGTTTCATAGGCTATCTTAGCATTTTCTAAATCTCCTAATTTTTCTAGTGCTCTTCCTAATGTGTAATGAGCTATAGAATTGTACTTTACTAGTTCAATAGCTGTTAAAGCATATTCTGCAGCCTCTTCATATTCTTTTAAATCTATTAAGTTTTCTGCAATGGCTACATGATATTTAGATTTTCCAGACTCTATCTCAATTGCTTTTTCAAAAGCTATTTGAGCCGCATCAAAATTATTTAATGCATTTCTTAAAACACCTATCTTATACCAAAGCTCAGCATTGGGTCTTTTAGTTTTGCTCTGCTCTACCACATCTTCAAGCACCTTAAGGGCTTTCAATGGTTTTCCATTACCTTGTAATATTTCTGACTCAATAAAATATAAATTATAAGTTACTTCGGTTTTTGATTTTTTTAAAAGGTTAAAATAGTTTTCTGCTTTTTCAAAGTCTTTTTCTTTTAAATAGATACTTATTAGATCCATATAAAATGGTGCCTTATCTTGCTCATCTTCATTGATTAAGTCTAACAATATTTCTTTAGCATTTACCATATCCTTTTTCCCTATATAAACTCGAGCTAGATTATGTTTTAAATCACATTTAGTTTTTTTTACAGCTTTCTCTATCTTTCCGTCTGGCTTTTCGATATAACCCAATTCTATTAACTGATTAAGGGTTTCCTCATCAGAAAGCGTATCACTTTTCTCTTCACGGTTTTTTAGTTCTCCAAAATCCCCTTCTATTTTGTCCCAACTGTTAACATATTGAATTTTACTTTTTGAATCTTTAAAAATATCAAGAGCAACATTTCCATCCATGTCCTTGCCTATAGGTAGGTTAAAGTGATATAGAATTGTAGGTGCTACATCAATTAAGCCTAAGCCATAAACCTTCTCATTTTTTTTAATATTGGGGCCGCTCGCTACAAAAATTCCAAATTGACGATGGTCCATCGCAGCAGCAGCTTGGACTTTAGGCATCTTAAGCATTCTTTTATGACCAGATTCAAACCCATGGTCAGACATTACCATGACTGTTACGTCTTCTCCGGCTAAATCTAAAAGCCTTTCTAGCATCATATCCTGAAAGCGATACGCTCCATTTACTGCCTCTTTATATGTTTTATACTGCTGATCAGTAACTCCTTTCAATTGAGGAGGATGATACTTCATATACGCATGGCAAAAATGATCAATCATATCATAATAGATGGCCATAAAATCCCAATCACTTGTTCTCAACAGTCTTGTAGCTGCATTGTGAACAGATACATTCTCTGAAATTATTTTTGCTGTAGGCACAAGCCCCTTATTTTTTTCTTGATCTACTAAAGCCGCATTGGGAATAAAGGGTAATACATGTTCACTTGTTATTTCATGAGGAAACATTTTTAACTCTTTAAACTCTTTCAGTTTTTCTTTCGGATAAATAGCATCATCTGGAATAGGCTGTTGCTTTTTAGGGTCACCTGTAACTTTTTGAAATTTATCTGAAACTACCGTCCCATTTATAGGCTCTGCGGGATAACTTGGCCACCAACCCACAACGTTGCTCTTTAGTCCTTGGTTATGAAATATGTTCCATAACGCTCTAGTCTTTCTAGCGGTAACTGTTATTGGTCTTATGCCAGAATTATCATCAAGAGGTTCTATAAAGCCTAGGACTCCATGCTTATCTGGGGTTTTCCCTGTAGCTACAGAAGTCCACAACATTGGGGAAAAGGGTGGATTCATGGTACTCATGTTTCCATAAACCCCGTTTTCTATAATTTTTTTTAAAGTGGGCATTTGACCTTTGGCAATAAGAGGAAAAATAACATCCCAATCGGCAGCATCCCATCCTATTAATAACAGTTTATTTTTTTTCATTCTTTTTTCTTTCTTTTCTTATTTTCTTTTTCCACTCTGTAAAAACAACATCACCAGCTGCTAAAAGACCCAATGAACTTTCTATAGGTATATCCTTTATATCGATTATTTTATATTTTTTTTTATCCATATATTTTTAATTTTAAGCAAAAAACGCTATTTTTAATTTTTGAAACCTTAAAAGAAAAAAACTTTTAAACAAAAAACAACATATTATGAAAAAAAATGACTCTACTCAACTATCAAAAAAACTCATAAAGTATGGAGCTTTTTCAGCTGCTGTTCTAGGTGCCTCTACTGCAAACAGTCAAATTATGTATACCGACATAACAGATGAGACTGTTTCTACTGGTAATGTTGCTTTTTTTGACATCGATGGTGACGGCACAGATGATTATGCATTTTACGTAGGCAGTTCTCAGGGTGTGGCAAATTTTGCCTTAGCAATTCCTGCATCTGGTGTCACTTCCGCTGGCCCAGCTTTTAATTCTAATTCTATAGTGGGTGCACTCAACGGAAATTACGCCTATCCTTCTAATTTATCATTTGGGGCTACTATAGATTCAAACAATCAAGCTTTTAATGGTCAAGTAGGAACTCTTAATTTTTATGGATGCTATTTTTCTAGCAGTCAATTCTGTGATGGTCAAGATGGTTATGTAGGTCTACATATAGATATCGCAGGGCAAACTCATTATGGTTGGGCAAGAATTCAAGTTGCACAGGATGCCTCTACTATTACTATCAAAGATTTTGCATATGAAGCAACAGCTGGTACGGCTATTACAGCTGGAGATCAAGGCACTGCTTCAGCAGAAAACGAAATATTTAATGGCTTTGATTATTACATCAATAATAACGAATTGCATTTATCCTCTGCTACCTCTGCTATTGAAACGGCAACCATTTATGACATTACAGGTAAACAGATACAGAATCTTCAAATAAATAGCAATAACGGAATTGTTAATATTGGAAACCTTCAAAGTGGTGTTTATATTGCACAAGCTAATATCGAAGGACAAACCAAGTCTTTCAAGTTTGTAAAGAAATAGTTTAGAAACATAATTTTTATAGAAAAATCCGCTTTAAAAGCGGATTTTTTTTATATTTGGTCAATTAAAAAATAAATTCAAATGAAAAAAATTACTTTATTATTGGTTGCTTTTGCAGCAACTTTTACGATGAACGCACAAACTAATATATCTTTCGAAGCTTCAGAAGGATACACTTTAGGCAATATTCACAATCAAGATGGCTGGGTAGTTGTCGGTGACGGTAGCGGTGGCGTTGTACAAAATCAATTGGTCTCTGACGAAGAAGCTTCAGACGGTACATTTTCTTTTAAAATTTCTAGAGAAAGCGCTTTTCCTCAACAAAGTAGTTTTATTGTTGGAGCCCTAAAAACATTATCTACAACGATTTCAAATACTGCCTCGGTTATGGAATTCGATATGTTCATTAATTTTGCAGCTGGTGCTGATGGGGTAAATACTGCGGTAAGATTTATTGCAAGTGATGACAGTACAGGCCCTGTAATTGCCTTTCTTGCTGACGGCTCAATATTAGTTCCAGACGAGGATGCTAATGGAGATTTAGTATTTACTGATTCAGGAGAAGTATGGACTGGTTTAACTTGGTTTACATTTAAAGTAGAATTAGGAACAACCGCAAAATATTTCCTTAACGGAACTGAAATTTATGATGGTATAAATTTTGTTACTGCTGATTTAAATAGAATTAGATTTGCTCACGATAATGCTGGGACAGATGCTCAAGCAAGCTCTGTATACATGGACAATTTAACTTATAGCAATACTGCTTCAAATGATATTAATAAAATCAACAGTTTCACACACTATGTAACTAATGACTTATTGAATGTTAAATCAGACAGTACTATCTCTAATATTGATATCTACAACCTAATAGGTCAAAAAGTAAATCAAACTGAAATCAACAACACTAACGGTCAAGTAAACATTGCTAACCTACAGAACGGTGTTTATGTTGGTCAAGTAACCATCGACGGTCAAACAAAATCTTTTAAATTTGTAAAGAAATAATTTAAGGTTTTACTTGATTATATAAAATAAAAAACCCGCCTAAAAAGGCGGGTTTTTTATTTACCATTTATGTAATTACATACCCCTAAATCCCCTCTTCTTAGAGTGGACTTTTTTATTTATTGAGAAGATTTATTGGCCAATTGCCCACAAGCGGCATCGATATCTTTTCCGCGAGAGCGACGTACGGTTACCGTAATATGATTTCGCTCTAAAGCTTTTTGATAGGCTTCGGTCACTTCACCAGCTGCTTGTTGAAACTCACCATCGTCAATCGGATTGTACTCAATGATGTTTACTTTGCAAGGTATGAGTTTACAAAAATGAACCAAGGCATCTATATCTTCTTTTCTATCATTTATTCCCTTCCAAATTAAATATTCATAGGTTACTTTCTTTTTGGTTTTCTCATACCAATAGACTAAAGATTCTTTAAGTTCACTTAAGGGAAATGTCTCATTAAAAGGCATAATTTGTGTTCTCACTTCATCTATCGCCGAATGCAATGATAAGGCAAGGTTAAATTTTACTTCGTCGTCTGCCAGCTTTTTAATCATTTTAGGGATACCCGATGTAGAAACGGTAATCCGCTTAGGCGACATGCCTAAACCTTCGGGTGAAGTTATTTTTTCGATAGCTTTAAGCACGTTGTTATAGTTCATCAAAGGTTCGCCCATCCCCATAAACACAATGTTGGAAAGTGGCATCTGATTGTACAACCTACTTTCTTGATCGATTGCTACTACTTGATCGTATATTTCGTCAGGATTGAGGTTACGCATTCTTTTTAATCGTGCGGTGGCACAAAACTTACAATCCAAGCTACAACCTACTTGCGAAGAAACACAAGCCGTTGTTCGTGAAAAGGTAGGAATAAGTACCGACTCCACCGTTAAACCATCGTGTAACGTGACTGCATTTTTTATGGTCCCGTCATTACTGCGCTGCATCGTATCTACTTTGATGTGGTTGATTACAAAATTGTCTTCGAGCATTTGGCGTGTTTCTTTAGAAATGTTGGTCATTTCTTCAAAAGAGTGTGCGCTTTTGCTCCACAACCATTCGTAGACTTGATTGCCACGAAAAGCTTTGTCTCCTTGACTTACAAAAAAATCACGGAGTTGCTCTTTGGTTAAAGCTCGTATGTCTTTTTTCTCTGGTTTCACACTGCAAAGATAATAGAAATAAAAAGCCTGTTTTTACAAACAGGCTTTTTACAATGTTTTTAACTTATTTACAGAATAAGCATGGCATCGCCGTAACTGTAAAATTTATATTTTTCCTTGATGGCTTCCGCGTAAGCTTTCTCCATTAAATCATGTCCTGCAAAGGCTGAAATCATCATTAATAGAGTTGATTTTGGGGTATGAAAATTTGTAATCATACAATTCGCAATACTAAAATCGTACGGAGGGAAGATAAACTTATTGGTCCAGCCTTGAAACTCGTTAAGCTGCCCATTAGAAGAAACTGCACTTTCTAAAGTTCTCATAACGGTTGTACCCACCGCACATACTTTTCTTTTTTCTACAATCGCTTTATTGACTATTTGAGTTGCCGTCTTATCAATAATTGCTTCTTCGCTATCCATTTTATGCTTCGAAAGGTCTTCTACTTCTACCGGACTAAAAGTTCCTAAACCAACGTGAAGTGTTACTTCAGCAAGGTTTACCCCTTTTATTTCCAACCTTTTTAAGAGGTGTTTTGAAAAGTGCAAACCAGCAGTTGGAGCTGCCACTGCACCTTCGTTTTTTGCATAAATGGTTTGGTAACGTTCAGCATCTTCTGGCTCTACCTCTCTTTTGATGTATTTTGGAAGTGGCGTTTCCCCTAGCTCGGTTAATTTCTTTCTGAAATCTTCGTACGAACCGTCATATAAGAAACGTAATGTTCTTCCACGTGAAGTGGTATTATCAATTACTTCTGCCACCAAACTCTCGTCGTCACCAAAATAAAGCTTGTTCCCAATTCTTATTTTTCTAGCAGGATCTACCAAAACATCCCATAATCTGGTTTCTGGATTTAATTCTCTTAAAAGAAAAACCTCGATTCTCGCACCGGTTTTCTCTTTGTTACCAAATAATCTCGCTGGAAATACCTTTGTATTGTTAAGCACCATTACATCATCGGTATCGAAATAGTTAATGAGGTCTTTAAACATTTTATGTTCTATCGTACCTTCTTTTCTATTTACAACCATTAATCTGGCTTCGTCTCTGTGTTCTGATGGATACTCGGCAAGTAATTCTTTTGGTAGTTCAAAGTTGAACTGAGATAATTTCATCCCCATTTTTGTGTATTTTTTTAGAACGGCAAATATACAACTATCGCATGGGCGATGTCAAGTAAATGACTTACTTTTTCTTAAAAATCACAGAATTAGCTTACGGGTATCAGCTCAAAATTTAGTTTCTGCAATGCTTCCCAAAATTTCGGAAAAGATTTTTGGACCACTTTTACATTTTGTATGGTTAACGAAGTTCTTAAAGCCAACGGAGCGAAAGCCATTGCCATTCTATGGTCTTCATAGGTTTTTATCGTGACATCTTCTTTTAGCTTCCGCGGAATTGGAGTAAGTATTAACGATTCTTTATCTATAAGAACTTTAGCACCAAATTTTTCTATTTCTGCTTTTAACGCCACTAATCGGTTGGTTTCTTTAGCAACCAAAGTTTCTAAGCCTGTAAGTTGACACTCGACCCCTAAACCTAGGCAAGTGACTGCAATGGTCTGGGCTAGATCTGGAGTTTGGTTGAGATTAAGTTTGATTTTTTGAGGTAAATCTTTTGAAGCTTTTTCTAATCGAATTCCTGTTTCGCCAAACGTAGTTTTTACTCCAAATTGCTCATAGATTTCAACCAATCTGGCATCCCCTTGTAAGCTTTCTTTTTGAAAATTAGGCAACGTAATTTTAGCACTTTCAGAAAGCGCAACTATACTATAAAAATAAGACGCTGAGCTCCAATCGGGCTCAACCGCAAATCGAGTTGACCTTACTCGAGCTGGGTAGATTGTAATGTTATTTCCTTCGAAAGAAGTTTTTATTCCGAGTTGTTCTATCAAGCTCAACGTCATTAAAATATAAGGACGCGAAGTAATTTTTCCGTTAAGGGAAATGGTAAATACGCTATCAAATTTGGTCGCTATCAATAAAATGGCGGTAATAAATTGGCTACTGATATGAGCCTCCATCTCAATAGCATTTCCTACTATTTTTTTCCCTTTTATCCTTAAAGGTGGAAAACCTTCTTCTCCCAAGCATTGGATATCTGCTCCTAATTTTTGCAACGCATCTACCAAAGGTTGAATGGGTCGTTGGTGCATTCTTTCGGAGCCTTTTAACACCACTTCTCTATTGTTCTGCGTTGCAAAAAAAGCGGTTAAAAAACGCATTGCCGTTCCGGCATGACCGATATTTATTTTATTGCTTTTACTTTTTAAAGCGGTTTGTAAAACTTGGGTATCTTGAGCATCAGACAGGTTTTTTATCTGAACTTCTGGATGTAAGGCTTGTAAAATCAACAATCGGTTCGACTCACTTTTAGAACCCGAAATATTTATTTCGCCTCTAAGCTCTTTGGGTGTTATTTGAACCCGAAAGTCCATCTACGAGTTTTTCTTTTGTTGGTTTTTTAGATTTCGATAAAACCGAAAATAAACCACCACAAAACCATAGACCGCACCACTTAGCACATTTGCAAACACAAACTTTGAAATGTTTTTGGAAACGTAATTTGTAAAGTAGGTATCAAAATCAAAGCCGTATTGTAAACTTACATACAATAAATTGTAGAAGATGATAAAGAGCATCGCCAAAATCAATACTGATTTCCAGAAACTCGGCATTTTTATGATTTGTTTAAACATTTATTTTAGTTTTTTGTTTTGTTGATGGCGATCGTGGTCTCTCTTCGTTTTGAGATCTAATTTTCTATCGAAAGCTTCTTGTAAATTGACTCCCGTTTGGTTAGCCAAACACAAGACCACAAAAACCACATCGGCCAGTTCTTCACCTAAATCTTTGTTTTTATCAGATTCTTTTTCGCTTTGTTCGCCATAGCGACGAGCAATAATACGGGCTACTTCCCCAACTTCTTCGGTTAGTTGAGCCATATTGGTAAGCTCGTTGAAGTAACGAACCCCATGTTCTTTTATCCAATTGTCAACTGCTTTTTGGGCGTTTTGTATATTCATAGTTATACCTTTTCTAGTACAATTTGTTTTGATTGTAATTCTACAATTTTATCAAAATACTCTTTTAAGCTCTTATAATCTTCTTTAAACACTCTATTATTTTTCATAGTTTCTTCTAAAGAAACCCGAATGAAACCGTTTGATTCGGTAATTAGATATTTAAAATCACCTATATTACTCCCAAAAGTTATGTGTTTTGATTCTGGCAAACTTTTTACCTTATAACCTTCTGGAACTTTAATGTTTAAAACCATTTTATCTTGGTATGGAGCAAAAAAATCTACTGGATAATTTCTTTCGTCTGCTTTAAAAGGAGTTGTTTTATACCTCCCAAATATTAATGGGTTAAAAAGAATTTCATCACCTATTAAAGAATAAGCATTTGATTTTTTATAGTTAAAATCTTCTTGTACTCTCTGGGACTCTTCATCATTCATATCGTACTCTTCAATCACTAAATCTTCCCATTGCTTTTCCTTCTCGCTTATATATTCTTCTTCAGAGCTATTATAGTATTGTCGTTTTGCGTAATAAGCATAATGATTTTTCTTCATTTCTTTAAAACTTCCAAAAACTGATTTGTCTGAAAAATCAAACTCTAAATTTACTAGTTTGATTCCTATTGCCATTCGTGGAGATTGCAGATTAATCTGGTTCCATAAATTTTGATAAGGATCTACCACTAAACCAAAGTAATTATAAGCTCTACGTGGAAGAATATTTGGTTCACTGTAAATATCTGTAGCATCAAGAAGAAAATCTTTATCATCTATCTTTACATAAGCAACAACATAATTAAGGTGTGTTATGGTAGGTATGATTGGTCTCATAAAATCTCTTGTCGTTAAAACAATTGGTACTGCCTCGAGGCCCGCATGCCGCAACATAGAAACTAAACTTAGATTTACATCTGCAACATTTCCTGTCTTTTCTTTGAAAGCTTTACGAATACCGTTTTCAAAATACTTTCCATATCGATTATTCCAGGAGATGTGTTCTTTGGTAAACCTCAACACTTTATGCATTTTTTCTATTGGATCTGTCGTTCCTTGAAGGTAGGTCGTTAATTCATCTCTATAGGAAGCATCTTTTGTCAAGCCGTTTTTGTAATCTTCATGCTCTGTTAATGTTTTAGCTACATCATTCCAGTTCAAGGAATAAACTTTAACATCTCCATTGGCGTAACTTACCGCTACAATTTCAAATAAAGTACCTGCTATATAATTATCTATATTATCTACCCATTTTTCTGACTTGATTGCCGGGACGTTGCTTATAGAGTATTCATATTTATTTACTTTATTATTTGCTTTATTGTCAAAAATATCTTTTTCTTCTTTTACATTAGGAAAAACAAAACCTTTAGGGAGTCTATTAAACTGCATATAGGTAGGAATCTTAACCTCTGCATAAAAATCTCTTATGGGAATATCGTCTTGGTACCTCAACTCTTCGATATTGAAAAAAAATGGAGATCTAATATGGTATGAATACTCTACGACAGAGCCATCTTGCACATTAGGCATCGTAAATTTCACAACATCATTAAATTCGTTATGATTGGTTTCAAATACTTGACTATTCTCAAGTTTGTCTTTTACTATTTTATCTCCGGATAAATTGTAGGTAGCTCCTTTTAAATGGTGTATCTTCTCCTTTTCTGTTTCGCCTTTGTAGAGATAAACTTCATGAGACGCATGGCTTAGAGCGTCATCAGAGGTATTGTAAAACTTGATACGCTTATGAACTTCTGTTACTAACATCAATTCATTACCGGTAAGTTCAAAGTAAATTTTCTTCTCAAAATCTATTATTTCTGCATCTGCAGTAGCATCTATTAGACTTTGATCTTGCTTTAAAATTTCTTCAGAAATTTTTCCATATTTTAAATCTTGAGAAAAACTAATTTGCGTAAGTAGTATTGATAAAATAAATAGTAGGTTTCTTTTCATTTTTAGATTTTTTTTATTGATGCTTTTGCTTTTTCTTCTGTAGAAACATGATTTATAAATTCGTAATAGCTTTCATATTTTTCTTTAGGGTACTCTCCTTGGGAAAGTAAAAAGGATTTATATACATGAATTTTATCATTCTCTAGCGTGATTTTTCTTGTGTATTTTCCAAACTCTGAATTTAAAATCACATCTTCTGGCACAAATTCTATTTGATAATTTTCTGGTAAATCTATCGCTATAAAATCTTCATCATAAAAACCTCTTTGTATTTTAAAATCGTTTTCTCTGTTATGATACCGCTTTGGTGTATGGCTAAACGGATTAAGTATATTTAATTGAAGAAGCATTCGATCGTTTATGACTTCACCAAAATGTGTACCCGTAAAAGCAAATTTTTCTTTCAATTTTAAACTGTCTTTTGTCTCTACAAAAGTGTGGTTTTGTACTTCTAAATTATTAATCTGACTCCAAAATCTTTTATCGCGCTTTTTTAGTTCTTCTTTTTCTAAACTAGCTACATAGGATCTATTACTGTACTGAGTTCCTTTGGTTAAAAGACTTCCCTCTACGTTAATTTTTCCTTGCGTATTAAAAGAAATATTTGCCTCTAATTTTTGATAGTTATCTTTGTTGGAGTAAGCTGGTGTTTTTACAATTTCGCTACCTGAGGGTTTTATCACAAAAGCATATCTATCATCTGTAAAATCACCTAAAAAAGCATATGGATTTGTTCTACTTGTACAATCTATCCAGTTATAAGTATTATTTTTTTCTGGAATTGCCAAAATCATATGGTTTCCATCTATAAAATTGGGGAAGTCTTTGGTAACATTAACTTTACTCCTTCCCGCCTCTATAATCGCTAAATAGGATTCTATACCTATTGCTTCTAACAGCGATCTTGTATAATTAGACAAGCCTTTACAGTCTCCATATTTTTTCTCATCTACTTCCTCTGCAGAAATGGGCTGTAAGCCTCCGACACCAATTTGCACACTAATGTATCGAAAATTATTTTGAACATAGTTATATACTGCAGCAGCTTTTTCTCGTTTACTGGTCAAATCTTTGGTTAAACTTTTAATTTCATTAAGCGTTTCTTCGCTTAAATCAGATTTTCCATTTAATAATTCAGCATAATACCAACTTCCTAACGCATCCCAGCTTGTTATTCCCTGCGCTTTATATTTATATAAATTGAAATTTTCTAATCTCGTCATAATATTAGGAAACCTTCTAGAAGGATCAATACTCAACTCCTCACTCTTAAAAGAAGGCATCTCATTAATTTCATATTCATACCCATCAGCTGTAATCGTCTTATTTATACCTAAACCCTCAAAAGAATTCTCTTTAAAATAAGCTTTATTTTTTTTGGTATCGTATTTAAAAATATACTTTGAGTTTTTCACCTTTACATCAGAACGATTTACAAAATAAAAAGTAGGAATTAAGCCTGTATTTTCTGAAACAATTGTTTTTTCAAAGATTACTGTATAAGGATATGAAATGGGGTTAAAGGGTAAAGCTTTCACCCTACTGTCTTGATATAATGAGCTATTATCTACAGCAGCTTTATCATTAAAATCTCTAGCTTTAAATGATTTTAGTTTATTTCCTGAAGCATCAAAAACTTCTGCAGAAATATTTTTTACTTTTCTGGAATCGTCATACCAAGCATAAGCCTGTACAGCTTCATTTCCTTTTTGGTTATAAACGGTAATGACCTTATAATCACTTATTGTCATTTGGTCTATACTATTGATTTCTATCTCTCTTACATATTCTCGAATAAAAGCATTCACACCTCTATTTTCTTTTAATTCAAAATCTGTAATAAGGTAACCCTCTTGTGCCGTTATATTTTTAGAAAGTAAAATAAAGGTTAGGATATAAATCAGTCTATATTTCATCAACTATGCTTTTCTTTTGCCAAAACTATAAAAAAACAAACACTTCTTATTCTTTATTTTTCGAATCTATAATTATGGTTACCGGACCATCGTTAATGAGCGAAACTTTCATATCTGCTCCAAATTCTCCTGTGGCAACCTCTTTACGCAACAAGCTTTCTAACGAAATTTTAAAACTCTCATATAATGGAATCGCGACTTCAGGTTTTGCCGCTTTGATAAAACTTGGGCGGTTTCCTTTTTTAGTGCTCGCGTGTAACGTAAATTGACTTATCAACAAGACTTTTCCATCGATATCCAGTAAAGATTTATTCATTAACCCTTCTTCATCAGGAAACACACGCAAATTAACGATTTTTTTACATAACCAATCGACGTCTTCTTGGGTGTCTTCATTTTCTATTCCTAATAAAATTAGAAAACCTTGCTGAATCGCCCCTGCAATTCTTTGATTGATTTTAACACTCGCTTCAGAAACTCGCTGTATGACTACTCTCATTTGTTGGTATAAATATCGGTTCTATAGTTTTCGTCTTCTCCTTCTATCATTTGCAAATACGACTTGTACCTCGACCAAGCAATTTCATTCTTTTCCAATGCATTTTTCACTTCACATTTAGGCTCATCGATATGCAAACAGTTATTGAATTTGCACAAATACTTTCGCTGAAAAAACTCAGGAAAATAATCCCCTAACTCCTCTTTTTCTATTTCTACAATCCCAAAACCTTTGATCCCCGGTGTATCGATAATTTTAGCATCAAAAGACAAATCATACATTTCTGCAAAAGTCGTTGTGTGTTGGCCTTGTAAATGTTGTTCAGAGATTTCTGCCGTTTTTAGATTGAGGTTAGGTTCGATAGCATTTATTAAAGTAGACTTTCCTACGCCGCTATGACCAGAGAACAAACATGTTTTTCCTCGCATGAGCTCTTTTACTTTATCCACATTATTTTTCTGTTTTGCAGAAATTTCCACGCAAGTGTAACCTATATTTTCATAAAGTGATTTGAGAAATTTTACCTCCAAAACTTCTTCTTCGTTATAGGTATCTATTTTATTAAACAGAATTACCGATTGAATGTCATAAGCTTCGGCAGTGACCAAAAACCGATCGATAAAACTGGTGAATGTAGGAGGATTATTTATAGTGACCATCAAAAAAGCCCTATCGATATTAGCGGCAATAATATGGGTTTGTTTAGAAAGGTTGACCGATTTTCTAATGATATAATTTTTACGAGCTTCTATCTTTTGGATCACACCTGTTTTCTCTTCACCTGCATCGTCTATTTTAAAAACTACCTGATCACCAACCGCAACGGGATTGGTATTTTTAATTCCTTTTATTCTGAATTTTCCTTTGATGCGACAATTATAAAACACACCGTCCTGACCTTTTACAAGGTACCAACTTCCAGTAGATTTATAAACGGTTCCGTTCACGTAAGTTTAGTTTTTATGGATAATTTTTTGTTGATGCGCAATTGATTCTTGATGGATTGCTTTGTATAAATTTAAAATAAATTCTTTTTGCAATCCTTTTCCATCACCTTTTTCAATCATTTTTTCGAGAATTTGTTTCCATCGCTCGGGTTGAAAAATCGCTACATTATGTTCTTTTTTAAGTCCGCCTATTTTATCTGCAATTTGCATTCTGTCTATCAAAACTTCCATAAGTTTATCATCCATGACATCGATTTGAGCTCTTAATTTTTCTAAATCTTTTGAGAAATTTACATCATCAGAATGTTGCTTTCTTACTTTGAGTTCGCTTAGAAATTTTAAGAGTGTTTGCGGTGTAATCTGTTGTTGGCTATCACTCCAAGCTTTATCTGGATTGTGATGGGTCTCGACCATCAAACCGTTGTAATTAAGATCTAAAGCCGTTTGGCAGAGTTCAAAAATCAAATCTCTTCTTCCTGCAATGTGCGAAGGGTCTAAAATAATAGGCATTTCCGGGAATTCGCTCTGTAAATCGATGGCGATCTGCCATTCGGGAACATTGCGATAAGTAGAATTGTTATAACTCGAAAAACCTCGGTGAATCGCTCCTAAGTTTTTGACATCTTGATTTAAAAACCTTTCGATGGCTCCAATCCATAAAGATAAATCTGGATTAACGGGGTTTTTTATAAGTACTGTTTTATTGGTTCCGCGTAAAACTTCTGCAATTTCTTGCACATTAAACGGAGAAACCGTCGTTCTGGCTCCAATCCATAAAATATCTATTTCGTTTTTTAATGCCAACTCTACATGATACGGATTTGCCACTTCAGTAGCGGTTTGCAATCCTGTTTCCACTTTAGCTGTTTTAAGCCAATTTAAGCCGATTGCGCCTACGCCTTCAAAATTCCCGGGGCGAGTTCTTGGTTTCCAAATACCAGCACGTATAACAGAAACTTCACTATCTTTAAGTTCTTGGGCAATTTGCACCACTTGCTCTTCGGTTTCTGCACTACAAGGCCCTGCAATAATAAACGGGTTTTGGTGTTTAAATTTAGAAAGCCATCTATTTTGAATGCTGTCTTTACTCATGAGTATGTATTATTATCATACGTATGCGAAGATACATTTGTTTTTACAATTTAAACATGTAATTCATAAGAGAGCTTTTATTTTTACCGTATTGAATTCATTTCATAAATTTGAAAAAAATATAAGCATGGGTATTGTTGTTGAAAATGTCACCAAATTCTATGGAACGCAAAAGGCGCTAGATGATTTAAGTTTTTCTATTGAAAAAGGTGAAATTATTGGTTTTTTAGGCCCAAATGGTGCCGGGAAATCTACTTTAATGAAAATTCTCACTGGTTTTATCGAAAATTACGAAGGTAAAATCTCCATTAATGGAAAAGAATTAGACATTCACAAAAGAGAAATCCAGCAAATTATAGGTTATTTACCAGAACACAATCCGCTTTATACAGAAATGTATGTGCGTGAGTACCTTGCTTTTAACGCTAATGTCTACCAAACCAACAGAAATAGAATTGAAGAAGTCATTCAATTGACTGGTCTTGAAAATGAAGCCAATAAAAAAATTGAACAACTTTCTAAAGGTTATCGCCAAAGAGTGGGTTTGGCAAATGCTTTACTTCACGACCCAGAAATACTCATCCTAGACGAGCCAACTACAGGTTTAGACCCAAATCAGTTATTGCAAATACGTGAACTCATTAAAAAAGTAGGAAAAGAAAAAACGGTTTTTCTTTCCACTCACATTATGCAAGAAGTAGAAGCCATTTGCGACCGTATCATCATCATAAAAAAAGGAAACAAAGTCGCCGATCTTCAAACTGAAGAACTTGAAAAAGGTAAAACGTTAGAAAGTATATTTATTGAATTGACTTCATAACAAGGGTTTACATAAAACAAAAAGCTCACTTTTTCAAGTGAGCTTTATTATAATAATCCTACTTTTATATTAAAAAGTACAATCGCCTAGCGTATCAATTTCATCTTGAATACTTCCATCAGAATCACCACATTCTTGCATTTGTGATTCTAAGGCTGCTTTGTACGCATTACAGTTGTCTGTCATTGCCTGTGTATCATTTGGATTGGTTTGATCAAAAGTCATTTCTGCCTGTGCAGCATCTGCCTGTGCAACTATACAGGCTTGCGAAGGACCCGTTGGTGGTGTTGGATTGGTTAGCGGAACACCAAAAAATGAGCCTCTACTAAAATTTAAGGTGTCTCCAACACCTTCTCTATAAGCATTAAAGTAAAAATCACCAAACAGTTCTCCATTTTCTATTTTCACTACATTTATGATTCCTTCGCCTTCGTCATTGGTAATGTAATTTACATTATCTTCTGTGGTAAAAGAAGCCGTGTTGCTCATATTACCATCGATACCGTAATTACCAACTTCGTATTCTGCAAATTTTAAAACTACCGTCCCGTCGTCGTGTTGGCCAGTTATGGTTACCGAACCATCATCGTTTATGGTAGCACTGGTATTGGTAGCTCTATAAAAAACGGTATCTACTTCTCCTTGAATAGAAGGCATATTAAATTCTGAATCACCTTGGCAACCTACGAATAAGGCTGCTAGCATGAACATTAAGGTAAAATTCCTCATAAATTTAGGGCGTTACAATTTGATTTTTACAAATGTAAAAGAAATTTTAAAATAATATTTGTTTCCAATAAGAAATTAAAACGTATCTTTGCAAAATTATTAATAATCGAGGTCGAGAACCTCAAAATTTAATCAGTTATGCCTGTAAAATTAAGATTACAAAGACACGGTAAAAAAGGAAAGCCTTTTTACTGGGTAGTAGCGGCAGATGCGCGCGCAAAAAGAGACGGTAAATACCTAGAAAAAATTGGTATTTACAACCCTACCACCAACCCAGCAACTATCGAACTTGATGTAGATAGCGCTGTAAAATGGTTGCAAAATGGGGCTCAACCTACAGATACTACCAAAAAAATTCTTTCTTACAAAGGTGCTTTACTAAAAAACCATTTGTTAGGTGGTGTTAGAAAAGGTGCTTTAACCGAAGAACAAGCAGAAGAAAAGTTCAATGCTTGGTTGGAAGAAAAAGAAGGGAAAATCGCTTCTAAAAAAGACGGTTTAGCCAAGGCACAAGAAGATGCCAAAGCTAAGGCGCTTGAAGCAGAAAAAGAAGCTAATGCTAAGCGTGAAGCTGAAGCAAAAGAAGCTGAAGAAGCAGCAAAGGCTAAGGCCGAAGCTGCCGAAGCAGAAGCTACTGCTGAAGTAGAAAATGCTGAGGAAGCTCCAGCTGAAGAAAGTACAGAAGAGAGCAAAGAAGCTTAAGGCACCTAACGATGCAAAAAGAAGATTGCTTCTATTTGGGTAAAATCGTTAGTAAGTTTAGCTTTAAAGGCGAATTACTTATCAAAGTAGATAGTGATGACCCTGAACAGTATTTAGAATTGGAATCAGTTTTTGTGGAATACCGCAAAAATCTGATTCCTTTTTTTATTGATCGAATTTCACTGCAAAAAAGTCAGTTGCTTCGCGTAAAGTTTGAAGATATCGACACCGAAGAAGATGCTAACGATTTGCTTAAAAAAGAAGTTTATCTACCGTTAGAAATGCTTCCCGAATTAGACGACGACCAGTTTTATTACCACGAAATCATCGGTTTTAAAGTGATCGATAAAGCTCACGGCGAAATTGGAATCATCAAAAGTGTCATCGACAACTCGGCACAACCACTATTTGATATTTCTTACCAAGAAAAGCAAATTCTTATTCCTATCAACGATGATTTTATCGAGAAACTAGATAAAGACAATCATACTATTTACCTCAATACTCCAGAAGGTTTGATAACCATGTATTTGGAATAGTAATTAGTAATTAGGGATTAGTAATTAGTAGATAGGAATTAGTAGATAGGAATTAGTAGATAGGAATTAGGAATGAGTAAGCCTTTTCAGTTCAAGCAATTTACAGTTCAGCAAGATAAATGTGCGATGAAAATTGGCACCGATGGTGTTTTGCTTGGCGCTTGGACTTCAATACCAAAAACCACTTATTCTATACTCGATATTGGTGCAGGAACTGGCGTAATCGCTTTGATGTTGGCACAACGAAGCGGTGCTGAAATCATTGATGCCATCGAAATTGAAGAAGATGCGTATGAACAATGTGTCGAAAATTTTGAAACCAGTGATTGGAACGACCGACTATTTTGTTACCACGCCAGTTTAGACGAATTTGCAGAAGAAATAGAGGATAAGTACGATTTGATTGTGAGCAATCCGCCCTTTTATGAAGATGCTTTTCCGTCAGCAAACGATCGTCGCGACCAAGCTCGTTTTACCAAGGCGCTTCCCTTTCAGGAATTATTAAAGCATACTTCCCAATTGCTATCAGAGAACGGGGTTTTTTGCACTATTATTCCCTCTCAACATTATGATACCTTCCTCGCTTTCGCGAAAGCTGAAAAACTGAACTTAAAAAGAGTGACTTTTGTAAAAGGCAACGAAAATAGCCCCATCAAAAGATGTTTGTTGCAGTTTGGTTTTACTTCCGTGGAAACGATAGAAAAAGACAAACTGATCATCGAAACCGAAAGACATCACTACACCGAAGCTTATAAAAACCTAGTGAAAGACTTTTATTTAAAATTATAGCTCCAAATTCAATCTGGTTTTAATTGTTTATCAATACTTCATTCCTTAATTTTATACTAACATAAAAACTAACGTAAAAACAATCATGCAAGACCTATTTCAATCTCCCGATTATTACCAACTCGACGACTTATTAACTGAAGAACACAAAGTAGTGCGAACTGCAACAAGAGATTGGGTAAAAAAAGAGGTTTCTCCCATCATAGAAGATGCCGCTCAAAAGGCAGAATTCCCAAAAAGCATTATCAAGGGACTGGGTGAAATTGGTGCCTTTGGCCCATATATTCCTGTAGAATATGGCGGTGCAGGGCTCGACCAAATCTCATACGGTTTGATCATGCAAGAAATAGAACGCGGTGATAGTGGGGTAAGAAGCACCGCTTCGGTACAATCTTCTCTAGTGATGTACCCTATCTGGAAATATGGTAACGAAGCACAACGCAAAAAATATTTACCTAAACTTGCTACCGGTGAATGGATGGGAAGTTTTGGTCTCACCGAACCTGATCACGGTTCTAATCCTGGCGGTATGACCACCAATTTTAAGGATAAAGGAGATTATTATTTACTGAATGGTGCTAAACTATGGATTTCTAACGCTCCTTTTTGTGATGTTGCCGTAGTTTGGGCAAAAAACGAAGAAGGAAGAATTCACGGTTTGCTTGTAGAACGTGGTATGGAAGGTTTTACAACACCCGAAACACACAATAAATGGTCACTAAGAGCTTCGGCTACAGGAGAACTTATTTTTCAAGATGTGAAAATCCCAAAAGAAAATTTATTGCCAGGGAAAAACGGACTTGGGGCTCCACTGGGTTGTCTTGATTCAGCTCGTTACGGTATCGCTTGGGGAGCCATTGGTGCTGCGATGGATTGTTATGATACGGCTTTGCGCTATGCCAAAGAGCGTATTCAGTTTGGAAAACCTATTGCCGCTTACCAATTACAACAAAAGAAACTAGCTGAAATGATTACCGAAATCACCAAAGCACAACTGTTAGCCTATCGTCTCGGGCAATTGAAAAATGAAAACCGAGCGACGACAGCACAAATTTCAATGGCAAAGCGCAATAACGTGGATATGGCCATCAAAATTGCACGTGAAGCCAGACAAGTTCTTGGCGCAATGGGAATTACCGGCGAATACAGTATTATGCGTCATATGATGAACCTTGAAAGTGTAATTACCTACGAAGGGACACACGATATTCATTTACTAATTACCGGTATGGATATTACTGGTATTTCTGCTTTTAAATAAACTACATGTCGATTAAAAATATTGAACAAGCAATTGCTCCGTATCAAAAACAATTGCTACAGCATACTTTATATACACAAATAAAAACCCCTGAAGACCTACGCATCTTTATGCAGCACCACGTTTTTGCTGTTTGGGATTTTATGTCACTGCTCAAAGCACTACAAAATACACTTACCAATACACAAACCCCTTGGTTTCCGGTAGGGAACCCTGAGGTAAGGTACCTAATCAATGAAATTGTATTAGCAGAAGAAACGGACATTAATCAAAAAGGCAAGCGACAAAGCCATTACGAAATGTATCTAGATGCCATGGAAAAAAGCGGTGCGGATACGACAATTATCCATCGTTTTATCAATGCTATTGAAAGTGGAAAAGACATTTATTTACTCATTCAAGAATCTGACATTCCCATAAGCATCAAAATTTTCTTAGAATTCACCTTTAATATTATTGACACGAAAAAACCTCATCAAATAGCGGCCGCTTTCACGTTTGGTCGAGAAGATTTGATTCCAAGTATGTTTCAATCCATTATAAAAGAAGTACAAAAAAACTTTCCAAAGGATGATTTAAGCCTTTTTAAGTATTATTTTGACCGTCACATTGAATTGGACGAAGACGAACATGGACCTATGGCTTTGAAAATGATTGAAGAACTTTGTGGGGACGAGTCCCAAAAGTGGGAGGAAGTAAAAAAGGTGTCTATAGCATCACTCCAAAAACGCATCGAACTTTGGGATGAGATTGAGAAAGAAATTCTACTTTAAAAACCCTATTTCAAGCTAAATTTTACAAGGAATATTGTAAATTTGTCGCTATACTTCGTTTCTGTTTTGAATAGGCAATTATCCATTTTATTTACTCTTATTTATCTTATTGCCATGTTGAGGCCAGTTGAACCTGTTTTAGACTATAGTTTCAACTACCAATACATTGTTACCAAGCTGTGCGTCAACAAAGATCAACCTCAACTTAAATGTAATGGTAAATGCTACTTGATGCAACAACTTTTAAAGCAAAACCCAGAAGATCATGAGTCTGAGCAGCGTTCGAGAATACAGTTAGAAAATTACCCTATTGGGTTTGTAAAATTTTTAGAAATCAAAAAACAAGATTGTTTAGTTGACCATACAGAAATCACTACTTTTTACTTTAGCCCATACAAATTTCTCGAAGTAAGAGAACATGATCACCCGCCTAATTTTATTGTTTAAATAAAGTAGAAAATCAAAGGGTTTATACATAGAACCCAAACTTTTTATTATCATAATTTAAGCAATAAACAACAATGAAAAATATATTTATCGTCGCCTTCACTTTGATGATTGGTGGCACTTTTTACGCACAAGAAAAACAAGAGAATCATTTATGGAGCAGCGATAGACCTGATGGCCATGCACCTATTTCGGTGATGGGAGACCATACGCATCATAAAAATGAATGGATGCTTTCTTACCGATATATGAATATGCTGATGAAAGATTTACAATCTGACGGAGAGGAAATAAACGAGCAAATGGTTTTTGAAAACTATATGGTTGCTCCAAAACAAATGCAAATGCACATGCATATGTTAGGGATCATGTATGCTCCATCAGATAAACTTACGCTCATGACTATGTTTAACTACTTAAGCAATAATATGGATTTAACCATGCGAATGATGGGTATGGATACTGATTTTTCGACTCGTTCAAGTGGATTGTCTGACATTAAAATAGCAGCATTATATCAGTTCTTTAATAAAAATCACCAAACTTTCCATGGGAAAATAGGTTTTTCACTTCCGACAGGCTCTATTGAGACAAAAGACGAAACAGCAATGTCTGAAGGCAATGAAGTTCTTTTACCTTATCCTATGCAATTAGGATCTGGGTCTTTTCAAACAGAAATAGGCCTGACTTATTTATGGCAGAAAACTAATTTTTCTGGGGGTGTTCAACTTAACGGATTGATAAACTTACACGAGAATACAGAAGAATACCAAACAGGTAATCAATACCTATTAACTTCTTGGTTAGCTTATAAGACCTCTGATTTTTTAAGTCTATCGGGAAGAATAAAGGCTATGTCAACCGAAAGAATTGAAGGCAAACATCCTGATTTAATGCCGATGATGGTTACAACTGCCAATACAGAAAATTCTGGAGGAATTTTTGTTGGTTATGGCTTGGGTGCAAATGTTTATTTGAAAAGATTAAAAGGTTTACGATTAGGGGCTGAAATAAATCTACCGCTTTATCAAAAGCTAAATGGCATACAACTGCAACAGCAAAGAAGCTTTACCATAGGGACTCAATATTCTTTCTAAGGAATTGATCGTTTCAAAAGAGACCGTTGAAAAAGTTAGATGGTATTATCCAATAAAAAAATCCTAAAACAATCCCGATCTCGAGGGCTCGGGGCGGGACAGGATGACAAAGCTTTTTTCAACGGTTTCTTTATTCTTCTGGCGCCAATTGTATTTGAAGTCCGTCGAGTTCAGAAGTGATCTGTATTTGACACCCCAAGCGACTATTGTTTTGTACAAAAAAGGCTTCGGCAAGCATCGCGTCTTCATCATCGGTCATTTCGGGTAAATTGTGTTCCGACAGGACATAGCATTGGCAAGAAGCACACATGGCCATTCCGCCGCAAATACCTATGGTTCCTTCTGGAGCGAGTTCGTAAGAACGGACGAGTTCCATCAAGTTCATATTCATATCGGTTGGTGCGTCAACGGTATGGGCTTCGCCTTCTCGGTCGATGATGGTAATTTTTATGTCCATAATTATCAGGAGTTAGGAGTTAGGAAATAGGAGTTAGTTCATTTTCATAGATTTAATTAAACCGTAAAGCATTTTTGAAATCTCATCGGTTAATGATTTTAATTGATTAAAACTAGGTTCATCAATTATTTGTAACCTACAAGCTAAATACAGCATTGATCTAACTTCACTCACAGAACCTAAAGAGATAAATAAAAATCTTGTAAAATCTTTATTCGAATTTCTTTCAAACCCTTCTGCTATATTATTTGAAATAGAAACAGATGCTCTAAAAATTTGATCTTTCAAGCTGAATAATTTACAGTTTTCAAATTCTTGAAAAGTTTTAACCGCTAAGTCTTGCGACTTATTCCAAACCTGTAAATCTTCAAACCTTTGAACTGCCATTAAATCTAATTACTAAGTCCTATTTCCTAATTACCAGTTTAATCTATCGCTTTTACCACGGCTTTTGGCGCTTCTTTTTTGGTTCCGTCGAAACCAGTTACACCGCCAACGGTGGTATATTTCATGACATATTTTTTATCTGGATGGATTCGTTGATAGGCACTCTGGCACATCAAAGTTGCCTCGTGAAATCCGCAAAGAATTAATTTTAGTTTTCCCGGATAAGTATTGACATCACCAATCGCATAAATTCCTGGAATGTTGGTTTGGTAATCTAATGAGTTATCTACTTTGATGGCATTTTTCTCAATTTCCAATCCCCAATTGGCAATAGGTCCTAATTTCGGCGAAAGCCCAAACAGCGGAATAAAATGATCTACTGCAAGGTTAATTTCTTCGTCTCCTCTCTTAACGACAACTCCTTCTACTTTTTCTTCTCCGTAAATTTTTTCTACTTCAGCTGGAGTAATTAGATTGATTTTGCCTAAATCTTTAAGTTCTTTTACTTTATCAACCGAATCGAGATGACCTCTAAATTCGTTTCTTCGGTGTACTAGTGTTACTTCTGAAGCAACATCGGCCAAGAAAATACTCCAATCGAGTGCTGAATCACCACCACCAGAAATCACCACTTTCTGATTACGGTAAATCTCTGGGTTTTTAATCATGTAGCTCACACCTTTATCCTCGTAAAAAGCCAGATTATCGATTAAAGGCTTACGAGGTTCGAAACTCCCTAAACCACCTGCAATCGCTACTACTGGAGCGTGATGCTTGGTTCCTTTATTGGTGGTGACAATAAAAGTTCCGTCGTCTTGTTTTTCGATGGTTTCTGCTCTTTCCCCTAAGGTAAAACTTGGCTCAAAAGGCTTGATTTGCTCCATTAAATTATCAACCAAATCACCTGCTAAAACTTCTGGAAATGCGGGAATATCGTAAATAGGTTTTTTTGGATAGAGCTCTGCACATTGTCCGCCAGGCTGTGGCAAAGCATCTATTAAATGGCATTTTAACTTCAATAAACCCGCTTCGAATACGGTAAACAGCCCTGTAGGACCAGCTCCTATAATAAGAATATCAGTTTTTATCATTAATGACAAACTTTTATGCTTCTACAACGTTGATGACTTTCTCTATCTGAGGTGCGTACTTTCTAATCGTCATTTCTACACCCGATTTTAAAGTCATTTGATTAACGTTACAACCTACACAATTGCCTTGAAGTTGTACTTTTACCTCATTGTTTTTTTCGTCTATAGAAATAAGTTTGATGTCTCCACCGTCATTATTTAAAAAAGGTCTGATTTCTTCTAATGCCTTTTCGATATTATCTCTTAGTTCTTGATTTGCCATCTTGATCTTAGTTATTAACAGCAGCACAACCTGCCATCGTCGTTATTTTTATTGCTTCAGTAGGAGCAAGGTTTTTGTTACGTCTTACCGTTTGTTCCACCACTTTTTTGGTGATTTCTTTTAGCGCTTCCGCAACGGGAGTGTCCTCTTGCAGTGCTGCCGGCCTACCAATATCTCCAGCTTCCCTAATACTCTGCACTAAGGGTATTTCCCCTAAAAAAGGTATTTCTATATCTTCTGCTAAGTTTTTAGCCCCTTTTTCTCCAAAGATATAATATTTGTTGTTAGGCAATTCTTCTGGTGTGAAATAAGCCATATTTTCTATGATTCCTAAAACAGGAACATTGATGCTTTCTTGCTGAAACATTGCTACTCCTTTTTTGGCATCTGCCAAGGCAACATTTTGTGGTGTGCTCACAATCACACTGCCTGTAATAGGCAAAGACTGCATAATCGACAAATGAATATCGCCTGTTCCTGGTGGTAAATCGATTAGGAGAAAATCCAGTTCGCCCCAAGCGGCATCAAAAATCATCTGGTTGAGTGCTTTTGCTGCCATTGGTCCTCGCCAAATTACGGCTTGGTTAGGCTTGGTAAAAAAACCTATAGAAAGTACTTTTACCCCGTAATTTTCGATCGGTTTCATTTTTGATTTTCCATCGACAGTGACCGAAAGTGGTCTTTCTCTTTCTACATCAAACATGATGGTTGCCGATGGGCCATAAATATCGGCATCAAGCAAACCTACTTTAAATCCGTTTTTGGCTAACGAAACAGCTAAATTTGCGGTCACGGTAGATTTACCTACTCCGCCTTTCCCTGAAGCTACTGCAACGATATTCTTGATTCCAGGAATAGCTTTTCCTTTGATCTCGTTGGTATTTTTCTTGGCCTCTACGGTAATATTTACGTTTACTTCTGCTTCTTGCGAAACTTCCTGTCGTATGATTTTTTTGATATCGTCTTCTGCTCTTTTCTTGATATGCATTGCTGGTGTAGCCAATTGTACATCTACAATTACCTCTGTTCCAAAAACGTTGATGTTTTTGATCACACCACTTTCCATCATATTTTGTCCTTCTCCCGAAACGCTAATTTTAGCTAGCGCTTTTTCAATAGCTGTTTTTTGAATTTTCATTCAGTAAATTTTAATTAATTAGAATTATTCTAAAGTGCAAATATAAGAAGTAAAGCTTTAATAATTAAGGCTTGGACGATCGAAATTATTGATGTGTAAATTTAGGTTTTTATCGCTTCTTGCGGATCCCAAAAATGTTGCTCAAAATCTTGAATTTGATGATTCACTACTTTTAAGCCTTCGCTTTCTAGCAGTTGCTGCATCAGGTTACTTCCATTGAAATGGTGTTTTCCTGTTAACATCCCAATTCTGTTGACCACACGATGAGCTGGCACGTCTTTTTCGGATGAATTATTCATCGCATAGCCAACCACTCTAGCACTCTTTGGTGAACCTATCGCCTTGGCTATGGCTCCGTAACTGGTCACTTTCCCGTAAGGAATTTGACGAGCTATCGCATAAACTTTATCATAAAAACTTTTATGTTTCATTTAGAAAAAAAGCCTGAAAAGTGTAACCAAAATTAAAACCAGCATCAAAGCTGCCATAAAATAGTTGGAAAACTTAGAAAACTTTTGAGTATGGGTTTCTATTTTCATAAACGAAACCACATAGATATAGAGTGTCGTAAAAGTGCCCAAACAAGCAGCAAGCGCAAATAAAAAAATGGTTGTCTTGTCGTAGATATACTTATCGTTGCTATTGATGGCCGAGCTTACTGCCACAAAATAAGGTATCGGAAAAACGTTGAGTGAAGCAATCATCATTCCTTTAAGGAAACTTCTACCCACTTCTTTTTCTGAGGTCTTCTTTTTTGTTCTCTTTTTCTTAGCTGCAATAAAAAAGTGAATGGCCAGAATGATAAAAACCACTAAACCTACACGCAATAAGTTTTTCTGTACTGAAGGATGGTCAAAAATGAATTTTGCCATTAAAATAGCAAGAGTTGCTTGTATAAAGACAATGGTTGAAGCTCCTAAACCAGCATAAACCCCTGCCCTTTTTCCTTTTTCAACGCACGTTTTGGCGACCGTCATATTTACCAAACCTGGCGGTAAAACACCTACTAATGCTGCGAAAAACGTAATTAAGAATAGTTGTGTTAATAACAAAATGCCAGTTAGTTTATTCGAAACCTAATATACGTAATTGGTTTCTTTTTTTCAAGGTATTGTTTCTCGTAAAAGGTTTGTATATCAACAATCTCTTTTGGGCTGTACTCATTTTTATAAATATCGTGATTGGAGTGTAAGATTTCGTAATCGAGATGCTCTAGCAAACCTAAGGTATAACCGTGCAAAAACTCACTATCGGTTTTGAGGTTAACGATACCTTTTGGCTTTAAAATTTTCTCGTATTTTTTTAAAAAGTCTGGATTGGTCAATCGGTGTTTGGCTCGTTTAAATTTGATTTGAGGGTCTGGAAAGGTAATCCAGATTTCATCTATTTCGTTTATTGCAAAAATCTGGTCAACCAATTCTATTTGCGTACGTAAAAAACCCACTCTTCTATTGTCTTCTTCTAAAGCGGTTTTGGCACCACGCCAAAATCGAGCTCCTTTGATATCGACACCCAAAAAGTTTTTCTCCGGAAACATCTTCGACAAACCGATGCAATATTCACCTTTTCCGCAACCTAATTCTAAAACAATAGGCAAATCGTTTTTAAAAAAATCTTTCGCCCATTTTCCTTTTAGAGGAAACTCTCCTCCTACAATTTCTTCTCGAGTTGGCTGAACGACATTAGAAAAGGTTTCGTTTTCCCTGAAACGTTTGAGTTTATTTTTGCTGCCCACAACAATTATTTAATTTTTTGGTAAAATTAAGTAAAATAAAAAGAAGCAATAGGCAATTACCTTTGGTAAATGCAAAAAAATAGAATTCTGGTTGCTCCTCTTAATTGGGGTTTAGGTCACGCCACGCGGTGCATTCCTGTTATAAACACTTTACTGGAAAAAGGTTATGAACCTATAATCGCGAGTGACGGTGTGGCTTTACAACTGCTAAAAAAGGAGTTTGAATTTCTAAAATTTTACCAATTACCTTCTTATCGTGTGCATTACGCCAAAAAAGGAGCTTTTTTTAAGTTTAAAATCGTACTACAGAGTTTTCAAATTTTTAAAAGTATCCAGCAGGAGAAAAAGCTTACGCAGGAAATTTGTAAAAAAGAACAAATCTCAGCGATTATTTCAGACAATCGTCTTGGTGTACGTCAAAAACACCTCAAGAGTATAATCATCACGCATCAATTGAATGTTCTTTCTGGGCTTACCACAAAAATTAGTTCTCAGCTACATCAGCATTACATCAAAAAATTTGATAATTGTTGGGTTCCTGACGTGTCTTTTTCTCCAAGTTTAAGTGGTAAATTGGGACACCTCAAAAGATCAAGGTTTAAAATAAACTATATCGGCCCGATAAGTAGGTTTGAAAAAAAAGATGAGAAAGTTTTATATGATTTGGCGGTGGTTTTATCAGGCCCAGAACCTCAACGAACCTTATTGGAAAATAAACTCTTAAAAGAACTAAAATCTTACCCTGGTAAAATTGCTTTTGTAAGAGGTGTTGTAGAGGATTGTTTGCAGAAAGAAGTGAAAGGTAATTTTGAGATTTATAATTTCTTGACTGGAAAAGATTTAGAAAAAATCATCAATCAGAGTCAACTTATTTTATCCCGTTCTGGTTATACTACCGTTATGGATTTAGCCAAGTTGAGGAAAAAAGCTTTTTTTATCCCTACGCCGGGGCAAACTGAGCAAGAATATTTAGCGGAAAGATTTCATGAGCGAAAAATTGCTCCTACATGTAAGCAAAGTCAGTTTAAAGTAGAAATGCTAAATGATGTCAACAACTATTCAGGTTTTGATTATTACCTTCATTTAGAAGAAGACTTAAGCCGGTTCTTTTACACCCTCGAGCGTAAATGAAAATTCGCTTCCTACACCAAAATCACTTTCGACGTAAATTTTTTCTTTATGTGCTTCGATGATATGTTTGACAATAGAAAGCCCTAAACCTGATCCGCCTTCTTTACGTGAGCCACTTTTATCGACTCTAAAAAAACGCTCGAACAAACGCGGAATGTGCTCTTTTCTAATCCCTTCACCATTATCGGTCACCCGTACAATAATTTTACTTTTTATAAGGCTTTCTATACTTACTTCTGTGGTTCCTCCTTCTTTCCCGTATTTTATGGAGTTGACTACCAAATTGGTAAGCACTTGCTGTATTTTTTCTTTATCGGCAAAAACATAAATCGGGTTTTCGTAATCCATATCTAAAGTCAACGAAATGTTCTTTTTGTGCGCTTTCATTTCCATTAAATCGAACACCTCTTCTATCAACTCTACAATATCAAATTTTGTTTTTTTGACATGTAGATTTCCTGCTTCCAAACGGGTAATCATATCAAGGTCGCTAACGATATATATTAACCTATCGACCCCTTTACTTGCTCTTTCTAGATATTTATTACGTAGTTTTTTATCTTTTACAGCGCCATCTAACAAGGTAAGAATATAACCCTGCACGGTAAAAAGCGGTGTTTTGAGTTCGTGCGAAACGTTACCCATAAATTCTTTACGGTAGTTTTCACGAATTTTTAAAGCTTCAATTTCTACCTTTTTACCTTCTGCAAACTTTTCTATTTCCCGCGTAAGTGTTCGCATATCGGTCATCACGGGTTGTTCTTCGAGATTGGTAGATTCTAAAAGTGAGACCTTATCAAATAAAAATTTTATCCTTCGATAAATAAATAATTCGATTCTGAGTTGAATAATTAAAAAGGAAAAAACAAAAACCGCAATGGTGATAATGACCATTGATGGAAAGTCTATCTCGAAGTAAGCATATTGATAAAATAGGTTAAGTGTGGTAACAAAAAGAGTTATAAATAACGAAGTTATAAACGCAAATTTATATGATCGCTTAAACTCTTGTCTCATTAATTTACAAACTTATACCCTACTCCTTTTACGGTTTTAAACTTTTTATCACCTATTTTCTCGCGAAGTTTTCTAATGTGTACATCGATGGTTCTTCCACCCACAATTACTTCGTTACCCCAAACTTTATTGAGAATATCTTCTCTTTTAAAAACCTTACCGGGTTGTGAAGCTAGTAAAGATAATAATTCAAATTCTTTTCTCGGTAAAATAATCTCTTCTTTCCCATTAATTACTTTATACTCATCACGATTAATGGTAAGATTTCCTATTTCTACAATATTGGTATTATCTTCTTCATTGTGTACTCTTCTTAAAAGAGCTTTTACTTTGCTTACCAAAACTTTTGGTTTGATAGGTTTGGTGATGTAATCGTCTGCCCCTGCATCAAAACCTGCCATTTGCGAATAATCTTCACTGCGTGCGGTTAAGAAAGTAATGATGGTATGCTCGAGTTCAGGTATTTTTCTGATTTGCTCGCAAGCTTCAACACCATCCATTTCTGGCATCATCACATCTAATATAATAAGGTGTGGTTTTTTCTTTTTGGCTTTTTTTACCGCTTCTATACCATTTTCTGCAGTAATCACGTGGTAACCTTCCGCCGAAAGGTTAAAATCTATGATTTCTAAAATATCGGGTTCGTCATCTACTAAAAGTATGGTAATGTCATTTTTGTTCATGATAGTAGGTTTTCAATTCGGCTGTAAAAATAAAGATAATATAATTTACTATAAGTTAACAATTTTGAAAACTCCTTAACACAGCTAACGTTTTCCTAACATTAACCCGCCCCACTTTTAACCAAGGCGTAACACCTTTCGCAGACGACTGCATTTTCTTTGCAGCGTAAATAAAACAGATAATGAAAAGACTAATTTTTAACCTTTTAATTTTAATCTCAGCAGTTGGTTATGCCCAAGAGTATGGAACAATTGCTGGAAAACTTGGCGACAAAGAAATGAATAACGAACCGTTGCCTTTTGCTAATGTGCAAATAAAAAACACCACCAAAGGTACTACTTCCGATTTCGATGGTCTATACCAAATCGAAAACGTAGAAGTAGGAACTTATACTTTGGTGTTTAGCTTTATTGGTTACGAAACGGTAGAAGTACCCAACGTAGTGGTAACCGCCAATAAAGTAACCGAAGTAAATACCAGTTTAGGGGCAAGTGCAGCAGCTTTAGACGAGATTGTGATTAAGACTGTGGCTCGCCGTGATTCGGAGGTTGCCCTTTTATTAGACCAAAAAGAAGCGGTAGATATCAAAGAAAGTATTGGTTCTGTAGAACTTGCCAAGATGGGTGTGAGTGATGCGGCAACGGCCACCACCAAAATCTCCGGGGTAACAAGTAGCGAAGCTTCGGGCGATGTGTATGTAAGAGGTTTAGGTGACCGTTATTTATATACAACCATGAATGGATTACCTATTCCTTCGGACGATATAGAAAGAAAAAATATCAGTCTTGATCTTTTTCCTACGAGAGTTGTTTCAAGTGTTGGTATTAGTAAGACTTATTCTTCCATGCATTCCGCAGATCAAGTTTCCGGAAGCGTTGATATTGTATCTAGAGGCTTAAATGGATCTGAAGAACTTGGGTTTGGAACAAGAGTTGGTTTTAATACCAATGCTATGGAGCAAAATGGAGAGTTCATGCGTTCTGCAGGTATGGAAGATATCAACTTTGGTTTTTATTCTAGTGAGTTATCTACAGAAGATGCGCTTACACAACAAAGATGGGATCCTGAAACACAAGGGGTACCTTTAGACTTTCAGTATAATTTTAATATTGGAAAAAAGTTTGGAGAAAAATTTAAAGCCTTTTTAACCGCTACTCATAAGAATGAATATGATTACAGAACAGGTGTTTTCCAACAGTTTGAAGAAAACCAAATTAAAGCTAGGTTTAGTGATGCTACGAGATATAGAAAGCAAATTTCGACTTCTGCTTTAGTAAATTTAGATTATAATTTTAATGAAAATAACAGCTTAAGAGCTGTGAGTTATTTGATAAATCGTGTTTCTGACGAAGTAAATGAATTTGGAAGAAACGGTGAAGGACTTGTGATGGAAGAAGATGACCATGATCGATCTTTAAGTCAATTTATTAGAGATCAAAATATAAGACAAACCCGTCTTTGGGTTAATCAACTTATAGGAAAACATCAAATAGGTGAAAGAAACAATATAGACTGGGCAGTCGGGTACAACATGGTAAATGCAGACGAACCTAATCGTATTAGAAATGAAATTAATTTTAAAGAAGACCTTGTTGAATTTGGTAGAACAGGTGGTTACCAACAAAGAAAGTCATATCAAAACATTGAAGACAAAGAACTTAATGCAATTCTCAAAAATGAATTCTTAGTTTTTGAAAAAGATACTGTTTCGTCTCTAAAAATAGCTGTCGGGGGTAACTACAGAAATAAAACACGAGATTTTGAATCCAAATTTTATGGTGTTAATGGCGATCTTAACCCTTCTTCTATAGACAATATTAGTGGGACAATTACACAAGAAAATATAAATAACGGTTCACTAACTACCACTACAAGAAAAGCAGACGTCTATGAGGGAATATTAAATTCGGGCGCTGGCTTTGCTGCTGTAAACTACGCCTTCAATAAATTTAACTTCAATGCAGGAGCAAGATATCAAAGAGATGAGATTGATGTCGATTGGGATGTGAATAACTTTTTAGAAACAGCCAACAGACCTTCCTCTGTGATCAAAGAATACAGCAACATTTATCCTTCTTTAAATATAAAATTTGCATTAAAAGATAATCAAAACCTACGTTTGGCAGCCAGCAAAACCATAACGCTACCTGAATTTAAAGAAATAGCACCTTTTGAATATGTAGAACCAGGAGGTCAAGTTGTTAAAGGAAATGAAGAATTGGAAGCTAGCAACGCTTATAATATAGATTTAAAGTGGGAACTCTTCCCAACCAATGCAGAATTGATTTCAGCGACTGGTTTTTACAAAATAATTAAAGATCCTATTAGTAAGATTTTAGAACCTGGTTCTGCAGGAAACTTAACCTATGAAAATGCGGGTGACGAAGCAACAGTTTATGGAATCGAATTAGATGCCAATATCGGAATTGTTAAAAATGAAAAAGATGAAGGTATAACTCTAGATGGCGGCTTAAACTTTACCAGAATGTGGCATAATCAAGACTTAAAAGATGTCTATAATGAAGATGGGGTATTAACTAAAACCTATAAATATAATTTTAAGGATGAAACTGGTTTGCAAGGTGCTTCTGAATACATTGTCAATGCGACTTTAAATTTTTCTACAAATAACGAAAATGAATTTAACGCTAACCTTTCCGCCAATTATGCTTCGGATAATCTTTTTGCAGTCGGTAGTCCCACACAAGTTACTATAAAAGATGAATTTTATGCCGATGAAATTATTGAAAAAGGTTTTGTGACTTTGAATGCCGTACTCTCTAAGCAAATAAACGAAAACCTAAGTATAAACTTTAGAGCAAACAACATACTGAATCCAGAAATTGAAAGAACACAAAACGTTAGACCTCAACAAGGTATCGAGCGTACAGAAACAGTAAGTTCATATACTAGAGGAATTGACCTCTCTTTAGGGCTTTCATATAAATTTTAATAACCAATAATTTAATTTTTTGAACTTAATTTTAAAATTCTAACACAATGAAAAAAGCAATCAAAAACCTGTCGATTTTATTTTCGGCTACAATTTTAAGTATGACAGCTATTAGCTGTAGTAACGACGATGACAGCACTGGTGATGATGATCCAGGGGTTGAAACAGAACTAACCGGTTCTATTACAGAAAATTTAACTTTAGACGCCTCAACTGCATATACTTTAAATGGAGCTCTTAGCGTTGAGAGTGGAGCCGTTTTAACTATTCCTGCAGGAACTAGAATTAACACAGGTACAGGTACTGGTGTTCTAATCGCAGTTCAAAAAGGAGCTGATATAGTGATTCAAGGTACATCTTCTAACCCAGTCGTGATGGGACCACAAGGAGATGGTGTCTGGGGTGGTTTAGTTATTTTAGGTGATGCCACTACAACTGCAGGTATAGATGCAGAGGCTGAAGTAAATAGTTTTCTTTACGGAGGAACAAACGATTCTGATAGCTCGGGTTCTATTGAGTACTTAATTATTAAAGATTCAGGAGCTCAAATCAATCCAGAGTCTCAGTATAATGGTTTATCATTGTATGCTGTAGGTTCTGGAACGACCATTAACAATGTTGCTTTTTTAGGTGGACAAGATGATGGAGTAGAGTTCTTTGGTGGAACCGTGAGTGCATCTAATATTTATGTTGAAAACTTAGAAGATGATGCAGTTGACTGGACAGAAGGTTGGAATGGGACGCTAACCAATACTTATGTTTTACATGATATTGAAGGTTTCTCAACAGCTATCGAAGCAGACGGAACTAACGCTAACCCAACTATTAACAATTTTACAGCTGTTTCTACAACTGGAGGTATTGCTTTACAGTTTAAGAAACAATCTGGAGCGACTATTACAGGACTTTCACTTAATGGTTATGAAACTTCTTTAGACTTTGTTGACGGTGGAGCAACTAGTAATGTAACTATAGACGGATTAGAGTCTGATCCAAATATGACCTATACTGGGCCTGCAACCGTAAATATTTCAGATTTCCAATGGGTTCAAGATGCTGCTAACCAAGAGATTTTAAGTGGTCAAATTACAAACACTCTAACTTTAGACCCTGCAATCTCTTATAGACTTTCTGGAATTTTAAGTGTTGAAGAAGGAGCAAAATTAGTTATTCCTGCTGGAACAAATATTGTAACCGCTACTGGGACAGATGTTTACATTGCCGTACAAAAGGGTGGTGACATCGAAATACAAGGAGAAGCTGGAAATCCTGTAGTAATGGGTCCTGATACAGCAGGAACTTGGGGTGGAATAGTTATATTAGGTGATGCTACTACCACTGCGGGTATAAATGCAGAAGCTGAAGTAGGTTCTTTAATCTACGGAGGAACAAATGACTCTGACAGCTCAGGTTCTATTGAATATTTAATTATTAAGCAATCTGGAGCTCAAATTAATCCTGAGTCACAATACAACGGCTTATCCCTATATGCAGTAGGTTCAGGCACGACTATTGAAAACATCGCTTTTATTGGTGGTGCTGACGACGGTGTTGAATTTTTTGGAGGAACGGTAAGCGCAACGAATATTTATGTTGAAGATTTAGAGGATGATGCTGTCGACTGGACAGAAGGTTGGAACGGAACAATTTCTAACATTTTTGTAAAACACACTAACTCTAATTTCTCAACAGCTATAGAAGCTGATGGAACGAATGCAAACCCGAGCATCAACAATTTTACTGCGGTATCGACAGCTGGTGGAATTGGGCTACAGTTTAAAAAACAATCTGGAGCTACTATTACGGGCTTAACTTTAATTGGTTATGCTACTAATGTTGATATGGTCGATGGTGGAGACTTGAGCAATGTACAAATAGATGGTGCAGATGCGAGTACAACCACTACTTATAGTTCATCAACAACTGTTGAAACAGATTTTAGCTGGGTAGAGTAATTTGCTCACTCGATTATAAATTAAAAGGCTGTATTTTTACAGCCTTTTTTTATTGTTACGATTAAGTTAATGATTCGCAAGATTTTAGATTAATGCTTATCTTTGTTTGAATTAAAAACATAAAACATGAAAAAAATTACATTTTTATTTAGCTTGATTTTTGTTTCAGCAATATCATTTGCTCAGACACCTATTATCACCATGATTGCAGATGGAGATTGCTCTGGAGGTAATCCCAAAGTGATTGAAGTTTATGCAGACGGCACAGTAGACTTCTCATTATACTCAATGGAGAAACAATCAAATGGTGGTTCTTGGGGTAGCCCATCCAATTTAGCTGCTTTTGGAACAGTAACAGATGACTTTATTTATATCTACAGTGATACAACAACACCTACAGAAGTTTTTCCAACAGAGTTTCCTTCTGCCACAAATGCTTCTGAAGATAATGTTGCTAATAACAATGGAGATGATGGGATAAGAATAATTGAAGATGCAACAAGTAATGTTATAGATCAATATGGTGTAAATGCTGAAGATGGATCAGGAATGCCTTGGGAATATCAAGATGGTTATGCTAAAAGAAATAATGGCACAACAGCAACAGGGAGTTTTAACCAAAGCGATTGGACATTTAACAATGGTGCATTAAATGGCGAAGGCTCTTGTCAAGGAGGAAGTACTTTTGAATCAATCATTGGTATTGGGACGTTTGTACCTGGAACAACTTCTTGCCCATTAGTTATTACTATTACAGATGTCTCTTGTGATACAGAAACTACTGGAACAGATAATTATACAATTACTGCTTCTTTTACGGGCGGTGGAACAGATACTTATATCCCAACGGTAGTTGGAGGAACTGTAGATATGGCAAATTCTAACGATCCTTCAACAAGTGCTACCGGTGTAATTATTGTAAATGCTGTTGAAGGAACCGATGTCAGTTATACCATTACAAGTGTAAGTGGCAACTGTAATATTACAGGAAATGTTACTTCACCGCTATGTTCTCCTGTGATGCAAGTGGGTGATATCGCTACTTTAAGAGCTCAAGTTTCAGGTACTAACCAAGAATTTGAACTTACTGGAGAAGCTATTTTAACTTATCAACAAGCCTATCGAAATCAAAAATACATACAAGATGCTACAGCAGCTATTCTAATAGATGATGAGGCAGGAACTATCACTACGACGTATAACCAATTTGATGGCATCACAAATATTACTGGTACTTTATCTGAGTTTAATGGAGTATTACAATTTGTACCTACACAAGATACTGCTCCTGCAAGTTCAACAGGAAACAGTATTGCTATTCAATTTGTCACTATTTCAGACTTTAGCAGTAATTATGACGACTATGAGTCTGAATTGATAGCATTTCAAAATGTTGTCATTACCGAAGGAGATGGAACCACTACTTTTGCAACAGGTACAAATTATACCGTTGCTGATACCAGTGCTCCTACAATAGTATTAAGAACAAATTTTTTTGATGCTGATTATATCGGAACTGTAATTCAAGATACTCCTTATACCAATATTGTAGGTATTGCTGCAGAATTTAATGGCAGTGCACAATTTACACCAAGATCTTTAGCAGATTTTAATGCTTCTATCGCCACCAACAATGTGGCTGCATTAGAATTTGTGATGTATCCTAACCCTGTACAAGGTATTTTAACCATCGAAATGAACGAGAGCCCAAATGCTCAAGTTACCATTTTTGATATCTTAGGAAAGCAAGTAATTTCTCAATCGTTAGAAAACAAAACGATAGATGTTTCTAGCTTAACTAACGGAATGTATATCGTAAAAGTTGAAAACAACCATACGACAGCTACAAAAAAATTAATCGTGAGGTAATCACCATAACTCCATTATACAAAAAGGCGTTTCTTTACCGAGACGCCTTTTTTATTTTTTTACATTTGTGAGGATAAATTTTTCGATGGGATTACAACAAAAAATATTTAACATCAACTCCGAAAAAGCCTTTGAAGAAACCGCTCTCGAAGTTTTTGAGTTTCAATATGAAAATAACTTGGTATATCAAGAATATTGTCATCACCTCAAACTAAATCCTACGAAAGTTTTATCACTTGATCAAATTCCTTTTCTGCCAATTGAGTTTTTTAAAACACACCAAGTCACCACACAACCCAATACAAAGCACCAGAAAACCTACACCAGCAGCGGAACGACTTCACAAAATACAAGCAAACACTTTGTGTATGATTATTCGCTTTACGAAAAAAGCTTTTTAAAAACATTCCAACATTTTTATGGTGCTATTTCTGAGTTTGCAGTTCTTGCTTTACTACCATCATATCTAGAGAGAGAAGGTTCATCCTTGGTGCAAATGGCTAAAGTATTTATCGAAAAAAGCAAGTATCCCGAAAGTGGATTTTATCTCGACAACAGAAAAGAATTAACACAAAAACTTCATCAGTTAGAACAAAAAAAAATCCCTACTTTACTGATTGGGGTTTCTTTTGCCTTACTCGATTTAGTCGAAGAGTTTTCTTTTTCACTTAAAAGCACCATTGTTATGGAAACCGGTGGAATGAAAGGAAGGAGAAAAGAAATGATTCGTGAAGAGTTGCACGAAATTCTAAAAAAAGGTTTTGGTGTGCCAAAAATTCACAGCGAATACGGAATGACCGAATTACTTTCACAAGCCTATTCTAAAGGAGATGGTATTTTTGAAACGCCCAATTATATGAAAGTACTCATTCGCGATCCAGAAGATCCTTTTTCACTTAAAGCGGAACAACAAAACGGAGGAATTAACGTCATCGATTTAGCCAATTTATATTCTTGCTCTTTTATCGCTACACAAGACCTCGGAAAAAAGCTCAACAACACTCAATTTGAAGTTTTAGGACGTTTTGACAACAGCGACATTAGAGGTTGCAACCTCTTGGTTTTATAGGAATTTCGTTAAAATTTGTTAATAATTAAATTTAGCTGTAATTTTTTTATTTTTATTTCGTCTTATTAAATGCTAAGATGAAAGTTTTTTCATAATAGATTGGTTAGTTAGTTTGAAGTCCCAAGTTTTCTTGGGACTTCTTTTTTTATCCCACCTTTATAATATAGGTGTTCTTCTTCCCTTTATTAATGACAATATATTTATCGTTGATGAAGTCTTCTGAAGTCAACAGGTAATCTTCACGTACTTTTTCTTTATTGACCGCAATCGAATTTTCTTTTAAGGCTCTTCTGGCTTCGCCATTACTGCTTAAAAAATTGGTTTTTGCTGCTAAAGCGGCAATCATATCCAAGCCTTTTTCAAAATCTGCTTTAGAGATCTCAGCCTGAGGAACGCCTTCAAATACGTCTAAAAAAGTGGCTTCGTCAAGGGTTTTGATGTCTTCTTTAAAAGATTTACTGTATAGAATGCTCGATGCCTTTTCTGCATTTTCGAAAGCTTCCTGTGAATGTACAAAAACCGTCACTTCTTTGGCCAAGGCTTTTTGTAAAACACGCAAATGCGGAGCTTCTTGATGTTCTTGCACCAAAGCATTTACCGTGTCTTGATCTAAGAAGGTAAATATCTTAATATATTTTTCGGCATCTTCGTCAGAAGTATTCAACCAAAATTGGTAAAATTTATATACCGAAGTTTTATCGGCGTCCAACCAAATATTCCCACCTTCACTTTTTCCGAATTTAGAACCGTCAGCTTTGGTGATGAGTGGGCAAGTCATCGCATAAGCTTTGGCACCTTCTTCATCGGTCATTCTGCGCACCAACTCTGTTCCTGTAGTAATATTTCCCCATTGGTCGCTTCCGCCCATTTGCAACATACAGTTATAGGTTTTATACAAATGGTAAAAATCGTAACCTTGTATAAGTTGGTAAGTAAATTCGGTAAAAGACATTCCTGCTGTTCCTTCTTCACCAGACAATCTTTTCTTTACGGAGTCTTTTGCCATCATATAATTTACGGTGATTCGTTTTCCTACATCACGTGCAAAATCGATAAAAGAAAAATTCTTCATCCAGTCATAGTTGTTTACTAAAATAGGAGAAGTTGCAGAAGTGTCCTTAAAATCTAAAAAACGAGCCAAGGTATTTTTAATACCCGCAACATTTTTAGCTAAAGCTTCTTCATCAAGTAAATTACGTTCGTCACTTTTCCCGGAAGGATCACCAATCATACCCGTTGCTCCACCGACCAAAGCAATAGGTTGATGTCCTGCTTTTTGCAAGTGTACCAATAAAATAATAGGTACTAAACTACCAATATGCAATGAGTCTGAAGTGGGATCGAAACCAATATAAGCCGTTGTTGCCTCTTTTTGCAATTGCTCTTCGGTTCCTGGCATCATATCGTGAATCATTCCGCGCCAGCGTAATTCTTCTACTAAATTTACTTTCATCTAAAATTTTCTTTTTAAAACGCAAAGATATAGTAATCTCCATTTTTTTAGGTATAGTTTTATTTATATTTACCCTGTGATTTTAGTAACCGGAGCAACAGGTTTGGTCGGCAGACATCTCATTGCCGAATTGTCTAAAAGTAAGATTGCTTTTAAGGCAGGTTTTCGTAATACAGCTAAAATTGAAGAAGTTAGACAGTTTTTATTTGCTTATTTTGATGGGTTTACCGAAGAAAACTGGCAAACTATACATTGGGTTTCTTGCGATATTAATGACATTCCAGAATTAGAAAATGCTTTTAAAAATATAACCCACGTTTACCATTGTGCGGGTTATATTTCTTACGATGTCTCGGAAAAAAACTACCAGAAACTTCGTAAAATAAATATCGAAGGAACGGCAAATGTGGTGAATATGGCACTTAAATTTTCCGTGGAAAAATTAGTGCATGTAAGTTCGATTGCTGCTTTGGGAAGTGCACCAAAAAACCAACAGATTACCGAAGAATCTGCTCGAGACGAAAACAGCTTGACAGATAATTATGCCATCACAAAATTTGGTGCCGAGATGGAAGTTTGGCGAGCTTCGCAAGAAGGTTTGAACGTGGCAATTGTAAACCCCGGAGTTATTATTGGCGCTGGAAATTGGGATGTTGGCAGTTGTAAAATTTTCACGAAAGTAAATAAGGGTTTGAAGTTTACCATTCCGTTAACGACAGGCTTTGTGGCTGTAGAAGATGTGGTCACCGCCTTGATAGAACTGATGAATAGTAATATCAAAAACGAACGGTTTATTTTGGTGAGTGAGAATTTATCTTTTGAAGAAGTGATTACCCAAATCGCCACCAATCTCAACAAACCTATTCCAACGAAAGTAATACGACCTTGGATGGTAAAAATAGGTTGGTTGGTACAATATGTGGGTAGAAAAATTTTTGGAACGCGGCAACAAATACAAAAAAGTGCTATCAAATCGGCTTTTGGCCAGTCGTTTTACAACAACGAAAAAGCAAAAACGGTTTTGGGAATCGATTTCATTCCGATAGAAAAATCAATTCTTAGGACGGCTCATTTTTTTAAGCAAACCAATTCCTTTTAAATCTTTTTTGGTGCTATCTTCTTCTTTTTCTCGGTTTTCTTCCTTTATGGTCTGTTTTTTAGTTTGTTCAATTTCCTGAAGACTATCAACTACTTTTTTTTCTGCCTCTAAACGATCTTTTACTTGCTGAAAAATTCGCTCGTTGGTATTAAAATCTTCTGAATAATAATCGCTGCTTTGTTCAAACTGCAAACTGTCTATTTGGTGTTTTTGGTAAATAAGTTCGTGTGATTCTACATTTCGCAAGTCATAAGCCACACGATTCACACTTATTAAAGCATCAAGTTTGTGCATATCTACCAACACTTCAACCATTTTATCTTCAGGGATAAGGTTATCAGGTTTTTTAGCCTTCTTTACGTCCTGACAGCTCAATATGAGTAATAAACCAAGATAAACAAACTTTTTCATTAGCGGTCAAAAGTTAATCGTTCTGCATTTTGTACTTCCGTGAATTTAAAATTCTTATACACCACTTTTCCATTAAGTAGCGTGTGCGTTACTCTCGAACGGAAAGTTTGCCCTTCGAAAGGTGACCAACCACATTTGTAAAAGAGGTTTTCTTTTTTCACATTCCAGGGTGAATTGAGATCAACCATCACCAAGTCTGCTTTATAGCCCTTTCTGATAAAGCCTCTTTTTTCGATTTCGAATAAAATAGCTGGATTATGGCACATTTTTTCAACAATTTTAGGCAACGTAATCAAACCTTTGTGGTACATTTCTAACATCGCTGGTAATGCATGCTGTACCAATGGTCCGCCACTCGGAGCTTTGGTGTACATATTTTTCTTTTCCTCTAATGTGTGCGGAGCGTGATCGGTAGCGATCACATCTATTTTATTATCAATCAATGCTTTGAGTAAAGCTTTTTGGTCTGACTCTTTTTTTACTGCAGGATTCCATTTGATAAAAGTTCCTTTGCTGTCATACATTTTATCGTTAAACCAAAGGTGATGGATACAAACCTCAGCAGTTATTTTTTTGTCTTTTAGCGGTTTTTTGCTGTCGAATAGGCTCAATTCCTTTTCAGTACTTAAGTGAAAAACATGTAATCTCGCCCCTGTTTTTTTAGCCAAAGCAACCGCTTTACTCGACGATAAATAACAGGCTTCTTCACTTCTAATCACAGGGTGGTATTTGATAGGAATATCTTCTCCAAACTCCTCGATGTGTTTTTCTAAATTTTGACGAACAGTAGTTTCGTCTTCGCAATGCACTGCAATTAAAACAGGTGATTCTTTAAATATGTTTTCTAAAACTTTCTCGTTATCGACCAACATATTACCCGTGGATGAACCGAGAAATAACTTTAAGGCAGCCGTAGTTTTTGGGTTTATTTTTTTGATTTCCTCTAAATTGTCATTGGTGCCACCAAACATAAAAGAATAATTGGCATACGAGGTCTCTTTCGCTATAGCGAATTTTTCTTCTAATTTCTCGATGGTAGTCGTCTGCGGATTGGTATTCGGCATTTCGATAAACGACGTGATTCCGCCAGCGATTGCCGCACGAGAGCCCGATCTGATGTCTTCTTTATGGGTTAAACCCGGTTCTCTAAAATGCACTTGATCATCGATTACACCCGGCATCACATATTGCCCTTCGGCATCTAAAATCTGGATGTCGTGAGATTTTAAGCTAATGCTGTCTGCCACATCTACAATCAAATCGTTTTCGATATAGATATCACCTTCTTGTACATTTCCTTCGTTAATTATCTTAGCATTTTTAATTAAAATCTTGCTCATATTCTTTTTCTAAATAAACTTTTAAATTTCATTTTAATTACTCCAAAAATCGCTTCGGAGATAATATTTCCGCTCAGTTTTGATTCGCCTTTGGTTCTGTCTGTAAAAATCACAGGCACTTCTACAATTTTAAATCCACGTAAGTGTGCTTTAAACTTCATTTCTATTTGAAAAGCATAGCCTACAAATTGAATTTTGTTTAAGTTAAGCGATTCTAAAACCGATCTATGATAACACACAAACCCTGCCGTAGTATCTTGAATGGGCATTTGTGTGATAAATCGCACATATTTTGACGCAAAATATGACATCAAGACACGACTCATGGGCCAATTGACCACATTTACGCCTTTGATATAGCGTGAACCTATAGCCATTTTGGCATCTTGGTTGACGCAAGCATTGTATAATCGCTCAATATCTTTAGGATTGTGTGAGAAGTCAGCATCCATCTCAAAAATATATTGATAATCACGCTCCAACGCCCATTTAAAACCCTTGATATAAGCTGTACCAATGCCCGATTTATGTTTTCTTACCAACAAGTGTAATTGGTTTTGAAATTCATCTTGCAAGCTTGCTACTTTTTTTGCGGTTTCGTCTGGCGAGTTATCGTCGACTACCAAAATATCACAATGTATTTTTTGTGAAAATATTTTACGGATAATCGCCTCGATGTTCTCGATTTCGTTAAATGTAGGAATAATGACTAACCGCTCGGGCATAAAAAAAATTTCAGCAAATTTAAGTATTTTTTACAACGAACATCCCTACTTTTTCTTGTATTTAAGTTTTACCTTTACCAAAAATCTGATATGGAATTGATAGAAAGAAATATCATTAACAACGATTGGGTTACCCTTATCTTTCTATTTTTGTTTAGTCTTATTGCTCTTTCAAACTTTCTGTACGCCGAAAAGTTTTACAGTTTTCGGCAGTTATTTGTATCTAATAGATATTTTACCACACAGCAGGGCAATTTTCAGGTTTTCAATAAGTTCACGACCATTCTTTTTGTTGTGAGCACCACCATTATTTCTCTCGGGATTTTCCTTTTGGCCGAAAAACTTGAGATGGTTCAGACCAATACCACAAGGTTTATTTTTTTTCTTAGGATTTTTATTTTGGTAAATCTGCTGATAAGCATCAAATATTTTATTGAAAAAATAATTGCCAATATTTTTGATACCGATAAAGTGATCGATCAGTATTTGTTCCATAAAATCACCTACAAAAACCTCATCACGATTTGTTTTTTGCCGATACTGATTTTGTTTTTCTACACTTTCAATGTCAATTTAACAACGATAATTGTTGCCATTTCTGTTTATGCTTTTGTAAATATTTACATCCTCATAAAACACTATACCAAAAATCAAGAGATTGTTTTTAGGTATTGGTTTCATTTTATTTTGTACCTTTGCACACTTGAAATAGCACCGTATGTTATTTTGTATAAAATAATTACGGTACAAAACTAAATTTCATCTCAAAAAACAAGCTTATATGAAAGTGAAAACAATTTTAATCTCGCAGCCAGAACCAAAGGTTGATAATTCTCCTTACGCAGAATTAGAAGAAAAACAAAAAGTAAAAATTGATTTCATACCGTTTATACATGTTGAAGGAGCTAGTTCTAAAGATGTAAGACAACAAAAAATTGATTTATCTAAATTTACTGCCATTGTTCTTACCAGTAGAAATGCAGTAGATCACTTTTTTAGAATTGCAGAAGAAATGCGCTACAAAGTGCCAGACACGCTAAGGTATTTTTGCCAAAGTGAGGCTGTTGCTTATTACCTGCAAAAATATGTCGTCTATAGAAAAAGGAAAATCTATGTAGGGAAGAGAACTTTTCCTGAGCTTATTCCTTTAATTAAAAAGTACAAAGACGAAAAGTTTTTATTGCCTTCTTCTGATGTTTTAAAACCAGAAATCCCAAAAAATTTAGACAAGGTAGGTGTAGATTGGACAAGAGGGATTTTTTACAAAACTGTCATCAGTGATTTGTCACATTTAGAAAAAGTATTCTATGATGTCGTGGTATTTTTTAGTCCAAGCGGAATCAAATCTTTATTTGAAAATTTCCCGGATTTTAAACAAAACAATACCCGAATTGCCGTTTTTGGGAACTCTACCATTAAAGCTGCAAAAGAACACGGTTTAGAAGTAAACATTCAAGCGCCAACACCAGAAACCCCTTCAATGACGATGGCGTTAGAGAAATACATCAAAGAACACAACAAGAAATAATCTTTGAAAATTACCTATAAAAAAAGCCTGATTTTTTAATCAGGCTTTTTTGCTTATCTTAAATCCAGAACTATAAATTATTTCCTGGACAGCTTTCTAAAATTTCTTCGTTGGCATATTCCTTAAATTTATCGAAATTATTTTTGAAATAACCTGCCAACTGGTTTGCTTTTTGGTCGTAAGCTGCTTTGTCTGACCACGTGTTTCTTGGGTTTAAAATTTCAGAAGGTACATTTAGGCATTCCTTTGGCATCTGTAAACCAAAAATTGGGTGCGTTTCATACTCTACGTTTTCTAACTCTCCTTCTAAGGCAGAAGAAATCATCTCACGGGTATATCTTATTTTCATGCGATTACCAACTCCATAAGGACCACCTGTCCAACCCGTATTCACCAACCAAACATTTACCCCTGCTTCTTTCATTTTCTTGCTCAACATTTCTGCATAGCGTGTTGGATGCAACGGCATAAATGGCGCCCCAAAACAAGCTGAGAAACTTGGTACAGGCTCTGTAATTCCTGCTTCTGTTCCCGCTACTTTTGCAGTGTAACCACTAATAAAATGGTAAGCTGCTTGACCCGGAGTTAGTTTGCTAATTGGAGGCAAAACCCCAAATGCATCTGCTGTTAAAAAGAAAATATTCTTAGGGTTGGCAGCAATAGATGGCTGCTGGATGTTGTTTATATGATGAATTGGGTAACTTACTCTTGTATTTTGCGTAATCGTAGTGTCGTCGAAATCTACATCACCATCTTTGATAATGACATTCTCCAATATTGCGCCTGGCTTAATGGCTTTATAAATATCTGGCTCATTTTCTTCTGAAAGGTTGATTACTTTTGCGTAGCAACCTCCTTCGAAGTTAAAGATTTTGTTTTCTGCCGTCCAACCGTGTTCATCGTCACCAATTAACTTTCTTTCTGGATCTGCCGAAAGTGTGGTTTTTCCCGTTCCCGAAAGACCAAAGAAAACAGCTGTATCGCCTTCTTCTCCTACATTTGCAGAACAGTGCATCGGAAGTGTATTTTTATCTACCGGCAAGATAAAGTTTAACGCAGAGAAGATTCCTTTTTTGATTTCTCCCGTATAACCCGTTCCGCCAATAAGGGCTATTTTCTTCCCAAAATTTAAAATTGCAAAATTGTGTTGTCTCGTTCCATCTACTTCTGGGTCTGCCATAAAACCTGGAGCGTTAACCACAATCCAGTCTTCTTTAAAGTTTTCAAGTTCACTTTCTGTAGGCCTTAAAAACATATTGTAAGCAAACATGTTGCTCCAAGGGTATTCGTTAATCACACGAATATTGAGTTTGTAAGCTGGATCCGCGCAAGCGTAAGCATCTCTCACAAAAACCTCTTTATTAGACAAATAAGCAGTTACTTTATCGTAAAGCTTATCAAATTTTTCTGAGTCAAAAGGAATATTGATATTTCCCCACCAAACTTCATTTTCGGTTACTTCATCTTTTACAATAAAACGATCTTGCGGTGATCTTCCTGTAAATTCACCTGTATTGATTGCCAATGCACCCGAGTTTACTTCAACTCCTTGGCCTTTTTCTATAGTGATGTTATGCAATTCTTCTGGAGATAGTTGGTATCTCACCTTCGCATCATTAATCCCGTACTTTTCTAAAGAAACTTTATGAATAGTTTTATTTTTTTCCAACATGTTTTTTATTTGTTGTGATTATCTAACAAAAATAGAAATTATACACTATATATATAATTTTAGCGCTGTTTTTTATTCACTTTTTATTTTTAATAAACTAATTATTAGCCATAACCACACCATAATAAGCAGCATTCCGCCAATAGGGGTGATAAAGCCAATTGTTGTAAAGTCGAAGCTCGACAAGCTATTGGTTGCCAAGCCGTAAATTGAGCCAGAAAAAAGCACAATTCCTATGAGAATAAAGTAGAAAATCACATTTTTAGCTTTCGCGGAAAGCCTTGAAAACATTCCACAAAACAAGGCTAAAAAAGCATGATAGAATTGATACCTTACGCCAACTTCAAAAGTTTGTATCGCCTCTTGTGAAATATGTTTTTCTAAACCGTGGCTTGCAAATGCTCCTAAAATAACTGCTGTTAAACCTAAAATACTTCCTAAAAGCAATAGTTTTTTACTCATATTTTTTTATTCAAAAATTAATGGTTTACTTTGAAGTAACAACTAACAAAAGTACGTAAAATTATCTATGCGAAACATCCTAATCATTGGCTGCGGGAAGTCTTCTTCGGCCTTAATAAAATACTTACAAGAAAAATCTGAAAGCGAAAACTTAAAGCTCACCATTGGTGATATTTCACTAGAAAATGCTCAAAAGTTCGTCAATAATCACCCCAAAACCCAAGCTATAAAATTAGATATCTTTGACAAAACCCAACGCCAAGAGAGGCTTCAAGAGGCTGATATCGTCATTTCGATGCTCCCGGCGAGATTTCATATAGAAGTTGCCAAAGATTGTATTGTTTTCAATAAAAATCTGGTCACAGCTTCATACATCAGCAAAGAAATGGAAGCACTTGACGAGCAAGTAAAGGCCAACAACTTGGTTTTTATGAACGAAATTGGTGTCGACCCAGGTATCGACCATATGAGTGCGATGCAAGTAATTGATAACATTAGAGCTCAAGGCGGAAAAATGCTCTTGTTTGAATCTTTTACAGGCGGTTTGGTCGCACCAGAAAGCGACAATAATTTATGGAATTACAAATTTACCTGGAACCCTAGAAACGTAGTCGTTGCAGGACAAGGTGGAGCTGCAGAGTTTATTCAAGAAGGGCAGTTTAAGTATATTCCTTACCATCGTCTTTTTAGAAGAACAGAGTTTATGGAAGTAGAAGGCTACGGAAAATTTGAAGGTTATGCCAACCGAAATTCATTGGCTTACCAAGAGGTTTACGGCTTGCAAAACATCAAAACACTTTACCGCGGGACTCTACGAAGAGTAGGTTTTAGTAAAGCTTGGAATATGTTTGTGCAATTAGGAATGACCGATGACACCTACAACATGGAAAACTCGGAAGAGATGAGCTACCGTGATTTTGTAAATGCCTTTTTACCTTATTCACCAACCGATTCGGTAGAGTTAAAGACCCGATATTCTCTTAAAATAGACCAAGACGATTTGATGTGGGAAAAACTCGTAGAACTTGACATTTTTAACCGCAACAAAAAAATAGGGATCAAAAATGCTACGCCTGCCCAAGCTTTACAAAAAATACTGGAAGACAAATGGACACTTTCGCCAGATGATAAAGATATGATTGTGATGTACCATAAATTTGGGTATGAACTCAACGGTGAGAAAAAGCAGATAGATTCTACGATGGTACTCGAAGGCGAAAACCAAACCTATACTGCCATGGCAAAAACGGTAGGTTTACCAGTAGCAATTGCTGCACTGAAGATCCTGAATAGAGAAATCACCACTTCGGGTGTTTTACGACCTATCGATCAAGCTGTCTACGAACCTATTTTAAAAGAACTTGAAACCTATGGGGTTATCTTTAAAGAAAAAGAGATGAAATATCTAGGTTATAATATCGATAATGTAGTGGGCTGAGTAAATTTATGATTTTCAGAAATTTTGTGTATTTTTATAAAGCTAAATTTTCTGAATTATGAAAAAAGCATTACTCCTTTTCACTTTTTTATGGTTTAATTTTTCTGTAAATGCTCAAGTAGGTCCACTTGTACAAGAAAACTGGGTTGCAACTAAAGTTACGATAAATAATGTAGATTATTTACCGGACAATTCTATTGCTCATAGTTTTTTAAATTTTATTGGCGGGTATATAGTAATGGGTGTTTGTGATTATAATGTTAGCGGCGAAATAGAATTTATCGATAATTCTAAAATTCATATCAAATACGGGTATGCAACACTTGCATTTAGCTGTCAATATTTACCCTTTACAGACTACTATCCAGACACAATTATTCTTACTAATGACTTATTAAATCAAGTTCTCGTTGAGTTAGATTATCAAGCTACTCTAGTTGACAATATAAACAATGAATATGAACTTACCATCACAAATAAAAATGGTGACAAAGCGTATTACACCAACAAACCACTTTCAACAGGTAATTTAGTTATAAAAAATATCTCTATTTACCCAAACCCAACACAGAACGAGTTTAGCATTACAGCTGACAATCATCAAATTCAAAAGGTTAACTTATATAGCCTACAAGGAAAACTGATTAAAACCTTTTCAGATGATATTTCCTATATTATTTCTGAATTCAATTCTGGAATCTATTTTGCTGAAATTCAAACAGAAATAGGAACAACAGTCAAGAAAATTATAAAAAAATAAAAACAAGAAGCCTTCGTTTTCCGAAGGCTTTTTTATTCCACGAAAGTAAAATTATTTTAGTCTCTACTTAAGAAAATACTTAAAAAGTAGAGTAAGGTAGCTAACGAACCAAGTGCTGCAACCACATAAGTTCTCGCGGCCCATTTGAGTGAATCCTCAGCACCTTTATACTCCTCTGCTGTTACCATATTGTTGTTTTTTAACCAAGCAAGCGCGCGATTACTAGCATCATACTCTACCGGCAAAGTCACAAAACTAAACAGTGTTCCTAAACCAAACATAATGATACCGATAAGTAAAACGGTTTGCCCAACTCCAGCGCCAACCATCGTATAAAGTATGATTCCGCCAAAAATCACCCATTGGCTAAATTTTGAAGCTATACTTACCAAAGGCACTAAATTGGTTCGCATTTGCAACCAATTGTATGCTTTGGCGTGTTGCACGGCGTGGCCACATTCGTGAGCCGCTACTGCTGCCGCAGCTGCATTTCTTTGTGAATAAACACCCTCACTTAAGTTTACTGTCTTTTTGCTCGGGTTGTAATGATCGGTCAACATTCCTGGTGTTGAAATCACTTTTACATCGTGAATCCCGTTATCAGAAAGCATTTTTTGAGCGATTTCTGCACCGCTCAATCCGTTTTGTAATTGTACTTTTGAGTAATGTTTAAATTTTGATTTTAGCTTGTAACTCACAAACCAACTAACCAGCATAATGACACCAACTAATATATAATACATCTTTATTTGTTTAATTGTTTTGGTAAAGATATCAAAAATATCGCCACTTTTTACGAATGCAATTTTGTCAGTAAGAGATTTTATTTCAAGGCAATTTATTACCAAAAACTTAACAAGATTTTACATTTTTATTATCAGAAATAGTAAAATAATCATGTAATTTTAGGTTCTTAACATTAAAAACAAAGATTTATTATGGGATTATTTTCATTTATTAAAGACGCGGGAGCAAAAATTTTTGGTATCGGAAAAACTTCTGAAGAAGAAAAAGCTGAAGCGATTAGCAGTTTACGTACGACGATTTCTAGTTTAAACCTACAAGTGAGAGATTTGAATATTGATATAAACGACGATGTAGCAACCGTAAGTGGCGTTGCAAAAGACCAAGCTACCAAAGAAAAAGTGGTTTTGGTAGTAGGAAACACCAACGGAATTGCGCAAGTACAAGATAATTTATCTGTTGAGGTTCAAGAAACTGTACCACAAGCAAGATTTCACACCGTAAAAAGTGGTGACACTCTAAGTAAAATTTCTAAAGAGGTATACGGTGACGCGATGAAATATCCTGTGATTTTTGAAGCCAATAAACCTATGCTTACCGATCCGGATAAAATTTATCCTGGTCAAGTATTGAGAATTCCTCATCTAAAAGGATAAAACATATTGCTATGAAAGAGAAACCCGAGGAAGTTCCTCGGGTTTTTTGTTTTAAGTATTAATCACAACAAATTCTATAGATAAAAGCGACAAGACAATAAAACTGCTTCGTCATTTCACTTCTTGCAGTGACAATGCGTAATTACCCTACAATATTTACAATTTTACCCGGGACTACAATCACTTTTTTAGGTGTTCTACCCTCTAATTGCTTTTGAGTTCGTTCGTCTTGCATGACCGCTTTTTCGATCTCTTCTTTAGATAAATCGAGTGGTAAATCAAGCGTAAAACGCATTTTTCCGTTAAAGGAAATTGGGTAATTTTTATTACTCTCTACCAAATGCTTTTCATCGAACTTCGGGTAAGCTACCCTCGAAATACTTTCTTGATGCCCCATTTTTTGCCACAACTCTTCGGCGATATGCGGCGCATAAGGCGCAATCAGCACAGCCAAAGGCTCTAACACTTCCCGTGAAGTACATTTTTGGGCAGTGAGCTCATTTACACAAATCATAAACGTAGAAACCGAGGTATTAAAACTAAAGTTCTCGATATCTTCCGTTACTTTTTTGATGGTCTTATGTAGGGTTTTTAACGATTCTTTTGATGTTTTTTCTTCGCTTACTACGAGAGCATCATTACTATGATACAACTTCCAGAGTTTTTTTATAAAGTTATGTACACCTGTGATTCCTGCGGTGTTCCAAGGTTTAGCTTGTTCTAACGGTCCCAAAAACATTTCGTACATACGCAAAGTGTCGGCACCAAAGTCCTCACAAATATCATCAGGGTTAACCACGTTGTATTTTGATTTAGACATTTTTTCTACTTCACGTCCAACGATGTACTTTCCGTTTTCGTTGAGTAAGAATTCTGCCTCTTTAAATTCTGGTCGCCAATGTTTAAAAGCTTCTACATCCAACTCATTTGACAAGTTTACAAAGGAAACATCAGTATGAATTGGCTGCACTTTTCCTTCTCCTATCAAATCTTTTGAAACAAACCTGTTTTCGCCTTTTATACGATAAACAAACGCACTTTCCCCTAAAATCATCCCTTGGTTGATGAGCTTTTTAAAAGGCTCTTCTATAGGCACAAGGTTTCTGTCTTTTAAGAACTTCGTCCAAAAACGGGCGTAGAGTAAATGTCCGGTTGCATGTTCGCTACCTCCAATATATAAATCTACGTTTTGCCAATAATCGAGTGCTTCTTGCGAAGCAAAAACCTCATCGCGAATACTGTCCTCCATATATCGGAAAAAGTACCAAGAACTTCCAGCCCAACCAGGCATGGTATTTAACTCTAATGGAAAAACCCTTTCTTCATCTATCAAATCATTACTCACCACTTCATTCTTTTCGGTATCCCAAGCCCAAACATCAGCTCGACCCAATGGCGGTTCACCTTCTTCGGTGGGTAAATATTTTTCTACTTCGGGAAGTTGTATAGGCAAATGCTTTTCATCAATCATCTGTGGCATTCCGTCTTTGTAATAGACCGGAAATGGTTCGCCCCAATAACGCTGACGACTAAAAACGGCATCGCGTAAACGGTAATTGGTTTTTCCTTTGCCTTGACCGAGTTTTTCTAACTCAAAAATGGCTCTTTTGGTCGCTTTTTTATAGGGTAAATCATTCAGAAAATCGGAATTGTCGATCACACAATCCTTTTCCGCGTAAGCGTTTTCTGAAATATCGATGTCCTTAAAAATATTTTTGATAGGAATATTGTAATGTTTGGCAAAATCGTAATCCCGTTGGTCTCCACAAGGAACTGCCATCACAGCACCGGTTCCGTAGCTTGCCAAGACGTAATCGCCTATCCAAATTGGGACAGGTTCTTTGGTAAACGGATGTTCGGCATAAGCACCTGTAAATACTCCTGAAATGGTCTTGACATCTGCCATACGGTCGCGTTCGCTACGCTTGGATGTTTTTTCGATATAAGCTTCCACCGCTTCTTTTTGATCTGGGGTGGTTATCTTTAAAACCAAGTCATGTTCGGGAGCTAACGTCATAAAAGTTGCTCCGAAAATGGTGTCTGGTCGAGTGGTAAACACCTGAACTCTGAATTCTGAATTCTGAACTCTAAACTCAACTTCTGCTCCCACCGATTTACCAATCCAGTTGCGTTGGCTTTCTTTAAGACTTTCTGTCCAATCGATAGCATCTAAACCTTGCAACAATCTTTCCGCGTAAGCTGAAATACGCATACTCCATTGTTTCATCTTTTTACGAATCACAGGGTAGCCACCACGCTCTGAAACACCGTTAACAATCTCGTCGTTTGCCAATACGGTACCCAATTGTGGGCACCAATTGACTTCGGTTTCTGCCAAATAGGTCAAACGGTATTTTAGTAAAATAGCTTGCTTTTCCTTATCAGCATAGTTTTTCCAGTCTTCTCCCGAAAAAGACACGACATCTTCATCACAAACCGCATTGATGTTGGCATTTCCTTCTTTAGCAAATACTTCTTCTAACTCGGCAATTGGCCTAGCTTGTTGTGCGTCGTTACAGTAATACGATTCAAAAAGCTGGATGAAAATCCACTGTGTCCATCTGTAATAATTTGGGTCGCTGGTACGTACTTCACGACTCCAATCAAAACTAAACCCCATTTTATCTAACTGTTCGCGGTAACGTGCGATATTAGTTTTGGTTGTAATCGCCGGGTGTTGCCCTGTCTGAATTGCATATTGCTCTGCCGGCAAACCAAAACTGTCGTAACCCTGCGGATGCAATACATTAAAGCCTTGATGTCTTTTAAAACGGGCATAAATATCACTAGCGATATAACCCAGCGGATGACCAACATGTAAACCTGCTCCCGATGGATACGGAAACATATCTAACACGTAAAATTTTTGTTTATCGCTGTGATTAGAAGCTTTAAAGGTTTGGTTTTTTGCCCAATATTGTTGCCACTTGGCTTCTATTTCTTTAAAATTGTATTGCATAAAATGGATCTCTTATTCTAAAAAGCAATAAAAACTATTGTTTTATACTTTCTAAAATTTCTTTTATTGATGCTCTATTTTTATAATCTGGATCGAAGTGTTTATAAATAATTTTTCCTTCTTGGTTGATAACAAATGTTGCCGGAATAGGTAAACGAGCTTCATTATTTGCGTTGATCTCTATTAATGAACTTTGTGTTCCTTGGTTGAGTTTTTCTTGGTAATCTTCGGTTACTTCAAAAGAAACATCAAAAGCATCCATAATCACACCATCTCTATCGGAAACGATTGGAAAAGTTGCTTTTGAAAGTTCTTTGGTTTTTTCGATATTTTCTTCACTTTCTGGAGTGATTGCCAATAAGCTTACATCGGCTTCTTTTAAACTTTCCAATTCTTTTTCGAAAGTTGCCAAATGCTGGTTACAAGCCGGACACCAATAACCTCTGTAGAAAATAACTACCAAGGGACTTTCTTGATAGAGTTCTTCTAAGGTTCGTTCTTCTTGGTTGAGCGAAAACTCTACCGCAGGAACCGTTTCCCCTACTTCTAATCCTTTTGGATTTGAGTTTTCCGAAATACCATATTGGGTAAGGTCTGCGACAACCTCTTCTTCTAACGAGTTTTCATCGTTTGTTTTTTTATCACCTTTACAGGAAATCAATACAAAAACAGCAAGCGCAGCTATTAAAAAACTTTTATAATTCATCTTGTTTCTTTTAAGGCTACAAATTTATACTTAATTCTAAGATTAGAAAAGCTGTAGCCTCAAAAAACAGGCTGAAGGATTTTACCCGAATACAAGACCCAAATCATCGATAAGATTGCAGAAAGGTTGATGGCGTAACCAAAAAATTTCATTTGAGACAACGTATAGGATTTATCTTTAAAAAAGAAAAGTACATCGAGCAGTAACCAAACAGAAAATATTCCCAAAAAAGTAGATAACACAATATCTTGAAACCAATAAAAAAGTAAAAAAGACTCTATAACTAAAAGAAGAAACATCAGGATTTTAGTTTTTTTCCGACCTAAAATCGTAGCCGTAGTTTTCTTTCCCGATTGCTTATCTGGTTCAATATCCATAATTTCACCAGCAATATGAGCTTGGAAAGCAAATAAAGATAGATAGACAAAAGTTTGCCAAGGAAGTTCTGGCAGATTATTGAGCTTTACACTAAAAATTGCTGTAATCACATACCCTATTTGTATTAGGATTTCTAAAGGTGGTCTTTCTTTAATTCTAAAAGGTTTAAAATTATAAACCACATTGACAATTATCATAAAAAACAATAAAAGAAACATTTCAATACCTGATAAGAAAGTAAATAAAGCTACAAAGGGTAAAATGATTAAAATAACTTTCTTCGGTACAGATGCTAATTGGTTTTGAGAAGATTTTGCTCCAAATAAGTAGTTTCCCTTACGTTGGTTGACACTGTCCGAATAATAATCATTGTAATCATTAAGTCCGTAAACCAAATAATTTAGAGGAAAAGTCACAAAAAAAAGACCTAACCAAAACACCCAATTTTTCCAAAAATCATCTTGTAAAGCAAAAGGAACGAGGTAAATCCATATAGTTGGAAACCATAAACCCGGACGTGATATTTTTAAATCTTGTAACAATTTGCGGTAAAAAGTAATCAAAAATAAAGTTGATATAAGAATATCAAAAGTTTAAACGTTTTCACTTAGAGTTTCAATTACTTTATTATTTTTACAAAAACTTAATCTATCTATGAGTTCTTCTTATGAAAAGTATCAAAAGAGACGTTTGATTTCGTCTTATTTTTCAGTAGTGATAAGTATTTCTTTGGTATTGTTCCTATTGGGTCTGTTGGGTTTACTGGTTTTAAACACCAAAAAAGTAGCCGACCATTTTAAAGAACAAATCGCTTTAACTATCTATTTAAAAGACACAGCAAAAGAAGTAGAGGTAAAACAGCTGGAGAAAAGCCTCGCGTTAGCTGAATACACCAAATCTACTCAATACATTTCTAAAGAAGAAGCTGCCGAACAGCACAGCGAAGAAATAGGTGAAAACTTTATGGAATTTTTGGGCTACAACCCGTTACAAAACTCGATAGATGTTTATTTTAATGCCGATTATGTTTCGGAAGAAAAAATTGCCGAAATATCACAAGAGCTTACCAACAAAGATTTTGTAGAAGAAGTGGTTTACGACAAGCCGCTCATTGCCTTGCTTAACGACAACGTAAAAAAAATAAGCTTTTGGATCCTTATACTTAGCGGAATATTTACTTTTATTGCTGTTTTACTCATTAATAGTTCGATAAGACTTTCGGTCTATGCCAAACGATTTACCATCAAAACCATGCAAATGGTAGGTGCTACCAAAAGCTTTATTCGTAAACCTTTTATCTGGAAAAGCATTCGATTGGGAATTATTGGCTCTATCTTAGCTTTAATTGGTATGGCTATCATTTTATATTACCTCGACAAAAATTTTCAAGAATTGCAACTACTCGAAGACAAAGTTTTACTCGTTGGTTTATTTGCAGGTGTTTTTATCTTAGGAATTCTCATTTCTTGGTTCAGCACTTTCTTTGCCACACAACGTTTCTTAAATTTGCAAACTGACGAACTCTATTATTAAATCAGATCAATGGGAGAACAAAAAAGACGAGAAGAAAAAAAACAGAAAGCAACACACGAGTTTGTCTTTGAAAAGAAAAACTACCAAGTGATGTTAATCGGGTTAGCAGTAATCGCTTTAGGCTTTATCCTCATGGCTGGTGGCGGAAGTGATGACCCCAATGTTTTCAATCCCGAAATTTTTAGTTGGCGACGCATTCGACTAGCTCCAACCTTGGTGCTGCTCGGTTTTGGCATCGAAGTTTATGCCATCTTACTCAATCCTAAAAAATAATCCATGGACGTTTTAGACGCTCTTCTCTTGGGTATTATTCAAGGTTTAACCGAATTTTTGCCTGTTTCTTCTAGCGGTCATCTCGAATTAGGAAAAGCTATTCTTGGCGATAATAGCATCCCAGAAGAATCACTTTTGTTTACCGTGGTCATGCATTTTGCGACAGCTTTAAGCACCATCGTCATTTTCAGAAAAGATATTATTGAAATCTTTAAAGGCATTTTCAAATTCCAGTGGAATGAAGAAACACAATTTGCTACCAAAATTGCCATTTCGATGATTCCCGCAGCCGTTATCGGACTTTTGTTTGAAGAAGAACTAGAAGCTTTTTTTGGTGGAAATGTGATGTTTGTAGGATTTATGCTTATTGTAACTGCTGTTTTACTTTGGTTGGCCGATAAAGCAAAAAATACCGAAAAGCCTGTAAGCTACAGCAACGCTTTTGTCATTGGCATATCACAAGCCATTGCCATGTTACCTGGTATTTCGCGAAGCGGGGCAACTATTTCGACTTCGGTTTTATTGGGAAATGACAAATCTAAAGCCGCTCGTTTTTCCTTTTTGATGGTTGTGCCACTTATTTTAGGAAAAGTAGCTAAAGATATGCTCAGTGGTGATTTAACGCTCGAAGGGAGCAACTCCACAATCCTCATTGTTGGTTTTATTGCCGCTTTTGTCGCAGGTCTTGTGGCTTGCCAATGGATGATTAAACTCGTTCGTAAAAGCAAGCTCACTTACTTTGCAGTTTATTGTTTGATCGTCGGTATTATTGCGATTGTGGTAAGTAACTTCTAAAATTTCTCTTTTGAAAAAACAATTTACCGCAGAAGATTTTAAAAACGGACAAATTCTATTGTTCGACAAACCTCTAGAATGGACGTCTTTTCAGTTGGTCAATAAAGTACGTTGGCTCATTAGAAAGAGCTGTGGTATCAAAAAAATAAAAGTAGGTCACGCCGGAACTTTAGATCCGCTTGCTTCTGGATTATTAATCATTTGTACTGGAAAATTCACAAAGAAAATCCAAGAACTACAAGGGCAAGAAAAGGAATATACGGGCACTTTTACATTTGGGGCAACCACACCTTCTTACGATCTCGAAACCGAAATCGATCAAACTTTTCCAACAGCACACCTTACAGAAAAACTTTTGCAGGAAACCACACAACAATTTATTGGAAAAATTAATCAACTACCACCAGTTTTTTCGGCTTTAAAGAAAGACGGTAAACGTTTGTACGAGTACGCTCGAAAAGGCAAGGAAGTAGAAATAACTGCCCGAAAAATACATATTTCTAATTTTCAGCTAACGCAAATTGAAATCCCAAAAGTAGATTTTAAAGTTAATTGCAGTAAAGGAACTTACATTAGAAGTTTAGCCCACGATTTTGGAAAAGCTGTTAATTCTGGAGCTCACCTTTCGGCTTTACGACGTACAAAAATTGGAGATTTTGATGTAAAAAATGCTTTCAGTATCGAAGATTTTATATCTTGTTTACCTCAAAACCCATAACAAAATGACTAAAAAACGTTGCGGCTGGTGTGAAGGCGATGCGCTTTACGAAGCCTATCATGATACCGAATGGGGCGTTCCTGTTTATGACGATGCTACCCTTTTCGAATTTCTTATTCTAGAAATCTTTCAAGCAGGTTTAAGTTGGATTACCATTCTGCGAAAGCGAGAAAACTTTCGCCAAGCTTTTGATGATTTCGACTATCATAAAATTGCCCAATATGATGAGGATAAGGTTCAAGAATTATTGCAAAATGAAGGAATTATACGTAACCAACTTAAAATAAGAGCTTCCATTACCAATGCGCAAGCTTTTATACAACTACAAAAAGAGTTTGGATCTTTTAGCAAATACATCTGGAGTTTTGTAAAAGGTAAACCTATCAAAAACAAGGTAAAGAACTATAAAGAAGCTCCGGCGACAACTGCCATTAGCGATCAATTGAGTAAAGACTTAAAAAAGCGAGGCTTTAAATTTGTAGGCTCTACGGTTATCTACGCCCATATGCAAGCTACTGGAATGGTAAACGATCACGAAATCTCTTGTTTTCGTTACAACGAAGTATAAATAAGTTAAAAGTAGAAAAGTTGAAGGTTTCATGTTAGATTTCTACCTCAATTTCACAAACCGCTTAACATTAAATTAACCTTTAGGCAATAATATCGTAACCAAAAAATAATGTTTGCGTCCTTTTTGTGTCTATTTTTGCCGAAATTTTTACAGAACCATAAAGTTGGTAACCTTCATGAAAAGTTTTCTTAACATAAGAGTCGGGTTGATTTTACTATTTGTAGTGGCTATTTCACAGCTTTCTAGCGCACAAGAAGAGCTCACTATTTTTACCAATGAGGAAGTTTCTTTTAAGCTCAAAGGTAAGAATGATTGGGGTTACCAATTTGGCCTTCACCACCGTAATACAATTTATGACGAAGAAGAATCTACTTTTCTTGGCAACTTTATCGAAGTTAACCATTACACGAGTAAAAAGATTGGTGAAAACGGAAAGTTGGCAGGAGGCTTCCGCTATCGTTTTCAGAAAATATTTGATGAAGAAGCGCACGAAGAAATGCGTTTTATCCAGCAATACAGCCATATAAAACCACTTTCTACAGGTAGGTTAAACTTTAGAGTGCGTTTGGCTCAGCGTTTTAGAGAAAAAATTACTTTTAGATCACGTTACCGAATTGGCTACGAATTACCACTAAAAACCATCGAAGAAAATAGCAATCAGAAACAAATTTTTTACTTGGTAAATACTGAGATGGTTTGGGAGTTTGGAAAAAACGAATTACCAAGTTTTGGCCATCGCTTTACCACAGGAGTTGCTTTTGAAGTGTTCAACAATGCAAAACTTACCATTACCGGTGAATACCGTCATCGCAATTACACCCAAAACCCTTATACCGAAATTCATTTCAACACAGGTTTAAGTTTCTCACTATAAGTATTGTAAAAACTGCTTTCGCGAAATTTCTATAGCTCCCAAGCTTGCCAAATGATTTGTATAAACTTGGCAATCGATAAGGCGTACACCTTCTTTTTCTAATTTCTTTACCAAAGAAATAAACCCATATTTCGAAGCATTGCTTACTTCACTAAACATACTTTCACCACAAAACACCTTTTTATCCTTAAGGTAAACCCCATACAAACCTCCTACTAAACTCCTTTCTTGCCACACCTCAACAGAAGTGACATAACCCTTTTGGTGTAATTTTGCATAAGCATCAATCATTTTTGGAGTAATCCATGTGTCGTCTTGATTCTTACGCTTTACTTCTCCACATCGGGTCATCACCTCCCTAAAATTTTGATTATAGGTAACTGTAAAAGCGCTTTCGCGAAATAACTTTTGCATACTTTTACTCACCTTGAGCCGTTCAGGAAAAAGTACCATTCGCGGATTCGGACTCCACCAGATGATAGGTTCGTCTGCATTAAACCAAGGAAAAATTCCTGAGCGATAAGCCAACAGTAAACGTTCTACAGACAAATCACCTCCGATTGCCAAAACTCCCATTTTATCAGCATTTTCAACGCTTGGGAATTCTATTTTGTCAGATAATAAATACAAAAGTTATGCTTTTTTAGAAAATTTAATTTACAATTAGATTGTTAGTTTTCAAAAAATTAACGATATTTGAATTGACCTTTTGAGATAAATTTTGTTCATCATTGCTTTTTTTATTGAATTTGTTTTTCAATCGGTTAACGTTAATAATAAGAAAATCCGACTCAATGAGTCGGATTTTCGCTTGTATTGAAATATTTTTTTATCGGTGTTGATCGATTAAAATTAAGTTCCCATCTGGATCTTTTACAATCAAACTTCCGGGACCTTCGGTCTCTTTTTTTACTTCTTGCACCAAACTAATTCCGTCTTTTTTTAACGATTTCTCTATCTCACGTACATCGTCAAAGTTTTCTATATTTTGAGCATTTTCGTCCCAACCCGGATTAAAAGTGAGGATATTTCCTTCAAACATCCCTTGAAAAAGCCCAATAATGGCATTTTCGTTTTTCATAATGAGGTAATTCATTTCTTCTGTTCCAGCGAAAGCGGTAAAACCCAATTTTTCATAAAAAGCCTTAGATACTTGTAGGTCTTTTACGTTCAAACTCATAGAAAATGCTCCTAGTTTCATCAGCTAAATTTTAGAATGGCAAATCGTCGTGTTCGTCTTCTGAGAAATCATTGGTTGGCTCAAACTCATCTACCGGTGGAATATTTTGGTTAGCAGATTGTGCTTGTAAATTTTCGATTCTCCAACCTTGTATCGAGTTGAAATATTTGGTCTCGCCTTGAGGGTTTATCCATTCTCTACCACGCAGGTTAACCCCTATTTTTACAGGTTGTCCCACCTGATAATTGTTAAGCAAATCACATTTGTCTTGCACAAATTCTACTAAGATATGTTGCGGATATTGTTCTTGTGTGGTCACCACCATTTCTCTTTTTCTAAAACCGTTGTTACCATAGGTTTTAGTCTCATCAATCATTTTTATTGTACCTTGTATTTCCATAAAATTCTATTTATACTGTTTTTGCTAATAATATTTTCCAAGCCGAAACTACTTCTTCTTTTTCTAAAAAGTCTTGTGCTTTTTGATGTATTTCTTCTTCGGAAAGATTAGCTATCAAATTACTTAAATTTTGTTGAGTTATAAAATTATCTACCTCCTTTTTTGAGGGTAGATCTTTTACTGTCGCCAATTTACCCAAATCATTTCCCGTAAGGGTCTTGCTTTGCCTAATATTTGTTGGCATTTGGTCTACGCCAATCCCGATATGTTCTAATGGTTTTGGAATTTCGAAAATCCCTGCTTTTGCTCTAGTGTAATAATTTCCGCCCATTCTTGCCACTTGGTCAAGTTTGTATTGATCTATTTTCCTTTCTTCATCTAAAACACTTTCGCTAATATGCATTTTTAGCACTTCACAAATCACAATATTTCCTGCACCACCTTTTTTACCCAAAGCAACAACATCGTTTACTTTACACTCAAATTGTACTGGTGATTCTTTAACCCGAAATGGTTTTACTTTTTCTGAAGCCAACATGGTTAAGCCAGCTTTTTCAAATTCGTTAACGCCATCGGCAAAATCTGAACTTGCAAAAGATGTCTGTTGTACAATCGCATGATTCACCACATTTATTACTACTTCTTTTGTTTCTAAAACATTTTGCAATGTATGTTTTGAAGAGTCATCTAACATTCTAATCACTGGCGAAAAAATCATGGTTGGCGGTTTAGAACCCACCATATTAAAAAAGCTAAACGGTGCTAAATTTGGGTTTCCGTTTTTATCGAGTGTGCTCGCAAAAGCAATGGGTCTCGGTCCGATGGCACTCACCATCATGCCGTACATTTTTTTTGCGGGAATATCGTTTGGGTCTAGCGTATACATAAAAAAGTATTAATTTTAAGCAAAGATATGTAAACTGATGTGCTTTAAAAAATAGAATAAAAGTTTATATTTCGCTTATAAAATCAAAATATGTTTTTTCCAAAAAGTAGAAAAATTTCGAGAGTATTTGTGTTGGTTTCTTCCATTATTATTATCGGACTTTTTTTATATAATGTGTCTATTTTCTTCGACCAGATCAAAGAAGAAGAACGCAACAAAATGGAAGTTTGGGGAGAAGCCTACAAAGAAATCATCAATAGTGATTACGAAAGCAGCCTAAGTAATCTTGTGATTCCTGTGATGTCTAATAACACTTCTACACCTATGATTGTTCACGGAGTAAATGACGACAGTTATTCTGCTAGAAATATTTCTGAAAACAAAGTAGATACGAAGGAAAAAATAAAAGCACTTGCTGAAAAATTTGAAACCCAATACCAACCACTTGTCCTAAAAGACGAACAAGGAAATATTTCTAGTATTGTCTATTACGGGTATTCTAATTTACTGACTCGCTTACAATATTTTCCTATAATTATTATTCTTATTGTCATCCTTTTTCTCGGAATTATATACTATTTCTATATTACTTCCAAACAAAGTGAGCAGAGCTTGCTTTGGGCAGGAATGGCAAAAGAAACCGCTCATCAGATTGGCACGCCACTTTCTTCTTTGGTAGGTTGGAAAGAAATATTAAAGTCAGAGAATGTGAACCCGACTTACTTAGAAGAAATCGATAAAGATATTGCACGACTTCAGGTCATTACCGAACGTTTTTCTAAAATAGGTTCGATGCCAAATCTTGAAGTAACTGATATAGTCGCAGCGACCAAACAATCGTTTGAGTACCTAAAAAATAGGTCTTCTAGACTTATTCATTTTAGCATCAAAATACCTAATGAAGTTATTTATGTGAGCCTCAACGAGCAACTTTACAGCTGGACGATTGAAAACTTGGTAAAGAACTCGATTGATGCACTCAAAGGAAAAGGCGATATCGAAATTGAGTTGACTTCTACCGAAAAAGATGTTTCTATCTTTATTTCCGATAACGGAAAAGGAATTCCTAAAAGTCTTTACAACAAAGTTTTTACCCCTGGTTTTACAACCAAGCAGCGCGGTTGGGGTTTAGGTTTGTCGCTTGCCAGAAGAATTATCGTCACTTATCATGGCGGTAAAATAAAAGTCTTAAAAAGTGAACTTAATAAAGGGACTACTTTTTTGATAAAGCTAAATCGAGCTTAATCTATTTGTCAATTTGTTATTAGCTCTCGATGTAATTTCGCTTAAGCGGAATCACAAAAACTCAATTAAACTGGATTAAAGCAATCTATAAATCTACTATCGATTAGCGTCATGCAGAACTTGTTTGAGCATCTCATAAAACGATGAGACCTTTGAATAATTCCAATAGCTATCGGGACAGGGTGGCGAAATATTTTTTATAAAAAACTGATTATTTAATAATTAGAGTCTTGAAGTGTTTTTATAAATTATTAGCTATTGCTTCAGCGAGTTGCTGCATTTCTTCAGGAGAAACCTTGTCTTTGGTCTGAAAAGTAGCATCGCTCATTGTTCTTAGTGGAATAAGGTGTACGTGTACATGCGGAACTTCTAACCCAATAACGCTCATCCCTATTCGCTTACAATCGACGGTTTTACGAAGCGCCAAGGCTACTCTTCTTGAAAACTGCATCAATTCTACATAGGTGTTTTCCTCTAAATCAAAAATTTTATCGACTTCCTGCTTTGGAATACAAAGAGTGTGGCCTTTGCTATTTGGGTTAACATCTAGAAAAGCCAAAAACTTATCGGTTTCGGCTACTTTATAGGAAGGTATTTCTCCGTTAACTATTTTTGTAAATATACTTGCCATAATTTTTATTTTTTTAAATTCTTACATCAAAAGCATCACGAATGGCATTGCCAATGAGCATAAAAGTCATCACCAAACTCATAATTGCCAAACCAGGAATAATTGCCAAATAAGGTTTGCCTAAGATAATATAGTTGTAGTGATCTTTGATTATCGAGCCCCAACTTGGCATGGGCGGTTGTGCTCCTATTCCGAGGAAACTCAAACCGCTTTCTATTAAAATAGCTGCTGCGAAATTGGCTGCAGAAATGACAATGACAGGCGCCAAAATATTAGGTAAAATATGTGTTTTGATGATTCTAAAATCGGTGTAACCTAAAGTTCTTGCAGCCGTAACATACTGCATTTTTTTTACACTCATCACTTGCCCGCGAACAACTCTCGCTACTTCTACCCACATCGTCAAACCTACGGCAATAAAGACCTGCCAAAAACCTTTACCGAGAGCCAAAGTGATAGCAATCACCAAAAGCAAAGTTGGTATCGACCACGTCACGTTGATGAGCCACATAATGAGCTGATCTATTTTTCCTCCAAAATAACCTGCTATTGCACCAAGTGTCATGCCTATCAATAACGAAATAAAAACTGCTACAAACCCAATGGAAATCGAAATACGCATGCCGACCAACATTCTACTGAGCATATCACGGCCAAATTTATCTGTACCGAGCAAAAAGGTTTTCTCTTCGATAAGTTTTTCTTCTACTTCTTGCCAGTTTTTATAACCTTCAAAGTTTTCACTTAAAGTGAAAATTTTAGACATTCCTACTTCGTTTTCGCCTACATAAGGCTCCACAACCAATTCGTTATTTTCTATTTTGTAGTCGGAAATAGGGATTTGCTCAACTACATTTTTCTTTCCGAAAAAGTATTCGGAAAAAGTGGTTTCTGGAAGCTCTTTAGAATCCAGCGTAAGCATTTTTACGGTAAATCCCGGACTTTTAGAGTGAATTGCCAATTGCATTTGGTTGGCATTTTCTGAATCATCTGGAATGATAAGGTAAGCAAAAACGGCTATCACAAAACACAGTGCGAGATACGCTAAACTAAAAACGCCCCAAAAGTCTTTTTTAAACTTCTGAAGCGCTATTTGTGTGAGTGAATTGCCTTTTTGAGCCATCAAAAATTAGTCTTTTAGATTGGCAACTTTTTTTTGTTTGATGTTGTTAAGCTTTAAATCTTCCAACACGTGAATGGCTTCTTCTACATATACATCTTTACTTAGATTTTCGTGCCAACGCTTTCTCTTTTCTGCCAAAGTAGTATCCGCAGCTATTTTTTCTAATTCGTAAGGTAAAGAAGTAAAGGTAAGATTGGTAGTATAATCTGATATTGCATCAAAATGTTTTGCAACTTCTTCATCCTGTTCAATATCATTTTTATAAGCTTCGTAATTTAATGAAAACTCTGTCTCATCACGTTGTGTTTTTATCCATCTAGCATGCTCGTCTATTAGCCTTAATTGCTCGTTATTACTCATTCTGATTTTGCTACTTTCTATTGCATCTTTATAATCGATATAACCATCCCAAACCTTATAGGTTGCAGGTTGAATCTGATCCCAAGGCAATGGGTTATCGGTATCTCTTTCGCCTAAATCAATATAACTGTAACGATCTGGAACGACCACATCACTTTTTACACCTTCTAATTGGGTAGAACCACCGTTTACACGATAGAATTTCTGACGGGTAAGTTTTAATGCTCCCATATCACCAAAGTCGCTGTTGCGAACCCATCTATTTAAATCAATAATCCCTTGTACAGTACCTTTTCCGTAAGTTTGCTTACTTCCTAAGACAATAGCTCGCTTGTAGTCTTGCATCGCTGCGGCTAAAATTTCTGAAGCCGAAGCTGAAAGCTCGTTGACTAAAATTACTAATGGCCCATCCCAGAGAATTTCATCGTCTTCGTCTTCTAAAATTTCTCTGTTTCCGTTACCCGATTTTACTTGTACAACTGGACCTTCTTCGATAAATAAACCTGCAATTTCTACCACCGCAGAAAGCGAACCTCCACCATTATTTCTTAAGTCGATTACCAATCCTTCCATATCTTGTTTTTTCAACTCGATAATTTCGTTACGGATATCGGTTGCAGCGTTTCTTCCGCTGGCATCTTCCATATCAAAATAGAATTTTGGGAGATTGATCAATCCGTAATTTCTATTGTTTTTCTTTACCATCGAAGACTTGGCAAAAGTTTCTTCTAATTCTACAATGTCTCTTGTAATCGAAATTTCTTCAATCTCTCCAGAAACTTTTTTTACTGTAAGGTGCACTATTGTTCCTTTTGGGCCTTTGATGAGGCTTACTGCATCGTCTAAAGGCATTCCGGTAATACTTACTGCTTCTTTTTCTTTGTCTTGACGAACTTTCATAATCTCATCGCCTACTTCTAACTCTTCGCCACGCCATGCTGGACCTCCCGAAATAACATCTACAATAGTAATGTTATCCATCTTTTTCTGAAGGCGAGCTCCTATGCCTTCTATTTTACCCGACATTTGTTGGTCGAAACGTTCTTTGTCTTGGGGTGCAAAATAAAATGTGTGTGGATCGAACTCTTCTACAATTGCATTGACATAAATGCCGAACCAATCTTTTCTATCGAGGTCTTTTACTAAGTTGTAAAATTCATCTAAAGATTTTTTACTGGTTTCTCTTGCTTCTTTTTCGAGTTCGGTATCCGATTGTATTTGATATGTATTATCATCCTCCTTTTTTAAATTTTCATCTTCTTTTAACTCATAATAGGTAACAAGTGTAGAAAATTTAAGTTGCTTTCGCCATCTTTCCCTGAGTTCTCTTTTGCTGCTGGCAAATTGGTCTTTTTCGTAATCTGCATTAATGGTTTCGTTTTTTGAAAAATCGAAAGGTTGTTCTAAAATCTCTTGGTAATACGCTTTTGATTCTTCCATACGCTGTGTAATAAGCTGATGCGACAACTTAAAAAACTCTATTTTATGATTTTCTATTTCGTCGTCTATCAAATGTTCGTATGCTTTTAGCTTATCGATATCTTCTTGTATAAAATAACGCTTACGCGGATCTAAAGCATTGACATAACGCTCAAAAACATTTTCAGAAAAATTGTCGTTGATGTCTTTAGGAGAATAATGCCCACGACTCAACACAAAAGAGATCAACTCTATGAGTACTTCGTCTTTATCTGAGTCTGGGTCAAATTTTTTGGTGGTGAAGCTACAAGAGGCTACTGCCAATAATAAGCCCAATAGAAAAATCTTATAATTCCTTTTCATAAATCTTTTTATTTTCTTTATCATTATTCACACATAAAAAATTATGCCACACCAGGGTAAAACCCGATGTTTTTTGTTGTTATTTATCTTAAGTGCTAAATGTAGTCATTTTTTTGCAAGCTGGGTAATTAAAATATCATAAGATATCTATAAAACTCATCTCATAAAAAAGTAAACATAATTCTGTATTTTAGCATCAAAATAAATTTATGGTAAAGAAAAAACCGCTGATTTTAGTCACTAATGATGACGGAATTACTGCTCCCGGCATTCGCCACTTGATAAAAATCATGAAAACTTTGGGTGAGGTTGTGGTCGTTGCTCCCGATAGTCCGCAGAGTGGAATGGGTCACGCCATCACCATTAACGATAATCTCTATTGTGATCCGGTGAAAGTGAAAGAAAGCGAAAACCATAAAGAATATAGTTGTTCTGGAACACCCGCTGATTGTGTAAAAATTGCCAAACAAGAAATTCTCAAAAGAAAACCTGATTTATGTGTGAGCGGTATCAATCACGGTTCTAACTCATCAATCAATGTGATTTATTCAGGAACAATGAGCGCCGCGGTAGAAGCAGGTACCGAAGGTATTCCTGCCATAGGTTTTTCTTTGTTAGACTATTCGCTAACCGCAGATTTTGAGCCTTCTACTAAATTTATTAAAATCATCACACAGAATGTGTTGGCCAATGGTTTACCAAAAGGGGTTGTGCTAAATGTAAACATTCCTAAACTAACTGAAAAACAGATGAAAGGAATTAAAGTTTGTCGTCAAGCCAAAGCACATTGGGTAGAAAAATTCGATAAAAGAACCAATCCGCAAGGAAGAGATTATTATTGGCTTACGGGCGAATTCGTCAACGAAGACAAAGGCGAAGACACCGATGAATGGGCGTTGGAAAACGGCTATGTTTCTGTGGTTCCTGTTCAGTTTGATTTAACTGCACATCATTTTATTCAAGATTTAAACACCTGGAATTTCCATGATTAAAAAAGAACTTTTTATTGGGGTTTTAATTGCACTCATAGTAACTATCGCAGGCATATTTATCTATTGCACCTTATTTCTTTCTTCATATGAATTTGTGGAAGCTTTAAAAATAGCCGAACAAAATGATCGTCTGGGAAGTGTAATTGCACTTGGTGCTTTAGCTAATTTCCTTCCGTTTTTTGTTTTTTTAAAAAAGAACCAAATTTACAGAGCAAGAGGAGTTGTGATGTTTTGCCTCTTACTGGTGTTGTTTATTTTATTAGTCAATTTTAGCCTTATTCCTAATCTCTTTTAGATGAAATATTACTTGATTGCAGGCGAAGCTTCAGGAGATCTACACGGTTCAAACTTGATGAAAGCGCTTTTAAGATTAGACGCTCAAGCGGAATTTCGTTTTTGGGGCGGCGATTTGATGCAGCAAGTTGGTGGAAATCTGGTAAAACATTACCGTGATTTAGCATTTATGGGATTTGTAGAAGTACTGGCAAATATCAATACCATTTTTAAAAACATTAACCACTGCAAAAAAGATATTGAAGCTTTTCAGCCCGATGCCATTATTTTTATCGATTATCCAGGGTTTAATTTTAGGATTATGAAATGGGCAAAACAACAAGGTTATGCAACCCATTATTATATTTCGCCACAAATCTGGGCTTGGAAAGAAAACCGCATCAAAGCTATCAAAAGAGATGTCGATGAGATGTATGTGATATTGCCTTTCGAAAAAGATTTTTACGAAGAAAAACACGATTTTCCAGTACACTTTGTAGGTCATCCGTTATTAGATGCGATAGAAAACCGCAAAGAAATCCGCGAAAGCGAATTTATCGCCCAACACCAATTGGTTGATAAACCTATCATCGCTCTTTTGCCCGGCAGCAGAAAGCAGGAGATTGCCAAAATGCTGGAAACCATGCTAAAAGTAACCCGTAAGTTTCCCGATTATCAGTTTGTGATTGCGGGTGCGCCAAGTCAAGAAACCGAGTATTACGAACAATTTTTGAAAAAAAACAAAGTTTCTTTAGTGATGAACGCAACCTACGATTTGTTGAGTGTGGCTCACGCTGCTTTGGTAACTTCGGGAACGGCAACTTTAGAAACCGCACTTTTTGAAGTCCCTGAAGTGGTTTGCTATAAAGGCAGTACTATTTCTTACCAAATTGCCAAACGTGTGATTAACTTAAATTACATTTCTTTGGTGAACCTGATTATGGACAAAGAAGTGGTCAAAGAATTGATACAATCTGAATTTAATGAAAAGAAACTCACACAAGAACTAGAAAAAATATTATCGGCAGAACCTAGAAAACAAATGTTAGAAAACTACAAAAGCTTACGCGAAAAATTGGGCGGAAGTGGTGCCAGCCAAAAAACTGCAGAACTTATTGTAAATTCTATAAACCATAAAAATGCTTAAAAAAACTATCTATTTTTTGCTCGCCATTATTATAACTTCCTGTGGTTCACAACGAGATTTCGCCATCAACGAAAAAGGAAAAGCCACTTCTTACCGAGAAGAAATAAGCAAAACAGCACAAAAAGTAACCGACTATGCCTTGCAATTTCAGGGTGTCAAATATAAATATGGCGGCACTAACAAAAAAGGAATGGATTGTTCGGGCTTGGTCTACACGTCTTTTTTAAGCGAAAATATAGAATTACCTAGAATCTCTCGTGACATGGCAAAGCAAGGCATGGCTATTCGCACACAAGATATCAAAGTAGGTGATTTGGTGTTTTTTAGTACCAGCCGATCAAGCAATCGTATCAACCATGTGGGTTTAGTGGTTGAAATTCTTCCGGGAAGTGTCAATTTTATTCATTCAACTTCATCTTTGGGCGTAATTGTTTCTTCGCTCAACGAAAAATATTGGAATGCGGCATATGTCACTGCGCGTAGGATTTTGTGATTTGTCATTGATTATAATCTCCGAGAAACCAGAAATAAGCAATCTAATTCTTAAATAAAAGAGTATTTCATCGCTTCTCTCTTCGCAGTGACGTAAAATAACACTCACCTGAAATCACACAACTCGCAGATTTTGAGTAACTTTCTCTTATGAAACTGCTCAATATTCCTATCATTATCATTGTGCTTACACTCCTTTTTGGAGTGATTTTAGGCTATATGTTGCAAATCTCTTGGATAGGATTGACTATTTTGTTAGGCATTTCTTTCACTTTCGTGGGAATTTTACATTTTTCTTATCAGAAGTATTTACCTCAAAAAGTTTTACACTATTTCTACTTTTTACCCTTTTTGGTAATAGGCATTTTTATAACTAAAATTCACCAAGAGCAACAACATCAAGTTGCTATAAAATATAATGAGCAAGACTACTACCACCTTAAGGTAAAAGACCAGCTAAAATCAAACAACTATACGCATAATTATATTGCTGAAGCAAGAAGCGCTTCAGGTTCTAATGAAGTGTTTGATATTTTGCTCAGTAATTTTCACGATGGCGAAAAGGCAATCTTAAAAATTGGAGATCAGATTTATATCAAATCGGCGATCAGTAAAATTACAAAACCTAAAATTCCGCATCAATTTGATTATGGTGAACACCTCCACAAGAAACACGTTTACGGACAAATTATTTTTGAAGAAAATGAGATTATTATAAAGGAGTCCGTAAAAAACTTAAATACAATAAGTGCTGATATTAGAGATCAAATAGAAACAAAACTTCAAGAAAATGGTTTCGAACCTTCTGAGATCAACTTTATCAATGCGATTGTTTTAGGGCAGAAAAAAGAGCTTTCTAAAGATGTTTACAATAGCTTTGTAGATGCAGGTGTGATTCATATTCTTGCGGTTTCTGGACTTCATGTAGGTTTGATTTTATTAATCCTAAACTTTATTTTCAAACCGCTTCGCCGAAACAAATTTTCTAATATTCTTGTTACTTTTAGTATCATTGCCATGCTCTGGTTTTATGCCTTTTTGGTGGGCTTTTCGCCTTCTATCAATCGAGCGGTCTTAATGTTTTCGTTTTTGAGTTTGGCGACAATTTTTAAACGAAAAACACATACGCTAAATCTACTGGCCCTTTCTGCTATTTTGCTTATTGTAATCAACCCGTGCGTAATTTACAGCATTGGGTTTCAGTTGAGTTATGCCGCTGTTTTTAGTATCGTGACGTTGCATCCTGTTGTTTACCAGAAACTGAAAAGTAAAAACAAAGCCTTTAATTATTTTACCAATATCTTTTGTGTAACCCTGACAGCACAAATTGGAGTTTTGCCCATTAGTTTGTATTATTTTCACCAGTTCCCCGCCTTATTTTTAGTAAGCAATTTGGTGATTCTACCTGTGCTCATTTTTATTTTGGGAGGTCTTATCCTCACAATAATTTGCAGTTTATGGTTTAGATTATCTGATTTGTGGGTCGAAACAATAGAATGGATTATTCAGCAATTGCTTCGATTTATTCGTTTTATTTCTTCGAAAGACAGTTTGGTATTCGATCAGGTTTATTTTTCTAAAACCATGCTTTTATTGGCTATCGCTGCCCTACTTTTTGCTGTTTTTGCCTATTACCAAAAGCGAGTAGGTCTTTTATTTTTATCACTACTTTGTATCATTTTAATGGAATTATCTTATTTGAAAGACTATCTTCATCTACAAAATGAGAATCACTTTTATGTTTTTCATGAAAGTAAAAACAGTATGTTCGCTCAACAAAAGGGACATCGTATTTTATTCTATGGAAATAATCTTAAACCCTATCGCTATAAAAATATGCTGATTGAAGAACAGCTGAACCAGATTGTAATTGATAGTAGTATAAAAAACATCTTTGCTATTGACGATAAGAAAATCTTAGTGATTGACAGTTCATCGGTTTATCTTCCAGCGAAAGCTTTAGAAATAGATTTTTTGGTGCTGAAAAACTCCCCGAAAGTAAATTTGGAGCGAGTGATTTCCGATATACAACCGAGTTATATTATTGCCGATGGGAGTAATTATTTTTCTTATGTCAACCGCTGGAAAGCAACAGCTAGAAATAAAAAAGTCCCCTTTCATTATACCTATGAAAAAGGGACTTTTGTCATTGATTATTGAACATCTTAGCACATTTTCAACATCAATCTTCTAATTCTTAAAGGTACCTTTAAATTTAGATCGGTACGCATTCCATTGTTCTGTTGTGGTTACTTCTTTGTAATCGTTAGATGCAATCATCTTCAGGTAAATTTCCAACATTTCTGGAGTATGATAACCTGTTATTGGTGTAATGATATTGGCTTTTTCATCAAAAAATACCATACTTGGGTAGGCCGAAACCTGCAAGGCTTCTGCAAATTGGTGCTGCGCATTTCTACCTCTTCTGTTTGCTTGATAACGCGGGTTCGTATAAGATTTACCTTCATAATTGACCTCTTCTGTACCTTCAGCATTAAACTTTACCGCATAGTAATGCTTGTTGATGTAGTTGATCACATCTCTATTACTAAACGTGTTTCTATCTAGCATTTTACAAGGTCCACACCAGGTAGTATAAACATCTACAAAGATTTTTTTAGGGTTTTTTTCTTGTGCTTCCAAAGCTTCGTTCATCGTCATCCAATTGATTTCTTGTGAAAAAGTAACCGAGGTGATGAGGAGACCGAATAGTATAAGTAATTTTTTCATAGCCAATGTAAATCAAATATCATTCCAACTTGATTGTGGTGATAACGAAGAATTACCGAAATTATTTTACGCCGTGCATCAGTTTCTTTAAGATTGGGTTTAAAGCTCCTACCAAAACTCCTGCTAAAATAGGTACAATGGTAAAAATCAAAAAGAAGGTAGAAAGGTTGTATTCTTTAGTAATATTTTCGATCTGACCACCCAATACCGCTGCCAGTTTATTTCCAATAGCAATGGCCAAGTACCACATTCCAAACATCAATGCAATCATTCTTGCTGGTACCAATTTACTCACATAAGAAAGTCCTACAGGTGACAAGCAGAGTTCTCCCAATGTATGGAATAGGTACGCCAAAATAAGCCAAATCATACTCACTTTCATAGTTCCTGAAACGCCATTGGCACCCCAAGCTAAAAGTCCGAAACCTATACCCATAATAATTAAACCCAACGCATATTTGGTTGCCGCCGAAGGATTATATTTACTCTCCCACCATTTGGAAAAGAAAGAAGCAAATACAATGATAAAGAAAGAGTTTAAGATACTGAACCAAGATACTGTAATTTCTACTTCGTTTTCTTTTATCTCTTGTACGGTTGCTGGAACCACACCGTTATCTTTATCGAGTGCTTTTCCGTTTTCTCTTGCAATGGCTAGTCTTTCTTCGCTAAGATAAGCATAAGTAGTTCCATCATTATCTTTAGTAATCATATTGATCTGCTGTCCTACGCTTAAGTCTATAGGTTCTGCTATAGAAACGGTGCGCTCTACTACCTTATCGGTATCGGCCACTTGGGTTTCTTCAGAGACAGGCACATATTTGGTCACTGCTTCACCGGCTTCATTTGTAGTGGTGGTTTCGATTGCTCGATAACTTACTTCATAGGCTTTTGAGTTATAATCTCTGTTAAGCATCCAACCTACCAATACCCACATAAAAGCAAAACAAACCACTAACACAATATTGGAGTAAGGTATTTTGTTAAATGTTTTTTTCCATAATAGGTATAATACCCATGTGATGATTAGTAAAGGTATAACCGTGAGTAATGTGTTGACGATATTAAAAATAGTTGCTGCACTTCCGCTTAGCATTCTATCTACGTTATCTCTTGCAAAAACAATTAATGATGATGCTCCTTGCTCAAAAGACAACCAAAAGAAGACCGTAAAAAAAGCGAAGATAATAAAAGCCAACATTCTGTCTCTTACAATGGCAGAATACCTAAAAATCCTACTGATCACTAAAAACAAAAACAGCCCTAAACCTATTAAAACAGCTACGTATTGTCCTTCAAGAGCACCCGTTTGCAAGGCAGAGAACATATCTATGTTTGCAATTTTCGACATCGGGTCATTAATCGCGTAGCCTAAACCAATAATCGAACAAATCACAATGAGTATTTTATCTAAAGTCGTAAACGGATTTGGTTTTTCTTCTACTTCCTTTTCCTCTAAATCTGCGATTGAATTATCGGCATCCTGCACATCTTCTATTTCTACCACTTTTGCTGGTTTTGCACCAATGTTACCAAAAAGATTACCAGAGAACCAAAACTGAAGTGTTCCCAACAACATAAAGATTCCGGCGAGACCAAAACCATAAGACCAACCTACTTTTTCGGCTAAATATCCACAAAGCATCATTCCGAAGAACGCCCCTGCATTAACTCCCATATAAAAAATGGTGTATGCACCGTCTTTTTTCTCTGGATTCTTCTTATACATTTCAGAAATGATAGAGGTAATGTTAGGTTTAAAGAAACCTGTTCCGATAACCAATAAAGCTAAACCTACGTATAGTGAGAGTTCTGTCTCTAAAGCCATAGAAGCATGACCCAAAGTCATAATAATCGCACCAATGATAACAGCCCAACGATACCCTGTAAGTTTATCGGCAATGATTCCTCCCAAAATAGGTGTGATGTATAAAAGCATGGCATATGTACCAAAAAGGGCACCCGCATTTTCTACCGACCATTCCCAACCTGGATTATAGCCAATGGCTGCCATCGTTAAGAAATTAACCAATAAAACGCGCATTCCGTAAAACGAAAAGCGTTCCCACATTTCGGTAAAAAATAAAACAAATAATCCTCCTGGATGTCCTAAGACTTTGTCTTTAAATAAGTTTTGAATATCTGTGCTCATTATTAAATATTATCGTTTATATCTGAATCTGCTATTTCGTATGGTTCATTATCTTTTTCGTCATTATCAATCTTTCTTTCATTATCTTCTGCTCCGTGAGTTAGTTTTTTCAGTTTTTTAAGAAAAAGAATTAAAAGTAACCCAAAAGCTACTGTAAAGATGGTTAACCACATAAAGGTTTGATACTCTTGCTCGCTTTGCTCTTCTTCCAACACAAAAGAAACACCATAATTTTTACCATCACCTCTATTTTTTATAACTTGTGCTGCATCTTTGTCTTTTTCAAAAACTAAATTTGCATGATAAGGATTAGATGAGGTAATGTTATTTTCCTCTAAGGATGTTTTTAACTCATCGAGTCGGTCATTATTTTCTATATCAAAAAGATAGTTGAGTTTTTTTGTGCTGTTTAGCTCATTAAATACAAGTTGCCCTCCTTCTAGGTAGACTTCACTTTTTATACTAAAGTTTTTATCTAAATTAATTGGATAATCATAAACCTTTACAACTTTCTTTTCTTCATTTTTTATTTCAATAGAGTCTTTTTGCATAAACGGCATAACTTCCTGCTTCGTTACTATCATCTCCGATGTATATGGCTCTAATTGTGCTGATTCTCCAATACTTCCTGCCAGTTTATTTCCAAAACCTGTCGCTGCAAAATACACACCCATCATAATTGAAGCATATTTTAACGGTGCCAATTTTGTAATAAAAGATAGCGCCACAGGAGATGTACATAATTCACCAATAGTATGAAATAGGTAAGCTAAAAATATCCAAACCATAGCAGCTTTACCGAAAACTTCGGCACTTGCTTCTTGAGAGGCAAACATCATAAACACATAGCCCAGCCCCATAATGATGGTACCTATTGCCATTTTAAATAAAGAAGAAGCTTCTTTTCCTTTTTTCTTCATCCATATCCAGAAACCACCTACCAAAGTTCCGAAAATAATAATATAGCCTGCATTTAAAGATTGAAATACAGCTGCTGGTATTTCTTCTAACCAATTTAAACCAATCGTTCTATCTACTTTGGCATCTGTGTAAAGGTTCATCAAACCTCCAGCCTGTTCAAAGGCGCCCCAAAACACAACTACAATCAAGAAAGAAATCAGTAATACAATAACTCTATCTTTCTCTATTTTGGTGAGTGGTCTTTTAGCTGCTGCCCTTTCTGCTTCAGAAACTTGACTACCCCCTGTATATTCTCCTACTCCTTTTAAATACTTTTGCCCCCACACATAAACAATTTGTCCTAACAACATTCCTATTCCCGCCAGACCAAAGCCATAATGCCAACCATAATAATAAGCGACCAAACCTACTGAAATGCTTGCTAAAAAGGCTCCAATATTAATTCCTATATAAAAGATTGTAAATCCGCTATCGCGTCTTATATCTCCTTCTTTATACAAACCACCCACCATGGTCGAAATGTTAGGTTTTAAACCTCCGACTCCTAGGATAATAAGAATCAGTCCGGTGAAAAAAGCCCAATCTTGTGGAATAGCCAAAACTCCGTGACCGAAACAGAGTAAAACTCCACCCAACATTACTGTTTTTTTCTGTCCTAAAAATTTATCAGCAATCCATCCTCCAGGAATCGACGCCACATAGACCAACATGGTATACCAACCATAAAGCCAAATAGCATCTTTATTTGTCCAACCCAAACCTGGATCTATTGCGGTTGCAGAGGTAGCCATATATAAAACGAGAATACCTCGCATTCCGTAGTAACTGAAACGTTCCCACATTTCAGTGAAGAATAATATAAATAAGCCTACTGGGTGTCCGAAAATTTCTTTTCGAGTGCTTGGTGTGTTTGTTGTAGACATCATATGCTTTTTTAGATTATAAGTTTTCTTTAATAAAATTGGTCATTTTGGTATAGAGGTGCAATCGTGTGTTGCCTCCGTAAATACCGTGGTTTTTATCTGGATAGATCGCCCAATCAAACTGTTTGTTGGCTTGTATTAAAGCATCAATCATTTGCATGGTATTTTGTACGTGTACATTATCATCGGCACTTCCGTGGACAATTAAATATGCCCCTTTGAGTTTATCGACGTGATTGATTGGCGAATTGTCATCATATCCCGAAGCATTTTCTTGCGGAGTCGTCATGTATCTTTCGGTGTAAATGGTATCGTAAAAACGCCAGCTCGTTACCGGAGCAACTGCAATAGCCATTTTAAAAACATCATTGCCTTTTAGAATCGCATTGGAAGACATAAAACCACCGTAACTCCAACCCCATATTCCGATACGGTTTTCGTCGATATAACTTCTTTCGCCTAATTCTTTGGCAGCATCAATCTGATCTTCGAGTTCGTACTTCCCTAATTCTTTCTGCGTAAGTTTTTTGAAATCGGCTCCTTTAAAACCAGTTCCTCTTCCATCAACACAAACGACTACGTAACCTTCATTTGCTAATAATTGATACCAATAATCGTTGGTTGAAAAATAGGTGTTGCTTACCGATTGCGAACCTGGACCAGAATACTGGTACATGAGCATAGGGTATTTTTTATTTTCATCAAAATCAGTAGGTTTGATCATCCACATGTTCAAATCGTTTCCATTGATGTGAATAGTTGAAAATTCTTTTCGCGAGAAACCATAAGCTTTATTATGCTCTAACAATGCTTGGTTATCTTTTATTTTACGTACTACTTTTCCGTTATCAGAACTTACCAATGTAAACTCATTTGGTGTTGTGGCATTTGAAAAGGTGTTGATAAAGTAGGTGAAATCAGCACTAAAATCGGCATCGTTGGTTCCCGTTTTTTGGGTGAGTTTTGCCTTATTTTTCCCATTGGCACGAATGCTAAACACATCACGGTTAATACTTCCGTTTTCGGTACTTTGGTAAAAAATACGCCCTGTTTTTTTATCAAAACCGTAATACTGTGTCACTTCCCAATCACCAGCAGTCACTTGATTGATCAGTTTTCCGTTTTTATCGTAATGGTAAATGTGATTCCAACCGTCTTTTTCGCTCGTCCAGATAAAACTATTGTCGTTTAAAAAAGTAAGATTGTCGGTTACATCGATATAAGCCTTGTTTTTTTCAGAAAGTACGGTTTTACTCTGATTTGTTTTGGTATCTACAAACACCAAATCAAGTTCGTTTTGGTGACGATTCATCAAATGTACACTCAACACATTATCGTCATTGGTCCATTTGATTCTCGGGATGTATTCATACTCTTTTGCAAACGCTACTTCGTTGGTCTTTTTTGCTTCTAAATCGTGAATAAACAAACGCACTTCAGCATTTTTCTCTCCCGCTTTTGGGTATTTAAAAACGTGTTGCCCAGGATATAATTGATTACCGTAGCTTCCGTACATATCCATCGAAAACTCCGGAACTTCGGTTTCGTCAAAACGTAAATAGGCAATTTTATCTCCTGTTTTATTCCAAGCAAAAGCCCTTACAAAAGCAAATTCTTCTTCGTAAACCCAATCGGTTACACCATTGATGATTTTATTTACCACACCATCTTTAGTGATTTGATGTGTATTTCCATTGCCTAAATCTTTTACATAAATATTATTTTCGAAGACATAAGCTACTTTCGAACCATCTGGCGAAAACTGTGGTGACTGTACTTTTTCATCGGCCACTTTGGTCACTTTTTTAGAAGCAATATCATACACAAAATAAACACCTTTAGAAGATCTTCTAAAAATAGGTTCAACATCAGTACCTATTAACATTTTGTTTTCATCATCACTTAAGGCATAGGTTTGCATATAAGTGATTTCTTTTACTTCATTACTAGAAATAAGCGTTCTGGTCTTTTTTCCTGTTTCGTAGCTGTAAACATCTACGCTTAAATTTCTAGTACTTCTATCAAAATTTTGGACGGCATACTCTTTTCCGTTGTCTAATGATCGTAGTGATTGCAAGTACTCTTGTTGAAACTCTCCCGACCATATCTCTCCTAACGTAACTTTTTTATTTTGAGCCTGTAAAAGATAAAAACTAAGGAATAAAAAAAGAAAGGAAGGATAGATTACCGATTTTTTCATAAAGGTTTAAATTTTCAAATTTCAAGTTTACTAAAATTTCCTTAAAAACAGGTAATTTTGTGTGTTAAATACTAAGGAATTGTTAATAAATGAACCCGGCTTAGAAGTGAAAAAATAAATTTTAAGCTGAATAAAACCGCAAATTGTATCTTTGCCCAACAGATTTTCGTTTTTTATGAAAGAGATTACCGGATTTTCAAAATTCAACAAACAACAAAAGATAGATTGGCTTACCCAAACTTTTTTTAACGATAGTGAAAAAGCCCAGAAAATATTAAAGCAGTATTGGAACGAAGACCAGAAACTCCAAAAACTGCACGACGAGTTTACCGAAAATACCCTCAGCAATTTTTATTTGCCTTTTGGGATCGCTCCCAATTTTCTCATCAACGGAAACTTTCACACGTTGCCGATGACCATCGAAGAAAGTTCAGTAATTGCTGCCGCCAGTAATGCGGCTAAATTCTGGAGCAAACGTGGTGGTTTTTCTGCTAAAGTAAAAAACACGACCAAAATTGGTCACGTACATTTCTTTTTTTACGGAAACCCTGAAGCCTTGGCTACTTTTTTCGAAGAAACAAAGCCAGCCATTATCGAAACCTTAAAACCCATTACCGAAAACATGGAGAAAAGGGGTGGTGGTTTGCTTTCGTTGGCTCTGATCGATAAAACCAACGCCTTAGAAAATTATTATCAAATCGAAGCGAAATTTGAGACTTTAGATGCCATGGGCGCCAATTTCATCAACACTTGTTTAGAAGAAATTGCTGCAAAACTTTACCAAGAAGCCAAAAACAGTTTCGGCTATACCGATGAACAACCCTTGCTTAAAATTAGCATGAGTATTTTGTCTAATTATGTACCGGAATGTATCGCTTACGCGGAAGTAAACTATCCGGCAGATCAGTTGCTAGACGACAAAGAAAGTTCGCTTAAGTTTGCCCAGGATTTTGTAAAAGCCGTACAAATTGCAAAAGTTGAACCTTACCGAGCTGTCACACACAACAAAGGCATTATGAATGGGATTGATGCTGTTGTTTTAGCTACCGGAAACGATTTTAGAGCCGTAGAAGCTGGCGTTCACGCTTATGCTTCGCGTAACGGAAGTTACAGCAGCTTGACACAAGCCCGTATCGAAAACAATCAATTTATATTTTCAATAGAAATCCCTTTGGCTCTGGGAACCGTTGGTGGCTTAACGAGTTTACATCCGTTGGTTAAATTGGCTTTAGAAATGTTGGGCAACCCAACCGCAAAACAGTTGATGCAAATTGTTGCTGTCGCTGGGTTGGCACAAAATTTTGCCGCCGTAAAGTCTTTGATTACTACGGGAATTCAAGAAGGACATATGAAAATGCACCTGATGAATATTTTAAACCAGTTTGAGGCAACCGAGAGCGAAAAAAACACTATTGTCAAACTTTTTGAAAGCAGACCTGTTTCTCACAGTTCGGTAGTAGAAGCTTTAGAAAATTTACGTAATGAACAAAAAGTGCTTTAGAGCCAATGGCAAATTATTGCTTACCGCAGAATATTTGGTGTTAGACCATGCTAAAGCCATTGCCTTGCCTACAAAATTGGGGCAAACGCTTGAAGTAGAAATGCTTAAAGACCAATTTATCATTTGGGAAAGTTTTTTACCCCAACAACAAAAATGGAATTCGGCAACTTTTAAGATTTCATCACAAACAATAGAAATTGAAAGCGAAAAAAATGAGTTTTCGCTTCAGCTACAACAAATACTTCAAGTACTTTTAGATGCCAAGCCTATTCTTTTCCGTGAAAAAGGTTATCATTTTACCACACATTTAGAATTTGACAAAAACTGGGGACTTGGCTCTTCATCTACACTCATCTACAATTTGGCAACTTGGGCCAACATCAACCCCTATCTTTTGTTGGAAAAAACTTTTGGAGGAAGTGGTTATGATATCGCTTGCGCTGGAATAGATCAACCTATTTTCTACCAACGAAATGGCATACAACCAAAAATTGAAGTGACTGAGTTTAGACCAAATTTTTCTGATCAATTGTTTTTTGTGTACCTCAATCAAAAAAAGAATAGTCGGGAAGCCATAAAGCATTATCAGCAATTAGATGCAAGGACGAAGCAAGAGGCAATCACAAAAATCAATCGTATTTCTGAAGAGGTTTTAAGCCCTGTACTTGCTTTGAGCGAATTTGAAAACCTGATCACACAGCACGAAATCATTCTCTCAGAGGTTTTGGAACTTCCAACCATCAAGCAACAGCTCTTTTCTGATTACCCAAAAGCGATTAAAAGTCTTGGTGCTTGGGGCGGCGATTTTATCCTGGCTACGGGTAATCAAGAACAACAATCTTATTTTATTAAGAAAGGTTACCATACTGTAATTCCTTTTAAGGAAATGATTCTATTATGAAGGTTATCATCGAACCACATTTAAAACAACGCATAGGTATTCAAAATAGCAAGGTAAGGTTTCAAGGTTGTCAAGCTGTTAGGCACGATGATCATATTCATCTACAGGTAAAATAAGTGCATAAAAAATTCCGCTTAAAGCGGAATTTTTTATATTTCTATACACAAAGTCTTCTATTAATAGAAAGTAGCTCTGTTATCTTCTATTTCTGCGCTCGATTTTAAAGCTTCTAAAAGTCTATTTACCGCTTTGCCAGCTTGTTCTTTAGACTTTCTGTTGGCGATTGTTTTATAGGTGTCTAATTTTGTTGCTTCGGTTTTGTTGGTTACTTCCACGACAAAAACTCCTTTTTCACCTTGTATAGGTTTGCTTACTTTCCCTTTTGGCATATAGAAAGCTGTTCCTACGACTTTTGGTTCGTTGGTAGAGCCTGGTAGAACAGGATTAGACATATTTACTTGTGAAGCGGTTTGAACGCTCACTCCATTCACAGAAGCGATCTCACCCAAAGTTTTTGAAGTATCTATCTTTTTAATAATGGCTTCGGCTTGTTTTTCTTTTCTGATGATTGGTGTAACCGTTGGTGAAGCACTTTCTACACTCATCAAGCCTTTCTTGTTTTTAGCGGTAACTTGTGCCACGACATAACCATTACTAAGGTCAAAACGGCTTACATCACCCACTTCGGTATCTTCGTTAAATGCCCATTTAACAATACCTCTTTGATTACCAATACCTGGGAAAGATTCGTCCATTGCTTTGATGTCTTTTACCGGTCTTACTTCATAACTATTCTTTTTTGCTTCATCGGTAAAACTTCCTTCTTTGGCTGCAATTTCAAACTTGGTTGTCGTTGCAAACAAATCATTGGTTGTTTCTTCTGAAGGTTCAATTTCTTTTGCGATAGTCGCTACCTGAATTGCTTTTTGGACATTCTTTCTCTCCTGGATGTTTACAATGTGGTAACCATATTCCATTTCTATAACCCCATAATCATTACTTTCGGTATCGAAAATGTAATCCATAAATTTTGAAGAAGACACGTTTCTATAGTTTACCCAACCTAATTCACCATTTTTAGCTTTTGTTGAACTATCGTCGGTGTAAGTAGTCGCCAAGGTACCAAATTGCTCTTTGTCTTTTTTGATGACCGTTAACAAGCTATCGGCTAATTTTTCTGCTTGTTCTTTAGTTCTCGTTACTTCTTGGCTCACTGGGCTGCCTTCAAAAGCCAATAAAATGTGTCTTACTTGTACCGAATCTGGAATTTGTTTTACATCGGTTACTTTTACCGCCTTCCAGAAATTTTGGTCTCTGTATGATCCGTAAGTTTCGCCTTGAGCAGTTTCAAAAATTCTATCTGCATTTTCCGTTGGCAACTCATCTTTAAACAAATAACGCTCTTCGTATGGCAAATCTGAATTTTCTGCAATATATTGCTCTAAGTTCTCTGTCGTTCTGAAACCTTTTACGTCTTCGTTTATCTTTGAAACTTCATTAAACTCTTTTCTGTCGTTCAAGAGTTTTTCCAATTCAGCTTTGGTGTCATTCTCGTCTTTCGTAGAAGCAGTTTCCTCAAAAAATACATATTGAATATCTCTTGTTGCCTCAACTTCGTATTTCTCTTTATGGTCGTTTAAATAGGCTTGGATATCGTCTTTACTTACCTCAATCTCACCAGCACTTTCATAAGGAACCATCACAAAGTTAAAGTTCACTTTGTCGTTTTCCATTTTATGGATTTGCTCCCCTTCGATAAGCGTTGCGCCAACACCTGCACGCACCATATTGTAATAAATACGCGATTTTGCTTGGTTTTCGATGTTCTTTTCTACGTTCTTCCACTGCTCGTAGGCTTGCGGAGAAGTCGCTTCTAAATTGGCTACATATTCTTTTACCTTTCCTAGATCGAAAAAGCCTTCGTTGTTCATAAACTCCGGACTGTTTCCAAATTGTTGCTCTAAAGCCTCGTTGATTTGGTCTTCCCCAACCTGAATTCCTAATTCATCTATTTGCTCGTCTAACAAGGTTTGGTTGAGTTGTGCATTCCAAACTTGGTTGACTGCCTGAGCTGTGGTCATGCTTCCGCCAGAATTTTGCTGGTAAGCCTCTACTCTTGCCGCAAAATCTTTCTGACTAATTTCTTCACCATTAATGGTTGCAATGTTGTTTTGTGTTTTGGTAAACCCACCACTTCTAATCACATCGGCCAACACAAAAGAGAAAAGCGCCAATGCAATAATGATAATTAAGAAAACCGAACGTTGTCTTATTTTATTTAATACTGCCATCGTATAACTGGTTATTTTATAATTTTATACAGAACTCAAAATGAGTTTAGTGGGCGAAAATAAGATAATTGTAAAAATTATAAAATTATTTTGGTAGAAAAAATTGGTTTATTTTGGGTTATAATTCACAAGTAATAAAATTAGTTTTCATTGAGATCCTGAATCAAGTTAAGGATGACAAATATCAATCCTTTATCTTTTGTACTTGTACCAATTCTATTTTTGAAGAAGATACTTCCAGAATCTGGATTTTATAGTTTTCGATATAGACCAAACCATCTTTTTCTGGGATTTCTTCGGTGTGGTGTACAATCATTCCCGAAAGTGTTTCGTAATGATCTCCTTCAGGTAAATCGAGTTTGTAAGTATCGTTGATGTAATCTACTTCCAGGCGAGCAGAAAACTTAAACGTGTTTTCACTCATTTTCTCTTCGATATACGCCTCGCTATCGTGTTCATCTTCTATTTCGCCAAAAAGTTCTTCTACAATATCTTCTACGGTCATCATTCCGCTGGTTCCGCCATATTCGTCGATGACCACCGCAATACTTCTTCGTTTTTTGGTCAGCAAATCGAGTACTTTATTGATGAGCATGGTTTCTGGCACATAAACTACCGAATGCATCATCGAGCGGATATCTTTGGGCTTTTTAAATAAATCGAACGAATGGACATACCCGATAATATCATCGTTGGTTTCTTTAAAAACCAATATTTTGCTTAATCCGGTCTGGGTGAAGATTTTGGTAAGGTTCTCTGGAGTTTCATTCAGGTTGACCGCAATAATTTCCGTTCGCGGAATCATTACTTCACGGGCTTTGATATCAAAAAATTCCAGTGCATTTTTAAAAATCTGTATCTCGGAGTCTATTTTTTCGGTTTCTTGGGCGCCATCCATCTGCTCGTTGATGTAATTGCCCAATTCTACTTTAGAAAAAGCCAATTGCACTTCGTCGCCTTTGGTTTTAAAAAACAACTTTAACACCATATCAGAAACCCAAATGATAAAGCTCGAGATAAAGCTAAACAGGATGTAAAAGAAATAAGCAGGAAGCGCAAAAATCTTTAAAAAGGTATTGGCATATATCTGAAAAAACACTTTAGGCAAAAATTCTGCCGTCATCAAAATCACTAAAGTGGAAATGAGCGTTTGCGTAAAAATAAGTCCGTCGGTAACGAGGTAATGCAAAATATTGTTTTCCACCGGAAGGTAAGAGCCCAACCAATTTACCAATAAATCGCCCATAAAAAATCCGTAAACCACCAAAGCGATATTATTGCCCACCAACATGGTTGCAATAAATTTGGAAGGTTTTTTGGTAAGTCTTGCTAAAATTTTTGAGATAAAACTATTCTGTTTTTTCTCTATCTCGATGTGTATTTTATTGGAGGATACATAGGCAATTTCCATCCCGGAAAAAAATGCCGAAAGGATAAGGCTACAAATAATTATGACAACCTCAACATCCATTATTGGTCTTTATTACGCTCTTCCATTTTTCTTCTAAAATTACGTTTGAAAAAAAACATAAAAATAGCAACCGCTACAAAAGCAAAACATAAATAAGCGTGACTTCTATCGGTCGACCAACTGGTAATGGCTTCGTAAGTGAAAAGTGCTGCTATAAAAAGGTATGCGTATTCGAAATACTTGTATAATTTTTTCATTCAGGTTCTTCGTTTATAATTTGTACACCCACGTTTGAGCGTGAGCTAAATTTATCAAATTTTTCATTGGCATCAAAACCTTTGCCGTCGTTTAAAGCACCATTATTGAGACGGATATTATAATCGATATCCGAAAAGACCCAACTGTGGGTTTGGTCCCAATACAATTGTTGTGCTTTTAAGATGGTACTGTCTGCTGTAGTGACAACCACATTGCCCTGCAAATCTACCAAATTGGTGTTTTGATACATCATGGCATAATCGGCTTTGATGGTATTTTTTTTGCCTTGGTCATCGAAAAAATCGACTTCAAGACCTTCTGGAAATTCGCGATAAGCAAATTCTAATTGCGAGAAATCATGAGTTACTTTTGAGCGTAAATTGGCTTTGACGTAACCACTATCGGTATAAAAAAGATTGATGTGTTTACCAACAGTTTGCGGCGTGAGCATTTCTTCATCCCACTTTCGCATTTGTTTGAGTTTATCTTGACAAGAAAAAAGAATTGCCACACTACAAAGTGTGACAATTCTAAAAATATATGTATGTAACTTAAACATTATTGAATGTTAGGCACTTTTACGCTCTCACCAATCCAACAGCTAAAGCTAATGCTTTGACCTTGTTTACCCGAAGAGAAAATATCTGATTTTTGTGGAGCTCTTCCTCTATAGCTCTCTGCTGTCTGAGCTGCTGTAGATTTTAACGATGGGTCAACTCTTCCTGCTCTATCTGCATAGTCTGCTGCCAACCAGTAAACGGCTCTTTTATCGAAAGTAGTTTCTGCACAGTTGTTGGCGCTAGAAGCATACATACTTGCAATTTGTAGGTAAGCAATTCCTAATGAAGGTTGTATAGCCAATGCTTTTCTGTAATAGTTTCTAGCGTTAGAAAAACTACCGCTGTTTTTATAGCTCCCTGCAATCTTCATATATACTCTCGCTTTATCGATTGGGTCTGTTTCTAACTCAGCCGATTGGTTAAAGTACTCCAAAGCTTTTGAAGACTTACCTTCTTTAGCAGCCAACTGACCTAAGTATAAAGCCGATTTTGCTGAAGGTTCTGCTGCGTGTAAAGCTTCTACCAAAGAGAAAAACAATGGATCTTCTGTACAATCTTTGGCCGAAAGTCTTCTCGCCGCTCTTTTTAACCATTCTACGTCACCTTTTTTAGCCTCAAAATCTTTATTGTATAATGGTACTAAGTTTTCACAGTCTGCTCTTTCACCCAATAGTTGGTTGATACCAGATTTAATTTTACTGAAGTTTGTTAAATAAATTTCAGCATTTTTTAAAGTTCTGGTTTCAGAGGAGTTTAAAGTAGTACCTTCTTCTTGTTTCTTGATAAGTGGTTCTGCTTCAGCAGCTCTCTGGATCTCTTGCTCTTCAATCTTTTTAGTGAAAGCATCATATAGCTCAAAAACTTCGTTTAAGTCTTTTTTACCGTCATCTTGAAGTTCTATAACGGTATTGAAATATATGTATAAAGCTCTTGGATCTGAAAAGTTTTTTTCGTCTTCTTTCCAAGCTTTTTCAAACATGGCTAAACGCTTTTCGGTAGTACCTAATTCGAAATCGTACATCGCTTCACCAATACTTCCGTAAGCTTCACCTACTTTGGTTTCGTTAGGAAAATGCTTTAATCTCAATTTATAGTTTTCGATTAATGCTTTAGCATATTGTTCTTGATTTTCATCATCAGATGCATCTTTAGCCAATTGCTTAAACATACGTTCTCCGTACTGATATATTGCAAGGCTTGCATCTGGACAATTTTTTATGAGTTTATCATAAATAGGTTTCGCAGTCTTGTAATCTTTAATTTTTGCACTTTGAGCATATAAAGATACTTCTCTGTTACAATCTACACTCGCTTGTGCATTTGCCAAACTTACACTTAAAAAGAAACCTGTTAATAAAATTAAAAATTTAGTTTTCATTGTATTTATGTTGTTTGTGGTATTAGTTATATTTTCTTTTGACAAACCATTTGTCGTTAAACGAGAGACTTAAAGAGATGTTGTAAAAATTTTCTTTCACTAAATTATTCTCTGTCGTGCCTCTCTGACCGTATTCTACTCCTAGGTTAAAATTAGAGAAGAAATCACCAGCCGGTAATCCAACTCCAAAAGATATGCCAAACTCATTTATCCCTGTATTATTAATGTTTAAACCGGTTTCTTCATACCTAAAACCAGCTCTATAAGTCACTCTTTTAAAGTAACTTGTGATATCATTATAATTAGGAATAAAATAACCCCCAAGACGATAACTTGATGCGGCTTCATAAGTAACATTATTAAAATTGAATGTGGTATTATTGACATCAGCCTCAGATTTTCTACCATATTCTAAGCCCGCAAACCACTCTCTTGGTTTACCAAGACCTCCACCAATCGTAAAATGACTAGGTAGGCTAAGCTCTGTTTCTGCTACTACTATATTTAAAGTTTGTATTTCTAATTCTGAAGAACCTGATAAAGCTGCTACTGTTGCTAATTCTCTTTGGTTTTCTACTTTTAGCTTTGTCTCTGGCGCATAGGTTATAGAACTTGTAACCTCTAAACCTGAATTTAAAAGTTTTTGGTATTGCAATCCAAAATTGACTGAAAAGCCTCTAATTTCTGATGAGTTTTTTTCCTGAGTACCATATTGTATGTCGCTTTCAAAAAAAAGGTTTTTATTATCTATTCTTCCAAAATTATAACCTCCTTCAACACCAATTCTTAAGTTTTCTTTTATTTGATACCCTGCCGCTAAAAAAATCTTATTTAAACCTCCTTCGCCAGCAAATGTTTGTCTTGTAGTTTCTGTTTCTATTTTTTGTTCGTAACCTACTGTAGATCTTGGCATCATCCCAAGTCCAAAACCCAGTTTCCCTGTAGGGAAAGCTAAAGCCAAATAATCAAATTTGGTACTTCCTGTATTTTGTTTTGCGTTTGTATCTTCTACCGTTTTTTGCGTATTAGTCGCTCCTAGAGTGAATGTGGTGAGTCGTAAGCTACCATAACTCGCCGGGTTTTGAAAATTTAGATGGATACTGTCTGCTAATACTCCCAAACCTCCCATCGAACGATTTTCTACTGTATTATTGGCTTTATTTAAACCCAAACCAAAGAAAGAGTAAGGTGAGGTATTGTTTTCTTGGGCTAAGATATTTGCCGAAACTAACAGCAAAACTACTAATGCAAATTTTTTAATCATTTATTTGTATTAAATTCTAAAATATAATTTAAACCGTCCAACAGAAAATTATCGGCGGCAAAGATGCTATTTTTTAATCGATTAGACAAGAACTCGCCATCACCTCCTGTTAAAATAACTGTTAAATCTGAAAAATCTTGTCGGTATTCGTCTATCAAACCATCTATTTCTATGGTGGTTGTTTTCACAACTCCCAACCAAATATTTTCTTGTGTTGTCTTTCCAATATTTTCAGAAAACGTTTCACTTTCGTGAAAATCTACCAATGGCAACTTATCGGTAAAGTGATGCATGGCTTTTGCTCTCATCAATAAACCTGGTGAAATAATGCCGCCAAGGTATTCATTATTTTTATTGATCAAATCATAAGTAATGCAAGTACCAGCATCTATAATCAAGCAATTTTGCTGAGGGTATTTTTCTACTGCGGCAGCGGTTAATGCAATTCTATCTATTCCCAAAGTTATTGGTGTTTTATACAAATTACGAAAAGAAACAGGTGTTGTTGCAGATAAAAGCAAAAGCGAGGTGTTTTTCTCTAAAAAACTTATCGCTTCATCAGTTACATTTGTGACCGAAGAAAGTATACTCTGAGTGATTTTATATTCACTGAAAATATTTTCTAAACTCTTTATAAAATCACTTTTCTGAACAATTTGTTTATTCAGAATTTGGTGATTTTGGTAAATTGCCAATTTTATTTGGGTATTCCCGATGTCGATAATGAGGTTTGCCAAAACTTGTATTTAAAAAGACAAATTTACTTTTTTTATATTTTTATTTGTGAGAATATAAAAATGAATTTATATTTGCATCCGCATTACGCACTGGTGCCTTAGCTCAGTTGGTAGAGCAAAGGACTGAAAATCCTTGTGTCCCTGGTTCGATTCCTGGAGGCACCACCGCAGAAACCTCGACCTTTCGGTCGGGGTTTTTTGTTTTAATGTAAAATTTCTTCGATTTTTTTTGTAGTAATGGGTTTGGTTATATATCCTTTTACAAAAGCATAGGTTCTGGCTTTTTGTCGATCTTCTTCATAAATAGAAGAAGTTGCTATGTAAATTTTAGGTGGATTTTCATGACGCTCACACATACCTTCACACGCCTCTATTAGTTCCCATCCATCCATAATTGGCATATTAATATCTATCAGAATAATTTCGTAATTAAAATTATAAGCTTTAAAATATTCGAAAGCTTCTAAACCATTATAAAAAGAACTTACCGACACTTTATCATCAACTCTTAAAATGGTTTTCTTTAAAAGTGTTTGGTAAATTTTGTCATCATCTATAATACAAATGGTTACCATATCATTTGAAAATTAACCTAAAGGTACTTCCTTCTCCTAATTTACTTTCGACTTCAATTTTACCACCCAAAGCTTCCATCTGACTTTTACTGATAAAAAGCCCTAAACCACGAGAATCAGGATTTTTTGTAAAAGTTTTATACATTCCAAAAAGCTTATCTCTGTTTTTATTTAGGTCTATCCCTATACCATTATCTTTTATCTCAATTACTTTTTTACCCTGCTTTTCAAGATAATTGATTTGAATTTTTGAAAGCCGATCTGGATGTTTATATTTTACGGCGTTTGATATAAAGTTAAGCAAAATACTTTCAAAATACGAAGGATTAAAATTGATTCTTTGATCTTTAGGTATATTGACTGTGATTTCGGTTTTTTTATCGATAATTTCGGGCTCTAGAGTATTCAATACACGATTGATGTATTTCTTTATCAGTAATTCTTCTTTTGAAATAAAAGCTATTTTCTGAAGGTTTACCACGTCATTCAGATCATATAAAGTATCATCTAAAGCTTGTGTTACCGATAAAAGCATTTCAAACATTTCTCCTTGCTCGCTTGAGTGAGGTATTTCTGATAAGATATGTGAAATAGACTTTATATTACTCGCATGAGATCGTAAGTTATGGGAGACAATATAAGAAAAGTTAATGAGGCGTTTGTTTTGCTCGAGCACTACATCATAAGATTGGTCCAGCTCTTCTTGTATTCTCTTTTCACTACTTATATCTATTAAAGTTCCTTTAATTTTGGTCACCTCACCATTTATATTCTTCTCACTTTCTAAATGACCTAACACATGGATTAGTTGATTATTGGGGTCTAATAATTTAGCCTCGTAAGGTTCTACTTGCTCTCCATTTAATAAACTTTTTAAACTTTCAATATATCTTTCTCTGTCTGCTGGGTGAATTTTAGAAGTAATTAGTTCTGGCGAGATCTCTGTATCTTTTGGAATTTTAAATATTTCATACAATGTAGGAGACCACAACACGTCATCGGTTTCTACACTCCACTCCCAATAGCCCAATTGTGCTATTTGAATAGCCATTTGCATTTGGGATTGTAATTTTTTTACATCTGCTAATGCCTCGTTTATCTTGGTAACATCTTCTATGGTTGAGATATACGAATCTTTATTTTTATCTCTCAAATAGGTAATTGCCACTCTCACTTGAATTTGACTCCCATCTTTTTTAAAAAATGAAGTCTCTATTTTATTCTTTTCAGCAAGTAAAGTGTCTAAAGCTGCCTTATCTACCCAAAAATCTTTAAAGTTGTATTGTTCTAATTCTTGTTTTTCATAACCAAGCAGCGATAAAAAGTGTTGGTTAACATCAATAAAATGACTATTTTCAGAAAAAATATGCACTATACCTATAGGTGACCTATCAAAGATGGTTTTGAACTTCGCCTCGGTATCCAGTATTTTTTTGTTTTGAACATTAACTAGTTGTTGAAGTTTAGCGGGGCGTTTTAAGATATTTACAATAACAAAACTTATAAAAAAAGATATGATTATTGCGGAAAGAATCAATGGCCATAGTGTATTTATGATAACATCTTTTTTCTGGGAATAAACATACATATTCCAATTTCCGTCTTCAATAAAAACACTTTCCGCTTCTTGAACATCAAATTTTTTTCCTACAGAATAAAAAAAGTTCTCTTCTCCAGATATTTTATCAACCTTTGCAATTTTAAAGCTCAGGTCCATTTCGGGAAGTTTTTCTACTCCAATTGTATTTAAAAGCTCATCTTCTTTGATGATCACAGCAGAAAACCCCCAAAATTCATTACCTATAAAAACAGGCATTCTTCCTACAATTCCTTCACCTCCTTGTTTTAAAGGAATAGGTCCCGCAAAAAACATGATTTTATTGTTCATAGATCGTAGAGCCTCTTCTTTGGAAAGGTCATACTCTAAAATATTCAGTCCTAGAGCTGCTTTATTTTCTTGATAAGGATAAACATGGGAAATGAACTTCCCTGAATAGAGTTGACCGTTATTAAACATTTATTTCATTATTAAAAATAGTAATTGTTTTTTGATGAAA